>CAVTQA010000029.1:0-43072 GCA_963736715.1 uncultured Alphaproteobacteria bacterium | reverse complement strand
GCTCACCGTCAACCCGAGTTCGTCGAAAATTTCGTCGCGGATGGCGCGCCCGGATGCAGCGGGATTCCAATTCGGCAGGCGTGCGGCTCATCAGTGGTAGTCCTCCAAGTCGAGGTCGCAGACTTCACAGTGGCGCTCAGACCTGTTCCCTCTGGGTGCGCGAGCGAATCAGTTATTTGGCCTTGATTGATTTACAATATCATGCTAATATCGCAATATGACACTGTTCTTGGGAACTACGAAGCCAACGAATCGCCGGCCCGAAAGCACGCAGCGCCGGCAGCGTCTTTTCGCTGTTGTTTCGCTGTTATTCGGCTGTTCTATCGGCTGTTCTTGCCCTTTCATGCCGGCAGCGCGCCAAGGTTTCTGCGGCAAATCGGATATCGATGGCTGATAATTCGCTGCAAAAAACAGCGAAAACAGCGAGCTCCCTTCGGGGAGGGCCGTCGCGGCGGTGTGCGGCTAACCGAGCAGCGCCCGGGCGATCGTCTCCCATTCTTCCTTCAGGGGCGCGGTCGAGGCGGAGCGGCCGGCACGGCCGTACCAGCCGCCGGCGTTGCGCAGATCGCCTTCGACGCGGTGCAGGTAGGCGTGCGCCCAGGCGCCCTCGGCATCCGCCTGCTTTTGCGCGCATTGATGCGCCAGGTGCCAGTCGCCCTTCGCTTCCCACCACAATGCCTGCGCGGCCATGCTCAGCCCCTCGGGCGGCGCCTCCTCTGCGAGCGAGCTTTTGTAGGTTTCGAAATCCATCTCTCATCTCCTCTCGGAAGATTTCGGGTCACGCCAGCAGGCGGTCGAAATTGTCGCGCAGCCGATAATAACCGCCGACGACCGGCAAGAACCAGGGCTTGCCGGTGTAGAGCGGGTGGTCGGGAAATTCCTCGCTATCGTAGCTGCAGGCATAGTTGGCGGCGCGAGCGATCTTGCGCGCCGTCTGCCAGCCGAGATAGGTCATCATCGCCACCCCGCTGCCGTTGCAGCCGAGACAATAATGGAGGCCGTCGCGCTCTCCCATATGCGGCAGCGCATCGAGGGTGAAGGCGACATTGCCGGTCCAGGCGTGGGTCACCTTGACGCCGCGCAATTGCGGGAAGCGATCGGTCATATAGCGGTAGAGGATCGGCGCGCTGACCGTCGGGTCGACCTGCGTGAAGCGCGCGCGGCCGCCGAATACCATGCGCCGGCCGTCCGGCGACATCCGGTAATAGCATAGCACCCGCTTGGTGTCGGACAAGGTCCTCGCCTTCGGGATCAGAAGCCGGGCAAGATCCTGCGGCAATTCCTCGGTCGCGATAATGTGGCTGGCGACCGGGACCACCCGACGCCTGAGCGCCGGGGTGAGGCCCCCGGTGTAGCCGTTTGTCGCGATCACGACATCGCCGGCGGAAACCGTTCCGCGGCCCGTCTCGACATGCCATCCGGCGCCGCTCCGGCGAATGCCCACGACAGGAGCTTTGGCGCAGACCGGAACACCGCGCCGGCGGCAGGCCTCGAGCAGCCCCTGGTAATAAAGCGCTGGATGCAATTTGCCGGACCGCTCGACGACCATGCCGCCGAAATAATAGTCACTGGCGATTTCTTCGCGCTGCCTCTCGCGGGGCACCACGTACGCGCCGGACTGCGCCGCCGAATTGAGCACGGCAAGCCGCTGCGTCTGCGTGTCGAAATGCTTCTTTGTCCACGCGCCGACGAAACGGCCGGGCTTTTCCCAGAAGCAATCGATCTTTTCCTCCTCGATCAGCCGGTCGATGAGGGCAAATGCGTCCGACGCGTCCGACAGCAGCCGCTCGGCGCGCTCGGGCTCGACGTCGGCGGGCCGGCCGGTGAAGCTCTTACCGATATTGACGCCGCCGCTGACCGCGCCCCCGTTGCGCGTGCTGGCGCCAAAGCCGAGCTCATTGGCTTCGAGCACGACCGCCTCGATGCCGTGCTTCGCCAGTTCGAGCGCCGTCGACAGCCCCGCATATCCGCCGCCGACGATCGCGACGCGCGCCGCTTTCGGCACGTCGACGAGGTTGCTGGGGGTAGGCCTGTAAGCCTCCCACCAATAGGGCGTGGGGGTAAAATCACGGTGGAAGATGTCCGGAACCATCGGCCTCAATTCTTCGAATGCACTCGCGCTATGCGGGCAAGGCGGTTGTCGCGGGCGGCGGGACGCGACTAAAGTTACTCGAAGCCAGCCACCGACCGCGACCGAGGAGCAAAAACTCATGCCAGCGCAAGCCGCAACAGCAACAAACGGCCGTCAGGAAGCGGCTCGGCTCTATCGGGAGCTCGAAGATCGCATGCTCGCCCGCGATCAGGAAGGCGGCAGCCGCGTCTACTATGAATTGCTGCGGCGTGGGCGGCCTCTGCCGGAGATCATGGCCGAAGCGGTGCGCATCCATGCGCCTTATACGCATGTGCCCTACCACCAGCGCATCGACGACGGATTCCCGAATTTCGTCAACAACGACCATTGCCTGCTCTCGGCGCGCGCGGCAATCAATCTGCAGAGGATGCTGCCGGAGAAGCTCGGCGGGCTGCCGCTGGCGCAGACCATCTGGTACATCCCGTCCGGGCTCGACATCTGGAACCAGAAAATCTTCAAGGCGCCGGGCCATTATGCGACCCGCGGCTACAAGATGCCGAACACCGAGCCGCCAAAGCCGGTCGTCTACTGGCCGGACCAAGAACCGCTCAAAGAAGCCGGGCCGTTGAACGAGCGTCTCAACAATTGGCTGACATTGGTCGAACGCGGTCAGGTGATCGATGCCTACCGTGTTTTCCTCGGCCTGATGGAAGAGACCGAGCACCGCAAGGAGGTGCTCGCGCAACTGGTCTTTGCCGGCATGATCGATGTGCAGGACCGCATGCTCTACAACCGCTCCTACACGACCGGGCACAAGGCCTACCGCGCGCGCTCGGTCGTCGAGATCGGCAATGCGATCGGCTGGGAGAACGCGCACGACACGATCTATGCCGGGGCGCTCGACATTGCGGTCGGGCCGCGCTGGCACTCGGTCTACGAGATGGCCTGCAACGTCGTCACGATCTTTATCGAAGGCAAGGAGGTGCATGCCGTTCCGCAAGGCGGCACGACCGAGCGCGAGCGTGCGCTGCTGGCCAATACCGGATCACTGAACGAAGCCGAGACCGAGGAGCTGATCGGCGCGCTAATACATCAGCACGAGCCTGCTTATATCGAGAAGATCAGCGCGTTGTTGCTGGCCGGCAAATCGCCGCGCCGGATCATCGACGCGATCCAATTGGCAGCCGCCCAGGTGGTGCTGGAGACGGTGGGGCCGAACAATTTCTCGATGCCCCAGCACACCTACGAGTACTGCAATACGATCGGCTGGTTTTATGACAATTTCGAGCACCCGCAGCGGCTGAAGCTACTCTATGTGGCCGGTTCGATGGTCAATCAGGCGGCATGGAACCAGCGGAGCTCCGGCTGGCTCAAATCCGAGCCCGTGAAGGCGCCGAGCGGCGCCGGCCGGATGAATGGCAGCCAAATCATCGGGAATTTGGAGGCGGCGATCGCCGCGCTCGACCCGCCACAGGCCGTGGCCTGGACCAAGGCCTATCTCGACAGCGGCGAAGACCGCTCGCTGCTCGTCCAGCGCCTCGCCTTGATGGCGACGCGGATCGGGAACGACCCCCACAATCAGGAAATCCCGCAATGCATGCTCGAGGATTACGGCAAGAACCAGAGCCGTGATCGCGAGCGGCTATTGCTTGCCTGCGCCCATATTTCGGCCGGCCACCGCAAATACGGCGATTTCTTCGAAGCCAGCCGCCGGTTTGGCGAGGCGATGAATCTGGCCGAACTGCACTGATTGGGCTAGACGGGCCCTCCCCTCCCAGCCCTGAAAGCCCCTCTCCCGCGCCGCGGGGGCGCAGAAGGTCGGGGTGAGGTGGGGGAGGCGCGGGCTCTGAACTGCAGGCGCACCCACCTCACCCTCCCGGCCGCTGACGCGCCCGGGCCCCTCCCTCTCCCCCTGAAGGGCGGAGAGGGGCGAATGTCGAGAGAGGAGGTAACTCAGATGGCGGAATTGACGGGTAATGAAATCCTCGCCCGGTGCCTCAAGGCTCAGGGCGTCACGGACATGTTCTTCATCATGGGCGGGCCGATGCTCGACGCCGAGCTGTGCTCGATCAAGGAAGGCATCCGGCTCATCGACACGCGCCATGAGCAGGGCGCCGCCTATATGGCGCAGGCTTACTCGCGTGTGACGCAGGGGCCGGGCGTGTGCATGGCGGCGAGCGGCCCAGCTACATTGAACTTCAGCACTGGCCTCGCCAATGCGCTGATCGATTGCTGCCCGGTCGTCGCGCTCGGCGGATCGAGCCCGATCGGCCAGTTCGGCCGCCAGGTGTTCCAGGAGATCGACCAGGTCAAGGCGCTCGAGGGCTGCGTCAAGTATGCCGACCGCGTCCACAATTTGAAGCGCATGCCGCAGCAGGTGAACTTCGCCTTCCAGAAGGCGATGAACGGCAAGCCGGGCCCCGTCTATCTCGATTTCCCCGGCGACGTGCTCTACACCACGGTCGACGAGGCGCAGGTCGATTGGAGCTATATGGGCCGGCCGATCATCAAGGCGCGCCCCTATGCCGAGCCGAAGGCGCTCAGCGCGCTCGTCGATGCGATCAACCAAGCGCGCCAGCCGATCATCGTCTCGGGTAGCGGCGTGTTGTGGTCGCAGGCCTGGGACGAGATGAGGGCGTTTGTCGAGAAGGCCGGGATCCCGTTCTACACGACCCCGCAGGGACGCGGCGTCGTCCCCGACGACCACCCCTATTCCTACCTGACGATGCGCAACGACGCATTTCGCGAGGCCGACCTGATCATCATCCTCGGGACGCGCACGAACTATGTGATCGGCCACGCGTTGCCGCCGCGCTTCAGCGCCGACGCGAAGGTCGCGCGCATCGACATCGATCCCGAAGAGATGGGCAACTCGGCGCGCAACATCGACATCCCGATCGTCGGCGATTGCAAGTCGGTATTGCAGCAATTGTGCGAGGCGGTCGACGCGCGCACTGCCGACCGCTTCCAGCCCTGGCGGCAGAAACTCGCCGACGGCGAGGCGCAAAAGCGCATGCGCGCCGGCGGCAATTACCCGACCGACGGCGACATCCATCCGCTCAGGCTCTGCGAGGAGATCAAGAACTTCATGCAGCGCGATGCGATCCTCTCCGTCGACGGGCAGGAGATCCTCAATTTCGGCCGCCAGTCGATCCCGACCTTCGTCCCCGGCCACCGGCTCAATTCCGGGCCCTTCGGCACGATGGGTGTGGGGCTGCCGTTCGCGGTCGGCGCCAAGGCCGCCAAGCCCAACGCACAGGTCATCTGCCTGCACGGCGACGGCTCCTTCGGGCAAAACGCAATGGAGCTCGACACCGCGGTGCGGCACAAACTGCCGCTGCTGTGCGTGATCAGCCTCAACGGCGGCTGGACCGCCGACCCGGAGCACAACAAGCCCGGCCGCGATCTCGGCTACACGCGCTACGACAAGATGGCCGAGGCGCTCGGGCTGCTACGCCGAATATGTCGAAGAGCCCGAGGACATCCGCCCGGCCTTGCAGCGCGCCTGGAAGAAGGTCGAGGAGGGCATGGTCGGCTTTGTCAACGTCAAGACCGACTACCGCGCCCGCGCCACGACCGTGCGCTTCTCCAGCCGCGAAACCTGACCGGCCTCCGCCACGGTACGGAAGGGGCGCCTGCCGGCGCCCTTTTTCCGGTACCGAGTGTCGCCCCGCTGTTTTTGCTGTTTTTTGCAGCAAATTATCAGCCGTCGTCTCATCTCCGCCGCAGAAATCCTTGTGATCGTCGATTTTGGCGAACAAAAAAACAGCGAAAACGCGGGAGGCGCGCCGCGGGGACGGAAACACTGGTGCCGAAACGGACATGATGCGAATGATATTACATCGTACGCAATTTTGCAATTTAAAATGTTGACTAGGCAATGAATGAAGCCTGGCTTCATTGCTTAATGCGCGCCGGACGCTTGATTGGTATAGGATAATCCGCCATCGAGGAGGCGGCATGGAGCCGGGAGGGCGAGGTCGCGTTGAACGTCGGCTCGCGGCCATCCTCGCGGCCGATGTCGCCGGATATTCGCGCCTCATCGAGGCTGACGAGGAGGGGACGCTCGACCGGCTGAAAACACTCCTCGCCGGGGCGATCGATCCGAAGATCGCCGCCCATCGGGGCCGCATCGTCAAGACCACCGGCGATGGGTTGCTCGTTGAATTCGCCAGCGTCGTCGCCGCTCTCAGATGCGCAGCCGAAATGCAGACGGCTTTGGCCGAAGTCAACGCCACGCTACCGACGGACCGTCGTATCGAATTCCGCATCGGTATCAACATGGGCGACATCGTCGTCGAGGACGGCGACATCTTGGGCGACGGCGTCAATGTCGCGGCCCGCCTCGAAAGCTTGGCCGAGCCGGGCGGCATCTGCGTCTCGGCACGCGTTCAGGAGGACGCTGCCGGCCGCCTCGACCTTGTCTTCGAGGATATGGGCGAGCAGGCGCTCAAGAACATCGCACGGCCCGTCCGGGCTTACCGAGTGCTGACGGCTGCCAGGTCGACGTTCACGCGGCCGATCTCCGGCCCTGCCCTTCCCGACAAGCCGTCGATCGCGGTGCTGTCCTTCGCGAATATGAGCGGCGATCCGGAGCAGGAGTATTTCGCCGACGGCATGGTCGAGGAGATCATCACCGCGTTGTCGCGCATCCGCTGGCTCTTTGTCATCGCCCGCAATTCGAGCTTCACCTACAAAGGCCAAGCCATCGACGTGAAGCAGGTCGGGCGCGAACTGAGTGTCCGCTATGTCCTCGAAGGCTCGGTGCGCAAGGCGGGCGGCCGCGTGCGCATCACCGCACAGCTGATCGATGCGCAGAGCGGCGCGCATCTGTGGGCCGACCGCTTCGACGGCTCTCTCGAAGATGTGTTCGAGCTTCAGGACAAGGTGGCGACGAGCGTCGCCGGCGTCATCGAACCGACATTGCAAGCCGCCGAGACCGCGCGCTCTGCCGCCCGCTCAACGAGCGATCTGACCGCCTACGACCTCTATCTGCGTGCCCATGCGATGGTCTGGTCGTCGGCACGCCAAGTCCCCGAGGCGCTCCGTTTACTGAAGCAGGCAATCGCGCGCGATCCCGGTTACGGGCCCGCGCTCGCCTGGGCCGCGACTTGCTGTTTTCGACTGGTTCTCGACGGTCAAAGCGCAAAACCGGAAGCAGATCGTCTGAAAAGGCGTCGATTTCGCGAGGAGGGCGCTGGAAGTAGCCGGCAACGATCCTGGCATCCTGGTGAATGCCGGTCATGCACTGGCCTTTTTCGGCGAGGACATCGGCGCAATGACGGCACTGGTCGACCGTGCCCTGGTGCTGAACCCGAGCTTTGCGCGCGGCTGGCACAACAGCGGCGCATTAAGAATTTGGGCCGGCCAGCCCGATGTCGCGATCGAACATCTCAAGACCGCGCTGCGCTTAAGTCCCCGCGAGCGCGTGCGCCCGGCGCTAACCACAATAGGCGCGGCGCATTTCTTCGCTCGCCACTTCGACGAAGCATTGCCGAAACTGCTCCTCGCAATCCAGGAGACCCCAGGCTGGGCTCCCGCCTATCAAGTCCTCGCCGCCTGCTATGCCCATATGGGGCGGCTCGAGGAGGCGCGAGACATCGTCGCCCGGCTGCGGGCGTTCACCTCTGCTGTAATGCCGGACACCAGCTTCATGCGGAGGCCCGAGGACCGCGAGCTTTGGCTGTCGGGCCTGCGCCTTGCGATGGGTGAAACCGAATGACCCATACCCGCCGCCTCGCCGCGATCCTCGCCGCCGATGTAGCGGCGTATTCGCGGCTGATGGGGCGGATGAGGAAGGCACGCTTGAACGCCTCAAAGCGCTGCGCCGCGAGCTCCTCGATCCGAAGATCGCCGAGCACCACGGCCGCATCGTCAAGACCACCGGCGACGGCGTGCTGGTGGAATTTGCCAGCGTCGTCGATGCAGTGCGTTGCGCCGTCGAGGTGCAGCAGGCGATGCCCGAGCGGAACATGGGCGTCGTGGCGGACAATCGCATCGAGCTGCGCATCGGCATCAATCTCGGCGATGTGATCGTCGAGGGCGACGACCTCTACGGCGGCGGCGTCAACATCGCGGCACGGATCGAAGCCCTGGCCGATGCCGGCGGGGTGTTCGTCTCCAATACGGTCCGCGATCAGGTTCGCGACCGGCTGCCTTTCGCCTTCGAGGATCTGGGCGAGCGGCAGGTCAAAAACATGGCCCGGCCGGTGCGGGTCTACCGCGTTCGCGAGGACGCCTCCAAGGCCGCATCGGCTCAGCCCGCGCTGCCGCTCCCCGATAAGCCGTCGATCGCAGTGCTGCCCTTCACCCATATGAGCGGCGACCCGGAGCAGGAATATTTCGCCGACGGCATGGTCGAGGAGATCATCACCGCCCTCTCTCGCATCCGCTGGCTCATCGTCATCGCCCGCAATTCGAGCTTCACCTACAAGGGCCAGGCGGTCGATGTGAAGCAGGTCGGCCGCGAATTGGGGGTGCGCTATTTACGCTTACGACGGCCATTGTGTGTCGCCTAAGCGGAGCGACGCGGCGCCGCCGCCGACCCTAGCCTGCCGAGTGAGCCCGGGGACGCCGCTTCCTGTCCGTGGGATCGAGGTAGGCCGGCGAGCGGGGCTGGATTCGGACCCAATCGATCTCAATGACGATGACCAGATAGCCTGGCTCGAAGCCTTGATCTGGCCAGGAGAACCCGGTCGTCTGGAGAACCTTCGCGCTGCGCTGGCAATTGAGCGTCAGGACGCGCCCCGCGTCATTCGGGGAGATTTGCGCGCTGATCTGGCTCAGCTTGCCCGCAGAGGCGCCGTGTGACATGACGCTGGTCGTTTTTCACACCGCAGTGCTCGCCTATGTCGAAAGCCGGGAGGACCGGGCTGCGTTTGCGCGTGCAGTACCCGAACTTGGTGCCATGAGGATCCGCAATGAAGCAGCCGGCGTCTTTCCTCAAATCAGTGCCAAGACGAGCCGGCCAGGGCCGCCCCACCATTTGCTGCCGCTCGATGAGGAGCCAATCGCCTGGACCGATCTCCACGGCGCGTCTATAGAATGGCTCTAAGAAATATCGTCAACAAGGCCAGGCAGAGGCACCAGATGGCACGCAATGGCAACCTCGCTCCGATCACCGACCGCATCTTGGCAATCCGCGAACGTTGGCATACCAAGCGGCATCCGTTCTTTCTTGCCTTTGGCGAAGGGAAATTGCCGCTGAGGGCGCTGGGCCGGTATCAGGCATTGCACTACCATTTCGTGTCGCGGGCATTGGCGAGCTTTGGGCTGCTCTATGCCCGCGGCTATCATTTCGAGGACGTGCGCAAGATGATCGCCGAGAACATCGCCGAGGAGGAGGGGCTGAAGGCGATCCCGGAGCCGGGTCACGAGCCGCATGACCACAACGAGCTGATCCTGCGCTTCTGCCGCGCCGCCGGGCTCAGCGACGATGAGGTGCGCAATACGAAAATGCCGCCCGCCTGGTGGGCGCGGTCGCTCTACATGTATCATACGACGGCCAATGAGCCGGTCGGCGTGATCCTGGCGATGCAGACGACGCAGGAGGGCCAGATGCCGGGCTTGATCAGTGAGGTCCTGCTGCCGGCCTTCGAGAAGCATTACGGGTTCAGGCTGAACTCCCCCGAGATCGAGTTCTTCACCGAGCACGACGCCGCCGATGTCGAGCACAGCCGCCGCCAGATCGCGCTGTGCGGCCGCTATCTCGATACGCCGCCGCTCCAAGCGCGGGCCGAGCAAGTAGCCGAGGAGATCTGTGAATTGCGCTGGGCCTCGATCTCCGAGCTCTATCGCTCGGAAATGTTGGGCGAGAAGGAAATCCTGCCGCCGGGGGTCGCCAGATAATTCCGGCCGCCCGGCTGGGCCAGCAACAAAAAAGCTATTTGATCGTGCCGCGATGTCCGGTGGAACACGTGCATGCTGAACCGCTGCGAACGGAGCCGGGGGAGGAGGCCAGCGAGCAGCGGTCGTAGGGCGTGACGCAGAGGTAGTATTGCGCAGGCTGCGCGGCTCCGCCGCTCGGATCCGCTCCGCCGTAGATGCTCCCCGAGCTGTTGCCCGGCGCGGCGCCAAACCCGCTCATGCCACCAGACATTCCACCCATTCCACCGCTCATGCCTCCGGGGGTCATGCCGCCCATGCCACCCCCCGTCATGCCGCCCATCGCGCCACCCATGCCGCCCGTGGTTCCGCCGCCCATGCCGCCGACGAGCACGACGGTACTGCCGGCACCGGACACATCAGCGGCGAGCGGCAACTCGACCGCCATCGATCCCAGAGAAGGGACCGATGCAGTCGCAAGAAAAACAAGCACTGGCAGCCACTTGTGCACGGGACCCTCTTATCCTTGTCTTTAGCGCGAACAGAGTTAACAAGGCGAAAGCTACTGTAAAGCAGCAGCCTGCGCTATGAAAAAAAGAGCACATCAAACATTGCCGGCAAGGAGGGGTTTCCCGGGTTGCTTGTCGCCGAGACGCAGCAACGGCACAAAAGCGAACGCCACGGCGGTAGATGCGGCCGACACCAGGATCAAGGGATCGAGTTGGCGCTGAAACAGATGTTCGTACAGGAGGGAGCCAAGATTGTCGGAAAGCGCCGCGGTAAAATTGGTGACAGACATCAAAGCCGCGAAGGCGAAGCCTTCCGAGCGAGGCGGGCAATAATCCGCAGCCAGGCTCAAGGTCGCCACAAAGGCGACCATGGTTGCGATCCCGCTGAAGAAGTTGATCGCTGCTGCCAGGGCTTCGCTCCACAGCAGCAGGAAGGCTGCGGTCGTCACGATGCCGAGCGCTATGCTCAAATTGAGCAGCGCCTTTGCCGTGATGCCCTTCAGAAACCGGCGATACAGCAGCGCGCCGGCGATCCAGCCCGCCGAGTTGATCGAGCCGAGAATCCCGATATATTCTTGCGAGAATTTGAGGTCGTCGGTCATGTGATAATAGAGCGGCGTGCCGAGCCCCGGGTTGAGGTAATAGACAAAGAGAAAGAGCGCGATTATCCAAAGGTCGCGCAGCCTGAAGGCGGCCAGCAAGCTCGCGAAAGTCCTTTTCATTTCCGGGAGATTGACGCGGCTCTGCGGCTCGCGGATCAGAAACCCGCCGGCAAAGACGACGATCAGCGGGGCGACGGCGATGATCGCGGCGGCCCCGTGCAACGCTCCGGCCGGCGTCAGCCTTTCGACCAGCTGACCGCCGATAAAGCCGCAGGCCATCGCCGCGATGTTGAACCACAGCCACTGCTGATTGACGAAGGAATCGCTGGCGCTGAATTTCTGGCCGTTCTCGACGAGAATAGCGCCGCACACCGTGCTCGATATCGCCATCCCGTAGGCGGAGAGCAGCAGAGCCACAATAATTTCGCCCGGCGAGGTGATCTGCGCGACCCAGCAATAGGCGCCCGCCGCCATTAAATTGGCGAGAACGAGGTACGATTTTCGGCGATAGCCGAAAAGAGGCAGGAAATCCGAAACGATCCCATAGACCGGCTTGATGATCCAGGGAAGGTTGAGGACCGTCAGATAGGCGGTGACCTGAACCGGCGTCCACCCGAAGGTCTGTTTCAGAAAATAATTGAGCGGCTGGGCGATCAGTCCACCGGTCTGCCCAATTCCTTCGACGACATAAACCAGCGCAAAAAACACCATGAGCCGGCTGATCTGCCGGCTCTCGTCATGACGGGCGGAAGTGCAGGGCGTTGCGCCGGACCCTTCGGCGGGTTTATCTGACTGCGACAATGACCTCGATCTCGACCGGTATCCCGCCGGGCAGCGAGCTCATGCCGACGGCGGAGCGCGCATGCCGCCCGCGCTCGCCGAACACCTCGACAAACAGATCGGAGCAGCCATTGATGACCTTCGGGTGATCCGCGAAATCCGGGGCGGCGTTGACCATTCCGAGCACTTTGACGATGTCCTCGACCCGGTCGAGATCGCCGCCGAGCGCATCCTTGATCGCCGCGATCAGCACGAGCCCGACGCCGCGCGCGTGACGATATCCCTCATCAATCGACATGCCGGCGCCGAGCTTGCCGGTCGGCATTTTGCCGTCGGAGCCGTCCGGCGGGCCCTTGCCCGAAAGATAGAGGAGGTTGCCCACCCGCTTGGCGTGGACATAGTTCCCGAGCGGGCCGCCGACTTGCGGCAGTGTCAGTCCCAACTCCTTTAGCCGCTGCTCGATGCTCATGCCGTGGTCTCCAGCTGTATCATCGGCACCGATATCTGCCGAGCTGCGCACTGCCGTCCTGATCGTAGGCGATCAATTCGGCATTCTTGCCCAATGACCGGCAATGAACCTGGGCGACCGAATCCGCTACCGCATTGGGTGTGTTGTCGGGATACCAACGCAGGGTTATCCCATCGGGCGATTGGTCGATCGTCCAAGGCGGCCCAGTGCAAGCTGTAAGGCAAAATAAAATTGCGATCCTTGCAGCCCGGATCGCGGGCTTCGGCATCGACCGCATCACCGCGGTTGTATCGGGCCGCCGGAGGGCTGAGCGGCTCCGGTCAGCTTTTGCCAATCGATCGCGCTGCCCAGCTTCAGTGGCGTGCCTGCTTCCGGCATCGGGTATTTGAGGCCGCTCGCGCAGTTGAACAGGACGACCCGCTCGCCGGGACGGACCCGTCCCTCGGCGAGCGCCTGCTTGTAGGCGGCATAGGTCGCCGCGCCTTCGGGACACAACAAAAGCCCCTCCTCGGCGGCAACCTCGCGCCACGCCCCGGCGATCGCATCGTCACTGACGGCGCTGGCAAACCCGCCGCTGTCTCGTACCGCCCGCAGGATCAGGAAATCGCCGATCGCTTGCGGCACGCGGATGCCGGCGGCGAAGGTGCGCGCGTTTTCCCATCGTGGGGCGTGTTCCGCACCTTCCTTCCACGCCTTGACCATCGGCGCGCAGCCGGTTGCCTGGACCACGACCATGCGCGGCCGTTTCGGCCCGATCCAGCCGATTGCCTCGAGCTCGGCGAAGGCCTTCCACATGCCAATGATCCCGGTGCCGCCGCCGGTCGGGTAGAAGATGACGTCCGGCAATTCCCAGCCGAGCTGTTCGGCAAGCTCGATACCCATCGTCTTCTTGCCCTCGATGCGGTAGGGCTCTCGCAAGGTCGAGCAGTTGAACCAGCCGACATGCCGTTCGCCTTCGCTGACCAGCTTGCCGCAATCGTCGATCAGCCCGTTGACGAGAAACACCTCGGCGCCCTGCATCGCGATCTCGCGGACATTGACCGCCGGCGTATCATCGGGGCAGAAGACATAGGATTTGATGCCGGCGCGCGAGCAGTAGGCGGCCATCGCCGCCCCGGCATTGCCGTTGGTCGGCATCGCCATCGTCGCGACCCCGAGCTCCTTGGCCATCGAAACGGCGAGCGCCAGCCCGCGCGCCTTGAACGAGCCGGTCGGCAGGCGGCCTTCGTCCTTGACCAGGATCTCGCCGCCGCCGAGCCGGGCGGTAATGCGCGGCAGCGAGATCAGCGGGGTCACCACCTCGCCGAGAGACACCACGTCGCCCGGCCGGCGCACCGGCAACATCTCGCGATATCGCCACAGGGTCTGCGGCCGGTCGGCAAGCATCTCGCGAGGCAGCGCCCGGCGGACACCGTCGAGGTCGTAGCGCACCAATAACGGTCGGCCGGCCTTTGAGAGCGCCTGCAACGTGTCCGCCGGGTAGCGCTCCCCGGTCAGACTGCATTCCAGATGCGTCACGAATGTCGGCAGCGCGCCGCCCGTCCACTCGACCATGGGACCCTCCTGCGGTCCTCAGGATAAGGCAGCCTGCCTGCGGAGTGGAAGAGACCCATGCGTCGGTTGGAACGACAGGGCCCGGCCGGACATTAGCCGTTCAGCAGCGACTTTCCGGGACCACCGATATGCTCAAATGGGCACTGTTCTTCTTCATCATCTCGATCATCGCCGCGCTCTTCGGGTTCACCGGCATCGCGGCTGCAACCGCAGGAATCGCAAAGATCCTGTTCTTCATCTTCATCGTGATCTGCGTGATCTTCCTCGTGTTGGGCCTAATGGCGGGGAGAGCAATACTCTGAGCGCGGCCTAGCCTTTGGCGGTCAATAGCGCGGTAAGCTCGTCCGGCATGCTCAGCATCGGGTAGTGGCCGGTGTCGAGCTCGTGCCATTGGGCATTGAGCTTTTCGGCGGTGCGGCGCTGATGCGCTTCGCCCGGATTGGCGGCGCGGCGGCACCAGATTACGGTCGCCTGCCATTGCTGGTCCCAGAAATTGTCGAGCTTGACCGGGTTCTCGTAAATCCCGATCGGATGCAGAGTATAGCGCTCCAGCGCCCAAGCCCGCGTCTGCGAGTCGAGGTCCGCGAAGAGCCGATTTTCCGCATCCTCGCGCGACGGGCCGGCGGCGAGCCCGCTCGGCACCGCAGTCGAGCGCCGTACGATGTCGCGGATCCGCTCGCCGTCGAGCAATGCCAGCGCATCGACAAAGAACAGGCGCGAGATCCGGTCGCGCCGCATCTCGGCGGCGCGGCACAACACCATGCCGCCCGAGCTAGTGCCAACCATCACGACGTCGCGCAAATCTTCGTAGAATAAGAGGTCGGCAATTTCGGCCGCATGGGTTTCGGTGGTGATGCCGGGGCGCAGGGAATGCTTGCGCTCGGCGCAGCCGTCGAGGCTCGGCGCGTAGACCGTATGCCCGGCGGCCCGCAACCGGTTTGCCACCGGCTGCCAAATCCAGCCGCCTTGGTAAGAGCCGTGGATCAGAACGAAAGTCGTCATCGCGTCATATCCTCTTTACTTTTCGTCATGCCCGCGAAAGCGGGTATCCAGGGCTACCGCAATGGCCGATGAGCCAGGACCCCCGCTTTCGCGCTAGGGGATGCACACATCTCCACAATAGAAGGACTTTCAATAAGTTATCCGTCGTCCCCGCGAAAGCGGGGACCCAGGGGCCCCGTGGTGAATAGCCCGACAACGGTCCTGGGTGCCCGCTTTCGCGGGCATGACGGCGGAAAGGCGGAAGATGTCTGCATGCCCTAGCGCTTTCGCGGGAGTGACGACAGTGGAACAGTCGTGCGCCCGAGCCGTCAATTGCCGCCCGTTACGTCTATCGTGACGCCCGTCACGAAATCGGCGTCGCTCGAGGCCAGGAAACAGATGACCTTGGCCTGGTCGGCGGCCTCTGCCACGCGGCGCAGCGGGGTGCGGGCGATCTCGGCCGCCTGCGCCTCCTGCGAGCGCTTGTCCCAATGCGGGCGAATGCGTTCGGTCAATGTAAGGCTCGGGGCGATCGCGTTGATCGTGACGCCGTATGGCCCCAGTTCGAACGCCAGCTTGCGGGTGAAGGCGATAATGCCGCCCTTCGCCGCGGCATAGGCGCTGCTGCTCGACGGGCTCAGACCGCGCCCGGCGATTGAGGCGAGGTTGACGATTTTGCCGTGCCGCCGCCGTTTCATGATCGGCACGGCGGCATGAGTGAACAGAAACGTCCCGTTCAGATTGAAGGCGATCAGCCGCTGCCATTCCTCGAAAGTCAGCTCGTCGACACCGGCACCGGAGTTGGCGATGATGGTGCTGCCGCCGACCGCATTGACGAGGATGTCGACGGCGCCGAACTCCTTATCGACCGAGGCGACGGTCGCTTCCACCTGCCCCTGATCGAGCGCATCGCAAATCCGGCCGTGTGCCCGCCCGCCCGCGCTGCGCAATGCCTTCACGGCGTTTTCGAGGCGGCCCGGGTGATTGTCGACGCCGACGACTGTCGCGCCCTCTCGCGCCATGATCTCGGCGGTGGCGCGGCCTATTCCATTGGCAAAGGCGGTGATGACCGCGACCTTGTCGGCGAACCGCATGGCTCCCCCCTTTCCACCTCGCTATTCTCGTCTAAAGACC
The DNA here is from genome assembly GCA_963736715.1 of uncultured Alphaproteobacteria bacterium. Lineage (GTDB taxonomy): Bacteria > Pseudomonadota > Alphaproteobacteria > ATCC43930 > CGMCC-115725 > AP-15. Next base: position 27,148 of record CAVTQA010000029.1, on the reverse strand, counting down.
AGCACGGAGGGAGAGACAATGCAACTCGGGATTCATTTGCCGCATGCCGGCGCGCAGGCGACACCCGACAAGATCCGCCGCGCCGCGATACGGGCCGAGGAGCTGGGCTTCGACGATGTCTGGGTCAGCGAGCACATCATCGTGCCGCGGGCGACCTTCCCCCGCTCGCCATTGTTCTTCGACCCGGTGCTGAGCCTGACCTGGGCCGCGGCGGTCACCAAGCGGGTGCGGCTCGGCACCAGCGTCCTGGTGTTGCCGATGCGCCATCCGCTGCCGCTCGCCAAGGAATTGGCGACATTGCAGAATTTCTCGGAGGGGCGGCTGATCCTCGGCGCCGGGGTCGGCTGGCTGGAGGCCGAGTTCGCCGCTTTAGGGTCGCCGTTTCACGAACGCGGGCGGCGCACCGACGAAGGCATCGCGATGATGCGCGCGGTATGGACGCAGGACCCGGTGAGCTTCCGCAGCAAATACATCCCGGCCGAGATCACCGAGATGACGATGCAGCCGTTGCCGGTGCGGCCGATCCCGATCTGGTTCGGCGCGCGCTCGGAGGCCGCCTACAAGCGCACGGTGCGGATCGGCGACGGGTGGCACGGCAGCCAGCTCACGCCGGAAGAGGCCGCGCCGATCGTCAAACGGCTGCGCAGCGACCGGCCCGAGCCGGAGTTCACGATCTCGATCCGGACGCACTGGAACGGCAAGGACGACGGCGAACTGCGCGAGCGGGTCGCGGCTTACGAGGCGATCGGGGTGCAGCACATCATGGTGGCGCCGGTCAATCGTGAAATCGATGATTGGGACCAGGTGATCGAAGGCGCCGGACGCCTGGTTGCTCATAGGGTGTAGCGCGGAACGATTTCTTGTGCCGGGCTTGTCTGCCGCGATACGTTGTCGGCCGGCAGTTCAGAGTGAGGAGGTGATTTGATGGGCTATACTCTCGAACAGTTTTCCAGGGAATGTCACAGCATCCTTGCGGCGGATCCCGGCCCTGAGGGTCGCAACAAGGTGTGCGCGCTCGTCCAGGACGTGCTGAAGGACGAGGATTTCGTCAGCACGCATCTCCACGACGCAGTGCCGGAGCGGAAGATCCTCTACGAGGATCCGGAACTCGGGTTCTGCATCCTCGGCCATGTCAACCAAGGCGCCAGGGAGAGCAAGCCGCACGATCACGGCCCGACCTGGGCGATCTATGGCCAAGCGCGCGGCAAGACGATCATGAGCGACTGGTCGATGCTGGAGCCCGCCTCCGAGGACAAGCCCGGCAAGGTGCGCCTCGTCAAGGAATATGCGCTGGAGCCCGGTGATGCGCACCTCTACAACGAGGGCGACCTGCATTCGCCGCGCCGCGAAGGCGCGACCCGCCTGATCCGGATCGAGGGCCGGAACGTCGAGAAAATCAGTCGCTTCCCTTACGAAGCCGTCTAGCGGCGGGCGCGAATCCCGGAAGACGAGGAGGGCGCCTCAGGCGCCCTCCCGCGTTTCGGCTTACGAGGCCGGCGGAGGCCCGCCTACGGTCACATCGACGCGCCGGTCTTGGCCGGGTGTCGGCTCATTGCTGCTCTCGCCTTGTCCGCTGACCACGAGAGCGCTCTGAGGCACCCCGTCACTCTGCAGCTCGGCGGCTACGGCATTGGCCCGTCGCAGCGAGAGGCGCTGATTATACCCAGCGGAGCCCGACGGATCGGTATACCCGGTGACCTGAACGGGCGAGGGTGGTCTGGCCTTGTAGCCATCCGCCGCGAACCTGACGACCTCTCTCCCAGCGGGACCCAGCTGCGAGCTGTTATAGTCGAAATAGACGGTATAGGTCACTGGCGGAGGAGGAGGGGGCGGGGGTGGAGGGTTCGCGGCCACTGGCGGCGGCGGAGGCTGCTGGGCACACGCGGCGATCGCGACCAACGAGCAGACCAGGAAAAAGCGCTTCATCTGTTCCTCCTGCAGTTGAACGCAGCAGGTTAAGATGAAATCGCCAATCGCGCCATATCAAAGACCGCTCAGCCGCCCGCCACGCCCTGGGTATTCACATAGACCGAATAGACAGATTGGCTGGCCGCCATGAACAGGCGGTTTCGCTTGCGACCGCCAAAGCACAGATTGGCGCAGCGCTCGGGCAGCGAGATATGGCCGATCATTGTCGCGTCGGGGGAGAAGACGGCGATGCCATTGAGCCCCGGCGTCATGCCCCATCCGCACCACAGATTGCCTTCGACGTCGCAGCGGAAGCCGTCGGGTGTTCCCTCGCCGGCATTGATGAAGACGCGCCTATTGGCGAGCCTGGTGCTGTCGTCGACCACATCGAAAACGCTGATGAGACGTGGCCTGGCGCGGGACTCGACGATGTAGAGCCTGTTCTCATCGGGCGAAAAACAAAGGCCGTTCGGCCCGTTGATGTCGCCGGTCACGACGGTGGCGGCGGCGGTCCTGCCGTCCACCCGATAGACGTTGGTCGGCAATTCCGGCGGGGCTCGCTCGCCCTCGTAATTGCCGAGGATCCCGAATGGCGGATCGGTGAACCAGATCGAACCGTCCGATTTTACGACCACGTCGTTCGGCGAGTTGAGCCGCTTGCCGTCGAACCGGTCGAGAATGACGGTGATCGAGCCGTCATACTCGGTCCGCGTCACCCGGCGCCCCTCGTGCTCGCAGGTGACGAGCCGACCCTGGCGGTCGCGGGTATTGCCGTTGGCGTGGTTCGAGGGCTTGCGGAAGACGCTCGCCGCGCCGGTTTCCTCGTCCCACCTCATGATCCGGTTGTTCGGGATGTCGCTCCACAACAGGTAGCGGCCATCGCCGAACCACACCGGGCCTTCGGCCCAGCGAAACCCAGTCGCCAGACGCTCAACCGCCGCATTAAACGGGGGCTTGATGTTCTCGAAGCGCGGGTCGAGCGTGCGAACCGCCGGGTCCGGGTAGCTCGCTGCAGGCTCCCACCGGGGAGCGGGCACGAGCGGCGAGGCCGCCCCGAGAGTAGGCGCAGGCACCGAGGATGCCCCGCCGCTCATGCTCGTCACGCTCCGTACGGTCGCTTCTCTCGGCTCAGATGACCTTCTCTTTGCGCAAGGCGGCCAGTTCGTTCTCCGAGAGGCCGAGCAACTCGCCGTAAACGGCGTCGGAATCGGCGCCGAGCAACGGGGCGGCCGTGATCGGCACCTTGGAGCCGCTCATCTTGACCGGCCAGCCCGGCATCTTGAAATCGCCGCGCACCGGGTGCTTGACGGTGACGAAGATTTCCCGGCGGTTGAGGTCGGGATCATTCGACAGTTCCATCGTATCCATGATCGCGCCGGCCGGGATGCCCTGCTCGCCGAGCCGCTGCATGACTTCCATCTTGTCATGGTGGATCGTCCACTCGGCGATCATCTCGTCGACTACGTGACGGTTCTTGAACCGCTCTTGCGGGCTGTCGAACCGCGGGTCGCCGATCAGGTCTTCGCGGCCCATGATCTTCAAAAGCCGTTCCCAATGCTGGGGATTGGCGCGGGAAGTATAGATGTAGCAATAGTCGTTCGGGCCGTCGCCTTTGCATTTATAGGTCTCGCTCGGCGAGTTGGTGCCCATGATGCTCTGATTGCCCATCCGCGGCGCGGCCTTGCCCCACAGCGCCTGGGCGGCGTAGGAGATGCGGCCATAATTGATCACGCATTCCTGCATCGCCAGCTGGATGCGCTGGCCCTCGCCGGTGAACTGGCGCTGGTAGAGCGCCGCGAGGACACCGATCGCACCGTGCAAGCCGGTGCCGGTGTCGCCGATCGTCAGCCCCGGCTTGATCGGGCGGCCGTCGGGCTCGCCGGTAATCGACATCGCGCCGCCCGTCGCTTGGGCGATCATGTCGAAGGCAAGAAAGCTCTTATAGGGGCCGTCCTGGCCAAAGCCTTTGACCTGGGCATAGATGATCCGCGGATTGATCTCGCGCACGACGTCATAGCCGAAACCGAGGCGCTCGATGACACCCGGGGCGAAATTCTCGGCAAAGACGTCGGCCTTTTCGATCAGCCCGCGCAATAGGGCGCGCCCCTTGTCGGTCTTAAGATTGGCGGTGACGCTGCGCTTGTTGGCGTTGAGCAGCATGAAGTAATGCGAGTCGACGCCTTTTTTGTCGGTCGAGGCGCCGCGGCCCTGCTCGCCCTTGGTCGGTTCCTCGACCTTGATCACCTCGGCGCCGAGCCAAGCCAAGGTCTGGGTCAAAGAGGTCCCTGCCTCGAATTGGGTCAGGTCCACCACCCGCACACCATCCAAGGCGCCACGCTGCGCGATGCTGGTCTGGTCGGCGGCGCCGGGCGTTGGGTCGTTAGGCATATGATTCCCTCCTGGTCGTGTTCGGTTCCCGCCGCGCGCTGCCTGATCCTTTGGTCTCTCGGGCGACGGGTTCAAAGCTGATTACGGGCCTTACCCTGGCAACAGGATCATGGTCGGACTGTCAGCCTTCTTCGCCGCGCCGTCAACGCCAAATGCCCCTCACCCCGCGAGCAGGGCGAGGAAAAGACGCTAGGTTTCCGCTTGTCGCGATTTCTGAGCGGGGGCATCCTGGGCGCGCTCGACGAGATCTCCCGGAGAGGCCGATGACGAGTGCTGCCGTTCGCTTTGTCGCACCGTCCGGCCCGGAGGAACTTGTCGCCCGCGCCAAGGCGATGCTGCCCGAGATCCGGGAGTTGGCGGAAGAGACCGAGCGCAACCGCACGATCGCGCCGCACATAATCGCCAAGATCCGCGATGCGGAACTGCTGCGGACCTGCCGGCCAAAGGAGTTTGGCGGGTTCGAATACGACGCCGTGGTGGCGCTCGAGATCGCCCTGGCGGTATCGGCGGCTTGCGCGTCGACCGGATGGGCGCTCAACGGTGCCCTCTCCAACGGCATCTCGTTCGGCCATTACCCGATCGAGACCCAGCGCGAATTGTGGGGCGGCGGGGACGACCCCTTCACCTGCGCCTGTTTCGCCCCGACCGGCGCGGCGGTGCCCCGGGCTTTGCACAGTAAGGGGGAGGGCGGCTATGTGCTGAGCGGCAAATGGTCGTTCGCCAGCGGCTGCGATCATTCGAGCTGGATCAGGCTCGGCGCCCTGATCACGCCGCCGGGCGGCGCGCCGCCTTATGAAGGCGCGTTTTTTCTGCTTCCGATCGGCGATGTCGAGATCGAGGACAATTGGTTCGTCTGCGGATTGTCGGGGACCGGCAGCAAAAACATCATCGTGCACGAGGTCTTTGTGCCGCAGCATCGTGTGCTGTTGTTCGCCGATACGCGCTCGGGCCGCACCCCCGGCGCGCAATATCACCAGAACCCGCTCTATCGCCTGCCGCTGTTGGTGCTCGGCGCCTCGATGCTGGCCTCGACCGCGGTCGGCGCCGCAAAAGGGGCGCTCGAGGCCTATCTGGCGATGACGACCGGGCGCGAGACCCGCGGCGCCCTCGCCGGCGGCGGGCTCGCAATGGCCGAGTTCGCGACCGTGCAGCTGCGCGTCGCCGAAGCCTCTGCGGCGATCGAGGCGGCAGAGATGATCCTGGTGACGGATCTGCAGAATGCGATGGAGAAATTGCGGGCCGGCGAGGAAATCACGGTCGCCGACCGCATCCGCTGCCGCCGCAACCAAGCCTATGCGACCAAGCTCGCCCTCCAGGCTGTGGAGGCGCTCAACGCCTCGACCGGCGGCTATGGGCTGATGCTCAGCAACCCCGTGCAGCGCGCCTGGCGCGACGTGAACGCCGTCGCCCGCCATGTCAGCCTCAATTGGGACGCGGTCGGCACGATGTACGGCCAGCACGCCTTCGGCCTCGAGCCCCGCGGCCAATATTAGCAAAGTTGATCGGATGGATCTGTAATGGCGGCGTATCAGTACATCTATGTGATGAAGGGCTTGAGCAAGACCTATTCCGGCGGGCGCGAGGTGCTGAAGGACATCTGGCTGTCGTTTCTGCCGGGGGCCAAAATCGGGGTGCTCGGGCCGAACGGCGCCGGCAAGTCGACCTTGCTGCGCATCATGGCCGGCGACGAGCGCGAGTTTGCCGGCGAGGCTTGGGCGGCGGAAGGGGCGCGGGTCGGCTATCTGCCGCAGGAGCCGGCGCTCGATGCGACAAAGGACGTCTTCGGTAATGTCATCGAGGGCCTCGCCGAGACCAAGGCATTGCTCGACCGTTTCGAGGCGGTCAGCGCCCGCTTTGCCGAAGACCTCTCGGAAGCCGAGATGGATGCGCTGATCGCCGAACAGGGCGAATTGCAGGAAAAGATCGAGCAGGCCGGAGCTTGGGACCTCGACCGCACCGTCGAGATCGCGATGGACGCGCTGCGCTGCCCGCCGGGCGACGCCGAGGTCGCCAATCTGTCGGGCGGTGAGCGGCGTCGCGTGGCATTGTGCCGGCTTCTGCTGCAGCGGCCCGATTTGTTGCTGCTCGACGAGCCGACCAATCATCTCGACGCCGAATTGGTCGCCTGGCTGCAGCGTTTCCTGGAAGACTACCCCGGCACCGTCGTCACCGTCACACACGACCGCTATTTCCTCGACGAGGTGGCCGGGTGGATCCTCGAGCTCGATCGCGGCCGCGGCATCCCCTACGAGGGCAATTACTCGGGATGGCTCGACCAGAAGCAGCAGCGGCTCGAGCAGGAAGGGCGGCAGGAGGCGGCGCGGCGCCGCACCCTCGAACGCGAGCTCGAATGGGTGAGGCAGAGCCCGCGGGCACGTCAGGCGAAGAGCAAGGCCCGGCTCTCGGCGTATGAGGCGCTCGTCGCGCAGAGCCGCGAGAAGGCCCCCGAGACGGCGCAGATCGTCTTGCCGCCGGGCCCGAGGCTCGGCGACCTGGTGATCGAGGCGCAGCACGTTTCGAAAGCCTTTGGCGACCGGCTTTTGATCGAGGCGCTCGATTTCCGCCTGCCTCCGGGCGGCATCGTCGGGGTGATCGGCCCGAACGGGGCGGGCAAGACGACGCTCTTTCGCATGATCACCGGGCAGGAAACGCCGGACGGCGGGACGTTCCGGGTCGGCGACACCGTCAAGCTCGGCTATGTCGACCAGTCCCGCGATACCCTCGTCGCGGCCAACACAGTATGGCAGGAGATCTCGGACGGACAGGACGAGATCGATCTCGGCCGCCGCAAGATGGCGAGCCGCGCCTATTGCGCGCTGTTCAACTTCCGCGGGGCCGACCAGCAAAAGAAGGTGGGTCAGCTGTCGGGCGGCGAACGCAATCGCGTCCACATTTCCAAGATGCTGAAGACCGGCGCCAACGCGTTGCTGCTCGACGAACCGACCAACGATCTCGACGTCGACACCTTGCGCGCACTCGAGGAGGCACTGCTGGAATATCCCGGCTGCGCCGTCATCATCACGCACGACCGCTGGTTTCTCGACCGGGTCGCCACTCACATCCTCGCCTTCGAAGGCGACAGCCAGGTGGTCTGGTTTGAAGGCAACTACGCCGATTACGAGGCCGACCGGCGCCGCCGCCTCGGCGCCGAGGCCGATCAGCCGCACCGCATCCGCTACAAGCCCCTGACAAGAAACTGAGCGATCAGCTGCGGGACACGCAGCTCGCCTCAGCGTGTCTGGTGGTGGATGAAGTCCGTGATCAACTCCAGCGCGCGCCGCGCATCGGGCGAAGTCGGATCGCGCGGGATGAAGGCGTGCGGCTGCCCTTCGAATTTGTGGAATGCGATCGAGCCGCCGGCTCTGGTATAGGCAGCCGCGAAATCGGCGGCCATGCCGGGGGTCAGATTGTCGTCGGCGGTACCCTGCATGATCAGCGCGGGCGGCTTGTCGACCGTCTCGCCGCGTTCCAGGATCAGCTGCGGGCTGCCTTCCGACATCGCTTCTTCGGACGGCCAGAACTGGTGGTGGGCTTCGACCAGCCGGTCGTTGCCGCGCTCGATGACCGCGCGATAGCGGGCGAGCGGATCGGCCACCGGCCAGCAGGCGACGGCAAACGCAAGACGCGCGTCGCTCCCCGGCAGCGGGGCCGCGGCGTAGCGGGGGTCGCGCGGTCGCAGCGCGTTGAGCAGCAGGAGGTGCCCGCCGGAAGACGTGCCGAGCCCGCCGACCAGTTCCGGGCGCGTGGCGAACCGCTCGGCATTCGCCTTCAGAAAGCGGATGCCGAAATTCACGTCCGCCACCGTATCGGGGTAGCGCGCCGCCGGCGGCATGCGGAAGTCGATCGACAGCACGGCGATGCCGTGGGCCGCCAGGTGTTCGGCGATCGCAACATTGTTGAACCGGTCGCCCGACGTCCAGGCGCCGCCATGCACTTCCAGCACCGCCGGGAACGGGGCCTGCCCTTCCGGGCGATAAAACCGCGCGAGCAGCGGAACGCCTGCCGGATGGTGGTATTCGAGGTCTTCGGTATGGATCGGCATCGTCTCCGCTCCGGATCGGTTGGTGCAGTCGTCTGATGAAGGGAACTTGCCTCGTATCCCGGACCCAAGCAAGCCGCAGCAACAGGTGGTCCGCCGTCTCGGGACCGCGGAGCCAGGCGGCAGGATCGCCCGACAGCTCTTCGCGAGCTATCCCCCGCTGCCCGTGCTGGCTGTTTTTGCAGCGAAACAACAGCCATCTCTCCACCCGTTCGGTCACCCGGGGCCGGCCATCGCCGCTTCCGGTACTCCATGAGGCCCGAAGATTGTGGCAATTTTAGTGTTGCTCAAACGGCAATAGGCGAGCTGCCGCTGCGGCAAGGATAAAACGCTGCGCGTCCCCCAGCCCGTTTCCAGAGCAAGCGGAGGGGCATTTTATTGCAAGCGTATTGCCGCGCTTTCCAGCTAGCGTAGGGCGGATGCAATCCGCCTCCTTCGCGCGTGCGCTGCGCGGTCTAATGGTGAAACGCCTCCGCTACCGCTGCATCGTCGATGAGCCGGGCTGAGCAACGGCGCCAGCCAAGATGGCGGATTGCATCCGCCCTACGCTTGCTGCGCGCGGTACAATCGGCCGTTGAACGACTGACATAGGCCCGTTGGGACGGCGGCGCGCACGTGTAGCGCATTCCTACTCGATCCCCGTCTGCCATGTCGCCGTGTTGCCGCGGCGGAAGCCATTGCCATGATTGTGTCCGCGTGACCGCGGGCGCGCGCCCGGTTATGTTTCGCTTGGTCCGCGCCGGTGTACCGGACGCGCCATGAGACAACAATGGGAGGATGCGACATGAAAGAACGCTCGCGCGACATCACCTGGGTGCGTTGCCGCGGCGCGCGTTGATGCGCGGCGTTACCGCGGGGTCGGTCGCCGCGTATCTGACGGGCGCGGCCGGGCCGGCGCGGGCGGCGGAGGGCGGGCCGTTCCCGCCGCATCCGCGCTGGAAATTCGTCTTCGTCAATCACGTGACGTCGAACCCGTTCTTTGTCCCGTGCCAGTACGGCATTCAGGATGCCTGCGCGCTGCTCGGCGTCGATTATCAGTGGACCGGGTCGGAAACCTCCGATGTTGCGCAGATGGTCAACGCGTTCAACGCCGCGGTCGCCGGCAAGGCCGACGCGATCGCGGTTTGCCTCGTCGATCCGAAGGGCTTCGACCGCCCGGTCGAGAACGCGCTCGCCGCCGGCATCCCGGTGTTCAGCTACAATGCCGATTCGCACACCAACAAGCGCCTCGCCTATATCGGCCAGGACCTGTTCCTGTCCGGCCAGATGATGGGCGAGCGCATCGTCAAGCTCGTCGGCTCCGGCAAGGTCGCGATCTTCATCGCGACGCCGGGCCAGCTGAACCTGCAGCCGCGCGTCGACGGCGCGATGGATTCGATCAAGAAATCGGGCGCCGACATCCAGGCGACGATGATCGCGACCGATCCCGCCGCCAATGCGGGCCTGTCGAAAATCCAGGCCTATTACCTCGGCAACCAGGACGTCAAAGGCATGTTCGGCGTCGGCGGCGGCGACACGATGAACTGCGGGCTCATCAGCCGGCAGTACAATCTGCCGGCGAAAGGCGTGCATGCCGGCGGCTATGATCTGCTGCCGAAATCGCTCGAAGCGGTGCGCGACGGCTTCCTCGATTTCGTGATCGATCAGCAGCCCTATCTGCAGGGCTTCTACACGGTCATGGAGATGTTCGTGTGGAAGGTATCAGGCGGGTTGGTCGGGCCGGCCGACATCAACACCGGCCTCAAATTCGTCACGAAGGACGCGGTCGGGCCGTACCTCGATACCAAGACGCGCTACGAAGGCAGCGCGAAGGAAGCGCAGATCGTGCCGCATACCGGCGCAATCGCCAGCTGAGCGCGTTTTCTTGGGGTCGCCGCCATGAACGTCTCTCGTTGGAGCCCTCCCCCTCGATGGGGGAGGGTTCGGGTGGGGGTGATGCCGCCCAGCGTGTCGGCGATCGTCCTACGCACGCTGCCGAAATTTGCTGGCTCGTACAGGAGCACCGCCGCGGGATGCTTCTTCATTTCTGGACTGATGCTGCGGGAAGCATCACCCCCTCCCCACCCTCCCCCAATCAAGGGGGAGGGCTTTTGTGAGGTTTCCAGGTCGGGCCCGGTGATGACGATGTGAGAGGCGGCGCGGGCGACGGAAGTGGTCGAAGGGATTAAGCAACCGGCGATACCGCGCCGCGGGATCGTCAAGCGTCTCTATGACCTCCTGCTGCGGCCGGAGGCGAGCGTCATTGTCGTATCGGTGGCGCTCGTCATTTATTTCGAGCTTGCAAACCAGAATTTTCTGACCAACGCGAACATTCAGACGGTGTCGCAGTTCGTCGCTGCGCCGGTGATCATCGCCTGCGGTGAAATCATGCTGCTGATCTGCCGCGAGATCGATCTGTCGGTCGGGCAGGTTTTCGCGCTGGCGCCGTTTCTGATGGAGAACGTGCACGATTTCGGCTTGCCCGTGCCACTGGCGATCCTCGCAGCGCTTGCCGCCTGCGCGCTGATCGGCCTGATCATCGGCCTGATCACGATCGGGCTTCGCGTGCCGTCGTTCATCACGACGCTCGGCATGCTGTTCCTGATCACCGGCCTGACCTTGACGATCTCGCGCGGCTATCCGGCGAACACGGCAGGCGGTCCGCTGCTGAACGGGATCATGGGCGTCTGGGCGTATTCCGAAATCGTCTGGGCATTGGTCATCGTCGCGATCATGCATGTCGTGCTGCGCCACACGCGCTGGGGCCTGCATACGGTTGCGATTGGCGGCAACATCATCGCGGCTGCCGAGGCCGGCATCGCGATCAACCGCATCAAGATCGGCAATTTCGTGTTGACCAGCACCTTGGGCGGGTTGGCCGGACTGCTCGAAGCCTTTCGCGTCGGCTCGATCGACCCATTGGCGGGCGGCAGCAACATCATGTTCCTCGGCGTCGCCTCCGGCGTCATCGGCGGTACGGCGATCGCCGGCGGCGCCGGCACGATCGTCGGTGGGCTCGTCGGCGGCATCATGCTCGGCGTCTTGCAGGATGGTTTCACGTTGCAGGGTATCAACGCCTTCACGTTCGATATCGTGATCGGCGCCGCGATCCTCATCGCGATGATCGCCAATATCCATCTCGCGCGGCTGCGCGGCGGCGGCCCCGCATGAAGGGCCCAATGGAACCGATCCGGGCCGAAGCGATCCGCGCCGAGAAGGTGGTGAAGACTTTCGGCAAGATCACCGCGCTTGCCGGCGTCTCGCTCGAGGTGGCGTGGGGCGAGACGCTCGGCATCCTCGGCGACAACGGCGCCGGCAAATCGACCTTGATCAAGATCCTGACCGGCTATCACCAGCCGGATTCGGGACAGGTGTTCGTCGACGGAAGGCCGGTGGAGCTCGCCTCGGTCGACGGCGCCCGCGCGCTCGGCATCGAATGCGTCTACCAGGATCTGGCGCTGGTCAACGGGCTCAGCATCTACCACAACATGTTTTTGAACCGCGAGCTGTTGCGCCGGGGGCCGCTGCGGCTCCTGAACCATCGCGAGATGCGGCGGCGCGCGGCCGAGGCGCTCGCGGAAATCGGCGTCGACGTGCCCTCGGTCGAGCTCGCGGTCGGCGCGCTCTCGGGTGGGCAGCGCCAGGCGATCGCGGTGGCGCGCGCAGTCTATTCGAAAGCGCGCATCCTCTTGCTCGACGAGCCGCTCGCGGCGATGGGTGCCCGCGAGGCGCGGCTGATCATCGGGCTGATCGAACGGCTCCGCGCGCGCGGCGACATCGCCATCGTGATGATCGCCCATAACTACGCGCAGACCCTGGAGATCTGCGACCGCGTGGTGCTCATGCAGCACGGCGAAATCACTTTCGAGAGCGAGGCCGCGGCGACCTCGGCCGAGGAATTGTTGGAGATCGTCCGCCGCGAGTACCGCGCCATCCGCACCGGGTAAATTCACCGCCGTTTGCGCTGTTTTTCGCCCGGAACTGCCCGAGGGGAGCGCACAGTTCGCACGAGAACACTTGGCAGGGAGGCGGGACATGAGGTTTTACCGTCGCGTTCTCTTTGCCGCTGTCCTTGTCGTCGTCGGCGCGCCGCACGCACACGCCCGTACCGATATGTCGAAGGTCACCTGCGGTGCGTTTCTCGCTTCTGGCCAGGCCAACATGGCGGCGATCATCATGTGGCTGCGCGGGTATCACGCTGGTAAGCGCGGTGTCATTGATGTGATTGATAAGCCGCCGGCGGACCCCTATGGCGGCAGGCTCGGCCGCTACTGCAAGGATCACCCGAGCGAGAGTGTAATCGACGCCTCCGAGCGGATCCTGTCGGACTTCGATCGCGGCATTTGAACACCGAAACGCGGCGGGATGGCGTCAGGTCGATCGTCCACACCCGGTGTATTCGCCGCCGCTCTGCGCTATTTTCGCGACGAGATCGGCGGAAAGGAGCACGCAATGACCGACACGGCGACGATGGTGGCCCTTGGTGAGGATTATCCAGAACTGCGTGATTCAGTGCGCAAGATCTGTGAGCGCTACCCCGGGGAGTATTGGCGCAAATTGGAGGCGGAACAGGCCTATCCGACTGAGTTCATTACCGAGCTGACGCAGGGCGGTTTTCTCGCATCGCTGATCCCTGAGGAATACGGCGGCTCGGGGCTGCCATTGCGCGCCGCGGCGGTGATCCTCGAAGAGATCAACGCCTCTGGCTGCACCGCCAGCCAGGGCCACGCGCAGATGTACATCATGGGAACCGTATTGCGGCACGGCAGCGAGGAGCAGAAGCAGCGCTATCTGCCGAAGATCGCCTCGGGCGAGTTGCGGCTGCAGGCCTTCGGCGTGACCGAGCCCACCACCGGCTCCGACACGACCAAGCTCAAGACGCGGGCGGTGCGGCAGGGCAATCATTATGTCATCAACGGCCAGAAGGTGTGGACTTCGCGCGCCCGCCATTCCGACCTGATGCTATTGTTGGCTCGTACGACCCCTGTCGACGAGGTCAAGCGGCGCACCGACGGGCTCTCGGTGTTTCTCGTCGATTTGCGCGAGAACCTCGGACACGGGGTCGAGATCCGCCCGATCGAGGCGATGATCAACCACAACACCACAGAGGTGTTCTTCGACAATCTCGAAGTGCCGCCCGAGAGCCTGATCGGCGAGGAAGGCCAGGGCTTTCGGTACATCCTCGACGGCATGAATGCCGAGCGCATTCTGGTCGCGCAGGAATGCATCGGCGACGGCCGCTGGCTGTTGCAGAAGGGGATCGACTACGCCAAGGAGCGGATCGTCTTCGACCGCCCGATCGGGCAAAACCAAGGGGTCCAGTTCCCATTGGCCCGCGCCTATGCCGAGCTCGAAGCGGCCGACATGATCTGCCGCCGCGCCGCGGCATTGTTCGACGACGGCAAGGAGTGCGGCGCCGACGCCAATATGGCGAAGCTCTTGGCCTCCGAGGCGACCTGGCACGCCGCCGAGGCGACGTTCTCGGCCTATGGCGGCTTCGCCTTTGCGAAGGAATACGACATCGAGCGCAAATGGCGCGAGGCCCGCCTCTACCAGACCGCCCCGATCTCGACCAACCTGATCCTCGCCTACATCGGCCAGCACGTGCTGGGCATGCCCAGGTCGTACTGAACCGCGAGCCGCGATCGCAAGAAGAGCTCAGCACCCGGACGCCGGGACCGATAGCTCGACGCGACGGTTCTGCGCGCGGCCCTGTGGCGTAGTGTTCGGAGCGACCGGATCAGTGTCGCCAAATCCCTTGGCCGAGACGAGGTCCGGCTTGGCGCCTTGCGAGATGATGAATTCCATCACGTTTTCAGCGCGTTTTTGCGAGAGGATCTGATTTGAGGTGATGCCCTCGCGTTGCAGCGCCGGACCGATCGGCGCATTGTCGGTATAGCCGCTCACCAGGATCGGGTTCTGCTGTGTCGGCGCCAACTTCGACGCCATGTTGGCGATAATCTGCTGCCCGCGATCGTTCATCTGCCAGCCGCCCGACGAGAACAGCAAGTCGCTGTTGACGGTGTACTTGATCGCTCCCTGAAGCCGACAGACCTGAGCCTTTTCGGCAGCAACCTGCGCCGACAACGCCGCGTTCTTTTGCTGAAGCTGCTGATATTGCGCCTGCAGTTGGTCGTATGTGCTTTGCGATACGCAAGCCGAAAGCAGGACGGACGCCATGAGCGGCAGCAACAGGCCGCCGCCTTTGAGACGAAATGACATTGCCCGGATTCCCCCAGTTGGTTAATGGATGAGACCGCCAAAGCGCGCGGAGGTTAACTCTCGATCTACGTATCCGCAACATTGGTGGATCGCAGGGTGACGCAGGCCGTGTCATTCGCGTAACATCGGAGTTCGGGCGCAGCTGAGCTGCAGCCTGAACGCGCCGGGTTTCAGTCTGTCGGCAGAAAGGAGAACACAATGCTGGCGATGTGGGTGAAGGTCCGGGTGAAGCCCGAGGCGCGCGAGCGTTTCCTCAAGGCGATTGAGGTAGATGCCCTCGGCTCCGAGCGAGACGAGGCGGGCTGCATGCGCTTCAACGTCCTTCAGGACGGAGAGGACCAGAACGTCTATTATTTCTACGAGGTCTACCGGGACGAGGCGGCGCTGGAGGCGCATCGGGCGGCGCCCCACTACGCCGTCTGGCGCGCGGCCGCGGACACCTTGGACGGCGCGCCTCAGGCGACGCGCTGCCAGACCGTTTTTCCCGCTGCGGCCGGGTATTGGGAGCGAAAAGGCTCGTCACCCGGGTAAGGCCTCGGGCCAGCATCGGCGACAGCCGATGGTCTGCTGAATTTGCAGCGCCGTACGCTAATCAAGACCGCGGCGGCTGTTGCGGTCCTCGGACCAGCGGCACGGGCAGGCGCAAGCGCTTCGGCGCGCGTCAAACCAGTCATCGCATGCGGCGATGCGGTCGTCTGGAAGACAATGGTCCCCACACTCCCGGGGGCTCCGGCGCTCAATGGCCACACCGACACGGTGCCGGACGTCGTTGGCCGGCTCGGCTCGCCGATCAGCCTCGCCATCTTTACGGAGGGCAATCACTTCCCGGCTCTGCTGGGCGGCGAGATCATCGAGCCTTTTCGCATCTGGGCGAAGTCGCAGCCGCAATATGCGCCTCTTGGCCTCGACAACATTGTCATCGTCACATTGCCGCAGCCGATGATCGTCGGCATGATTCTCGAAGGCGGCGTATCGTTCGGCAACCTGACACTCGAAGTGAGCCGGGCGAGCGGGTTTTATCCGGACATCGTCATGGGGGGGCCCGGGCCGCTGGTGCGGCTGCGCAAGGCTTCTGTCGTGGAGGCAGAAGCGCGCATCTTTGCGCGGAACCGCGGGCCCTCACTACTGGTCGCGGCCGGCAATCCGTTCGGCGTTCAAGGCGTCGAGGATCTTGCCCGCTCCGGCATTCGTGTGGTCATGGCGAGCGAAACCGAGCCGGGCGCACGCCGTCAGTACATCGACGCACTGAACGCTTTGGTCGGCAAAGAGGCCGCAAGGTCGATCCTCGCACACGAGACGGTTACCTTTCCGGGCCGTCTGGGGATCCAGCACCGCGATGTGCTCCAGGCGATCACCAGCCGCTGTGCCGATGCCGGGATCATTTTTCATCATCTCGCGCGCTATTTTGCGGCGACCTACCCGCAGCTCTGTCAAATGGTCACCGTGAGCGAGGCTGAAAAATTCTCGTCGACGATCGCAATGACGTCGGCGGTGGATCCCTTGCGCGGACAAGCGGCCAAAGCCTTTTCGGATTTCTTTTTCAGCATCGCTCGCGAGGTCTATCCGCGATATGGTTTCGCGAGCATCGGCGAGGCCGAGTTCGGGCAGACGATCCGCCTCGAAAAATAACAGACGGGCGCGATGGCGGCGGTTTCGCAGGTAAGACGCAAACCCCAGGGCGCGTTCGGGCTGCTCGTCTCGCGGCGCTTTGGCCCATTGTTCGCGACGCAGTTCCTGTCGGCCTTCAACGACAATGCGTTGCGCAATGCGCTGGTGCTGATGATCGCCTACCGGGCGGATGCGGGAGGACAATTCTCGGCGCAACTCATGATCCCGCTCGCCGCCGGGCTCTTCATGCTGCCGTTTTTCCTGTGCTCGGCGACCGCCGGCCAGATCGCCGACGAGTCGGACAAGTCTCGGCTGATTCGCCTGATCAAGCTCGTCGAGATCCCGGTGATGCTGGCGGCCGCCAGCGGGGTCCTCGCCGGCAGCGCGATGGTGCTGCTGGCGCTGCTGTTCACGATGGGGATCGTCGCCGCGTTCTTTGGCCCGCTCAAATATGCGATCCTGCTGGATCTGCTCGCCCCCGAAGAGCTGCTGCTCGGCAATGCGCTGGTCGAGGCCGGGACCTTTATCGCGATCCTCCTCGGCACGATCGCCGGCATGGTGATCGCCACCCGGCATGGGTCGGCGGCTGTCGCGGCGCTGATCGTCGCAGTGGCGCTCGCCGCCTGGGCGGCCAGCCGGCAAATACCGCCCACGACGCCCGCGGCGCGCCGTGGCGCGGCGCGCTGGAACCTGTTCGGCGCGACGGCTCGGGTGATACGGCAGGCTGCACAGGAACCCGGGCCGTTCCGCGCGATGCTCGGCATTTCATGGTTCTGGCTGGCCGGCGCGATTTATCTGTCGCAGTTCCCCGCCTATGTCCGTTTCATCCTCGGAGCGGAAGAGTTGGTCGTGACCTTGTTTCTGACGTTGTTTTCGGTCGGGATCGCGTTTGGCTCGCTGTTGTGCAATCGCCTCCTCGCCGGGAGGCTCAGCGCAACGCTGCGTCCCCTGGGGAGCACTCGGGATCGGGCTGTTTTCGATCGATCTGTGGCTCGCCAGCCCGCCGCCGGCGGGAACCGGAGAGCTCACAACCCTCGCGGCATTTCTCGACGACCCGCTGCATTGGCGAATTCTCGCCGACCTCTTCGGCATCGCCGCCTCGGGCGGGGTTTTTGTCGTGCCGCTCTACGCGCTGCTGCAGGCGATGACGGAACGCGAGCACCGCGCCCGGGCGATCGCGGCGAACAACATCGTCAATGCCGCTGCGATGGTGATCTCATCGGCCGTGACGATGGCGCTGATCGCAATTGGCGTCAGCATCCCCGGGCTGTTTTTGCTGACCGGAACCGCGACGCTCGCTGTCGCGGCGCAGTTTTGGCGCATGCTGCCCCGGCTTTCCGTAGCCCAGTCTACTTGACCCAGCGCGCAACAGGCTCCAGGGCAGTGCCACGATCTCGCGAAGGGCCGCGCCGGCGGTCTGCCAAAGCGAGCGTGCCGGCACCGCGGCCCGCCCCGCGACCCGCAGCCCAGCGAGGCGGAACAAGAGCGCCGCGCGCGGCAGGTGAACGCGGTCACTGACGAGCAGCACAGAGCCTAACCCCCGCGCGCCCAGCAGCCGCTCGGTCTCGCGCGCATTCTCGAAGGTATCGCGGGAAACGGGGTCGACCAGCATTGCCGTCTCGGAAACCCCGTGAGCAATCGCCGCCCGCCGCATGATTTCCGCTTCGGGCAGCGGTCCGCTGCCGCCGCCCGAGAGCACGAGCAGCGGGGCCGCGCCTGCCTCGAAGAGCCGGATGCCAATCCCCAACCGTCGTTTGAGCGCCGTCGAACCAGGGCAGCCGAGGACGACAATGGCATCGGGCTTAGAGCATCTGCCCGCCATCGACGGCAATATTCTGGCCGGTGACCCAGCTGGCGAGTGGCGAGCACAGGAACAGCGCAACCTGCGCGATTTCCTCCGGTCGGCCGAGCCGGCCGAATGGGATGCTCCTGAGGATGCGGCCGTAGAGGTCCGGATTGTTGGCCTTGACCCGCGCCCAGGTGCCGCCGGGGAATTCGATCGAGCCGGGGGCGATGCAGTTGACCCGGATCCGCTTGCCCGCGAGCGCTGCGGCCTGGGTCAAGGTGTATTCCAGGATCGCGGCCTTGACGGCGCCGTAGGGCGGCGTGCGGACCGAAGCTCGGAAGCCCGAGATCGACGAGATGTTGAGGATCGAGCCTGCTTCGGACTTTTCGAGGTAGGGCAGCGCCGCCCGCGTCGCTCGCACCGTCGCCAGCAGGTCGACCGAGATGCTGGCGGCCCATCCGGCTTCGTCATCGGTGGTCCCGAAACCCGAGGCGTTATTGACGAGTATATCGACACCGCCGAGAGCGTCGGCCGCTTCTGCGATGTAGCGTGGAATGGCCGCGGCGTCCGAAAGATCGCAGACCGCGGCATGGGCGGCGCCGCCGTGCCGGGCGATCTCGTCGCGGGTGGCGGCGAGCGCCTCGGCGCCGCGCGCGCAAATCGACACGCCGGCTCCGGCCTCGGCAAAGGCCAATGCGATCGCGCGCCCGATGCCGCGGCTGCCTCCGGCGACAATGGCGCGCTTGCCGGCAATGTCGATCTTCATGCTTCCTCCTCAGGCTCGCCCGGCGCAGCATGCGCTGCTGAACATGGCAACGGAAGGGCCTAGCCGATGATCAAGAGTGTCTCGCTGCTGACCCGCAAGGCGGGGCTGTCGCACGAGGAATTCGTCAAGCACTGGCTCGAGGTTCACGCTCCTCTCGCTCATGCAGTACCCGGACTGCGCCGCTATGTGCAGTCGCATATTGTCGGCGAGCGGACCCGGCCCGACATTCCGACGACGGATGTCGAAGTCGATGGAGTTGCCGAAACCTGGTACGACGATCTGGCCGCGATGGAGCGCGCCAATGCCTCTCCCGAAGCCAAGGCATTGCATGCCGACGGCGCCCTCTTCATCGGCCGCATCAAAAGCTTCATCACCGAGGAGAAGGTGATCATTCCGCGGGAGTGAGCAGGCTTCTCCCTCTCCGCCCTGGGGGCGGAGAGGGTCGGGGTGAGCGACTGTCTCACTTGTCAAGCGGGATTGGCAAATTGGCAACGGGCCTCGCGGGCTTTGGCGTTGAGGCGGACGAGCAGCTTGCGACGAGGGCGACGCGGATCAGCTTTTTCGGCTTGCCGGCCTCGGTCAACCGCCGGTGGCAGTCGGTAAAGTCGTGATCGTATCGCCGGACGACGTCGGCGACGACGAAGAGGATCGAGCGGATGCCGCGTCGGCCGCCGCGGACCGGGCGTTTGCCGACGAGCTTGCCGCTGTCGCGGGCGATCGGGGCGAGCCCGGCGAGTTTGGCGGCGGCTTTGTTCGACAGCGTGCCGATTTCGGGCAGTTCGGCGATCAGGCGGGCGACGGTTCGATCGGCGACGCCCTTGATGGTGCGGAAGGCGGCGTCGAGCTTTTGCCACAGCGGGTCGCTGTCGATCAGCTGCACGATCCGGTCTGCCAGCTCGCGGATCTGGCTGGCGAGGAGCTTGAGCAGCGCGTCAAACGAGCCGCGCACCGTGGGATCGGTGACCAGGCGGCGCGGGTTGGATTGGGCGGTGCGCAGCTCGGTCAGCTTCGCAACCGAGTAACAGTGCGGCGAGCTGCTGCTAGGCCGGCGAGGCCGGCCAACCGGCCGGATTTCCGGACTGCCCTTTCGCAAACGGTCGACCTCGAACTCTTTTAGTAGCTGTTGGTATTTCCTGCAGAGAAATACCAGTCATCGCTCCACCTCGATCGGTCATCGTGACGCCCGCCGCCGGATGCCCTCTGCAGACGGATACCATGTGATTATGGCAATTTTGTTGTTGCTGCCTGAGGCTCCGAAGGACGAGCCGGCGCAGCAGCATGACGTAGCAAACGGTTTCTCGAACCGCTCGGATGGGCGACCCGTGAGCGGGGCGCCGCCCAATAGTTTTCGCCGTCGCTGTCGGGCGGCCGCAAAAGTCTCCATCGTTAGCGGAAGGACTTGTTTTTTTGCTGAAAAATTCGTAATAATGGCCGATTACTGGACTCCCGCCTCGTCGCGAAAATCAAGATTTCGGCAAACCGGGAATCGCTCCGAAGAAGTGGCTGACCTACGCGCCTATCGGCTTTCCAGAATGGCGGTTATGCAACAAGTGCGTGTAGGCACGCGATCAAAAGATCACCCCTCTGCCAATTACAGATGACACTTCCCGGGGGTGTTGAGGTGCGGCTGAGCGAGGAAGCGCTTCCGCGCGGCGCTCGACGAAACGGCCGTGCGCGCGCACCACAGGTTCTGGTATGCTGTGGCAGTGTCAACGCGGGCAGCCGCTTGCGGGGTCAGGAGCCCCTAGAAAATGATTACTCTCGGGAAGCGTCAACGCTCTCCCCAAACTTCCATTAAGACGGTTCTCGAAATTGACTTATACTCTTACAATGACATCGCAACATTTATCGAAGAGAACCTGGACGTAGCGGCCGTAAAGGCATTTGAAGATCAGATTCATCGATTCGTCGATTGCGGCCTCAAAGCAGTTGGTCTGCGTCGTGATGACGTTGTTCTTGGGACGGCAGGCGACAATGCGGTACTTATTTTTGATGATGCCACTACAATGCACCGATTTTCTGAAGCAGTTCACCGAGCAACTTTGATTCATAACCGGTCGAAAACGGTCGAACTGGCGAAGCGGTGGTTTCGAATGGGCGCCGCGACTGGCATCGTAGAGTACGATCCCTCAAAACGACGAATAGTCGGTATAACGACAGCGCGAGCTGTTCGTCTCGAAGCTGCGTCTGGAAAGGGGCAGCTAGTCGTAGATTTAGCTACATTCGATGCACTTCAGGAAGACTTAAAAAGAGTCTACGGTGAAGAAGAGATTATCGAGGGAAAACGGGAGGAACGGTATAAAGCCCGTCGATGCACGCTAATTAATGTCTCTGATGCCTTGCCAGCCGAGACCGCTCTAGAGGGAGCAAGCCGGGAGGATCCTCGGAAGCAGGACAGAGTCGAAGGAGAACGTCAAACGGCCGAGCCTGCCCATGCGTTACAGCCCGCGACCGATTTTGACGAGAACAGGAACCTCGCGGCTTTCTCTGGCCGCTGGGTAGGAATTTGGGACAACAATCCGCTATATCCCACATCGCTAACCATCGAGTCCGTTAGCCCGACCGGAGATGTTACTGGCTCATACGTCTTCATGTCGGAAAACCATGCTAAATTTGTGGCGAAGATCACGGATCACACGATAAACTTCGGCAGTCGTTATAAATTCACGTTCAGGCTTCGCCCCGACGGTAAGTTGGAGGGAAGGCGGAACGATTCCGGCATATTGAACACAACGGTTCTTAGTCAAACAGCAGAGCCGGCCCATGTGTTACAGCCCGCGACCGATTTTGACGAGAACAGGAAGCTCGCGGCTTTCTCTGGCCGCTGGGTAGGAATTTGGGACAACAATCCGCTATATCCCACATCGCTAACCATCGAGTCCGTTAGCCCGACCGGAGACGTTGCTGGCTCATACGTCTTCATGTTGGAAAACCATTCTAAATTTGTGGCGAAGATCACCGATAACGCGATAAACTTCGGCAGCATTCGTAAATTCACGTTCAGGCTTCGCCCCGATGGTAAGATGGCGGGAACGCGGAACGATTTCGGCGTATTGAACACAACGGTTCTTATCCGCGATCAGTCGCCAGTAGGTCCGTGAGAGCTTCGGGGGAGCTTTCTGTTTAGATGATCTCGGCGCGCAGCCAAGGTGCGAAAGTCAGCACCATGGGCCAGACGCTCGACAGCCAGCTTGAGCAGCTACGCGCGGCAGGATGCACCGCCAAGATTTACCGCCAGAAGATGACGGGCGCGCACAGCGACCGGCGCGAGCTTCTCAAAATGCTCAACGGCCTCGCGCCCGGCGACGTGGTGACGGCGACACGCATCGAGCGCCTCGGCGCAGAACCTTCGACTTGTTCGCCATCGTCAAGCAGATCGTGGACGCCAAAGCGCAATTCCGTTCACTCGCGGAGCCGTGGGCCGACACCGGCACCAGCAGCAGGCGTTTGTTGATTGCTGTGTTGGGCGGCTTGCCGAACGTAGAGCGTGATGTGATCCGCACCCGCACCGCCGAAGGGCCGCAGCCGGGCGGAGCAGCTCGGACAGCACATCGGCCGACCCTCCAAACTGACCGCAGCGCAGAAGGCGGAAGCGCGGCGGCGACGTCCCGAGGGCGCAACCCTTTCTGAACTCGCTCGCAGCTACGATGTCAGCGAAAGCGCGATTTCACGAATCATGATGAAGGAGTCACGACCTTGCCAGACGACCTCGGCACGGTTTTCGTGAGCTATAGTTACCACCACCCCGATCTGGCGAAACCCGCTTGCTTGGATCGCAAATGACGCCGACTGCAGCACCCCGCGAAGGCTCGACAACGGCATCAGCGTGGGTACCGCTCTGGCGGATTATTAAACGAATCGCTTCTGCAATAGGAGATAGTCGAGAACAGGAACACTATGCGAGGACGCGCTTGTGCATTCGGCAAGCAGCGCTTGACGGAGGATTAAGAATCCGTGGAAGGCATGAGACTGAAAGCGCGGGTCGGGATCGAACCAATTTCAGCGATGTATACACAGACATTCCATCAACCTATTGGAAGCACTCAGTCATCAATGTTCTGGCCACGGGGGCTACATGCGAAGGCGACCGCCACACCAATCCGGAAACAGTATATGCCTGGGGGCCAAAGGGACTTCATGAGACAAACTGTTATGCGGGATTACAGCTCAACTCCGATGATGTTTCACGGTTAATTGGCCCTCTGAGGAGTACGGGCTTTTCATCTGATGCACCAATGCCGGAAACAGAGGAATGGATTAGCGCCGCCAGCGCGGTCGCCTTGCTCGGGATGAAGCACTTTCCCGGCACGCGCACGATTTGCAAACGTGCCCATGCTGGACTCATCAAGGCGCGAGCGGAGCGGTTTATCCGTGATGGGAAGTCGGCCGATAAGGTGGACGTTCCTGTTGAATTTTGGTGGGCAGAGGGCGGGGTGGCGCTCGACCAAAATTGGACGACTGGCGACTTCGATACGTGGATCGATGAGCGCATCCACTTACAGGCTTTTGGCGTCACTTTTCGGCGTTCTGACATTGAGCGGTCAAAGCCCGCGCCGGCTGTGGAGAACGCCGCCTCGTCAGCATCGACGCCAGCGAGAGTGTTCGAAGAAACGCGGAAGACTACTAGTCATGACACAATTAAAGAAGCGGAGAGCACGCCCGACAAAACGACGACCGGTGAAATCGGCACGGTATTCATCAGCTACAGCCACGACGGCCCCGCCCACGTGCGGGCAGTTTTGTGCCTATCGAATAGGCTCCGATCCGAAGGAATCGATTGCGTTTTAGATCAGTACGAAACCTCGCCGCGCGAGGGCTGGCCGCAATGGATGGATCGGGAAATTAAAAAGGGCCAATTTGTTCTCATGATTTGCACAGAGACATACTATCGTCGCGTCATGGGTCAGGAAAAGCCGGGTGTAGGACACGGGGTCGCATGGGAAAGTACTCTAATTTATAACCATATCTATAACACCGGTTCACAAAACATAAAATTCATTCCTGTAATTTTTGATGAGGCACACGCTCTCTATATCCCGACCCCCATGCAAGGCGCAACGAGATATTGCGTCAGCATCCCTGATGGGTACGAGCAGCTCTACAACCGTTTGATCGGCAAGCCACCGGCAGAGAAGCCTCCTCTCGGTAAGCGCAAAGCTTTGCCGCAGCGAGATGTCAAAACAGATTTCGCCGTATTGACGGTAAGCGATTTGGCATTGGACATAGCCTTTCACGTGCTGCGCACGGACATCATAGGCCGGCCCGGCAACTTCCTTCAGTTTACAGCCTTGCGGGATCAATTTCCTGCTGTCAAAACACGATTGCTTGAAGAAGCGGTCACTGAGCTAGAACATGGTGGGTACTTAACCATCAAGGCCACCATGAGCCAACCTATTGCCTGTTTTACTCCTGAGACGGCGCTCTATTTGGTCTTTGATCGTGCGGCAACCGGACGTGATACATCGGCCGATGCTGTTGAGATCGCGGGGCTTTGGTTGCAAGACAATACCATGCACATTATTCCACATCTACGCGACCGGCTCGGCTGGGAACCGCGCCGACTTAACCCGGCTCTTTGTGCTCTTCGCTATGTCTTTCCTGAGAACGGGTGGGGTGCCGTCGCGATTTGTGTTGGAATTTGATTGGCGCGGTCTCCAGTAGGGTGAGGATACTGGGTCAGGCAGCAAGGTCAATCGGCTTATCGGCGAGTTTCTGGGTGAGCGTGTGCCATCCGTCGACTTTGCGCATGGTGATCTGACCCGAGGCGAGCAGTGCCCAGAACAACATGGCTGCGGTCTCGGCCGAGGGCAGCACCGTCTGGGTCTTGATCCGGCGCTTGAACTCCTCGTGGAGCCGTTCGATCGCGTTGGTGGTGCGAGCGCTCTTCCATTGGCTGGGCGGCAGCCGGGTGAAGGTGAAGAGCCGATCACCGGCTTCCTCGAGGCTGTCGGCTACCGCCTTGCATTTGAGCCGCCATTTGCGCAGGAAGGTGCGGCGGCGCTCCTCGATCTCGGCGGCCGAGGTGGCGTAGATCATGTCGTTGTAGTCGGCTGAGACCTCGTCGTGCAGCCGCTGGGGCGCGTGGGCCAGTAGGTTGCGGTGCTTGTGGACGGTGCAGCGCTGGGTTGGCACATCGCCCCACAGCGCGGCCAGCGCCTGCTCCAGCCCGGTTCCGCCGTCGACCATCAGGAACTCTGGCCGGCGCAGCCCGCGCTTGCCAAGGTCGTCGAGCACGGCGCGCCAAGCCTCGCTGGTTTCGCCGCCCATGTTCTTGACGGCCAACAGCACCTTCTGGCCATCCTCACGCACGCCGAGCACGACCAGCAGCACGATCGAGGTCGCCTTGCGGTCGAGCCGGACCCGCACCACCGTGCCATCGAGGATCAAGCGGACGATCGGTTCCTCGGCCAGCGAGCGGCCATTCCAGGCATCCCAATCGCTTTTCACCTTCCGCCACACCCGGCTCACCGTGTCCTTGCTGACCGCCCCGCCAAAGACGGCGGCGAGCGCCCGGCGCACCCGACGCGTGTTGGTGCCCGAAAGATAGGCGCCCACGATCAGCAAATCGGCCTGCCTGGTTCGCCGCTGGTAAGCCCGCAGCGCCGTGCTCTTCCATTCCGTCGTCTTGCCCTCCGCGGTGTCGAGCCTGGCCCGCGGCACCGCGATTTCCACCCGGCCAAAGGTCCCCAGCAGCGAGCGCGATCGGTGACCGTGCCGGTGGCCAGTGACACTGCCCGCGCCATCATTCTCGGGATCCGCCTCGGGCTGGCGAGCATAGCGCGGGCGTGAGAGCACTGCCTCGAGCTCACTCTCGATCATCGTCTGGATCAGTTCGCGCACCCGGTCGCGCAAACCGGCCTCGATCGGATCAAACCAATCGTCGAGAAGATGGACCGCCGTCTCGGCTTCTGAACCCAGAACCGGCGACTTCGTGCTATTGTCGGGCATGGCGTGGTCTCCACCGGCGCACAACGCCGGCATCGTTGGGTTTTCAGCACCCGGAGACTACGCCACCTTTAATTCCAACCACACTCCGGACGGCACCACGGGTGGAGCCAATTGCTTGACCCTTCACTAGTGACGCTTCGCGTACTGATCGGTCCGAGCGAGCGCTTTCAGTTGCGTCGGATTATGGAGAGCGGGCGCATTGACGATACCCAGATAGCTGCTCACTGATTGAGTAATCGCAGGCCCCGGCTTTGCGTGCGGCGAGCTTACCACCGTCCGCTGTGAATTTAATCAGAGCGATTGGCTTCACCACGGAACACAGCGCGAAGAGGAGGCACCGATTTTCCAGAACCTCGCCTTCCGCGACTTTTTTTTGTAAGCCCTATGGATTTCCCTGTGGCGGATCGGCGCGGCAGTGGTGCAGGTGACCGCTCCGGCCGGATTCTGTCGAGGATCCTCTTCAAAAGCCTATCCGGGCTAAAAGGAGATAGCGATCACGCTTGATCGTGTCGCTCAGCAACCGCGCGAGAGCGGCGTCTTCTTCATCGGTAAGGTCGCACCTCATGCCGCGGAGGTCAGGCTTTAACCAATTCTGGCGGCCGGATGGGCAATGCAGGAATTAAGCCTGCGTCGGTTATACAATCCGCCGATCGCCACCCTGAGGACGACATGGGCGATGACCCGCTGGCGGAAGCGAATTCGACGAAACCGAGCTGGTGCCTGGTTGCGTAAATTAGCGTATGTCGTACCCATCTCGCTTCGGTATTCTCGCTCGGAAGGGACGACAAATTTTCGTCGTCCCCGCGAAAGCGGGGACCCAGAGCCTGCCCCCCTGCTTTCGCCAGGGGCAGGCTCTGGGATGAACAGGGGGCGGTCGATCGGGGCATGAGCGAGAAGCGTCCTTGCGTCTACATCCTCGCCAGCAAACGTAATGGCACCCTTTATGTCGGTGTCACAAGTGATATTGCGCGCCGTGCTTGGCAACATCGTTCGAATGCTGTCGGTAGATTTGTTCGCGATTACGGAGTGCATAGGTTAGTGTTTGTCGAGTTTCACGAGACCATCGCCGATGCGATCCTCCGCAAAAAGCGCATCAAGAAATGGCGCCGCACGTGGAAACTGGAGTTGATCCGAGCGCCATAATCGGCAATGGCGTGATCTTTACGAGGAGCTGGGGTGAGAGCGCTCGCTCGCCCCCTGTTCATGCCAGAGCCTGCCCCTGGCGAAAGCAGGGGGGCGGGCTCTGGGTCCCCGCTTGCGCGGGGACGACGAACAGGGTGGAGTGCCGCACGCTAATTTTCGCAACGAGGTACTAGAGGCTCCGAGTCATTCACACGATTCATCAGGCAATGACGCACCATCGCTCATATCAAATCCCGCTACACCGGCAAAAGCCGGTGCCCACGGCAAAAGTGGATCCCGGCCTTCGCCGGGAAAACGCGGAGGGGACGTCGAGCTGCATCAAATGAATGACTCTGTGCGCTAGCATCGCTTTCTATTCTTG
>CAVTQA010000028.1:0-47150 GCA_963736715.1 uncultured Alphaproteobacteria bacterium | reverse complement strand
CTCCGCCCCCGGGGGCGAGAAGGAGTTTCTTGGGCAGTTCCTACTGTCGGTCACGCATGTCCCCAGAGGAGTTTGACGCGATCTCGGCGCCTTCGGCCATGGCGCGCAATTTCTTGAACGAGATGTCGGGGTCGAGCTTGCCGTAGCCGGCGAAGGTGCCGAAGCCGCAATCGCTGCCGGCGATGACGCGCTCGCGGCCGACGATGTCGGCGAAGCGGCAAATGCGCTCGGCAACCAGCTCGGGGTGCTCGACGTAATTGGTCGAGGTGTCGAGCACGCCCGGTACGAGGATCTTGTCGTCGGGCAGCTCGGTCTCCTGCCACACGGTCCATTCATGCGCGTGCCGCGGATTGGCGGCTTCGACGACCAGTGCCATCGGCTTCGCCTTGACCAGAATTGGGGCGACTTTCGCAAACGGGATGTCGTGGTCGTGAGGCCCCTCGTAATTGCCCCAACAAATATGGATGCGCGCCCGGTCCGCCGGCACATTAGCCAAGGCGTGGTTCAACACCTCAACATGAAATGCCGCCCGTTTGAGGAAATCCGCTTCGCTCAAATCCTGGAAAGAGGTGTGGTGCGCCATCGCCAAATCGGGGCAATCAAGCTGCAGGACAAAGCCCGCATCGACGATCGCTTCGTATTCCTCCTGCATCGCTGCGGCGACGGCTTCGACATAAGCCTCGTGCGTCGGGTAGTGCCGGTTCGTCTGGAACACCGGCACGAGGCCGGGAGAAGCAGCGGTCATGAACCCTTCCGTGACCGTGGCCTCGGCGAGCGCCGCGCGCAGATTGGCGAGGTCCTGAGCGAGGGGCTCGCGGTCGCGCACCGCGACCGGACCGACGCACACGGCGCGTCTCGCAACATTGGCTCCAGTCATCCGCTCATAGGCGGCGACGAAATTCGGGTGCTCCCTTGTGTCCAGGCGCGGCTTGGCGGGCTCATGGCCCGAGAACCCCGAGAGGCGGTCCGCGACATAGGTCGAATAGCCGGGCTTCGACATCTCGCCGTCATTGACGATGTCGACGCCGGCTTCCGCTTGGCGGCGGACAATCTCGACGACCGCCTGCCGGGTCAGGCGGTCGAGCTCGGCCTTGTCGTAGGGCTCGCCCTGGTCCTTGCGCACCAGGAGCTGGCGCAGCTCGGGCGGCCGCGGCAGGCTCCCGACATGGGTGGTCAGAATGCGGTCCTGGCTGGTTTTCATCGGCATCTCCCCTTTTCTAGAACCGGATGTCTTGTGGCGGCAGCCCGAATTCGGAGCGGGCAAACACGAAGGCGGCGCGTTCGGGATTGTTGCCGGCATGGGCCCGCATCGCATGCACATCGCGCCAGGCACGCTGGATCGGATTATTGAGAAAGATCCCGCGACCGCCGCTCGCCTCGAACAGCCAGTCGACCGCCTTGACGCTCCAATCAATGGCTTTCCCGGCGTCCCATTTGCAGCGGGCGCGCATTGTCAGCGGGATTTCCTCGCCGGCCCGGGCGAGGCGCATCATCTCGGCGAAATTGCCGAGCACCCGATCGCGCGCCGCGCCGACTGCGGCGGCGGCTTCCGCCAAGCGGTATTGGGTGAACGGATCTTCGGCGACGCGCGACTGGTCACGCAGATTAATGCGCCTCGCCGACTGCTCCCGAAACGCATCGAGGGCGCCCAGCGCCGCGCCAATGGCGGGAGCCGTGATGCCGTTCGCAAAGACGAGTCCAAAGGGCAGCCGGTAGAGCGGCGCGTGGTTTATCGAAACGCCGGGGTGTTTCAGATGAAACGCATCCTGGTACGAATGCGTGCGGTATTCCGGCACGAATGCGTCATCGACGACCAGGTCCTTACTGCCGGTGGCGCAAAGCCCCATGACATGCCAATTGTCGTCGATCGCATAGTCGGTGCGCGGCATCAGGAACACACGCGCGTCCGGCGGCTGGCCCGCTGCCGATGGCACAATCCCGCCGAGCACGGCCCATCGGCAGAAATCGCAACCGCTGGAGAAAGACCAACGCCCACTGAGACGGAATCCGCCATCGACCCGCTGCACTGTCCCGGTCGGCGCCAACGAGGTCGAGAGCTGGACGCTCGTGTCCTCGCCCCAGACGTCCTCTTGGGCCTGCGGCGGGAAAATCGCCAGGTGCCAATTGTGGACCCCGATGACCCCGAGGATCCAGGCGCTCGACCCGCATACCGCGCCGACCTCCATGACCGCCTGGTAGAATACTCCGGGATCGAGCTCGTAACCGCCATAGCGTTTCGGCTGTAACGCGCGAAAAAGCCCCGCCTCCTGAAAATCCGCAAAGGTCTCGTCGGGCAACCGCCGCAACTGCTCGGCACGCGCCGTGCGTTCGCGCAGTGCCGGCAGCAATGCGCGAGCGCGCCCCAGATACTCTTCGGGCGTCACTAAGGCTAACCCAGCGGGCCTTGGAACATCTGGTCGACATAGGTGTCGGAAAGCGGTTCCAGTGCTTCCGGCCATTGCCCATTGACGCGGCGCCGCTCGGAGGCTGGGCGCACCCGGCCGTGCCAGCCGATCTGCTCCATGTAGTAATAGAGCTGGATGCAGTGGCCGTCCGGGTCGAGCGCAAAGGCCGTGTAGTCGATGCCGGGGTAGAGCTCGGGCGGGATCGAGTTGATGAAAGTGACGCCATGCTCCTTCAAAAAGGCGATCGCCTGGCGCAGTTGCGCATAGCTGCCGACCTCCACCCCGAACGACATGCAGGTCGTATGCTCGCTGAGGCCCAGTGTGCGCCGCAGCTCCTTCGGGAAGAGCCCCACACTGTGGTGCTCGGCGCCGCAGCGCAGGAAGACGCAACGGGCGCCGCGGTAGACCGTCTCCTCACTGCGCACGAAGCCGAGCCGCTCGGTATAGAAATTTTCGGCAAGGTCGACGTCTTCGACAAACAGGCTGACCGGGCCGATCTTGGTGATCTTAAAGGGCCGCGGCAGCAACACGCCTTCGACATCATAGCTCGCGACCAGGGTCTCTTTGGGGCGGTGGCCCGAATAGACGTCAATGCCCTTGTCGATCGCCTCGGCGAGTTCGGCCGCTTCCGACATCTGCGGTAGTGACGGCTTCTCGTTGAAACCGCGGTAGTACATGTCGCGCGGTTTGCTCAGCCGGTTCCAGCCGACCTGCTCGATGCCGTAGTAGAACTCGTTGGTGTGACCATCGGGGTCGTAAACATAGACATGCCAGTTGCTGCCCGGCATGTCGCGGCCGACGCGCTGGATGCGGACCTGCTGCTCTTCGAAATAGGTGTGCGCGTCGACAATCTCTTTGAGGCTGCCGCATTGCCAGGTGATCTGGTTGATCGTGACCTCTGGTGCAAATTTGCGGTCGGCGCGATGATCCATGACCCGCTTCGGGAACAGCACAAACGCGTGATGGTCCGTGCCATAGCGCATGAAATAACCGCGCGGATCGCCGATATCGGCGTCCTTCGGGAACCACGGTGCCCGCGAGAAATCGAGTGTGTCGGAAGCGGTAAAGCCGAGCAGGTCGCCATAGAACTCGCGCCCCTCCGGCAATTTCTCGACATTGAACCCGAAATGGCCGAGGCGGCGGACCTTGAACGGCCGCTGCAGGTATATCCCGCCGACATTGTAGCGCTGGGTGACGGCTGTCATGTTGATTCCCTCGCTTGCTCGCGATGCGTTCACGGGCAATTATCCCATCCTCGCGCCGCGCCGCCAAGCGCCGCCGGCTTTGAAGGGGAATTGCAGATGAGCCAGGCTCTCGAAGGCATTCGCGTGATCGACTTCACGCACGACCAGGCGGGCCCCTCCTGCACGCAGATGCTCGCCTGGCTCGGCGCCGATGTGATCAAAATCGAGCGCCCGCCGCACGGCGACCGGGCGCGCCGGCTGTGGAATATGGACAACCCGGACCTCGACAGCTTCTTTTTCCTGCTGCTCAACAGCAACAAGCGCAGCACGGTCATCAATCTGCGGACCGAGGCAGGCAAGGAGATCGCCCGCCGCCTGATCCAAAACGCCGACATCGTCGCGGAGAACCTCGGCCCGGGCGTCATGGAACGCTTGGGCCTCGGCTACGAGGCGGTGAAGGAGCTCAATCCGCGGGCGATATACGCCTCGGTCAAAGGGTTCGGGTCGTATGGACCCTACAGCGGCTTCAAGTGTTTCGAGCCGGTGGCGCAGGCGACCTCCGGCGCGATGAGCGTCACCGGCGAGGCCGGCGGCCCGCCGATGGTCAACGGCGCCAACATCGGCGATTCCGGCACCGGCATGCATCTGACGATCGCGATCCTCGCAGCGCTGGTTCAGCGCGAGCGCACCGGCCGCGGCCAGCTCGTGGAGGTCGCGATGCAGGAAGCGGTGCTGAACCTGACCCGGGTCAAATACACCCAGACCCTGGCGAACGGAAAACCATTGGAACGCAGTGGCAACCGCTCGGCGACGGGCGGCTGGTCCGATTTGTTGCGCTGCGCCGGCAACGGCTCGAACGACTACGTCTACATGATCATCCCGCCCGACAATCCGGAAATGTTCGAGGCGATGACCGAGGTGATCGGGCGCCCCGATCTGCGCACCGACGCCCGTTTCGCGACCCCGCCGGCGCGCGCCCGCAACGGCGCGGCACTGACTGCCGAGATCGAAGGCTGGACGGCGCAGCGCGATAAACGCGAGGTCATGAAAGCGTTCGCCGGGCGCGGGATCGTCTGCGGTGCGGTGCTGGACACCGCCGAAGTGCTGGAGGATCCACATCTACGCGAGCGCGAAACGATTTTTGATCTCGATCACCCGACGCGCGGCCGTTTTTCGGTGATCGGCTGCCCGGTGCGCCTCTCGGATTCACCGGTGGCCGCGAAACGCGCGCCGCTGAAGGGCGAGCACACTGAGAATGTCTTGCGAACCCTCGCCGGCTACTCGCCGGAAGAGATCCAGCAGCTGCGGGACAACAACGTCATCTGATTCAACCCGTCATTCCTCCGAAAGCAGGAATCAGGGCGGCAGCGTCCCGCGCTTTAGCCCTGGACCCCCGCTTTCACGGGGGTGACGACAAGACCGGGAGGGAAACAGAGTTGAGTGAACATGGATCGATGAACGGCGCGGAATGGCTGGCACGGGCACTGGCCGGGGCGGGTACCACGCACGTCTTCTTTGTCGAGTTGGTGCTGCGACGAACGTTGCTGCAATTGAAGGATTTCGGGGTGACCCCGATCCTCGCGCATTCGGAAAAGGCGGCGGCTTATATGGCAGACGGCTACGCCAGGATTGCCGGGCGGCCGGGGGTGTGCATGGCGCAGGCGGTCGGCGCCGCCAATCTCGCGTCAGGACTGCAAGACCCCTTTCTGGGGCGCACCCCGGTGATTGCTTTGACTGGTCGCAAGCCGCCGTCGTTTCAGCATCGCAACGCGTACCAGGAAATTCCTCACGCGCCGCTCTTCGCCGCGGTGACCAAGTTTTCGACCACCGTCGATCTGACCTCCGAGCTGCCGCGGCTGTTGCGCCATGCCTGGCGCGCCGCCTTGGCGGAGACGCCACGCCCGACCCATCTCGATTTTTCGGGGCATCAGGGGGATGAGATCGAGCTTGGCCAGACCGCCGAGCCGCCGGTCATCGACCCCGAGGGACGGCGTATCCCCGCGCATCGCCCCGTAGCCGATACCGCCGACATCGAGCGCGCCGCCGCGGCGCTGACCGCAGCCCGCCGCGTAGCGATCGTCGCCGGCGATGGGGCCGCCGCCTCACAGGCGGGGCCGGCGGTTCTCGCTCTGGCCGAGGCGTTGCAGGCTCCGGTCGCTACGACCCTCGGGGCGCGCGGTATCATCCCGACCCGGCATCGGCTCTCCGTCGGGGTCGCCGGCAGCTATTCCGCGCCGCCGGCGAACCGCATCGTGCATAGCGCCGACCTCGTGCTGTTCATCGGCTGCGATGCGGGCGACCAGGTCACCTTGAACTGGACCGTGCCGCCGCAGGATACAAAGATCGTGCAGATCGACGCCGATCCGCTGGAGATCGGCCGCAGCTATCCGAACACGACGGGGCTTGTCGGCGACCCGAAAGCGACGCTGGTTCACCTCAACCAGGTCATCGGGGAACCGGCGCGCGATTCCGGTTTTGCCGAAGAAGCGGCGCGCATCGTCGCCGATTGGCGCGCCACGATGACCCCGTTGGTCGAAAACGAAAGTGCGCCCATCCGCGTCGAGCGGTTGTGCGCCGAAATCACCCGGGCCTTGCCGGCCGACGGGATACTGGTGGCGGATACCGGCTATTCCGGGATCTGGACCGGCACGATGATCGATCTGAACGGTGCCGGGCAGACCTATCTGCGCGCGGCCGGGTCGCTCGGCTGGTCGTTTCCCGCCTCGCTCGGCGCCAAATGCGCGGCCGGGGCTCGGAAAGTGCTGTGCTTCACCGGGGATGGCGGATTCTACTACCATCTCGCCGAACTCGAGTTGGCGCGCCGTTGCGGCATCGCCGTGGCCGTCATCGTCAACAACAATTCCGGGTTCGGCCAGAACCTGACCGGCGTGCGCCGCGTCGCCGGCAACCGGCCGGGCCGGGGCGAGGAGCTGATCCGCTTCGGACCGACCGATTTCACCGCCGTGGCGAGGAGCTTTGGCGTCCGCGGCATCCGGGTGGAGCACCCGGGCGAGATCGCCCCCGCCCTCACCGAGGCAATGGGTGCAAGTGAACCTGTCGTGGTCGACGTCGTGACCGATCTGGAACCGCGCGCGCCGGAGCCTTGGGCGCCCGGAAGGAACGCGTAAGTGGAGAGCCGTATGGCGACGCGTTTGGTAATCGGCCTGTTCCATTCGAGCGGGATCGCCGAGGACGCCGTCCACCGGCTGATCACCGAAGGGGTGGCGCCGCGCGATATCGCGCATCGGGTACTGAAGGAGGTTGCCCCTATTCCTCCTGTCCTGCAGCCCGAGCTCGCGGCATTGGAGGTCGATCCATTGGTGATCGGCAATGCTCGCGAGAGCTTTGCGCGGTTCATCCGCAACGGCGAGACGGCGGTATTCGTTCGCGCGCTCGACGACGAGCAGGTCGAGTTCGCCACCGATGTCTTGAAGCTTTATTTGCCGATCACGATCGAGGTGGTGCCTCTCGCCGAGGAACCGGAAGCGCCTATCCCGCGATAGCGCCCGGCGTCCGGCTAACCCCGGCCGGTGTTGACGGTCAACATGGCTTCTTTTAGGGTTGAACCAAGAGCTCATTTTGGAACTCCGGAGGACATGATGGACGGCTCGGTAGTCGCGGATCTGAAGACCGTCGTGGCGCCGCTCAATTTCCTTGTTCCAATGGCGGAAAAGCCCGTCGCCTACAATTACGAGCCGCCGCCGGGGGTTCCCGTCAGGACCGGCAAGAGCGAAGAGCATCGGGTGCCGATCCGCGATGCGCGGCCGCTGATCGGCCGGCTCTCACTGGACAAAGAGGGCTTCGTACTGCTGCACCACCAGACGGCGGTAAAGAATTTCTACGACGAGGACGAAATCACGTCGGTCTATTATCCGGAATGCGAGCGCGTCATCAAGGAGGCGACCGGCGCCACGCGTGTCGTCGCCTTTGACCATATCGTGCGCAACGCGGCGATGGCCGCGCTCGAGGGGAGCTGCATAAAGATTCCGGCAAAGCGCGTCCACAATGACTACACCGCCTTGTCCTCGCCAATGCGGGTGCGTCAGCTGATGGGCGAGGAAGCGGAGGAGCTCTTAAAGCACCGCTACGCGATCATCAATTTGTGGCGGCCAATCTGCGGGCCGGTGCTGGAATTGCCGCTGACATTGTGCGACGCCGAGAGCCTCTCCGAGGAGGATTTGGTCGCCAGCGACCTCAAATATCCGGACCGGACGGGCGAGACCTATTCGATCACCTACAATCCCAATCAGCGGTACTATTATTTCCCGAAGATGCAGGCCGATGAAGCCGTGCTGATCCGCTGCTTCGACTCGGCGCGCAAGGGAGCAGCGCGGTTTTCCGCCCATACCGGCTTCGACGACCCGACCTCGCCGCCCGACCCGCCGCCGCGCGAGAGCATCGAGGTGCGCACCCTGGTCTTCTTCCCGCCGGAAGACTAGCCCTCACCCACCAGCCCGCAAGGGCTCGTGGGTGAGGGTCAGCCGCGCGAAGGAGGAATCCGGCGCAATGCGGGCAAGAGTTCGTCGCTGATCAGGCGCATGCTGGCCAATGCGTGGCCGAGCGGCATGCCGCTCCAATGGGTGCGAAACATCAGGAAATTTGCCCCCGTCTGCTCCCAGCACGGGCGCAGCTGCTCGTAGCAGTCATCGGGGCTGCCAATGACGAACCGGTCGCGCAGCAGCTCCTCGAAAGGCTGGTGGAACGTATCCTCGCCCGGCAAAACCTCGTCCTGTCCCCATTTGGCGTAGGTCTGGTACTTTTCCGACAGGTAAGGTCCGGCCATTTCGAGTGCAGTGGCCCGGTCCTTGGCGCAATAGATCTCACGGGCATAGGGCAGCTCGCGTGGAAACGGCTTGCCGAGACGCGTCAGCTCCGCGCGGTATAGAGCGAGCTGTCGGGTGATCTCGGGGATCGTAGCGTGCGGATTGACAAACCAGCTGTCGCCGAGGCGCGCGGCGCGCTTCACTGCACGGTCGTTATTGGCGGCAACCCAGATCGGCGGGTATGGCTGCTGGATCGGCCGGCAGGTCATCGTCACGTTGTTCAATTTGCAGATGTCGTTCTCGAAGCTGACATTGTCCTCGGTCCACAGCCGCTTGACGACTTCGAGGCACTGCTCGAAACGGCGCACGCGATGGCCGCGCGGCACGCCAAAAGCGTCGAACTCGACATCGCGGTAGCCGAGACCGACGCCAAACACAAAATTGCCGCGCCAAATCGCATCGAGCGAGGCAATGTGTTCGGCGACTTCGACCGGGTTGTGCAACGTCGTCAGCAGCACGCCGGCAATGCCGGTCATCTCCCCCGCTTCGGCCGCCAGACGCGCCAGGAACGGCACCAGCTGGATCTGGCGCATCCCCTCGCTCAAATAATGCTGGCCGGTGGCGACGGCGTCCCAGCCCCGGTCGCGCGCCAGCCGTGTCATGACATATTGGGCTTCGAGGGCGGCGACCATGTCGCTGCCCGGCGGATATTGGCAGGTAAGAAAGATGCCGACTTTCATCTCGCAGCCCGACCTCGACAGGTTGCCTCGCCGGGGAAGCTCGTAAATGATCGGGCGGGGCGAAGCAAGGACGAGGAAGTGCGGTGGACAGCTTCATCGCCAGCGATGGCACACGCCTCGGTTATTGCATCGACGCTTATGCGCTATCTGTAGGTTGGCTCCTTCGTCATGATTGCGCCGCGCGCAGGAATTTGCCCTAATCAGGGCATTCTGCGTTGCCGAATGTCATTTCATGAAGCCCTCGCGTTTCGAATACCGTGCTCCTGAAACGCTCGATGAGGCCGTCGCCTTGCTTGCCGCCGACCCGAGCGCAAAGGTGCTCGCCGGCAGTGAGAGCCTGATGCCGGTGCTCGCCTTTCGGCTCGCCGCGCCCAGCCTGTTAGTCGATCTGCGCCGGCTGCCCGGGGTCATTCGATCAGCTCGTCGGCGCGGGCGAGCAATGTCGGTGGGATGGTCAGGTTCAGCAGACGAGCGGTGTTCAAGTTGATGCACAGCTCGTAGCGTGTGGGCTGCTCGACCGGAATGTCGGCTGGGCTGGTGCCTTTGATGATCTTGTCGATTTGCGCCGCCGCCGGACCGGCCATCGCCAGCCGATCGGGGCCTAGGCTCACCAGTCCCCCGGCCAATACCGCCTCCCTGAAGGCGTGGCACGACGGGAGATGGGCGGCGATCGCTAGATCGGCAATCTGCTTGCCGGCGACAAAGGTGAGGGCCGTACGGTACACAAAGAGAGCCTCCGCCTTGCTCCTTTTCATACCGACGAACGCCGTTTCGAGTTCGTCGGCGGATTTGATGTCGACGAGCACCAGGCTCAGCCCGAGCTCGCGTGCTGATTGGTCGAGCGAGCGGTATTCAAATTGGGCGGATCGGTTGTCGACGTCGCGAAGGACAGCTACTCGGTTGAGGTCCGGCACGATTTCTTTGAGAATCTGCAGTCGCTTTCCGTTTGTCTCCAATGCGGCTTCGGCGGTTATGCCGGTCATGTTTCCGCCGGGATGCGCGAGGCTTTGGACGTAACCACCCTCCACCGGGAAACCGATCGAAATAAACACCGTCGGCACGCTGCCGGCCAATTTCTTCGCCGCAATTGCCGCATTTCCTGTCACAACCAATAGGTCGATTTGCGGGACCAAGGAGATAATAGCCTCTTCTATCTTGTCCATCTGCGGGCCCGCAAATCGAGCAACAGCACAATATTACGACCCTGGACATAGCCGAGGTCGGCCAGCCGCTGTTCGAGTGTTTGCGCAGATATTCCACCCAGCCCGGGGGTAGTCACAGCTCACATAGCCTATTCGCCAGACCTTGCCCGGCTGCTGAGCAGCCGCTCGAAGGGCAATGTCAGAGCAGCACCGTAGATTATGCCGATTAAATCGCGCGCCTCATTCGATGACCTCGTCGGCGGCGCGAGCAGCGATGGCGGGATGGTCAGGTTCAGCAGACGGGCGGTCTTCAAGTTGATGTACAGCTCGTATTGCGTGGGCTGCTCGACCGGAATGTCGGCTGGGCTGGTGCCTTTGATGATCTTGTCGATTTGCGCGGCGGCCGGCCGAGCCATTGCTACCAGATCGGGGCCGAGGCTCACCAATCCTCCGGCCATAACCGTTTCCTTGAAGGCGTGGCACGAAGGGAGACGGGCTTCGAGTGCCAGATCGGCGATCTGCGTACCGACGGTATAGGTGAGGCCGCCAGCGATCACGATGAGGGCCTCTGCCTCGCTTTTTTTCATATTGGCAAACGCGGGTTTGAGTGTCGTCAGCCGATTTAATATCGACGGGCACAAGAGTGATCCCGAGTTCGGGTGCCGCCCGGTTCAGCGATGTCATGGCGAATTCAACGTTGGGGTCGCCGACGGCGCGAAGGACGGCGACGCGTTTGAGGTCCGGTACGATTTCCTTTAGAATCTGCAGCCTCTTTCCGTATGTCTCCGTGGCAGCTTCGAAGGTTATGCCAGTCATGTTTCCGCCGGGATGAGCGAGGCTTTGGACGAGCCCAATCTCTACCGGAGCGCCAACTGACAAAAAAACTGTCGGGACGCCCCGTGCTACTTTCTTCGCCGCTATTCCACCTGTCGTTCCCCAGACAACCAACAGATCGATCAGGGGCACTAAGGAACTGATAACCTCTTGCAGCTTGTCCGGCTGTGGGCCGGCAAATCGATTCAACAGTACGATGTTCCTACCCTGCACATAGCCGAGATCGGCCAGACGCTGTTCGAGCGCTTGCGCGAGTTGTCCGGCCTGCGCGGGTGTAGAATTATGCACATTGCCTATTCGCCAGACCTTGCCCGGCTTCTGAGCTCCGGCCCGAAGGGCAATGCCAGTGCAGCACCGCAAATCACCCCAATGAAATCGCGCCGCCTCATTCGATCACCTCTCCCAACATTGACGAGCGCTGTTTTTGCTGTTTTTGGCGAGAATTTACAGCCAGCGACATCTTCTCCGCCGCAGAAAACCTAGGGCGCCGACGACTCGACGAAAGTTAAAACAGTGGCATAACAGCGAAACGAACAGCGGCATAACAGCGAAGAACAACGGCATCGGAACAGTGAGAGCGTTGTCGATCCGTGCGAGCATCGTTGCGTGCGCACTCGTGCAAGACAGAGACGTCTGAAGCGAGGTGATGTGCATGCTGCTATTTTAGCATCAAGTTGCGTAAATATCAAGTCACAGGACCGACGCAACCAGGAATCCCGACTACCGGCAGATCTTTGCGTCCTTCCGGATCGCAGGATACATCGCGCCACCTTTGGGCTTGGGAGATCGAAGGCACCCGGCTGACGCACCTGCGGTTCATCGCCGCTTCAAGGACGTCGCCGGCATCGCCCGAAACTCCCGGGCAACCAGTTCCTCACTTTCGCTGCGCTTTTTGCCACAGCATTTCGAAGCGCCAACCGGTGCGGCAATTTCGCATAAAAGTGAGGTTGGGTCGTAAGCGCCTGATTTCTGCGTTAACCCAGCGTTAAAGCGATTCGCGTCCTCGCCAATCTTGTGCATATTATGGCACTTGTGCCGGACCGCGCGGTGGCGCGCGGCCATTTATGCGCCAACAGCTTTGGGTGAAGAGCATACGCGATGACATTGCCTGAGGGACCGGGACTCTACGACCCGCGCAACGAGCATGATTCGTGCGGCATCGGTTTCGTCGCCAACATCAAGGGACGAAAATCGCACGACATCATCACGCGCGGTCTGCAGATCCTGGTCAATCTCGACCATCGCGGCGCTGTCGGGGCCGACCCGCTGGTCGGCGACGGCTCCGGCTGCCTCATTCAGATGCCGGATGCGTTGCTGCGCGATTGGGCGACGCGCCACGGGCTGACCCTTCCGGAGCCCGGGCGGTACGCGGTAGCGATGTGCTTTCTGCCCTGGGAAGAGCGTGCGCGCGCGATCGCGATCGAGCATGTCGAGGGCTTCATCAAGGCCGAGGGACAAACCCTAGTCGGTTGGCGCGACGTCCCGACCGATACGACCGGCCTCGGCGCCAAAGTCATCGAGACGATGCCGTGGATCAGCCAGGCGATCGTCGCCTGCAGTCCTGAAATCGCCGACCAGGACGCGTTCGAGCGCAAGATCCTGACGATCCGCAAGCAGGCCCTGAACAGCGTCACAGCATTGGCCGAGTACCACGGCATGCCGGAGCTGCGCGCACCTCTACATGCCGTCCTTCTCGACCCGCACCCTCGTCTACAAGGGCTTGCTCTTAGCCCCGCAGGTCGGAACCTTTTACGAGGACCTGCGCAACCCGCTGACGGTTTCCGCGCTGGCCTTGGTGCATCAGCGCTTTTCGACCAACACCTTCCCGTCATGGCGGCTCGCTCACCCGTACCGGTTCATCTGCCATAACGGCGAGATCAACACCGTACGCGGCAACGTCAATTGGATGGCGGCGCGCCGGCAGGCAATGACCTCCGAGCTGCTAGGCCCCGATCTCGCGAAAATGGTGCCGCTCATCGGGCCGGGACAGTCGGACACCGCCTGCATCGACAATGCGCTCGAGCTTCTCGTCATCGGCGGCGGCTATTCGCTCGCCCATTCGATGATGATGCTGATCCCCGAGGCCTGGGCCGGCAACCCGCTGATGGACCCGCAGCGGCGGGCGTTTTACGAATATCACGCCGCGCTGATGGAACCGTGGGACGGGCCGGCGGCGATCGCCTTCACCGACGGCCGCCAGATCGGCGCCACGCTCGACCGCAACGGCCTGCGGCCGGCGCGCTACATCGTCACCGACGACGATCATTTGATCATGGCGTCTGAGGCCGGGGTACTGCCGGTCCCGGAGGAGAAGATCACGCGCAAGTGGCGGCTGCAGCCGGGCAAGATGCTGTTGATCGACTTTGAAGAGGGCCGCATCGTCGACGACGACGAGATCAAACGCAAACTGGCCGCCGAGCATCCTTACGCCGAATGGCTCGAAGCGACGCAGTTCAAACTGCACGAATTACCGGAGCTGGCCGAGGAACACGAGGAGGAGTTTGCGCGGGCGACGGTGCCGGAGCGCCCCAACGACCCGACTACGCAGCTCAAGCAGCAGCAAGCATTCGGGTACACGCAGGAGGACCTCCAGTTCTTCCTCGAGCCGATGGCACGCGACGGGGACGATCCGGTCGGTTCGATGGGCACGGATACGCCGATCGCTGCGCTCTCGAACAACCCCAAGCTGCTCTACAACTATTTCAAGCAGAATTTTGCGCAGGTCACCAACCCGCCGATCGACCCGATCCGCGAACAATTGGTCATGTCGCTCGTCTCGATGATCGGGCCGCGGCCGAACCTCTTGGGACACGAGGCCGGCACGCATTACCGGCTGGAAGTATCGCAGCCGATCCTGACCAACGGCGATCTGAAGAAGATCCACGCGATCGAGAAGCTGGTCAGCGCTTTCCGCACCGATACGCTCGACACCACCTGGGCGGCGATCGAGGGTGCGGAGGGTATGGCGCGGGCGCTCGAGCGGCTGTGCTATGAATCGACCCTGGCGGTGGAAGCCGGGCACAACATCTTGATCTTGTCCGACCGCGCGACTTCGGCCGAGCGCGTGCCGATCCCGGCGCTGCTCGCGACATCGGCGGTGCACCACCACCTGATCCGCCAGGGCCTGCGCACCTTGACCGGCATCGTCGTCGAGACCGGCGAGGCCCGCGAGGTGCATCATTTCTGCGCGCTAGCCGGGTATGGCGCGGAGGCGATCAACCCTTATCTCGCCTTTGCCACGCTCGAGCAGATGCGCGTCGAGAACGACCTGCCGCTCAGCGCGGAACAGGTGCAGAAGAACTACATCAAGGCGATCGGCAAGGGGATCCTCAAAGTCATTTCCAAGATGGGGATCTCGACCTACCAGTCCTATTGTGGGG
Organism: uncultured Alphaproteobacteria bacterium; assembly: GCA_963736715.1. Lineage (GTDB taxonomy): Bacteria > Pseudomonadota > Alphaproteobacteria > ATCC43930 > CGMCC-115725 > AP-15. Next base: position 32,702 of record CAVTQA010000028.1, on the reverse strand, counting down.
CGCAGATCTTCGACGCAGTCGGTCTCGCCAGCGATTTCGTCGAGAAATACTTCACCGGCACGGCGACGACGATCGAAGGCGTGGGGCTGCGCGAGATCGCTCAGGAGGCGGTCGCGCGGCACAAGAACGCTTATGGCGATAACCCGCTCTACCAGGACATGCTCGATCTCGGCGGAGATTACGCCTTTCGACTGCGCGGCGAGGACCATGCCTGGACGCCGGACTCGGTCGCCAAATTGCAGCATGCGGTGCGCGGCAACTCGCTTGCCGATTACCGGGCCTTTGCGGCGACGCTCAACGAGCAGAGCGAGCGGCACCTGACGATCCGCGGACTGATGTCGTTCAAATTCGCCGACCAAACCGGTTCTGGTCGATGAAGTCGAGCCGGCGAGCGAGATCGTCAAGCGGTTTGCGACCGGGGCGATGAGCTTCGGCTCGATCAGCCGCGAGGCGCATACGACGCTTGCCATCGCAATGAACCGGATCGGCGGTAAATCCAATACCGGCGAGGGCGGTGAGGAGGCGCAACGCTTCAAGCCATTGCCCAATGGCGACTCGATGCGCTCGGCGATCAAGCAGGTCGCCTCGGGCCGCTTTGGCGTTACGACCGAATACCTCGTCAATGCCGACGACCTGCAGATCAAGATGGCACAGGGCGCCAAGCCCGGCGAGGGCGGCCAGTTGCCCGGCCGAAAGGTCGACAAAATCATCGCCGGGGTGCGTTACTCGACTCCCGGCGTGGGCCTCATCTCACCACCGCCGCACCACGACATCTACTCGATCGAGGATCTGGCGCAGCTGATCCACGACCTGAAAAACGCCAACCCGCAGGCGCGCATTTCAGTGAAGCTCGTTTCCGAGGTCGGTGTCGGCACCGTCGCAGCCGGGGTCAGCAAGGCGCGTTCCGACCACGTGACGATCGCCGGGTTTGAGGGCGGGACCGGCGCCAGCCCGCTCACTTCACTTACCCATGCCGGCTCGCCCTGGGAGATCGGGCTCGCCGAGACGCAGCAGACATTGGTGCGCAATGGGCTGCGCGGCCGTATTGCGGTGCAGGTCGACGGCGGGCTCAGGACAGGCCGCGATGTGGTGGTTGGGGCCATGCTCGGTGCCGACGAGTTCGGTTTCGCGACGGCGCCATTGATCGCCGCCGGCTGCATCATGATGCGCAAGTGCCATCTCAACACCTGCCCGGTCGGCATTGCGACGCAGGACCCGGTATTGCGCAAGCGCTTCACCGGCCAGCCCGAGCACGTCATCAATTATTTCTTCTTCGTCGCCGAGGAAGTGCGCGAGCTGATGGCGAAGCTCGGCTTCCGCACCTTCAACGAAATGGTCGGGCGCGTCGACAAACTCGACATGGTACGCGCGATCGACCACTGGAAAGCCAAGGGCATCGACTTGTCACGGCTGTTGTACCAGGAACCGGCCAAGCCCGGCGTGGCGATTTATAATTGCGAGCGCCAGCAGCACCACCTCGACAAAGCGCTCGACAACGAGCTGATCGCAGAGGCTCAGCCGGCGCTCGAGGAGCGCCAACCAGTGCGCATCGAGCGGCCGATCCGCAATGTCCATCGCACTGTCGGCGCGATGCTGTCGGGCGAGGTCGCGCGCCGCTACGGCCATCCCGGTCTGCCGCAGGACACGATCTGGGCGACGTTCCGCGGCAATGCCGGGCAGAGCTTTGGCGCGTTCCTCGCGCACGGCGTGACATTGGAGCTCTTTGGCGACGCCAACGACTACACGGGCAAGGGCCTGTCGGGCGGGCGTCTCATCGTGCGGCAGCCGCCCCAGGCACGCCGCGAGCCGACCGAAAACATCATCATCGGCAACACCGTCCTCTACGGCGCGATCGCCGGCGAGGCCTATTTCGAAGGGGTTGCCGGTGAGCGCTTTGCCGTGCGCAATTCGGGCGTCGCCGCCGTTGTCGAGGGCACCGGCGATCATGGCTGCGAATACATGACCGGCGGCGTGGTCGTCGTGATCGGCGACACTGGCCGCAATTTCGCTGCCGGTATGTCGGGCGGCATCGCCTATGTCTGGGACCCCAAGGGCCGCTTTGCGAGCCTGTGCAACCGCAGCGAGGTCGAACTCGAACCGATCACCGCGACCGAGGATGACGACGTTGATCCGGACGAGCGCCCGCGGCAGCGCGCGCCGAGCGTCCACGACAACGGCATGGGCGACCCATTGCGGTTCGATGCCGCGCGGTTGCGCATCCTGCTGGAGCGCCATCACCTGTTCACCGGCAGCGCCCGGGCGCGCGCTCTGCTCGAAGACTGGGACAATACGGTCGCGTCCTTTGTCAAGATCACGCCAAAGGATTACCGCCGCGCCCTCCTCGAACTGCAGGCCGAACGCCAGGCTGCACGCATCGAGGCGGCGGAATGACGGCCCCCACCCACTCCCTCCCCGGCATGCGGGGGAGGGTTAGGGAGGGGGCTTGCTCGGCCCAATCCCGGATGCCGGCCAATGGGTAAGCCGACGGGGTTCCTCGAAATCGACCGCCGCGATCGACCTTACGAGAAGCCGGAAATCCGCAGGGCCAGCTGGAAGGAATTCGTCAAGCCGCTGCCGGATGCCGAGAACCGCAACCAGGCGGCGCGCTGCATGGATTGCGGCATCCCTTTCTGCCACGAGGGCTGTCCGGTCAACAACCTGATCCCGGACTGGAACAACCTCGTTCATCGCGACCAGTGGCAGGCGGCGCTGAAGACATTGCACTCGACCAACAACTTCCCGGAATTCACCGGCCGGATCTGCCCGGCGCCGTGCGAGGCGGCCTGCACGCTCAACATCGACGACAATCCGGTCACGATAAAGACCATCGAATGTGCGATCGTCGACCGCGGCTGGCGGGAGGGGTGGATCGAGCCGATCGTGCCGGCGCGGCGCACCGGCAAGCGGATCGTGGTGGTCGGTTCGGGCCCCGCAGGGCTCGCCTGCGCGCAGCAATTGGCGCGCGCCGGGCACTCGGTAACGGTCTTCGAAAAGGCCGACCGCATCGGCGGACTGTTGCGTTACGGCATCCCCGATTTCAAGATGGAGAAGTGGCTGATCGACCGCCGCGTCACGCAGATGGCTGCGGAGGGCGTCAGTTTCCGCACCGAGGTCGAGGCCGGCGTCGATATCCAGATGGCGGCGCTGCTCGACGAGTTCGACGCCATTGCGATGACCGGCGGCGCCGAGCACCCGCGCGACCTGGAAGTCCCGGGCCGCGAGTTCGATGGTATTCATTTCGCAATGGATTTTCTGCCGCAGCAGAACAAGCGCGGGGCTGGCGATAGGGAGGAGCGCGCCGCGCCGCACGGTACGATCATCGCCAAGGGCAAGCATGTCATCGTAATCGGCGGCGGAGATACCGGATCCGACTGCATCGGCACCTCGGTGCGGCAGGGCGCCGCTTCGATTACCCAGCTGGAAATTCTACCGAAACCGCCGGAGCGAGAGAATAAGGCGCTGACCTGGCCCGACTGGCCGATGAAACTGCGCACTTCGTCCTCGCAGGAGGAAGGCTGCGAACGCGACTGGTCGGTGCTTACCAAGCGAGCGATTGGGCAGGACGGGCGCGTGACGGCACTCGAATGCGTCCGCGTCGAATGGGAGAAGAACCCGGACGGCCGCTTCGCCATGCAGGAACTTCCGCACAGCACCTTCACCTTGAAGGCCGATCTCGTGCTGCTGGCAATGGGGTTCCTGGGCCCCCGCCGGCTCGGGATGATCGAGCAGTCCGGTGTAGAGGTCGACTCGCGGGGCAATGTTCGCGCAAATACCGCCGATTACCGCACCTCAATCTCCAAAATATTCGCCGCGGGTGATATGCGGCGCGGCCAGTCGCTGGTCGTCTGGGCGATCCGCGAAGGACGCCAATGCGCCCGCGCAATCGACGAATTCCTGATGGGAGCCAGTCAGCTGCCGCGCTAATGTAACCCGTCGCCCCCGCGAAAGCGCTAGGGCATGCACACATCTCCACAATAGAAGGACTTTCAATAAGTTATCCGTCGTCCCCGCGAAAGCGGGGACCCAGGGGCCCCGTGGTGAATAGCCCGACAACGGTCCTGGGTGCCCGCTTTCGCGGGCATGACGGCGGAAAGGCGGAAGATGTGTGCATGCCCTAGCGCGAAAGCGGGGGCCCAGGGGCGCCCGCTCGAGCTAGCCGCCTGGATTCCCGCTTGCACGGGAATGACGGAATAGATGGTCGGAAAAATGATGCGACGGACTGCGTTTGCGCTTGCAATACTGCTGTCGACCGGACCGGTTCTTGCTGACGCGCCTTCGGGGGCGCCGATTACGATCGGGTTCAGCATGCCGTTGACCGGCGGGCTCGCGGTCAACGGCACCTCGGGGTTGCTGGCGATGCAGATCTGGGCCGAGGACACCAATGAAAGAGGCGGGCTGCTCGGCCGCCCGGTCAAGCTCGTCTATTACGACGATCAGACCAACCCGTCTTTGGTGCCCGGCATCTATACAAAGCTGCTCGACGTCGACAAGGTCGATCTCGTCGTTTCGGCCTATGGCACCAATGTCACGGCCCCGGCATTGCCGGTCGTGATCCAGCACAACAAGACGTTCATGGGTCTATTCGCAATGGACGTCAACGAGGAGTTCCACTACCCGAAATACTTCTCGATGCTGCCCGTCGGACCGGATCCGCGGGCGGCGATCTCGGAAGGGTTTTTTGAGATCGTCAAAGCCAATAAGGACAAGCTCGGCCTGAAAACGATCGCATTGGCGGTCGATGACGGCGAGGCGACGCGCAATACTGCCGACGGCGCCCGGGTCAACATCAAGAAGGCCGGCCTCGATGTCGTTTACGACAAGACCTATCCGCCAACTACGACCGACTTCAGCCCGATCATCCGGGCTATCCAGGCGACTAGCCCCGACATCGTTTATTTCGCATCCTATCCGCCCGACAGCGTCGGCTTGATCCGTGCGATGCACGAGATCGGGCTCAATACCAAGATATGCTGCGGTACGATGACCGGGCCGCAGAGCACTTCGCTCAAGACGTCACTTGGTCCAATGCTCAATGGCATCATCACCTTCGACTGGTGGCTGCCGGCGCCGAAACTGCGGTTTCCGGGCGTGATGGAGTTTCTGGAGAGTTACCAGAAGCAGGCGGCCGGCAAGGGGGTCGATCCGCTCGGCTATTATCTCGCGCCTTGGGCCTATGCCGATTTGCAGGTATTGGGGGAGGCTGTCGAGCAGACCAAGAGCCTCGACCAGGACAAGATTGCCGATTACATCCGCTCCCATACTTTCAAGACTGTGGTGGGCGATGTCGCTTTTGGCGAGAAGGGCGAGTGGAAAAAGGCACGCGTCCTGACCATCCAGTTCCAGGGCATCGCCGGCACCAGTGTTGATGACTTCCGGGACGGCAAGGGCGAAGTCGTGCTGTGGCCGGACGAGTACAAAGCCGGCGAGCCGATCCTGCCCTATGCCTCCGTCAAACACTGAAACCGATCAATCGGGCACCCCTTCGACGCGGAAGATCTCTTCGAGCTGCGCGCTCATCGGCAGGTCGAGGGTCTCGCCAGTCGGCAGGCGCTGCTGGAACCATTTGTTGTAGAGCTGCACCAGCTCGCGGCTCTGCGCGAGGCGGCCGAAGGTGCGGTCGACGATAGCGGCGAAATCGGGATCGTCCTTCCGGTACATCAGCCCATACGGGTCGTAGGATAGGTATTCGCCGACGACATGGTACCGGTCGCCCAGTCTGGCCGTCGCTACCAGGCCGTAGAGGAGCACGTCGTCGGTGGCGAAGGCATCGGCCTTGCCTTCCTTCAGCATGGCAAATGATTCGGCGTGGTCTTTGCCGACCAGAAACTTGATGCCGAGATGCTGTTTCTCGGAGATGGCGCGCACCGCTGCTTCGTTTGTCGTACCGGCGGTCACGACGACAGTCTTGTCGCGCAGATCGCGGTAGGAGCTTATACTAGAGGAGCGCGACACCAGGAGCTTGGTGCCCGCGACGAAGAAGATCGGCGAGAAGGCAACCTCCTTCTTGCGCTCGAAATTGGCTGTCGTCGAGCCGCATTCGAGATCGACCTCACCTGATTTCACGGCGGGAATGCGTGTCTCTGCGGTGACTTTCTTATATTTGACCGCGATCTCGATTCCTTCGAGTTCTTTCGAGACCTCATCGACCACCGCGTTGCACAGGTCGATCGAATAGCCGATCGGCTCACCAACCTTGTTCACATAGGAGAACGGGATCGAACTCTCGCGATACCCGAGGGTCACTGTCTTGCTGTCCTTGATTTTCTTTAAAGTTCCGGTCAGCTCCTGGGCGCTTGCGGCAGGAATCGCCAGCAGCGGCGCGGTCAGCGCGACGGCCAGCAGAAAGCGCAGCATCAAGCCGCTTGCGCCTCCGCCGGCACGCCGAGCGTCTCCGCTGTCTCCCCCTCCCAGCGGCCGATGACAGCGGTCGCCAGACTGTTGCCGATCACATTGGTCGCGGTGCGGCCCATGTCGAGGAACTGGTCGATGCCGATGATCAACAATAGGCCCGCTTCCGGAAGGTTGAAGGTCACCAGAGTGGCTGCGATAACGACGAGCGAGGCGCGCGGCACCCCGGCCATGCCCTTGCTGGTCAGCATCAGCACCAGCAGCATCGTGACCTGCTGTGGGATCGACAGCGGGATGTTGTAGGCCTGTGAGATGAAAATTACCGCAAAGGTGCAGTACATCATCGAGCCGTCGAGGTTGAACGAGTAGCCCATCGGCAACACAAAGCTGATGATCTTCTTGCTGACCGGGAGCTTTTCGAGCTGCGCCATCGTGACCGGGTAGGCGGCCTCGCTGCTCGCCGTACTGAAGCCCAGCAGGAACGGCTCGCGGATCAGCGAGATCAGCCGGAACACAGCGCGGCCAAGGAACAAGAACCCGGCAGCGATCAGCACCAGCCAAAGCACGCCGAGGCTGAAATAAAACATGATCAGATACTTGCCGTAAGTCACCAGTATGCCGATGCCCTGCGTTGTCACTGTGGCCGCCATTGCCGCGAATACGGCAATCGGGGCGAGGCCCATAATGTACCCTGTTATCTTCAGGATGATCTGCGAGGTCTCGTCAATGATCTTGATGACGCCCGCCGCCCGCTCGCCTAGGGCCGCTGCCGCGACCCCAAAGAACAGCGAAAAGACGACGATCTGCAGGATCTCGTTGTTGGCCATCGCCTCGACGGCGCTTTTCGGCACGAGGTGTGTGACGAAATCCTTCAACGAGAGCGAGGCGGCGTTGAGATTGGTCGACGCACCGGCGTCGGGGAGCGGCAGGTTGAGGTTGTCGCCCGGCCGCAGGATGTTGACCATGATGAGGCCCAGCAGCAGAGAAACCAGCGAGGCGCTGACGAACCACAGCATCGCCTTGCCGCCGATCCGGCCGACCGCCTTGGTGTCGCCCATATGCGCGACCCCGACCACCAAGGTCGTGAACACGAGCGGCGCGATGATCATTTTTATCAGGCGTAGGAAGACATCGGTGAACAGCGATATGTAGCCGGCGACCGTCTTCGCGGTCTGCGGATCCGGCCACAACTGGTGGCAGGCATAGCCGACCCCGATGCCGAGCAGCATCCCGATAAAGATGATCGTCGTCAGTCGTTGCGCACGCATGCTGGCCCCCGTTTGGCTGCGGCGTTAGCATGCGTCATTTAGAGATGTAAGAAAACCGTGATCGCTATCAATTTCTAGTTGCCTCATCCTCCGGTAATCGGATCGTCAGGCCGCAATGCAAGCTCCCTCCGCTCTGCCACCAACGCAAAGGCCGATCGACCGCGACCAGATTGCCGCCGTCGAACGGCTGATCCGACCCTATGTCCGTCATACGCCCATCATCGCGGTCGAAGCTCGCGATTTCGGCCTCGACGGGCTACCGCTCGTTATGAAGCTCGAGCTTTTACAGCACACCGGCTCGTTCAAGCCGCGCGGCGCCTTCGCCAATCTGCTGACCCGTCCTGCTCCGGCGGCAGGCGTAGCAGCCGCATCGGGCGGAAATCACGGCGCTGCCGTCGCCTACGCGGCGATGCGGCTCGGTATTCGCACGACGATCTTTGTGCCGCACATCACATCACCGGCAAAGATCGAACGCATTCGAGGCTATGGCGCCGAGCTTGTCGTCGCCGGCGACCGCTACGCGGATGCGTTGGCGGCCAGCGAGGATTTTGCCACCCGCACCGGCGCGCTCGCCATTCATGCGTACGATCAACCCGAGACCATGATGGGCCAGGGCACGGTCGGGCTCGAGATAGAGGGCGATGCACCGAAGATCGATACACTCCTCGTCGCCGTAGGCGGCGGCGGGCTGATCGGTGGCATTGCAGCCTGGTATGCCGGCCGCATCCGCATCGTTGGAGTCGAGCCGGAGCTGTCGCCGACCCTACACAACGCGCTGGCCGCCGGTCGTCCGATCGACGCGCCGGCAGGGGGCATCGCCGCCGATTCACTGGCGCCGCGCCGTGTCGGCGAACTGATGTTCCCGATCGCCCGGAGTTTTGTCGAGCGCTCGGTGCTGGTCTCGGACGAAGCGATCCGCAGCGCTCAGCGCGCATTGTGGGCGGTGCTTCGGGTAGTCGCCGAACCCGGCGGCGCGGCGGCGCTGGCGGCGTTGCTTTCAGGCGCCTATCACCCCGCGCGGGGCGAGCGCGTCGCGGTGCTGTTATGCGGCGCCAACACCGCGGCGGTCGACTTCGACCACGCGGGGACGGCGGGCTAGCTACAGTCGTAATTTTGCCATTTTCATATCATATGCTTCTTCAGCAATAATTTCCCGCGACAGGCGCCCACCATCGACGGAAAGTTAATGCCTGTAGATTTCATGCAGGAACAGGTGGCTTGGGCACTGTACCGGTCCAGACGAGGCCGATCGGGCCACTGTGACGGCCGGGCGCCGCGGCGCGTAACCGTCGGATGTGCCAAAGCACCAAATCTACGTCGCCCCGAAGCGGTTGGAGCGCGGGAAGCCGCCGGGCACGAGCCGGCCGGCGGAGCCGCGGGAGCCGAGCCAGAGGGCAAGGTTGGTTTCGGTGCGGACGCGGTTTTCGCCTTGCCGCCAGGACAGCCCGTCGGCAAGGCGGAACACCTTGCAATCGGCGAGCCCGCCCGATTTGTAGCGCTGCAGGATGACGCCGCGGCCGCGCGTCATAAGCGGGATGTCGTCCAGCTTGACGATCAGCATCTTACGGTTGTCGCCGACAAAGGCCACCGCGTCGCCGGTCTCCGCCTGCACGCACACCTGAGCGACCGCACCGTCTGCCGGCGTCAGCACCTGCTTGCCCGCTCGGGTTTGCGCGACGGCCTCCGCGCCGTCGACGACAAAGCCGCGCCCGTCATTGGCGGCGACCAGCAGCTCCATACCCAGCCGGTAGGGGAACATCGCGACGATGTCATGCTCGTTCGGCAGATCGATCATCAGCCGCAGCGGCTCTCCATGCCCGCGCCCGCCAGGCAGCCGGTCGACCCCGATCGTATAGAATCGGCCATTGCTGCCGAACACGATGAGCCGGTCGGTGGTTTCCGCATTGACCGCAAAGCGCGGTGCGTCGCCTTCCTTGTATTTCTGCTCCGCCGCCGGGACATTGTGGCCCTTGACCGTTCGGATCCACCCCTTGGCCGAGCACAGCACCGTCACGGGCTCGCGCTCGACAAGCGCCGCGACCGGGATCTCGATCGGCGCCGGAGCGGCGCCGATCTCGGTGCGGCGGCGGCCCAGCGGCGTGTCCCCCCCGAATTCGGCCCCGGTCGTCTTCACCTCGTTGGCGATTGCCCGCCATTGCCGCCGCTCGCTCGCGAGCAGCGCGGTCAGTTTTGTTTCCTCGGCAGACAGCCGGTCCAATTCCTTGCGGATCTCGATCTCTTCCAGCCGGCGCAGCGCGCGCAGCCGCATATTCAGAATCGCCTCGGCCTGGACCTCGGTGAGTTCCCAGCGGGCCATCATCTCGGCTTTGGGGTCATCGCCTTCGCGAATGATGCGGATCACCTCGTCGAGGTTGACGTAGACGATGATCTGGCCGTGCAGGATCTCCATGCGCCGGGCAACCGCCGTGAGGCGATGCCGGCTGCGCCGCTGCAGCACGACCCGGCGGTGGTCGAGAAAAGCCTGCAGCGCCTCCTTCAGGTTCATGACCCGCGGCACGCCAAGCGGGTCGAGCACGTTGAGATTGAGCGGGACCCGCACCTCGAGGTCGGTCGAGCGGAACAGCTGCTCCATCAGCATTTCGGCGTCGACGTTGCGGGTCTTCGGTTCGAGGACGAGGCGCACATCCTCGGCCAACTCGTCTCGGACGTCGGCGAGGAGCGGCAATTTCTTCTCTTCGAGCAACCCGGCGATCTTCTCGACGAGCCGGCTCTTCTGCACCTGGAACGGCACTTCGGTGACGACGATCTGGTAAAGGCCGTGCCCCATCGCCTCTGTCGTCCAGCGGGCGCGCAGCCGGAAGCTCCCGCGGCCGGTTTCATAGCCCTGGCGAATAGCGTCGGGCGACTCGACCAGCACGCCGCCGGTCGGGAAATCGGGTCCGGGTACGCAGCTACAGAGCTCCTCGACCGCGCAGGCGGGATGGTCGATCAAATAGGACAATGCGGCGCAAAGCTCGCCGACATTGTGCGGCGGGACGCTGGTCGCCATGCCGACGGCAATGCCCGCTGCACCGTTGGCGAGCAGGTTTGGAAACCTGGCGGGAAGGACGACGGGCTCGCTGTCTTCGCCGTCATAGGTCGACCGGAAATCGACGGCGTCCTCGTCGATCCCTTCGAGCATCGCTTGCGCAACGGCGGAAAGCCGGCTCTCCGTGTAGCGCATCGCCGCGGCGTTATCGCCGTCGATGTTGCCGAAATTTCCCTGTCCGTCCACCAGCGGATAGCGCTGCGAAAAATCCTGCGCGAGACGGACCAGCGCGTCGTAGACCGCCAGCTCGCCATGGGGATGGAACTTGCCGATGACGTCCCCGACGACGCGCGCGCATTTCTTGTAGCCGGACGCGGGGTCCAGACGAAGCTGATGCATCGCGTGTATGATTCGGCGGTGCACCGGCTTGAGGCCGTCCCGCACATCCGGCAGGGAGCGCGACATGATCGTCGATAGCGCATAGGACAAATAGCGCTCGCCGAGCGCATCGGCGAAGTCGACATTGCGGATCTCGCCGGAGAGGGCAGTCAAAGCCATGGATAACCTCAACACAGGGCCGTCACCTCCGCGCAAGCGGGGGCCAGGGTAAGCGCTGTAACTTTTTCCCCTGGATTCCCGCTTTCGCGGGAATGACGATGTAAAGCGCTAAGCGTCCATCGTACTAGCCGTCGCCGCGCGCCGCATGCGTTCGGCCAGCCGCGACCGCGCCGCCGGCAGGGTCCGGCCTTGTGATACGAACACGTGGTGGACCAAGAAATGCTCGGTCAACTTCAGACCGAGCTCGATCTGATGCCGGTCGGCAGGTTCGTCGCACCACAGAAACTCAGGAAGTCTCAATAGTTTATCATGATAGGGAAGACCCGCCGCCCGCGATACCGCGCGCCCGGTGCGGGGCGAAACATAGGCGAGGTCGGTCGTGGTTCCGGTGACCGCGCAGCGGCTGAGGTCCAGACCGAACCCGAGGGCGGCGAGCAGGGCGCGCTCCCACTCGACATAGTGTGCGGGCCAGTCAATTCCCGAATCGAGCGCCTGGAGCAGCCCTTCGAACGACGCAAACACGTCCGGATATGGCTCCCGCTCCGGCAGCGCACCAGCGACAAGCGCCGCCGCCGCGGTCAGACCGGCCAGCCGGTCGGGAGCGTCGAGCAGCCCCGCAGCATGAGGCCGCACCAGCTCGCAGGCGATAGTGCCGAGGTGCTCGCTGAGGCGTCCGCGCCACACCGCTGCAACCTTGTTGCCGGGCTGCAGCACCGCGCGCAACTTTGGCGATTGCCCGCCGCGAACGAGGCCGGCATGCCGCCCGTGCTCTCCGGTCAGAAGCTCGACGATCGCTGCGCTTTCGCCGTGGCGGCGGGCCGCCAGGACAAACGCCCTATCATGCCATTCCATCAGGTCTCGTAATCGAGCCCGAGCGCCTCAAACCGCTCTCGATCCTCCACCCAGTTCTCGCGCACCTTGACGAACAGGAACAAGTGGACGCGCCGATCGAGCATGTGTTCGAGCCCGGCGCGGGCTCGCGCACCGATGCTCTTGATCCTTTTCCCGCCTTCGCCAAGCACGATTGCGCGCTGACCCGGACGTTGCACATAGATGACCTGCTGGATCCGAACGCTGCCATCCGGTCTATCTTCCCATTGCTCGGTCTCGACCGTTGAGGCGTAGGGAAGCTCATCGTGCAATTGCAGGAAGACCTGCTCGCGGGTCACCTCCGCCGCGATCAGCCGCTCGGAAGCGTCCGACAGCTCGTCCGCCGGAAAGAGCCAGGGCCCCATCGGCAAGCTGGCGGCAAGATGCCGTTTCACGTCCTCCACGCCATCGCCCTGGAGACCGGAAATCATGAATATGGGATCGAAACGGACTTGCCGCGAGAGCGCGTCTGCCAGGCCGAGCAGCCGGTCGCGGCGGACCAGATCGATCTTGTTCAAGGCGAGGATCGATCGGCGGCCGCGCTCCTTCAGAGCGGCGAGGATGCGGCGGGCGTCCTCGTCGATACCGCGAGAGGCGTCGACGAGCAACAAAGTTTCGTCGGCATCCGCGGCGCCCGACCATGCCGCGGCGACCATCGCCCGGTCGAGCCGGCGCCGCGGCGCAAAGATTCCGGGCGTATCCACATAAATGATCTGCGTCGCGCCCTCGATCGCAATGCCGAGCAGCCGGCTGCGCGTCGTCTGCGCCTTCGGTGTGACGATCGCCAGCTTATGGCCGACGAACCGGTTCAACAGGGTCGACTTGCCGGAATTCGGCGCCCCGATCAGCGCTACATAGCCGCAGCGCGTCGGCTTCGACTCGGCCACCGAGTCAGACGGCGTGCTGTTTGGCCCAGTAAACGACCTCGGCGTGGGTAGCGAACCAGACACCCTGGTGCGATTTGGCGTGGCGGATAATCTCGTCAAGAATCCAGATGCGCGAACGATAGCCGATGATGTGGGGATGCATGGTGAGCTGAAAGACCCCGCTCTCGTCGTACGCCATATCGAACTCGCGCCGAAAAATATCGAGCACGTCGGTCGGCGGCGTGTAGGGGCGTAGCGATTGGAACCGGTTCATCATGAAGTAAACCGCGTCGTCGCGGACCCATTCGACCGGAAATTCGACGACCCCGGTGGGCTCGCCGTCGAGCAGCAGCTCGTAACAATCTTCGTCGCTCATCAAAGACGAATCGTAGAGCAGCCCCATCTCCTTCTCGAGCTCGAGCGTGTGCTGGCTGAAATCCCAGGAAGGCGTGCGCAGACCGACTGGCCGGATGCCAGTGATCCGCTCGAGGGTATCGGCCGACCAATTCATCAAATCGCGCTCGGCCTCCCGCGGCAGGATGGAGTTCAGCTCGTGGATCCACCCGTGAATGCCGATTTCATGCCCCTCGGCGACTACCTGGCGCTGCTCGTCGGGGTGGAGCAGCGCGGTGACGGCGGGGACATAGAAGCTCGCCTTTACACTGTGCTTCTCCAGGACTTTCAAAATCCGCGGCACGCCTACCCGATTGCCGTATTGCCCCCATGCCAGGCGTCCGATCGACTTGCCGCCGTCGCGCAGATCGCTGGTCTCGTGGTCGCTGTCGAACGACAGCGCGACGGCGCAGCGCGCGCCACCCGGCCATTCGGCCGGCCGCAGCTTACGTCCGGCGCGGACGCGGTTGACGAGCTTACGCCAATGTTCCTCAGGCCATTGCCACGGTTCGAGGTCGAGTTGTTCGAGATCCCGGCTGGGAGCGTTCATCGCTTCTACCTCCACGTCGGTCTTTCGCCGGCGGAGAGGGCGAGAGGATTGGTCGGAGCGGTGAGATTCGAACTCACGACCCTCAGCACCCCATGCTGATGCGCTACCAGGCTGCGCTACGCTCCGACCGGTCGGCTCTGCCGACGAGACGGATCATAGTGCTCCGCCCGAAGCCGCGCAACGGGCCCCGCTATGTTTTCAGCCTGATGACACCTTGGCCGCCGATGCCCGCCTCGTCCTCTTGCTGTCTACGGGATCTACCAGACCATGGTTGATCTGATCCTTCAGCGCGTGGGAGGCTCGGAAGACGAGAACGCGGCGCGGGCTGATCGGCACTTCCTGGCCGGTTTTGGGATTGCGGCCGACCCGCTGCCCCTTCTGCCGGACCGCGAAGCTCCCGAACGAGGAGATCTTGACCATCTCTCCACGCTCGAGCGCACCGGCAATCTCGGCGATCACCAATTCGACGAGTTCGGCCAACTCGTTACGCGATAAGCCGACCTCTTGATAAACCGCCTCGCTGAGCCTGGCGCGAGTAATGGTCTCTCCAGCCATGCCGTCCTCCCATTCTTTTGTGGAAGGTTAAACCCGCGTAAAAATAACGTCAAATTCCAAAGCTTTGACCTACCCCGGTCACTACCAGCGCACCAGGCTGGCTCCCCAGCTGAGCCCGCCGCCGAGCGCCTCCATCAAGACGAGATGTCCGGGCTTGATCCGCCCATCATCGACCGCGGCCTCAAGGGCGAGCGGGATCGAAGCAGCAGAAGTGTTGGCGTGCTGTTCAATGGTCATGACGATATTGTCCCGGGACAGTCCGAGTTTTCGCCCCATGGCATCAATGATTCGGCTGTTGGCCTGATGCGGAACGAGCCAGTCTATATCCGCCGCGGTAAGATTATTGGCGTGCAACGCCTCGTCGATGACTTCGCTCAAGTGCTGAACAGCCTGACGGAAGACCTCGCGCCCTTGCATCCGCAAGAAACCCGTCCCGCGTGTCGACGAGGGGCCGCCGTCGACATAGAGAATGTCGTACTGGCGCCCGTCCGAGTGAAGATGGTTCGAGAGGATGAACCGCCCGCTAGGCGACGGCTCGGACACAGACTTCAGCACCAGGGCACCAGCCCCGTCGCCAAAGAGTACGCAGGTGCCGCGATCCTCCCAATCGAGAATGCGTGAGAACGTTTCCGCGCCGATCACAAGGGCGGTCCGGGCCTGACCGAGCCGCAGCGCATTGTCGGCAACCGACAACGCAAAAATGAAACCCGCGCACACCGCCTGAACGTCGAAGGCGGCGCCGCGCCGCATCCCGAGCCGGGCTTGGACCTTAGCCGCCGTCGCCGGAAAGGTGTTGTCGGGCGTCGCAGTCGCCAGCACAAGCAGATCGAGATCGCCGCCGCTCATCCCCGCGCTCGCCAGCGCCCGCTGCGCCGCGCGAAACGCCAAATCGGAAGTCAGCTCGCCGCGGGCGGCGACCCGGCGTTCGCCGATCCCGGTGCGCTGGCGAATCCATTCGTCCGACGTGTCGAGACGGTCGGCCAGCTCGCGATTGGTGATGACGCGCTCGGGAAGATAGGCGCCGCAGCCGGCCACCTGGGATCGCACAACCATATACGAGACGCTTACAGCGCGGGTTCCGGGGCGGAGGGCGCCTCACTGAGGCGCGCCAGCTCGACCCGGATCTTGTCGAGAACGCCGTTCACCTTCATGTCGACGGCAACGCCAATGGCATTAGCAAAACCGAACGCGTCAGTCGAGCCATGGCTTTTGACGGCAATCCCGCCCAAGCCGAGAAATATCGCACCGTTATACTGGCGCGGGTCGCTGCGCATTCGAAGCTTCCGGAGCGCGCGTCGGGCAAACAAGTACCCGATCCGCGCCGACAAAGAGTGGCGGAAGGCTGCCTCGAGAAACTCGCTGAACAGCTTGGCAGTTCCCTCGGCCGTTTTGACGGCGATATTGCCCGTGAACCCGTCGGTGACGACGACATCGACGGTACCCGCGGCGATGTCGTCGCCTTCGATAAAACCGTAAAAATGGATGGGCGTGACGGTGTCCCGCAAGCGCGCGCTGGCGCCGCGGACGGCGTCGTTTCCCTTCATATCTTCGGAACCGACGTTGAGCAGCCCGACTGTCGGCTCTACCAATCCAAGAACCGTCCGGGCAAAAACATCGCCCATCAGAGCGAATTGGACGAGGTTCGCCTCATCGCATTCGACATTGGCGCCGAGATCCAGCATCACGCTTTCGCCGCGGCGGGTGGGAAAGAACGATGCGATCGCCGGCCGGTCGATGCCCGGCAGCGTCTTCAGCACGAATTTGGCGATCGCCATCAGGGCACCGGTGTTACCGGCGGAAACCACCCCATCGGCCCGTCCGTCGGCAACCGCCTCGATCGCCAACCGCATGCTCGACGGCCGCCCTGTCCGCAATGCCAGGGACGGTCTCGCATCATCGGCCACCACCTCGTCCGTGTGGTGCAACGTGACCGCGCTGGCGAGACGGGGCAGTTTCGCGAGAAGCGGGCGAACCTTTTCCTCCGCTCCGAACAGCAAGTAACGAATGTCGGGATGCTGCTGCAGCGCGATATCGGCCCCCCTGACGACCATGCGGGGAGCGCGGTCGCCGCCCATTGCATCGATGGCGATCGTGACGCCGTCGCTCACCTTGGTGCCTCTGACCCCGGTCTTGTTGTCAGCCGGTCTCGGAAGCTGCCTTGGTGACCTCCCGCCCGTCATAGTAGCCGCAGGATTCACACAGGTGATGCGGACGCTTTAGCTCGCCGCAATTCGGGCACTCGGCATAGGCGGCCGGTTTCAGCGCATGATGCGATCGCCGCATATTGCGCCGCGATGGCGAAGTTTTCTTTTTGGGAACGGCCATGGGGAGCTCGGTGATTTGGGGGTGGGGCTGCGCCGAGGCTGCGTAATTAGCCAAAAACAGAGGCGGCGGCAACTATGGATGCAACCAGCCGAAAAGGCGCAGTACTGTGCCCGCGAGCGGCCTAACGACATCTCAACATTCCGCATCCTTGCGCACCTGCGCCAGCGTTGCGAAAGGCCCCTGCAGCGGTTCCGCCATCGCCGCCTCTTCGATCCTCGCCTCGGGATCGCGTGGAAAGATCGGGAGCGTCAGGGAGAGTTCCTGCGCCACCGCTTCCCCGATATCAATCGAATTGCCGTTAAGGGTTTCGAACGCCGGTTCGTCGGCGGTCAGCGCGATTTCCTGTTCCTCTTCCGCATCCGGGCCGTAAACCAGCGAGAAACGGTCGGAAACCGCCCCGCGCACCGGCTCGAGGGTAACCGCGCAGCACTGCTCGAACTCCGCCGAAAATTCGGCCTGCAGAAGGATCAGCTCGGCGCTCTGGCGCCGGAGTTCTACTTCGGCCACGAGGCGGTCGAGGGATATGAGGTCGAACCGCCGCGAAAGCCTTTCCCGTTCCTGCGTGGTCGCTTCGATTCGCTGCCGGAACGGTCGTGCGCTCAGTTGGGCTAACGGTACGAGCCGGGAGAATTCCGCTGCAGGAGCGCTCATCGCGCCTCGCCAGTCAAGTAGCAGAGCGGTTTTCGACCACGACCCGCGGGAAGCCCGAATGATATATCACCGGCAAGAAGGTCGACCGCCGACTGGCTGCGCAGTGCTCGAACCGCGGAGCGAACGTAAGCCGCCATGTCGTCCACAGCGCATTCCAGGACAGAAACAGTGCCGAAGACGTTTCGAGCAAGAGCTTCAGCGAGCGCCGAATCATCGCCGGCGAGCCCGGCTTCATAGGAGAGAATGCGGCCGTAGAAAGCTCGAGCCATGCGCTTCACGTGCTTGCCAACGCTGAGATCACCGACCCCAATCTCGCGGAGCGAGCGGTCGAAATCGGCGAACATTCGGTCGAAAAACCTTTGGCAGAACGGCCTCGCCTCCGGCCGGTCCGCTTTGAGGCGATGAAGATAAAGAAACGCGTGGAGGCAGATCAGTTCAAAGCGCCCGTCGAGCGTATCCGGCACACCATAGTCAGCGAAGAAAACCGTTTGGCGGGCCTGCTCGACGACGCGCCGGTACGCGATGTCTGCAGCTTCGCGGGCCGAGTTATGTCTGGAGAAAGAAAACACCGCAGCCGCTCGCCGACGCCGCGGACGTTGACAATCAACGACTCGCGGTTAAACCTGCTCGCCTGAAAATAGGCCTAGCCCTGATCGGTTTCAACAGAATGCCGGTTGCGTGATCCCATGGTCGCTCCCTTCGCCCTCTCGATACGGCAATCCCTCGTTCTTATCACCGTTTCCGGTGCCGCAGCCCTTGTGAGCTGCGCTCCAACGATGGATCAGCGCGGCAATCTACCCAACCCGGATAAACTTGCCGAGATTCATGCCGGCAGCACGACCAAAGACGAGGTTGCGAAAATCCTTGGCACGCCGTCGAGCGTCAGCGTCTTCAACAACGACAAGTCCTGGTATTACATCAGCCGGCGAACCTCCCAGACCGCTTTTTTCGACCCGAATGTGCTCGACCAGCAGGTCTACATCGTCAACTTCGACGACCAGGGGGTCGTCAAGGCGGTGGACCATAAAGTTTTGGAAGACGGCAAGGAGATCACACCGGTCGCCCGGGCAACTCCGGCGCCCGGCCGGGAATTGTCCTTTCTCGAGCAGCTGATCGGCAATCTAGGAAAGTTCAACGGCAGTAGCGGTGGCGGCGGAAGTGGCGGCGGGGGCGGTACCCAGGGTCCCAAACCGAACGATAGCGGGACGCATTAATAACTGCCGTCCGGGTCAACCCGCCCATTTCGCCAGGATCGCCAGCAGCAGCAGCGCGACGATATTGGTGATCTTGATCATCGGGTTTACCGCAGGACCGGCGGTGTCCTTGTAGGGGTCGCCTACCGTGTCACCGGTCACCGCGGCCTTATGCGGCTCGGACCCCTTGCCGCCGTGGTGGCCTTCCTCGATGTATTTCTTCGCGTTGTCCCAGGCCCCGCCACCCGAGGTCATCGAGATCGCGACAAAGATGCCGGTCACGATGGTTCCGAGCAGCATCGCACCGAGCGCGCTGAATGCCGCCGCCCGTCCGGCTATAGCTGCGATGACGATCCATAGCGCGATCGGCGCCAAGACCGGGAGCAAAGAAGGCACGATCATCTCGCGGATCGCCGCGCGGGTCAGCATGTCGACAGCGAGCCCGTAATCGGGTTTGGCACTGCCTTGCATGATGCCGGGGATCTCGCGGAACTGGCGCCGCACCTCGATGACAACCGCCGCCGCCGCCCGGCCGACCGCGGTCATGCCCATAGAGGCGAACAGGTAGGGCAACAATCCGCCGATAAACAACCCGATCACGACATAGGGGTCCTGAAGGTTGAAGTGCACGTCGAGATTGGGGAAATAGTGCCTCAGATCTTCGGTATAGGCCGCGAACAGCACCAGCGAGGCGAGCCCGGCCGAGCCGATCGCATAGCCTTTGGTGACGGCCTTGGTCGTGTTGCCGACGGCGTCGAGCGCGTCGGTCGTCCGGCGTACGTCGCGCGGCAGGTCGGCCATCTCGGCGATGCCACCGGCATTGTCGGTGACCGGTCCATAGGCGTCGAGCGCCACGATCATGCCGGCGAGCGCCAGCATCGTCGTGGCGGCGATCGCGATGCCGAACAGACCGGCAATCAGGTATGACGCGACAATCCCGACACAGATCACGATCACCGGCAGCGCCGTCGACTCCATCGAGACGGCGAGGCCCTGAATCACATTTGTGCCGTGGCCGGTGGTCGAGCTCCGCGCAATGCTGCGTACCGGCCGATAATCGGTCCCCGTGTAGTATTCGGTAATCCACACGATAAACCCGGTGACACCCAGACCGACGAGAGCGCATAGCCACAAACCCAACCCGGTCACCGAGGCGCCGGTGGTCATCGGCAGCGCATCCGAAAAGCCGAGGAGCAAGTAAATCACCAGCGCAATCGCCGCGATCGACAAGACCCCGGTGGCAAGCAACCCTTTATAGAGCGCCTTCATGATGCCGTTGTCGGCGCCGAGCCGGACAAAGAACGTGCCGACCACCGAAGTCGCGATGCACACCGCGCCGATGACCAGCGGCAGCATCAGCATCTTGTCACGCAGCGGCGGCGCAAAAAAGATCGCGGCCAGCAGCATCGTGGCGACAATCGTCACGGCGTAGGTCTCGAACAGGTCGGCGGCCATCCCGGCGCAATCGCCGACATTGTCGCCGACGTTGTCGGCAATGACGGCCGGGTTGCGCGGATCGTCTTCCGGGATTCCCGCCTCTACCTTGCCGACGAGATCGGCGCCGACATCGGCCCCCTTTGTGAAGATGCCGCCGCCGAGACGCGCGAAAATCGAGATCAGCGACGCGCCAAAGCTCAGCCCCACCATCGCTTCGAGCACCGGGCGAAGATCGTCGCCGGGTAATGTCGCCCGCAGGATAAAATAGTAGATCCCGACCCCGAGCAAACCGAGCCCGACCACCAGCAAGCCGGTGACCGCGCCAGCTTTGAAGGCGATTGCTAGACCGGCCTTGAGACTGCTGCGTGCGGCCTGCGCGGTTCTTACATTGGCGCGCACCGACACGTTCATACCGACATAGCCGGCAGTCGCCGACAACACCGCCCCGATCAGAAACCCAATCGCAACTCGCACCCCAAGAGTGAGTCCGAGCACGATCAGCACGACGACCCCAACGGCTGCAATCGCGCGATATTGTCGGTTGAGGTAGGCTCGGGCGCCGACTTGCACCGCACCCGATATCTCCTGCATCCGGGCAGACCCGGCATTGGCCGCCAATACTTGGCGGCTGGTAAACCAACCATAGGCCAAGGCCAGCACGCCGCAGGCGATTACCAGAAAGTATACGGAAGTCATCCGGAAGGTCCCAGAAATAAAAAACGCCTGCTCTCAACATGCCCGGCGTCGCGGAAGCAGGTCACAGCTGGAACATGCCAGAACAATGGCGGGCAGGCAACCATCTGTGCTCTGCTTGCCACTCGAGCCAGACGAGCGCTGCAGCCGGTCAGAAATGGCGGTAGCCCGCCGCCTCCACCGGGATCGTCCGCCCGTTGTCATCGACAAGCCGGACACCCGTCCCGGCCTCTATCCTGCCGATCCGCGTAACCGGGGTTTGGGGGGGGGACGACAAGGCGACGATGGCTTCAGTTGCGCCGGGAGGCGCCGCGAACAGCAGCTCGTAATCGTCTCCCGCAGCAGCCAGGCGGGGAGGGATGTCGCGGCTGCGCTCCACGACTGATCGAGCCGCAGGCGACAGGGGCAGCCGCGACATTTCGACGACCGCGGCTGTTCCCGAGGTTTCGCAGATGTGGCCGAGATCGGCGAGCAGGCCGTCCGACACGTCGATCATGGCATGCGCTGTGCCGCGCAAGCGGGGACCGAGTTCGGCGCGCGGCTCGGGGAGGCGGAAACGGCCGACCAGATACTCCCGATGCTGCCGAGAGAGGTCGGGATGGGCCCCGCGCAACACGCCGAGCCCGAGGAACGCGTCCCCGATGCTCCCCGACACCCACACGAGGTCGCCCGGCTGAGCGCCGCTGCGGCGGATTTCCTGCCCCGCTGCGACTTCGCCGATCGCGGTCAATGACAGCACCGCTGGGCCCGCCGTACCCACCGAGTTGCCGCCCAGAAGATCGATCCCATAGCGGCGTTGATCTTCAGCAAGCCCTTCGGCAAATTTGGCGAGCCATTCGGGCCCGAGCTCGGCGGGAAG
The DNA here is from genome assembly GCA_963736715.1 of uncultured Alphaproteobacteria bacterium. Classification (GTDB taxonomy): domain Bacteria; phylum Pseudomonadota; class Alphaproteobacteria; order ATCC43930; family CGMCC-115725; genus AP-15. The sequence goes on along the minus strand of CAVTQA010000028.1, from coordinate 11,147 downwards.
GGCTGTCGTGAGGATGTAGTGAAGCGGCCGCGCTCCCATCGCGGCGAGGTCGGACAGGTTGACGCGCAGCAGCTTGCGCGCGACCAGGTCCGGCGGGTCCTCGGGGAGATAATGCACTCCGGCAACGATCGCGTCCGCTGTCACGACGAGACGCTGACCGGGCGCGCAATCGACAAGCGCGGCATCGTCGACCAGCCCCAGGCCACCCGGCCCTGCAAGCGGCGCGAAGAAGCAGCGGATCCGCTCGAACTCGCCGAGTCCGCCTCCAGCCATCGGCGCTACATCTCCGCAGCGCGCAAGCTGCGGCCCAATTTGTCGAGCACGCCGTTCGCGAGCCCGGGTTCCTTGCCGGAAAAGAAGGCGTGAGCGATCGTCGTATATTCGTTGACCGAGACCCGTGGCGGAACATCGGGCCGATGCACCAGCTCGTACGCGCCGGCCCGCAGGATCGCGCGCAACACGGCGTCCAGCCGCGGCAGCGGCCACTCCTCGGTGAGGACCTCGCAAATTGTCGCGTCGAGCCGGTCCAGATCGGCCGCAACGCCGCGGACGATGTCTGAGAACAGCGCGGGGTCGGCATCGCCGTACCGATCGCCCTCGATCTCGTGGCCAAGACGGTGGCGCGCAAACTCGCGCACGACCGCTTCCGGGTCGGTCCCGCGGTTCAGTTCGAGCTGGTACAGCGCCTGCACTGCTGCGAGCCGGGCGACACTGCGGCGCCGACCGCCAGGCCGGGGCCCCCCGGGGCCGACCTCACCCTGTTGCTGCTGCAGCTCGCCGCGTAACGGCCGTATCGGTGTATCCATTTTCCTCCCCGGCGAGCCGGCGCTTCAGATCCACTAGCGCCAGACAGGCGCGTACTGCTTCGCCGCCCTTATCCCTGTGCTCCGCGGAAGCCCGGGCCAGCGCCTGAGCTTCGTTTTCCACTGTCAAAATCCCGTATCCGATAGCGAGCCCATCACGCACCGCCAGATCCTGCAATCCCCGCGCGCTTTCGGCGCAGATGTGATCGTAATGCGTCGTCTCGCCTCTGATCACGCAGCCGAGCGCGACAAAACCGTCGAAACGGCGGGTGGACCGGGCAACCATTCCGATCGCCGCCGGTATTTCGAACGCTCCCGGCACGGCGATGATCTCGTGGGTGGCGCCGACCGCCGCCAGCGCCCGCTCGGCGCCTTTTCGCAAATGTTCGGCAATTTGAGCGTAATAGGGAGCTTCGACGAGGAGGATATGGGGCGGTCGGCTCATGGCACACCCTCCGCGCGTGCGCCGAGAAACCGAGCGACGTACCGCGCAATCAGATCGATTTCGAGGTTCATGCGTTGGCCGGGCTTCGCCGCACCAAAATTGGTGCATGCCAGCGTATGCGGGATGATGTTCACACCAAAACGCGTTCCCGACATTTCGTTGACTGTGAGGCTGACCCCGTCGAGCGTGACTGAGCCCTTCACTGCGATAAACTTGGCCAAATCCTTCGGCGCGTCGAAGACAAATCGAACGGATTCGCCGTCGGGCCGCCGGTCGACGACGGTGGCGACGCCGTCGACGTGCCCCGAGACGAGGTGACCACCGAGCTCGTCGCCGACTCGCAACGATTTCTCAAGGTTTACCGGGGATCCTTCACCCCATTCGCCGATCGTCGTGCATGCCAGCGTTTCCGCCGATGCCTGAACCGAAAATTGCCCAGGCCCAACAGCAACGACCGTCAGACAGGCTCCGGAACAGGCGATCGAGGCGCCGAGCGCGATGGCCGAGGTGTCGAACGAGGTGGCAATCGTCAATTCGACGAGCTCGCCTCGCCGCAACCGCTTCACCCGACCGAGATCCGCGATGATGCCGGTGAACATCCCTCTAGGCTACGGTTCCATGACATCATTTGCCAGAGCGTCTTCGCGCCCCCTGGAATGCGCTTGCGGGGTGCCTTGTTAGCTCAAGGGGAACACCAAGGAGACCAAAATGATGACCAGAGCCGCGGGAGGTATTCTGCTGACCCTAGTCCTCGCCAGCGCAATGTTCGCTGCATCGCAAGCGGCTGAGGAAATCAAGGGCGGGAAATGGCAGTTCACGACCCAGATGCAGTCACCGGCCGGCGTTCAGCCGGCAGCGGGCGGCAACGCTCCCATGACGCTCACGGCCTGTATCGATTCCGCCAACCCGATCCCCGCCGAAGGACAATGCAAGCTCGACCAGACGGATCACCGAGGCAGCCTCGTTACGTGGGCAATGACCTGCAACTCCCCGCGCGGCCCGATCCGCTCCGCCGGATCGGGGCGTTACGCCGGCGACACGATGGAGGCAACGCTGATAGCGCGCGTTCCAGGCCCCAACGGCCAGCCGGTCGACACCCCCGGCCGTATCACCGGTCGTTATCTCGGACCGTGCGACGCAAAATAACAGGGTCTTATGCCGCTGTTGTTGCTGCAGAGGCGATGTCGTGCTCCTGCGAGATATCGCGGTTGGTGTAGTCCGGCAGGAAGGACGTAGCGGTGATGCTGACGAGCGAGCAGAACAGGATGTAGAGCGCGATCGCGTAGCCCGAGCCGGTCCAAGCCAGCAGCGCCGTCGCAATGAGCGGCGCGGGGCCGCCGGCAATTACCGAGGACAGGTGGTAACCGAGTGAAGCGCCGCTGTAACGCAGCCGCGGGGTGAAACATTCGGCGATCAGCGCCGCCTGTGGGCCGTACATCATGTCGTGCGGAACGAACGACAGGATGACGGCAAGGAAGATCAAGCCTGGAACTGCCGTGTTCAGCAGTGCGAAGTAAATAAATCCGAACACCCCCACAGAGACCGCACCGATCAGATACATTCGTTTGCGGCCGATACGGTCGGAAATGTGCCCGGACAGCGGGGTCGTAACGGCCGACAGCAGGGTCGCGACCAGCACCGCGGTCAACAACATGTTGCGCGAGCTGTGCAGCACGGTCGTGCCGTAGGTGAAGATGAAGGCGGCGAAGATATAGAACGGACCCTGCTCGGCCATCCGCGCCAATGCGGTGAGGACGATCAGCTTCGGTTGCCGCCTGATCACCTCGACGACCGGGACGCGTTCGATGCGCTTCTCCGCCAAAAGCCGCGCAAAGGTCGGGGTCTCGAATATGCCGAGCCGAATGTAGAGCCCGATCCCGACCATAACGATGCTGAGCCAGAACGGGACGCGCCATCCCCAGGTCAGGAATTGATCGCCAGAAATCGCGCTGAAGGCGAGCACCGCCAAGTTTGCCAGGAACAGCCCGGCCGGCCCGCCCCATTGCGGCCAGGACGTGATGAAACCGCGATGGGCATTGGTTCGCGCCCATTCCATCGACATCAAGGTGGCGCCGCCCCATTCGCCGCCGATCCCCATACCCTGAATGAAGCGCACGATGGTCAGGATCACCGCGCCCCAGATGCCGATCGCCGCGTAGCTCGGGACAAAGCCCACGGCAAAGGTCGAGAGCCCGGTCAGCAGCAACGTCGCAATCAGCGTCGCCTTGCGCCCGATGCGGTCCCCATAGTGGCCAAAGAGCGCGGCGCCGACCGGACGCGCGATAAAGCCGACCGCGTAGATGCCGAACGCCTGCAGTGTCCCGACCAACGGGTCGGATCCCGGGAAAAACAACGTCGCGAAGACGAGCGGGGCCACCTGAACGTAGAGCAGAAAATCGTAAGCCTCGATGGCCGTTCCGACGGTGCTAGCGACCACCGCGCGCCTGAGTTGCCTGCTGTGCTCGGCTTCGGAAAGGGCATTCGCGGAGATTTCGGTCGGGGTCATCGATGTGCTCCCCTGCCGCTAATCGGCCGTGGCCCGAACCGGCCGACCAAGCTGATGTTTGTCGTATTCCTCCGAGATGTCCTTGTTGGTGTAGTCCGTCAGCAGCGCTGTCGCGACGATGCCGATGACGGCACAGCCGAGAATGTAAAACGCAATCGGCAAGCTCGAAGCGAAGGCGGCGAACAAGGCCGTCGAGATGAACGGCGACGGACCGCCGGCGATGATAGAGGCCAGCTGATAGCCGAGCGAGCAGCCGCTGTAGCGCAGGCGAGGCGAAAAGCTTTCCGCGATCAGCGCCGCTTCGGGGCCGTAGAGCGTCATTACCGGCAGGCCCGACAGCGCGACGGCGAGGAAGATCAATCCCGGCACCTTGGTATCGAGCAACGCGAAATAAACGAACCCGAACACCGCCATCACCACGCAGCCGATCATATACATGCGCTTGCGGCCGATGCGGTCCGACAGATGCCCGGCGACCGTGACCCAGAGAAACCCCAGGACGGCTTGGACGAGCACGCCGATCAGCAGGAAATTGCGCGAGGCGCCCAGGACCGTCGTGCCGTAGGTGAAGACGAAAGCGCCAAAAATATAGCCCGGCGCCTGCTCCGGCAGCCGCAACAGCGCCGTCAGCGCGACCTGCTTCGGCTGGCGCTTGAGCACTTCCAGCACCGGCACGCGTTCGATGCGGTCTTCGGCGATCACCTTCCGGAAGACCGGAGTTTCCAGGATGCCGAGCCGGATCCACAACCCGACCGCGACCATGACGATGCTGATCAGAAACGGGATGCGCCAGCCCCACACCAGGAACTGGTCGCCAGAAACCCAGCTGAACACCAGCACCGCCAGATTGGCCAGGAAGAACCCGGCCGGCGCGCCGAATTGCGGCCAGGACGAGATGAAGCCGCGATGCTTGGTGGTTCGCGCCCATTCCATGGCCAGCAGCACCGAGCCGCCCCATTCGCCGCCGACGCCGATCCCCTGGATCAACCGAATGATCGTCAGCAGAATCGGGCCCCAGATGCCGATGCTCGCGTAGGTCGGTACCAGGCCGACGGCAACCGTCGCGATGCCGGACACCAGCAAGGTTGCAATCAAGGTCGCCTTGCGCCCGATCCGATCGCCCCAATGGCCGAATATCGCCGCGCCGATCGGCCGCCCGACAAACCCGATAAAGAAAATGCCGAACGCCTGGAGAACGCCGACCAAGGGCGTGGACTTGGGGAAGAAGATCGGTCCGAAGACCAGCGCGCTCACTTGGCCGTAGAGCAGGAAATCATACCATTCGATCGTGGTGCCGACCGTGCTGGCGACGAGCGCTCGGTGCAATTGGGCGCGATGCTCGGCCTCGGAAAGGCGGGCGCCGCCGATGTCGGATGCTGTCATTGGTTCCCTCCCAGGGCTGGGGCGAGCGAGACGCCCGGTTATAGACCCCGGCTTATGGGAGGATGCTAACAGCCGAAGAAAAAGCGCGAAAGGGGAATGGGCGCCGGCTCAGCCCGAAGTCCGCAAGAGCCGCAACGGGTTGGGCAGGCGGTCGACAGCCCTCTGGAAGCGGCGACGCGCTTGGCCGATGCGCGCCACTTCCGCCAGGCGGCGATCGAGAAAAGCGCGGGTGTCGGTAAATCCCGGTGAGTGGTCTTCCAGCCAATAGAGCAATGTCGCAGCGTAGATACCCGCGAGGGTGGCGCGCTTTGTGTAAAAGCTGAAATCGGTCGCGCTGTCTCCGGCGGCGTACCAGATACCGTCGATCGTCTCGTACAGCAGACGCATCGCCAATGGCGCGTTTTGCGGCAGCGACAGAATGGTCAGCGCGCGGCGCACCGCCTCGCGCCACGGCTCGACAATCTCCAGCCGGATGTTGACCGCGAGTGCGACGCGTTCCGGCACCGGCAGTTGGTCGAGCGGCAAGCTCTCCAGCCGGTCGAGCATGCGGCGATCCGCCCAGCGGCTGAAGCAGACGGCAAAATCGGCCGGACCATCCGGGAAGAGGGCGAGCGCTTCCGCCGCCGGCACGCCGGTGCGCCGCGCCGCCGCGCGCAATGCCGCGCGCGACCAGCCGTCGAACGGAACGTCCGGCAGCATCGCCTCGATCAGCGCATCGCGCTGGCTCTCGGCGAGCGGGCTCTTCATGGCGCGCGCTTTTCGGCGAGAAAGGCGGCGAGGTCGATCGGGTGGCGCTGCAGTTCCTCGGCAAAGACCAGCAGCCGGTGGTCCATTATGCGCTGCGGATAGAGAATGCCGTCGAGGTGGTCGCATTCGTGCTGGACGACGCGGGCGTGAAACCCCTCGACCTCGCGTTCGATCACTTCGCCGTCGAGACCGGCTCCGCGATAGCGGATGCGCAGGTGACGCGGCACGACACCGCGCAATCCCGGAACCGACAGGCAGCCCTCCCAACCGAGCGCCCGCTCCCGTCCGATCGTCTCGACCACCGGGTTGACCAGCACCGTCAGATCCTGCGCGACGTCGCCCGGCATGTCGCTGAGACGATCGCCCAATACCTGAAATACCACGATCCGGTAGGGCTGATGCACCTGCGGAGCGGCAATGCCGGTGCCGCCGGCATCCTCCATCGTCTCGACCATGTCCTCGACGAGGCGGCGCACCCAGGGTGCGGTCGGGTCGTCGACAGCGCCCGCGACGCCGCGCAAAACGGGATGCCCCATCCGGGCAATTTTCAACAGAGCCATGACATCAATATGTAACGGCAGGAGATCGGGGTAAAGCACCGGCGGGCTGCCTTCACAGCACCGCGCGAAAGTGCTAAATATTGCCGCAGACCGGCCGCCGCCGCGGCCCGACCGAATTGCCCAGCCTTCCACGGAGAAGAGCCACCGTGCAAGTCCTCGTTCGCGACAATAATGTCGACCAGGCGCTCCGCGCCCTGAAGAAAAAAATGCAGCGCGAAGGGGTATTCCGAGAAATGAAGCTGCGCCGCAATTACGAGAAACCATCGGAGCGTCGAGCGCGCGAAAAGGCCGAAGCGGTGCGCCGCTACCGCAAACTCTTGCGCAAGCGGCTGGAGCGCGAGGGCTACTGAGTCCCGCCGGTCCCTGCGGGCCGGCGATCACGATTTCCTCGCCAGGTTGCCGCCGGGAGGCGCGTCCTCGACGCGCCCGAAGCGCGGAGCGGCTCGACATCGAGGATCCCGCGCCCCCTGTTCCGCCTGTTTTATCAGGTCGAGATCAGGTCTCGCCCACTCCCTTCGGTGATTTCGCGCCCGTTCAGAGGCGCTGCCATGCGTCCATGCCGGCGGCGGCCCAGCCTGAATATCCGCGCAACTCTGCAACCAAAAGTCGCGTAAAGAATCGTTGGCCGCAGCATCTGCAGCAAATCTGCAGCGGCATTTCTTCTAAAGGTTGTGACTTCCGCCGGGTTCCCGGCACGCCAAGCGCGGTTCGGGTACGCATCTGCGAAAACAAAAGCATACTGGTTCAATCGGTTCTTGCCGGAACGGTCTATTTGACATTCGTTTGTGGCGATTTTCCGGGCGCTGCCGCCTGGCCCGGAACATTATAGTTCTGATTTATGCTTAAACTGCTTTCGGTCAGTTGCTTCGATGAGTCAGGCGGCCAGCGCTTGTGCCGATCTGCCTGGGGTGGGAGACTGTCGGCCGGCATCGTCTTCCCCTCCACACCCTTAAAAAAGGACAGCAACATGCCAGCTCCGGTCGTAAACGACTCCTTTGCCGGCGGCATAAGCCGATTACGCGATTACCGTGACAGTTTACGACATAGGGCAACTGGCTTATCTCGATTAAATGAGAATGGTAGCTGGAGGCGAGGGCGGTGGCCCGGATTGCGCGCGTGGTTGTGCCAAGGCTGCCACATCATGTCAGCAGCGCGGTAATCGTCGCGAGCCGGTGTTCTTCGGGGCCCGGGATTATCAGCTGTACCGTCAGTTGATCGCGGCGGCGGCGCGGCGTGCCGGCGCGGAGATCTGGGTTTATTGCCTGATGCCCAATCATGTCCACCTGATCGTGATGCCGACCGACCACGATGGGCTGCGGGCGACCTTCGCCGAAACGCACCGCCGTTACACCGGCGCCATCAATGCTCGGTTCCAATGGACGGGCCATTATTCCAGGGCCGCTTCGGCGCGGTGGTGATGGACGAACCGCACCTGCTGGCGGCAACGCGTTACATCGCGCTCAATCCGGTGGCCGCGGGGCTAGTGAGCCGTGCCGAGGACTGGCCATGGTCAAGCGGTCGCGCCCATCTCGCGGGCGAGGATGACGAACTAGCAACGGTGGCGCCATTACGCGCGCTGATCCCCGATTTTGCTGCGCTTCTCACGGCACCGGCCGATCCCGCGACGATGGCTCGGATCGAGCGGGCACCCACGATCGGACGGCCGCTTGGCGCGCCGGAATGGATCGCGGCGCTCGAGCGGCAGCTCGGCCGGCGTCTGGCACCGGGCAAACCGGGCCCAAAGCCCCAGGTAATTGCGTAAGTAAACTGTCACCCCAATTCGAGGACTCAAGTAAACTGTCACCGTAATGGGCAGACGCGGCCATGTCAATGAGTCGGGTGAGCCGCCGCCGGACACAGCAAAGACAAAGAGCATTCCGCTGCTCCCCAGGAGAACGCGCTCTAGTGAACGGAAATGACAGAGATCATCGAGAATAAGAATGTTTCGGTATCGACAGTGGACGGAACAGGAGACTTTTCGTGGAATTCAAGGAGTCGCGCGTCAGCGAACGACAGATGGTGCTCAGCGCCCCGGAGCGCTTCGGCTATTTCCACGACAACGCCATGGGGACGAGCTACTTGTTGGGGCATGGCATAGTAGGCATGCCTCATCACCGAAGCCTCGTTGCGCGGTGGCTTTCTCAATTGAAAAAACACCACCTGCTGGCGATTTTCTCATTCGTCCGGTTGCAACAAGTCCAGGGATTGATGAACCTGCGCCAGGTGATGGAAGCGGCGGTGGATGCCGCGTTTGCAGTGGCGCACCCTGACGGCATCAAGGACTACGGGTACACCGACAAGCACGGCGCGAGAACGACGCCGCAATCGTTCAAAAACAAGAGATACGCCTGGCTGGCAGCGAATTACAAGGACGGGTCGGATAACCTGCGGGCACTGAAGGACACTATCAACCGGTACGGCTCCCACGCTTCAGTGGTGCAGACGATGAATAATTTCCAAGCGCAGTTCGATGCGCCCACTCCGCACTTCGGCACATCGTTTTTCGACGCGGAAGATGCGTATCGCGTCAAAACCGATTTATGGCGCTGCGATAATCTCGCTTTGACCGTGCTGGATTTGCTCTACGGCGTAAATCGGGATTTCGGGGTATTGACCTATGCGGAGGACTACCTGACGCAGTTTAGTGAGTTGGCTCGGCAGCACGACGCTCTGGGAGAAGAAATGCGTGCAACCGAGCGGTTTCAGGACGCGCAGCGCAAGCTCGGACGGGGGTAGAGCCTTAATCCGGCTCGGCGGGCCGAATCTGCATCAGGTGAATTTTCTTGCGCTTCAGCGTACCGCTCACTGTCACCTCCTCCTCCCAGAGGGGCTTGACGATGTCGCTCATCATGCCTTCCGGCACTACGATGGTGTGGCGGACGTTATCAGCGGAGACAATTTGGATTTCGTTGGTTTTTTTCAGGGAATTCGCAAATTTCAGCGTACCATTGACTTGCACGGTGTCGGTGTCGTCGTCGGGCTTGACGCCGGAGCGTCGTTGCGCCTCGTCCCTGAAAAACGGGATGGGCGGAGCCGTGTGAGTGAGCTGCACCTGCCTGGGCGTGCCGTTGCGCACGGTGGCAAATCCGACCAGCTGAATGTTGCGCCCGTCCGGCTCAAGGTTTTGGGCCAGGCTCACGAAATTGCGGTAGTACGCTTCGTCGGGGATGCGGGCGCGCAACTGTTCGTCGTCCTTGCGCGTGTACAGCTCCAGGCACTCCACCAGCTCGTCAATGACCCGTTCGCCGGGCGACAGGCCGGGGAGGCTGAGCTGCTGCGAGGCTCCTACCCTGAGTGTCACTGCGAAGCTCGCCGCGCGCGGCGCGCTCATGTAGAGCTGTAGGTTTTCCGACAGGCTCTTATCTTTGCGGCCTCTGTCCCGATACGGCCTTCCCTGCTGGCGCTCGGCGGTACGGTAGAGAAGGTTTTCGGCGTTCTCGACGCGCCGCAGGAAAGCGTCGGTCGGGGCCATGCCGAAGCCGACCGCCCTGCCCGCAATCGACATCTGGATTTCGTCGGGCTGCAATTCGATGCCGCGCAGCGCCAGGTGGCGCTCGAAGTAAATCTGCTCCAGAAGGTCGCGCAGCTCGTCGGCGATATCGTCCGGGGGATTGCCGCTGAGCGCGGTGCAGACCAGCTTCTCGGCCTCGGGCAGGAGCTTGGCGTCAAGCGCGAGTGTGGCGGCGCTGCGGAACAGGACGGAGCGCGTCGGCTCGGCGTCGAGTCGGGTGGCGAAGGCGGCGGCGGCCTGGGCCTCCAGCTCGTACGCCTGGCGGAAATGGCGCAGCGCCAGCACCTCGTCGCCCTGTCGGCGGGCGGCCAGCGCGAGGTCGGTCTGTTCCATCGCCTTCCGATGGGTTGCCCTTACGCCGTTCATACGGTTTCAACACACGCAATCGGGGTGCCGAACTCGACCACGGCGACATAGCCGGGAGCAAGACGGTCGCTCGGTTTCATCTGCTCCTTCTTTCGCCTCACGCGCGCCTGCGCCTGGGAGCGCGAGCCGGAGAGGATGCCCGACACCTCGAGGCGGGCCTTTTTTGCGAACAGCTCGTCGCTGGCGTCGTCCTCCTCTTCATTGCCAAGCCAGTAATCAAAGCCCGGCCCCTTCGCTGACCGCTCGACCACCACCATTCCCGTCAGGTCGCAGACAATCAAGATGGCGATGCCGTACGCCCCGCGCTCGGTCGCCTCTTGAAGGTCGTTATGTGAGCGGCGGGCCTGGTTGTCTACCGGGGGCCATTCCATCAGGAATTGCACGGCCTTCAACCCAACGAGGTGAAAGGTCACGCCGCTTTTGTGTTCGCGGTTCTCCAGGCATACCGCCGCCGCCTCGGCGAGCTGCGCGCCATAGGCGCTGCTCAACCCCGGCATCGTGCCTTCGGCGAGAGTAGTGAGGCTGTACCTCGCCTTTTGTGCGCCGGAGACCATAGCGCTTCTCTACTATCAGATAATCGAATGTCTACTTAGGACCTTCGAGCAGGCAGCATTCTTAACCTAAGTCGTCCATCGCTAGAGTTACGACGCATCGGGGCCGGAAGCCCCTGCTATCTGGTGAAAAATGCGATGTATTAAAGTTAAAAGCCTCGGCTTTCTCCGCAACACGCTCTCACCAGCGGGCGGAGCAAGCAGCGTGGAGGTGTCGCATAGCCTGGAGAGCCGCTAACAGCGAAGGGAGGAGGTTATTCGAGGGCCTTAACTAT
>CAVTQA010000027.1:0-357899 GCA_963736715.1 uncultured Alphaproteobacteria bacterium | reverse complement strand
GCAATGTCGACGTCCTGCGAGTGCTGTTCGGGACTGTGCTGGCGATCGATCAGCGGGCGCTGCTGCAGATTGCCACGGTGACCAGCGTGGTCGTGCTGGTCATCGCGGCATTGTATCGGCCACTGGCAGTGAGTGCCTTCGATCCCGCGTTTCTTCGTGCGGCGGGCACGCGCGCGCCGTACGGCGCAGCGTTCCTGGCGCTGGTAGTGCTGGCGCTGGTAGCGAATTTCCAGGCGTTCGGCACACTGCTGGCGGTAGGGCCGATGCTGCTGCCGGCAGCGGCGGCGCGGTGCTGGGGGTTGGGGGCAGCGGCGTCGATGGCGCTGGCGACCGGCTTCGGGCTGGCGGCGTCAGTTGCGGGGCTGCTGGTCTCTTATCACCGCAATCTGCCCTCTGGTCCGGCGATCGTGCTGGTGGCGGGATTGCTGTTCGGAATCTCCTTCATCACCACCAGCTCCTGGCGCCGCGTGGCGCCGATGATCGGGAGGGACGCTTGATGTTGCGTTTTGTTGTCGTGCTTGCCGCGCTGCTGCTGGCGGGCCCGGCGCGAGCCGCAGATCGGATCCCGCTGGCCGCGACGTTCAGCGTCATTGGCGATATGCTGGCCAATGTCGGTGGCGATCGCATCGAGATCAAGACCATCGTCGGGCCCGGCGGAGACAGTGAGCTGTATCAGCCGACCGCGGCCGACGTCGCGACGGTCGCCTCGGCACGCGCCATATTCATCAACGACCTCAACGAAGAATTCGAGCCGTGGCTGGAGCCGCTGCTCAAGCAGGCCCTCTTCAAGGGCACGAAGGTCGTTGTTACCCGCAATGTGCGGACGTTGACCGCAGAGGAGGAGCATCCGGTTTCCGGCAGGCAACTCCCCGCGGCGATCGACCAGCACGCCTGGCTCGATCCGCGCAATGGCGTCATTTACGTGCGCAACATCGCCGCTGCGCTGGCGCGCCTCGATCCTGCCGGCGCCGCGGACTACCGGGCGCATGCGGCGGCTTATGCAAAGCAGATCCAGGCGGTCGATGACTGGGCGCGCAAGGAGATGGCGGCAGTGCCGGCGGGCAAGCGGCGTGTGCTGGCCTCGCACGATTCACTGGAGTACATCGCCAATGCCTACGGCATCACGCTGCTGTCGGTGAACGGTTGGACCAACAAGAGCGAGCCCTCGGCGGCGGAGCTGGGGAAGCTGGCGCGACAGATCCGCGCCGAACACGTAAAGGCGCTGTTCCTCGACAGCATCACCGATCCGCGGGCCATGCAGCGCATTGCCGGTGAAACCGGTGCGGTGATCGGCGGCACGCTCTACGGTGATTCGCTCTCCCCCGCGGGTGGCGAGGCTGACAGCTACATCGAGATGCTGCGCCACGACGTTTCTACGCTGAAGGCCGGCATGCTGGGGAACTGAGTTATGTTGCTGGCAGCGGCCTGGCGGCGTCTGCTGGTGGCGGGTGTGGCAGTGGCGGGGTTGTGGGCCGCTGTTCTATGGGTCGCACCGTCGACGCCGTCGACGGCGCCGGCGCAGCAATCACTGCGGGTGGCAGCGCAGCCAATGGCCGCTGCGGTACCCGAAACCGGCGCGCTGCGCGCCGCTGTCCGGTCTGGTATGGCGGCGCCCGGCGGCGGCCGCTTCGACCGGTTCGATGTCACGGCACAGCCGATCGTCGCCCCGGTCAATGGGCGCGGTCAGGTCGCCTTCTACGCGACGGTGCTGCGGTCGCCGGCGCGCGAGGGCATCTTTCTCGCCGAAGCCGGGCATGTGACAAAGGTGGCGGCGTTCGGCGACAGCTTGCCGGGGGGCGGCATGCTCGCGGAGTTCGGGGCGCATCCGCTGCCGTCGCTGAACAGCGCAGGGCATGTGGCGTTCGAGGCACAGATCGCCGGCGGGCGGGCGACCGAGGGGGTCTTCCTCGCCGCGGCGGACGGCTTGCGGGCCATCGCGCTTGCCGGCGACGACGCTCCGGGGGTGCCTGCCGGCGTCCTGGTCGGGTTCGATGCGCCGGCGCTGAACGACAATGACGAGCTGGCTTTCGTCGCCAATGTGCGGCGCGGACGCGACCTGCTGGATGTGCTGTATTTCTGGAATGGCCAGCGGCTGCAGCGGCTGGTCGCGGAAGGCGAGCGGCTGTTGCGTATCGGCGGCACGATGGACAAGATCGGCGGGCCGGCCTTGAACAATAGCGGCGTCATCGCCTTTCCCGCCGCGATCTTCAAGGGCCCGGCGCTCGGCGGCATTTTTGTTGCGGGTGCGCGCGATCTGCGTCTGCTGGTCGGAACTGGTGACCGGGCACCGAGTGGGGCGATGATCCTGCGCTTCTCCGAGCGAGTGGCGATCGACAACGAGGACGGGATCGCCTTCGGCACTTATCTCGGCAAGGATGGCGCCACACGCGAGGCCGTCCTGCGCACTGGACCGGAGGGTCTGGACGAGATCGCCGTCGAGGGAGCGCCGGCCCCCGGTGGCGGCCGCTATGCGGGGTTCGGTCCCTGGCCGACGGTAGGGCCGGGCGGGGTGACGGCGTTCATCGCGGCCCTCGACGGGGGGCCTGGACCGCTCGCCGCATTCACGGGCGCCGCGGGGGATATCAGCCGGGTCGCGAGCATGGGCGACAGGCTGGCGCAGGGCGAGCTGATCGGTCGCTTCCCACTTAATGCGGTCGCCGTGGCGGGACCGGCCGGCGCGCTGACTTTCGCCACGGTGGCGGACGAGAAAGGGGAGGAGAACGCGATCTACTGCCGCTGTCCGAGGCCGGCACGCTGAGGGATGGGGATCAGAGGCTGGTGGAGCACTCCACATCATGGCAGGCGAATGGGTCGGCTCCGGCTCCTTGACCGCGGATGACCCAGCGAGCGACTGACCCAAAGCTGCCCTTCGCTACGACTGCGCGGAACGGCGGATGTGGTTGGAAAGCGGTCATTCAGGCCTGATGGCCACGATGGGCTTCCGGCAAGCGCCAACCTCGTTGGCTCCATGCGCGGATTGCGAGTCACAGCCACTCGCAGGACTGGAGCTGGGCGCTAGCTTTTGATAAAGCCCAACAGGTCGGAATTGATCGTGTCTGCTTCGGTAGTGGGCATGCCGTGCGGGAAGCCTTTGTAGGTTTTCAAGGTCCCGTTCTTCAGCAGCTCAGCGGACAGCGGCCCGGCGGCGACATAGGGTACGATCTGGTCATCTTCGCTATGCATGACCAACACCGGGACGCTGATCTTCTTGAGGTCTTCGGTGAAATCGGTCTGCGAAAAGGCCACAATGCCGTCGTAATGCGCCTTGGCGCCGCCCATCATGCCCTGGCGCCACCAGTTCTGGATGACGGCCTCCGAGGCTTTCGCGCCCGGCCGGTTGTAGCCGTAGAACGGCCCCGCGGGCACGTCCCGATAGAATTGCGAACGATTGGCGGCGAGTTGCGCCTGCAGGCCATCGAACACCTCCTTGGGGAGGCCCCGCGGATTGGCCGCCGTCTTCAGCATGAGCGGCGGCACCGCGCTGATCAGCGCTGCCTCCTTCACCCGGCTTTCGCCATGCCGTGCCAGATAGTGCGCCACCTCGCCGCCGCCGGTGGAGTGGCCGACATGGATGGCATCTTTCAGGTCGAGATGCGCCGTCAGAGCCGCCAAATCGTCGGCATAATGGTCCATATCGTGGCCGTCGGCGGTCTGCGTCGAGCGGCCGTGGCCACGGCGGTCATGGGCGATGACGCGGTAGCCATGATGCAGGAAGAACAGCATCTGCGTATCCCAATCATCCGCCGATAACGGCCAGCCGTGGCTGAACACGATCGGCTGGCCCGAACCCCAATCCTTGTAGAAGATCTCCACGCCGTCATTGGTGGTGATCGTGGGCATCTAAAACTCCTCTGAAAGGGGTGGCTGCCGTTCCGATTAGAGCACATCCAAGCTGTCGCCGCCGATCACTTTTTCGCGGGATAGAGCGCGTCTCAACGCTCAGGGCTATCCGCGGTTTCCGCGTCGCCGATGTAACGATAGATTTCTAGTGCGGATTCAGTACATCCGAATGGGCGCGAGCGAACTCGCCAACGCTCATCGGCTTCCAACCGGTCAGCCTTTCGACGTTATTGTTCATTCCTGACATCACGCCATGCTGGTAGTCTGGTCCTTATGTTCGCTTGGGTGTTGCAGGATTGCGGCGATCACACGCTCCTGGTCCGCGGCCGCTATGGGCGCATGTCGCCCCTTGCCGACAGGCAGTCTGAGAATCCCTTTTTCAACAAAGAGAGGAAGCTGAAACGGGTAGAGCAGCCATTCGAGGAAGTACGTCGGGCGAAGATGGGTGACGGCGAGACCCGACCAATTGAGGACCTGCTCAGCGATAAACGTCTCTTTGCACGAATTGCTTTTCGAATGCCGATCGGCCGATCGCTGCGACAAGTTGACGATTGTTGAGACGCCTGCTTCTCTCGCGGCCTGCGTAAAATTGACAGTCGCCTCGATAAGCCCGGCCGTTACCGGGTAGACGAAATAGGCCGCATCGATGCCTTCCATCGCCACGCGGATTGTATCGATATCGTGGAGATCGCCCACCACAACTTCGGCGCCGAGCTTTTCCAACGCCGCCGATCGCTCGTTTCTGCTGTGCACCATGGCGTGGACAGTAAGCCCAAGTGCGATCAATTCTTTAACAGCCGCACGACCAGTGTCCCCGGTAGCGCCCGTGATCAACACTCTGCGGTTCATTTTACTGTTCCTGTTCTGGGTGGATTACGGCGACAGTGCACCGATTCTAAGGAAATAATCGGTTCACAGGATTCCATGACGCTTACCCGTTTTTGAGACCAGATTTATGGCTGCTGCGCTGGCCGAGCGGTGTCCCGGGTCCATCGTGGCTTCGGACTGGATTCGCCGGGTGCCAGGGGCGGCCGAGCCGCGATTACTGTGACAATTTACGTCTTTCTACATCTTGTAAACTTTCACTGTAAACCGAGGATACTACTTGATGAGCATTCCAAGTGGACTGAGCGGTCCGATGGGCATCAGTTCGAAGGTCAGAAGGTTCGCCCGGCCGAGCGGCAAGGCCTTGAGCAGGCCGTCCGCTTCCTCGACCGAGTCGACGGTCATCAGAAAGATGACGCCCGCCTCGTTATCGCGAAGCCAGAACTGCTCCATCTTTCCGTCCAGATAGAGCTGCAAGGTAGCCGGAACTTCTTTCGGAAGATACATCTGCCGCTGCTCCGGAGTGAGAGGCTTCAGTGTTCCAATTGCCATGACTTTCATGCCGTATCTCCAATACGAAAATTCAGCGTCGGTTTCGACGACGGGTGACGCTCACCCCGTGGACCTGCGTCAGTAGCTCAGGGGACTTACCCGGATTGTGGCGCGTCAGGACAGCATCGCCTTGGCTACTTGCTCAGGTTCATCGATTTGCAGCCAATGGCCGGCTCGCACCAGATGGAGCGAAGAATGCTTCAGGTGAGACCGGCGCTCCTCGGCCATGCTGACGGGGAAATAGGGGTCGGCCTCTCCCCAGATCAGCTTGAATGGAACATCAAGCGCCTCCAGCTCGGGCAGGCGCTTGGTGCTTCGGGCGATTTCCGCGAAGAACTGCGCCGTAAGCTGAGCGAAAGCCGGGCCGGAACTGGGCTGCTGCATAAAATTATCGGCGATCAGCGGGAAGAGGAACGCGTCGTAATGCGCTTTCTGGGCATCCGTGAGAGTCTCCTGGAAACGCTGCTTCTGCCAATTGAGCAACCAACCGAATTGCTCCGGATTTTGCGCAATAGCGCCCGAGAGCGCATTGAGGCTCTTCGCAGCAAACAGCTCGACCATTTCCGGCCACTGCACTGTGGGAGGGTCGGCATAGACGGAATTGAGCAGGCACACCGAATCGACCTGGTCAGGGTGCTCGATAGCGAAATTGATCGCTGCAAACCCAGACGCGTCGTGCGCAACCGGGACGATCCTGCCAAGGTCCAGTGCCTCGACGACCGCTTCGAGGTCACCGAGTTGCTGCTGGAAACTGTAGGTAGCGCCGGCAGATTTATCGGAGGCGCCAAACCCCAGGAAGTCGAACGCAACGACCCGCCGCCCGGACGCCACCAGGTAGGGGATCAGATCGTCCCAGAGCTTTAGGTTATCGGGAAAGCCGTGCATCAGCACAAAGGCAGGACCGGCGCCCTTGTAATCGCGTGCATAGACGCGCCCCTGTCCATGGGGAACATGGTGCGCGGCGAAGGACGGTTTGCTGTCCATGTGCACTCCTGGTACCAAGTTGTATATGCAGCATCATGGCGCCTACGCGTTCATGACGCTGTCGGCGATATCCGTAATGGCGATCGCACCGTCTTCGCCCAGCAAAGCCTTGGCCCGCGCTTGCGCCACTCGCCATTCGGGCGCCCCTTTACGTATCAGGTCCCTGCCTGCCTCTGTCAGGACAATTGGCCTGCCTCGGCCACCTCCTTCGTCCTGAACTTCCTCTGCCCAGCCTTCGGAAAGTATGATCTTGAGGTTGCGCGACAGGGTCGATCGATCCTGATGGTGATAGCGCCCAATTTCCGCGCGAGTTGCCGGTTCTATTTCGGAGATGATGACGAGCAATGCGAACTGCGGCGAAACGATTCCAAGCGGGCGAAGCTCTTCGTCGTAAATGGCTGTAATAACCCTTGAAATCAGGCGCGCGCGCATAAGCATGCAGGTCCTGCCTATTTCGGTGATTACATCCGCACCCTTTACCCGCCTTTTTTTCTTTCTCATGGAACTCCATATGGTGCATATACAACACATAAACAAGGCTCATTTTGAAATCGTTCGGGGGCGAGCGGGGCGTCCCAGGTTTCGCAGCATCCCGGCCGACTATAACTTTGCCAGGTTGGTCCCCCACTTGCTGCGGTTCAACCGCAGCGCGCGTATGATGGTATGGAAATGCGGCGCGACCTGGGCCACGTAAACACACAAAGTACCGAGATTGGCCCCTTAACGCATGCGATCGACCGTTTCATCGGTCGACAACACGGCATGTGCGATGAATTGGTAATTGACCATCGCTGCTTGGTAGCCGTCGCCCCATACCGGATGCCGAGGTCCGGCGGTTGCGTCCTTGACGACTGCAACCTCGAACCCTTGTTCGACAAGGTCGCGCAGATGGGACTCGACGCACATATTTGCCAACATGCCGCCGAGGATGATCTTGCTGATCCCGCGCTTGCGCAGTTGCAGGGTCAGGTCATTGGTTTGCGATCCCCATACTTTGTGCGGGCTGACGACGATCGTCTTGCCGTCTTCGATGTAGGGCTTGAAGCGCTCGAGCCAGTCCGCGCCCGAGTTTGAGAAGCCCGTCAGATTCAGCGGTCCGCTTCGGGCAAAACTGTGGTTTTCGAACTCGTCAGTCTCGAGCGGTCCGTTGAAATTCCAACCGTTGTCGGTCGGATAAAAATAATGCGGTGATATGAACACTTCATATCCGTTCGCCTTCGCGGCCTTAAAGATCCGCTCCATGTTCTCGACAGTCCGGTTCTCGATAACGCTCGCCCCAACCGCCGCCCAATTTGCTCCCTTCTCGCTCAACACATCGTTCTGTGGGTCGATAAACACGACCGCGGTGTCGGTCTTTTGGATTTCCATGGTCATTTGGCCTTACCCTGTATATTGCGGGGACCTGTATATGCGCAGATGCCAAGGAGCCGGCGGCCGCCATAGGTTAGCATATGACCTAAACGCGTCTTGGTCACTCGAGTGGTCGCATTCGGCCGTGGGGCGGCGGGCCGTCACGTTTTCTGTGCCCCGATCTTTCCGCATGTCGACCTCGCCAACCGTGATCGGCGCGTAGATCGTTTTCGCCGGACGAGGAACGGTTTAATATGCGTCATGCGCCGGTCCCAGACCTAGTGCACCGAATCAGACGGATAGTTCGCCGTCCATCGGCGCGATACCGCTCTCCGGCCTATCCTCACGGGAATGGGCTGAACCATCTGACTGAATCTGAGCACTAGGGAGGAGTGGGGCCGCTATGGCCATTGCTCCTGGCGAGGTTGGCAGAATTGAAAAAATCGCAGCTTCTGTCGAAGCCAACCGTTGTCCAACCAAGCTCATCGGAATTCGACGTCCAGCCGGCACTGGAAGCGGCAGAAATTGGCGTTTCGGATTGGGACCTTACAAACGATCGCATGTGCTGGTCCCGGCAAATGTTCCGCAATATGGGAATGGACCCGAATGGGAGCGGGGATCTTTATCAGCGTCTCCTAGCGGTGATACATCCGACTGACCAAAAGAGCGTCGCGGCGGCGTTTACGGAATTCCGCAGTCGTCCGGGTCCTATGCGGGTCGAAGCCCGGCTCGTCTGGCCCGGCGACGAACCCCATTGGATTGTCTTTCTCGGCCGAACGGTACCCGGACCGGATCAGACGCCAAAGCGCATGCACGGCATCACGATCGACAGCACCCGCCGCCGCCGAATTGAGGAGACAAGTGCGGCGGCATTGTCCGAGAGCGGGCGGCGACTGAGCGAATTGAATGAAAGGCTGGAGGAGCTTGCCGAGCGCCGCGAGCGCCAGCTCGGCGCCAGCCGGGCTCAGATTCAGGCAATTTTTGATAATTCGCCCGATTGGCTGACGCTGTTCCGCGCCACCGCTGATGGCCGCTTCGTGTACGCAGATCTCAATCGTGCAACCGAGCGCGCCTATGGTCTTAGTTACGACCGGGTCGTCGGCCGCACTGTAGAAGAAATTCTCGGTTCGGAGCAGGCAGAGCTGCCGCTGCGCCTGATGCGGGCGTGCATTCGTACCGGCGAAAACCAACGTTATAACGCACGGCGAACGATGGCGGGCGTAACCCGCTCGATCGACGTGATGTTTGTGCGCGTGCCCGAACAGCTGAACGGCGATTGCCACATCATGGCCACGGCGCGGGACATCACCGAGCGTGATGAAATAGAGGAGCGGCTGCGCCGCGAACGGCTGCTCTTCAAGCTGATTATCGAAAATACGTCGGAAGGCATAATCGTCATCGATAAGGAGCTGAGGCACCTCGTCTGGAACGCCGCTATGGAGAGGATAAACGGCCAGCCGCGCTGCGCCGTGCTGGGGAAGACTGTCTTTGAAGTTTTCCCGGGATTTTCCGATCATCCCGTCGGGCACGCGTGGCGCGAGGCGCTGATGGGACGTCGGGCGGAGATGCGCGACTTTCGGTTCTTTTCGCACGCCCGCCGCACCGAAATCATCTACAACGCTGATTATACACCACTTTTCGACCAGCTCGGCTCGATCATTGGGGCGATCTGCATCTTGCGCGAGACGACCGAGCGCCACCGCATGGAGCACCTGGCGAA
Organism: uncultured Alphaproteobacteria bacterium; assembly: GCA_963736715.1. Taxonomy (GTDB): domain Bacteria; phylum Pseudomonadota; class Alphaproteobacteria; order ATCC43930; family CGMCC-115725; genus AP-15. The sequence continues at coordinate 348,628 of CAVTQA010000027.1, read as the reverse complement.
GCTGGAGACAGTGGCCCAGCTTACCGGCGGTGTCGCCCATGATTTCAACCACCTGCTAACGGCGGCCATGGGCTGCCTCGATATGATTCTCCACGACGGCAAGAGTGGGCGCATCACCTCTCTCGCCGAGACTGCGCTGCGATCGCTGAACTGGGGAGCGCAGTTGACGCAGCAGCTTCTCGCGTTCGCGCGCCGTCAGACGCTGCGCCCGGTGTCGGCAGACCTAAATGCATTGCTAACAGAGATCGAGGTCTTGATCGATCGCGCGGTCGGCGAGACGATCGATGTCGTCATCGACAGCGCGCCCGGGCTGCCCCGCTGCGAAGTCGACCCGGCCCAATTCGAAGCTGCAGTGATGAACCTCGTCATTAACGCGCGGGACGCCATGCCGAAAGGCGGTCGCGTCAGACTTACTACCCGCAAGGTCGAGATGGGGCGGATCCCGTCACATATTGATCTTCGCTCGGGCGACTACGTCGCGTTCACGGTCGAGGACAACGGCGAAGGAATGAGACCGGAGGTTGCGGCCCGCGCATTCGAACCGTTCTATACGACCAAGGAGATCGGCAAGGGATCCGGGCTCGGTTTGTCGATGGTATACGGTTTTGCCAAACAATCGGGTGGCGGGGTTCACATCGAAAGCGCAGTTGGCAGGGGCACGTCTGTGACCCTCTACCTACCGACCGCTCCACTTACTGCAGAAGATGCCCAGCAGGACCGCGCACCGGATGAGCCGCGGCATGGCGCAGGTTCGGTCCTCGTCGTCGAGGATGACGACGAGGTCCGTGACGTGTCGGTCGAAATTCTCCAAGACCTCGGATATCGCGCATTGGTGGCTCGCAATGGTCAGGAAGCGCTCGAAGCGTTGCAGCGCTCTGAACGGATCGAACTGTTGTTTACCGATCTGGTCATGCCGGGCGGCATGTCGGGGGTCGCACTGGCGCGACACGCACAGGTGATACGCCCTGGCTTGCGTATCCTGTTGACGACCGGTTATGCTGGGCTGGAAGCTCCCGGCACCGATGAGTTCCCGATCATCTCAAAGCCGTTCCGCTCAGCGGAGCTGAGCCTCGCCATTGCCCGGCTGATCGGTCACACCCCCGATTAGCCGTCAAACATCGACGCGGCGCGCAATCCTTTTCGGAGCTGCGATACCGGCATTATGCATGGAAACGCAGTGCCAGATCGAGCAACGCGCGATCGGCAAAGGCGGGGGCGATCAACGAAATCCCGAAGGGGAGCCCGTTTTTGCGAAACCCGGCAGGAACCGCAATCGCCGTCAGATCGAGCAAGTTCACGAAATTCGTATAAAGACCGAGATTGGCGTTGAGGCGGAACGGGTCCGCCGCAACAGCAGCTTTCTCGTAGATCGTGCCGCTGGTCGGCAATAGCAGCACATCGATCGACCTGAATGCGACATCGGCCTCGCGCTTCAGCCGTGCCAGCTCGTATTGGGCGCGATAGGCGTCGAGCGCGCTGTAATGTCGGCCCTTCTCGATGATTGAACGGGTCACCGGGAGAATTGCATCCGGATCATCATCCAAAAGTGCCTGCGTTGCGTGCAGGCGCTCGGCCAACCAGGGGCCACTGTAAAGGAGTCGCCCGGCATCGCGAAACGGCGCGAAAGCCGCCTTCGCCCGGGTTCCGCCGACCTGCTCGAGCTTGGTTATCGCCGCAGCAAAGAGGGATCCGGCTTCGCGATCACCAAAGAATTCAAGATCGCCGGGCAGCGGCACGCCAAATCGGGGCTTCGGGCCAAAGCTCCGCAATTCAGCCGACGAAGCCTCGCGGGCGAGAGGATCGTGAAGATCGAAGCACGCTGCAACGTCGAAGACCGCGCGGGCGTCCTGCGCCGAAAGCGCAAACACCGAGACGCAGTCGAGTGATCTGCAGGCCGGGACGACACCGCGGGTGCTGAGCAAGCCTCGCGTCGGCTTCAGCCCGACAATATTGTTGAAGGCTGCCGGAACGCGTCCGGAGCCGGCCGTATCGGTGCCGAGCGCAAAGCTGACGAGCCCGGCGGCGACTGCCACCGCCGAGCCGGAGCTCGAGCCGCCGGGTATGTAGCGCGCATCGAAGGGATTGCGTGGCACGCCGTAGGGCGAGCGGGTGCCGACCAACCCGGTAGCAAACTGATCGAGGTTGGTTTTGCCGACCAGCACAGCGCCGGCAGAAAGCAGTAGCTTCACAACCGGGGCGGTTTCCGACGGGGTATACGCGAAAGCCGGACAAGCGGCGGTGGTTGGGATGCCGGCGACATCGATATTGTCCTTGACGGCAAACGGGATGCCGAAGAGCGGCAGGCGCTTGATCAAATCACAATCTGCAGCTGCCGCCTCGTCGAGTTCGAACGCGCGCTGCCTCAGCGCGGTATCGCTCGTTCGGGCAATCCACAGGGCCGGATCATCCCATTTTGCGATGCGCGTCAGCACCCGCTCGATCAGCTCGGTTGCCGAAAGCTCGCCCCCGAGAAAGGCGGTCCGCAGCCGCTCGATTTGCAAGGGCTCTTCGACCATTAATTAGACGCCATACTCATTGGCACAGCATTTGAAATAGTCGGGATCGAGCGTCAACAAATGGATAGCGCTATGGCCGAACAGTACGTCACGGCCGACCCATATCCCTGGCCTTTCAATGGGGATCTGCGGCCCGATAATACGGCTCTCATCGTAATCGATATGCAAATCGATTTCTGTGGCATCGGCGGCTATGTCGACCGGATGGGGTATGATCTGTCGCTGACCCGCGCGCCGATCGCGCCAATCGCAGCGGTGCTTGCGGCGATGCGGCGCGGCGGGTTTCACGTCTTGCACACCCGCGAGGGCCACCGGCCGGACCTTGCCGATCTGCCGGAAAACAAGCGCTGGCGCTCACGGCGGATTGGTGCCGGGATCGGCGATCCCGGCCCGTGCGGACGCATCCTGATGCGCGGCGAGCCCGGCTGGGAGATCATCCCCGAGCTGGCGCCGCTTCCGGGCGAGCCGATCATCGACAAGCCCGGCAAGGGGTCGTTCTGCGCCACCGATCTTGAATTGATGCTGCGGTTGCGCAGTATCGCCAACCTCGTGCTGACCGGCATCACCACCGATGTGTGCGTTCACACCACGATGCGTGAGGCGAATGATCGCGGGTTCGAATGTCTGCTGGTGGAAGACTGCTGCGGCGCGACCGACCGGTCGAACCATGAACACGCGATCAAAATGGTTAAGATGCAGGGCGGGGTATTTGGTGCGGTTGCTGACTTTAAGGCACTGCTTGCGCTGCTCCGCTAGGTTCTGCCGAAAAGGTGGTATCACCGCCGAGTAGCGGTCGATTTTAGAGCATTCGCCTAAAATAGGAACACCATAGACCGCTGAGCCGCCATCAATATTAGGCGGCCTTGATAGTGGCACGCACTTTGCTCAGCAGTGGCAAAAGAAGTGCATGTCCAATTGCATGGGAGCAACAAGCGAGGCCGTCAGGAGGTGTAGTTGGGTACCACGTGCAGGTTGATTTCTGCGCGAAGTAAGGGGGGTTTGTATGCACTATCGCTGGATCCGCAGCATCTTCGCCTCGATGATTTTGGGATTGCCGTTTGTCGCTATGGCTCAAGACGCGCCAGCGGTCCACGGGTTCAATGACTTGACTTTTAAGAACGATTATATAACGCCACGCGGCTTATTGGTGACGAACAAGGGGTTCACCATCCAGTCGGTCAATGGTTTCGCGGCGAGTGCCTACCATGCGGCCGACGGACCACTTAACGACATCACATTTGTTTCCGGTATCTTCAATGATCTCAATCCCGACCATCAGAATTCCCAAAACCGCAATTTCTGGAATGAGTTGGATGGGTTCGCCGGGTTCAATTTCAATTTTTACAAGGATTGGTTGCTTGGGGCTCAATACGTCGCCTTCATCAGTCCAGGAGGACAATTCAAGACCGAGAATAATCTTGAGTTTAGTCTTGGCTATGATGACGGAGGACGCTGGTTCGCTCCGCTAGCGGTTAAGCCGTACGCGAAGCTGTTTTTTACCGCCTCGGGCGGTTCGACAGTAGTGCTCGGCCAGGTGCCCAGCTTTGATGTCGAGCTCGGCGCAATACCGACTTGGGATCTTCATCCTTACCAGCTCCCTGTCATTTTTACCTTTCCTACCTGGATTACCGTCGGACCGTCCAATTTTTGGGGTGGCTCGAGCAATGTTGGCGTCTTTTCAACCGGGATCGCCGCCAAGGTACCGCTCGCATTCGCTCCTCTTCAGTTCGGGGAATGGTCGTTCAATGTCGGCGTCCAATACTATAACCTAATCAATTCGCAATTACGCAACGCTCAGGAAATCCTCGGCGTCGTAAGTCCCGGATCAAGCGGATACCGCAATATCTTCGTCTTCGCTGCCGGTCTGGGGTTCCATTTCTGACCCGGCAGCCATCAATCGCTAAGAGGGAGGAGTTATCATGGCGGTCATCGATGCGGAGCCTTATCCCTTCGACCTGATCGCGGCGCAAGCCGGCCTTGTTATCATCGACATGCAGAGGGACTTCCTCGAGCCCGGCGGGTTTGGAGCTGTGCTCGGCAATGATGTCTCGCTGCTGCGGCGAACCATCGCCCCGACCCGGCGTCTGCTCGATGCGGCGCGAATGTCGGGTCTGACCGTCATCCACACTCGGGAGGGCCATCGCCCGGACCTCGCCGACCTGCCGCCGGCAAAGAAAGCGCGCGGCAGGCTCCCAACTGGCATTGGCGATCCGGGCCCGATGGGCCGGATATTGGTACGTGGCGAGCCGGGACACGACATCATCCCGGAGCTCTACCCGGTGCCGGGTGAGCCGGTCGTCGACAAGCCGGGCAAGGGCGCGTTTCACGCCACCGATCTCGACGCGATGCTGAAGAACCGCGGCATTACCCAGCTCGTCGTGTGCGGCGTCACTACCGAGGTTTGCGTAAATACCACGGTCAGAGAGGCCAACGACCGCGGCTACGAATGTGTTGTCGTGGAGGATTGCGTCGGTTCGTATTTCCCCGAATTTCAAGAGATGGGCCTGCGCATGATCAAGGCCCAAGGCGGCATCTTCGGATGGGTCGCTTCATCCGAGGCGGTCATCGCGGCACTCCCGAAATCCGGCGCGTGAGGAGAGAACCATGAAAACTTCATCCGACGCGCCGCGCTGGTGGGTTCCCGGCGATTGGAACGGATTTTTCGGTCTGTTCACCAATGTCGTTTTGAACGTCATCGTGCTGACCGGACTTTGCCTGCATGTCGTCAACCTGCCGGCGGATATCGTCTACGGCCGGATCCTCCCCGCCCTCGGCATCGCATTGCCGCTCGGCAACCTGTACTACGCCTACCTCGCTTGGCGGCTCGCCAAGAACGAAGGCCGCAACGACGTAACGGCGATGCCGTACGGACCGAGCGTCCCGCACATGTTTATCGTCGTCTTCCTGATCATGTTGCCGATCTATCTGAAGACGCACGATCCGCTGCTCGCTTGGGAGTCGGGATTAGTGTGGTGCCTTGTCATCGGTGCCATTGTGCTCTTGGGCGCCTTCGTCGGGCCCACGGTACGAAAATACACACCGCGTGCCGCGATGCTCGGCACCCTCGCGGGCATTTCGATCGCCTTCATTTCGATGCGGCCGGCCTTTCTCGGCTGGGAGGATCCTTGGCTGTTCATGCTGTCGCTGACCATTGTCCTGGTCAGCTGGATGGCCGGCATACGCCTACCCTATGGCCTGCCGGGCGGCCTTGCCGCGGTGGTGCTGGGGACGGTCCTTGCCTGGCTGGCCAAGCTGGTGCACCTCGACGATCTGATGCAGCCCGCCGAGGTCGTCTCCGCCTTTAGCCAGTTTGGTTTGCGGCTGCCGTACCCATCGACTGACTTCGCCAAGGCGCTCGGCGATATCGGGCCGCTGCTGGTCACGGCTGTGCCGCTCGGCATCTATAACTTCACCGAGGGGATGAACAACGTCGAGAGCGCCGCCGCCGCCGGCGACGATTACAGCCTGCGCCAGATCCTGCTGGCCGACGGCACCGGCGCGATCGTTGGTGCGCTGTTGGGTAGCCCGTTCCCGCCGGCCGTCTATATCGGCCACCCCGGATGGAAGGCGGTGGGAGGGCGGATCGGGTATTCGCTGGCGACCGGTGTCGTCATCGGCGTCGTCTGCTTTCTTGGGCTGACGGCGCTGCTGCTCGCGGTCATTCCTTTGGTCGCGATCCTGCCGATCCTGCTCTATATCGGCCTGGTTATCGGCGCCCAGGCGTTTCAGGCGACGCCGCCGCGACATGCCCCTGCAATCGTGCTGGCGATCCTGCCGAACATCGCCGCTTGGGCGCAGACCCTGATCGACGGAGCGCTCGGCGCGGCGGGCACTTCAGCCGAGCAGGTGGGCATGGCCAAGCTCGGCGCGACTGGCGTCGTCTATCACGGGATGGCTCTGCTCGGCGGCGGCGCCGTGCTCGCCGGATTGATCCTCGGCGCCATCGCCGCTTTTATCATCGACCGGAAGTTCGATTGGGCCGCTCTGTTCGCAGCCGCGGGCGCCGTGCTGTCGTTCTTCGGCTTCATCCACGGCACTTCGCTGGGCATCGGCAATTCGGCCCCAGTGGCGCTCGGCTATCTGATCGTCGCCGGCGTCTGCTATGCGCTCAGCAGGCAGCATTACCCGGAAGCGGTGGTGATTTCGGCCGAGGAGCCTGCGCACGCGGTCGGAGAGGACTGACCGCCGCTGACGGCCTGAAGCTGGGCCGCAGCGGAGGAGGTTAGGGCGGCCCACCTTGCGTCGGTATAGCCCAGAGACCCCAATCCCAGTCCATCTGGCTCTCGGTAGCTGTCATCTCGCTCGCCTTGGCGATCTGCTCGGCCTCCAACTCACGTCGATAAGCATCCCAGTTCTGCTGTGAACCGAAATAGACGCATTCGCAGACGAGCGGATCGGCGATATAGATAAACCAGCTGACCATTCCGCACTCGGGTGACGAACTTATGGGGCGTCATCTTCATCATTTCCGATACCCGATGTGGTGAGTTTGCCGGCCTGGCCTGAAATCCGGCTTTGGTGAGCAGATTCCCGGTCGACGCTACCTGTGTGGGTGGGCTGGCGGCGCATCCGGCGACGCCCAATAGCAGACCAGCCACAGCCCCAAAATTGATCAGCTTTCTCACAACAATGCTCCCGAGGAGTGATATCCGGCCGAGGCCGTCATTTGGCCCGGCGCGGGATCGGCGTTAACCGCGCAAACTGTCGCCATTGCCGCGGTGAGTGACCGAATTCTATATTACGCCGCGGTCGCCGTCTCGACCCGAACAACGACTTCCGGGTAATGGCATGCTACCGAGCGGCCGGCGTCGAATGGCCGCAGGTCCGGCATCATTGTTGCGCAATTGCTATGGCCCTTGGGACAGCGTCCGTAGAAACGGCAGGTGTTGGGGTCGGGATCGATCGGGCTGCGCGGTTCGCCGCTGAGGCGCAGCCGCTTGACCCCACGCTGATCGAGCGACGGGATCGCTGCCACCAGCGCCTTGGTGTAAGGATGCGCCGGATTCCCAAAGACCGCGTCGACCGGGCCGCTCTCGATGATCTTGCCGAGATACATGACCAGGACGCGGTCGCAGAGCAGGCGGACGACATTGAGGTCGTGGCTGACAAAGAGATAACTCATGCCGAGACGGTGCTTCAGCGTCTCGAGTAGTTGCAGGATCACCACCTGAACCGAGACGTCGAGCGCTGCCGTAGGCTCGTCGAGGATCAGAAGCCGCGGTTCGAGCGCGACGGCGCGGGCGATGCCGACCCGCGCTTTCTGACCGCCGGACAATTGATGCGGAAAGCGGCCAAGGAGCTCGTCGGGAAGTCCGGCCAAGCCCGCCGCCTCGCGCACTCGCGCCGCGAGCTCTGCGCCGCGCCGCGGGCTCAGCCGGCGCAGCGGATCGGCGATCGCCTGAAACGCCGTGAAGCGCGGGTTCAGGCTCTCGCCGGCATCTTGAAAGACCATCTGGATGCCGGAACGCTGCGGCAGGCGGGCGAAGTGACGTGCCGGTACTCCCCCGATTTCCTTCCCATCGAACCCGATGCTGCCGCCGCTCGGATCAATGAGGCGCGCGACGAGCCGCACCAGAGTCGACTTGCCGCAGCCGGACTCCCCGACGAGGCCCACTGTCTCGCCCGGTCCGATGGAGAAATCGACGCTGTCGACCGCATTAAGCCAGCTTTGGCGGGCGCGGGCCCAGAAATGCCGCTTTCCGCGCTTCACCTGGAAGTGCTTGGTCAAGCTCCGGACATCGAGAACGGGTTCGGTCATAGAGGTTGCCAGCAAGCGACCAGGTGTGACGGGCCGACGGAAATAGACGGGAGTGGCGCCTCGCATTTCGCCTGGTGCCGCGCGCAGCGGGCGCTGTAACGGCAGTTCGGCAGGTCGGCACGCCTGACGTCCGGGAGATTGCCGGGGATTGCGGTAAGGTCGGCGAGCTGCATGTCGGGTTTGGGTGTCGCGGCGATCAGCTTTGCCGTGTAGGGGTGGCGCGGATGGGAAAACAGCTCGGGGACCGGCGCGCTCTCGACGACATGGCCGGCATGCATGACGACGATCCGGTCGGCATATTCGCCCGCCAGGCCCAGATCGTGGGTGATCAGGATTGTCGCCATCAGGGATGCGGCGGCGAGTTCAGCGAGCAGATCCATCACGACCGCCTGGGTCGTAACGTCGAGGCCAGTCGTCGGCTCGTCGGCAATCAGCAAGGCCGGCGAGCAGGCGAGTGCCAGCGCAATCGTCACGCGTTGGCACATTCCACCCGATAGCTCGAAAGGGTATGCGCCAGCGCGCCGTTCCGGATCAGGGATGCCGACCTTGGCCAACATCTCCACGGCACGCGACGGCGCCTGTGCCCGGGTGACGCTGCCATGCCGGACCAATACGTCTTCGAGCTGTTTGCCGATCGGCCGGATCGGGTTCAGCGCGCCGCGCGGGTTCTGCGAAATCAGCGAGAACTCGCGTCCTCGCATCTCCTCGAGCGCGCGCTCGCCGGCGCGCAGCAACTCGAGGCCGCCGAATAAGATACTGCCCGAGATGACCCGCGCTGCCGGATCGAGCAGACCGAGCAGTGCATAGGCCGTCACCGATTTGCCCGAACCGCTTTCCCCGACGATCGCCACGGTCTCTCCCCGAGCGACCTCAAAGCCGACTCTCTCGAGCGCGCGCACCGTGCCGCTGCGGGTGCGGAACTCGACTGAGAGATTGCTGACTGCGAGCAGCGAGGTCGCCTCGCTCAAGTGCGCCTCCGCGGATCGATCAGATCGCGCAAGCCGTCCCCAAGGAGGTTGAAGCAAAAGACGGCGAGCATCAGGGCAAGGCCGGGGAACAGCGCGACCCACCATTCTCCGGAAATGATATTGCTGGCGCCTTCCGCCACCATGATCCCCCATTCCGCAGTTGGCGGGCTGATGCCAAGGCCGATGAAAGAGAGGCCGGCCGCATTAAGGATCGCATAACCCATTGTCAGCGACATCTGTACCGCCAGCAGCGGCATCGTATTGGGCAGAACCTGTGCCAGCAGTATACGCATCTCGCCATTGCCGCCGAGCCTGGCTGCCTCGACAAACCCCGCCTGCCGCAATACGCTGGCCTCGCCTCGGGCGACGCGGGCGTAAAGCGGCATGTTGATGATAGCGGTGGCGTAGACGATATTGGCGACGGTATTGCCGAGCGCCGCGACGATGCCCATCGCGAGCACGAACAGCGGAAAAGCCATGATCGTGTCGGCGATGCGGCCGACGGCCCGCTCGGTCCAGCCCCCGAAATAGCCGGCCGCCAGCCCGCCCAGCGCGCCGACCGCAAAAGACAGCGCCACTGCGGCGAAGGCGATGCCGAGATCGAGCCGAGTTGCGGCGATGATGCGGCTCAATATGTCGCGGCCGACGGAGTTGGTCCCGCACCAGTGAGCGGCCGATGGCGCCGCAAGGGCGTGCATCGCGTCGGTGGCGAGCGGATTGTACGGCGCAATCCAAGGCCCAAGGAGCGCGATCGCCACGAGCAGGATGAAGAGCGCGAACGCGGCCAGGGTTACCGGGTTCTCGCCCAATACGTAGCGCAGGTGGCGCAGGGTCTCACTCATGCCGTGACCGCGGCCCGTGGATCGATCACTCCGTAAAGGATGTCAATCGCGAGGTTGAGCAGGATGTAAACGATCGCCATGGCCAGCACGAAACCCTGCACCGGCGCGTAATCAGAGGCGATCAAGGCCTCGATTGCATAGGAGCCAATGCCCGGCCAGGCGAAGACTTTTTCCACCAGCACATTGGCGCCCAGCAGAAACGAAAACACCATGCCGAGCGTCGTCAGCACCGGCAGCATCGCGTTGCGGAAGGCATAGACATAGATGATCCGTCGCTGCGATAGGCCATTGGCGCGTGCGGCACGGATGAAGTCGGCGCTCAACACCGAGAGCATCGCGGCGCGCGTCATGCGTGTGATCGGCGCTAAGGTGAAGATCGCCAATGTCAGAGCGGGCAATGCGATCTGGCGCAAGGCGGCAAGAGCTGTCATGCCGTCGCCCGCAAGCAAGCTGTCCACAACGTATAAGCCACTCCGCGTGGGCGGCGGCGAGTACATCAGATCGAGCCGGCCCAATGGAGCCGGAGCCCAGCCGAGCAGGTAATAGAATACATAAACAAGCAGCAGGCCCGTGAAGAAGGTCGGCAGGCTTACTCCGGCGGTCGATACCAGCCGGCAAAAATGGTCGATCCAAGAGTTGGGCCTCCGGGCGGCCGTAATTCCGAGCGGCACGGCGACGGCGACCGAAAGCGCGAGTGCGAGAAGGGTCAGCTCGATCGAGGCCGGCAATCTTGTCAGCAATTCTTGTGTCACTGGCTGACCGGTAGAGAGCGAATTGCCGAGCCGGCCGTGCGCCAGATCTCCGACATAGACCAGAAACTGCTCTGGGAGGCTGCGGTCGAGCCCCAACGAGTGCCGGATCTCAGCGATCGCCTGTGGGGTGGCGGCCGGCCCGGCAAAATAGACCGCAGGATCGCCCGGCAAAGCCCGCGTTAGAAGGAACGTCACAATGATGACGCCAATAACGCTCGGCACCGCCGACAGCAGGCGAGTCTGGATCAGCCGGGCCATTGAATTGTCCGCGGAGGTGCCGCTGCGCGCTGGACGTTTCCAAAACCCTCCCTCTCCGCCCCCAAGGCCGGAGAGGGCAAAGTTTCAGAGAAGAAGGGAGACGCCCTGGATGGCGACAATTGTCGAGCCCTGGCTCAGCTCTTTTCTAGCTGGCGGAAGTCGAGCTGCCGGTGAAACCAGTAGGTATAACCCTGGATGTTCTTCTGCATTCCGACCACCAGGATCTGCTGATAAAGCGGGATGCGCGGTACGTCTTCCATCGCAATGCGGATGAATTTCTTGACTTCGTCGTCGTAGGCTTCGGGGTCCGCCTCGAAACGCGCCGCGTCGATAAGCTTGTCCATTGCCGGGTTCTGGTAGGACATCGTGTCGAACAGCGCGTTTTGCCCGTGATAGCCCCAGAAGAAGTAATAGTCCGGGTAGTTGAGCCAGCCGCCGAAACTAGCGACATGGATCGGCCGGTTCTTTTCCAACATCGCATTGCGGAAATTGGCGCCGGGGATCTTCTCGATGCGGGTTTTGACGCCGAGTTCGGCGAGCGAATTCTGTAAGAGAACCGCCGTAGGCTCGGATTGGGTGGCGTCGCCAAGGTCGATCGAGATCGTCGTTTCGAACCCGCCCGCGAGGCCGGCCTCCGACAACAACGCCTTGGCCTTCTCGATATCATGCTTGTAAGGAAAGGGCTGCGGCCAGGCGGCGGTTTTCGGCGCGTCGGTCGGACCGCCCGACATCGGAATGCAGATGTCGTAGACGACGCTCTTGTAGATCTCCTCATACGGCACTGCCCAGGCGATGGCCTGGCGCACCCGTACATCGTCGAACGGCTTCATCTTGGTGACGAGGCCGACATATTGCAGGGAGTTCTCGACCGGCGTGCCGACAACCCGGTATACACCTGATTTCTTGATCTCTGCGGCGTCCTTGAACGGCATGTCGATCGACAGATCTGCATCGCCGCGCTCCATCAGCGCGCGCCGGTTGCCGGCCGCCGGTACCTCGCGCAACACCACCCTGCGGATTTTCGGCAACGGGCCGCTCTTCCATTCGTCGAAGCGGATAAAGGCGGTCTCTTGGCCCGAAACCCAACGTTCGAGCTTATAGGCGCCGCCGCCGGCGTCATTGGTCTTCATCCACTCCAGCGCCCAGGGATCCTTCTCAGTGGCGTGGCTGCGGGCGAGCTTCGAATTGAAGATCGCCGGGACCACGACGGCGAGGTCAGGCAGCGTGAGCTTGTCTTTATGCAGGAAATCGATGCGGATCGTGTGATCGTCCAGGACGATGAACTGCTCGGGTTTCTTTAGGCTGCCGGCGGCCATCTGAAACGTCGGGAAGCCGCCGACGGTGACCGCCCGGTCGAGCGACCATTTGACGTCCTCGGCGGTCACCGGCGCGCCGTCATGAAATGTCGCATCACGGCGCAATTTGAAGGTGACCGACATGCCGTCGGGCGACAGCGTGAAATCTTCGGCCAGTTCGGGCTCGATCTTGGTGTGGTCGTAAGAAAAGCCGCCGTCCGGCAATGTCTTGCGCCCGAATGTCAACAGCCGGTCATAGAGATTCCAGCACGCGACATAGCTGCGGAACGTGGTTCCGACCCCGTGGATGTCGAGGCTGTTGGGGCCATTCTCGACGAGTACCAAAAGGGTGTCTCGCGGCGTTTCGGACCGGGCCGTTCGAATGCCGCCGGCAATCGATGCGGTGCCGGCGAGCGCCGCAGTGCTCTTCAGAAAATCCCGCCGCTTCAACCGCGCCTCCGCAACTTCACTCGATCCGCCCGACAGGCGCAGGGGTGCAACCGGCATGCCATGGTGCGATGGCCACCGGGGCGCCGCCGTTCAGCCTTGCGATCTGCCTTAAAAGCGAATGCGCGAATGGCGAAAGCTTAAAAGATGAGCACTTGGTTGGCCCCGCCGCCGCTGCGCGGCGCGCGTCGTCGTGCCGGCTCACCCACATCCCACCATCCGACACAGCGGCTTTGCGGAACTTCCGGACACTACCGATCTCGCAGCCTGCGCACGGAAGTGGCGGCCGAGGCAGGCGGATCGCAAGACCACACCTACTGTTATCCAAGAGCGCAGGTGAGGCGCGTTTAAGGTTCCCACCGCTCCTATGCAATTGCCGTTCGCGAGACGACCGTAACATGAGCCGGGATCAGGCTAGTACCTGGTTGCGTAAAGTGGTGTATGTCGTACCCATCTCGCTTCGGTATCCTCGCTCGGAAGGGACGACAAATCTCCGTCGTCCCCGCGAAAGCGGGGACCCAGAGGCTGCCCCCCTGCTTTCGCCAGGGGCAGGCTCTGGCATGAACAGGGGGCGGCCGATCGGGGCATGAGCGAGAAGCGTCCTTGCGTCTACATCCTCGCCAGCAAACGTAATGGCACCTTTTATGTCGGTGTCACAAGTGATATTGCGCGCCGTGCTTGGCAACATCGTTCGAATGCTGTCGGTGGATTTGTTCGCGATTACGGAGTGCATAGGTTAGTGTTTGTCGAGTTTCACGAGACCATCGCCGATGCGATCCTCCGCGAAAAGCGGATCAAGAAATGGCGCCGCACGTGGAAACTGGAGTTGATCGAGCGCCATAATCGGCAATGGCGTGATCTTTACGAGGAGCTGGGGTGAGAGCGCCCGCCCCCTGTTCATGCCAGAGCCTGCCCCTGGCGAAAGCAGGGGGGCAGGTTCTGGGTCCCCGCTTGCGAGGCTGTAATCCAATTCCGCATATCCCACCTTTGCGCCCTTTGCTCGTCGTTCCCGCGAAAGCGGGAATCCAGGGATTTAAGTTGCTTGCCCCTGGGTCCCCGCTTGCGCGGGGACGACGAATTGTCTGTCCGCAGGATTTCCTGACAGCCTCTTGCGCGGGGACGACGAACAGGGTGGAGTGCCGCACGCTAATTTTCGCAACGAGGTACTAGTCCCTGTGACACACAGGAACCGGAAGGGATCAGTGAGACCGAGGCAGAGACTGTCGAGGAGCGGTCGCGCCTGCCTGCCCCGCTGATCTACGAAATCGTCCGCCGTATGGGCAGGAGGCGATGGAACGGCCGATCACTTCGCTGTGGTGGTCGGGTGTCGCCGCCGGCTTGTCGATCAGCTTCTCCCTGCTCGTTCTCCCTGCTCGCACAGGCGATTCTCCAGGCGCATTTGCCAGACACCTTATGGCGGCCGCTGCTCACCAGCCTTGGGTACCCGGTCGGATTTTTGATCGTCGTCCTGGCATGCCAACAGCTCTTTACGGAAAACACCATCACTCCGGTACTGCCCCTCGCCGCCAATTTCACGGCGGCCAATTTGGCGAAGCTGGCTCGGTTGTGGACAATCGTCTTCGCCGCCAATATGACCGGGACAGCCGCAGCCGCAGTGTTTTGTACGTTGCCGCCGGTTCTTGCGCCCGAGCTGCGCGACGTAATGATCGACATCAGCCGACATATCCTCCAGACGAGCTGGATCGAGTCTTTCTTTCGGGCGATTTCCGCAGGCTTCTTGATCGCCGCAATGGTGTGGCTGATCCCGAGCGGCGAGGCCGCCGCCTTTCACGTAATTGCGATGATGACCTACCTGATCGGAATCGGCGGTTTCCTGCACATTTATTGCCGGCAGCGTCGAAGCCTTTTTGCTGGTTGCCAACGGGCAGCTCAGGTTGGGGCATATGATGCTATCTTTTGTCTTGCCCGTCCTGCTCGGAAATATCGTCGGCGGCACTGCGCTCTTCACGTTGATGTTGCATGCCCAGGTGATGAGCGAGATCCCAACTCCACCGGATCGCCCCCGGCCGCCGCCGTAAAATTGTAAAATTCGCCGCCGCGCGGGAACTTACCTGCGAACGGTCCGTTCGACCGAATCAGGCCGACCGAAACCCGGTCCCGGCTGCCGGAGGTTCCCAGGGAGGAGCATGCCTATGGCAGATGAAGCGGGCGCCGTTCCATACGGGCGCAAGACGCAACACACTCCCGCGATCGACGAAGTTCACATCCTATGGATCACGGCCGGGCTCGGCTGCGATGGTGATACGGTGTCGATCACCGCGGCGAGCGAGCCCAGCATCGAGGAAGTGCTGCTCGGGGCGATCCCCGGGCTGCCCAAGGTGCATTTGCACAACCCGGTTCTCGCCGTCGAAGTCGGCGACGACTTTATGAAATTCTTCCATCAGGCCGATCGTGGTGAGATCGACAATTTCGTGCTGGTGCTCGAAGGATCGATCCCGAACGAGAAGATCAGCGGCGACGGGTATTGGGCAGCGTACGGAAACGATCCGAAAACCGGGCAGCCGATCAGGACCACCGAATGGATAGACCGCTTGGCTCCAAAGGCGCTGGCGGTGGTCGGCGCGGGTACCTGCGCGACCTATGGCGGCATTCACGCGATGCAGGGCAATCCCACGGGGTGCATGGGACTGCAGGATTATCTCGGGCGCGATTGGAAATCGAAGGCCGGACTGCCGATCGTCAATGTTCCGGGTTGCCCGGTGCAGCCCGACAATTTCATGGAGACATTGCTCTATTTGCTGCGCCAGCTCGCCGGGCTCGCGCCGATGATACCGGTGGACGATCTGGGTCGCCCGAGATGGTTGTTCGGCAACACCGTGCATAATGGTTGCGATCGCGCCGCCTATTACGAGCAGGCCGATTTCACGCAGGAATATGGGTCCCCCAAATGCCTCGTTAAGATCGGCTGCTGGGGCCCCGTGGTGCAATGCAATGTGCCGAAACGCGGCTGGATTTCGGGGATGGGGGGTTGCCCGAATGTCGGTGGCATCTGCATAGGCTGCACAATGCCGGGGTTTCCCGATAAATTCATGCCCTTCATGGACGAGCCGCCCGGCGCGGTGCTGTCGTCGAGTATGATCAGGCCTTACGGCGTGCTGATCCGCCGGTTGCGCAGGATCACCAATAATACCCTGAATGATGAGCCGAAATGGCGTCATAACCGAGGCGAGTTGACCACCGGCTATCGCCCCGACCGACCGCTTGCTCGCCGCGCTGGAGGATAATCAATGGCAACACCCCTCGACGTCGCCGAACGGCCCGCCACCGGCGCAACCCGCACCCCTGGCAACCTAGTCGAAATGAACTGGGACCCGATCACCCGGATCGTCGGCAGTCTCGGCATCTACACCAAGATCGACTTTGAAAATCGCCGGGTTGCCGAGTGCCACAGCACTTCGGCGATCTTTCGCGGCTACAGCATCTTTATGAAGGGCAAGGACCCGCGGGACTCGCATTTCATCACCAGCCGCATTTGCGGCATTTGCGGAGATAATCACGCCACCTGTTCGGTCTACGCCCAAAACATGGCTTACGGCATAAAGCCGCCGAATATCGCCGAGTGGATCATCAACCTCGGCGAGGCCGCCGAGTACATGTTCGATCACAACATCTTCCAGGACAATCTCGTCGGCGTCGATTTCTGCGAGCAGATGGTGCGGCAGACAAATCCGAGCCTGTGGGATAAGGCGCAGAACACGCGCGCGCCGCATGCTGACGACCACGGCTATCGCATGATCGGCGACATCATGACCGCGCTTAATCCGTTCACCGGCGAGTTTTACCGCGAGACGTTGCTGGTCAGTCGCTACACGCGCGAGATGTTCAGCCTGATGGAGGGGCGCCACGTTCACCCGTCGACCCTTTATCCCGGCGGGGTCGGCACGGTGCCGTCGGTGCAGCTCTTCACCGAATACATGACCCGACTGCTCCGATACGTCGAGTTTATGAAGAAAAGTCTGCCATTGCACGACGACCTGTTTGATTTCTTTTACGAGGCATTGCCGGGGTACGAGGAAGTCGGCAAGCGGCGTATTCTGCTCGGCTGCTGGGGCGCATATCAGGACCCGGATGTCTGCGACTACCGATACCGGACGATGACCAATTGGGGGCGCGCGATGTACGTGACCCCGGGCGTCGTCGTCGACGGCAAGCTGGTGACGACGGATCTGGTCGACATCAATCTGCAAATGCGCATTCTGCTCGGCCACTCCTATTACGACGACTGGGACAACCAGGAGATCTTTGTTCGGAGAGACCCGCTCGGCAACGACGTCGACCCGAAACATCCGTGGAACCAAACGACGATCCCGCGGCCGCAAAAGCGCGATTTTGCCGGCAATTATTCCTGGGTGATGTCGCCGCGCTGGCTCGACAAGCGCACCGGCGACCATCTCGCATTGGACACTGGCGGCGGGGCCATCGCCCGCCTGTGGTCGACCGCGCTCGCCGGGCTCGTCGATATCGGCTACATCAAAGCTACCGGCAATAGCGTCAAGATCTACCTGCCAAAGACGGCGCTGAAGCCAGAGGTCGAGTTCGAATGGAAAGTTCCGCAATGGAGCAACACAATCGAGCGCGACCGGGCGCGGACCTACTTCCAGGCCTATTCGGCAGCCGCGGCGCTCTATTTCCTCGAACGCGCCTTTGCCGAGGTGCAAGCCGGGCGCACCAAGACGTGGACCGAATTCAAAGTGCCCGACGAGGCCATCGGCTGCGGCTTTCACGAGGCGGTGCGTGGCGTGCTCTCGCATCACCTGGTGATCCGCAACGGCAAGATCGCCAATTACCATCCCTATCCGCCGACGCCGTGGAACGCCAATCCGCGCGACATCTATGGAACTCCCGGGCCCTATGAGGATGCGGTCCAGAACACGCCGATTTTCGAAGAGAACGGGCCGGACAACTTCAAGGGCATCGACATCATGCGCACGGTGCGCAGCTTCGATCCGTGCCTGCCTTGCGGCGTCCACATGTATCTCGGCGGTGGCCGCACCCTAAAGACCGTGCACTCACCGATGTTCGGCGTCGGTCGCCAGGCGGGTTCGTGAGCGACGACGAACGGCCAGGGCTGGAAGAGGCGCTCTCCCGCATCGACGCGCTCGCTTCGGCGCTCGACCGGGTTGCCGACGCCAGTGCGCGCGAGGCGGCCCGTGAGCTGCTTGAGCTGGTGCTAGACCTACACGGCTTGGCGTTGGCCCGAGCCCTAGCGATTGTCGCATCTGCCGAGAACGGTCGCGCTTTGGTGGAGCGCTTGGCGCAGGACGAGCAGGTGCGGGCCGCCCTGCTGCTGCATGGGCTGCACCCCGAACCGATAGAGGAACGCGTCCGAAGAGTGGTCGAACGGCTGCAACCGGAGCTTGGCGTCCTTGGCTTTCGCGTGCGCGTCGTGGCAGTTGGAGCGTCAATGGTTCGGCTGCGGGTGGATGGCGCTCACGGTCCAGAGGTCTCGCGCGCAATGGGCCTGCGGCAACAGATCGAGGCGGCAATCGTCGAAGAGGCGCCGGATCTCGACGAGATCGTGATCGAGGGGTTGGAGGATGCCGGGGTCGAATGGGCGGCATTGGCCGTCGGATGACTCCGGCGGCGAGCGCGTGCTGCGCGGCAATTGGGTCGCGACACTGCGGCGGTTTGTCGACTCCCCGACGACCGAACAGTGTGAACTCTGCGGGAGCGGGCTTGGCGCCGCACACCAGCACCTGGTCGAGCCTGCCAACCGGCGCCTGCTGTGCGCTTGCGAAAGTTGTGTCGCAAAGATTGCCGCGGCACGCGACAGCGAATATCGCGTTGTGCCAAGCGGGGCCCGGTTGCTCCCCGACTTCCATATGACCGATGCGGAGTGGGACGCATTGCGGCTGCCGATCGACATGGCATTTCTGTTCCACAGCACGCCGGAGAGGCGACTAGTCGCGCTCTATCCCGGTCCCGCCGGTGCAACCGAGTCGCTGCTCAGCCTTGACGCTTGGGAGCAGCTCGTGGCGCGCAACCCCGCTCTGGCCGGCCTCGAGCCCGACGTGGAGGCCTTGCTGGTCAATCGGATCGATGAGGCTCGCGAGTATTATCGCGTGCCGATCGACCGCTGTTTTGCACTCGTCGGTCTGATCCGAACACGCTGGCGAGGGCTGTCCGGCGGCGCCGAAGCTTGGCAGGCGATCCGTGATTTCTTCGCCCAGTTGCGCGACCCCGTCGCGACGCGGCGGGAATGGCGCCATGGTTGACCTGGACTTCGCCGTCGACGGGTCCGAAGCGGCGCGCCATACCGCCGCGCCGACGCTGCTGTTCAAGCTGCGGCTGACCAATACGACACCGGCAATACCGGTGAAGAACGTCATGCTGCAGTGTCAGATCCGCATCGAGCCGACCCGTCGTCATTATGCGCCCAACGAACACGAGCCGCTGAGCGAGCTGTTCGGCCCACCCGATCGCTGGGGTACAACAGTCCACAGCATGCTGTGGACCCACCTCAACGTGCTGGTGCCGTCGTTCGACAGTGGGTGCACCTTCAATCTCCCGGTGCCTTGCAGTTACGATTTCAATGTCGCCGCGACAAAATATTTTTATGGTCTCGAAGACGGTGAGGTTCCACTCGCGCTGCTGTTCAGTGGGACGATCTTTTATCGTGACGGAGAGGGGCGATTGCAGATCGTTCAGATCGCCCACGACAAGGAGGCAGCCTATCGACTGCCAGTGCGAATCTGGCAGTCGATGATCGATGAATTTTATCCCGATACAACCTGGCTGCGCGTTGGACGCGATGTCTTTGGCGAGCTTTACCATTACAAACGGCAGAACGGGTTCGCCGGTTGGGACGAGACTTTGCGGAGCCTCTTGCCCGATCGCCCGGCGGAGGCTAGTCAGTGAGCCAGGGAACGGCCGAAGGGATTGCCCAAGCGGTGCTCTACGAGGGCTACATCCTTTATCCGTACCGACCCTCGTCGATCAAGAATCAGCAGCGCTGGACGTTCGGCGGGATCTTCCCGCGCGAATTTGCCGACCGCGCGGGCTGCGATCCCTGTACAATGCAGACACAGTGCCTCGTCCAGGGGCACGATCCCGTCGTCAACACCAGGGTCCGCTTCCTCCATCTCGTCGCACGGCAAGTCGGAACGCTGGCTGAGCCAGCCCTGGAGCTTGCAGCCGGCACTGAGCCGGCTTTCACCCCGGTGCAGTCGCTCGACATCGACGGAACCTGCTTCGTCACATGGGAAGAGGCCATTGAACGCGAGGTCGTAGCCCCCACCCTCGTGCTGCGCGCGCTGCTCGAACGCCCCGCCGTCATTCCGTTCGATTTTCCCGAGACGCGTCAACTTGAGCCGCTGAGGCGCCGAAATGGGCAAGTCGCAGGCGCGGTGCTGCGCAATGCCCTCGCACTACAGGGAGAACTGACGGTCTCAGCCGAACCCGTCGGATGCGATGTGTTTCGGGTGACCGCCCGAATCGGAAACACCACGCCTTGCGAGTTTTGCGAAATCGCTGATCGCGACCGAGCACAGCGCCGCGCCTTTGCCTCGACTCACACGATCCTTGCTGTGCACGGCGGCCATTGGGTCTCGCTGATGGACCCGCCAGAGGATTTGGGAAAAGCCGCGGCCTCCTGCGACAATCAAGGGACTTGGCCGGTGCTGGTCGGTGAAGCCGGAAGCACCGATACGCTGCTATCCTCACCGATCATCCTTTACGACTATCCGCAAATAGCGCCGGAAAGTCCCGGCGACTTCTTTGACGGGACCGAGATCGACGAGATGCTGACATTGCGCATCCTCACGATGACCGATGAGGAGAAGCGCGAAATGGCCGCCACGGAACCGCGGGCCCGGGCGCTCCTCGAGCGCACCGAAGCCATGACCCCGATGGAGATCGGGCGGCTGCACGGCGCGCTGCGCAGTCCGCGCGGTCTCGGCGAGAACGCATGGTCTGGCATCGATGACCAGCCACCGCTCGCCTCGGTGCGCGTTGCCGGAGCCGAGTTAACGGTCGGCGACCGGGTGCGCCTCAACCCGAAGGGCCGCGCCGACATCATGGATCTGGTGCTCAAGGATCGGGTGGCCGTGATCGAGGCAATCGAGTGCGATTTCGAAGATCGCGTCCACCTCGCGGTGACGATCGCGGACGATCCGGGCCGAGAGATGGGCTTTGGGCACATGCCGGGCCACCGTTTCTTCTTCGGGCCGGACGAAGTGCAGCCTTTGCCCGTGGAGAGTCCGGGATGAGCCCTATACTCGTCGCCGGCATCGGCAACATCTTTAAGGGCGATGACGGGTTCGGCGTCGCGGTGGCGCAGCGCATGGCCGAGCGCCCGTTGCCGGCAGGCGTGAAGGTAAAGGACTTTGGCATTCGCGGTCTCGATCTGACCTACGCACTGCTCGACGGCTACGCCGCAGTGATCCTCATCGATACCGCGCAACGCGGGGAGCCGCCGGGGACGGTCTACGTGATCGAGCCGGAGGCTTCCGCCATCGCAGACCCCCAACCCGAGGATCTGCTGTTGTCGCCGCACGAGCTCGATCCGGTCAGGGTATTGCGGCTGGCCACGGCGCTGGGTGGCCAATGCCGGCGCTTGGTCCTGGTCGCCTGCGAGCCCGCCAGTTTCGGCGATGACGAATGGGGCGCCATGGAACTGACCCAGCCCGTGGCGGCGGCGATCGATATTGCCGCCGATCTGGTGGAACAGCTGGTCCATCAACTGCTAACCGAGGAGAGCTCGCCATGGATTCCCGCTACGCAAGCGACTCACAACGAGGCCGCACCGTCGAGCCCTACCGAGGGCCTGACCGCACCGGGGGAATGAGCGGATGGAGCATATTCGGCCTCACGATGGGAGTGCTGATCGCCGCCGCCGTGGCGTACAACATGCCGGATCTGCTCCGTTACATACGCATCCGCAACATGTGACGCTCGCAGCCGGGGAACGGCGCGAGGGCAGATCGGTCAGGGTGCGCGGGTTGGTGCAGGGTGTCGGGTTCCGCCCGACGGTCTGGCGGCTGGCACAGGATTGCGGCATCGCCGGGGAAGTGTGGAACGATGCCCAGGGCGTCATGATCGAGGCCTGGGGCATGCCCGCGGCGCTCGACGAATTCGTCCATCGCTTGCGTGACGATCCTCCGCCTTTGGCCCGCATTGACACAGTCGAATGCGCTCCGTTGAGCGATGCGCAGTCTCATTCCAGCTTTGACATCGTTGCGAGCCGCACGGGCGTGGCCCAAACCGGCGTTGTTCCCGACTCTGCAAGCTGCGAACTCTGTATAGCCGAGACGCTGACCCCCTCCGACCGGCGGCACCATTATCCCTTCACCAACTGCACCCATTGCGGCCCGCGGTTTTCGATCGTCAGCGCGATCCCGTACGATCGGGCCAACACCAGCATGCGCCGGTTCGCCTTATGTCCCGATTGCACTGCTGAATACGAGGATCCCGCGGACCGCCGCTTTCATGCGCAGCCGCTCGCATGTCCCATTTGCGGCCCGACAATGTGGCTGGAGCGGCTGGGCGAGGGGCTTACGCTGATAACGGCCAATGCGGTGGAGACAGCCGCTCGGCTATTGCTCAATGGCGCGATCATCGCCGTAAAGGGTATCGGCGGCTTTCACCTCGCCTGCGATGCCTGCAATGCCGATGCAGTCGGGCGGTTGCGTGCCCGCAAGCACCGCTATGACAAGCCCTTTGCGCTTATGGCGCGCGACCTCGAAATTATGCGCCGCTATTGCGCAATGACGCCGCAGGACGAGAGCCTGTTGCGCAGCCCGGCGGCGCCTATTGTCGTATTGCCGGCAGAGGGGCCCGAACGCGTCGCCGCGGCAGTGGCGCCCGGCCAGCACACGCTCGGCTTTATGCTGCCCTACACCCCGCTCCACCACCTGCTTTTGAAGCGGATCGAGCGGCCGATAGTCCTGACCAGCGGCAATCTCTCCGACGAGCCGCAATGCATTGCCAATGATGATGCCCGGCGAGAGCTCGCCAGGATCACCGATTACGGGCTGTTCCACGACCGCCACATCGTCAATCGCATCGACGATTCGGTGACCCGCGTGATCGGCGGGGAGGTTCGGATGCTGCGGCGGGCGCGCGGCTATGCACCGGCGCCGATTGCGTTGCCGGAGGGCTTCGCGGCGGCTTCGCCGGTTCTGGCGATGGGCGGCGAGCTCAAGAATACTTTCTGCCTCCTCAAGGATGGGCACGCGATCCTCTCTCAGCATTTGGGCGATCTCGAGGATTCCGCGACTTTTGCCGAGTACCGCCGCAGCCTCGCGCTCTACTGCAAGCTGTTCGACCACGCACCGCGCATCCTCGCGATTGACCGCCATCCGCAGTACTTGTCCACCCAGCTGGGCCAAGAATGGGCCGCGCGCGACGACCTAGTACTGGAAGAGGTTCAGCACCACCACGCGCACATTGCGAGCTGCATGGCCGAGCACGCGGTGCCGCTCAATGCCCCGCCGGTCCTCGGCATCGCTCTCGACGGCCTCGCCTATGGTGACGACGGCAACTTATGGGGCGGCGAGTTTCTGATCGCCGATTATTTCGGGTTCACCCGGGTCGGCCGGTTCAAGCCGGTGGCGATGCCGGGCGGCGCACAGGCGGCGCGCGAACCCTGGCGCAACACTTTTGCCCATCTCGAGAGTGCATTCGGGTGGGAGTGCTGCGTCGGCGATCATCCCGACCTGGAGCTCGTCCGCTTCCTTGAGATCCTGCCTACGACGGCGTTGCGGGCAATGATCCGCGACAACATCAATTCTCCGCCGGCGAGTTCCTGCGGGCGGCTGTTCGATGCCGTAGCTGGCGCGCTCGGCATCTGCCGCGAGGGGACGAGCTACGAAGGGCAGGCGGCAATTGAGCTAGAGGCGCGCGTGGACGAGCAAACCCTGAAGCGCGACGCCGGATACCCGTTTACGATCGATTTGGCCCCGCGTGACTTACCTTCATCCACGCCGGCAAACCTCGACAGCGGGCCGATGTGGGAGGCGCTGCTTCGGGATCTAGCCGACCGGACGCCGGCACCAATGGTAGCGGCACGTTTCCACCGCGGTCTTGCCGATGCCGTGGTCGAGATGGCGGCGCGGCTGGCGCACGGTATCGAAACCGCGGTGTTGTCGGGCGGCTCTTTCCAGAACCGCATTTTACTGGAGCTCGTGATGGAAGGCCTTCGCACCCGCGGCTTTCGCGTGCTGGTGCCGCGTCAGGTGCCCGCCAACGATGGCGGCCTGTCCCTCGGTCAGGCGGTGATCGCCGCGGCCCGCCGCCTCAACTCAGGCGAGGTACCGCCATGTGCCTAGGCATCCCCGGACAGATCGTCGCGATCAGCGACGCCGATAACATGCTGGGGATCGTCGACGTCTCCAGTGTGCGGCGGGAGATCCATCTCGCCTGCATCGTCGATGACGAACACCCGATCGAATCCTGTGTCGGCGATTGGGTCCTCGTGCATGTCGGCTTCGCGATGAGCCGCATCGACGAGGCAGAGGCAGCGCAAACCTTGGCCTTGCTCGCCGAATTCGGCGCCATCGAAGACGAGTTCGAGGGCCGAGTATGAGTGGAGACCGGGAGGACGCCTTGGCCTCCCTCTACCCGTTTCTTTACGGCTCGCGTAAGGACGAGCCGACAGAGAATGCCGCTCTGCTGCATTCGGTCACCGAAAAGGCTGCTCACAGTATAGAGGTCAAGCGGAGCTTTTTTTCGGGCAACGCGGAACTGGGTTGTCGCCGCGGCGCGAGCCATCGCGGAAGTCTACCGGCGGCATGGCCGGATGTTTGCGATGGGCAATGGCGGGTCGAGTTGCGATGCGGCTCATTTCACGGTGGAGTTCCTCCACCCGATCACCGCGGGCCGCCCGGCGCTCTCGGCGATCAATCTGACCGCCGATGCCGCCATGGTGAGCGCCGTCGGCAACGATGTCGGGTTCGCCCACGTCTTCGTGCGCCAGTTGATTTCATTGGCAGGCAGGGCGACGGCTTGATCGGGTTTTCCACGAGCGGCAATTCCGCCAACCTGATCGCCGCCTTCACCAAGGCGCGCGAACTCGGGATGACAACGATCGGCATCACCGGAATGGACGGCGGCGAGATGGCCAGGGAGGGTCTGCTCGACCATTGCCTGGTGGTCGAGACCGACAGCATTCACCGCATACAGGAGACCCACGTCACGCTCTACCACATCCTCTGGGATCTGGTTCATACGATGCTCGCCGACGACCGCGGCGCGCTGAAAGCCGGAGCGCAGTCATGAAGTATGTCGACGAATTCCGCGATCCGACGAAAGCCGACCGGCTGCTCCGCGAAATCCGGGCGCTCGTTGAGCAAATCCCGGTCTGCCGCGTCCGGCCATTGCAGATCATGGAAGTCTGCGGCGGCCATACGCATGCGATCTTTAAATGGGGGCTCGAAGGGCTATTGCCGGACCGCGTCGAGCTCGTGCACGGCCCGGGTTGTCCGGTCTGCGTGCTGCCGATGGGACGCGTCGACGATTGCGTCGCATTGGCCGAGCACCCGAACGTGATCCTGGCCACCTTCGGCGATGCGATCCGCGTGCCCGGTTCGCGCAAAAGCCTTTTGCAAGCGAAGGCGGACGGCGCCGATGTGCGCATGGTCTATTCGCCGCTCGACGCTTTGAAGATCGCGCGCGCCCACCCGGACAAGGAGGTCGTCTTTTTCGCCCTCGGCTTTGAAACGACAATGCCGAGCACGGCCTTTACAGTATTGCAGGCGGAGCGCGAGGGAATTCTGAATTTTTCATTGCTGTGCAATCACATCACGATCATTGCGACGATTAAAGCGATCCTCGACTTGCCCGAGCTGACATTGGACGGCTTTCTCGGGCCGGGGCATGTCAGCATGGTCATTGGCACGGCGCCCTACGGGTTTATTGCGGAGCATTACAGAAAGCCAATCGTCGTAGCCGGGTTCGAGCCGCTCGACATCCTGCAGTCAATCGCAATGGTTCTGCGTCAGCTTGCCGAAGGACGCTGCGTGGTCGAGAACCAATATCGGCGCATCGTACCCGAATTTGGCAATGGCCCCGGGCTGGCAGCGGTCAGCCGCGTTTTCGAGCTGCGCGAGTTTTTCGAATGGCGCGGTCTTGGATCGATCGACCATTCCGGGGTTCGTGTCCGCGGGGCCTACGCCCATTACGACGCCGAACGAAAATTCTCGCTGCCGGGGCTGAAGATCGCCGACCCCAAGGCCTGCCAGTGCGGCGAGGTTCTGAAGGGCGTTATCAAGCCGTGGCAGTGCAAGGTGTTCGGCGGCGCCTGCACACCCGAAACGCCGCTCGGCGCGCTGATGGTGTCGAGCGAAGGGGCCTGCGCCGCCTATTACAATTACGGTGGTGCGCGAGTAGCTGAACAACGCCGCGCCGCACATGCCGAGGCGGCCGAATGACCGTCCTTCGCACCGCCCGCAAGGTGCGCGACACCCGCATCACCTTGGCGCACGGCAGCGGCGGCAAGGCGATGCACGATCTGATTGAAGATGTGTTCGTCGCGACATTCCATAACACCGCCTTTGATCCGCTGGAAGATCAGGCGCGACTCCCGCTCGCCGACCTTGTGGCGCAGGGCGACCGGCTCGCCTTCACCACCGATTCCTATGTCGTCGACCCGCTGGTCTTTCCCGGCGGCGATATCGGCCGGCTGGCGGTGGCCGGCACGGTCAACGACCTCGCCGTCGGGGGCGCCCGGCCGCTTTTCCTCAGCTGCGCGATCATTGCCGAGGAGGGGCTCGACATCGCGCTGCTGCGCCGCGTCGCCCGCTCGATGCAGGGCACCGCCGCAGAGGCCGACGTGAAAATAGTCACCGGCGACACCAAGGTCGTGCCGCGCGGCGCGGCCGACAAATTGTTTGTCAATACTGCGGGTATCGGCGTCATAGCCGCGGGCCTGTCGATTGCCGCCGATCGCGCGCGGCCGGGTGACGCGATTCTCGTCAACGGGACAATCGGCGACCACGGGGTCGCCATTCTGCAGGAGCGAGCGGATCTCGGCCTCGCCGCAAAAATCGCCAGCGATTGCCAGCCGCTGAACGGGCTCATTGCGGCATTGTTGGCATGTTGTCCCGAGGTGCACTGCATGCGGGACGCCACACGCGGAGGAGTGGCGACGGTGCTCAACGAATTTGCCGCGGCTTCGCGGTTGTGCCTGCGGATCCGCGAGACCGCGCTACCGATCCGCGACGAAGTCCGGGGTGTCTGCGAACTGCTCGGTCTCGACCCACTCTACATTGCGAACGAAGGCAAATTCGTCGCGATAGTACCGGGCCAGGATGCCGATCGCGCGCTCGCGGCGCTGCGATCGCATCCCGCCGGGCGGCAAGCCGCAATCATTGGCGAGGTCGCGGAGACGCCGGAGGAAACGGTGTTGCTGACCACCCTGTTCGGCGGCTCGCGCATTCTCGACATGCTGGTCGGCGAGCAGCTGCCGCGGATCTGTTGAGGGCGAGGCATGCACGAGCTCAGCATCGCGCAGAGCATCGTCGAGATGGTCGGCGAACGGGCCGGCGATGCGCGGGTTCACAAGCTGACCCTCGTCATCGGGCGGCTCTCGGGGGTGATGCCGGATGCCCTCCGCTTTTGCTTCGATATCTGCACCGAGGGCACCGTGCTCGAAGGCGCTGTCCTCGAGATCATCGAGCCCTCGGGGCGCGGGCGATGCCCGGAGTGTGGTGGGGAGCAGGAAATGACGTCGCTTTTCGATATGTGCGTTTGCGGCGCCATCGGTCTCGACTGTCTCGCGGGGGACGAGCTGCGGATCAAGCAAATGGAGATGGCGTGATGTGCACGACCTGCGGCTGCTCCGGGTCAGAGGAGGCTTTGGTGATCGAAGCGGGCCACTCGCACGACCACGGACACGATCATCACAGTCACGATCACGATCATGGCCACCATCATCATGATCACGCTCATGATCACGTCCACGATCATCACCACAGCCACGGCGCTGTCGTGACCTTGGAGCAGCAGATTCTCGCCAAGAACAATCTGCTCGCCGAGCGCAATCGCGGCTGGTTTTCCGGCCGCGGGATCCTTGCCCTGAACCTGATGAGTTCGCCGGGCGCCGGGAAGACGACCTTGCTCGAGCGGACGATCCGCGACGTCGGCAGCGCGCTCGCGATCGGGGTCATCGAGGGCGATCAGGCAACCGAGACCGACGCCGCCCGCATCCGCGCCGCCGGATGCAATGCGGTGCAGATCAATACCGGGACGGGGTGCCACCTTGACGCCGATATGCTGCGGCGCGGTCTCTCGGCACTGAAACCGCCGCGAGAATCGGTCGTAATGATCGAGAATGTCGGCAATCTCGTATGCCCGGCGCTGTTCGATCTCGGCGAGCGCGCCAAAGTCGTCATGCTCTCGGTCACCGAAGGGGACGACAAGCCGCTGAAATACCCGCACATGTTCCGGGCCGCCGAGGTCGTGATCATCACCAAATCTGACCTATTGCCCCATGTCGATTTCAGCATCGAACGCTGTCTCGGCAACGTGCGGGCGGTCAACCGGTCGATCAGGAGTTTCGTGCTCTCCGCCATCACAGGGGATGGGGTCGGTGTGTGGTACGATTGGCTGTGCGCCGAGCGATCCGCCGCTGTCGAGGCATCGATATAGCCGACCCACGCCTCTCCCTCCCGGGCACCAAACCCTATCGTGATCGTCCCCGGTTTCGCCTAATCTGCCGGTCATCGATCCTGCAGAGGGAAGGGGGCAGCCCATGTCGTATGTCTATGTCGTGCAGATGGACATTCCGCAGCACCTCGAGGCCGAGTTCAATCGCATTTACGACGAGGACCACGTTCCGACCATCCTCAAAGTCCCCGGCGTCCGGTCCTGCGCACGCTATCGGCTCGAACATTCGACGGTCCCGAGCATGCCGCGCTACCTGGCAATCTACGAGACCGACTCGGCCGAGGTGATCAACAGCCCGGCTTGGCAGAAAGCCTCCGATCTCGGGGAGTGGAAACCCAAGATTCGGCCACACACGACAAACCGCCAACACAGCATCTTCCGGCGGATCGCCTGACCATGGCCCACATCTTTGTCGTGCAGCTGGACATTCCGGCGGAGCACGAGGCCGAGTTCAACCGCGTCTACGATACCGAGCATTTCCCGATGCTCTCGAAGGTGCCGGGGGTGCGCTC
This sequence comes from uncultured Alphaproteobacteria bacterium, assembly GCA_963736715.1. GTDB lineage: Bacteria > Pseudomonadota > Alphaproteobacteria > ATCC43930 > CGMCC-115725 > AP-15. The sequence continues at coordinate 319,656 of CAVTQA010000027.1, read as the reverse complement.
GGCGGCGCGCTATCGGCTCGATCACTCGACAGTGCCGGGCATGCAGCAGATACTTGACGATTTACGAGCTCGACTCGCCCGACGTGCTGAAGAGCGCCGCCTGGGAGAAAGCCGGCAGCTACGGCGATTGGGCGACCAAAATCCGGCCGCTCTTGACCAGCCGCCACCACAGCGTCTTCGAACGCATCGCCTGAGGGGGAAAGGACATGATCCACGTTGTTGCCATCATCACCGCCAAATCCGGCATGCGCGACGCGATCCTCAAGGAATTCCACGCCAACATGCCGGCGGTCCACGCCGAGAAGGGCTGCATCGAATACGGGCCGGCGATCGACGCCGAGGGCATCGGGAGCTTTCAGACGAAATTCGGCCCCGACACCATCGTCGTGATCGAGAAATGGGAGAGCCCCGACGCACTGAAGGCGCACGCCGCCTCGCCCCACATGGCCGCCTACGCCGCCAAGACCCGGGACATGATCGCCAGCCGCACGATCCATGTGCTGCAGCCGGGCTAAGGCGAGGCTGGCTTCGCGCTGGCGCGGCACTGTCCGTCACGCGCACCGCAAGAAGAAGAACATTCGAGTTCGCCTCCGAGGTAGCGGGCGAGCTCCGCCATGCCAGAGCGGCCGGCGCGGGCCTCGGCGTCCGGGTTGTAGTTTGTGTTGGTGTTGACGTCGTAGGTGTAGACCGTGCCGTCCGCGTCGGTGATGAACTCGATACCGGCGACATCGATAGCGTTGGCGGTGAGGAAGGCTTGGTAACGGCTCTTCAGAGCCGGATCGATGTTGTCGATGATCGTGAACTTGGCGCGAGGCTCGTCGCCGGCGGGGCAGAAAGCGTCGCCGACGGCACAGGTGTCGGCGGGACACAGCTCGAAGCCCTCGCTGGTGTCCACCTCGACCGCATACATAAACTGGCCGCCGATGAACTCGGCTCGAGTAATCAGCGGTACAGGGGCGCGGACGTATTGCTGCAACAGATGCAACCCGTCGACCGGCGGCTCGTAATCCGCGCTGTCGAGGTAGTCGGCGAATGCACCAGCTGAGTGAAACAGCCGCACGCCGAGGCCTTTGCCGCCGCGGTTCGGCTTCACAATGAAGGGCCCTCGCCGAACCGCTGACGGGCCGCTTCGACGAGCAGTTCCTTGCCGGCAACGACGATGGTATCCGGCGTGCGGATGCCGGCGGCCTCAAGGGCGGCGTACTGGCGCGCCTTGCTGATCTCGAGGTCGAGCGCGCGGCTTCCGTTGACGACACGGCGTTGGTGCCGCTCGAGCCAGGCCAGCACGGAGACCGTCAACTCAGCGGCGTAGCGATGGTCGCGCGTGTGCGAGGAGGCGCTCATCCGGTTGTAGAAGACGCCCGCGGGCGGCGGCCGCGACAGATCGAAAACGCCGCGGTCGAGGAACCAGTCGCGCCAGGGAAGCCCCTCCCGATCCAACGCAGCCGCCAGCGGTTCGAGCCAGGCTGCGTTCTCGTGGATCACATGGATATGCGTCATCAGCTCCTCCGCGCGATTAATCAGAGATAATTACATCTGAGCGGGAGTCAAATCAGACATCAAATACATATTATTAATTGTTTAATAGCGGTGAGCAAGCGTTCGGAATTTCCTCTATAGTCGCCGATCGAACATCGAGAGGGGTGGCATGGGGTTGGCATGGGGCGGGTCGAGGGAAAGGTAGCGCTCGTCGCGGGTGCGGGCGGCGGGATCGGCGGAGCGGGCGCGCTCGGTCTCGGGCGTGAAGGCGCAGCGGTGGTCTGCGCCGATCTCGATGCCGCCGCGGCCGAGGCGGCCGCCGCCAAAATCCGCACCGCCGGCGGCCGGGCTGCGGCGCTGGGCCTTGACGTGCGCGACCGCTCGGCGGTCGATGCTGTGGTTGCCGCGGCAGTTCGCGAATTCGGCAGGCTCGATGTGCTGCTCGACTGCGTCGGCGTCAGTCAGACCGCCGCTTTTCTCGACCTCGATCCGGGCACTTGGGACCGCATCATCGCGGTCAATTTGACGGGGATGTTCCATTTGGGGCAGGCAGCGGCCCGGCAGATGGTCCGGCAGGGCGGCGGCGGAAGCATCGTCAATGTCACCTCGCAACTCGCCGAGGTCGCCCGCCCCGAGCGCGCCGCCTATGTCGCCTCGAAAGGCGGCGGCCGGTCGCTGACGCACGCGATGGCGCTCGAACTGGCGCCGCACGGCATCCGCGTCAATGCGATCGCCCCTGGCCCGACTTTGACCGGCCTTACCCGCGCCAGCTACGCCGACCCCGAAAGGCGGCGCGCCGCAATCGCGCAGATCCCGCTCGGCCGTTTGGGAGAGCCCGAGGATATTGTCGGCGCGATCCTCTTTCTCGCCTCCGACGAATCCCGCTGGGTCACCGGCAGTACAGTGACCGTCGATGGCGGATATCTGGTGATTTGAGGAGAGTAAAGCGATGAAGGTCGGATTCATCGGGACCGGGACGATGGGGCAGCCGATGCTGGCCAACCTCGTCAAGAAGGGCTTCGAGGTCGTCGCCTTCGATGTCGTGCCGGGCGCGCTCGACGCTGCGGTAAGGCTGGGTGCGGGGCGGGCAGGGTCGGCGGGTGAAGCGGCGGCGAATTGCGACCTCGTAATTACGATGCTGCCGTCCTCGGCCAATGTCGAGGCCGCCTATCTCGGCGAGGGCGGTATCATCGACAGCGCCCCCGCCGGGCGGCTCTGCGTCGACATGTCGACGATCGATCCCGGTACCTCGCAGCGGGTGGCGGCGCGCCTCAAGGAACGTGGCCTCCGGTTCCTCGATGCGCCGGTTTCGGGCGGGGTGGGCGGCGCCACGGCGGGCACATTGGCGATCATGGTCGGCGGCGATCCCAGCGATCTCGAAGAGGCGCGGCCGGCTCTCGCGGCAATGGGCGGCAACATCATCCACGTCGGCGCGGTCGGGTCCGGCGAAGTCGCCAAGCTGTGCAACAATTTGATCTCGGGCTCGGCCCTGATTGCGGTCGCCGAGGCCTTCCGCATCGGCGAGGCGTTTGGCGTCGATCCGCAGATATTGACCAATGTGATCGCCAAATCTTCGGGCGCCACCTGGGTCATGGAACACATGCATCCGGTCCCCGGCATCGTTGACAGCGCCGCATCGAGCCAGCAATACGCGCCGGGCTTCATGACCGACCTGATGGCGAAAGATCTCGGCCTCGCCATCAGCGCCGCGCGCGAGAAGCGGGTGCCGGTCGCCGTGGCGCCGGCGGCCCATCAGCTCTATCGGCTCGCGTCATCGCACGGGCTCGGCCGCGAAGATTTCTCCGCGATCTACAAGTTCCTGAAGCCATCGAGCGACGACGCTCCGGTGTAGCCCGAAGGGAGACTTCCCGTCCGGCCTGGCTGTTTTTGCAGCGAATCTACAGCCAACCTATCTCCCTTCCGCCTCCCTCGGCGCCTGCGGGCGGCTCATCTCGGGGAGTAAGGTAACATCCGATTATGGCTATTTTGCCGTTCCGACTCTGCGAGCCTGGACGACGCACCGGGCGGAACGGTCGGTTAAACCCGTCGAAGTTTTTGGATAAAATCGTTCACTTCAGGCTGCGTCCAGGTGTCGCCGTGATGCCAGAAATCGAGGAGCGCGTCCTTGTTGCGCGAGACCCAGTCGATAACTTGCGGCGACAGCCGGCTGACAACGCGGACCGGTAGGCTGTTGGCAACGATGGTCGGAACGTCGGCAATCGCAACGGAGAAGCTCGGCTGCGACCGCCCCGGCTGCAAGAAATATTTCACGCGGGGCCCGTGCCCGCCCATCGCGGTCGAGATGAAAATAGTGCCGGGTACGCCGGTCTGTGCCGGCGTAAGGTTCGCCATCTCTATGACGTCGTCGTCGGTCAGCTCTTCCGCCAGTCGGGTGTCGGCGGGGACCTGCTTCGCACTTTTGCCAGTCATGCATTGTGCTTAGCATGCTGATTTGGCCTTGGGTAGGTGGTCGTCCCGCGCCACTCGGCGGTCCAGATAACCGGGTTTCATAAGAGCGCGTCAGTCGGCCAGAGTGGGTTCCGCCTTGGACCGCGAGGCGGAGCGCACGACGCGCCGGGTGAGCAGCGCGAGCGGAACGCACAACAGCAGCATCAATGCCCCGAGAATGATAAAGCTTTCGCTCACACCCCAATGGTCGGCGATTCCTCCCATCAGCGGCGGGATCACGATCGAGGTGAGCCGCTGGCCGGTCTGACGCAGTCCTACAACCGCACCTTGCTGATGGCGGCCAACCGCTCTCGCCTGCACCGATAAGATGACCGGCTGGATAACGCCTTCAAGCCAGCCGCGGATCACCTGTGAAAGCAGCAGCAAGGCGAAGATCCCTCCGAGCAGCGGCGTCATCGCGATCAGCAGGATCGACAGCACCGTGCCGCTCAGCATTGTGCGCAGAGGATCGCCCAATTGCACCGCGCGGCCGGCAAACAGCGAGCCGAACCCGCTCGCAATCTCGGCCGTAGCGAACAGGACGCCGATTATCGTGCCGACGAGCCCGATCTGCTCGAGGTAAACGACATAGACCGAGGTCTGGATACTGTATGTCGTATTGCGCATCGAGATGACCGCCATCGACACTGCGACGGCCGGGATCGCGACCAGCATGATCGAGCTCACGTAATCCGAGGCACGGGGCAAGGCGTCGCGGGCGCGGAACCGCGCTCGTCCGGTTCCATCCGCTGGTCGCGCCCCGAAAATCTCGGCCTCTCGTGTGCGCAACAATGCAATCGTCAACACCGCGCCCCAAGCGGCGGCGAAGAGATAGGCCGGCCATGCTCCGCCGAAATCCCAGACCATGCCGGCGAGAATGGGCGCCGTCGTGGAGCCGAGCCGGGCAAAGAAGCTGAACTTGCCGATATAGCCGGCATCGCCCTCGGCGAGCTGGGCGATCAAGGTCTGCGCGCCGGACCAGGCAAAGGAAACCGCGGCGCCGCTCACTAGCTGCAGCAGCAACAAGGCCCAGAATCCCGGCACGAGTGGAAAGAGCGGCGCCAGAGCCATACCCGTCCAGACGAAGAACAAGGTGACCCTGCGCGTGCCGAATCGATCCATCAACACGCCGATGTGGATCGACAGAAACAAGGCGAGGATCGAGCGCGCCCCGACCAGGATACCGATCTCGGCGGCGTCGAACCCCAGCGACAAGCCATAGAGCGGGATCAGGAAGGTGAAGAAATCGACATACCCCATGCTGAACGGCCCGGCGACGTAGAGCGATGCGGGGGGCCTGGAGGGGGCGGTGCTCATGCCGGTGAGGTCTTAGGAGTGGTGGGAACTCATCCGGCGCAGCACGCCTGCCGGGACGAGCACCAATCGTCATAGCGGGGTCCATCGGGCATTTCGGTCACGTCTGCGGAATCGCCCGACAGCATACCCCGCGGTTTGCCCGGCATACGAGGAGGCGTCCGCAGCGCAGCCCCGCCCCGACGCAGCGGCTCGCGCTGCTGAGTAGTGAATCATGCCCATTCGCCCGGGATGTCCCCAAACGCGAGCAGCTGGGTCGGGGAAAGGCAATATCGGCATTCCGCCCGCGTCTGGCGCGTAGTCGCGAGGGAAAACTGGGATGACTAATGCTCAGACCCAAACGGAAGATTCGGTTCAACCCTCTTGGCCGGGCTTGACCAGCACAAGGCCGGGCAAGACGATTAGGCTCGGAATTAAATATTCTGAATGCATCTGAGCACTAATTTCTACCCAGCTCCTGGCTGTCTCGCGACGCTTCTCTAATAAGGCTTGGCAAATCCTCCAAACGCACCGCTTTGCTCGAATATGTGCCTGTATTTTCAATGTAGATGCTAAATATTACCCACTCCGGATCTTCGGAGGGCGTAATGGTATAAGGCGGAACGCGATTCTCCATGGTTTCCTCCCGGAGTTAGGGTGAAGTCAAAAGGTTTCTGAGACGGCTGCTGAGACTTGCTCCAAATTGCTGCGCCTGAAACTCAGTTTGTGCCAAACCGGCCAGAGTCGTCGCCTCTTTATTGGCTGGCCCAAACGTCAATGCCAGTTCGTGCGTTCGATCACGTCTTCCGGACAAGAGCTTTCCGCCTGAGTTGACGGTCGCATGGGTGAGTTTCCAGACTGGGGTAATATCGGCGCTGGAGATAATCTCGAAACTTATTGTATGACTTACCGCCTTGTCTTTACTCACGTCCAATTGGGTCGCCCCTGTTGCGACGTAGAGAATCTGACCAGTGAGCCATTCTCGAAGCTTTAAGTCGCTGTTGATCAACAAAGATCCCGGAAGATGCTCGTCAAGATGATATCCGTTTGGTCCTACAGGGCACGGTTTTTCCTTATACGCAAGGTCTCTGACGTTATAATAAAAGTTAAGCGTGTCGGTTCTTGTCGCCTCTGCCGACAAGTCTAGGCCTACCCCTAAGCTGAATAGCATCGTCACAGGATTAGGAAACCATGACACTGTTGGGTTCAATTCGCTTTTTTCGGCGATTGTCAACGTTAACAGGCCCGCCATACCCCAATCATCGAACCAAGGGGCAGCGCGTTCGTGTTTAGGCCGAAACTGTGCAAGTTTCAAGTCTTCGCTAATGACATACTGAACAGAATTCTTGATCTCGCAATGGATGCTATCCAGGATCGCTTTGACCAATATTTGCGTTTGCCCGGGTGTGCCTGGTACGTCCTTAATGTCGGGAACAGAGGTACCACAGCCCGTTGCGAGGCCCGCGATAAGAGCAAATACACAACTTTTGACATTGATCATACGTCCCCCAAAACGTTTGAGCAATTTTAGCGGAGGCCGATTACGCGATTATCCGACATTCTCCCGGTTCTTAGCGAGTTGAGGCGATGATGGCGCACGCAACCGGGTTCGTCAAAGTAAATCCCGTTCAGCGCGAGTATTTTGAGCATCGCCTGAAATACTTGCAAATAGCGGAGGCCGGCCTCTGGTCGAACCGGTCCTTGACCGCGCATAAGCGGATCGCGGACGCTCAAGCCAGCATCGGCCCGCTCTGAGCGATTAGCCAATATTGACGGGCTTTGACTAATAATCCGCCGCTGCGGGGATGGGCTGACGGCGCGAACCGCGCACCAGGAGCGATAATGGCAGGGAAGCGAAGATGACTCTTCAACTTTAGCCCCTCTCCCGCATTGCGGGATTGCGGGTGAGGGTGCCGAGCGCAGCGAGGCGGGTGAGGGTGCTGCCCTCGTCAAGTACCGGTGCGCCGCAAAGCTGAGCCCTCGGCTTGCGCATGGCGCCACGTCGCCAGCTCGTCCCAGCTTTCGGCTTCCATGAACTGGGCCCAGCGGCGGTAGAGGTTGCGCATCGGCTCCTCGCTCGACTGCGCTTGCGTGATTTCGACGACCCGCCCCGGTATACGCAGCCCGTCCCACTCCCAATCCTCGACGGCGCAGCCGATCCCTTGGCCGTAATTGTAAGGGTAGCGGCGGGCGATCGTGCCGCGGCTCGCGGCATGCGCGTAGTTCCAGTTCTCCATGTCGTCCTGCTCGGTGAGGCCCGCGGGACCCGAGTAGCGGATGTAATAGTCGCGCAGGAACCGCTTGACCTCGGCGGGCGCGTCGCGGTCGACGAGAAACCAGCGCCACACCTCGGTCTGGTGCGGGCCGCGCGGGTGCCAGACCGCGATCGTGCGCGGCTGGCGCGGCAACAGCGCCGTGTTGGGGAAGATTTCGCCGGGGGCGCCGATCAGCCTGGCGCGAGGATCGGTGCGCCGTCGGCGGCGCTCCTCTTCGCAGTGCCGGAAATACTCGGCGACTTCCGGCGAGTTCTGATAGGCGGGAGGCGTCGGCTGGTCCTTCGGCAAGACATAGACGATCGTCTGGTGGCCGCGGTCGGGGATGCAGACATGCAGCCGGCGGCTGATCATCCGCTCCGGCATGTCCCGCCGGCTCTGCCCGCTCGGCCCGATCCCGACGAGATCGACCGAGCGGTGGCTGATATTATGGTAGGCATCGCCGCTGAAGTTTTCCGCCGGGAATTTCCAGTTGCACGGGATCAGCCATTTCTGAACCCCGCACAACACCTCGGCTTGACCCTCGCGCCCATCCCAGCCGTCGAGGATCAGATCCAGAAACGTCGCGAACTCGCCGAGATATTCGCGGAAGGGCGGCGCCGCGGGATCCCAGGTCGCCCAGATCGAGCCCTTGTAGTTGCACGATTGCGCGACCTCGACGAGGCCCCATTGCGACCGGTCGAGCTGTGAGCGATAGGCCTCGCGGAAATAGGGGACGCCGACGAGCCGGCCGTTGGTCGAATAGCTCCAGCCGTGATAGGGGCAGGTGAAGACAGCGGTGTTGCCCTCGTCATAGCGGCACACCTTCATGCCGCGGTGGCGGCAGGAATTGAGGAAAACGTTGATCTGACCTGCCCGGTCGCGGCACAGGATCACCAACTCTTCGCCCATCGACGACACAAAGAAATCGCCGGGGTTCGGGATCTGGCTCTCATGCCCGACAAAGAGCCAGGAGCGCGCGAATACCCGCTCCAGCTCCTCGCGGTAGATCTCGTCGTTGACAAAGATCTCGCGGCTGATCTGCCCGGCTGCGACATCCACGAGACCCTTGCGATACCCTTGTGCCCGTGCAGTCGCCATCGCCGCTCTCCTAGGTTCTTCCGCGTCTGGGGTCTTCGGTTTGATAGCCGGCCACGTCCCCAACCGGCGCGCGGAGCTCGGCGCCGGCCATTGCCTCGAGGATCCGCGCGGCGACCGGAAAACCTTCCTGCCCCCAGCCCTGCGCCTGCGCGCGGCGCAGCACGTCATGCGCGAGGAGACCCAAATGGGCGGGCGCCCCGACTTCACGCGCCAGTTCGCAAGCGAGCTGGAGATCCTTCGCGACAATGTCCAGCGTTCCGCCGGCAGTGAACGAGCCAGGCAATACCGAGCGCGGGATGTTGTCGAAGGTCCTGCTGGCCCCCGCGCTCACCGGTACGATCTGCGCCAGCACGCCGAGATCGATCCCCGCTTTGGCGCCAATCAGCATGCCCTCGAGCGCCGCGATGAAGTTGGTATAGCCGAGATACTGAGTGACCAGCTTGGCGGCGCAGCCGGCGCCCGGCCCGCCGACATAAAAGATGTTCCCGGCCATCGCCGCGAGCAGCGGCCGGCAGCGAGCGAACACCGCTTCGTCACCGCCGACCATGGCCGTCATTGTCGGAGGACGCCCGCTCACCGGAGCGTCGAGCATATCGACGCCACGCGCCCGGCAAGCCTCAGCGACGCGTCGCGCCACCGCCGGCGCATTCGTGGTCATGTCGATATAGGCGCCGCCCTGTTGCAACGCTGTGAGAATCCCGTTCACCGGGTCGAGCGCGGCATGCTCCATCTCCGCGGGGCCGGGTAGCGAGGTGAACACGACTTCACTTCCGCGGGCAACACCAGCCGGATCTTCCGCCGAGTGTGCGCCGCGGGCACAAAGCGCGGCGGTCGCATCGGACCTGACATCGTAGACCGTCAGCTGGTAGCCGGCATCGATCAGACACCCGGCCATCGGCGCACCCATCGTCCCGGTGCCGATAAAACCCAGCCGCATCGGATTTCTACCTCTCGCTCGATGCGAAGAAGCTAACCCGGGGCGTCGATCGAGACAACCGGCGGGCCGGCGGCTGCTAGTCGCGGAAGTTGACGTATTGCAGGGGCTGCTCGATCTTCATGCCGCGCGCCACGGCGATCGCCGCCTGCAAATCGTCGCGCTTCTTGCCGGTGACGCGCAGCTCGTCGCCCTGGATCGACACCTGCACCTTCAGCTTGCTGTCCTTGATCTCGCGGATCAGCTGTCTGGCAAGATCAGCGTCGACGCCTTGCCGCAGCACAATCGTCTGCTTCAGCGTATTGCCCGACGCCTTCTCCGGCGCCTTATAGTCCAAAGCCGCAGGGTCGACTTTCCGGCGCGTCAGATGCACCTTCAACAACTCGTGCATCTGCTTCAGCTTGAGCTCGTCGTCGGCGACGACGTTGAGCACTCCCTCCTGACGCTCGACCTTGCATTTGCTGCCCTTGAAGTCGAAGCGCGTCCCAATCTCGCGCGTTATTCCCGCGAGGGCGTTGTCGACTTCGGCAAGCTCGATCCGCGAAACGATGTCGAAGCTCGGCACGGCCGTCTCTCCACTCGATAACATTTCGTCCGATATAGCGCGCCGGCAAAACAAAATCAGCGCCGATCAGGGGGCTCCTGTCCGGGCCGAGTGAAAACCGGCTGATCCATGATCGATTGAAGATAACCCCTGATCCGCCGGTAGGCGGCGTCGCACGGCAACCGCTGCGGCGGCGCGGTCGTCGCCTCACCAATGTCGACGAGCCGACCCCATCGCGAAACCGCCGCGCGCAGCTCCGGGTCGGAGAGAATGAAATCCACCACCTGGTTCTGCGTGCCGAGGCTGGGCGCGCCATTCTCTTCGCTCAACTCTCGGTAAAGCTCGATCGCATAGGCGAGCGCGTGTTGGATCAATCTGGTGTCTTCGGTGATGGCGGGCATCGGGCGGGCTCATTCCTGAGGTTCGCATAGAGAACACCGCGGCACTGGGCGGGTTCTCGTTACGGCCGGGCGCGAAAGGCACTTGCCGTCGCGGCCAGCCCGATTTCGGGCGGAATTTGGGGCCGCCAATCGAGCGCGGCGCGCGTCTCCGCATCATCGACCTGCAGCGAAAGGGTCAGCCGGGCGAGCAATGGACCTACCGTCGGAACTCGGCAAAGCGCGGCCAAAGCGGGTTGCGGTACAGCAAAGAGCCGGGCCGGCCTCCCCAGCCCGGCGACGAGGATCCGGATCAGCTCGGGTGTCGACAGGTCAGCCGCGTCCCGCGCCAGCAGCACCCGCCCGGCCGCGCCAGGATGCAGGCAAGCGCGACCAACGAGATCGACGAGATTGTCGATGAAGATCAGGCTGCGGCGATTGTCGATCCCGGCGAGAGGCAGCGGCAGCCCGCTCGCGACGAGGCGCATCAGTGCCCGGAAATTTGCCTTCACGCCGGGACCGTAGACCAGCGGCGGGCGCAGAATGACGATCTCGATCCCGGTTTCCCGCGCCGCAGTTTGCAGGGCGCGCTCGATCGCGAGTTTGCCGCGGCCATAAGGATCGCTGGGGCGCGGCGGGTCGCTCTCGCGAAGCGGCGCTCCCGGCGGCGTGGCCTCGCTCATCGCGCGGACCGAACTCATATGGATCAGCCGGCGCACCCTGACTTTTGCTGCAGAGTGTGCCAGGACCCGCGCGGCCTCCGCCTCGCTTTGATCTGCTCCCTCCCCTCCCGAAGGGTGGGCGCGGCTGGCCAGATGCACAACGATGTCGATACCGTCGAGATGCCCCGACCAGTCGGTCGTGGCGCCGATATCTCCGATCTGGCGAAGTGCGACGCCCCGGATGGGTTCCGCTGGACGCCGGGACAGCCCGAGCACGGTATGGCCGCGCTCGGCGAGGCTTACGCACAGCGTGCGGCCGATAAAGCCGGTTGCACCGGTCACCAGGATTCGTGTCAAGCGCCACCCTCGGCGCGATCGCCTCGCCGATAATCCAACCGATCCCAACCCAGATGCATTAGAGAGATCCTGATGCCGACCCGACCCTCGCGTGTTTCGACGTGGCCCTCTCCGTTATCACAGAATCGCTGAGCCTGCCGCCAGGGCCCGCGGCGCCCGCCGCGGTGCGGCGGCCAAAGCTCCTGTTTCTCGTCACAGAGGATTGGTACTTCTGCTCGCACCGTCTCCCCGCAGCGCGCGCCGCCCGGGCGGCCGGTTTCGATGTCGTGGTCGCGACACGCGTGCGCGCGCATGGCGATCGGATTTGCGACGAGGGTTTCGGCTTGCGCCCGATCGGCTGGCGGCGGCGCGGGGACGGGCTGGTGGGCGCCCGACGGGCAATTTCCGAAATCGCCGGGCTCTATCGCGCCGAGCAGCCCGACCTTGTCCATCACATCGCGCTGAAATCGGTGCTGTTCGGCGGCATCGCGCTGCGCCGCGCCTTCCCGACCCCGGAAGGTGCTCCGGTGGCGATCGATTCGATAATGGGTCTGGGTTCCCGTTTCTCGGCCGCGAGCTTTGTCGCGAGATTGCGGCGGCCGTCGCTGGGCATCGCGCTGCGTGTTGCGGGTAGAGGACGGGGTTGGGTCATTGTGCAGAACCCGGAGGACCGCGACGCCCTGACAGCACTCGGGATTGCCCCGCACCGCATCACGTTGATCAGGGGGTCTGGCGTCGACTGTAACCACTTTCGCCCGCTACCCGATCCTGAAGCCACGACCGTGACGATCGCGCTCGTCTCGCGTATGCTGCGCGACAAAGGCGTGCTCGACGCCGTCGCCGCAATCCAACTTCTCCGTGGGCGCGGCCTGCCAGTCGAACTGCTGATGGCGGGACCGACCGATCCTGACAACCGTGGCTCGTTGAGTGCGGAATCACTGGTTTCGCTGACCGCCGACCCCGGCGTTGCTTGGCTCGGCCCGGTCGCCGATGTCCGCACCGTGTGGCGCCGGGCGGCGATCGCCGTGCTGCCTTCGACCTATGGCGAAGGCGTGCCAAAGGCGCTGCTCGAGGCGGCTGCCTGTGCACGTCCTATTGTCGCCAGCGATGTACCCGGCTGCCGCGAGGTCGTGCGCGCCGGCGAGACCGGACTTCTGGTGCCGCCGCGCGACGTCGACGGATTGGCGGCCGCCATCGCCGCGCTCACCGGCGATCCCGCGCGCCGCAAAGCGATGGGATGCGCCGGACGCGCCTTGGTCGAGCGCGAGTTCGCCGAGGATATCATCGCCCGCGAGACCCTCGCCGTTTATAACGCCGCCCTGCGCGAAAAGGCGGCGCAGCAATGATCCGGGCGTGGCTCGTCGCCGCGGCGCTCGGCGGGTTCCTGTCGGTAGCAGCAGGCGCCGCGGCGGCGCACTTGCCGGCCGGCGAACGAGCCGCCGAATTGCTGCGGACGGGCGCCCTCTACGGCATGGTGCACGCCGCAGCGCTGATTGCCGTGACTGCGATGGCGCAATCCCGCAGCCAGCTCGGGCTGGCGCTGACCGCCGCGGGCTGGAGCTTTGCCGCCGGCATGCTGTTGTTCAGCCTCAGCCTCTTTGCGCTGGCGCTGAGCGGGCGCGAATGGCTCGGTATGATTACGCCGTTCGGTGGCGCAGGTTTGCTCGTCGGCTGGGCGGCGCTCGCCCTTCATGCCTTCAGCCGTCGTTAGGGAGCGGGCGCGCCAGGTCTGTAGTTATCATCAAAGCGGGTGTGCGATACTCGACCCGGCTGCGAGGATTCTGCGATGACAACGTTTCTTTATACCCACCCGGCCTGTCTCGACCACGACCCCGGCCGGCATCACCCGGAATCGCCGGCCCGGTTGCGGGCGGTGGTGGCGGCGCTCGACGATCCGGAATTCGCCCGGCTGGAGCGCCGCGAAGCGCCGCAGGCAGCGCGTGAGGATCTGTTGCGTGTCCACCCCCGGCGGCACGTCGAGGGTATTCTCGGAGCGGTCCCCAAAACCGGCCATGTCGGGATCGATGCCGACACGGTGTTGTCACCGGCCTCGGGCGAAGCGGCATTGCGCGCCGCCGGCGCGGTCGTCGCCGCGGTCGATGCGGTCGTGGCAAAAGAGGCCGAGAACGCATTTTGCGCGGTCCGCCCGCCCGGCCATCATGCCGAGCCGCAACGGGCGATGGGGTTCTGTCTCTTCAACAATGCCGCGATCGGCGCCCTGCGGGCGCGCGAGGTGCACGGCCTTGCCCGCGTTGCCGTCGTCGATTTCGACGTCCATCACGGCAACGGCACGCAGGCGGCCTTCGAGGCGGACGGCCGCCTGTTCTACGCCTCGACGCATCAATATCCACTATATCCCGGAACCGGCGCGGCGAGCGAGACCGGGGTCGGCAACATAGTAAACGTGCCGCTGCGCCCGATGTCCGGCTCGAGTCAATTCCGATTCGGAGTGACCCAGCGGATCCTGCCGGCGCTCGATGCCTTCCGGCCCGAACTGATCATAGTTTCGGCGGGTTTCGATGCCCACCGGAGCGATCCTCTGGCCCAGCTGATGCTGGAGGAGGCAGACTATACCTGGGTCACCGAGAAGCTGCTCGAAATCGCCTATCGTCATGCCAAAGGTCGCTTGGTCGCGACCCTCGAAGGCGGTTACGACCTCTCGGCGCTGGCGGCCAGCGCCGCGGCGCATATCCGTGTCCTGATGTCGGCGTGATGGATCGCCCCTTCCCGTTGTTGTAATTCGGCAACAACCGCCTTATTTCGCGCTCTCGTCATCCGCTAAATCGCAGAACCATCCTCGCGTTTTTTGTTAAAGAAGAAAGCAGATGGTCGACTCAGGCGTTCCCCCCGATGGCGTTCCCCCCGATGGCGTTCCCCCCGATGGCGTTCCCCCCGATGGCGTTCCCCCCGATATCGCCGCGATGAATTTCGAGGATGCGGTTGCCGAACTCGAGCAGATTGTGCGCCGGCTCGAAGGCGGCCAGGTCAAGCTGGACGAAGCAATAATGTCCTATGAGCGCGGAGCTCAACTGAAGCGCCATTGCGAAAGAAAGTTGGCCGAAGCGCAGCAAAGGGTAGATCGAATCGTTATTGGTCCCGAGGGCGCCATCGGCGCGGAGCCCGCCAAACTTGACTGAAACGACGTGGTCCGAACGGATTTCTTTTTCGAGCGCTCTGGATGAGGCCGCCAAGCTCACAGGCGCCGCGTTGGAGCGGCTGCTGGTCGTGCCCCCCGGTCTCGAGGCGAGGGTTTATGACGCGATGCGCTATTCGGCCCTGGCGCCGGGGAAACGGTTGCGGCCCTTTTCTGGTCCTGGCGAGCGCGGGGCTTTTTGGGGTCGCCCGCCGCTGCGCCTTGCAGGTAGCTGCAGCGATCGAGATGGTCCACACTTATTCCCTTGTTCATGACGATCTGCCGGCGATGGACAATAGCGATCTGCGCCGTGGGCGTGCGACCTGCCACAAGCAATTCGACGAGGCGACGGCGGTTCTCGCCGGAGACGGTCTGTTGACCGCGGCCTTCGGAGTGCTGGCCCATCCCGGACACTCACGGCGATCCTGCAGTGCGGTGCGAACTCGTGTCAGAACTCGCTGCCGCCGCCGGTGCGGCCGGTATGGTCGGCGGTCAGATGATCGATCTGATCGCCGAGCACCAGAGCTTGGACATCGGCGCGATCACCCGACTGCAACGAATGAAGACCGGCGCGTTGATCGCCTTCTCGTGCGAGTCCGGAGCGATTCTCGCTAAGGCGCCCGGTGAGGCCCGAATTGCGCTGCGCGGCTATGCCCACGATCTGGGGCTCGCCTTCCAAATCGCCGACGATCTTCTTGATGTCGAAGGCTCCGCGGCCGAGACTGGGAAGCCCGTCGGCGCGGACGCCGCGGCCGGAAAGGCCACTTTCGTCTCGATACTCGGGGCGGAGCGCGCCCGATCTCAGGCTGAGCTGCTGATTAACCAAGCGGTAGCGCACCTTGATTTGTTCGAACAAAGAGCGGAACTTTTACGAGAGGCGGCGCGATTCGTGATCACCCGCCGTACGTGAGGAGCGCAGAATTGGATTCAAAACCAACCCGCCCGATTTCCAATCGGACGCCGTTGCTCGACCAGATCAATGTTCCGGCCGATCTGCGCAAGCTGCGGGAAGAAGATCTGCGGCAGCTCGCCGATGAGTTGCGCGCCGAGCTGATCGATGCGGTTTCGATCACCGGCGGTCATTTCGGCGCCAGCCTCGGCGTCGTCGAGCTGACCGTGGCGCTGCAATACGTCTTCGACACGCCGCATGACCGGCTCATTTGGGACGTCGGTCATCAGGCATATCCGCACAAAATCCTTACGGGCCGGCGCGATCGTATCCGCACGATCCGGCAGGGCGGCGGGCTTTCGGGTTTCACGAAACGCTCGGAGAGTGAATACGACCCGTTCGGCGCCGCGCACGCTTCGACCTCGATTTCCTCCGCGCTCGGCATGGCCGTCGCCCGCGACTTCCGCGGCGAGCAGCGCAACGTCATCGCTGTGATCGGCGACAGCGCGATGAGCGGCGGGATGGCCTACGAGGCGATGAACAACGCTGGGGCGATGGATTCGCGGCTGATCGTCATTCTCAACGACAATGACATGTCAATCGCGCCGGCGGTAGGCGCGATGAGCGCCTATCTATCGCGCCTCCTGTCTTCGAAATCCTTCATGTCGTTGCGCCACATCGCCAAGGAGGTCGTGCGCCACTTCCCGAAGCCGCTCGAAGATGCGGCGCGCCGAGCCGAAGAATACGCCCGCGGCTTTGTCACCGGCGGGACATTGTTCGAGGAGCTCGGTTTTTACTATGTCGGCCCGATCGATGGTCACAATATCGATCATCTATTGCCGGTGCTGAAGAACGTCCGCGACAGCAAGGAACCGGGACCAGTCCTGATCCACGCCGTGACCGAGAAGGGCCACGGCTATCTGTCGGCCGAGCAGGCCGAGGACAAGTGGCACAGCGTCGCCAAGTTCGACGTCGTGACCGGCACTCAGGTTAAGTCCAAATCCACCGCGCCCTCCTACACCAGCGTTTTCGCCAAGTCGCTGATCAGGGAGGCCGAGGCCGACGACCGTATCGTCGCGATCACAGCGGCGATGCCGTCGGGTACCGGGCTCAACCTGTTCGGCGACAAATTCCCGAAGCGGTGCTTCGATGTCGGCATCGCCGAGCAGCACGCGGTGACGTTCGCCGCCGGCCTTGCCGCCGAGGGCATGAAGCCGTTCGCTACGATTTATTCCACCTTCCTGCAGCGCGCCTACGACCAAGTCGTGCACGACGTCGCGATCCAGAAACTGCCGGTGCGGTTCGCCATCGACCGCGCCGGTCTGGTCGGCAATGACGGCCAGACCCATGCGGGCTCGTTCGACGTAACCTATCTCGGCTGCCTACCCGGTTTCATCATCATGGCAGCAGGCGACGAGGCGGATCTCTTCCACATGGTGGCGACCTGTGCGGCGATCGACGACGCACCCTCGGCGGTGCGCTACCCGCGCGGCGACGGCATCGGGGTACCGCTGCCGGAACGGGGTGTGCCGCTCGAGATCGGTCGCGGCCGCATCATGCGCCAGGGCACTAAAATAGCGTTGTTGAGCCTGGGTGGGCGCCTAACGGAATGCATGAAGGCGGCACAGGAACTCGGCACATATGGGCTGTCGACGACGGTCGCCGATGCGCGTTTTGCCAAACCCCTCGACACCGATCTGATCAATCGCCTGGCTCGCGAACACGAGGTCGTGATCACGGTCGAGGAGGGGGCGATCGGCGGGTTCGGCAGCCACGTGCTGCACCACCTCGCGATGACCGGGATGCTGGACCACGGGCTGAAGATCCGCACAATGGTGCTGCCCGATGTCTTCCTCGACCACGACTCGCCGCAGGCGCAGTACGACCACGCCGGGCTCAATGCCCGCCACATTGTGGCGATGGCGTTGTCGGCGCTGGGCCGCGAACTCACCGAGCAGCCGGCGCGCGCTTAAGCGCCATCCGTGGATACCCGATTGATAATACCCGCGTTTAGCCCCTCTCCCGCATCGCGGGAGAGGGAGGGGCCCAGCCCACGGGGGCTGGGAGGGTGAGGGCCTAGGGGGCGGAGACCCTCACGCCGCCTCGCTGCGCTCGGTACCCTCTCCCGCAGTGCGGGAGAGGGGCTACGTATCGTCTCTGCGCAGCAATCAATCAGGGCGAGGCGTGGCCCATGAAGATCTGCGGTATCGGCTGGCCCCAGGGTCCGCCGGTGCCTTCGCCGCGTTCCAGAAGGTTCGGCGGGGTGTGGGCGTTCAGCACGTCGGTGTCGGCCCAGTGCTCGTGCACGCGGCCCCACGGATCGGCCCAGTAATCGAATAGCTGGCTGCCGATCAGATGGCGGCCAATGCCCCACATATGCTGGTAGCCCTTCTTCTGCAGATGCTCGTTCCCGACCATCACATCGTCAATATCGGCGGCCTCGAAGGATAGGTGGTTGAGCCCGCTCTTGTCGCCGCGGATGCAGAAGAAGGCGTGGTGGTCGACATAGTCGTCACCGCGGTCGAGGCGGTTGAACGAGCCGACGATATTGGTCTTCTCCCCGGCATAAAACT
Source organism: uncultured Alphaproteobacteria bacterium (assembly GCA_963736715.1). GTDB lineage: Bacteria > Pseudomonadota > Alphaproteobacteria > ATCC43930 > CGMCC-115725 > AP-15. Next base: position 301,635 of record CAVTQA010000027.1, on the reverse strand, counting down.
CGTCGGAGCAGCGGAAGCCGAGCATTTCGCGGTACCAGCCGAGCGTCTTGTCGAAATTCTTGGTCATGACGACGAAATGGCCGAACCGCTTGATGTGTGAGGGGCCGCGCTCGACACGGAACAATTCGCCCTTGCGGCGGTATTTGTCGTCGCCGGAATTCACCGCCGGACGCTTAACGCGGATCGGATCCAGCATTTCCATGCCATAGACGACCTCGACCTGGTAGCCGTCGGGGTCGGTTAGGCGCACCCGCTTGCCGCCGCCCGGCTCGTCGATGTCCTCGATCGGCGAGGCGCCCTCAACTCGAGAGATCTTATCCAGATCCTCCATGCTGGCCGCGTGGACGGCGATCCCGAGATAGCGCAGCTCGCCCAATTCGGTGACATGAATGTGATGCGGCGCATCGGTGCCGCGCATGTAAAGAGCGTTCCTCGTCCGGTCGGCGCGGACCATGCCGAAATCGGTCAGGAACTCCTCTTGTTTGTCGAGATCGGGCGAGCGCAGCCGCCCATAAGCGAGGTCGAAGGCTTTGATTGCAGGCATGACTACCTCCCAAAACGAACCCATCAGGCCATCTTAGAATATTTCGAGGTCGGACCGGAACAACGGAGTGAACCATGAGCTCAACTTTTGAGACAGTCATCGTGCCGCGAACCCGCGATCTTGGTGACGGGTTCGAGGTTCGTCGCGTTCTTCCTTCGCCCCAATGCCGAACTGTGGGGCCCTTCGTGTTCTTCGATCAGATGGGTCCGGCCGTATTGCGGGCTGGAACAGGTCTTGACGTTCGCCCGCATCCGCATATCGGCCTCGCCACCGTCACCTACCTGTTCGATGGTGAGATCCTCCATCGCGACAGTCTGGGAACGGTCCAGCCGATCCGCCCGGGCGAGGTCAACTGGATGACCGCGGGGCGCGGCATCGTGCATTCCGAGCGCACCCCGCCAGAGTTGCGAGCCGGCGGCACGCGGCTCTTCGGCATCCAGACCTGGATCGGTCTGCCGAGCAACCGAGAAGAGATCGAGGCCTCTTTCGTGCATCATAGCGAGAACGAGCTGCCGGTGCTCGATGGCGAAGGCAAACGCGTCCGAGTGATCGCTGGAGAGCTCTATGGCGTGCGCTCGCCGCTCGCCGTTTTCTCGGACACGCTGTACGCCGACGCGGCGCTCACAGCAGGCGCCTGGCTGGAGGTTCCGAGCGGATATAAGGAGCGGGCCATCTACATCGCCGAAGGCCGCATCGAGATCGCCGGCGATGCCTTCGATGCCGGTCGAATGCTGGTGCTTCAGCAAAGCGGCGTGATTACGGTGAACGCAATTGAGCGGGCTCGGCTTCTCCTGCTCGGCGGCGAGCCGCTCGACGGGCCGCGTCACGTTTGGTGGAATTTCGTCTCGAGTTCCGCCCAGCGTATCGAACAGGCGAAAGCCGATTGGAGGGAAGGCCGCTTCGCGATGGTGCCGGGCGAAACGGAGTTCATACCGCTGCCGGAGGAGCCATAGCGGCCTCACATACCGAGATAACCGCGCCGGACGCGATCGCCGGCGATCGGCGCCTCATGCCGGTCTTCGAGGACGACCCGACGGGTCTTGAGCACTTAGCGGAATTGGGTCCGATCGATGACGGCGAGAAGCTCGGCGCGTTCGTCGGGGCTGTTCACCGGGAAGCGCTGCCATTCGCTGCCGAGCCGCAGATCGGCGAAAAGTCCGGCGGGGTCCTCATGGAAATGCAAAGATGCCTTTCCCCTGACATAGAATATCCCCGGCCGCCGCTCGGTGAGAGCGGTCCGGCTTCTCAGGCTCTCCAGCAAATCGCTCAGAGCCTCGAAGCGTGGCGCGCCAGCGTGTTTCATCGGCGCATGATAGTATAGCCGGTATCGATGAGCGCGAAATGAGGTCGGAGATGAGCACCCAAGGCGCCTATGCAGGTCTGCGTGTGCTGGATCTGGGTCAAGGTGTCGCCGCCCCCTATTGCGCGATGCTGCTGGCGATGCACGGGGCCGAGGTCATCAAACTCGAGCCGCTCGCCGGGGACTGGTCGCGCGGGTTGGGAATGCGGTACGGCGACCATACCGCGATGTCGGCCCATTACAACCGCGGCAAGCGCAGCCTGGCCCTCGACCTGAAGGCCCGCGCGGGACGCGAGATTGCGTCCTCTCTCGCGGCCCGTGCCGATGTCATGATCGAGGGGTTCCGCCCTGGTGTCGCCGCCCGGCTCGGGCTCGGATATGACGAGCTGCGGCCGCGCAACCCGCGGCTTCTCTATGTCTCGGTCAGCGGCTTTGGCCAGGAAGGCCCCTATGTCGGCCTGCCCTGCACCGATTCCGTCGCGCAGGCCTTTTCCGGGCTGATGTCGGTCAATCTCGGCAATGACGGGACGCCGCATCGGGTCGGGGCAATCATCGTGGACACCCTGACCGGCCTCTATGCGGCGCAGGCGCTGGGGGTTGCGCTTTATGCGCGCGAGCGCCGCGGCGAGGGACAGCGGATCGAGGTCAGCCTGGCGCAATGCGCGGCGGCGATCCTTGGTCACAAGCTCGCCGAACATGTACTGGAAGGTGGTGCGCCGCGGCAGCTGAACGTGCCCACCGGCGCCTACCGGACCCGTAACGGCTGGATCATGGTGGCGCTGGTGCGCGAGGAGCAATATGTCCGGCTGACCGGCGCGCTGGGCCGGCCGGATCTGTCCGACGACCCGCGCTTTGCCGATTTCGCCGCACGCGCCGCGCACGCTCCCGTACTCGGCGATATCGTCGGCCGGATCATCGCGACCGAGACGACCGAGCACTGGCTCGCGCGGCTGCGCGCCGCCGACATTTTGGCCGACCGCGTCAACGGCTTCGACGACTGGCTCGCCGACCCTCACATCGTCGCGACGGGGGGTGCCATCCATGTCGAGCAGCCGGAGATGGGGCAATTTCCGACCCCGCGAACACCGGGGATTCCGCTCGCGGTCGACGCCGCGTTGCCGCCCGCCCCGCGCATCGGCGAGCACGGAGCCGCAATTCTCGCCGAAATCGGCATCGACGCGGCGACGATCGCCAGACTTTGTGCCGAGAACATCCTGCTCATCCCAAAGGCGTCATGACCGAAGCCCGACAATTCCGACGCCCGCCATGGAGGCCCTTTCCTCGGTGCGATCATGCGGCCACGCCGGCAATTGCGTTCTTGTCGCCGCGCGGAGCACCGGGGATTACACGTTGCGTATCGACCGGCGCCAGCGCCCGGTCGATGTACGGGCTCGGGTCGCGCTCGACGCGGCGGCGGATGCGGTGCAGGTAGAGGTAGAAGGCGGCGAGCTTTATGTGAGTTTCGAGGACTTCCCGGACCCGGCGCGGGTAGAAGACGAGTGGGTTTTCGCGCGGCAGGCCGGCCCGGCGCTCTCGCCGCAATTTGCGGCGGAAATAGCCGCCTTGCAGGGGGTGCACGTTTTCCTGAATGAAGGTGAAGTAAAATTGTAGGATATGGTTCAACAGACGCACCGGCTTGATGCCGGATGCCTTGGCGCGGCGGAAGATAGTCTCGATATGCTCGGCCGAGTAGTAGAGGTCCCAAGCGTCGCGATAGACTTTCTGCCATTCGGCCGCGGTCATCACCGGGTGGCCGGTCGTGACGTGCTCGAGGTCGTATTTGTTCATGTCGGGGTCCATCCACACCCCATTCTTATGAAGCTGCTGGTGGTCGGCCGAGCCGGGTAGTGGCGTCAGAATAAAAAATTCGAGCAGGTCGACCGGCAATTCTCGCTGCACGGCGCGGATGTCGTGCGCGATCCGCTCCGGCGTGTCGCCGGGAAAGCCGAGGATATAGCCGGCGTAAGTGATGACCCGCTGGGCGCGCCAGGCGAGAAACATCTGGCGGTATTCGTGCACGCGGTTCTGCTTTTTCTTTGCCTGTAGCAATTGTCGGGGTTGATGTTTTCGAGCCCTATGAAGACCCGCTTGCAGCCGGCGCGCGCCGCCTTCTCGACAAAATTGGGGATGCGGTGGCAGAGCGTATCGACCTGGATAATGAACTGCAGGCCGAGCCCTTCGCGCCCGCGCATCTCGATCAGGCGATCGAAAATTGCCTCGCAGTTGCGGTTGCGCCCAAAATTGTCGGGGGTGATAAAAAGCGGAACACCTTGGGGCGCTCGGCAGCCCGAGAGGTTGAGAACCTCGTGGGCCGGGACGAGGTCTGTGGGTGATGGTTTGCTTCGAGGTGCCTCGGCCGGAGGTTAGATGAGCGAACGTTTCAGCGCTGAGATGTCTCTCCGGTTGGCAGACCCGCAAGCATCAACCCCTCATGCACCCTTTGCCGCGCTTCGATCAACAAGGTGTGGCAATGCAGAATGCTGCCTTCAGCATCTACGACCGCAGCGATCGAATTCAGCTGCGGAAACAACGCTTTGAACTGGATCAAAGCCTGGCGCGCCGCCTCAGTTTGATGATTTAGCGCATAAGCGGCGATCAACCACGCGCGCGTGTACCAGAAATTGGTGCGTATCGCGATCGAGCGCTTCAGCCAATCGATCGCGTCGGTGTAATCACCCTGGATAAACGGCACGCGACCGGCGATCCAACAGAATACTCCCATTGCCGGCGAGTCGGGCGGAGTAATTGCAATGGCCTTGTCGACCAACTCGCGGGTTCTTTCTGGTTTACCGAGATACATCCATTGCGCACCCGATTGGGCATAGGCTTCCGCAATCATTCGGTCGGCGGCCTTGGGTTTAAGCACGATGACTCGCTCAAATGCGGCCAAGGATTTCAGCGTGCTTGCCCCGCGCGCGATGCAGAAAGGCGCTGACGTAGACCGCCCGTCGATGGTTCGGATCTAGGCGCAGCGCGGTCTCTACGGCACGCTCCGCCGCTGCCAATTCCGCCGTATCGGCGCCGTTCCATCGGTTCAGATAATCGCAGCACTGTACATTAGCATAGAATGCCCAAATCTCAGGATCCTTCGCGTGGATAGGTTCGCGTAGAACATGTTCTACGGCCTGGGTAATCAGCATCGTATTGGCGGGAGTACAAGCGGAGGCATAAACCTCCCGCGCGCATGCCATGATCTCTTCGATCGAAAATGCGGCGTCTGAACGGTCCCTTGCACCGCTCATTGTCGCAACACCATTTTTCAACGTTGCCAAAACAGCCGGTACGGCAGCAGTGCCGAGAGCGGCCCGTTCCGGGTGCGTACCTTTCACCTTGTCCTCCATAGATGCGCGGCGCTTGGTGATCGCGCCGCTATGTCGGGCGTAATCGTGTAACAGCCGGCAATACCGCCCAGCGTTGGCTACTCAGGACCTTGTCCAACCACTCAAATCTCGCTCCACAGGCGTTGCCACGGTCATGATCGTCTCGGTGCTGCCATGGACTTTGTAAAAGGTCTCATACATGTTCAGCACGCCTAACAAGCCGTTTGGCCCGTAAAAGCAGCTGTATTTTGGGTGCACTTTCAAGCGCGCAACGCTGAGATCGCGTTGCACGTAATCGACCTCACAGCTCTGAGGGCAAGCGCGCTGCATGATCCAATGCCCCGGCTCGCCGGTTACACGCTCCAGTAGTTCGAGGCAGGCGCGCTGGGACAGCTTCGCCAAATTATAAACGGCCATCGCACCCCAATTCCGCGACATGTCGGGGCCGCCATATTTCAGGTAGTACTCGCGGCGACGGCGCGGCAGCGCACAGAATTGAGCGATGCTCATTTCTTCACCGTCTTCGAGCACCATGCCCTCCGACGTTACCAGACAAGTGTACGGAAAAAGCGCGCGCACGGCATCACTGTAGAACTGGCGAGTGACTGGCCAGAATGGCAGGCACATCTGTATTTTCTGTTGGTAAATCGAGATGGGCGGCACGTCATAGTGCAAGGAGCCGGCCGACCACGCCTGGCGCCGACGCGTGAACAGCGCTTCATCGACCAGCATCAGGTAATGATGGCCTCGCACGAAATTGCAATCCAGGGGCCGGACCCCCTTATCGTATCCGTAATAGCGGATAAATCGTCTCGCCTTTTGCGCGAAGTAGCTTTCGCTCGCCCAAAAAAGATTGAAGAAATGATGGACAACCGGCGGTTTGCCTATCTCCGCGGCCAATGCTCTGGCCCACTTCTCGGATAAATCCGCGCCCAGCGGAAAACCGTGCGCCCGATAATAGTCTTGCAGCTGCTCATATGTTCCCCACAGCGAACCGGGGGACTGGACCTCGACGATCTTGCCGAGCATCGCTTCGTCGGTGCGAAAGAAGACGGGTGTGTTGATGGGGGCCGATGAGATGATATCGCGATGATAAGAAGCCAGATAGGGAGGTATTTCCCGCAGAAACAGCTCGGCGATGGCCGGCGTCACCAGTCCCTTCAGGCTCGAGGTAAAGAGCTCGAGGGTCATCGACTGCCATTCCTTGATCGTCGCGTAGCGGGCTGCGAGGCTTTCCCATTCAGCCGACGACAGCTTATCGGGAACAGGTGTGATCAGCCCGGTGAAGCCGACCAACGACCGCGTCACCTCGTTGCTCTGCCACTCCAGGAAGGCGTAGCAATCGTCCGCTTCCGCCGGCGCCCGCAGCATCGGCGCGCTGATCATGTTCGGATCTCCTCGGTCTCGACGCGCGCGGGCACGGCATCAGCGACGGCACGGCCGCTGCCCGGCTCTTCAGCGATATGCTTAGAGCTGGACCCGAGAACCCCAAACCAGATTTGTAACACCTCGAAGCGACGGCCGGAGTGCGTGCCTATGGCAAAAGTGGTTGAACAAAATCAAGAACTCTTCTACGCACCGGGTCTTTCGGATCCGGCTTCAATTGCTTTATCCGCGTGAACGTGGCCTGGTCAAATCGTGGATCTTTAATGAAGTCCTGTATAGTCTGTTGGGCCACAGCTTTATTTCCGGCGCTATCTTGCGCGGCTGCCAGATAACAGCGGTTGTACCAAACCGTCGGTAGTGCATCGACCGATTCTTGCAGCCACTTAACTGCGTTAGCCCAATCCGCCGGTGCGTTGGACCCAACCGCCTGTTGGAAGTAGCCCCGACCCTTGCCCCAATAAAAATAACCACGGGCCGGATGGTGCGGGTTGAGCTGTATGGCTTTATCCAAGGGGTCCTGCACTTCGTCCAATTGATTCAGAAAGGCTTTTTGATTGCCAAACTGAGCGTGGCCACGGGCGAATCCCGAGTTCTAACCGCTTCGCCGTCCTGAAGGCCTTCCGCGCTGCGTTGTGGTGTCTTCTTGCACGGTAAACCAAGCCTACTGCGTGGTGCGCAAACGGAACGTCTGGCTTGAGTGCTCGCGCATTCTGCGCGGCATCGTCGGCTTTTCTGAGTTCCTCTAACCCCGCGTCGTTCCACCAGTTCAGATAGTCGTTCAGCAATACGTTGGCCAACAATGCCCAGGCGTCAGCCGCCCAGCGAGGCGCTACCCCTACCGGGTTTGTCAGTGCTTTTTCGAGGATTTCGCGGATAAAGAGGCTGGCCTCCGGGGTCACGACGGCATTCGCAACCGCATCGGCGGTGTCGGCCGGGTTTGCTGTCTGCTGAGCCATCTGTTCATCTCCCCAAGTTGCTGCACGTTATCGAGCCGGCATACCCGCGAGTTGCAAGCCTTCCTGAAGTTTTTGACGGGCTGCAATAATCGCGGTGTTGTCGTTCGGAATTGCCTTGAACTCTGACGCTACACGCTCGAGCGTGTAGACGGAAAATTGACGATTATTATTGAACTCCTGCAAAACCTTTTTCGCCTCATCCTCTTGATGGTCAATGGCGTATGCGCTCACGAGGTAAAGTCGGTTGTACCAATCGTTCGGGCGCAGCGCGACCGACTTCCGCAGCCACGGAATCGCATCATGGTAGTCTCCGGCGACAAAGTAGGCTTTCCCGATAATCCAAAAAAAACCACCCAGCGCCGGGTCGCGAGGGCTGAGCTTTATCGCCTTCTCCACCAACCGCGGCGCCTCTGCTGGTCGTCCGAGAAGGGTCAGTGCGTCGGCTTTTTCGGCTAGAGCGCGCGGAAGGTTGGGATTGAGTTCCACCGCGCGGCTTAACGCCTCTAGCGCCGCGTTATGCTCCCCATTTGCGCGCCGGATCAGGCCCTCGTCGTAATAAGCTTGGGCAATATTGGGATCTATCGCGATCGCCTTGGCTACTGCGTCATCGGCTTTTTTTAGGTCTTCTCTCCCAACGTTGTTCCATCGATGCAAATACTGCGTGACGACCATTTCAGCGAGCCAGGACCAAGACTCCGCTGAGTTGGGGTCGAGGTGCACCGATTGTTCGAGCAGCCCGCGGGCGGCGAGCAAATGCTCGGGAGTGACCCCGCTGATATAAAGGGCCATGGCCCGCAATCTGAGGTCGACGGCGTCGGGATTTGCGGCGGTCCGCTCCATGGCGCGCTCGCCTTCTGCCTTGGCCAGCTGAATGTCGAGCGAGGCCGCAATCCGCCCAGTCACCGCTGCCTGAAGCGCGAACAAATCGGTTATGTCGCTTTCAAAGCGGTCGGCCCAGAGATGGCCGCCTGACTGGGTATCGATCAATTGCACATTTATCTGGACCTTGGACCCGGCTCGAATGATGCTGCCCTCCAAAAGGTAGCGAACACCGCATTCTCTGCCGATCTCGCGCGCGTCGACCGATCGCCCCTTAAACGTGAAAGCGGTGCCCCGTGCGATCACAAAAATCCCCTCCAGGCGAGCCAAATCCGTCGTTACGTCATCCGTTATCGCATCGGCGACGTAGCCCTGCTCGGTATCGCCGCTGAAATTGTTGAACGGCATGACGACGATCGATGCGCGCGGCGGCAGCGGCGGGCTTTTGAACCAGCCGGGCGAAAACGCTGTGGTGAGGATGGCCAAGACGGCAAGGAGAGCCGCGCCGATCAGCGAGGTTGCCCGCGCGTTGCGCGGGAAGCCCGCATCCGACCAGCGTCGAGCTACTGCGACCAGGCCGCGCGCCGCCGATTTCGACCGGGCTTCGAGATCATATTCGACGCGATAAACGCGAACGGGCCGTTCGATGTTCTTGACCCGACATTCGCCCTTGTCTTCAAAGCTCAGATTGGGATAGCCCAAGAGCTGGTCGCGCACGCCGCGGGTCACACGACATCCGCCAGCAAGACGGCTGTCAGTCTGCGTTTCAGATGGACATCGTCCATCCCGACCTCCCTAAAGGTTTTAAGTTTAACACGCTTAAATCAGTTTGTCACCCGCGGGTTTTCTCCCGCTGTCAACAACTAATTTCGTCGCACGCTCGAAAGAGCAACAGAATTAGGCGGCGCCGATAAGGGTCGCGGTTTTGCGGTAAGGAGGGGTGGGCTCGGCGAGCGGGGTCAACGCCGCGTCGGTGTAAGCACGGTCGTCGCGCTCGACGCGGCGGCGGATGCGGTGCAGGTAGAGGTAGAAGGCGGCGAGCTTTATGTGAGTTTCGAGGACTTCCCGGACCCGGCGCGGGTAGAAGACGAGTGGGTTCTCGCGCGGCAGGCCGGCCCGGCGCTCTCGCCGCAATTTGCGGCGGAAATAGCCGCCTTGCAGCGGGTGCACGTTTTCCTGAATGAAGGTGAAGTAAAATTGTAGGATATGGTTCAACAGACGCACCGGCTTGATGCCGGATGCCTTGGCGCGGCGGAAGATCGTCTCGATATGCTCGGCCGAGTAGTAGAGGTCCCAAGCGTCGCGATAGACCTTCTGCCATTCGGCCGCGGTCATCACCGGGTGGCCGGTCGTGACGTGCTCGAGGTCGTATTTGTTCATGTCGGGGTCCATCCACACCCCATTCTGTATGAAGCTGCTGGTGGTCGGCCGAGCCGGGCAGTGGCGTCAGAATAAAAAATTCGAGCAGGTCGACCGGCAATTCCCGCTGCACCGTGCGGATGTCGCGCGCGATCCGCTCCGGCGTGTCGCCCGGAAAGCCGAGGATATAGCCGGCGTAAGTGATGACCCGCTGGGCGCGCCAGGCGAGAAACATCTGGCGGTATTCATGCACCCGGTTCTGCTTTTTCTTGGCCTGCAGCAGATTGTCGGGGTTGATGTTTTCGAGCCCGATAAAGACCCGCTTGCAGCCGGCGCGCGCCGCCTTCTCGACAAAATTCGGGATGCGGTGGCAGAGCGTGTCGACCTGGATGATGAACTGCAGGCCGAGCCCTTCGCGCTCGCGCATCTCGATCAGGCGATCGAAGATTGCCTCCCAATTGCGGTTGCGCGCAAAATTGTCGTCGGTGATGAAAAAGCGGAAGACGCCCTGCGCGAGGTTGGCGCGCACCAGACGCTCGACATCGTCGGCGTCGCGCCAGCGCGATTTGCGGCCTTGCACATTGATGATCGTGCAAAAGCTGCACTGGAACGGGCAGCCGCGCCCGGCATCGAACGCGCCGATCGTCTCGCCATAGCGGCGCACGATATCGAGCGGCAGAAACGGGGTTACCTGCTGCTGCAGCCCGGGCAGATCGTCCATGTGGTTGTAGATCGGCTGCAGCCGGTCGGCTAACGCATCGGCAAAGACCCGGGCGAGGCGCCCTTCCGCCTCGCCGGCAAAGAGACCCACCCCGAGCCGGCGCGCCTCTTCGAGGTCCGGCGGCAACTCCGGCAGCATCGCCAGGCAGCCCGACACGTGAAACCCGCCGACAGCCACCTGGATGCCGGCTTCGCGAAACCGCGCCGCCAGATCCATCGCACGCGGGAATTGGTTCGATTGCACGCCGACCAAACACACGAGCCCGGCATCCGCGCCCTTGATCCTCCCGATGATGCGCCGCAGGGGGAGGACGGTGTGGCACTCGTCATAGGCACGGATCTCGATCGCGACATCGGGCCCGAGCGCGCGCCGTTCGGCCAGATCCCTCGCGATGCCGTAAAGACAGGCGAGCGAATTCGATGGTATCCAGGATTTCCACCACTGGATCACATAGCCGTCGTCGTCGTAATGCGACGGCTTCACTAGCTCGACGACGAACCGGCGGTCCCCCAAAACGCGACCTTTCCCCGCGGTATCCCCGCGAGTTTACCTTGCCGAATGCTTGCGAAGAAAGGACAAGTTGCTTGCGGCACAGGAGTGGAGGAGGTAGCGAGTGTTCGAGGGGTTCACCCGGACGGAGATCGCGACGAGCGGGGCGCGAATCCATTTGCGGCACGGCGGCGACGGCCCTCCATTGTTACTGCTGCACGGCAACCCGCTGACCCATGTCTCCTGGCATAAGGTGGCCGGCCGCCTCGCCGAGCGGTTCCATGTCGTCGCCGCCGATCTGCGCGGCTATGGCGACAGCGTCGGGCCCGAGGAAGGCGGGGAGAACCACATCAATTATTCGTTCCGCGCGATGGCGCAGGACCAGGTCGAAATCATGGAGAAGCTCGGGTACCGCGAGTTCTTCGCCGCCGGCCACGACCGCGGCGCCCGCACCGTGCACCGCATGTGCCTCGACCACCCCGAGCGCGTCGGGCGGGCGGCGGTCATCGACATCCTGCCGAGTTACCACATTTGGACCAACGCCTCGAAAAACTGGGCATTGAAGTCCTGGCATTGGCTGTTCATGGCCCAGCCCTACGACATGCCCGAGCGGATGATGGCCGGTGTGCCGGCGCAGTGGTTCATGGAGAAGAAACTGTCGAAGCCCGGCATCGGGCTCGGCTTTTTCGACCCCGAGGCTTTCGCCGAATATGTCCGCTGCTTCAATTGGAAGACGATCCGCGGCTCTTGCGAGGATTACCGCGCCTGCCCGACCTGCGACTTTGAGATGGACGAAGCCGATCGCAAGGCCGGCCACAAGGTCGGCTGTCCGCTCCTCGTCCTGTGGGGCGCAAAGAGCCACACCGGCACGGTCTACGGCGATGTGCTCGCTGTCTGGCGGGATTACGCTGCCGCAGTCACCGGCGGGCCCATCGACTGCGGCCATTACGTCCCGGAGGAAGCGCCGGACGAAACGCTCCGCTGGCTGCTGCAACATTTCAGCTAGGGACTACGCTATACCCTCACCCACCAAGCCCTGGCGGGCTTGGTCCCCCCTCTCCCGCCGTGCGGGAGAGGAGCTTAGAGCCGAAAGCGGGTAGCCCCTCGCCCGCACCGCGGGAGAGGGTGCCGAGCGCGGCGAGGCGGGTGAGGGTAAGCCGTGCCGTTCAGGAGACTGCGACAGAGCTCTGCCGCATCCTGGCTTCACGGGCGGCAATCGTTGTTTCGCGCTCGAGCAACAGACGAGCGCGCTCGACGACCGGCACGTCGGAAATCTTCGGCGCCGAGATTGAGGGCGCAGAGCCGTGGATGAGCGCGGGCGATCTCGGCAATACGGAAGAAGGCCGCGGCGGTCTCGACCATCGCGATGAGGCGGGTCGTGCCCAGCGCCATACCGTGCTCAGCTTCGACCTCGTCGACGATCTCGGCGAGCAGCCGCACATGCTCAGGGCTGTCCACTTTGGGCAGAGCCAAAGCCAGCACCCCAGGGCCGACCGCCGCCTCGATATCGCGCACCGCAAGCCGCAATGGCCGGTTGATGCGGACCACGACATCGGCGCCGCCGCGCGAGACGATCTCGGCCGCCTCCGGCACCGGGGCGCGCGCCCGCTCCTTCTCGGAGGCGGCGACGCTGTCTTCGAGGTCGAGGATGATCGCGTCGGCCCCGCGCCTTGCCGCGCCGTCGACAAAGCGCTTCGCGGTAACCGGGACGAACAGCAGCGAGCGCCATACCGGCAGGGCAGCGGCGGTCATGATTTACCTCCGGCGAGACCGATGATTCCCTCGCGCGCGAGCGCCTTCGATCTCCGCGCGGTCGAGGCCGAGCGAACCCAGGATCTCGGCGGTGTGCTCGCCGAGTGCCGGTGCCGGGCGGCGCAGCCGGCCTGGTGTCGCAGACAGGCGCGGGATGACGTTGTGCATCGGCAATCGCCCGATCTCGGCGTCCGGCAGGTCGACGAGAATCTCGCGGGCGGTCACATGCGGGTCGGCCATGAACTGGTCGATGTCGTAGACCGGCGCGGCGGTGACCTCGGCGCGCTCGAACACCTCCATGTTCTCAGCCAAGCTGCGCGCGCCGATGAAGGCGACGATCGGCGCCTCGCAGGCTTCGGCGTTCCTGACCCGGTCGCTGTTGGTGCGGAAGCGCGGATCGGTGATCATGTCCTCGCGGCCGATCGCGCGGAAGAGCCGCTCGGCCATCGCCTGGATCGAGGCCGAGATGCCGATGTAGCGGCCGTCCTTGGTGCGGAACACGTTGCGCGGCGAGGTCGTCTCGGAGCGGCTGCCGGTGCGCTCGCGCACCGTTCCGGTCAACCGGTAGATCGCCGCTTCGGTCGCGATGAACGAGAACAGCGGGTCGAGCAACGGCAGGTCGATGACCTGGCCGATACCGCCCTTGCGCCTCGACCTGGCGCAGCGCCACCATCACCGCAAAGGCGCCATAGAGCCCGGCGACCATGTCGGCGAGCGCCGTCGGCGGCAAGGCCGGCTCGCGGTCCGGAAATCCGGTGCGCGACGCGTAGCCGGACATGCTCTCGACCAAGGTGCCGAAGCCGGGCCGGTCGCGGTAGGGACCGCTCTGACCCCAGCCGGAAACCCGCAGAATGATGAGACGCGGGTTGTGCCGGTGCAGAACCTCCGGCCCGAACCCCATCGCCTCGAGCGTCCCCGGACGGAAATTCTCGATCAGCACCTGGGCGGTGGCCAAGAGTTCGAGGAACAGCTCGCGCCCGCGCGACTCGCGCAGGCTCATCGCCAAGCTCTTCTTGTTGCGCGAATAGACCTTCCAGTGCACGCTGACCCCGTCGGTCTGCCAGGCGCGCAGCGGGTCGCCGCGCTTCGGATCCTCGATCTTCAACACCTCCGCGCCGAAATCGGCGAGCTGCAGGCTCACCATGTTGCCGGAGACCAGGCGCGACATGTCGATCACCCGCACCCCGTCGAGCGGGCAGACCGCTCCCGGCTCGAACGATTTTTCGGGCACGCTCATCGGCGGGGACCTATGCTGAAGGCAGCGGGAGCCGCTTCAACCTTAGCTCCGCCTCTTGACGAAACAAAGGGCGGCGGCGTCGGGAGCGGGCCTACTCGGCGGCTAACGATAACCGGCGCAGATACGAAGACACAGCTCTCACTGGCTCCGGTCCCCGCACCTCCGGTCCTCCTGTTTTTGCAATGAATTTACAGGCAAGCACATCTCATTGAGGATCATCGCGCCGATCTCCGAGCGCCGTTTTGGCAAGAGTACCATGCGAATATGGCAATTTCAGCGTTGCCCTATAGCCACCGAAAATCCTTAAGCGCGTTTCGGTTGTCGCCCCCTCCGAGTCATGCGCTGGCTAAGGCCATGACTATGCCTTGTCCGCGGTTAGGGGCACGGCGTGACCATTTGTCCGCTTGAATGAGCGCTATGTCGTTATCCGTGAGGTCGTACAGCCGATAAACAAGTGAAGTTGACCCGCTTCCGTGGAGCCCGTCAGGCTTTTAATGGAGGCTTTTCAGATGCCCAAGACGCGTCCGCCCTATTCACCTGAGTTTCGTCGCCAGATGGTCGATTTGGTTCGCGCTGGACGTGATCCGGCCGACCTTGCTCGCGAGTTCGAGCCGACCGCACAATCTATCAGCCACTGGGTTGCGCAAGCCGACCGGCAAGAGGGCCGCCGGGAGGAGAAGGGTGGCGGGCTGACCGCTGCAGAGCGTGACGAGCTGGCACGGTTGCGACGTGAGAACAAGCAGCTGCGGCTGGAGCGCGACATCCTCTCTCGAGCTGCTGCCTGGTTCGCACGCGAGACCGGCACGATCCCGTCCGGGTCTTCGAGTTCATGAGCGCGCACCAGGCGGTGTTTCCGGTTGCCGTGATGGCACGCGTGCTCGGCGTGTCGGAGGCTGGCTTTCATGCGTGGCGGCGCCGACCAGCGTCTGCTCATGCCGTCGCCGACGCGGCGCTGCTGAAACGGATCCGGACGATCCATGGTGGATCACGCGAGACCTATGGCGCGCCGCGGGTGCATGCCGAGCTCCAGGCAGGAGGGGAGAAGCATGGGCGCAAACGCATTGCCCGGCTGATGCGCGCCGCCGGGTTGATTGGCGCCAGCCGCCGGCGCGGCACGATCGTTACCACACGGCGGGACAAGGAGGCCAGACCGGCGCCCGACTTGGTAGACCGCGATTTCACTGCTTTCCGGCCGAACCAGCTCTGGGTTGCCGACATCACCTTCGTGCCGACGGCGAGCGGTTTTCTCTATCTCGCAGTGGTTCTGGATGCCTGGAGCCGCAAGATCGTCGGCTGGTCAATGGCCAACTATCTGCGGACCGAACTGGTGCTGGACGCGCTGGAGATGGCGATCGGCCAGCGGCGGCCGGAGGGCGTCATCCATCATAGCGACCAGGGCAGCCAATACACATCGTTGGCGTTCGGCAAACGTTGCAAGGAGGCTGGCGTCCGGCCGTCAATGGGATCGGTCGGCGATGCCTACGACAATGCCATGTGCGAGAGCTTCTTCGCCACGCTCGAATGCGAACTGCTGGAGCGACGCCGGTTCACGTCCAAGATCGAGGCCAAGATGGCCTGCTTTAGCTTCATCGAAGGTTGGTACAACCCGGTGCGGCTGCACTCAGCCCTCGGCTACCGATCGCCAATGGCCTATGAAGCAGCGATGGAGGCGGTCACGACAGAACCGTAATCACCAAAGTCCAACACCACTCTACGAAACCGGGGCAACTTCAAAGCGAGTTAATCCCTACTTCTTGCCGGGCAATGTCGGCTTCCAGACGGGAGAGTTCACGTTCGAGCGCAATGATCTGTTGAACGACAGCTATATTGTCGGCCACCGTCAGCTTTCGCAACCCATTAGCAAGCTTCTTGCCGTCGGTCTTTTCAGTGACCGTGAAGGTAGCCGCCAAAACTTTCCATTGGGCCAGTATGAACTCGCCCTCCTCGGCTGACACAAAGATCCTGTTAGCGACGGGTACTCCATCGATCAAGAACGAGAGTTCTCCATCTGCGAACCCTGCTTGCAGCGACGAGCCGGGTCGAAGCCGCGCGGTGATCGCATCATGGGAGGCGGAGAGATCCCGGCTGTAGCGCTGCTCGGCCCACTCGCGCTTCTTCAACGTGTCCAGGCGCGCCGGGGCTAGAGCTATGATTTCGTTCTTTCCCCTGAGGTCGGGGAAGAGCCAGGTTTCGGGTTTGTTCCGGTGGCGGGTTGCCGAAAGCCGTCGCTGGATGTGCGCTAGCGTATCGCGCCGTGCGGTGTTGGCGGCTTGCAGCGCTCTCGCGCGTGCAGCCACTTCAGAATGATCGTCGGGTGACGCCGGTGGGATTGGGAGAGGTGCGATAAATTGCTTATTCGCAGAATAATAGCCGCCGCGAAATGGCTTCGAAATCCGTTTGAACACGAAATTGACGATCGGAGAATTCAAGAACTCCAGCAATGAAAAACGGGTCTTCCGCCTCCGCAATGATGACGCCGCCTACATCGACGTTGTCGAGGTAAAGGGAGCCAGTCTCATCGACGTTACACGTGAAGTCGCTCACAAGGCGAGGCACAACGAGCTTCACGATTTCCTGCTTGTCCAGGTTCTGATGCCGACCGAAGCGGTACCAGTGCGCGTCGTTAAAGGGCGCCTCGATGACGTCCCCATTATGATCTCGTCTCGCCTCTCGCATGGAGAGCGCGTCCTTATAGGAATTTAGATAAGCCCAAGCTTTCGGGTATTCGGTGCCCATGACCTCGGGTTCGATCAGAGCGACACCGCTCTTGGAGGGCCTGTAGGGAAAGAGGAGATAAGTGTCAGTCACGGGCACCACATATCGCTTCGCCTCCGCACCCGATATAAGCGGTTTCATCAACTTCTCTTCGATTTGCACCTCATAGGGCGGGTCTGCATGATCGCCTCTTGGCGCGCAGATAAAACGGCCCGCAGCAAGCCGCCTCAAATGATAAATCGCGTCGGCACTGGTGATGAGGCCCTGGAAAATTTGCTTAGTGTGCGGTGGGTCGTCGAGTCGGTTGCAGCGTTGGTAAACCCGGTCAATTAGCTCCCGTTCCTCACCAGTTAGCAACAACCAACGCTCGCCAAATTCCTGCTGTGGATACGCTAGCGCACTGCCCGTATCCGCCCAGACATTATCGGGAATGTCACCAGTTGGTGCCTCGACGACACGAATTGCCGTGTTAGGTCTCTTTGTGAAGAATTGCAGTGCAGTGTAATTCGTGGCTTCATCGAAGACCTGATACGACTTGAAATCGATCCACCGTTCGAGGTTCTGCCCCGCGCCAACGAGGTCCCGAAGGCCCTGCCCGTACTCATTGGTTATCCAAAGGCTCGGCGCAATGTAGCCGAGTCTTCCGCGCTCGTTCAGCAGGGATAGCCCTTTTTCGATGAATGGCAGATAAAGGTCGAAATTTCCGGATTGGGTGCTGGCGTACGGTTTGACCCTCATCTCGGTCCGACCGTCTCTCAGAAATGCCGCCATGTCGGCGTGTACAGTTCGGAAATTTTGCAGCTTGACGTACGGAGGGTTTCCGACGATCGCGTCAAAGCCACCGCGTTCGAAAACTTCGGGAAAAGCGTTCTCCCAATCGAAGGCGTTCACTCGCTCCTTCTCGGCATCGTTGTAGAGCGCGAGCTTTGTTTGTCCTTTGAAGAAATCGAAACTGATCAGACTGTTGCCCTCGCGGATATTCCCGTCGAGGGAGGACAACGGCTTGTCGCCTCGCGCCGTGTGGAGCCAAAGCGCCAGCTGGGCGATCTCCACCGAGGCGGGATTGATGTCGACACCGTAAATGTTGGCTTTGAGGATGTCCGCTATCAATTCCGCTTCGTCGTCCGTCATCGGCCTGGGCGATGGACTGGTGAGCTGTCGACGTATGGCTCGAACCTGGTGCCACTCCTCCAGCAGATAGCGGAGAACCGTAATCAGGAAAGCGCCGGAACCACAGGCGGGGTCGAGCACGGTCAGAGACTTTAATCGTGCAATATACGAATCGACCGCCTCAAGCTTTGGATCGCCGTCTGCCGGCCAGCCGCACTCGCGTTTGATTTCCTCTAGGCGCGGCCCAAGTGTTTGCTCGACAATCCGGTCAACCACCCATTCGGGCGTGTAATAGACGCCGTCGCGCTTGCGTTTGCTCAACTTATTGAGTGACGGTCGGCCATCTGCCTCGGCCTCAAGGATTTCGAGTTCCGTAATTGACTGCTCGAAAATGCGGCCCAGCGTGTAGAGCCCAAGGCTCTTGGACGGGTCGCGATCGAACGACCTTGCTCCTTGAGTTCGTCCCAGGTCGGACGCGTAGTTGTAGGAGGCACAGAGGTAAAGGAGCGTTTCTTTGTAGGTGTAGAGGCTTGCTTCATTGCTTCCTTGGAGATGCTGACAAAACACGGAATTTGCCACGTGCAGTCGTTCGAGATTATCGTCTTCGACGAATAGGCCGCCGTTGAACTGATTGATCGGCTTATCGCCGAAGGCGCGGCCCTCATTCATTGCCCTGAAGAGTCCGAGGATCTCCTGCCAGATATTTACACCTTCGGGATCAAAGTAAGGGTCTATGCTACGGGCTATAAGAAATTCCTGGAAGAGTTTCGGCGGAAAGGCGAGCACCTGGCCCATGTCTTCGCAGAAAAAGATGAAAATACAACGATCGAGTATTTTCTGTGCGAGGCGGACGAGACGCCCATTCGTTCCAGGAAAGCGCTGGGTTCCCGGGCCATTCCTCGCGAGCAGTTCGGTATAAAGCTTTTCTCGGAATTTCCGGTATTCGTAGTAGAAGGAGTTTTCTAAGGCTCTATCATTAAAACGCTGCTGCGCGATCAGCGCCAGCAGCGGCGATCGACCAGTGGTCGATAGAAGGGTGTCCCGGTGGAAGACCTTTCGAAACAGGAACCGCTCAAAGCGAGCCTCATCTGTATCGGCAATGAGGCTGGTTCCCTTTAGCAGGTCGGTGGCGAAGATCGTGAAACGTAAGGATTGGTGGTGGCCCTTATCGAACCAGTAGAGCCGGAACTCGTTCATATCCGTCACAATCCCCCACGTCGGTAGGATAGGATCGGCGGGGAAAAAGCCGCGGCGAGCGTAGGTCAGATAATCAAGACATTGCCGAACAGGGGATCTGTTGTTTCCCTTTCGCCTCTGTGGAGCATCGAGATCGGAGCGGATGTCCTTGAACTCGCATAGTACCTGGGGAATCGGAGTTCCTCGGTTCCTCTCAAACAGTCCTACTGCAAGATCCGCCGCGCCGGTTCCGCCCTTCTCACCAGCTCCTGGAATCGCAAATTTCGGCCAGAGGCTGAAGCTGCCGCCTTCGGTCCTGGCCTGGCCCGTTTGCTCATAACCCCAAGTATCGTGAAAGAATACCTGTATGAACGCCGCCTCTGCCGAGGTTTCTCGAAGATCCTTGCGGGTAGACCAACGGCGCAGGCGCTCGCCAAGCGCGAGTTCCTCCGGCGATCCTTGGAACGCTAGGTATTCCAGTTCCCAGACGGAACGGAGGAACGTCTTTGAGAGAAAAGAGCTGAAAAGGTCAACCATCGAGAATCCGAATCAATGTTCTCGGGTTCGCAGAGCGGAAAGGTTGAGACAATCCTCTCGCGCGAACATCTCGGGCTAGAGTACAGCGTGTCAGTAACTCGTCCACTACCGAAGCAGTGTTAATGCCACCGACCCCAAACGCAAGCCAACCTCTCACCTAATCCCGCGACAACGGCGGTTACTTCGGCTGGCTCGAAGACCGCCATACCTCGGCCAAAGTGCGCTCGCCTGGACGGTACCGGGGAATTCGAGGAACAACTCGCGCGGGCCTCGCGCAGGCTCATTGCCAAGCTCTTCTTGTTGCGCGAATAGACCTTCCAATGCACGCTGACGCCGTCGGTCTGCCAGGCGCGCAGCGGGTCGCCGCGCTTTGGGTCCTCGATCTTCACGACCTCGGCCCCGAAATCGGCGAGCTGCAGGCTCACCATGTTGCCGGAGACAAGGCGCGACATGTCGATGACCCGCACCCCGTCGAGCGGGCAAGCCCCTCCCGGCTCGAATGATTTTTCCGGCACGCTCATCGGCCAAACCTTATTCGGCGGCGCTTTGGAGCCGCATTATGCTGGAACGCATTCTGATCACCAATGACGACGGCATCGAGGCGCCGGGTCTGGCGGTGCTTCAGCGCATCGCCGGCGAGCTCGCGCGAGAAGTGTGGGTCGTCGCGCCGGAGCACGACCAAAGCGGCGTCTCTCACGCGGTCAGCCTGCATCACCCGATCCGGGTCAGCGAGCGAGGGCTGCGGCGCTACGGGATCACCGGAACCCCCGGTGATTGCGCCGTCATGGGTGCATGCCATCTGATGCCCGAGACGCCGCAGCTGCTTCTGTCGGGGGTCAATCGCGGCGCCAATCTCGGTCTGGAAACGGTCTTCTCGGGTACGGTCGGCGGAGCGATGACCGGCATGCTGCTCGGCATTCCCTCGATCGCGCTGAGCCAGGCATGGACCGACCGCGCGCATGTCCGCTGGGACACCGCCGCGGCACTCGGCGCCGGCGTCGTACGCCGATTGCTGACGATCGGGTGGAGCGCCGCGACCTGCCTCAACGTCAATTTTCCCGATCTTCCGGCAGAGGATGTCGGCGCCCTGACCCTGGCGCGCCAAGGTCCCGGGCTGATCCAGGGAATGCAGGTCGAGACCCGCACTGACCCGCGCGCCTTGACCTACCATTGGATCAGCTTTCGGCGCGGGCCCCGCGACCAGGGGGCGGAGAGCGATGTCGAGGCATTGCACGCCGGCAAGATAGTCGTGACGCCGCTGCGCTACGACCGGACCGACGAGGAAGCCTACACGGCGCTCGCGAAGGTCCTACCGCGGTAATTCAGGCGTGCGGCCAATCGTGGCGGATGGGGTCGCGGCCGTCCCAGTCGACCGCCGCGTGGCGCACCGCGTCGAAGATACGCCGCCGGGTCGGCGTCAGCTCGGCCATCTCGATGACCGTGCCGGGATGGCCCTCGTTGAGGAAATAAATGAACGGGCCGCGCGGACTCTCGCCGCGCTGGCCGATCGTCCAGCCGTTCTTGACCGCCCGGTCGAGGAGCTCATGATAATTCTCGGGCCAGCTCGACCAATGCTGGAGCCCCTCATGGCCGGCCGCGAGAAAATCCCGGTACATGCTCGGCGTATCGCCGCGCTGCTGGATCAACTCGAGCTGCACGTCACCGGAATTGGCGAGCGCGATCGTCAGATGAATGTCGTTATAGCGCTGCTCTTTGTACCAGAAGGCGTGCAGCGGCAGCTTCTCGGCGATATACCACGGTCCGATCCCGCAGACCTCGACCCAATGGCGCATCGCCTTGTCGATGTCGCGCACCACAAACCCCATCTGCCGCAGCGGACCGAACAACCGGCTCATCAGTGTTCCTCCCTCACTCGGTTCATCACCTGCTGCCCCTCACCCCAGCCCTCTCCCCGCAAGCGGGGCGAGGGAGGAAAAAAAGCCGGCACCCACGCGGATGCCGGCCTGATTTTTGCGGGAGTTGTGGCTTAGAAGTCGTCCATCCCGTCCATCCCGCCGCCGTGCGGCATTGCGGGCGCAGCCTTCTTCTCGGGCTTTTCGGCGACCATCGCCTCGGTCGTGACGAGGAGGCCGGCAACCGAAGCGGCATTCTGTAGAGCCAGCCGCACCACCTTGGTCGGGTCGATGATGCCGGCCTTGACCATATCGACATATTCGCCGCTCTGGGCGTCGAAGCCGCGGTTCGGGTCGTTCGCATCCAACAGCTTGCCAACGACGATCGAACCGTCGGTGCCGGCGTTTTCCGCGACTTGGCGGACGGGCGACTGCAGAGCGCGCTTGACGATGTTGATCCCGACCCGCTGGTCGCTGTTCTCGGGTGTCAGCCCGTCGAGCGCCTTCGCGGCATAAAGCAGCGCGACACCGCCGCCCGGCACAATGCCTTCCTCGACCGCGGCTCGCGTCGCGTGCGTCGCGTCGTCGACCCGATCCTTTCTCTCCTTGACCTCGACTTCGGTCGCGCCGCCGACGCGGATCACCGCGACACCGCCGGCGAGCTTCGCCAAGCGCTCCTGCAGCTTTTCGCGATCGTAGTCGGAGGTTGTCTCCTCGATCTGCGCCTTGATCTGCGCGATGCGGCCCTGGATGTCGTCCTTCTTGCCGGCGCCGTCGATGATCGTCGTGTTTTCCTTCTCGACCCTGATCCGCTTGGCCTTGCCCAGCATGTCGAGCGTGACGTTTTCGAGCTTGATGCCGAGATCTTCGCTGATCACCTGGCCGCCGGTCAGGATCGCCATGTCCTCGAGCATCGCCTTGCGGCGGTCGCCGAAGCCGGGCGCCTTGACCGCGGCGACCTTGAGCCCGCCGCGCAGCTTATTGACGACGAGCGTCGCCAGCGCCTCACCCTCGACGTCTTCGGCGACGATCAGCAATGGCTTGCCGGACTGAACGACAGCTTCGAGCAATGGCAGCAGCGCCTGCAGGCTCGACAATTTCTTCTCGTTGAGCAGGATGTATGGGTCGTCGAGCTCGGCGACCATCTTTTCGGCGTTGGTCACAAAGTAGGGGCTGACGTAGCCGCGGTCGAACTGCATGCCTTCGACCACGTCGAGCTCGGTTTCGAGCGATTTCGCCTCTTCGACCGTGATGACGCCCTCGTTGCCGACCTTCTGCATCGCTTCGGCGATCATCCGGCCGATTTCACGATCATTGTTCGCGGATACCGTTCCGACCTGCTGGATTTCGTCGTTTGTCGAGACTTTCTTCGACCGTTTTCCGATGTCCGCGACGACCGCTTCGACCGCCCGGTCGATGCCGCGCTTCAGATCCATCGGGTTCATGCCGGCAGCGACCGCCCTGGCGCCTTCGCGCACGATCGTGTGGGCGAGAACGGTCGCGGTCGTCGTGCCGTCGCCGGCCAGATCGCTCGTCTTGGACGCGACTTCGCGCACCATCTGGGCGCCCATATTCTCGAACTTGTCGGCGAGCTCGATCTCCTTGGCGACCGTGACGCCGTCCTTGCTGATGCGCGGAGCGCCGAACGATTTGTCGAGAACGACGTTACGGCCCTTGGGACCCAGCGTTACTTTTACGGCATTGGCGAGAATATCGACGCCGCGCAGCATCCTGTCGCGAGCGTCGGTGTGAAACCGTACTTCCTTTGCGGCCATTGACCCCTCCCTTATGCGACGATACCCATGATGTCGAACTCCTTCATGACGACGAGGTCCTCGCCATCGATCTTGATCTCGGTGCCCGACCACTTTCCAAAGAGCACTCGGTCACCGACCTTGACGTCGAGTGGATTGAGCTTGCCGTCATCCCCCCGGGCGCCGGGCCCGGCGGCGATCACTTCGCCCTCCATCGGCTTTTCCTTTGCGGTATCGGGGATGATGATGCCGCCTTGCGTCTTTTCCTCCTGCTCGATGCGGCGGACCAGGACGCGATCCTGCAACGGTCGAAAATTCACGGGGTTCCTCCGTAGGACTCATAGCTTTCAATGCGTGATTAGCACTCTCCATAAGAGAGTGCCAGGAAAATAAACCATGCGGCCGACGGTTTCAAGCGCCTGCCGCTCGGACCCGTCTTTTGGCAAAAACTGTCGAATTTGGTCCTTGACGGCGCCCGTGAGTCGTCCTTAGATCATGTGTGTCGACAACCAGCCGGGAGGGTGTGCCACAGACATGACGCCACCTGGAGAGAAGCAGTTGCCGACCGCTTGGCATCGGCAACCAAGTTGAAAGTCCAAGACACAGCTCGGCTTAGAGCGCCGAGTGCGAAGAACAGCTTCGCAAGAGCGACCCCCGCCTGACGCCACCGAGCGCACGGGGGTCTTTGCTTTACACCGCCCCGGCATTAGCTTCGCGTCCCGCCTGTTGACGACGACGAAACATCCCGAATGCACCTCGACAGCTCCGGCCCGACCTCGCGGATCTATTTCTCGGAGCGGCTTCGTCTGCATTATGTCGATTGGGGCAATCCAGCGAAGCCTCCGCTACTCCTAGTCCATGGCGGGCGGGACCACTGCCGCAACTGGGACTGGGTTGCCAACGCGCTGCGTCAGGACTGGCATGTTTTGGCGCCGGACCTGCGCGGCCATGGGGACAGCCAGTGGTCGCCCGACGGCAATTATTCGATCGCCGGTTACATCTATGACCTGGCCCAGCTGATCCATCAGCAGGAACTCGCACCGGTCAGCATAATCGCGCACTCCCTCGGCGGCATGATCACGCTGCGCTACGCCGGCATCTATCCCGATCACGTCAGAAGATTGATCTCGATCGAGGGGTTGGGCGCATCGCCAAGGCGGCGGGAGGAGCGATCGAAACGCCCGATGGCGGACCGCATGCAACATTGGATCAGCGAACAGCGCGCGCTTTCCGGGCGCCTGCCGCGGCGCTATTCCTCGATCGAGGACGCCTTCAAGCGCATGCAGGAAGCAAACCGGCATTTGTCGCCGGAACAGGCGCGGCATCTCACCCAGCACGGGGTCAATCAGAACGAGGACGGCACCTACAGTTGGAAATTTGACAACTATGTCCGGGCCGAGCCGCCCTATGAGATGACGGCCGCCGAGACCGAAGAGCTATGGCAGCGCATCGATTGCCCGACTCTCCTTGTCTACGGCAAGGAGAGCTGGGCGTCCGACCCAGTCAAGGATGGGAGGGCTCGCCATTTCCGCACAGCGGAGGTCATTTCATTCGAGAACGCCGGCCACTGGGTTCACCATGACCGGCTCGACGCCTTTCTCGAGCTTGTGCGCGGATTTTTGTAGTCGGCAGCCCCTCAGGAAGCTTTCTTGCGCCGCCTCGTCGCTGCGGGCTGCGCCTGGGGCTTGTCTGCGAGGCCGCCGCGGACCGGCAGAAGCAGACTCGGCTGCGCTTTCGAGGATTTTGCCGAGCGCGGGCGTGCCTTGCCGCGGGTCTCTTCCGGCCCCTCTTCTGCCAGACTACGCTTCAGCGCATCCATTAAATTGATCACCTGCGCGGACTTGCGCTCGGGTGGGCGCTCCGGCAATTGGCCGGCGAGCTTCTC
Organism: uncultured Alphaproteobacteria bacterium; assembly: GCA_963736715.1. Taxonomy (GTDB): domain Bacteria; phylum Pseudomonadota; class Alphaproteobacteria; order ATCC43930; family CGMCC-115725; genus AP-15. Next base: position 276,722 of record CAVTQA010000027.1, on the reverse strand, counting down.
GTCGATCAGCTCTTTCAATGCGGCTTGATAATGGTCGACGAATTTTTCGGGTTCGAATTTCCGGGTTCGTCGCGCGATGATCTGCTCCATGATCGCGAGCTCGTCCGTGGCGGCGGGCTCATCGGGGATAGCCGCGAAGAACTCGTCGGCGGCGCGCACCTCCTCCGGAAAGCGCAAGGCGTTGACCAGCAGACCCTTGCCGTATGGTCGAATCGCGACGATCCGCTCGCGCGTATTGATCACGACTTGCCCGATTGCGGCCTTGCCGCTGTCGCGCAGCGCATCCCGGATCACACGGTACCCGTCTTCGGCGAGACTGCCGTCGGGGAGGAGGTAATAGGGGCTGTCGACATATACCGGGTCGACAGCGTCGGCATCGATGAATTCGGCGATATCGATCGTATCGGTTGTATCGAGGCGCAGTTTCTCCAAATCGGCCGGCTCGACCGTTACGTAGCGGCCCTTCTGGTACTCGTAGCCCTTGACTATCTCGCTGTTGTCGACCGGACCGAGTCCAGGCACCACATTCTGATAGCGCACGCGCTCGCCCGAGGGTTCGTGTATCCGGTGAAAGTGGATGCGCTCCTTTTCGGTGGTCGCCGAATAGAGACGCACCGCGATCGTTACCAGCGATAGCTTAAGGAAGCCGGTCCAATATGGTCGGGCCGCAGCGGCCATCGTCGATCTCCTCGGTCACCGAGTCAACGATCTGGCCAGCCTCCCGTTCCGGTGCGCAGCGGTGAGGGTTAGGACGCGTTGCCGAAGATCGGGTAGACCACCCGGTCGCCCGGCTCGATGCCCAGCCGCGAGGCGGTCCCGCCGTTCAATTCGATGACGGCGCGGACCGGCGCCGCCGCGGCGATAATGTCGAGCGACTGAGGCACGGCCCGCTCATGAATGTTGACGATGTGGCCTTGTGCATCGACGAACAACATGTCGAGCGGGATCAATGTGTTGCGCATCCACATCGTCGCCACGGTCGGCTGCTTGTAGTCGAACAGCATCCCGGCATCCGGCGCCAGGCTCGTTCGGAACATCAAACCCTGCGTCATCTGCGGCGGTGTTTCGGCGAGCTCCACTTTGAACCGATGCGGGCCGGTCGCGCTGATTATCGTCAGTTCCGAGGTCGCAAATTGCTGGAGATCGGCGCCGCCCGAGAACCGGGATAGACCGACCAGAGGCGCAACCAGCATCGGCAACAGCAAACGGCGGGAAATCATCGGCGAGGTTACCTAAGGGGCTCTTGAACCAGTTGATTCCGGGCTCTTCCGAGGCGGGTCAGGCCCGGAATTACGGTTACCGGGAATTCGCGGCATCGGTCAACCAGCGAAAACCCGCCGGGAAGTTCGCCTTGTCGAGAATTGCGGCTGCCGATAGGCTCTCCTCGGGCGGCCATCATGACCGATACCATCCAGACCGTTTTTGTCGTTACCGCCCTGCTCGGGCTGGTCAGCCTCCTGCTGCCGCTGGCCGAGCGCCTGTCAATTCCTTATGCCGTCCTGCTTGCCGTAGTGGGGATCGCGATCGGGGGTGTCGCCAACCTCCCCTTGGCGTCTCATCCCGGGAATATCATCAGCGATGTCGTAAGCTGGCTCCACGATTTCGGGCTCAGCGCCGAGTCGCTCCTCTATGTTTTTCTGCCGGCCCTGCTGTTCGAGGCGGCGCTCAATGTCGATGTGCGCCAGCTCAGCGACGAGGTCGGACCGGTCCTGATCCTCGCCGTCGTCGGGGTTATCGTCTGTACCTTTGTCGTCGGGTTCGCCTTGTGGCCGATCGCCCCCGTCGGGGTGCTGGCCTGCGTGATCCTTGGCGCGATCATCGCGACGACCGACCCGGTCGCGGTCGTCGCGATCTTCCATGACATCGGCGCGCCGCGCCGGTTGTCGACCTTGGTCCAGGGCGAGAGCCTTTTCAACGACGCCGCGGCGATCGCGATCTACTCGCTCGCCGTTGCAATGCTGGCGGGCGACCGGCCTGCCAGCCCGCTCGACGGCCTCGTCACCTTCGTGCGCCAGTTCGGTGGCGGTCTCGCGGCGGGCTATATTGCTGGCTGGGCGGTCACGCTGTTGCTCCCGGCTTTGCGCTCGAGCCGCTTAGCGGAAGCAACGCTGACGATCGCCTTCGCCTACGTGATCTTTGTCGTCTGCGACCACTATATCGGCGTCTCAGGCGTCGTCGCGGTCGCGGCGGCCGCGCTGGCCGTCAGCGCGGCGGGCCGTCGCCGGCTGGCGCCGTCGAACTGGGAGAGCCTCCTCGTCACCTGGGAACAGATTGCGTTCTGGGCGAGTTCGCTGATCTTCCTGTTTGCGGCGATGCAGATCCCCGAGCTCCTCGAACAGGCGACCTGGGCCGATCTGGGTCTGCTAGCCGCGCTCGTCGCCGCGGCTCTCGCCGCTCGGGCCGTCACGCTCTACGGCCTCATCCCGATGCTCAGCTTCGCGGGGATCGCGAAGCCGATCGACCGCGACCACAAGCTCGTCATGCTGTGGGGAGGGATGCGCGGCGCGGTCTCTCTCGCGCTGGCGCTCGCCGCCACCGAAAACACCGCTCTGCCTCCGCAGGTTCGTCAGTTCGTCGGCATCCTGGCGACCGGCTTTGTCTTGTTCACGCTCCTCGTCACGGCGCCGACGATGCGGCCGCTGATGCGCTTGCTCAAGATCAGCAGCCTGGCTCCGGCCGAGGCTGCTGTTAATGAAAGGGTGATTGGGCTGTCGCTCTCGATGATCCCGCAGGAGATCGAAACAGTCGGGCGCCAGCATCAGATCTCGCCGGAAATCGTCGCCGAGGTCGCCAAAGCTTACGACGCCCGCATTCGCGACCCGGCCGGCGCCGGTCCAGAAGACGCGCAGCTCCCAGTCGAGCTCAGGCAAAGGGCGGCGCTGTTTGTACTGGTCAACCGCGAACTGGAATTCTGCCGTGAATATTTTGACAGCCGCATCGTTTCAAGGCGGGTTGCCGCCAGCCTTCTCGCTCATGCCGAGCGGCTACGCGATGGGGTGCGCGATGGCATCGAGGGCTATCAGAAAGCGGCGGCCCGCATTCAGGCCTTTAACCTCCCCTTACGGTGGTGCCTCGTGGTCCATCATCGGATCGGCGTCTCCCGCCCATTGGGGCGATTGCTAGCTGATCGGTTCGAGGTCCACCTGGCGGCTCGGTTCGTGCTGCAAAACGTCATCGCGTTCAATCGAAATCAGATCGAGCATGTATTCGGTGCCGACCCGATGATGGCTATGGCGGAGCAACTGCAGCAGCGCTTGAGCGCGGTCGAACGCGCAATCGCCGCACTGAAATTGCAGTACCCGGCCTATGCGCGGCAACTCGAAGTGCAGTCTCTCGCCCAGCTGGCGGCGCGGCTGGAAGAAGAGCGGTACCGGCGCCTGCGCGCCGATTCGATCATCAACCAGGATATGTATGATGATCTGCAGCGCAAGTTGCGGCCGCGCCGCCGTGCCGTAGAAGGGCGGCCGACCCTGGATCTTGGTCTGAAGCGCGAGGAACTGGTCGGCCGGGTAGCAATGTTCGCGGCGCTCGACGAGAGGACCCGGCGATCGGTTGCGCGGATGCTGCGGCCGCGTCTTGCCGTTCCCGACGAGGTCGTCGTGCGTAAAGGCGAGCGCGGCGACGCGATGTATTTCATCTCGTCGGGGGCGGTCGAAGTGCGGGTCGTGCCGACCCCGGTTCACCTCGGCAGCGGTGACTTTTTCGGAGAACTCGCGTTGCTGCTCGCGGATCGTCGCAATGCCGATGTCGTGGCCCTCGGATATTGCCAGCTACTGAGTCTTTCCTCGCGCGACCTTCATCGTCTGTTCGGGACCGAGCCGGCCTTGCGCGACCAAATCCATGCGGTTGCGCAGGCGCGCACCGCAGCAGCGGAAACGTGATGAGCCGCAAACCGCTGCATCCCGCCACCACGGCCGCGCAGGCGCTGGGCTCGACCGACGCGTCGACCGGTGCTGTGGTCTTGCCGATCCACACGGCGACGACGTTCTTGCGCGATCCCGACAATCAATACCGGCGAGGCCGCGGTTACGGACGCGCCGACAACCCGAGCTACGACCAGCCGCAGGCGTTGTTGACCGCACTCGAAGGCGGTGCCGCCACATTGTTGTTCTCCTCCGGGATGGCGGCGGCCGCCGCCGTTTTTCAGTGCCTTCCTAGAGATGCCCATGTTGTCGCACCGCGGGTCATGTACTGGGGATTGCGCAGCTGGCTGAAGAATTTCACGGAAGCTTGGGGGATCGCCGTCGATTTCGTCGATGCGACCTCGCTCGAAGCGCTGCGCCACGCAGTCCGGCCGGACCGGACCCGCCTCATATGGATCGAGACCCCGGCCAACCCGCTGTGGTCGGTGACCGACATCGCCGGTTCGGCCGAAATTGCGCATTCCGCCGGCGCCCTGCTCGCAGTCGACAGCACCGCTGCAACCCCGGTATTGACCCGGCCTTTGGCGCTCGGCGCCGACCTCGTCATGCATTCGGCGACGAAATACTTGAACGGCCACAGCGATGTGATCGCCGGGACGTTAACTACGGCACGCGAGGACGCATTTTGGGCGCGGTTATGCACGGCACGGAGCAGCGGCGGTGCAATTCTCGGCAGTTTCGAAGCCTATCTTCTGCTGCGCGGCATGCGAACCTTGTTCATACGGGTCGAGCGCGCCTGCCGTTCGGCCCGGCAGATCGCTGAGGCGCTGTCGAAAAATCCGCAGGTGCTGGACGTGTTGTACCCCGGGCTGACGAGACATGCCGGTCACGCAACCGCTGCGCGCCAGATGACCGGTGGGTTCGGCGGCATGCTGAGCGTGCGGGTTCGCGGCGGCGCCGAAGCCGCCATCGCCGCAGCGGCGCGCGTCGAAATCTGGAAGCGCGCGACCTCGCTCGGCGGCGTTGAGAGCCTGATCGAGCACCGCGCCTCGGTCGAAGGCGCCGACAGCCCCGCCCCGCCCGACTTGCTGCGCCTCTCGGTCGGCATCGAGGACCCCGGCGATCTGATTGCCGACCTCGAATCGGCGCTCGGCGGGTGAGGCGGACCACACCGGACCAAACGCGTCTCGACCATGCGATTCGCCATATTTCGGGCTGTGTATTCCCGCAGGAAGCCTGCAAACCAATGCGGTTTGTTGCTTGTGCAGTGCGGCGGCGTAATATTAACGAATGTCTGCAACCGACGCCGATCCTCAAGCGGAGCGGACGAGGCTTCGCCGCGGAAGCCGAACCTGGGGGCTGATCCGCAGGACACTTCCCCTCGGCAGATCAATCGGCTCTCAGTTTTATCTGATATCGATCGGGGTGATAGCCGGCTGGATCATCGCCGTTTTCTTTGGCGTCAGCTTTTACTTGCTGATGCCCCGGCCGGCGAAACTGGAGCCCGGTGTGAGCCCGAGCAGCACCAACCTTAATGCTTCATCAGCTGAGGCGCCTTCGCTAATGGAGGCAACAAGCATGCCGGACCAGCTTTCCACCCCGCCACCCCCCAAGCTGCCTCAACCGATGGGCGATGCGGCTGCGGATAAGGATCGGCCCGCCGTCGTGGCCGGGAGCCAAAATGCCGCCAATGCAAATCCGCTACCGATGCCGGCCGAGGCGACGATCGCGCATGTGGCTGAAGAGCTTCCAGGGCAAGCGCCTACAGTGGAGCCTGGCACTCCTTCTTCAGCCGCCGTCGGGGCGGCCCCGATGCTCGCGCCTCAAAGGCAGCCTTCCACTGCGCCCGAACCGCGGGGTAGGTCGCTAACCTCCCGCTCTCTATCACCTCACAAGCCGCTCGAGCGGCGACCCTCGAATACCCGAACGGGACAGCCGCATGCCCCAGTGAGCGCAATTGAAGACGTGTTGCACAAGCATTCCCGTCTTCTCAAGTGAGGGATTTGCGGGATGCTGGAGACACTCGATCACCGCGACCGGGAGCTCGCGGAAAGGGCGCAAGAGGCGGCTGCCCGAGCCTATGCCCCCTATTCGCTCTTTGCGGTGGGTGCGGCTGTACGCAGCAAATCGGGAGCGATCTATGCTGGCGCGAACCTCGAGAACGCCTCCTCAGGCCTGGCGATCTGCGCCGAGGCAGCCGCTCTGAGCCTGGCCAATTCGGCGGGCGAGCCCGAGATCGATGCGATTGCGGTAGTCGGCTTCAATTTCACAGAAGGGGCCGGCGCCTCGCGGTTGGTTGCGCCTTGCGGGTCGTGCCGCCAACTCATCGCCGAGGCCGCGCAGCGAGCGAATGGCAACGTCCGCGTAATCTGTTGTAATGGCGAGCTCAGCAGCATTGCCGTCTGGACCATAGCCGAGTTATTGCCGAACGCCTTTGGACCCGAGAATTTGACGGTCAGCCGACGATGGCCGGCATTGCGGGAAGAATTGCGCGCCTGCATCGGGCGGCTGATCGCGATCCGCAAAAAGCAATAGTCGGGTCCTTGGCGGGCGACCGATGCCGCGGTCGTAAGGGACGGCTGGCTGCTTGCTTGCTATATTCGAGTGCGTTGCTCGTTCCCAGTCGAGGGCCGCAAATGCCGCTGCGATCGCCAATTGCATGGATGACAGTTCTATCCCTGGTGCTCCTCGCCGGGGCTGCGCGAGCGGCAGGGTTTGTCGACGCGGCCGAGCGTTACGTGGTGGTGCCGGATCGCGTCGGACGGGTGATGACGGCGAACCCGGCGGCGGATGTCCTCGTCTTTGTGCTGGCCCCGGAGAAGCTTATGGGCTGGAGCGCTCCGTTGTCGCGCGGCGGCCAACGGGCCTATCTCCCAGCGAATTTCGCGCGGTTGCCGATCGTCGGCGGATTGGTGCGGCCGAACCCGGCGGAGGCTGTCCAAGTGGTCGCGCGGATGCGCCCCGACCTGATCATCGAAGCGGGCCCGATCACGCCGGAAGCTGCGGCGCGCGCCGAACAAATCCAGCAGCAGACCCGGGTCCCCTACCTCGTCCTCGACAACAGCATCGAGGCGACCCCCCACACTTTGCGGATCATCGGTGCGCTGCTCGGCGCCGCCGAGCGCGGCGACGACCTAGCCAAATATGCCGATTACGCTATCGATGCCTTGCGGGGCAGATTGCTGATCGCACCGGCCGACGAGCGTCCGATCGTCTATTATGGCCTCGGACCGGACGGGCTCGAAACCGGTCTCGGCGGCTCGCAAGCGATGGCGGCCATCGACCAGGCGGGGGTTATCAATGTCGCCGCCCGGCTCGGCCGCGGCGAGCTGACGTGGGTCACGCGCGACCAGATCATCGACTGGGACCCGGCAATCATTATCGCCCAGCAACGCAGCTTTTATGATGCCCTTTTGCACAGCACGGCGTGGCGCGGCCTGCTCGCGGTTGCCAACAAAAGGGTCTATTTGGCTCCAGCCGATCCCTTCGGGTGGATCGACGACCCTCCGGGAGTGAACCGCATCATCGGGTTGTATTGGCTTACCGCCCTGTTCTATCCCGATCAGTATCAGGAGGATTTGCGTACAAACGTCCATGAATTCTATGACAAATTCTACCGGATAAAGTTGACGGATCGGCAGCTCGAAGCGCTGGTTCGCCCGGCCGAATCGCGCGCCGGCGAAACCCAGCGCCAGATCGGCGTGCCGCTGCTTGGCGCCGAGCCCGTACCGTTCCCCAATGCCGCGCCGAATGCGCCGATGCCGAGCGGCAGGCCTCCCGGGCGAGGCGGCCTTAGCGCGCCCGGGCTGCCCAACCCATTGGGTGTCCCCGCCAATCCACAATAAGGCTCCGCGGGCGGCCGCCTACAATTCGGTAGCCCGCACAAAGCAGACGATCCCGCGCTGTGGTGTCCAGCAGACGACGGCGCGACCGGTCGGATTGTCGGTGCGCTGCAGTATTTTGTCGGGCGGCACCGCGAACCAGGCTTCGCCGATCAAGGCCTCGTAATGATCGCCTTCGATACGGTAGTCGGTGGCGCGGCAATCCGATACCGAGCAGCAGGAGATACTGGTACCGGGCTCGACGAGGCTGCGGAACCAGGGTGCGAGGGCGGGATCGGCATTTGGCGGAGGATCTGCCATAGCCGCGCCTGCGAGCGCCAGCATCGCGGCGAAAATCAGCGGCCTCATTGCGCGTGCCGCGGGTTTTCCGGAGCAGTCAACGCCATTTGATGACCTCCGACGCGGATGGCGTGACGACAGCTTAGCGCAACGCCGCGATGATGCCCAAAACCCTTGACCGCGTGCAAGAACGCGGCCAATCAAACGACGGTCGGGCTCAGGCCGTTCCCTTTGCGGGAGCCTTCCGTTGGCGTTTTTGTGACTGCCATAATCGCACCGATCAGCAGAGCCATCAGCGCATCGGTGATCTCCGCCGAGCGGCCGGGGAGGTGAGTTTCCGCCCAACTGGTGGCAAACAGCATGGTAACGACGAGGATGGTGGATGCCCCGGGCCGCAGCCCGCTCTTCTCAAGCAACCATATCAGGGCACCGTAGAGAAAGGTCTTATCGAGAAAGGACAATATGTTTACTTCGAGGGAGCCGTAAAGAAAGCTGCGAAATGGTGTCCAGCCGAACGCCCCGCCGTAGGAGGTGAACCGAAACGGCTCCAGCCTCTCGGCTAGAACGTAGGCGGAGAGCAGCACGGCAGTGCCACCGACCCGGATCCGCGCACTGACGCTGATGGCGAGCAGAAGCCACACTGCAAGAGCAATAGCCGCCCCGCCGATCTCCGCGGCGCTCAATGTTTTACCGACGATCAGCACCCTGGCGGCCAGCACCGCGGCGATAAACAGCGGAAACAGCAGCCATCCGCGCCGAGGTCCGCCAAATGACTCGATCAGGCTGCCGATCGTCAGCCACGTCGCGGTGTAGCGGAACAGGTCATAGCCGTTCGGGCGCGGATGGAAAACAACCGGCTTCAGCGCATCCCAGTATTTGTGCAGGTCGATCGTGGGTACATAGGGATAGAGCCGATAACCGAGCCATAAAGCAAGCAACAGGCACGGAATGCGGTTGGCGCCGATTTCGTGCAAAGGCAGCCAAAGGAAACGTTCGCCGGCGAGATTTGCGACGATAGCGCCCAGCAGCGTCCCGATCAGGTTTGCATAGATGTCGTCCGCGGCGGATACCCGCTCTGCGATGTAGTATTGCGCGAGTTCCATCGCCGTGCTGAGAAGCCCGCCGGCGAGGGTGACGAGCAGGATTTGCGGCAACCTGCGGCCTCTTCCGGCGAGCGCGAGGCTCCCGAAATAGCCGAGCGGCAGATAGAAAAATATATTGGCAACGAAGTCGCCGCGGCCTGGAGTTTCCGCCCAACTCTGTATGAGATGCCGTAGCGGACCGACACCGCCTTCGGGCTGCTGGAACCTGAACGGGTAGAGAGAACCATAGAGGATGACGGCGACGATGATCGCCGCCGCAATCAAAGGGCCTTTGTTGATTCTGTGTGCGGGGCGAGAAACCAAGGGCCGAATTGCGCGGCGCGGTTACTCCATTGGCAGCCCCGGATGCACCGCCCTGCCGTCGCCGAGCGGGGTGAATTGCGGAGCGAGCGCCGGTATCGCAACCTCGGCAAGTGTTTCCGGCGTCCAGCCGCCCTGGCGATGCACCATGCGGACCGGCCGCATATGACCGTAGAGCGACAGTTCGCCGGCGCGCTGATGAAATACTTGGCCGTTGACTTGGCTCGCCTGCTCGGAGGCGAGAAAGACGCAGAGCGGGGCGATTGCGTCGGCTCGACTGCGGCGCAGCCGCTCCTCGCGCAGCGCCGCCGCTTGCGGGTCCTTTGGGGTCGGGACCGAGCGGGTCATCCGAGTATCGGCCGACGGGCAGATCACGTTAACGGTGATCCCTCTGGAGGCGTTTTCCATCGCGACGATACGGGCCAGCGCGACGATCCCGAGCTTCGCCGCACCGTAGTTGCACTGGCCGACATTGCCGAGCAGTCCCGAGGTCGACGAAACCATGATGATCCGCCCGTAATTCTGCTCGCGAAACAGGTTTATCGCCGCCCGGTTGACGTTGAAGTGGCCGGTCAGGTGCACGTCGATGACGGACTGCCAATCCTCGGGAAACATATTGTGGAACATCTTGTCGCGCAGAATGCCGGCGGCATTGAAGACGATGTGCACCCCCCCGAAAGCGTCGCGTGCCTGCTGCACCATCGCCAGGCAGTCGTCGAATTTGGCGACCGAGCCGTAATTGGCTACCGCCTCGCCGCCCGCTGCCTTGATCTGGTCGACGATTTCTTGCGCCGGCGTCTGGTCCGAGCCCTCGCCGCTGCCGCTGGTGCCAGGATCATTGATGACGACGTTGGCCCCGTGCGCGGCCATCAGCTTGGCAACTTCGGCGCCCACCCCGCGGCCTGCTCCCGTACAAATCGCGACCCGCCCTTCGAGCATGCCCATTCCTCACATTCCCTCGCTTCGCATCCTCGCTGCGGTTGTCGCGGGCTGTACGGTTTTTGTCAATCAAACCAGCGGCGAATGCGGCATAATCGTCACCGGGCATCGCTATAGCGGGAAGTGCGGGGGAGCCGATGGCGGACCTAACGGTGTATTTTGCCACCAACCGGGTGGCGCAGGGCCCGATGACCGACTGGCGCAGCTATGGTGCCGACATCATACCGCCGACGGACCCGAGCCAGATCATCTATGCCGAGGCCTTTGTTCAGGGGACCGACCTGGCTATCGAAGACAGCGGCACGATCGCCGCGATATCGAATCCCCAGGCGAGTGGGTTCCAAACCGGGGTCGCTCAGGACATTGTCGGTTCGGGAAAGAACATCCTCGTGTTCATTCACGGTTTTGCCAATTCATTCCTGAATTCGATCGCCCGCGCGGCTTACAATCGGGAGTGGTTCGCCGCCTCGGACGCGAACGCTGCCGACACCACCGTCATCGCCTTCAGCTGGCCCTCCCTGGGTCAGCTTATCGCGGCGCCGCCGCACTTCCTCCCCGACGACTATCTGCGGGACCAGAGTCAGGCGAGCCGCTCGGCTTTCCACATCGCGAGCTTTTTCGCGAACCTTCAGCCGATGTTGACCCAGGTGCGCAACCAGGGAAGGCGGGTCTTTCTGCTCGCCCACAGCATGGGTAATTTCGCGTTGGCGGCAGCGGTGGAAAGCTGGTTCAGCCACAACAATCCCGCCGTCGGATTGTTCGACGAAGTGTTCCTGGCGGCGGCCGACGAACGGTGGGATAGTTTCGGGCTGCCGATGGCAGCGCGACTGAGTCGGCTGCCCGATCTCACGCCGAGAATATCGATCTACAACAGTGTCCGGGACGTCGCTCTTTATCTCAGCATAGCGGTAAACCTCATTTCGCGGCTGGGGCACGAAGGCCCGCTTCACAAGACCGATGCCGCACTCTACCCGCCGGCGCGGTTTCGAATTCTCGATTGCGACGAGGTCAATGACTACAATTTGTTGAGCCCGCCGGATGCGAGCCATCAGTATTACCGCCGCTCGCGCAAGGTGCGCGCCGATATCGTTGCGGCTATGCGCAACGATCCGAACCTGCCTGGCGGTCTGATAAAGCTATGACGAGGCGCCGGGGGCTGGCTGCGCCGTTCAGAACCGGAATCTCAAGCCGAGGCTGAAGTTATCCTGGTTCTGCACGACGCCGATCGGGGCCGTCGAGGAGACGTTCGGTGGCGAGCGGTTCGTCACATTCGCAGTGAAGGCGTGAATGTAGGCAAATTGGAAGGCGACGCCCTCCGAGATTGTGAAGGTAAATCCTGTCGAGGCGTGGGCGGTCGTAATGACCGGCGCAATGGCCAGCAATTGATTACCGGGAAGCGCCTGATTGGAGATCTGGCCACCGGCGCGCAGGACGAGTTGCGGCAAGGCGCGATACTGAACGCCGATCGAAAAAATGTTGGCATCGCGATAGGCTTGCGGGATGTTCAGCGCGATATCCCCGCCGGAATCCGCTTTGAATCTGATTTTTAGCTCCTGAAAAGCACCGCTCCAGAATGTGCGGTGATAGTCGAAGGCGATCAACACATCCGATGTCAACTCATGACTGACACCGACGCCCAAATCGGCGGGCAGCTGGAAGTCCGCAACGCGGAAGCTGCCGGGCAGCGATATCTGGTCGCCGCCCGGCGAGATCGCAACGATTCTTCCAGTCGTTCCCGAGAGGTCCGGCAACAGCGTCCTGAACCGATAGCTGATCCCGAGGATCGAGCCCTCATCCAACCGATATGTTGCCCCGAGACGGCCACTGATGCCGAAGGCGTCGGTGCCGAATTTGATTTCCGGCGGCCTGCTGAAAGAAAAATAGGCGCCGCCGGTAGCGCCCACGATGGGCCCGATCGTCGGAAGCAGGCTCCCGAAGGCACGGCCCTGCGCGGCCAATGCGGCGATCTGGTCGGCGCTGCCGAGGTCGGAGAGGCTCAGTCCGGTAAACACGCCCTCGAAGGCCCCGCCGACCGCGAGCGCCGGAGTAATCTGATACGCCGCAGCAAGCGGAGCCCGCAGGAAGAGGCCCTTGCTCGACACATCGAGTCCGGTGTCGATCCCGGATGGGGTGCGGGACAGGAAGCTGTCGTGGCCATATTCGGTGCCGACACCCCCATCGGAGAACAAGCCCACCCCCAAGCCAAAATCGCCCGCTCGCCAGACATAATCCAAGTTCGGCGAGTAATAGGCGTGAAACACGGGCCACCGATCCGTCGTCGCGACTTCGCCTGTCGCAAGATCATGAACCTCGAGCGTGTTCGGCGCGTCGAGGTTGAGCTGTAACTCCGCGGACTGGCCGGGCGGCATAAGGAGCATCGTCGCGACATTATTCGCCATGGCGCTGCCGCCGACGTCATAGGCGAGGGCGGTACCGCCCATCGATCGCGGCACCGTCCCGATCCCCTCGAACGACAACAGGTCCGTTGCTGCGGCCGGCCGCGCAAAGCACGCGAGCAAACCGATCGTGAGCACGAGGCTTACAGAGAGGCGCGCCCGCGCAGGGTATCGGTCGTGCATTCCGCTACCGATCCGAAAACATGCAACTGCAGCCGCAGGATGACTAACGTGGTTGCGCCGCTAACCCGAAAGAGTAATAAATTTCTTCGGTCGTGCAACTGCCGAGGGGATTGTCGATCATCGGTCCTGCCGCAGGGTTGCGGCCGGACACGGGCCAAGAATTGGGTGGAAGAGTCGCCGCCGAGGGAATTAATAGGGCAAATGCAACCCGACGGCGACGGGCGAGTGGCCATATAACAAAGTAACTCAGTCCGACCCGCGAGACGGGATCGTAGCTGTCCGGAGCAAGGGGCTGCGCATGAGCAGGGAAAACCAGATGCGATGCCGAACCTCGCCGTATGGCCGCGTATCCCAGGTTGTAGAATATTACAACCATACCAGGCTCGACTATCGGCTTTTATGGCACAACAGGAATAATCTCGCTTTTCATTTTGGATATTACGAAGAGGGCATAGACAATCACTCCCGCGCTTTAGAAAACGGCAACCATGTGCTGGCCAACATTGCCGGAATCGGTTCCGGGCAGCGGGTGCTCGATGCAGGTTGCGGGCTCGGCGGCAGCAGCCTTTGGCTGGCCGGTCATCGCGGGGCCCATCCCGTCGGCATCACGACCGTCGAGCACCAGGTACGAATGGCACGCGCGATCGCGGCTCGCCGCTCGCTGTCCGACAAAGCGCGGTTCGTGCAGGCCGACTACACCGCGATGCCGTTTGCCGACGGCTCTTTTGATGTCGTCTGGGCCTTCGAAAGCCTCTGCCATGCGTCCGAAAAAGCTGCCTTTTACAGTGAAGCCGCTCGCGTACTGCGCCCGGGCGGACGTCTCGTCGTAGCGGAATACGTTCGGGCGTCGCGCATCTGCGACAGCACCGCACAAACGCTGTTCGGCGAATGGCTCGAGGGTTGGGCGATCCCCGACCTCTATACTGCGGATGAGCATCTCGCGGCGGCGAGGAATGCCGGATTTCATGATGCGGAATTGCGCGACTACACCTGTTCGACACGGCGCTCATTGCGGCGGCTCTACAAGCTCGCCTGTATTGCCACCCCTATCGACTGGACGCTTTACCTGTTGGGTCTGCGTTCCGGGCGGCAGCACGGTAACGTCGTCGCCGCGCTACGGCAATACCAGGCGCTAAGATGCGGGCTGTGGTTCTATGGAATACTGACCGCGAGCAAACCATGGTAGGGGCGCCGCATCATCGCGCCGCGGATTTGCGGATATTCGTGCCGGGATACACGGTACTGGGGCGCGCCTGGGACGACGCCCGCATGATAACCTTTCAGGGCAGAGGAATCGAAAGCGGCGCGCCAGTTCTTGTCAAGACACCCAAGGCGCGACCACCTCCGGCCGAGGACCTCCTGGCGCTGCAGCGCGATTATGATATTGGGGCATCCTTTCGATCACCTGGGATTTTATCGGCGCTGGCGCATTTGCGCCACGGTGACACCGAATATCTGGTGCTTCCCGATAACGGATTGAGGCCGGCAGGTGAAATCCTGCTGATCGAACGGCAGGGTATTGCTCTCTGCCTCGAATTCGCCGTGCGTCTCGCCAGCATCCTCGATGGGCTGCACCGGGCCCAAATCATCCACAAGAACCTCAATCCCTACAGCGTGTGGTTCGACTTACGCTCGCTCGAAACCCAGGTCGGCGATTTCTCGCTCGCTGTGCGGTCCGGCGAGCGTGCGCCTGCGCCGCAGACCCTCACTCAGGCACAAGGCGATCCGCGATACATTGCGCCCGAGCAGACCGGAAGGATTCCGCGTGGCGCGGACCCGCGCACCGACCTCTACTCTTTGGGCGCGCTCCTCTACCAGGTCGTCACCGGCAGGCCGCCATTCGACGGTACCGAGGTGCTCGAACTGTTGCATGCGCATCTCGCCCGGTTGCCGCTGCCGCCCCACGCGCTCGACCATAAAATCCCCGAGCCGTTCTCAAAGATTATCATGAAGCTTTTGGCCAAGGCGCCGGAAGAGCGCTATCAGACGGCCAGAGGCCTGGAAATGGATTTGCGCGAATGCCTGACGCAGTGGCACGCGCATGGCCGGATCGGCGGCATTATCCCAGGTGCGCACGACGCCGTGGCGGCATTACGGATGCCCGGCAAGCTCTATGGGCGTGTGCGGCACCTCGCGGCGATCCGGGCGGCACTGGAGCGGGCGGGGCGCGGCACGACGGAACTGGTTCTAGTGGAAGGTGCGCCGGGAGTCGGGAAATCGCAGCTGGTGCGGGCCATCGAGCCGGAGGCGCGCGATCGCGGCGCCTTTGTTACCGCCAAGTTCGACCAATTCAAACAGAACGAGCCTTATTCCTTTATCGCTCAAGCATTCAGAGAGTTGACCCGGCAGCTGCTGTCCGGCAGCGAAGAACAGCTCCAGCTGTGGCGGCGCCGCCTCGCCGACTCGCTCGGCCGAAACGGCAGGATGATCACCGACGTCGTTCCGGACATCGAGCTGATCATCGGCAGCCAGCCAGTGATCCAGACGCTGCCGGCAGCAGAGAAACGCAATCTCTTCAATCGTCTGTTCCGGCGCTTCGTCCGAGTCTTCGCGCGGGCGGACCACCTGCTGACGATGTTCCTCGATGATTTGCAGTGGGCGGATCCGGCCTCGCTCGAGCTGCTGAGAACGCTGGTTACCGATCCCCAGTCCGGCCACTTCCTCGTGATCGGCGCGTACCGCAATACCGAAACCGGTGGTTACGATCCCGTTGCCCGTTGGCTGGACGATTTGACCAGCATCGATGTGTCGATCAGTCGCGTCGAGCTCGCCGGGCTCGAACCGTGCGACGTTGCAGAGCTGCTCCGGGATACATTCCAGGGCCCGGCGGAGGAAATTTCGGGGCTGGCGGGGCTTGTCTTCCAAAAAACCGACGGAAACCCCTTTTTCATAAGCCAGTTCTTGTCGTTCCTGCATCGCGACGGGCTGATCGAGTTCGATTACCGGGCCGGCAGATGGGTATGGGATCTGCGCCGCATATCGGCACAGGGTATTACCGAGGACGTCCTCGAGCTGATGAGCCGCAAGTTCGTCAGGCTGCCGCCGCTCACCCGGGAAGCGCTCAAATCGGCTTCGTGCATGGGCAGCCGCTTTGATCTGGCGCGGCTCGCCTTGGTCATGGGGTCGACCGAGGAGGCAATGGCTGATGCGCTTCTCGCGGCCGAACGGGAAGGTTTGATCCTGCAGCTCGATGCTGTGGATGTCCGGGACACCGCCGTCGAGGTGGCGGCGGCTCCACAGGCCGCCGTGACCTTCCAGTTCCTCCACGATCGGGTCCAGCAGGCGGCGCACGGGCTGATCCGCTCGGAGGCTCGCCAAGCGTTGCGCCTGAGGATCGGACGGATGTTGCTGGCGGGCTTGCCTCCGGAAGAACGGCAGGCTGCCCCATTCGAAGTCCTCGATAATCTCAATGAGGGTGCGGCACTGGTGACCGCGCCCGCGGAGCGCGAGGAGATCGCGCGCCTCAACCTCGCCGCCGGGCGCCGGACGCGGGATTCGACCGCCTACGATGCGGCACTCGGTTATTTCAGAAGCGGAATGGGCGCCTTGGCCGCGGATGCCTGGGACGATGTCTATCAACTCGCCTTCGATCTCCACCTCGAGTGTTTCGAGTGCGCCTATGTGACCGGGCATATGGATGAGGCGAACCAGCTTTTCTTGCAGGTTCTTACCAACGCCAAGACCAGGATCGACAAGTCGAAAGCCTATTACACAAAGATCCTCCTCAGTACCGCGCTCGACCCCAGTGAAGAGGCAATCGGGATGGGGATCGAGGCGCTGCAGCTATTCCGCCAAAAGCTGCCGAGTGCTCCGACAAGGCTGCGGCTTCTGGCGGAGATCGGGCGGGTGATGTGCTTGCTGCGTGGCCGCCGCGCCCAGGCTCTTCAGTCACTGCCGCCAATGACCGATCTCGACCACCGGGCAACCATCGGTCTGCTGATGAGCATCTGCCCGGCGGCGTATTTCCACAATCCCGATCTTATGGCGCTCGCGGCGCTCAGGATCGTCGGCCTGTCATTGCGCCATGGCAACGCCGGCGCCTCTTCCTTCGGTTATGTGCTGTACGCCCTGATTCGGGGCGCGCTGTTCGGCGACTACAAGGGAGGCCATGAGTTTGGGCGGTTGGCCATCGACCTTGCCGAGCGCCGCGGCGACATCGTGCAGCGCTGCAAGATCGTTCTGATTTTCGCCGGCTTCATCAATTTCTGGCGCGAGCCGATCGAGACGAGCATCGAGCTGCTGCGTTCCTCGCTGAGGCTGGCGCTGGATTGCGGCGACGTTCAATACGCCAATTACTCGATACTCCAGACTATTTTTCTCAAGCTCGCATGCGGCGCGGAGCTCGGCGACGTGTATGCCGAGGCAAAGCGCCGCGAGAGTTTCGTCCGGCAAACCAAGGACGGCTTCGCGATCGCGAACCTGCGCATTCGCCTGCAATACGTTCTCGCTCTAAAGGGCGAGACCGCGGGAGCCACCAGTCTCGCCGACCGGGACTACGACGAGGAGGCTGCGGTCGCCGAGTTCCGCGCGGCCGGAAATATGACGACCATCTCGTATTACCTGGTCATCAAGCTGCAATTGGCGTTTCTCTTCGGCGATTATGAGGCGGCAGCCGGCTATGCACGGTCCTCGCAGGCCCATATTCATTATGTTCCGGGCCAGATCATGGTCGTGCAGCATTTTTTCTTTTATGGTCTGACTGCCGCGGCGTTGTTGCGCACCAGTGCCTCGCCGCGGCGTGCGCTGCTGCGCAGTCTCTCGCGCTCCCGTTCCAAGCTGCGGAGGTGGGCGCGCAACGCCCCGGAAAACTTCTTGGCGCATCACCTCCTGCTCGAGGCGGAGATCGCCGCTTGCAGAGGCCGCAGAGAAAAGGCGGAACGGCTATACGACGAGGCAATCGCCACCGCAAAACGCGGCGGTTTTCTCGACATCGAGGCGCTCGCCAACGAACTTGCCGGGCAATACTTTGCTTCCCGCAACCGGCCCGTGGTCGCCGCCACCTATCTGCAAGAGGCCAGCGCCGCTTACGGACGCTGGGGGGCCGGCGCGAAGGTGACGCAGCTCTCGCAAACACAAGCGCCGCTGCTGGCCGGATTGCCTCTGGCGCGTAACGAGGTGGCTGCCGCGCAGGATCGCCGGACGGGCGAGCGGCGCGACCTCATTGCCCTCGATACGGTAATGCGCGCCTCGGTGGAACTTTCCTCGGATGCCGAAGCAGACCGCCGCCTCAGCCGGCTGATGAAGCTCGTGCTCGAGAGCGTCGGTGGTGAGCGTGGCTTCTTTATCACGATGGAGGCCGGCGCCTTGCATATCGAAGCTGCCGCCGACGTGGACGAGCACAAGGTGCCGCTGCACCAACTGCCGTCGATCGAGGTGGAAGCGCACTTGTCCCCACAGATCGTCACTTACGTGTTGCGCACGGGGCACGACCTGGCGCTCGAGGACGCTCGTGCCGATGCGCGCTTCGCCTCGTGTTCGTACATTCGGCAACGGCAGCCTCGCTCCATTCTGTGCGTCCCGTTGTCGAAAAGAGGGGAGGCGCTCGGCGCCGTCTATATCGAGAATAACCTGGCGCCGGGCATTTTTGACGCCGATCGGCTGAACGCCCTGAAGCTTGTGTCTCAGCAGGTCGCCGTCGCGGTGGAGAACGCGCGGCTGTCCCGCTACCTGAAGGACAACGATACGACATTGCAGGCTGCGCTGCAGAATATCGCGGTTCTGGAACGCATCAAAGGTCAGCTCTCCAAGTTCGTGCCGCAGACCTTGCAGCGCTTGATCGAGACCAATCCCGGCGATCCCGATCTCGAAATGCGCAACGAAGATGCCTCGGTCTTGTTTCTCGACATGGCCGGCTATACTCACATGAGCGAGCAACTGGACACGGAGGAGCTGAACGAGCTGATCGAAACATATTTTTCGAGCTACCTCGACGACATCCACGACAATGGCGGGGACATCAGCGAGATCGCCGGCGACGGGCTGATGATCCTGTTCCGCGACCCCGATCCGCTGGCCCATGCACGTGCCGCGGCACGCACTGCGCTCTTGGTGCGCGAGAAGACGGCCAGGATCAACAACGAGCGCCGAAACAGGTGGCCCCCGATCGTCATCAATATCGGGATCAATTCCGGCGCGGTGCTGATCGGCGCCAGCAAGATCCACAGTCAAATGGGCACGCGCTGGACATTCACCGCCAACGGCTATAACACGAACCTCGCCGCGCGGATCGGCGGCTCGGCGGTGAACGGCGCGATTTTGGTCAGCGAGGAAACCGCGCGCCGCCTGGGTGACGGGTTCGCGCTCTGCGATGCCGGGGATCAAGCCTTCAAAGGCATCAGCCGCTCGATCAAAGTGTTCAGCATCGCCGAACCGGAACCCGTCTGAACATCGCTTTCTGACTTACCCTGAGGGCGCGTTCCAATCAAGTTGCATCGCCTCCCCCAGAGCGTCATCCGCGGGCTTGACCCGCGGATCTCCGAGATGGCCGGATCAAGCCTGATCAAGCCCGGCCATGACGCAGTAGCCCCTTCATCGCCTCGAAGCCGGGATGCGGCCAGCCGTGATCGAAGAGGATTTGGTCGATTTTCTTCAATGGGTCGAAGATCGCCGGCTCTCTGAGCCCCCAGACTGCGCAGGGCGGTTCCGTAGAGCCGGCTCTGCTCAGAATGCCGTTGACGGCTCTTCGCGCCGCTTCGTTGGCGCCCTCCATGGTCGCAAGGTTGGTGTTCGTCCGCACGTAATCGGACGCGAGGAACAAGTTGTCGATGCCGGTGACCGCATCGGGCCTATTTGCCCACGAACCGACGGTGTTGATCAACAGCGGCTCTTTATTGACTAGGTATTCGCCAAGCGGCACCGGGAAGTTGATGTCGGGATCGAGCGACCAGTCGAGGCGATCCGCGTTGGTGAGCGGATCCATGCTATTTTGGAAATGCGCAACCAGTTGAGCCCAAGCTTCGTCAGCGACCTCCTGCGCGGAGCTGCATTGCGCGGCCGGTTTGTTCGTCGTCTTGTTGCCCGGCGTAAGCCAATCGGAAATATCGACCGAAATCAGTCCCGCAACCTCCCCGTTGCCGTATTGCAGCAGGTTCGTGCCGGGCCAGAACTGCGGCTGGGCGATGCAGGTCAGCGCCCAAGCGGAGTCAGCTAAGTTTATGTGCCCACGGCAGCCGCTTACGTTACGTCTCAGATAGAACTGAATGCCGTTCATCCAGCGAACTTCCAGCTTTGCGACATTTGCCAGCGATGGGGCTTTTTTCGTCATCTGCGCATTGAATAATGTCGCGGCCACTTCCGTTGGGACAGCCAGCAGATAATAATCACCTCGGACCATCGCTGGCCCCGTCGGCAGATTTACGACAGCGTCGGTGATGACCGTCCCGTCGAAATCGAACCTGTCGATGGCCGAATTCTTGAATATTTTCACGCCCTTCCCAATCAAACGGGTTTCCCAGGGGGCGATCCAAACATCACTAGTCGGCCCGTTCAATACGCGATCCAGGGTGCCAAACTGCGAGGCAAGGGTCATAAGCATCTGAATGAGGATGGTACTGATCGTCCGCGTGTTGGCGATCTGGGCGGCCATCGCAACGAGGGATCGGGTCAGACCGGTGGCAAGCAACTTTTGATATGCCGGTGACCGGTTTGCCGCATCGATAAAATCCCACCATCGACTCGCCTCGAGTTCCACCAACCGACGGTCGTTGCACATCGACATGACATCGAGAAGCCGATCGAGAAAGAAGGCGCCATCAGCGGGACTGATGCCCAGCTCCGCCTGCGTGAACCAGTCGTGCAAAATCAGTTGCCAGTCCTCGATGGTTTTCGGCTGATGCGTCAGAAACGTAAAAAAGGGTTTCCCTTCCTGAGCGGCTGCTGACTCCGGGGCGTTCACCAGATTGTCGAGCACTCCATTGAGGTTGGTTCCAAAGGGAATCCGCCGCATTGTGTCGGTGACGTGCTGATAGAATCCCGGAAAAAAGCGAAACCCGTGCTCGCCCGGAAGGTCGCGTCTACCGCCAGTACCTGAACCGACCTTGGTGACGCTCCGGGCTTTGCCGCCGACCACGGCGGATTTCTCGTATACCTCGACCTCGAAGCCCCTCTCGACCAGCTCGTGCGCGGCGCTGAGACCTGCCACACCGCCGCCCAAAACGATGACCTTTGCCATAGCCGCTCCCTCCGCAATGGCGCCGATTTGCAATCGGCTAGACTGGCGACACACGGCGTGCAAATGGCTCGGTTATTGCCGTTGAAGCCGCCCCGCCGCATTCGAACCGGTATTGTCCTCTGGCGAGGCGCAATCGCTCGCCGGCACTCCGCAACCCGATATACATGGTAAAGGCAAACTCGCCGTCGCGCAATTCGGAGCCAGCGCGACGTGTCGATATCGGCTGGATAAATGACCGGTGCCCGCCGGTCCGCCAATCTGCTAAACGGAAGCAAGACGCCGCCTTCGATGGAGATGCTGATGAGGATCGCCATGATCGGTGCCGGCAATGTCGGGTCAGCGCTTGGGCGCGCCTGGCTGCGCAGCGGCGAGGACGTGGTCTTTGGCGTGCCCAACCCTGCCGACCTCAAATACCGTTCGCTCCCAGAGGAGCGGCTGCGCACAGCGCCGGAAGCGGCTCGAGGTGCTGAGATCATTGTCCTTGCGACACCCTGGCCGGCCACCGAGTCAGCGGTGAAGAGCCTCGGCGATCTCTCCGGCAAGATCGTCATCGATTGCACCAATCCGCTGGGCATGGGCCCGGATGGTCTCGAGCTCGTTCTTGGCCATACCACCTCGGCTGGCGAGCAAGTGGCGTCGTGGGCGCCGGGCGTGGCGGTATTCAAGACACTCCACCAGATCGGTGCCGACAGCATGGACAAGGCGGCGCTGTTTCCAGTGCGCCCGGTCATGTTCGTTGCCGGAGACGAGCCGTCGAAAAAGCCGGTTGCCATGTCGCTGGTCGCGAAACTCGGCTTCGAGCCGGTCGATGCCGGTCCGCTGCGGATTGCGCGCCTGCTCGAAGCCTATGGCATGCTGTGGATCGACCAGGCCCTCAATCGCGGGCGAGGGCAGCGCTTTGCCTTCGCCATCACCAACCGATTAGGAGCCGCCTAAAGCCGGAGTGGTGAGGGCGGCTCGACAAGGTGCCGGCAGCCGGCTACAAGCCGGGGGTGAGCTGGCTGACCAATTTCGTATTACCGAAGATCCGGGCGGTCGTCACCAGGAAGGCGGTGCCGGAAAATCTCTGGCACAAATGCCCGGGTTGCGAGCAGATGCTGTTTTATCGCGAGCTCGACGCCAATCTTCATGTTTGCCGCAACTGCGGCCATCATTTCCGCATCGGCGCCGAGCGTCGCCTGAAGATGCTGTTCGATGACGGCGCTTTTACCCGGATCGAGCTGCCCCGGACGGCGGTCGATCCGCTGCGCTTCCGCGATCGCAAACGCTACACCGACCGGCTCAAAGAAGCGCAAGCGGCGCTGGGTCCGCATAGCGACGCGGTGGTCGTCGCGCACGGTCGGATCGGCGGGGTGGCCGCGGTGGTCGCGGCTTTTGAGTTTGCCTTTATGGGCGGATCGATGGGAGTGGCCGCCGGGGAAGCGATCCTCGCGGCCGCCAAGCTCGCCGTGTTACAGGAGGCGGCGTTGATCGTCGTTCCGGCATCGGGCGGCGCGCGCATGCAGGAGGGAATGCTGTCCCTGGTCCAGATGCCGCGGACGATCATTGCCGCCGAGATGGTCAAGGAGGCGGGCCTCCCTTATATCGTCGTGCTGACCGATCCGACGACGGGCGGCGTCTCGGCGTCCTTTGCAATGCTCGGCGACATTACGCTCGCCGAGCCGGGCGCCGTCATCGGCTTTGCCGGCGCGCGGGTCATCGAGGAAACGATCCACGAAAAGCTGCCCGAAGGGTTCCAGCGTGCCGAATATCTGCTCGAGCACGGCATGGTCGACCAGGTGGTGCCGCGCGCCGAACTGCACGCGACACTCGCGCGAATTCTCGGCCTGCTGCGCAACCTACAGCCGCCGGCTGCGGTGGTTCCGCAGATCGAAGCCCTACCGGATCTGAGCGGGGCAGAATGACTGCGCCGACCAGCGACCGGGTTCTGGAGCGCCTCGGCCGGCTGCATCCGAAGCTGATCGATCTATCGCTCGGCCGCGTCGAGCGGCTGCTCGCGGCATTGGGCAACCCGCAGGACGACCTTCCGCCTGTCGTGCACGTCGCCGGCACCAAGGGGAAGGGCTCGACAGTGGCCACGATGCGAGCCTGTCTCGAGGCCGCGGGCTACCGAGTGCATACATACATCTCCCCGCATCTCGTGCGTTTCCACGAGCGCATCCGCCTCGCCGGGCGGCTGATCGACGAGGAGGCTCTGATCGTGCTTCTCGAAGAATGCGAGCGCGCCAACCGGGATGCGCCGATCACCTTTTTCGAGATCACGACCGCGGCGGCCTTTCTCGCGTTTGTGCGCACGCCGGCCGACATCGTGCTGCTCGAGGTCGGGCTTGGCGGCAGGCTCGACGCCACCAACGTCGTCCGCCGCCCCGCGGTCACCGCGATCACGCCGGTTTCGCTCGATCATCAGGCATTCCTCGGCGATACCGTCGCTGCGATCGCCGGCGAAAAGGCCGGGATTCTGAAGCCCGGCATCACGGCGGTCATCGCCCCGCAACCAGGTGAGGCTGCGGCGGTCATCGAGGCCGGTGCCCAGGCGGTTTCGGCGCCGCTCTACCGGGCATGGCACGAGTGGCACTGCGAGGTCTCCGGCGCAGGAATGCGCTACGAGGGCGAGCGCTGGCGGCTCGATCTCCCGCTGCCTTCGCTTATCGGCGCACATCAGGTCGTCAATGCCGGCACGGCTGTCGCCTGCCTCGAACGGCTATCGGGTTTTGATATCCCCGCTGAAGCCATCGCCAACGGCTTGCGTCACATCGACTGGCCGGCGCGGCTGCAGTTGCTGCGCCGCGGGCCGCTGGTCGACGCGGTTCCGCCTGACTGGGAATTGTGGCTCGATGGCGGCCACAACCCGTTAGCCGGCGAGATTCTCGGCGCTGTCGCCGCCGGCTGGCACGACCGGCCGCTCTATCTCGTCGTAGGCATGATGAATACCAAAGATGCCGCCGGCTTTATCGCCCCGCTGGCCAAGCGCGCCCGTGCCCTCTGGGCGATCACGATCCCGGGGGAGAAGAATGCGCTCCCCGCCGAGGCGATCGCTGCCGCTGCCGCCTCGGTCGGGCTTCCGGCGCAAACGGCTGATTCCGTTCTCGCTGCAATTCGCGATATTCCAGTGCACGATGGCAACGGGCGCGTCCTGATCTGCGGCTCGCTTTATTTCGCAGGAAAGGTGCTCGCCGAGAACGGCTGAGAAGGGGAGGTTCTCAATGGTCTACAGCACCGATCGCATACTGACCGCTCATGCCGGGTCGCTGCCGCGCCCGGACGATCTGCGGGAGATGGTTTTGGCAAGCGCGCGCGGCGAGCCTATTGACCAAGCGGCGCTGGATGCGCGCCTGCGGTCGGCAGTGGCGGAAATAGTCAAGCGCCAGGTCGGGTGCGGTCTCGACGTAGTAAACGACGGCGAATTGTCGAAGCCGAACTTTACCGATTATGTCTCGGCGCGGATCTCCGGCTGCGACAATCGGCCGGGCACCGGTTTCCGCCGGCTCAGCATGACCGCGCGGGACGAAACGAAATTCGCCGAATATTTCGCGGCGCATCCGCGACCACGCTACTCCGGCGGCCCGACAATGCCGGTCTGCGTCGACAAGCTGCGCTATGTCGGTCAGGCCGAACTCGCGCGCGACCTCGATAATTTCAAGGCCGCCCTCGCCGAAGTGACCGTTGCGGAAGCCTTTCTGCCGGCGAATACGCCGGGCACGATCGAGCATTGGATGGGAAACGAATACTACGAAAGCGACGAGGCGTTCCTGTTTGCGATCGCCGAGGCGATGCGTGAGGAGTACAACGCGATTGTTGATGCGGGTTTCCTGCTGCAGATCGACGATCCCGACCTCCCGGACGGCTGGGCTTGCCTGCCCAAAATCACGGTCCCGGAGTATCGAAAATACGCGGCGCTGCGGATCGACGCGTTGAACCACGCGCTGCGCGACATTCCCAAAGAGAAGGTTAGGCTGCATGTGTGTTGGGGCAGCTTTCACGGGCCCCACCATGACGACATCCCACTCAGGGACATCATCGATCTGATCTTCCAGGTGCGTGCCGGGAGCTATTCGATCGAGGCGTCGAACCCTTGCCATGAGCACGAATGGCGGGTCTTCGAGGACGTGAAGCTGCCGGAAGGCGCCACATTGGTCCCGGGCGTCGTCGGCCACTGCACCGATTTTATCGAGCATCCCGACCTCGTCGCCGAGCGTTTGGTGCGCTATGCCAGGCTCGTCGGCCGCGAGAACGTGCTGGCCGGCACCGATTGCGGCCTCGGCACGCGGGTCGGCCACCCCTCGATCTGCTGGGCCAAGTTCGAAGCTATGGCCGAAGGGGCGCGGCGCGCGACCAAGATCCTTTGGCACCGCGGTTGAAGGAGAGCTTGAACTTCCCCGTCGTGCACAGCCGAAAGTGGCGGTCTGCTGCTTCTGCCTCGATCCGATTCGGGCAGCCGAGGTGTCATACGGGCCAGAATCAGGGCGTCGATCGCGAGAGACAGAAACGAGGTGCGAGCGCAGCGTAGGAGGCTGAATGGCAGCTACTTAGTGATGTCCTTCCCTGAGGTCGGGTTGCCGCGGGCCTCATATCCCGCTCAGCCATAAAGATGACTCTTTGTCGTCTCTCACATCGAAACGATGATTGTTTCGATTGCCGACATGCCCTGCCAAAAAGCGGTCTGATCTGGCATGGCCATCGCCGACGACTGGGGCGGCTGCGAAATCGATGCGGCTTGAGCCTGTCTGGAGGCGCTGCATGGTATGCGGGTGGGATATTGCCGCTGCAACTAACAGGGGAATCGTGGGCAATGCATGCTGAGCCAGGAGAACTTGTGGGCCACGCATACAGCAAGGCGCCGATCGTAACTGGCAGTGCTCCGGGATCGCCCTCGGCGGCGTTGATCAGCACCGACCTCAAGGAAGCGGGCTTGTGGCTCTGGCAGGGCGAGCTACCGCCGTCACCACCATCACTTCCCGAACCCAAATCTCACGCCCTGCAAATTCTTCGTCGCATCATGCCTGCTGCAAAGTGGGCGGGGTGGTTAGCCTTGCCTAGCGGTTTGGCGCTCATATCGATCGCGATGTCAATGATGCCGCACCGGGATGGGCCAGTGTCGACGGATACGCCCGCCGTCGCGCTCTCACCAGCCCAGTCGCCCACCGTAGCGCGCCCGATCGTCACCGTACCCCCGGCCGAGCTCACGCCCGCTCCATTGGATCAAGCGCAAGTTCCGTCGGCGCCTGCAGCTATAAGTACAGCGCAAGGGCCAGAACCGCCAGTGGCGAAAGGGCGTGTGCAACGCAAGCTGTCGAGAACTGGGAGAAAAATCCATGCATCGCACATTCGCAAGGGGCCGCTATTCCCGATGCATGGAGTGCTCACGCCACCGGTCATGACATGGCATGGTGGTGGTTACTGACCCGCCATGGCGTACAACCGGCTCCCCAAACCCTATGGGGGCAATTTTTCAGCGCGAACCTAATCCACGTCTAATTGCTGGAAGCGGCCCGAGATTGCTTCGCGGAGCCTGTCCTCGGGCGGCGCTCTGCGCCGGCCCGGGGGCTCGCAATGGCGCCGATTGACGCCGGTTCTCAGGAGCCGGTTCTCAGGAGAGAGACGCCACCTTCTGGACATAGTCGTCGATGTCGGTCTTGCGGCGGAGGCCGGCGGCGGTCATCGAGCGGACCTTGCCGAAGATCGGCCGTTCGGGCCAGGGACGGTCGTGCAGGCCAAAGACCCAGCCGACATTGGCGTAGGAATTTGCGTCTCGACCATCCAGGAAAAATTTGTTGTTGAGCCGGAGCAGGGTGGCATAGCCCTCCTCGGGCGAAGGCGACCACTCCAAAACCTTTTTCCCCCAATACATGCGCATGTAATTGTGCATATAGCCCGTCAGCAGCATCTCCCGCATCGCCGCATTCCAGTACGGGTCGTGGGTGTCGGCCCGGGCGAGCTGGTCGAAGCTGTAAACGTGCCCGCGGCGGTCTCGCCGATGAGCGGCGAGTGTTTGCCGGGCCCATTCGGGCAGACAATCGTACTGATCATAATTCGGCGTCGTGTGCACGAAATTCATCGCCAGCTCACGGCGGACAATCAGCTCCTCGAGAAATGAGGCATTATTGTCGTTTCCGCCTTCGCTATGGCGCGCCGCCAATGCGATTTCGACTGGCGAGATCTGCCCAAAATGCAGATAGGGCGAGAGTGTCGAGACCGCCGCTTCGCCGGGATGAGCACGCGCAGCGACGTAGCGCTGCAGCCGCTCGGCGACGAACTCGTCGAGGCGCCGCTTGGCCTCTTTGTACCCACCCCGGACATTTCGGACTGGCGACACACTGTGGTCGACCCCGAGTCGTGCGAGCAGGGCAGGGAGGTCGGTTAGGTCGACGTCGCTGGTGGCCTCGATGCGCTCGGCGGAGCGGCCGGGATGCTGACGGCGAAGCGGGTGCAGGAATTGGTCGCGCTCCCGCAACAATTTGGGGCGCAATGTCCGCGCACCGATCTCCGCCTTGGTCGAAGCCAGCTCGACTGGAACGACAACATCGCCCTCGACCTGCAGCACGCGCCGCCCAGCTTCGGCCGCGACGCGTCCCCGCCACTGCCGCTGCGGGCGCAGGTAACCGCGATCGCAGACGACGAGCGCGGCGCGCTGCGCGAGGCCCAGCGCCACATTTTCGGGGCTGCCGAGACGGATGACGAAGCCGACCCCCCGCTGCCGAAGGGCGTGCCCGGTCTCGGCAAGTCCTTCGAGCATAAAGGCGTAATGCCGCGCGTTCGCTTCGGGGTAATTGGCAGTGAGCCCGAAACCGACGAGGACCGGCAGTCTCAACCGGTTTGCCTCGGCAATAGCGGCCTCCAGCGCCGGGTTGCACTCGGCCCGCTGCGAGTTCTGCATCCAGTAGAGGACATAATCGCCGGGCTGTTCCGGCGCGTCGTTGAGCTCGGTCAGGCGTTCGGGGTCGATCACAGGAGAACTTCCCCGATACACCTCAATCCTGCGATCCTGCTTCCCGCTTTCGCGGAGGGGTTCTTACATCTCGGCGTAGGTGCCGTTCTTCCAGATGTAGAAGACGTATTTCGGATCGGTCACGTCACCTTTCTTGTCCCAGGTCAAGGGGCCGACCACGGTCTGCGCAGTCATCGAATGCAATGCCTTTGACAGATCGTCGACCTTGACCGACTTGGCCTTGTCCGCCGCCTGGGCAAAAGCCTGGATCGCCGCGTAAGTATAGAGCGTGTACCCCTCGGGGTTGTACGGCGGCTTTTCGGCCATGAACTTGTCGACGACGGCCTTGGCGGCGGGGACCTTGCGGGGATCGGGCGGGAACGTCATCAGAGTACCCTCGCCGGAAGGGCCGGTGATCTTCCAGAACTCCTCGGTGACGAGCGCATCGGCGCCGATGAACTGCGCCTGCAAGCCCTGGTCGCGCGCCTGGCGGACGATCAGCCCGCCCTCGGTCTGGTAGCCGCCGAAATAGATCACATCGATTTTTTCTTGTTTCATCTTGCTGATCAGGGCGGTGAAGTCTTTGTCGCCCTGGGTGATCGCTTCGTACATCGTCTCCTTGAGGCCGGCTTTGTTCATCGCCTTCATCGTCTCGTCAGCAATGCCTTTGCCGTAGGCGGTTTTGTCGTGGACGATCGCGACGTGTTTTCCTTTGTAGTGATCGGCCAGATACTTGCCCGCCACGGCACCCTGCGCGTCGTCGCGCCCGCAGGCCCGGAACACATTGTTCCAGCCCTTTTTCGCCGCGTCGTCGGTCAGGGCGGGGTTCGTCGAAGCCGGCGTCATCTGAAGCACGCCAGCCTCGTTGTAGACCGCCGAAGCGGGGATCGATGCCGACGAGCAATAATGCCCGGCGACGAAAACAACCTTCTTCCCGACTACGTCGTTGGCCGCCGCCACCGCCTGCTTCGGATCGCAAGCGTCATCGGCAACGATCAGGTCGAGTTTCTTGCCGAGCACCCCACCCTTAGCGTTGATGTCGGCGACCGCCATCTCGGCGCCGCGCTTCATCTGCTCGCCGAGCGCGGCATTCGAGCCGGTAATCGGGCCGACCACGGCAATCGGGATGTTCTGGGCGTTGGCGACAGCGGCGGTCAATCCAAGCGCCGCCGCCAAGATGACCGACCGGACCAAGTATTTCATGAGATCCCCCGGGGTATGGTGTTCGAGTGAACTGTAGCACGAGCGGAGGCTAGTGCCGACCTCCTTCGAGATATGCGGCGCGCACCTCGGGGTCGGCCAGCAGCTCGGGCCCGGTGCCGCTCACCGTGATCTGCCCGGTCTGCATCACATAACCGCGATGGGCCAGCCGCAGCGCATGATGGGCGTTCTGCTCGACGAGGAGCACGGTCATGTTCTGCCGCTCGTTGATCTCGCGGATAACGCCGAGGATGTGCTTGACGATCAACGGCGCCAGGCCGAGCGACGGCTCGTCGAGCAACAGGAGCCGCGGCCGGCTCATCAATGCGCGCGCAATCGCCAGCATTTGCTGCTCGCCGCCGGACAATGTACCGCCACGCTGCCCCTGTCGCTGCTGCAGGATCGGGAACAACCCGAAGACGCGGGCGAGATCCTCGTCGAAGCAGGCGGGGTCGGCGGACGTCGCCCCCATCTGCAGGTTTTCGAGCACGGTCATGCGCGGAAAAATTCGCCGCCCTTCCGGCACCTGGGCGATCCCGCGCCGCACGATCTCGAAGGTTTCGAGCCGGGTGATGTCATGCCCGTCGAACAGAACCCGGCCGCGCGCGGCCCGCGGCCGGCCGCAAACCGTCATCAGCAGGGTCGATTTGCCGGCGCCGTTGGCGCCGATCAAAGCCACGATCTCGCCGGCGCCGACCTCGAGATCGACCCCTCTCAGCGCTTCGATGTTGCCGTAAAAAGCGTGAACCCCGGAAATCGCGAGCATCGGAAGAACTATTCGTCATTCCCGCGGAAGCGGGAATCTAGGCTGACGGGCTCCTGCAGCTGCCCCTGGACCCCCGCCTGCGCGGGGGTGACGATCACATCAGAAATATCGTCTTCGCCGAGATAAGCCTTGATCACTTCGGGGTCGGCGCGCACCTCGGCCGGGGTGCCGTCGGCGATCTTGCGGCCGTAATCGAGCACGATCACGTGATCCGAAATGCCCATCACGACGCTCATGTCGTGCTCGATCAGCAGGATCCCGATCTGCTCCTCGTCACGCACGCCGAGCAGCAGATCGTTGAGCTCGGCGGATTCGCGCGGATTGAGACCGGCCGCTGGTTCGTCGAGACACAAGAGCGCGGGGCCGGTGCACAATGCACGGGCGATCTCCAGCCGGCGTTGTGCACCGTAGGGCAGCGCCGCCGCCAGCCAGTCGGCGCGGTCGGTCAAACCGATCCGGTCGAGCCAATGCCGCGCGCGCTCGACGGCGGCCCGCTCCGCGGCGCGGTAATGCGGCAGGCCGAGGAGCCCGGCGAGCGAAAAGACGCTCGCTTTCATCAGCGGGTTGTGTTGGGCGACGATCAGGTTCTCCAGAACCGTCATCCCGGCGAACAGCCGGATGTTCTGAAAGGTGCGGGCAATCCCGGCCCGGCGCACAATGCGGAACCCCTCGATGCGTTCGAGCCGCAGGATCTCGCCGCCCTTGTGAATGGCGAACCGTCCGGCGCTCGGCCGATAGAACCCGGTCAGGCAGTTGAAGACGGTGGTCTTGCCGGCGCCGTTCGGCCCGATGATCGCGGTGATTTCGCCCTGGTAGGCGGTAAAGGAAACATCGTCGACCGCAACCAGCCCGCCGAAGCGCATCGTCAGATTTTCGACCCCGAGCAGTGGGACTGCGCTGTCGGGAACGGTCATCTCGTCGCGGGCTGCGAGCCGAGGCGCAAGGTTGGCTCGCGATGGGCTATCAGACCGCGCGGCCGCCACACCATGACGCCGACCATCGCGGCGCCGAAGATCAGCATGCGGAACTCGGCAAAGGCGCGGCCGAATTCGGGCAGGCTGACGAGCAGGATCGCCGCCAGCACGACCCCCATCTGGCTTCCCATTCCGCCGAGCACGACGATCGCGAGAATCGTCGCCGATTCAATGAACGTGAAGCTCTCGGGGCTGATGAAGCCTTGCCGGGTCGCGAAAAAGCAACCGGCGAGGCCGCCGAACATGGCGCCGATAGCAAAGGCGGACAACTTGACGGTGGTCGGATTGATGCCGAGGGCGCGACAGGCCACCTCGTCCTCGCGCAAGGCCTCCCAGGCGCGGCCGATCGGTAATTTGCGGATCCGCAGGGTGAAGGCGTTGGTCACCAGCGCCATCGCCAGGATCACGAAATAGAGAAAGATGACGCGCTGGTCGGGCGAGAATTCGATCCCGAAGAATTGATGAAAGGGGGTGACCCCTTCAGGCGCCGAGCGGGCGAATGGCAAACCGAAGAAGGATGGCCGGGGGATCTCCGAGATGCCGTTCGGGCCGCCGGTGAGCGTAGCCCAATTCAACAATACGATGCGGATGATCTCGCCAAACCCAAGCGTGACGATCGCGAGATAGTCGCCGCGCAAGCGCAATACCGGAAAACCGAGGATGATCCCAAAGCTCGCCGCCACCAGACCCGAGAACGGCAATGCTTCCCAAAAGCTGAAACCCCAGTCGCGCGCCAGCAGCGCGAAGGTATAGGCGCCGACCGCGTAAAAGGCGACATAGCCGAGATCGAGCAGCCCGGCGAGGCCGACGACGACATTGAGACCCCAGCCGAGCATCACATAAATCAGCACGGTCGTGCCGAGATCGATCAGGTAGCGCGACGAGAACGGCAGGAACGGCAAGACGGCGGCAAACCCGATCCCGGCAAGGGTAATCGGCAAGACCTGCCGATTGCCCCAGGCGGCGAGGGACCCGAAGACCCTTGCCCCCGCCGCTGGCCGGGTACGATAGAGCTGCCGAAGCACGCGCAACGCAAGCCGCCCGGCAAAGACTGCCGCGCCGGCAATTGCGACCCAATCGAAATGGGTGCGGATGCCGAGAGCGCCGCCGCCGATGTCATAGGTCTGCAGGCCCACCATCGGCAGAGCGAGAAGGATTGCGACCAATGCCGCGAGAACGGCGTCCTTGAAGAGTGGGGCCCAGAAAACCGGTGGCTGGACTGAGCTGTCGACGGCGAGCCCTGAGACAGCCGTCATCAAACCTTCTCCACCTCGGGCCGGCCGAGCAGGCCGGTCGGACAAAAGACCAGGACCAGGATGAGCACGGCGAAAACCGAGACATCCTTGTATTCGACCGAGAAATAGCCGGACCAGAAGGCCTCGATCAGCCCGATCAGGATGCCGCCGAGCATGGCTCCCGGGAGCGATCCGATGCCGCCGAGGACGGCGGCGGTGAACGCCTTGACGCCGGCTAGAAAGCCGATGAAGAAATCGACCACGCCGTAATAGAGGGTGACCATCAGCCCGGCGACCGCGGCGAGCGCCGCGCCCATCACAAAGGTCAGCGAGATCACCCGGTCGACATCGACGCCGAGCAACGCCGCCATCCTCATATCCTGCTCGCAGGCTCGCTGCGCCCGGCCGAGCGGCGTCACCGCGATCATGGTCGTGAAGCCGATCATCAGCACGAGGGTCAGCAGCATGATGAGGAGCTGCAAATAGCTGAGCCGAACCGCAAAACCGCCGCTCTCGAAAACTGTAAACCCGCCCTGAATAAGCGGCGGCATCGGCTTCACACGCGCGCCCTGGAAGATCTGCACGTAGTTCTGAAGAAAGATCGACATGCCGATCGCCGAGATCAGCGGCGCCAAGCGAAACGAGCCGCGCAAGGGCCGATACGCGATCCGCTCGACCGCCCAGCCATAGATCGAAGTAAAGAACATCGTTATCAACAAAACGATGGCCAGCGCGAGGGGGACATAGGTAACCCCGGCCAGGCCCAGCACCAGGAAAGCGATGATCGAGATGAAGGCGCCGATCATGTAGATCTCGCCATGGGCGAAATTGATCATGCCGATGATGCCGTAGACCATCGTGTAGCCGATTGCGATCAACCCATAGATCGATCCAAGGGTCATACCGTTGATCAGCTGCTGCAGAAAATATGCCATCCGCCTGCGGATTCGCGGCCAGGTTCTGCCGAACGTTATGCGCAACGCTTTGTCTGCCGCAAGTCGCCAGCGGGCATCATATGTTAAGACAGATTGAGCCGCTCACGCCGCGGAGGTCCGCTATGCCAGACGACACTGCTTCCGCACGTCCCTCGCCCGCCTCGGTCGAGAACCGTTTCGACTGGGCCGACCCGCTGCTGCTCGACGAAGCGTTGAGCGAGGAAGAGCGGATGGTGCGCGACAGCGCCCATGACTATTGTCAGGAGAAGCTCTTTCCGCGGGTGCTCGAAGCCAACCGGCACGAGCGCTTCGACCGCGAGATCATGAACGAGATGGGGGCGCTCGGCTTTCTCGGCTCGACGATCGAGGGCTATGGCTGCGCCGGAGTGAATTACGTCTCTTACGGGTTGATCGCCCGCGAGGTCGAGCGGGTCGACAGCGGGTACCGCTCGGCCATGAGCGTCCAATCGAGCCTCGTCATGCACCCGATCCATCAGTTCGGCACCGAAGCGCAGCGGCAGAAATATCTCCCAAAGCTGGCGTCAGGCGAGTGGGTCGGCTGCTTTGGTCTGACCGAGCCCGATCACGGCTCCGACCCCGCCGGCATGACCACCCGGGCAGCCGCAACACACGGCGGCTACCGGTTGCGGGGCGCCAAGATGTGGATCACCAACTCGCCGATCGCGGATGTTTTTGTCGTGTGGGCCAAGACCGAGGATGAAGTGATCCGCGGCTTCATCCTGGAAAAGGGCATGAAGGGGCTCAGCGCCCCGAAGATCGAGGGCAAGTTCAGCCTGCGCGCGTCTGTCACGGGCGAGATCGTGATGGATGACGTGTTCGTCCCGGAAGAGAAACTGCTGCCGAGCGTCCGCGGGCTGCGCGGCCCGTTTTCCTGTCTCAACAGCGCGCGATACGGGATAGCCTGGGGCTCGCTGGGCGCGGCCGAGTTTTGCTGGCACGCCGCGCGCAACTATACGCTCGACCGGCGGCAGTTCGGCCGTCCGCTAGCCGCCAACCAGCTGATCCAAAAAAAGCTCGTCGACATGCAGACCGAGATCACACTCGGCCTGCACGCTTGCCTGCGCCTCGGGCGGCTCAAAGACGGCGGGCGCGACACCCCCGAGATGGTCTCGATCCTGAAGCGCAACAATTGCGGCAAGGCGCTCGACATCGCCCGCACCGCCCGCGACATGCACGGCGGCAACGGCATCGCCGACGAGTACCACGTGATCCGCCACGTGATGAACCTGGAAGCGGTCAACACCTACGAAGGCACCCACGACATTCACGCGCTGATATTGGGGCGTGCGCAGACCGGCATTGCCGCCTTCGCGAGCTAGCCCCACAGTTAAACCCTCTCCTCCGGCAAGGAAATAAGGCCATGTCCGTGACGATCTACCATAACCCGCGCTGCAACACCTCGCGCAGGACTTTGGCGTTGCTGCGGGAAAAGGGCGTCGAGCCCGACATTATCGAATATCTGAAGACGCCCTATACGGCAGCCCAGCTGAAGCACCTTCTCAGTCGGCTGAAGATGCCGGCGAGCGCGCTTGTCCGGAAAAAGGAGGCCGCGGCCCTGGGCATCGATCCGAAGAGCTTGCCGGAAGAGGAACTGATAGCGGCGATGGTCATGAACCCGATACTCGTCGAGCGCCCGATCGTCGTCTCCGCCGGCAAGGCGGCGCTCGGCCGGCCGCCGGAGGCGGTGCTGGCCGTGCTGTAGCCGCCCTCTCAGTCGCGCTGCGTCTCGGCGGTATATTCGGCGGCGCAGAATGTGCCGCCCTGGTAATGCTCGGCGATCGGGTCGGCCGGCTGGCCCGCTTCGGCGGCGAGCACCGCCTCGGCATAGGGCTCGGAATCGTCCTGCGGCCGGTAGCCGAGCCGCGCGGCGTTCGAATTGTCGTACCAGGAACGCCGGTTGGTCGAGACGCCATAGACGATCTCGTAGCGGATATCGGGATGCTCGAGCCCGATGCGCACGAGTTGGGTATAGTCGCGCGGGCTGATCCAGATCGACAACCGGCGTTTGTCTATCGGCTTCTCTCCGAAATTCCCGATCCGCGTGCACAGCACGCCAATTCCATGCTTGTCGGAGTAGAGGCTGGCGAGCGCCTCGCCGAAGGCCTTGCTGACGCCATAGCGGCTATCGGGCCGAGGCACGACGCGGTGGTCGATCTTCTGTTCGCGGGGATAAAAGCCGACCGCATGGTTGCTGGTGGCGAAGACGATGCGTTGGACCCCGGCGCGTCGTGCAGCCTCGAAGACATTATAAAGGCCGATGATGTTGCCCTCGAGGATCACCGGCCACTCGTTCTCGCCCGAGATGCCGCCCAGGTGAATGATGCCATCGACGCCGGCAACCATTCGCTCGACAGCCGCCATGTCGGAGAGTTCGGTGCGATCGACTTCCTCACCTTCGCGGGCCGGCGCCAATGCGACCCGATCGGAAAGCCGCAAGATGGGATAGATGCCCCGCAGGGTCTCGCGCAATGAGCGGCCGATGCCGCCGCCTGCCCCAGTAATGAGAACTCGTTTCATCCGGCTCCTCCTGCGCTTTTACTCGCCGCTTCACCCAAGCCAGCCCAACCGACAAACGGCTCGAGAAACCCGCCGGCTTGTTCATCCTTTTGCAATGTAAGTACTGCAAGATCGGGTAATCAACACAGTGTTCCGGGTTTGTGGCGACATAGCAAGCGGAGAGCAGGAAGTAATTGCCGTCTCAGTCCGATCTGAAGAGCAGTGCGCGGCATGCTGCGCGGAAGGCCAACAGGTCGCTTCGGGCTCGCGCCGCGGCAATTTTGGCGCAGTGCCACGAGCGCGGGGGTGCACCTTGACCTTCGTTGTCTTGTTTTTTTGCACTTCACCGTGCGCCGAGCCACGCAGGAGGCCAAGCCGCTCCACCTGGGACACGGGATGCGAGAAATTTCGATGGGCGTCAGCTATATCTGGGCGTCATCTTTATCAAAGTATAGTTAACTACCAGGCCAGCAGGCGACATCTACGTTGCCAATCTGATGCCTGGGTGTTATAGCACGTCTGCGGGGCAATAGCCGGCTGCGAATGAATGATCGACGATCATAATTGTAGCGGTAGGCATTTACCACGGACAATATTCATCCGGGCCGGGAAGGTGGGGTGGGGGCAAGAAGTGCATCGCTTATTTTTCGGCGCTTTGTTGGCCGCTGGCGTGCTCTCGACGGCAGGATGCGGCGGCGCACCCGAGCTGCCGCCGGCGCCCCCCGCTTCATCGTTGCCGTCGGCCGAGTACCGCATCGGCCCCGGAGACAGCTTGAATATCTTCGTCTGGCGCAATCCCGAGTTGACGGTCACGGTTCCGGTGCGGCCGGACGGCCGCGTTTCGATACCGCTCGTCGAGGATGTCGTAGCGATCGGCAAGACTCCAACGTCCCTCGCCCGCGAATACGAGCAGCGGCTCGGCAAATATATCCGGGAGCCGCTGGTCACCGTGATCGTATCGGGTTTCGTCGGTCCGATCCCCGACCAGGTGCGCATCATCGGCGAAGCAGCGCAACCGCGTTCGCTTCCCTATCGCGCAGATATGACGGTGCTCGATGCGATTATCGCGGTCGGCGGGCTCACCAGATATGCCGCGGGAAACGACACCGTCATTGTTCGCAACGTCAACGGTGTGCAGACCACTTACGCGGTCCACCTCAGAGACTTAGTCAGGGATGGTGACATAAGTAGTAATGTCGCGCTTCAGCCAGGCGACATTCTGATTATTCCACAACGTCTGCTTTAAAACCTATGCCGTTTTTTGGCCGGAGCGGCCTGTCGTTATCGGGGGGACTGCTGCACAATCGTCCGGAACGGATGATTGACCTCGTACCACAGGGCCTCGTACCACAGGGTTGGAGCCGTTCATGAGGTTTCTACCGCCACAAGCCGTACCGCTCCTGCATGCGGTGTGGCGCCATAAATGGCTGGGGGTCGCGACGGCTTGGCTCGTCTGTACCGCCGGATGGATCGGCGTAGCGCTCATGCCGACGAAATACGAATCGACGGCACGGGTCTATCTCAATGCCGATCCACTCTTGACGCCGTTGTTGAAGGGCTTGGCTGCGGATACCGATCCGACCCGCCAGCTCGATTTTATGCAGCGGACGCTGCTGAGCCGGCCCAACCTGGAGCAGCTTGTCCGCCTGACCGACCTGGACATCGGTGTTACCAACGCCGAGCAGAAAGAGGCGCTGTACAAGCGGTTGGCGAGCGATGTCTCGGTCGCACCGGTAACGCTGAATCTGCTGACCATTTCTTATCGCGACCAGGATCCCAACATGGCGAAGAATGTCGTTCAGTCGCTGCTGACGATCTTCGCCGAGAAGACGGCAGGAAGCAGCCGAGCCGATATGGACAGCGCACAACGTTTCCTGGACAGCGAGATCAACTCGTATCGAGACCAGTTGCGGGCCGCCGAGAAACGGCGAGCCGAGTTGGCGCAGAAATACCCGGACATTGTCTCCAACCGGCCCCCAAACTCGGCAGAGAACGGAGACGAAAGCCTCAGCCGGCTTGACCAAGCGCACGCCGCGGTTAGCCGGCTGAAACTCGAACTCGCGGACGCCGTGACGAAGCGGGACGCGCTGCAGAAGGAGCTGGCTGCGGTCCCGCCGACTATCAGCGTTGACCGCGGGCCGCAGGTCATCGTGAATGGCGGCAGACTGTCGCCGATCGACGAGCGACTGCAGGAGCTCCGCCGTAACCTTGATAGTTTGCTGCTTAAATACACCGATAATCATCCGGACGTTAAATCTGCCAGGAAGCAGATCGCGCAGCTCGAGGCCGAGGGGGCGAAATCATCCGGCGGGACAGGAAAATCCGTCGGCGGCACGACCAAGGCAGAGATTGCCAACTCGGTCTATGAACAGGTCAAGGTCAGGCTGGTCGACGCCGAGGCCGCGCTAGCCGCCGTGCAACGGCGCCTCGACGACGCCCGATCCGATGAGGAGCGGATCCAAAAAGTCGCCGCTTCGGCGCCGGGCGTTCTGGTACAAGCACAAGATCTCGACCGCGACTATTCGATCCTGAAGCGAAACTATCAGGAACTGGTGGCGCGGCGCGAAGCCACTCAGATCGCCAACGCGGCCGATACAAAGACCGAAAAAATCCAGTTCCGCATCGTCGATCCCCCGCAGGTGCCCATCCTCCCAGCCGCTCCCAACCGGCCGATGCTGGTTTCCATGGTGCTGCTTTTCGGGATCGGCGGCGGCATAGCCGTGCCTTTGGCATTGACCCAGCTCGACCGCTCATTCGCTACCCTGGGCCAGTTGCGCAATTTGGGGCTGCCGATACTCGGAAGCGTATCTCGGCTGTCGCTCGGCGCGGCGCGACGACGCGCTGTGATCCAATTGGCGGGCGTATGCGCAAGCGCGTTCCTCTTGTTAGCGGTATATGGAACCTTGTTCGCTTTGAGCATGGGGCTCCATACGATGATGGGCATCTCTTAAATGACGGAATCGGTTGGATTGATCGAAAGGGCGGCAGCACTGCTGCGCCAGCAGGAAGCTGCCGAGCCCGCCGCATCCGTCACACCTCGAAGGGCGACCGGCGGACCAGCTTTAACCCCCGTCGGTCCGGAGCTGGTGCTCGACCGCGGCAGGCTTGCCGGCTTCGGAATTGCCATTCCGTCCGCGGCGCGTTCGCGGACAGTGGAGGAATTCCGCCTGGTCAAGCGAAACCTGGTTGGCGCGTGGTCGCAGAACGATTTGTTGGCCGACCGTCGCGCAAGCCGCCTGGTCATGGTGACGAGCGCACGGCCGGGTGAGGGCAAGACGTTCACCGCGCTCAATCTGGCTCTGGCATTCGCATCCGAACGCAGCGTTAAGGCGCTGCTCGTCGATGTCGATACGCAGCATTCCACGATCCCGCAGATCCTCGGGATTGGCGGAGAGAGGGGCATCGTCGACGTGCTCGCAGGAAACCTCGAATTACCGGAAGTGCTGATCCAGACTAACATTCCCAATCTGATGATCCTGCCGGCGGGGCGGGGCGGACCGCACGTACCCGAACTGCTGTCGAGCCCGGAAATGGGCGCCCTGTTGGACGAGATGACCCAGCGGCTTCCCGATCACTACCTGATCATCGACACGCCGCCTTGCATGGCGAGCAGCGATGCCGCGGCGTTGGCGCCGCTGGTCGGACAGATCGTGTTCGTGATCGAAGCGAACAACACCCAGCAGGGAGAGATCGAAGCCGCCCTCGGCACGCTCAGCACCTGTCCCCGGATCAGCCTTCTGCTGAACAAGAGCGATAGCCTGGCCACCGAGCATTTTGGGTCCTACGGGTACAATTATCACTCCGATAGCGGGAGCGATGAGCGGCGCTCGACCGAAATCGCATAGGGGCCCTGCGGGGGGCGCAATCTGGCAGCGTCGCTTTGCTCTGTGGTTATTGCTGTTCCCCGGCACCACAGCAGCGATCCCCGCGGCAGCGCAGACCAGCGAGGGCGGAGCGCCTAGCTCGTCCGGCGCGGGCGCCGAAGCCGGCCCGGCCGGTGCCGCCGGCGGAGCTGCAGCAACTCCGGCGCTGTCCGGCCCGGCACCCGAGACCTTGCCGTCACCGCCGATCGGCGGGTTTGGCCTACCGAACCCAGCGGCGGCGCCCTATTCGGTCAATAACGAAACCCCGACCCTGACCTCCCCTCCGACGCTCCGGCTGCAGCCCTACGCTGGGGTCGTGCCGCTGCAGGCCTACGATCCAAACGCGCCGGCTGTCCTGATCCAGCCCCGTCTATCGCTCGGCGAGATCTTTACGGACAATGTAAACTATATCCATTCTCCCCGAGATTTCGCCGCCATCACGCAGCTCGGAGGGGGCCTCTCGGCCTCGGTGGACACCCCGAGGCTGCAAGCCGTCGCGACTGGTCAGGGCACCGGATCCATTTATCTGCCGAGCTCGAACTCGGATTTGAACCAGATCTACGGAAACCTGTATGCAAACGGTCATGGGACGATTTATCCCGACCTGCTGTATGTCGATGCCCAGAGTCTTATCACCCAGTCGTCCACCTTGCCCGGCTTTGGATTTCAGAATTTATCGACATTGCCGAGAAACCAGCAAACTCAGCAATTCACCAACAATATCTCCCCGTATCTGATAAAGTCGTTCGGTCCATGGGCCGATTCCGAGCTGCGTTACACCTTCAGCTCGTCGAACTATGGCGGCAACACCTTTGTCACGACCTCACCGTCGACCCCCGGCCTGAACAACCTCACCTCCACGACGCTGAACGAAGGGACCTTCATCGCCGTCACCGGCGAGAATTTTCAAAAGGTGGTGGCGCGACTTACAGCGGACGCCGCCGAACTGAATGGCTCATCTGTAAACCAAAGTACTCAGGTCAGCGCCTACAACGATCTCCAATACAACTTTACACCGACGATCGCCGCGCTCGGACGCGCCGGCTATCAGAACCTGCGCTACCCAGGTTCCCCAGCGGCTACCTTTGCCGGGACCACTTGGCTTGCCGGCGGGCGCGTCGGGACGGTAGGGCCGGATCAGCCGGCCTATGTCGCCCTGCAATACGGCAAACAGCAAGGCGTCTATGGGTTTACCGGATCGTCCCAGGTCAATATCACGCCCAGCATGGTCTTTACCGCGAACCTGGTTCAGGGGATCGCCTCCCAGGGGCAATTGTTTGCATCCAATCTGGCGAACTCGACGCTCAGCCCGGCGGGCGCAATCGTCGATCAATCGACCGGTTTGCCGATCAATTTCTACAGCCCGGGTTTGGGTCTCTCGAACAACGTCTATCGCCAGCACTTGTTCGCCGCCGGGTTAAGCGACGCACTGCCGCCCAACTACTATTCGCTTTACGGATCCTACGCGGAGCAGCAGTCGCTTTCGACGACTGTCGGCGTTCCCACCAAGAGCCTCGGCGTGAATTTCACCTATTCGCGTGATATCAGGCCGGATGTCCGCGGCTATGCTTCAGTCGGCTTTGCCAACTCGGTCAATTCTCCGACCGTAGTGCCCGGAACAACCACCGTCAATTTCAGTCAGAGGACCAATTTCGACTCGGTGACCGCGACCCTCGGTCTCAACTATCTCCTGGCGAGCACGCTGACAGGTTCGATCATTTACAGTTTCTCGTATCAATCCAGCGGGACCGTTCTCGCTGGCGGCCGCAACGGCGACGTGTTCGCCAATCAATTGCAGTTTCTCTTGAGCAAGACCTTTTGACGACGATGTACGCCAACTTTTACAACCTTGCGATACCGCCGTTTCAGCTCACTCCCGACGCGCGTTTCTTTTTCGAGAGCACGGTGCACCGCCAGGCGATGGCCTATATGGTATATGGTCTGCACCACGCCGAAGGCTTTATCATCATCACCGGAGAAGTCGGCGCCGGCAAAACGATCCTGGTCGACAACCTGCTGTCGACAATTGACCAGAGCAATTTCATCGTCGCCAAGATCGTAACAACCCAGCTGGCCGGAGACGACCTGCTGCATTTGGTTGCGGGCGGCTTCGGGATCGCCAAAGAGGGACTGGCCAAGGGGTCGCTGCTGCAGCGCATCAGCGACTTCGTTTTGGCGCAACATCGCAACCGCAAACGCGTATTGCTGATCGTCGACGAGGCGCAGAACCTGTCCTTCGAGGCCCTCGAAGAGCTGCGCATGCTGTCCAACATCGTCGTCGACAGGACCATGGCATTGCAGAGTTTTTTGCTGGGGCAGCCGCAGTTCCGCGCCATTCTCGGCAGTCCACGGTTGGAGCAATTGCGGCAACGAGTAACGGCGGCCTACCATTTGGGGCCGTTGAGCGAAGTCGAGACCAGGGCGTATGTCGAGCACCGCCTGCGCCGGGCAGATTGGAAAGGAGATCCGGAATTCACCGACGATTGCTTTCCGCTGATTTACCGGCACACCGGAGGCGTACCTCGGCAAATCAATACTTTGTGTTCTAGGTTGCTGCTCTTCGGCTTCCTGGAGGAGCTTCATACGCTTCAGGCCAATGCTGTCGATAAAGTCGCCAAAGACCTGCGCGAGGAAATCGCCGTCGTCACGACCGATCCCATCGGCGCTCCGATCGCCGGCCAAGCCAACGGCAAGTCGGAACAGATCTCCCAAATAGCCGAGCGCCTCAGCGTGCTTGAAGAACATGTCGACCGGCATGGACGCGTCATCAAACGCGCGATTGAAATCGCAGCCAGCTATTTTCAGAGCGACCGGTCGTGAGAGAGTCGACCAAAGCGCTTCGGCAGCTGCCAGGCGAATGGCTGGAGCAGGCTCCGACCGTTTGGCCGGTTGAAGAAACCTCCCGCCAGCGGATGCGCTGCGCTTTCGCCAACGCAATGACGATCGACGTCGAGGATTATTTTCAGGTCGAAGCCTTCGCCTCGACCATTGACCGGAGCGATTGGGAAAGCCTGCCCGGCCGGGTGGAACGCAACACCGAGCGCCTGCTCGAGATCCTGGCCGAGAGTGGGGTCGAGGCAACCTTCTTTATCCTGGGATGGGTGGCAGAGCGGCATCCGCAGCTGGTGCGAGGCGTGGTGGCGCAAGGGCACGAGGTGGCGAGCCACGGCTTCTGTCATCTGCGGGTAGATCGCCAAACGCCGGAAGAATTTCGTGACGACGTGCGCCGGTCCAAGCGGGTTCTCGAGGATCTTGGCGGCGTGCCGGTCCGCGGCTATCGCGCTCCGACCTTCTCCATCGGCGGCGGCAGCAAATGGGCCCACGCGATTCTCGCGGAAGAGGGCTACTCCTACAGCTCCAGCGTATACCCGGTGAAGCACGATCTCTATGGGACGCCTGAGGCGCCGCGAACGCCTTTTTCACCGGTGGCGAGCATGCTCGAAATCCCGCTGACCTCGGTGAGGATGCTGGGGGTCGACATGCCGGTCTCGGGCGGTGGCTATTTCCGCCTGCTGCCCTATCAGGTGACGAGAGGGCTTTTGCACTATGCGAGGCGCGTGAACCACTCGCCAGCCGTTTTTTATCTGCACCCTTGGGAGATCGATCCTGAGCAGCCCCGCCAACAATCAGCACCGTGGAAATCACGATTTCGCCATTACTTGAACCTGGATCGTACTGAACGACGGCTGCGGCGTCTGCTGCGCAATTTCACCTGGACGCGCATGGATCGGCTTTTTCTGAGCGACGAGAGAGGGCCGTTCCCGGTCATCACATCTTGGACGGATCGCAAGCAAGCCTCGCCGTAAGATCGTTCCGACCCGGCGACGAGCAACGCTGGGACGAGTTCGTGCTGGCTCATCCGGGCGGAACCTTCTTTCATCTTGCCGGCTGGAAACGGGTTATCGAGCGGGCCTTCCGGCACCCGACGCATTACCTGATTGCCGAGCGC
Source organism: uncultured Alphaproteobacteria bacterium (assembly GCA_963736715.1). Lineage (GTDB taxonomy): Bacteria > Pseudomonadota > Alphaproteobacteria > ATCC43930 > CGMCC-115725 > AP-15. The sequence continues at coordinate 233,283 of CAVTQA010000027.1, read as the reverse complement.
GGCGGGATCGTAACCGGTGTCTTGCCGCTCACCCATGTAAAATCCCTGCTGTTCGGTTCGTCTTTGATATCGAATGCCTTCGCGGTGCGCGGCGGCCCGATCGCCACCGATGACGAGAGCCTGCGCGCGCTGGAAGGCGAGGCCGTCCGGCTGATGGAGGTCCTTTGCGTCCCGGTCCTCGAGCTGCGCGATTTTTCGGCGAACCGCGGCGATTGGCCGAGTAAGCCGGGTCTTTACGCCTCATTTCGGCGGGAGATCGATCCAACGGTCGAGCGCAATCTGAAAGCGATACCGCGCAAGCAGCGGGCGATGGTGCGCAAAGGCATGCGCCACGAGTTGCGCTCGGAGATCGACGACGGCATCGACCGGTTGTATCGCATTTACGCCGAGAGCGTCCGCAACCTCGGCACGCCGGTCTTCGCCAAATCCTATTTTCGCATTCTTAAGGATGAATTTTCGACCTCATCCGACATCGTTACGATATCATCCGGCAACAAAGCGGTCGCATCGGTACTGAATTTCTATTTTCGCGACGAGGTTTTGCCGTTTTACGGAGGCGGCACAGCCGCGGCGCGGCAGCTTGCCGCCAATGATTTCATGTATTGGGAAGTGATGCGCAGAGCGTGTGAACGGGGCTATCGCATCTTCGATTTCGGCCGCAGCAAAATCGGCACGGGATCTTACGCATTCAAATGCAATTGGGGATTTAAGCCGAGCCCGCTCGTTTATCAATTCCGCTTGGCGCGCGGCCGGTCGGTGCCGGATTTAAATCCGCTCAACCCGAAACTTGCCGTCTTCATCGCGGCTTGGAAACGCCTGCCGTTAATGGTGGCGACCCAACTCGGCCCGCTGATCGTCAGGGGAATCGGCTGACATGCAGGATTTGTCTTGTTGCTGAGGCGGTCCCCCGCGGGAAGCAAGCCGGTGAGCCCGGAGGGCAGCGTGACGGGGCTTCGTTCGGCCCTGAGCCGGCAACCAGTTGCCGGTTCGCTGGTCGCGCCCGGATGGCGACCGGCGCTCGTCTTTATCGGGATTGCCGCCCTCGTCTTCGGCATCGTATTCCAGCGCGAGATCACCGGGGCCGTCCAAGTTTGGATCGAGTCGACCGCTTACAATCACTGCTTTCTGATTATCCCGCTCGTCGGTTTTCTCTTATGGGAGCGGCGCGCGGTAATCGCGTCGGTGTCGCCGAGCCCGACCCTGTGGTTGTTGGTCGCGATGCCCTTGCTCTCCGGGCTGTGGCTGATCGCCGCCATTCTCGACATCCAAGAAGCCCGCCAGCTTCTGGTGGTCGCGATGTTCGAGGTTGCATTGCTGGTGGTGCTCGGCCCACGGGTCTTCTGGTTATTGCTGGCACCGCTGCTTTTTCTATTTTTTCTCGTGCCGAGCGGGGCTTTTCTCGTTCCTATATTACAGAAGATCACCGCCCAGATCAGTATCGCCGGACTGGAATTGCTCCACATTCCAGTGTTCTCCGACGGGTTTATGATCGAAATACCGGAGGGCACGTTCGAGATCGCAGAAGCTTGCGCCGGGTTGCGCTTTCTGATCGCCTCGATTGTTTTCGGATGCTTCTTCGCTGTGGTCATGTACCAGAGCCTCATCAGACGAGCCCTGTTCATTACCTTGTCGCTGGTCGTGCCGATCGCCGCCAACGGAATGCGGGCGCTTGGGATCATCGTATTGGCGCATATCGAGGGCAGCGCAGCGGCGGTCGAAGCCGACCACGTCCTCTATGGCTGGTTATTTTTCACGTTGGTCATGATCATTCTGATCGCGATCGGAATGACGTTTGCACAGCAAATCGACCGGCGCGTGCCGATGCGTTCGACCGGATGGTCGAAGCCCGCGGCTTGGCGATTTGCGATCGCGATCCCGGCAGTTCTTATCCTCGCGGTGGCTGGTCCGGCCTATGCGGCCCGGTTGGACGCTCTATACCCGCCTTCCCCGCTTACGGTTGCGCACGCGCCTCTGATTGCGGCTCCCTGGCAAGACCTGTCCGGCTCTGCGGCGGACTGGCGCCCCGCGGTATCCGGCGCCGGCCGGGATTTCCTCGACGGGTTCGAGGAGCCGGGTTCCGGGGTCGTCATCCGCTATGTCGCGCTCTACCGGCTACAGGCCGGCGGCGATGCGCTGACCAAGACCGAAAATCGTCTGGCCGACGACAAGCTGTGGCACGTCACGGGATACGGCCGCTCCGAAGCCACCTTAGGCGGCAAGCCGACCCCGGTGGCGAGCACGGAGATCGTCAGCGGACAGCGTCACCGTCTGGTATGGTCCTTCTATGTCGTGGACCGCAGAATCGCCGCCGGGCTTTTCGAGACAAAACTGTTGCGGGCGCGTGCCGTTCTCCTCGATCGCGAGCCTGTGGGCGGGTTTGTCGCGATCTCCGCGAGCATGGACGACCCAAAGAATCCGGCCGAACAGCAGCTCAATCGTTTCTTGGCGGCAAGCCAGCCCCTGACCGAGTACCTCGCGGCGCTCCCCAGGTAAACTTTCGTGTCCCGCTGCGGGAGACCGGCTACAACGCATTCAGCTCAGAGTTACTCTCCCCGCAAGCGGGGCGAGGGAGTATCGCGGTCAGGCGGCGATCTCCTTGCTGTGGTAGAGCGCGTCCAATAACGCGCCGTATCTCTCGCGGATCACGTGGCGCTTTATCTTGAGGGTCGGCGTCATCTGGCCGTTGGCGATCGTAAAGGCCTCCCCGGCGACAATGAAACGGCGGACCCGCTCGCCCGGCGACAAGCTCAGGTTTACCCGATTGACCGCGGCGCCAATCGCTTTGGCGAAAGCGGGATCCGCGGCGAGCGCCTCTAGATCGGGGGGCGCGTCCCCATCAACATAGGCGGCTGCGAATTCCGGGTCGGGGACGACAACGGCGACTAGATACGGGCGGCGGTCGCCAAACACCATGACCTGCGAAATCTCGGGCTCCAAGGTCAGATAGCCCTCGATACGCGCCGGGGAGATCATTTCGCCTCCCGAGTTCTTGATGAAGTCGCGTTTGCGGTCGGTGATGCGGAGATAGCCGTCTTCGTCGACCGCTCCGACATCGCCGGTATGCAGCCAGCCGTCCTCGAGCGCATGCGCCGTCGCCTCGGGATCGTTCCAATACCCCTTCATGACGTTGTCGCCGGCGACCAGGATCTCGCCGTCCTCGGCGATCCGCAATCGGACACCGTCGAGCGGCGGCCCGACAGTGTCGATCTTGATCCGTGCCGGCAGGTTGCAGGTGATGACGGGGCCGCCCTCGGTCTGGCCGTAGCCCTGCAGCAAGGTGATCCCGAGCGCCAGAAAGAACCGGCCGATCTCGGGGTTGAGCGGCGCGCCGCCCGAAACCATCGCCTTCAGACGCCCACCAAAGCGTTCGCGAACCTTGGCGCGAACCGCCCGGTCGAGCAATGGATCAACAAGCCGCTCGCCGAGGTTGGTGCGCTCCGCGAGCAGCCGCTTGCGCCCGATCGCCACCGCCCGGTCGAACATCTTCTGCGAGATGCCGCCTTTGCGCTCGACCCCGAGACGGATCCGCTGGTGCAATGTCTCGTAGAGCCGCGGGACCGCAGTCATGATCGTCGGCCGCGCATCGAGCATATTGGCGGCGAGCGTCTCGGCGCCTTCGGCAAAATAGATCTGCGCGCCGATCGAAATCGGGAACATTTCGCCGGCGGTGTGCTCGTAGGAATGCGACAACGGCAGAAAGCTGAGGAACACCTCGTCGCCGAGCCCGAGCTGCTCGAGGACCCGATGGGCGCCGCGGCAGTTCGCGATGATGTTGCGGTGGCTGGTCATGACGCCCTTTGGGATGCCGCCGGTTCCCGAGGTGTAGATGAGGCAGGCGGTGTCATCAGGCGCGATCGCGGCGACAAATTCGGCCGTATCGTCTGGTTGCTCGGAACCGCGGGCCAGCATCTCGTCCCAGGATAAAAGGTCCACTGCGCTCGCCTGCCCAGCAGCCGGCTCGATCGCAATCACGGTGTTCACGGCGTCGACCTGATTGGCCGCCGCGAGGACGCGCGCCGAGAGCGCCGGCTTCGAAACGAAGACTGCACGTGCGCCGCTGTTTGCGAAAATGTGCCTGTGGTCCTCGACGGTGTGGGTCACATAGGCCGGCACGGTAATCGCCGCGGCCGCCATGACCGCCAGATCGGCGATGATCCATTCCGGCCGGTTTTCGGAGACCAAGGCGACCCGCTCGCCGCGCTCGATCCCGAGCGATCTGAGGCCGCGCGCCAGCCGGCGGACGTCGCGCGCCGCCGCCGCCCAGCTGATGGACTGATAACGGCCGTCCCGCTTGGCCCACAGAAACGGCTTATCGCCGAGCCGAGCCGCTTGGTCGAAGAACATCGCCGGCAGGCTGCGGCAGCTGTCGTAATCCATTCTTCCCCCCTCCTCGCCGCCGCCTTTCTAAGGATTTCAGGCCGCCGGCGGAATAGCTATACCGCCGGCGGCGCCGATTTCGATCCGATCGAACCGCCACCTGGGTTGTCTTCGCGAGCGGGGCAAAGCAAGCTGGGGCCGCTGCCCACATCCGATCGAGATTTGCTTCCGCATTACCTGGAACGGTGGCGATCACCGCCACCGATCTCAACGAGGCGGGTCTAGGACCAATCGAAGCAAGCATGCAAGCGCACATCTTCAGCAGACGCGTCCGCCGCGCTGAGGACGGAGGGCGGGGTGTCGAAATCGGCCCCCTTCGAACGTCATCCGGATGAGCGTCTGAAAGTCGGGCGCTCGATCACGCAGGAGTGGAACGATGCAATACATGCTGGCGATTTATGGTGACGAGCGGATGGCTGAAAACATGCCGCGCGAGCAGATGACCGAGACAATCAACGCCTACATGGCTTATACGCAGGCCTTGCGCGACGCCAAGGTGCTGGTCGCGTCCAACCGGCTGAGACCGACCTCGGCGGCGACCTCGGTGCGCGTCGCCGATGGCCGGACCCAGGTGCTCGACGGGCCTTTCGCCGAGACCAAGGAGCAGCTCGGCGGCTATTACCTGATCGACGTGCCCGATCTCGATGCCGCGCTGTCCTGGGCGGCGCGCTGCCCCGCTGCGCGTTACGGAACCGTTGAGGTGCGGCCGATCTGGATCATGTGACGCGCGCGCGATCACGGCGCGTCTGATAAGCCCAGGGGGCCGGCTTCCTGTCAAATTGACAATTGGTGTATGCGCCATTATAATTGTCGAATGAGTAACTCAGAACGGCTCTCCGAAGACGATCGCCGGTAAGTTCACCATCCGATGCCTGCCGGCTCTGGAACAGCCAAAAACAGCGATAGAACAGCCAGGTTGCTGGCTGTTCTATCTGGCGGCGGCACCGCCGCCGGGCCAGACTCTACGCGGAATACGACGCATTGCTGGCTGTTAACTCGCTGCAAAGAGCAGCAAAAACAGCCAAACCTGCCATCCGATATTCGACACGGCCTGATGGTTATCGTCCCCCCGCGAAAGCAGGACGGACGATTCGACTCCCGCTTCCGCGCAGGGCATGTCCGGGGAAAGTTGAAGGACACTTTTGAAAAGAGTTTGCCGCCGAACTCTGGCGCCGAGGACGCTCCCCTTACCCTCTCCCCCCGCCGGCCGGGGGGAGAGGGCAAGGTGAGGGGGGCCGCCGAGCAGGGATGCGGCATCGCCCACCTCACCCTCCCGGCGCTGCCGCGCCGGGCCCCTCCCTCTCCCCCCTGAAGGGCGGAGAGGGCTCGTGTGCGGACGGGAACACTCGTGGTTGAACTGTATGCTTTCAATGCAATCGGTTTTGGTTCCCCCACAGCCTGCGCTTTCGCGGGAATGACGTTCGAAGACAGAACGGGTCTGACCGACTGCCGAGCGCGCTCGGTTGGCGGCTTCACCGTTGCGGCCCATATGCACGCCGTCAGACCGATCGGGAGAAACGGCGATGAATGTGCCAGCAGCGGCGGCTGAACCGGCGTCGGGGGAGCGGCAGGCGGAGCTCGGCGCGCTGCCTGAATGGGATTTGTCGGACCTCTATCCCGGCCGCGACAGCGAAACTCTGACGCGCGACCTGACCACACTCACCCAGGACGCGGAAGTCTTCCGTGAGCGTTACGAGGGACGTCTCAACATGCTCTCCGGGGCCGAGCTCGGCGCCGCGGTCGAGGCCTATGAGGGGCTGCAGGAGAAGATCGGCCGGATTATGAGCTATGCCTCGCTCGATCATGCGGGAAATCTCAGTGATCCGGAGATCGGCCGGTTCTATCAGACGATGCAAGAGCGGACCAACGCGGTCTCGACCGCGTTGCTGTTCTTCACGCTCGAAATCAATCGTCTCGATGACGCCGATCTCGACTCGAAGCTCGCCGACACGGCGCTTGCCCGGTATCGGCCGTGGTTGCGCGACACACGCACGTTCCGCCCGCACCAGCTCAGCGACGAGGTCGAAAAGCTGCTGCACGAGAAACATGTCGCCGGCCGCGCCGCCTGGGTCCGGCTCTTCGACGAGACCATCGCCGATCTCAGATTTCCGTTTCGCGGCAGAGATCTCACCGAATCAGAGGCCCTCGACCTGTTGTCCGACAAGGACCCAGAAGTCCGCCGCCAGGCTGCACAGGTGATCGGCGAGGTGCTCGGCAAGAACACGCGCGTTTTCGCGCTGATCACGAACACGCTCGCCAAGGACAAGGAAATCGAGGACCGCTGGCGTCGATTCCCGCGCCCGATCTCGTCACGCAACCTGGCCAATTTTGTCGAGGACGAGGTCGTCTACGCGCTGATCGCGGCGGTACGCGCCAGCTACCCGCGTCTGTCGCACCGCTATTACCGGCTAAAGGCGCGCTGGTTCGGCGTCGAGGAATTGCCGTTCTGGGACCGCAACGCGCCGCTGCCCGAGGAAGAAGACCGCACGATTTCATGGTCCGAGGCGGAGGAGACCGTGCTGTCCGCTTATGGCGCCTTCTCACCCGAGATGGCCTCCGTCGGCGGGCGTTTCTTCGCCGGGCGGTGGATCGATGCGCCGCTGAGGCCCGGCAAGGCGTCAGGGGCTTTTGCCCATCCGACGGTGCCGAGCGCGCATCCCTATCTGCTGCTGAATTACCAGGGGAAGACGCGCGATGTGATGACGTTGGCGCACGAGCTCGGCCACGGCGTCCATCAGCTGCTCGCCAACCGGCAGGGCTACCTGATGGCCGACACGCCGTTGACCCTGGCGGAAACCGCTTCAGTATTTGGCGAGATGCTGACGTTCCGCGCGTTGCTCGCGCGCGAAACCGACCCGCTCCGGCGCAAGATCATGCTCGCCGGCAAGGTCGAAGACATGCTGAACACTGTCGTGCGGCAGATCGCTTTTGTGAGCTTCGAACAGAAGGTGCACCAGGAGCGGCGGGAGGCCGAGCTGACCCCGGATCGCCTCGGCGAGATCTGGCTCGGGGTGCAGCGCGAGAGCCTCGGCCCGGCACTGCGCCTCGACGGCGTCTACCGGCATTACTGGACTTATATCCCGCACTTCATCCATACGCCGTTCTATGTCTACGCCTATGCTTTCGGCGATTGCCTGGTGAATTCGCTCTACGCGGTCTACGAGGATGCGCACCAAGGTTTCGCCGAACGTTATCTCGAAATGTTGCGGGCAGGCGGCACCTTGCGGCATCGGGAGCTGCTCGCGCCGTTCGGCCTCGACGCCGCCGATCCGTCCTTCTGGTCCAAAGGCCTCTCGATAATCGCCGGCTTCATCGACGAACTCGAAAAGCTGAGCTGACCCGCCGCATGCGTAATCATGCGGTGACGCGCGTCTATTCGCCGCATTTCGCATGGGTGAGCCGGTTTTGCGGTGCTACACTCCCTTTCGAGGAAACGGTGGGTTGTGACCTGAACCGAGAAAGGGGTAGCGATGGCGTATGATCTGCTGATCAAGAACGGCCGGATCGTCGACGGCTCCGGAATGCCGGCGTTTCGGGGAGATGTCGGTGTCAAAAACGGCAAGATCGCCGAAATCGGCAAATTGAGCGGGCCGGCCAAACGCACGATCGACGCCGCGGGGCAGGTCGTCGCGCCCGGCTTTGTCGACAATCACTGCCACTACGACGCGCAGGTCACGTGGGACCCGCTGTGCTCGTTCTCGCCCGACCATGGCTGCACGACGGTCGTCTTCGGCAATTGCTCGTTGGCCTTGGCGCCGGTTCGTCCAGGCGCCGCGAAGCGCGTCGCCGAGTTTCTGTCCTATGTCGAAGCGATCCCGATGGACGTGCTCAACACCGTCGAGGTCGATTGGGAGACGATCCCGCAATACATGGACCGGCTCGACCAGAATCTCGGCGTCAATGTCGGCAATCTGATCGGGCATTCGACGGTGCGTTACTACGTGATGGGCGACGAGAGCCAGAAGCGCGCCGCGACCGACGACGAAATCAAGAAGATGCAGGACGTCGTGCGTGACGGCATCAAGGGCGGCGCTCTCGGGTTGTCGGTGTCGCGCAACAAGGGTCATTACGACCCGCAGGGGGTCCACATCCCGGCCTTGTGGGCCGAAGAGAAGGAGATCTTCGCGCTGGGCGACGTGTTGCGCGAGATGGGCACCGGGATCATCCAGTCGGGCGGCGGCCGTGCGGCCGAGCTGAAGGATGGCTTGATGGCCCGCTTGTCGGAAGCCACCGGCCGCACCGTCATCTACAACAATCTCGGGCAGACCGTCCGCGAGCCGGATGCGTGGAAAAGACACATGGCGCGGGTCGAAGAGACCTCGAAGGCCGGCATCCGGGCCTATCCGCTGTGCAGTCCGAACCGCGTCACGCAAAGCTTTACGATGCGCAACTGCCAGGTGTTCCGCGGCTCGCCGACCTGGCACCCGATCCTGCTGTCTTCGGATGAAGAAAAGCTGCGCGCATACGCCGACCCGGCGGTCCGTCAGAAGCTGCACGATGAAGTCGTCGAGCACACAGTGAACGTGCCGGCCGCCGGATATTCACGCGAATGGTACAACTACATGTGGGTAGAAACCCCGGTTCTCGAAAAGAACCAGGGGCTCAAGGGCAAAACGATCGGCCAGATCGCCAAGGAGCAGAATAAGCGCGTCATCGATGCCTTCCTCGACCTCGTCGTCGAAGAGAACCTCGACACCGGCTTCATGCAGTCGGAAAACAATGTCGACGACGAAGCGATGGCGAAGATCCTGACCTATCCGAACGCCATTGTCGGCCTGTCGGATGGCGGCGCGCATGTGCAATTCCATGGCGGCTACGGCTACAGCACGCGTCTCCTCAGCGAGTGGGTCCGCGAGAAGCACATCATGAGCTTGGAGCATGCGGTCCGGCGGCTGACCTTCGACTCCGCCTCAGCGCTCGGGCTCTATGACCGCGGGCTGTTGCGGCCCGGCATGGCCGCCGACATCGTCATCTTCGACCCCGACACGGTGCGGCCGTTGCCCGAGAGCGTCGTCCATGATTTCCCGGCGGGCGGTTGGCGCATGAAAGAGCCGGCGGCCGGCATCATGGCGACGATCGTCAATGGCAAGGTCTTGATGGAGAACGGCAAGCACACCGGCGCGCTCCCCGGCCGCGTGCTGCGCAACACCTACTACCACCAGCACGCCTGAGCCTCCGCCAACCCCATGGCCGGGCATACCTGGCCATGGGGTGGTTTGCTTCCTCAGCTGGCTAGTGCGACGATCTTGTTCTCCTGCAGCCGGCACATATGGTCGAATGTCCCATGGCGCCGCCTTAGTTCGGCAGGCGGGCCGTCCTCGACAATACGGCCGTCTCCGAGCACGACGACGCGATCGAATTTTGCCACCGTCGACAGGCGGTGGGCGATCGCCAGGACGGTGCGGCCGCGCATCAGGACTTCGAGCGCGTGCTGGATCTCGACTTCGGAGGCGCTGTCGAGCGCCGAAGTCGCCTCGTCCAGCACGATGATCGGGGCGTTCTTCAACAGGGCTCGGGCCATGCCGATACGCTGGCGCTGCCCGCCTGACAGCTTCGTGCCGCGCTCCCCGACTATCGTGTCATAGCCCTGCGGCAGCGCCCGGATGAAGTCGTCGCAGCGCGCCGCCCGAGCCGCGGCCAAAACCTCCTCGTCGGACGCCTCGGGCCGGGCGTAGCGAATATTCTCCAGGACCGACCGGTGAAAGAGCGAGATCTCCTGCGGCACTACGGCGATGGCGGCCCGCAGGCTGTCCTGGCGCATCGCCCGAATATCCTGATCATCGATCAGCACCCGTCCCTCATCGACATCGACGAGCCGCTGCAGCAAGCTGATCAGTGTCGATTTGCCGGCGCCAGAGGGTCCGACCAACGCAACATGCTCGCCCGGCGCAATGTGCAAGTTAAAACCAGTAAACACCGGCTTTCCCGCGGGATAGGAAAAATCGATATTTTCGAAAGTGATGCTGCCGCCCAATGGGATCAGCTGTCTCGCACCCGGCTGGTCGACGACCCGGTGATTTTCGCCGATGACTTGGATCGAATCGGCGATGCGGGCGATGAACTGGCTTGCGTTCACCAAGGCAAAAGCAAGATCGCGCGAGCCGTGCAGGATGCGGAAGGCCATTGCCAGGGTTAAAACGACGTCGCCGGGACTGATCCTTCCGACGCTCCACAGATGCAGCGTCCAGCCGAGCATGCCGCCCGCCATCAGCCAAAGACCGATATCATGGAGGACACGCATGCGCTCGACATACATCAGACTGTCGCGATTCGAGGTCTCCTCGACCTCGAGCAGCCGCTCGAAGCGGCTGCGCTCTCGGGTGCGCGCGGAAAACGCCTTAACCACCCAGATATTGGAAAGCACATCCGTGAGCTCGCCGCCGAGGTCGGCGGCACGATCGGCATGAAGCCGGTGCCGCGGCATGCCACGTTGGCTCAGCCGGACGAGCGTGCTCGCGGCCAGCATCACGAAAACGAATAGGGCGGCGACCAAATGCCAATCTACGGTAGCCACCATCGCCAGAGCGGCGCAAAAATCGGCGCACACTGGAGCAATATTGAACAGCAAGGTCGAGAACACCTGCTGCAGCGAATCCCCGGCGGCGGAGATGCGGTTGGCGAGCGAGCCGCCCATCCGATCAGAGAAATATCGGCTGCTGTGGCCGCTCAGATGATTGAACAGGTCGAGCTTGGCTTCGGCCTTGTCCGCGAGAATGGCGCGGTAGCCGAACCAGCTGCCGGAACGCCACAGGATGCTCTCACCGGCCAAGAGCGCGGCGAATACCGCGAGCGCCCACCACACCGCTGAAATATGTTGCGGGCCGCGAGCCATCGCGTCGACGATCAGCTTCAGGCCATATTGAGCTACGCAAGCGAACGACGCCGCGCCGACGACTGAAGCGACCGCAGCGAGATGAACAACTGGCCGCCTCGTGACGTAGTGCCACAAAAAGGCAACCGGCCGGAGGGGAAAAGCGGCGGCGCCTAGTTCGTGCCGCTCCGATCCGCCGCCGCGCTGGCGAACCGGGTTCTCCAGGCCGGCGGTTAACCGAGCAGTGCTGAATTGTGCAAGTCCCATCGACGCTTCTCTCAAATCTTTCAACAGGCTCAGTATCCAGTCATAAGCGCAGGTAGGCTTTGGAGCGTAGCGGATAGCGCGGCGAATGGTCAGGCAAGCAACCTTTGTGCCCGCTGCTCGAACTCGTGACCGGAGCAACCCATCCGCGGGCAAACGTCGATTCCGGAGAAGATATTCCCAGGTCAACCTCTGAAGTTTTACGAGCCTCCCATTTATCCCGGGTGAGCTGTGATGCCGCAGCCCTCGAATGCAACCCTTTTGCCAGCCCAGCGATTACCCATTGCGGCCGCGGGTGCGGCATTGTGACCCGGAGCAAAAATGCAAATTGCCCAAATCGCGCCTCTGATGGAAGCGGTTCCCCCCAAGCTTTATGGCGGGACCGAGCGGATCGTCGCCTATCTGACGGACGAACTCGTAGCCATGGGCCACGAGGTTACCTTGTTCGCCAGTGGCGATAGTTCGACGACGGCGACCCTCGAGCCGGGCTGCGAACGGGCGCTTCGACTCGATCCGACAGTCCGCGACAGCGTAGCGCCCCTGCTCGCTATGCTCGAGAGGGTCGCGCAGCGTGCGCGCGACTTCGATGTCGTTCACCTCCACTGCGACTATCTCGGCTATCCGGTGTTGCGGCGAGCGGGAGTGCCGTTCCTCGCCACTCTGCACGGCCGGCTAGATCTGCCAGAACTGAAATCGCTCTATCGCGTTTTTTCCGATGTGCCGGTGATCTCGATATCCAATTCCCAGCGTGGGCCGTTGCCGGAGGCGGCCTACTTCGCCACGGTCTATCATGGTTTGCCCGAGCGGGTGCTGCTCCCCGGTAGTGGCAGGGGCGGATATCTGGCTTTCATCGGCCGCATTTCGCCGGAGAAGGCGCCGGACCGGGCGATCCGTATAGCGGCGCGAGCCGGCATGCGGCTGAAGATCGCCGCCAAGATCGACCCGGTCGACCGGGATTACTTCAAGTCGGAAATCGAGCCTCTCCTCGCACAACCGCATGTAGAGTTCATCGGCGAGATCGGCGAGCACGAGAAGTCAGAGTTCCTGGGTAACGCCGCCGGCCTGTTATTTCCGATCGCGTGGCCGGAGCCATTCGGCCTTGTAATGATCGAAGCGATGGCTTGCGGGACGCCGATCATCGCCCTGCGTGCCGGCTCGGTGCCTGAAGTTGTCGATGACGGGGTCACCGGCTTCATTGTTGACGACGAGTTGGCGGCGGCGAGCGCCGCGGGGCAGATTCACCTGCTGGACCGGACACTCATCCGGAGTATATTCGAGCAGCGGTTCACCGCGCGGCGAATGGCAGAAGATTATACCAGAATCTACCAGGATCTCGCATCAGACCGAGCGTGAGGACCATCCGCATTCCCGGGTGACCGAGGAGGAGGTGGTGGAGTGCCGAGGATCCGCAATCTCTTCAAGACTCTGCGACTACCCTTTGTCGGCGTCGGCACCATAATCGCCGGTGCATTATTTTTGGGCGCAGCAGCGCAGACGCCCACGAGTTCCTCCGACCAATCAGGCGACGGGCGATGCGGCACTGAACGGCGCCAGTCTCGACTATTTCCCGCGAGACCACCTCTTCCGGATCCTGGGCAAGGAGGTGCTCAGCGCGAAAGGCGAGGATATGGGGCGCGTCGTCGATGTGCTCTTCGACGAAAAGGGAGAGCCGCACGCCGCAGTGATCGACTTTGGCGGGTTCCTCGGCATGGGAACGCGAAAAATTGCGGTCAGCTGGGGCGCCTTGCGTTTTGATCTAGGGGAAAAGAAGAACGTAATCGCTCTCGATCTCGATCGCGAGCAACTCAAGGCTGCTCCCGAATACAAATACACCGAGTCGGACAAGCCAATCCCGGTGGTAGCACAGCCGCAGTCGCCCCCGCAGGAACCCGCGCCCGATCCGAGTCGGTGACGCTATTCAGGATGATGAGGCGATCGCCGTCGCGGAGCGGGTTGTGGGCGCGACCCGCTGCGAAGCCGATGACCCGCAGTCTGCGGGGGCTCGATTGGTTGAACTTCTTTGTCGCGAACTTTCAAACCGGATTTGGACCGTTCATTTCCGTCTATCTAACCGGCGCAGGCTGGACCCAGGGCGCGATCGGTGCGGCGTTGAGCGCCGGCACTGTCGCAGGCATGGTGAGCCAGGTCCCCGGCGGAATGTTGGTCGATGCCGTACGCAGCAAGCGAGCGGCGGCCGCCGCGGCGATCCTTGCGATCATGGCGAGCGCACTCTTGATTGCTCTGTGGCCTGCCCTGTTGCCGATCGCCTTGGCGGAAGTACTGCACGCTTTTGCCAGTTCGGTCCTCGGCCCAGCAATCGCGGCACTGAGCCTCGTGCTGGTTGGCCACGGCGCGTTTGGCGAAAGGCTCGGTCGCAATGCCCGCTATTTGGCGTTCGGCAACGCGTTCGCTGCCGAACTCATGGGTACTTTCGGCTATTACGTTGGGGAGCGTGCGGTCTTTTTGTTGACTGCGGCACTTGGCATCCCTGCCTTGGCCGCGATCGAGATGATCAGAAACGCCGATCTCTCTTCGGCTAAGATCCACTCGAGACCGGCACCGAGGTCAAAGCCCAAAAATACCGGCTGGTCATGGCGGTTTCTTGCAGACCTTAGGCTGCTCGCCTACGCCGCATGCGCAAGCCTGTTCCAACTTGCCAATGCGGCGATGCTGCCGATCGCTGCCGGAATGGTGACAAAACGGGCCGGCAGCGAAGCGTCATTGGTGATTGCAGCTTGTATCGTCGCGCCACAGGCGGTTGCGGCTGCCATTTCGCCCTGGGTCGGACGCGCGGCCGAAGGTTGGGGCCGCCGGCCGATCCTGATCCTTGGCTTCGCCGCGGTACCGATCCGGGGCATGCTGTTCGCCGGCATCCCCGATCCATATCTAATGGTCCTGATCCAATTGCTCGACGGATTGAGCGCGGCAGCCATTGGCGTCCTGACCCCGCTGATCGTTGCCGACATCACGCGCGATACCGGCGGCTACACGACCGCTCTCGGGGTGGTCGGGCTCGCGATAGGTGGCGGCGCAACCTTGAGTACAACGGTGGCCGGCTTGATTGCGGACCAACTCGGAAGCCAGTCGGCGTTTCTCGGCCTCGCCGCTGTCGGGCTTTGCGCGACTCTCTTGGTGGCAACCTTGATGCCGGAGACGCGACCCCCGGGAAATCACTCTGCAGCCAACAGCGGTGCCAGCGGGCTGCCGGGTTTTTCCAACTCGGCCGGAGGCCCCTGATCGACCAAGCGGCCGTGCTCCATTACCAGCACTCGATCGAAAGCCGAGGCGAGGCGCGGGCGGTGTAAACTCCACACCAGACTGCGCGCGGCGAACTCAGCCTTCAGCCGCTCGAGGAGGGCGGTCTCCGTCGTCCCGTCGAGCACTGCCGTGGCATCGTTGAGCGCCATCAGATCGGGCCGCTTGAGCACCGCGCCGGCGATGGCAAGCTTCTGCCGCTGCGCCTCCGACAGGCGAGAACCCCCGGTGCCGACCGGGTAGTCTAGGCCAACCTCGATCAGGGTGCGACGCAAGCCGAGTTCGTCGAGCACCTCTGTAATCGCGGCGTGGACGCGCTCGCGACCGCCCGACTCACCGCGTACGATCGTGCCAAACAGGACATTCTCCTGTACCGAAGCTGCCGCGTTGTAACGCTCGGGGTCGAAGAATTCGACAGAACCCCGCAGCTCCTCCGGCAACCCCGCGGCAAATGCCCGCCGCGCCTCCAATATCCGCTGCTGCATCTTTTCGTCGATAAGATCGAGCGGGTCGCGGGCGGCGACCAATTTGAACGCCAGCGATAGAAGCCGCTCGCGCGGGGGCTGCAGCAAATTCTCGACCCCGGCTATTTCCATTCGTTTGAGAATACCCTCGAAGACTGGCAGATCGTCGGAGCTGATGAACGAGAACTCCTCGAACAGCATGTCTCCGGGGTGCAAGCCTGTGAACAACTCGATCATCATCCGGGCAACCCCGGCACCGACCTCGAGGAGGTCTTTAGTGAGCCGGACTTCGTCGAGCACCTTTTGAACGTAGGTGTTTCGGGCGAGCCCGTCGCCTTCAAAGGCCGGTCCGATCGGTGTGCCGAACAGCAGATTGACGGAAACCGGCGAATTGGTGTTATAGAGCTCCGGGTCGAAACGCTCGACCAGATGAGCAATACCGCCGGCCTCGAGACGCTCGGCAAGCACCCGGCGCGCTTCGAGAACGCGCTGCGCTGCATCCGGCTGGCGATCCGGATCGAGCCGACCACGCAAGCCGAAGAGGTGAACGTCTTCTTCGAGGTCGACGAGACGCAACACCTCGCCCATGCGCAGCTCCAGCTCGGCTGCGTCGGCCACGCCTGCCTGCTGGTAATCTATCCAATCGGCGGCGATATCGTAGTCGATGTTCCCCGACTTCCGGGCTTCCTCGACCTCGCGGGCGCGCGACTGTTTGCCGGCCGAGCCGTCATCGGGTACCCGGTTCGGCCGGTGACGCAAGCCGAGCAACAGATTGTCCCTTACGCTAGTCGAAAAGAGATAGGTGATCGGGCCGACATAACCGATCCGTCGGCCGGTAACCGCCAGCGGTATGCTGTTGACGTCGGTTTCGCCGATGACAAGGCGCCCGCTGGTCGGGGTGACCAGCCGGGCAAAGAGCTGCGGCACGAGATTTCTGCCGCTGTTGCTCTGGCCGACGATCGCTACATCGGCACCAAGAGGGAAATCGAAACTGACCGCCTCCAGCAGATGGATGCCGTCGCTGTCCGTCACGCCGAGGTTGCTGGCGGTAACCTCGCCGTTTAACGGCTCGGTATGCTGCGGCTCCTCCAGCAGCGCGCGCATGTCGAGCATCTCGGGGACCTGGAACTGCTCGACGACCTGCTCATACTTGATCGCCACATCCTGCTGGTTCTGATAAAAGTCCAACAATTCCTTCCACGGCGACGACAGCTCTTTATAGGCGGCGAGTACAGCGACCAGCGCGCCCCAGGAGATCAGGCCCTTTATGACATAGTAACCGCCAATCAAAAAAAACATGAAAGGCGTTATATTTCCGATCAGATTGTTTAAGAATTTTACAAAAAACTTTCGATTGTAGATTTCGAACCTGATATCGTAGATCTCGCCCAGGCGGTGAGAGATGTCGGTCAGCTGATAGGCGGCGGCATCATTGGCACGAATTTCGTGGCGTGCGGCGATCGTCTCGGCGATGCGGTCCGAAAGCACGCGGACCTTACGTACCCGCTCACGCCCGAGGCGGCGAATGATGCGCTGCATCTTTGGTATCAAATAGCCCTGCAAAGGATAGAGCGCGACCGCCGCGGCGCCGAGCATCGGATCCTGCACGAACATAAAGACGAAAATCGTCAGCAAGGTGCCCCCCTGCGAGATCGGCAAGGCGAAAGCATCGCCGATGAACCCGCCGATCGGCTCCAGCTCGCCGGTCATCATCGCGATGACCTGTCCGGTCGCGGTGCGATCGAAATGGTGCAGCGGGAACCGCAGCACCCGCTCATAGAGCTGGTAGCGCAGACGGCGCAGCATGCGCTCGCCGACTTGTCCTTTCTTTATGTTGAGATGCAGTTTGAACCAGCCGTTTATCAACACCAAAACCAGAAAAATGCAACATAGGATTACTAGATAGGGGATCTGATCAAATTCCATGCCGAGGAATTTCTGCGGGAAATCCTTTCCGGAAATAGCACGATTGACAATCAGCTTAGGCAAGTCGAGAGAATAATAGAGAAACGGAAAAGAGAGCAGAGTCACGACAACCAGATAAATCTGCTCCCGCAGACTGTATTGCAGGATGTAGCGATAAATCGAAGAGGCGAGCCCATCCGTCTCGCTTTGCGGCAATAGGCGACGCAGCGATGAGGGAAGCGGCGGCCTTAGCGATTTCAGGCGTGCCGCGATAGTACGGAGGAATGGCATGGGCTGCTCTCTAGCCTTCGGCACGACGAGACGGTCCGGCTTCGTGCATCACCACCGGCCTAATCGGCGCTCTTCAGTGGCAAATAGTGGCACGGCCGCATGCGCGGGAGGGGCTATTGAGGCATCTCCGCAGGAATTGATCACGTGCCGCCCTTCGGGGGCGCGAGCAGCCGTTCCGGCCGGAACCTTTTGCCGCCATTGCGCGTCCTAGTTCGTGAGTTGTGAATCGCTTTCTGAGTTTGCCTGAAATGACTCTCAGCCGTCCCCGATTGAGCCTGACAGGTGCGGTCTGGGCCGCTCTGATCCTCGCTCCCGCATTGTGCAGTGCCCAACCGCCGGGCGACATCGGACCGAAGGGCGGCTCAAATCTCACGCGACAGACCCAGAACGAGGTCGACATTGCGCTGCCGAGTCTCGCGCCGCTTGTCGAGCGAGTCATGCCAGCCGTCGTCAACATTTCAGTCGAGCTGAAGGAACAGGCGGCGAAGCAGGGCGACGAAGGCACAGGGGACGAGAGTGCCTCGCCACTCGGACCGAGCGGCACGCCTTTCGATCAGTTCCTCAAGCGCTTTTTCGAACAACCGTTCCAATCCCGCAATCCCGCGGAAAAAGTCATGGCGCTCGGCTCCGGGTTCATCATCGACCCTGCCGGCTACATTGTAACCAACAACCATGTCGTCGCAAACGCCGACAAGGTGACGGTAATCTTTCAGGACAACACCCGGCACACGGCCAAGGTGATCGGTCGCGACGAAAAAACCGACATCGCCCTCCTCAAGATCGATAGCAACCAAAAGCTTCCCTACGTGACGTGGGGAAACAGCGATGACGCCAAGGTAGGGGATTGGATGGTCGCGGTCGGCAATCCGTTCGGTCTCGGCGGCTCGGTGACCGCCGGGATCATCTCCGCACTCGGGCGCAACATCAACGAGGGCCCTTACGACGATTTCCTGCAAATCGACGCACCAATCAACCGCGGCAACTCCGGCGGCCCGACATTCAATCTTCACGGCCAGGTGATCGGCATCAACACCGCGATTTATTCGCCTTCGGGCGGATCGGTCGGGATCGGGTTCGCCGTTCCCTCGAACATCGTCGAGCACGTAGTCGTACAGCTCAAGGAGCACGGCCACGTGACCTGGGGCTGGCTCGGCGTAGCCATTCAGAACGTCACACCCGCGATCGCCAAGAGCCTCGGTCTCGACCCCGACCAGCCGACGGGTGCCCTGGTCGCTTCGGTCACCGCCGACAGCCCGGCCGCTCGGGCCGGCATCAAGCAAGGCGACGTGATCACCGCTGCAGGCGGTCACGAAATAAAATCCGTGCACGACCTCCCGCGCCTCGTTGCAGCCACACCGGTCGGTACCAAGCTCGAGTTGACGATCGTGCGCGACGGAAAACAAAAGACCGTCGAGGCCTCGATCGGCGAGATGCCGACGAACGTGGCTTCTGCAGAACCCGAGGCTGCACAGCCTGGCGGCGGCAAAGCGGCCAATGCGCTCGGCATGGAGCTCCTTCCGCTGGATCCGCAGCTGCGCAAGGAATTGAAGGTGCCAAAGGACCTGAACGGGGTGGTGGTCGGTCAGGTCGCGAGCGGCAGCCCGGCGGGTGACCTGGGGATTCAGCCAGGTGACGTGATCGTCTCGGTTGACCAAAAACCCGTGACCGCTCCCGAGAATGCCGCAGCTCAGTTAAAGGAGGCGGCCGCTCTAGGTAACGTGCTGTTGCTGCTGAACCGCCACGGGAGGAGCGAGTTCGTCGGCTTGTCGATCGAGAATAACGGGACGGCAGGCAGCAGCCGCTGAGTGCGCCATAACCAAGCAACCGTTCTGCCGCCAATGGCGATCTGAAAACGCTTCGACCCCGGCGAGATCCCACCCGCAGCAGAGCTTCGGCGCATCAGGGTAGCGCGGGTACGAAACTACCGCAGGACCACCCGCGCGCATGGCCGTTATCACCGAACGGCGAGAGGGTCCGGATTCCGCAGCCGATTCTGAGAAATGGGTTTGAGGCTGCGAAAACCCGCTTGCACTCTGCCGCAAGCCGCATAGTCGGTTGAGCGACGCGCGGGTTTCGGCGAGTTAACAGGGCGGTTCGGCCTCCTCAAAGAGCTCGTCTACAGACAATTTCTAGAATGCCCCAAAATCACCTCTCAGGCGCCCGTCGATTTTAATTACGTTAAAAAGCCGGATTGCGACATTTCCGGTCTAGGCCCAAATGACTACATATTGTGCCGCCTGTCGTTTTGCCTCCACTACTAGGGTTAATAAAGAGAGCGAAATCCACTTCTCCTCGTGCGGGGCAATCACTTTACAGTTGCAAGAGAACCGTGCGAGTCTACTAGACGGCTTCGCTTGCCCCTGCTATATTTAGTCGTATCAGGCTAGTCATGGCGGGCGGCAGTAGCGCCAAGCGTTAACGCGTTCCAGTTCGAAATGCAGCTCAGACTCTTCCGACATTTCGTTCCCGTTTCGGTCGTCCTTCTCGCAACGTCGGATGCCTTGTTGATTACGGGTGCCTTTTATCAACTCTTGTCCAGTTCAGAGGCTGGCACACCGATCGTCCTCGGGGCTTCCAGTTTCAGTGCTCAATTCTCCGCGGGATTATCCGTTGCCACGGTCACCACGATGCTTTCCGTCGGATTGTACGGGCAGCAAAGTTTTTTGGATTTCCGACTGCTGTTCAGCAAGATATTTGTGGCCGCGGTACTTGTGTTGATACTTGTCTCCTTTTCGGCCACATACTGGCGCGAAGGCCTTGATCAACTGACCGACTTCGGCAATTTTCCGCTTAAGGCGACGTTGATCTGGCTGGTCTGCGTGTCGGTAACGCGCGGAACTTTTTCGGTGACCCTCGGGCGCGGTCTGCTCAAACGCCGCGTACTCGTGCTGGGCAACGGTACCCAGGCGGCTCGAATCGCTAAGCTCGTCGAAACCGGGCACAATGAACATTTTACCCCCGTATCGTTCGTCGAGGTGCCCGCCCGGATCTCTCAATCTCGGTCGGAAATCCTCGATTGGTCGGCTGCCGAGGCGGATGGCCTCTTGGAAATGGGTTACCGGCTGGGCGCCAGTGAAATCGTAGTGGCGGCCGATGACCGACGCGGGCTGCCGGTGCGCGAACTGCTGCACTGCAAACTTGCCGGCATTAAGGTGACCGATTTTCTCGATTTTTGGGAGCGCGAGACCCGGAGCGTCGACCTTGAAGCGCTGAAGCCCAGCTGGTTCTTTTACTCGGACGGTTTCCGATGCGGTCCGGTCGACGAGTTTTTGAAACGTGCCTTCGACATCGTGGTGAGCTTGGGTCTATTGGTTCTGACGTTGCCGCTGTTGGCGGTGACGGCTTGTTTGATCAAGCTCGAGAGCCCTGGGCCGGTACTCTACCGTCAAGAAAGGGTAGGGTTGCGCGGCCGCGTTTTTACCATCCTGAAATTCCGCAGCATGCGGGTGGATGCCGAGACCGACGGCTGTCCTCGTTGGGCTACGAAGTGTGATCCCCGTGTTACACAGGTGGGAGCGATTATCCGTAAACTTCGCATAGACGAACTCGCTCAGATCCTGAATGTCTTGCGCGGAGACATGAGTTTCGTTGGGCCTCGCCCGGAGCGCCCCTTCTTCGTAGCCGATCTCGCCAAATCAATTCCCTATTATGCCGAGCGCCACTGGGTCAGGCCGGGAATCACCGGCTGGGCGCAAATCAACTTCCCCTATGGCGCTTCGACGGAAGATGCCCGTCATAAGCTGACCTATGACCTTTATTACATAAAAAACCGAAGCTTTTTTCTAGACGTCCTAATACTGTTGCAGACTGTCCGAGTGATATTTTGGAACCAGGGAGCGAGATAAGAACCTTGCATCTCGACGTTTTCGTCAACGAGACGGTATACTCGGGATGCGCCTTGGCCTTCCTCGCGCTGATCGTGCTGATGGTTTTGCAGGGGCGCACCAGCAGACCCGGCGCTGCTATCCTGGGTTGCTGTATCGCCTCGCTGATTTGGGCGAGTGCGACTGCCGCCAACGCGCCGATCGCCGCATTGAGCGCCTTGGACAGCTTGAGGCTTTCCGCTTGGCTGTTGTTCGCGGTAGCGCTCGTCACTATACGGGCCAGCGACGGCTCCGGCCTCGGGCGTGCCTACCTCCTCGGGGCAGTCGGCTTTTGCCTCGCAGCAATCGTTGATGATGGATGGACGCTGGTCGTCAGTCCGGATGCTGCGGCCCTCTACACCTCGCAGCTCCTGATCCGCATCGGGTTTGGAGTTGCCGGACTGCTGACGATCGAGAATTTCTGGCGCAACACAGAACCTGAACGGCGATGGCACGTCTGGCCGCTGTGCGTCGCGATCGGCGGGTTGTTCGCGTACGAACTGTTCCTGTTTTCCGATGCTTTCATCACCCGCGGCCGCGCCGATCCTGGTCTCGCCCTTGGCCGGCCGATCGTCGCGGCGTTCATGGCCCCTCTGCTGGCCTTGGCCATGGCCCGCAATCGTGAATGGCGGGTTGATATCCACGTCTCCCGACAAGTCGTGCTGCACACGGCGACTTTGGTCGCGAGCGGTTGCTTCCTTGTTGCCGTGGCTGTCGTGGCCGCACTGCTGCGCGGATTTGGCGGCGAGTGGGGGCTGGTGCTCCAACTCGCGATGTTATTCGGCAGCATTGTTGTCCTGGCCACCGTGCTCTCGTCGGGGAGCGTCCGCCGTCGGCTCAAATTTCTGATCTCGCGCAATTTTTATACTCATCGTTATGACTACCGTGTCGAATGGCTGAAGTTCATCGAGTTGGTCTCCGAGCCCAAGGTTGGAGAGGAACTCCCGGTCAGGATCATTCGCGCCTTGGCCGAATTCGTCGACAGTCCGGCCGGGGTGCTGTGGTCGTTGAGCCGCGGCATCGGCTATTATCCGACCGCGGCGTGGAAGCAGCCCATCCCCGGTGACCGCAAGGTGCCGATCGAGGACCCGTTTGTTGTGGGTTTCCGGAACGGCGGCTGGATTCAAGTTCGCAGCTCGGAAGCCGGAGAAAATACGTGGCCGATCGCTTCCGACCCGATCGCTTCCGACCGGGCGTGGTTGGCGGTACCTTTATCGCATCGCACGGAAGTTATCGGCTTCGTCGTCCTCGATCGTGCAACCCACATGATCACGCCCGATTGGGAGGCATTCGACCTGTTGCGCGCAGCCGGTAGGCAAGCAGCCAGTTATCTCGCCGAGGAGCGGTCGACAAGGGTTTTGCGCGATTCCGAATTGCTGACCGAATACAGCAAGCGCTTCGCTTTCGTAGTCCATGATATCAAGAACTTGGCCAGCCAGCTCAATTTGATCGTGTCTAATGCGGTCAGGCATATCGGCGACCCCGAATTTCAGCGAGATATGTTGAGAACCGTTGAAGATTTGGTCGCGCGAATGAACAACCTTCTCAGCCAACTGAAGGCGGATGCGGCACCCCATCCAACACGACTGCTCAACCCGAACCTCGTCATCAACGCGGTTGCCGCGGAGTTCGCCGATGCTCCTGTGGCGGTCGAGACTCGCGACGAAATCGGCGCGTGCGCTGTAATGATCGATCCGGAGCGCCTCAGATCCGCTCTTACCCACCTCGTGCAAAACGCAGTGGATGTCTCATGTCCGGGCGATCGGGTGATCATTTCCTCACACCGTTTCGGAACCCGGCTCTTGATCGAAGTCACTGACAATGGTCCTGGGATGGACGATGTGTTCGTTCGTGACGAGCTGTTCCTGCCGTTCCGCTCGACAAAGTCGGGCGGTTATGGGATCGGGGCGTTTCAGACCCGCGAGCTCATCCGCATGGCACGCGGTGATCTCGAGGTAATTTCTGAAAAAGGGTTTGGCACTACGATGCGGATAATCCTACCCCTGGTCTCACAAAGAGAGCCGGCAAGATCCTCCGCCGTGACCTGAACGACATGCCACCCAACCCAAGACCCTTGCTGATCGTCGATGATGACACGGGGCTACTGCGGCAATTGCGCTGGGCCTTTTCTGACCACAGAGTGTTTCCGGCTGGAACGCGCCAGGAGGCGATCGATTTCGTCAGAAGGGAACCGATTCCGGTAGCCATCGTCGATCTTGGATTGCCTCCTGAGCCGGACGGAGCCTCCGAGGGGCTGGCGACGTTGACCGAGATTCTCGCGATTGCGCCGGCGACAAAAGTCATCATCGCGACCGGCAACGAAACTCGCGAACACGCATTACGGGCAATCGCTCTCGGCGCATATGACTTCTATCAGAAGCCGATCGACATCGACGTGCTCCAGCTGATTGTCAGCCGTGCGGAACGAATGTTTGAGCTTGAGGACGAAAACCGCCGTCTCAACGAAGTCGCTCAAACCACTCCGGTCGACGGCATCATCGCAAGCAGCCCGGAAATGCTTCGGGTGCTGCGCAATCTGGAAAAGATAGCGCCGACCGACGTTACGGTATTGTTGCTGGGCGAGAGCGGTACCGGCAAGGAACTGCTGGCTCAGGCGGTGCACAAGATAAGCCGCCGGTCCGGCGGGCCATTCGTGCCGATCAACTGCGCGGCCATTCCTGAGACCCTGCTCGAAAGCGAGCTCTTCGGTTACGAAAAGGGCGCCTTCACCGGCGCCCTGAGACAGAACATTGGCAGAATTGAAAGTGCCGATCGCGGCACTCTGTTTCTCGACGAAATCGGCGATGTCCCATTGCCGATGCAAGTAAAATTGCTCCGGTTCTTGCAGGACCAGATCGTTGAGCGCGTTGGCGGTCGAAAACCGGTACAGGTCGACGTTCGGATCGTTTGTGCAACAAACCAGGACCTTGATCGGATGATGGCCGACGGCCGCTTTCGCGACGACCTGTTTTACCGTCTGAACGAGGTCGCGGTGCGGGTGCCTCCGCTGCGCGAGCGGCACGGAGATAGCGTGGTTTTGGCGAGTTTCTTTCTCCGGCGGTTCGCCTCGGAATACGGCCGCCCGGTTCGCGGCTTCGCCTCTGCGGCACTTGCAGCGATTAAGGACTACCCGTGGCCTGGCAATGTTCGCGAGCTGGAAAATCGTGTGAAGCGCGCGGTTGTAATGGCTGATAACCCGCTGCTCTCGCCCTCTGATCTCGGCCTTTCAACGCAGGGAGAGGATCCGCAGTCGCTTGGGATCCGGGCCGCCCGAGCCCGCGCCGAGCGTGAGGTGCTCCAACTCGCTCTTGCCCAGGCCGGCTCCAATCTGTCGAAAGCGGCAAAGCTGCTCGGGATAAGCCGGCCCACGCTTTACGATTTGATGCAACAACATCAGATCGGCCTTGATGCGTGACGGTGGTTTGCAAGAAAGGGAACGCAATGCCCCAGGGTCGTAGCCGCCGTCCATGGCGCTCCGTAGTTTTCGCCTCCGCCGTCGCCATTTTCGTCTGTCCCAGCGCATACGCCAAAGATTCCGCGGCCTCGGTTAAGGATGCCGAACAATATGTCGCGAAGGGGAACCTCAAGGCTGCCGAAATCGAACTGCGCAACGCCATCCGCGAAGCGCCGCAAGACCCGGTTCTTCATGCCAGACTGGCCGACGTGTATCTACAACTCGCAGACCCCGCAGCGGCGGAGCGCGAAGCACGAGCCGCCCTCGAACGCAACGGCGCCGAGGCAGACTACCTGTCGGTGCTGATGGACGCCCTGTTGCGTCAGGAGAAATTTGCGGACCTCCTGGACCTGGTCAAGCTCGGCGACCGCACTCCGGCGCTTGAGAGCAAAGTCAGAACGGCGCTCGGTACCGCGGAAGCCGGGCTGCGCGATCGGGAAAAGGCTGAAGAGCTCCTTCGCGAAGCCGTCAAGCTCGATCCCACCGCCGTCCGACCCAAAATTCAGCTGGCACGCCTATTGACGGGAACTAAATCCGAGGAAGCTGACAAGTTTATCGATGAAGCGATCGCCGCCAATCCGCGGTCCGCTGAAGCCCTTCAAGTGAAGGGAGAGATGCTGCGCAGCCGAGGTGACCAAGATGGCGCCCTCCGCCTTTTCGACGAGGCGCTGAAAATTGATCCGAAAAACATGTTGGCGCATTTGAGCCGCGCCAACCTCAGCGTCGCGCTCGGCAAATACAAGGTAGCGGATGAGGATCTCGATCCCATCCTCAAGTCCTCTCCCAACAACTTCATGGCAAATTACCTGCGGGGATTGGAGCTCGCCAAAAAGCAGGATTACACCGCGGCAGATCGCATATTCGATCGCATCAGCCCCGCCTTCCAGGTGTTCTGGGCAGGCTATTATCTTCAGGGCGCGACTAAACTGGCCCTCGGCCAATCCGCCCAGGCGGAAGCGATCTTGGCCAAATATCTCACCCGCGTTCCCGATGATCTGAAGGCGGCCCGACTGATCGCCACCGCCGCTTTGCAACAGCGATCTCCGTCTCGGGCGATTGAGTATCTGAAACCAATTGTCGACAAGCTTCCGGCGGATGCGCCGACTCTGACCCTTCTCGGCAATGCCTATATGGCGGAAGGCAAGCCCGATCTCGCCTTACGGCAATTCGAAAGGGCTGCCACTCTCGACCCAGACAATCCTGCCATCAAGACACGTGTCGGCATTTCGGAAATCGATATCGGGCAGGGGCAGCAGGGGTTGAGCACACTAGAGCAAGTGTTCGCGACCGAAGCCGGCGCGCCCGTTGCCGGTCCGACGCTCGTTCTGACCGAGCTGCGTGCCAAGCACCTCGACAAGGCGGCCGTGGTCGCCGACTCGTTAATCAAAAGGGACGCCAAGAACCCGCTTTACTTTACCTTGCTTGGGGTCGTCCGCGTCGCTCAGCGGGATTATTCGGCCGCCGAGAAGTCGTTCCGCTCCGCCCTTGCCATCAACCCCGAATTCCCTGCGGCCAATCGCGATTTGGCGCAGCTGTACGTTACAACCGGCCGCATGGACGATGCCAAGAAAGTATATAACGACCTCCTCGCGAAGAAGGCTGATGATGTCACCGCCCTTCTTGGGCTATCGGACATCTACATTTCCGAAAAAAAATGGCCAGAAGCCACCGACGCGATCAACCGGGCGCGTTCGGCGGCAAAAAATGATCCGTCACCAGGGCTCAAACTAGTGGGCCTATACGAATCTCGTGAGGACTGGAAGAGCGCAAAGAGTGTGGCGGCAGAACTCGCCGCGCAGTTTCCGGGGGATGTCAATGTCCTCGAAGCGCAAGGGAGAGCCCAGTACGGTGCCGGCGATATGGATGGCGCAGTATCCAGCTACAAGCGGGCGCACGAGCTGGCGCCGAATTCAATTCCGATCCTGTCTCGATACCTCTCCTTGCTCAACCAGAATAAATATTTTGTCGAGGCACGCGGTGTATTGCAAGACGCCATTACCCACGACCCTAACAATGCCTCCTTGAAAGGCGACCTAATCCGGGTCGAAGGCGAAATGAACGGAGTGGACGCCGCAGCAGCTAAGGCCCAATCATTGGCGAAGGACGACCCCAACAGTAACATGTACTATCTGGTAGCGGCCGAGCTCTATGAAAAGGCAGGACGGACGCCGGATGCGATAGCGATGCTGGAAAAGACCGTTGCGGCTAGGCCGACGGACGATGCCTTGATAAGCGCTCTGGCGCAGCTCTACCGCCGCACCGGAGAACTGGGCAAGTCAGAAGGCGTTTTGGCCACCCGGCTGAAGGCTGACCCCAAGGACGCCGCCATTAGGGTAGTGCTGGCGTCGCTATACCTGAACACTGGGCAAATCGCGGATGCCAAGAAGATCTACACCGAGCTCAGTTCGCAGCGGCCAAACGATGCCGCCTCTCTGCTCGGCCTCGCCGAAGTCGCGGCCAGGGAAAAGAACTGGTCCGAGGAGAAGGATTACATTGACCGCGCGCGCGCCGCAGCACCAAATGATCCGGCTCCCGAGATCGCGCTGGTCAACTTGTACGGGGCGCAGCAGGACTGGAAGGATGCCGGGGCTACCGCAAACGAGCTCGCCGAGCGGTTTCCATCAAATTCCGACGTGCTCGATGCCAAAGGACGGGTTCAGATAGCAACAAGCGACAAAGAAGGCGCGATTGCCACCTACAAACGCATCCATGAACTCGCGCCCGATTCCTTGCCGGTCCTGTCGCGCTATCTTGCCTTGCTCAACTCGGCGAAGGACTTTACTCAGGCACAAACCGTCCTGCAGGCCGCTCTCGCCCGCGATCCTAAGAACAGCCAGTTTAAGGGCGACTTGATCCGCATCGAAGCGGAAATCGACGGCTTGGAGGCGGGCCTCGCAAAGGCGCGCGCTTTTGCCCAAGCGGATCCGGGCAACCCCGTCTACGACATCGTTTCGGCGGAACTATGGGAGAAGGCTGGACACGACCCCGACGCTATCATGTTGCTCGAGAAAGCCGTCGCCGCGCGTCCGTCGGAGGACAACCTCGTCGCGGCGCTGGCCCGTCTCTATGTTCGGACCGGCGAACTTGCCAAGGCCGAGGCCGTCTTGAACTCCCGCTTGAAGATGGAACCGAAGGATCTGGCAATTCGCTCGACCTTGGCTTCAATTTACTTGGACCAAAAGAAATACGATAATGCAATTGACGAATTCACGCGCATTACCGCCGATTACCCGGCCAACTCGGCGGCACTGAACAATTTGGCTTG
Organism: uncultured Alphaproteobacteria bacterium; assembly: GCA_963736715.1. Lineage (GTDB taxonomy): Bacteria > Pseudomonadota > Alphaproteobacteria > ATCC43930 > CGMCC-115725 > AP-15. The sequence continues at coordinate 205,334 of CAVTQA010000027.1, read as the reverse complement.
GCTTTATCAGCAAAAGGGAGACCTGGTGAAAGCGCGCGAATTGGCTGAACGCGCCACCGCAGCCTCTCCCCGTGTGCCGCAGATCGACGATACTCTGGGATGGATCCTGCTGGCGCAAGGCGATGCGCAGAAGGCACTTACTTATTTAAGCGCCGCCAGCTTGTCGGCTCCTGGCAACCCGGATATCCAATATCACTTGGCGGTCGCCCTTCATCGGGTCGGCCGGCAGGCTGATGCTCAGGCGACCCTCGAAAACCTGCTCGCCTCCGGTGCGTCGTTCTCCGACAAGGCCGAGGCGGAAAAGCTGTTGCAGGAGCTGAAGCGGAGCTGAAGTGCTGCGCTATCGCGCGGCCTCGATATCCTGCATCAGTTTCCGCAGCTCCCGAGCGAGCCCGGGGGCGGGCGCCTTGCGGCGGGCCGGGACGGCGGCATGGGCGGCGAGAGCGGTTGCCTCCTCCATATCCTCCGATACCGCGCCCAACCGGCGGAGCACGGCTGTCAGCTCCTCGACCGCGGCTTGCAGCTCCGGAAGCGATACAGCGCCGGCAATTTGGTCGTCATCGACGGGCCGCTGCTGCGCAGCCGCCGAGCGCATTGCTGTCTCGAACGCCTCGACGGATGTGCGCATGGCGGCTTCCAGCGCTTGGGTATTCTCCGACAATTGGTTGACAGCATCGAGCAAGGGGAGATTTCCTTGCTCGAAAGCTGCGACCAGCCGTTCAGGAAATCGCGCAGGCAATTCGCCGATCCTGTCGTCCGCAGCCGAACGGTCGGGACCCGCCTCGAGCAACAACACGACACGGCGCAGGAGGCCGATCTCTGCAGGCTCGACGGTTAGCTGGGCGACAGTTTCGAGCAACGGCTCCGCTGTGATATCGATCGCGATCCTGCCGAGCACCGCTAGGAGGACCAGACCGGCCAGGATCAAAATGGCGGATACAGTCGGGATCACGCCGATTTGAAATGGCAAGGCTCCATGGTTTTGCGCTATGCCGAGGCCGACTATTCCGACCAGTACGATCAGCACGCTAAGGAAGTGGCTGCGGGCCAAACAAACATAGTGACGCCGGGCAATCTCACTCCCCGCCGTGTCCGCAGTATAAGGGACTGTGAGGACGATATTATCCGCTGTCTCCGGTCCCGCCTGCGTTGAGCGCGTTGCAAGTCGCCTGAACCCGTGTGTACCAAGCGCGGCGATCCAGTCGTGCCAGGCGGGCGTTCGGTGAAGTGCGGTGCGCCCCAGATGATGTCGCATCCAAATCAGACTGGCGACGAAGTTTGTTGTCGTCAGCAACACCGCGCCAAGGCCGTACGCGCCGAGGGCGCCTACCGCGAGCACCGGCAAATGCGGCATCAGGATCGTTCCGCTTTCGGAGTGTGGCGCGCTCATCACCTCAGCGACTGCCAAGGCGGTCGCCAGAACGATCGCGCCGATCGCACTCGACAAAACTATGCTCCAGTTTGGCATCGACGGTCTTCCCCAGCTGGCCATCGGACCCATCCGCAGGCTCTTGTGTAGGCATTCTCGTACCGGCTTTACCGTTTCAGGGCCAGTGTTTTGGGTCCCGCCCGATGGCCACGACCCATACTACAATTGCCGAGTGACTGGCATTGTATCAAACCGCTGGTAAAAATGCTCTATTCAGCGGCTTTCGATGGGGCGGCTCTGTTACGGGCGTCAGCCACCGCTCGCCCGAGCCTTCGCCCAGCTATCGCGCAACCCCACTGTGCGGTTGAAAACAAGGTGGTTCGGCGTGCTGTCGAGGTCGACGCAGAAATAGCCCTGGCGCTCGAATTGAACCGCCTCTCCATGTCTCGCAGCGGCGAGCGCGGGCTCCACCTGACTCTGGCCCAAGATCTCGAGCGAGTGCGGATTTAGATCGGCAAGAAGATCGCCGCATGCGCCGGGGTCGGGCACGTTGAAGAGCGGATTGTAGAGCCGGATTTCCGCCGGCACGGCATGCGCCGCCGAGACCCAATGTAAAGTTGCCCTAACCTTCCGTCCGTCGGGAGCATTGCCGCCGCGAGTTGCCGGATCATAGGTACATATCAGCTCTACGACCTCGCCCGCCGCATTTTTCACTGTCTCACGGCAGGTGACCAAATACCCATACCGCAGTCTTACCTCCCGCCCTGGCGAGAGCCGGTAGAAGCTCCGGGACGGGTATTCCATAAAATCCTCGGCTTCGACGTAGATCTCGCGCCCAAAGGGAATGCGGCGCGTACCGGAAGCGGGGTCCTCGGGATTGTTGACCGCAGCCAGCTCCTCGATCGACCCCAACGGGATAATTGTCGATGACGAGCTTCAGTGGGCGCAGCACCGCCATTCGGCGCTGGGAGGTCTTATTAAGGCATTCGCGGATCGCGTGCTCGAACATTGCCATATCGACAACGCTGCTCGCCCGTGCGACCCCTACCGAGCGGACAAAATCCCGAATGGCGGCTGGTGGCACGCCGCGCCGCCGCAGCGCCGCCAATGTCGGCATCCGCGGATCGTCCCAGCCGCTGACCCGGCCTTGCCGCACCAGCTCGGTCAGGAAACCGTTTCGACAGCACGGTGAAATTCAGGTTGAGCCGCGCGAATTCGTACTGCCGCGGCCGCGACGGCACCGGCAGATTTTCGATCAGCCAATCGTAGAGCGGACGATGGTCCTCGAATTCGAGCGTACACAGGGAATGCGTCACACCCTCGATCGCATCCGACTGGCCATGCGCGAAGTCGTAAGTCGGATAAATGCACCACTTGGTTCCGGTGCGCGGATGCTCCGCATGCAGGATGCGATAGAGCACCGGGTCTCGCAAATTGATGTTGCCGGCCGCCATGTCGATCTTCGCCCGCAACACACGCGCCCCGTTGGGGAACTCGCCTTCCCGCATACGGCGGAAGAGATCGAGATTTTCGTCTATCGATCTGTCGCGATAGGGGCTGTTGCGCCCGGGCTCCGTCAGGCTGCCCCGCATCGCCCGCATCTCGTCGGCGGGCAGATCATCGACGTAAGCCTTGCCGGTGCGGATCAGGTGCTCGGCCCAGTCATAGAGTTGCTCGAAATAATCGGACGCGTAGTAAAGATGCGGCCCCCAGTCGAAGCCGAGCCAGTGCACGTCGCGCTTGATCGAATCGATGTACTCCTGCTCCTCCTTGGTTGGGTTGGTGTCGTCGAACCGCAAATGGCAGCGGCCGCCGTATTCCTGCGCCACGCCGAAATTCAAGCAGATCGCTTTGGCGTGCCCGATGTGGAGATAGCCATTGGGCTCCGGGGGAAAGCGGGTCACTATCTCGGTGTTGCGCCCGGCAGCGATATCGGCGTCGATGATGTCGCGGATAAAGTCGCGACCCGAGCTGCGCCGCCGCCGTTTCTTTTGTCATCACTTTCCCCGGTGCCATTACGCCTGCCTATGTGGCGCATCTCGGCACGACTGCCAAGCCGATCAGTTTTTCGTACCGAGACGGCCCGTTAAGGGCCGGGCCCGGTACCATGAACATCGGCCTTTGCCCAATTCCCAGAGGCCCGTGTCCTTGGTTTCCGGGCTCGCGGGCGACGCCCGCGACCCGGAATGACACGGATTTCTACAAGGGATTCCCGATCCGGGACGCCGCCTAGGTGCGGGGCGCGCCGAGATGGCGGTGAAAGAAATTGAAGACCTTGTGCCAGCCGTCGACCGCCTGCTCGGGCCGATAATTCGGGCGATAGTGGGCAAAAAACGCGTGGCCGGCACCGTCATAGCGGTGGAACTCGTAATTCTTGCCGTGCTTCTTTAGTTCCGCCTCGGTCTTGTTGACATGTTCGGGCGTCGGGTTGGGGTCTTCGTTCCCGAACAGACCCAATAGCGGGCAATTGATCCCTTCGGTCAGATCGATCGGCGCTACCGGCTGGTTCTTCGTCAGCCGCGATTTGTCGTCGACGACGACATTGCCGCCCCAGCAATCGACCGCGCCCTGGACGAGATGCGACAGTTTGCACGCCACCAGATATGTCTGCCGGCCGCCCGAGCAGAAACCGATCACGCCGACCTTGCCGCTGGCATGCGGCTGCGAGCGCAGAAAGTCGATGGCTCCGGTCACATCGCCGAGCATCTGCTCGTCCGGGACGCCGCCGCCCTCACGCACCTTGGCGACGACCGCCTCGTCAGCGCCGTCGCCGACCCGGAAATAGAGGCTCGGCGCCACGGCGGCGTAGCCGTGATGGGCGAATTTGCGGGCGACCTCGCAGGTCCATTCATCCCAGCCCGGCATGTGGTGGATCACGACGATGCCGGGATGCGGCCCGGCATTGGCCGGGTGCGCGTAATAGGCGTCGCCGCGGTCGCCGCCATGCCCGCGATAGGTCGCCATCCCCGCTTGTATGTTCCGAAACGCCATGCTGATCCTCCCGCCGAAAATGCCGGCGGCTCTCTTGGCACCGAACCCCGGCAAAAGCAAGCCGGATATCCAACCGCACGGCCGCTCGCTGCTTGACATTGCCCGCGCGCTGTTCCGACTTTGCTCGATCGGCCGAGCGATAAGGAGACCGATGATGACCGGAGCGCTGGAGCGCGTTCGCGTGCTCGATTTCACGACCACGATCGCGGGTCCGCATTGCACGCGGCTGTTGGCCGATCTCGGCGCCGAGGTGATCAAGATCGAAGCTCCGGAGGGCGACATGATGCGCACGCGCCCGCCGCTGCGCAATGGCGCCAGCACCAGCTTCGGACAGCTCAACGCCGGAAAGAAAAGCGTCGTCCTCGATCTCAAGACACCGCTGGCGGTCGAGGCGGTCCGCCGGCTGGTCGCCACTGCGGATGTCGTTGTCGAGAATTTTCGGCCGGGGGTCATGCGCCGCTTCGGCCTCGATTACGAAGCCCTCGCGCCGATCAAGCCAGAGCTGATCTATTGCGCGATCTCCGGCTACGGTCAGACCGGCCCTTCGTCGCAGCTGCCGGCCTATGCGCCGGTGATCCACGCCGCTTCGGGCTACGATCTGGCGCATATGGCCTATCAAGGCGAAGCACGCCGGCCGGATTATTGCGGCATCTACATCGCCGACGTGCTGACCGGCACCTATGCGTTTGGCGCGATCACGACGGCGCTTTATCACCGTCAGCTCACCGGCCGCGGACAGATGATCGACGTCTCGATGCTCGAGAGCATGCTGAGCCTGACATTGAGCGAGATCCAGTCGGCGCAGTTTTCTCTGCCGCCGATGGGCAGGCCGATCTTCGGACCGGTCGCGACCAAGGACGGCTACATCAATCTCTCGATAGCCAGCGAGCGGACGTTTCAGAACCTGGCCGCGGCGTCCGGCCATCCGCACTGGATCACCGACCCGCGTTTTGCCCAATATCATCATCGACGCGCCAATTGGGGTGAACTGATCGACGAGCTCGAAGAGTGGTCCCGGGAACGCTCGACGGCGGAAGTTCAAGCGGTGTTCGACCGACACGGCGTTCCGTCCTCGCCCTACCGCACGGTCAGGGAGGCCATGGCAGACCCCCAGCTCGCGCACCGTCGAGCCTTTGCGGAAATACATGATGCGGGCGGCACGTTCCAGGCGCTCAACCCCCCTTTCCGCATGTCCAATACGCCAGCCGCCGCCTCGCCTCATGTCGCAGCGCTCGGCGAAAACACCGAAGAGTTGCTGGCCGAGATTGGTTACAAGCCCTCTCAGATCGCCGCTCTCGTCAGTCCTGCCGGATCAGAGGCGCGCGCGTAACGACAACTCGCAGCCGTCCCTCACACCCGCTCGAAATCGGTGCGCTCGGTGACCAGGAGGCCGCGGAGATAGCGGCGCAGGCAGTCGAGGCCGAGCTCGACGGCGCCGAGGCGCACCCAGTCGCGGCCGCCATAGATGCGCGAGCGGCGGGACTCGACCCGCTCCTCGGCGGCGATTGCGAGATGGATGCTGCCGCCGAAATCGATGCGGTCCGGGCCATCGTCGACCTCGATCAGCACCGCCAACGCGTGGGTTGCGCCAGTCTCCTCGCGCGCCGCTCTGGCCACCGCCTCGGCCGTCTCGCGGCTCAATTCCCCGGCGATCAGCGCGCCGTCGAGGCCGAGCGTCGCGGCGATTTCGGCCGGGTCACGCGCGACGAGACCGCGGCGGAACACCTTCTCGGCGCCCGGCAAATGCGCGATGCGGGCGGCGATCTGGCCGGCGGTGAAGGTCTCGACCACCGCAAGCGAGCCGCCTCGGGCGGCGAGGGCCGCCAGCACGACGCCTTCGAGCGTCTCATTGTCTTCGGCGATGATGAAATTGCCGAGACGCCGGCGCACTTCCTCCTGCACCGGCGCCAATTTCGCCTCGATGTCGGCCATGTCGGCGCCGCGCACGGTGAGCTTGGTTTCGATCTGCGGGTAATGCGTGCGGAAGCCGAGCTTGACGCTGCCGTCGGGGACGAGCTCCTCGACCCCGGTCAGCAACTGGTCGACATGCGACTTGCCGAGGCCATAGGAATGAAAGCGCTTTAGATGGATCGCCGTTGGCGCACCGCTGCGCGCCAACAGGCGCGGGATGATCTGTTCTTCGAGCATGCGACGCAGCTCGCGCGGGACTCCCGGAGTAAAGAAAAACCGCGCCTTGCCGATGTCGAGCGCAAAGCCGCAGGCAGTGCCGATCGGGTTGTCGAGGATCTCGGCGGTCGTCGGCAGCATCGCCTGCTTGCGGTTGTTTTCGGACATGATGCGGTTGCGGCGGCGGAAGAAATCTTCCATGCGTTGCAGCCAGTCCTCGTTGAGGACGAGCTCGACACCGGCGGCGCGCGCCGCAATCTCCTGTGACAGATCGTCGACGGTCGGCCCGAGCCCGCCATTGACGATGACCGCGTCGGCGCGCTCGCCCGACAGCCGGAAGGCCGCGAGCAGTTCCTCGCGGTCGTCGCCGACGATCGTCCCCCAGCTCACCGACAGCCCGAAATCCTCGAGCTTCTGCGCCATGTAGCTGAAGTTGGTATTGACGATCTTGCCGGTCAGCACTTCGTCGCCGGTGCAGATGATCTCGATGCGCATGCCTTCCTCGTCCTTATTGATCGAAGGCGCGCTTAATGCGCGCCCAGTCTTCGATGGCCCGCTCCTCGCCGGGTGTGACCGCGATCACGATCTGGCTCCAGCCAGCGCCGCGCAACGCCTCGACGCGCTGTTTCAATTCCTGCTCGTCGGCGGTGAAGGTGGTGCGGCGGACCAGCTCCGCGGTGACGAATTTACGTTCCTCGGGCTTGACGAAGAGGAAATGTCCGCGGTGGTTCGTCAGATAGCGCGCGTCGGGCGGCTCATAACGGCGCGCCATCTCGACATAGCCGGCGACATCGGCGGCAATCGCTTGCGGCACGGGCGAGGTATTTTGCCACCCCTCCATGGCAAAATCGGCCGCCCGATGCAGCAGCACGGCGGCGCGCGGCCCGGCTTGCGCCATAGCGCGAGCGCTGTCGGCCGGCTCGCCCTCGGCCAGCACGCAGCCGCAGGTCCAGGCGGTGGCATAGAGATCGCCAGCACCTCGGCCCGCCGACTTCCAGCTGCGCTGCATGCCCTCGAGCGCCCCCATGGCGCCCGGAACATCGGAGATGAAGCTCTTCCATCCGGCATTCAGTTTCGCGGTCAGCGCCTGCGATCGCGGACCGTAAGCGGAAATGTGGAGGGGTATCGGGTCCGTTGTGTTGATGAGGCCGATCTCGGGATTGAGAAACCTGATTTTCCGGCGCTTGCCTTCGATCGGCGTGTCGACGGTTTCATCGCTCAACAATCCGTAAACGACGCGGATGTATTCTTCCATATCCGCCAGCTTCATGGCGTTCAGCCCCATCGCGCGGCGCGCCGAGAAGCCCGTGCCGATGCCGAAATCGATCCGTCCCGGCGCCAGCCCGTTGAGCGTCGCAAACGCATTGGCGGTGACCGCGGCGATGCGGTTCGAGGACACTAGGACGCCAGTGCCCAGCCGGATCCGCGAGGTCTTGAGCGCGGCGGCGGCCATCGCGACAAAGCAGTCGCCGGTGATCATCTGCGTGTCGAAGAACCAGGCATGGGTGAACCCCAGCTCCTCGGCCCGCTGCGCCAATTTCCAAGAATTGCTCGCCGTCGCGATGCCGATCCCGAAATCCATTTCCCGTTCCTTCCCGGCGTCTTAGAGCGCAGCTTCGAGAAACCGCACGATCTTGGGCCCGGCATAGGCGCCGAAGCTTCCGGGCTCATCGACTGGGTCAGGGCACCAGAAATGGCCGGCGCCGGGTACGACGATCTGGCGCGCATAGAAGCCGGCCTGCTTGAGCGCGGTGAGGAATTTCTCCGATTGCGAGGTCGGATCGACAATGTCGTCTTCCCGCCCATAGACAAGCAGGAAACGGGTCCCGTTCTTATAGATCGTGGCGTAGCTGAGCGGCGAGGCTTCGAAATAGACCTTGCGGCTGATCATAGGGGAGCCGCCGAGCAATTTCTCGGTGATCTGATCGCGCGGCCGCGTGATCTGGTCGTGCTCCCATTGCGCCAGCATATCGTAGACGCCGTAAAAGCCGACGACCGCCTTCACCTCGGCCGAGGTCGCAGCATGGCGGTCGGCGAGATACTGGCTCGAGAACTGCGGTTCGTTGCCGGCAAGTGCCGCGAGCGCGGAGAGATGGGCGCCCGCGGAATCGCCGATCAGCCCGATGCGAGCGGGATCGAGGCCAAACTCGGCGGCCTCGGCGCGCACGAATTGCACGGCCGCCTTCACATCGTAGACGGCGCCGGGCCAGGTCCTCACACCTGGCTTCATCAGCCGATACTCGATCGCAAAGACCGCGTATCCGTTCCTCGCGAAGTAATTGCCCCAATGAGTGTAGAATTTACGGTCGCCGATCTGCCAGCCGCCGCCATGCACGCCGACCAGTATCGGCGCCTTGGCGAGGCCCTTCGGCAAATAAAGGTCGCCGAGCAACGTCACCCCGTCGTGCTCGGCGAACACGATATCGAGTTCAGTCGCAACTTCGTGCTCGTTTGCCATCGTCCATTCTTCTTTCGGTGCTCACCGGCCGCAGCGGACTATACCTCGCTCAGTGGCGGGGACTAATAGGCAATCGGGACAATCAAAGGCGCGGAAGGTCTGGGCACGGCACCGGAGCGCACGCTTGACCTGTGCCGGACGGCGGCACCAGAATTCGCGAGGCAGAGCGAGAGGGGAGGAGGGCGCGATGGCGGATATACGGGTGATGGCCACGGGGTTGCGGTTCCCCGAGGGGCCGGTCGCGATGGCCGACGGCTCGGTGATATTGGGCGAGATCGCCGGCGGCACAGTCACCCACGTCGCGCCGGATGGCCGCAAATCGGCGATCGGGACGGCGGGTGGCGGGCCGAACGGGCTCGCCCGCGGCCCCGACGGCGCGCTCTATCTATGCAACAACGGCGGCAACGAATATGCCGAGGGCGGGTTTCTGTCGAGCGGGCCCGCCAAGGATTACCAATGCGGCTACATCCAGCGCATCGATCCGCGCACTGGCGAGACGCGAATCCTCTACAGCCAATGCAACGGGCACAAATTGTCGGCGCCGAACGATATCGTCTTCGACCGCCAGGGCGGCTTCTATTTCACCGATCTCGGCAAGCGCTACGCGCGCAGCCGGGACCATGGGGGGCTTTACTACGCGCTGCCCGACGGCTCGAAGATCGTCGAGCTGGTCCATCCGATGCTGAGCCCCAACGGCGTCGGGTTGTCGCCGGACGAGAAGACGGTCTATGTCGCGGATACCGAGAGCTCGCGGCTCTTCGCGTTCGACATTGTCGAGCCGGGCGTGCTCCGCAACGAGCCGTTCCCGGCGCCCTACACCGGGCGCCTTGTTTGTGGACTGCCCGGCTTCCAGCGGTTCGACAGCCTCGCGGTCGAGGCCTCGGGCAACATCGCCGTCGCGACCCTGATCACCGGCCACATCACGGTCATCTCGCCCGACGGAAGGGTGGTGCGGCAGGTCAAGATGCCCGACGTTTACCCGACCAATATCTGCTTTGGCGGACGGGACATGAAGACGGCCTACATCACCTTGTCCGGCACCGGTCAGCTCGCCGCGATGGATTGGCCCGAGCTAGGCCTGCGTCTCAATTTCCAGAAGTGATGCGCGGCGTGCCCGCAATACTTCGCCACTCTTATCGTCGCCCCCGCGAAAGCGGGGGCCCAGGGCTGCCGAGTACGAGCTTGGCCCTTGGATTCCCGCTTTCGCGGGAATGACGGGTTTCGCTTAGGCCTTTTTCAGGAGACTGAAATGAAAGCCGCCGTTTTTCATGCCGCGAACCAGCCCATGACGATCGAGGAGGTCGCGGTCAACAAGCCGGGGCCGCGCGAGGTGCTGTTGCGCACCGCCTTTGCCGGGCTCTGCCATAGCGACTTGCATTATCTCGAGGGCCTCTACCCGATCCCGACGCCCGTCGTACTCGGCCATGAATTGTCGGCGATCGTCGAGGCCGTCGGTGACGGGGTCACCTATGTCAAGCCGGGCGACCACGTCATCACTTGCCTCTCGGTGTTCTGCGGCACCTGCCCGCAATGCCTGACCGGGCACCCGAATTTGTGCGAGAACACAGAGGTCAAGATGCTGCCCGGCGTCGCGCGCCGCATGACCTGGAACGGGCAGCAGTTGAACCAGGCCTTCAACCTGTCGTCCTTCGCCGAGCAGATGCTCGTGCACGAGAATGCGACGGTTAAGATCGACCCCGAGATCCCGCTCGACCGCGCGGCGCTCGTCGGCTGCGGCGTGATGACCGGGGTCGGCGCGGTGTTCAACGCCGCCAAAGTCGAACCCGGCGCCACTGTCGCGGTGATCGGCTGCGGCGGTGTCGGGCTGTCGGCAGTCAACGGCGCCGCGCTCGCCGGCGCCGAGCGTATCATCGCGATCGACACCGTCGCCTCGAAACTGGAGCTGGCGCGCGAGCTCGGCGCCACCGACACGCTCAACGTCAGCAATGCCGACCCGGTCAAAGAAGTCAGGGACATGACCGGCGGCGGCGTGCACTACTCGTTCGAGGCGCTCGGCACCAAAGCGACCGCCGAACAGGCGTTCCAGATGCTGCGCGCCGGCGGCACCGCGACGATCATCGGCATGGTGCCGTTCGGCGTGAAGATCGAACTGCACGGCTTCGATTTTCTGCGCGACCGCAAGATCCAGGGCACCTCGATGGGCGGCAACCGCTTCCGGGTGGACATGCCGCGGCTGTTGTCTTTGTGGCGGCAGGGCCGCTTGAAACTCGACCACCTGATCTCCGGCCGCATCAGGCTAGGGCAAATCAACGACGGCTTCGCCGCACTCAAATCCGGCGCCCCGGTTCGCCAGCTGATCGACTTTGCGGGCTGAGAACCGGCGGGTGGCGCAGCGCCCAGAAGGTGACGCAGCCGCAAATGTAGAAGAGGATTGATAGCAGGAAGGCGAGGCGATAGCTGCCCCACATGTCGAAGATCCACCCCGCGCCCCAGGCACCGGCAGCGGAACCGATGCCGCTGCCAATGGTGATCACCCCGAGGATCGTGCCGAGGCGGGATCCGGGGAAGAGATCGGCGGTCTTGGCGGTGATCGCCGGACCCCGGGCGCCCCAGGTCAAGCCGAAAAAGCAGGCGTGCAGCCATAACAGCAAGTGCTGGTCGGGACTGGTGATCAGCAACGCGCAGACAACCCCGATGATCGAGATGCCGTAGGCGAGGATCGCCGACCATTCGCGCCCGATGTAATCCGACAAGGTGCCGGTAACGATCGTTCCGCCGATGGCGAGGAAGCTGCCGATGCCGAGCACTCCTGCGGCGTAGAGCTTGTCAAACCCGACATTGACGGCAAAGGCGAGCTGATGGAGCGAGACCAGAAAGCTGCCGAGACCGGTGAACAAATACACCGCGAACAACAGCCAGAAATGCGGCGTGGCGATCGCGGCGCTCAGCGTCCAGCTGTTCGCCGGCACCGGCGACGCGGCCGATGCCGGGCTCATCGTGGCGGGTGCACTCGCGACCGGGTAGCGGGCGGCACGGCGAAACAGCGCGGCGAGCAGCGGGACGGCAGCGGCGATAAAGGCTGCCTGCGCCCAAAAAGTCTCTCGCCACCCGATCGTCGAGATCAGCAATTGAACCAGTGGCGCCGAGGCCGCTCGCCCGAAGCCGTTGGCCGACTGGACGATAGAGATCGCCATCCCGCGGCGCCGCACGAATTGGCGTGACAACAACGGCACAAAGACCACGAGACCCAGGCAGTTGGCCCCGATCGTCATCACGATCCCGTAGAACAGGACGTCCTGCCACAGCGCGGAGATCAGCGCGCTGCCAACCAGGCCGGAAAACAGCAGGACGCCGCCGAGCACCAGCAGGCGGCGCGGCCCGAGCCGGTCGACCAGCGCACCAACGAATGGCGAGCTCCCGCCGGCAACGAGCTGCGAGACCGAGTAGGCGATCGAGGTCTCGGCGCGGCTCCAACGAAACTCCTCGATGAAGGCCAGCAGGAACACTGCGTAGGAATGCATGATGCCGGCGCTGACGGTGAAGGCGGCGAACGCCCCGCCGAGCATCAACCACGCTCCACGCGAAGCCGATCTGTTTGCAGGTCCCGAACTTTTTGTAAGCCTTGGGCGAGACCGACCTCGGATGGCACGGATAGTCGCGAAGCTGGGCGGCCTCCTCATCACTCGGTTCTGCTCCCTCCTCCGCCGCGATCGCCGGCCGGGAGAGCGTAATTCTTAAAAAGTTGGCGGAGTAATGCGCATTTCGATGATCTCAAAAGCAAACCGGCGCTCCATCCGGAGCGCCGGTCACCGCATGTTTTAAGCCGATGGGCTCAGCGCTTGTCGCTCACGGGCGCTTCGACGGGCGGGTAGATGCGGACATAATTGCGTCCGGTCTCCTGGCGGACCTGGCTGGGATCCCGCCGTACCTCCCAATCCCGCTGCAATTCGCCCGCCCTGCCGGTCGGGGTGGTAACCGCCTCGGGCGGCGTTTCGAGGTCGGTTCGCAGCGGCCGGTCTGCGGAGAACGACCCGGTGTAGGGCTCGGCACGCTCGTCGAAGCCCCGCCAGCCGGCTTGCCGCCAGCTCTCGGCGCGTTCCTCGATATCGACCGGCGAGTGGCGATTAAGGATGTCCGAGACCCGATTGCTCAACGCGTCGTCGGTGCGCACCGTCACCAACGTCCCGCCGCGGCGAACCGCCTCGGCATAGATGTCTGCGTGCTCGCGAGGAATGCCTGCCTCGACCAGTGCCCCGATCAGTCCTCCAACAGCCGCACCAACCCCGGCGCCGGCAAGCGTCGCGGCGAGCGCACCCGCGGCCACCACCGGTCCAACCCCAGGGATTGCCAACGCGCCGATGCCGGCCAGGAGCCCGGCGGCGCCGCCTAGCACCGCGCCGATGCCGGCCCCCGTGCCGGCCCCTGACGCCGTGTCGGTATGATCGGTACGGGCGGGGCGATCGATGCCGTACTGCGGGTACTCGCCGTAGCGGTTGCCCGCGTTATTGGCGACCAGGTTAATAGCGGTCGACGGAACACCCGTCGATTCGAGGTCACGAACTGCGCCCTCGGCTTCGCGGTAATCATCGAAAAGCGCGACGATCGTACGGATTGCCATTGTCTGTTCTCCTATCGGTTCTCTTCGACGACATTGCCGCGGAAGTCGACGCCGACACGCACCCGGTGTCCGTCCTTCGTCGCCTCGGCCTGCCAGATCGAGTTCTGGTCCTGGTGCAACTGGCCGACATTCGCGTAGCCGCGATCTTCGATCCGGCGGCGCGCCTGCCCTTCGGTGAAGCTGTTGGCCCCCGGCTCCAACGCGGCATTGCCGGCGCGAGTGGCGTTCGCATTGGGGTTGGCCGAAGTCCCGGCGTAGGGCGCGGTTTGATTACCGTTGGTCGTGCTCGGCGCGGTGTTTTGTGCCATCGCCAATCCGGCACTGCCCAATAATAAGGCCGCGGCAAAGACGGTCTGCTTCAAACCCATGATTTAGCACTCCATTCGGTGATGAAGCGGAGCGGACGCCCGTGCGCCCGTAAGTGACCTGCAAACAGGGTCGCACGCCCGAAAGTTTCGCGGGCTCGCATCCGGATCGATGATCACCTCAAAATTGCCTTTTTATTAGTGCATTCTCGCCAAGTGGAGGTACCTCGGCCGGGGCTCGGATCTGCTGGGCGCTACAACCAATGGAAGAGTTCCTGCTGTAAATCTGCTGTAAAAACAGCGACCTGAAATAATGTCTCTCAATTATGAGTTGTGTGACTGCAAATGCAGCAAAAAAGCTTTGGTGAGCTTCCGCCAGCCTCGCTGCTGACCCTCGGTGGGGGCGGCCTCGGCATGGTGTGGGGCGAAACGACGTTCGACGAATGCATCGCGACCGTGCACGCGGCGGTCGCCGCGGGGATCAACTGGATCGATCTCGCGCCTCGTTACGGCGACGGCAAGGCCGAGCTGGTGGTTGGCGAGGCTTTCGCGGGCCGGTTGCCCGAGGGCGTGCGGGTCACCAGCAAATGCAATCTCGGCAACCCGCCGGCGGCCGATATCGAACCGCTGGTGCGGCAATCGATCGAAGGAAGCCTCGAGCGTCTGCGGCTGTCGCGGCTCGATCTGTTCTTTCTACATTCGAATGTCGTCCCAGACGCGGACCACATGGCGCGCCGGCCCGATGCCGCCACCCGCATGACCCTCTACGGGACCTTCGTCGACCAAGTGCGTCCGCTTTTCGAACGGCTGGTCGCCGAAGGTCTGATCGGCGCTTGGGGGCTGACCGGGATCGGTCATCCGGAGACAATCATCAAACTGATCGAGGAGCGCCCGGCCCCCTCGGCAGTGCAGTGCATCGCCAATTTATTGGATTCGCCGGGCGGGCTGAAGTTCTTCGAGGGGCCGGCGAAGCCGCGCGCGGTTATGGCTGCGGCGCGGGCTAACGGGGTCGGCGTGATGGGCATCCGCGCGGTCCAGGCCGGTGCGCTGACCAGCGCTATCGATCGGCCACTGCCCGAGGACCACCCCGAGATGCGCGATTATGTGCGAGCCGCTGGCTTCCGGCGGCTCGCCGGAGAACTGGGCGTCACTCCGGCCCTATTGGCGCATCGCTATGCGCTGTCGCTCGACATCGATACGCTCGTGCTCGGCGTCAAGAACCGGCAGGAGCTCGCAGAGTGCGTAGCCGCGGGTGACGCCGGCCCGTTGCCGCCGGAGTTGCTGGCCCGGATCGACCAGACGGTGGATGGGATGGCTTGCTAGACCGAAGCGCCCGCCCCCGCTTTCACAGGAACCCGGGCAAACTGAGTTAGCGAGCCGAATGCCGTCACCGCGAAGAGGCCGGCAGAGGCGATGACCACTGCCAACACGAGTGGGTTCCCGCTGCCTCCGAGCGAAAGCGCGGCGGTTGCACCGGCAGCTCCGATCATCTGGATAAAGCTTGCCAGACCCGAGGCCGCGCCGACGATGCCGACCTTGACCCCAAGGCTGCCGGCAACTGCGTTGGGCGTGATGAGGCCGCTGCCGCAACAAATTAGGATCATCGGACCGACGAGCGCATACGGATTACTGAAATGCAGCGCTGCGAGGGCCACCATCGCGAGGCCGGCGGGGATCAGCACCGCGCTGCCGATCGCAATAAGATTGTCGACGCCGAGGCGCCGCGCCAGCCGATTGGACATAAAACTGCCGACGAGAAAGCCAATCGGCGGAAGCGACGCGTAGTAACCGTAATCTTGCGGAGGTATGCCAAGGCCGATGATCAGCACCGCCGGCGCGCCGGCGGTAAAGATGTGGAAGCCCGCATGGGCGCCTGCGGCGGTAAGTGCGTACGCCGCAAAACGCCGGGTTTGGAGCAAACTGCGATAGCTGGCCAGCATCGTTCGGGCGAGCAAGGCCGCGGTTTCAGATCGAGAGGGTCGCTCCCTGGATGACTCAGGCACATATCGCAGGACCAGAACCACAGCGACAACGGCCAGGATCGCGGTGGCCGCGAAATTCGCCTGCCAACCGATCCATGCCTGCAAATAGCCGCCGGGGATCGGAGCGAAGGCCTGCACGAGAGTAAGGACAACGGATAGCCCTGCGATGACCTGGGCGGCGCCGCCCTCACCGTAGAGGTCGCGAATGGTGGCCCGGCCGACGACCATGCCCCCCGAAAGGCCGATCCCCTGCAAAATGCGAGCGCCGATTAGGAACTCGATTGTTGGACTCGCTGCACAAGCGATACTGCCGAGCGCGCCCAACGAAATGCCGAAGATCATCGTTCGTCTCCGCCCATAGCGGTCGGATAACGGCCCGAGTACAAGCATGCTCACCGCAAAGGCTGCGAGATAAGCGGCGAAGGTCAATTGCACGTGGGATACCGAAGTCTGAAGCGCGCTGGCGATCGCTGGGACGGACGGGACGTAGATGGTCGAAGCGATCAGCCCGAGGGAGGAGGTGATGGTCAGGGTCAGCAATAGAAGGCGACGGCTCGCATTGGTAAACCCGGTTGCTCCGTCGAGGCTGGTGCTGAGTAAACTTAGCAAGCGAACTCCCTCTTTCAGGGGAGAGCACCTCCTAGACCGGGATCCTGCGGCCCAGCACAGATCCCAGCTCTCCGGGTCAGGGCATCGCCGAGGAGTGCTGCTCTGCAGCAGGTCGGAATTGTCGGAGATGCTCGAGCCGACCGACCGGGCAGATATAATCGGAGCGGGGCTTTCGCCCTAACGGTTTGCTAACGAATTGCTGCCGCCCGAGCTGAATGACGTTTTTTTGACGCGGATCGGATTAACCTTAAATGGCGAGGCAGTGTGCCAGCTGCGTTCGCGAACGGTTTTCCCGGCGTCCGCTGCACCTTTGCCGAGGCGGAAAGGATACCCGATTGATTATTCGCGATTTTGGCTTGATTGCCAACAGCGACGCGAGGGTCGTTTTCGCAACCGTGTCGTGGGAGGATCGCGAGTACCCCGATCAGGAGCTCATCTTCGAAACACACAGCGGTGGGCTCGATCAAGCGGCCGACGAGCCCTACGCGGACGCCTTCCTGGCCGCGTGTTTTCCTCTTGCGATAGCGCACGGAGAGTTGAGGGTTCGAATCGAGGGTCAACCTTGCCCGATGCTGGTCGAGGGCCTCTATACGGCTCATGCTTGGTGGACAAGTTGGGGTGGGGCGTCGGCGATGCCCGCCATCGAAACCTCCGGTCGTGTAGCCCGCGCGGGGCTCACGGGCGCTCGCCGGGGTGTAGCATTTCTCTCTGGCGGGGTTGATGGCCTTCATATGCTGATGCGGAACCGTCGGCTTTACCGACGGGAGGATCCCGCATATATCCGCGACGCTCTCTTCATCCATGGATTTGATATTGGGAAGCGAGCGCGGGATCCGGAGGACGCCCGCTTTCGCACGGCTCTGCGACACCTGGAGCCGTTAGCCGCAGAAGCCGGCCTGCGCCTGATCTGGTGCCGCACCAACCTACGCCACCTGCCCTCGAGGCCTGATTTCTGGTACTATCGGCACAACGGGGCGGCACTGGCTGCTGTCGGTCATGCGGCAATCTGCGGGACAGCGTTTCTGTTTATCGCCGCCTCGCATGACATCGCCAATCCTGTCCCGATCGGATCGCACCCGGCGGTGGACGGCCTATTCTCCAGCCAACGCGTCACCGTCATCCATGA
Source organism: uncultured Alphaproteobacteria bacterium (assembly GCA_963736715.1). Taxonomy (GTDB): domain Bacteria; phylum Pseudomonadota; class Alphaproteobacteria; order ATCC43930; family CGMCC-115725; genus AP-15. The sequence continues at coordinate 187,788 of CAVTQA010000027.1, read as the reverse complement.
TGGGGCGCGATTTGCTCGCTTCCAGAAGGTGCGCGAGCTGGCAAGTTGGCCGGCCGCGCTTGCCGCCTTGCGGGTCTGCCCGAGCAATCCGGGCGATGAGCTGAACTGCGGGGTTTGCGAAAAGTGCCTGCGCACGCGCCTCGAGCTGTTGGCTGCCGGGGTCGAGGAGACTGCGGCGCTCGGCCCGAGCCTCACCCCGATCCAGCTGTGGAACAATCTGGGGCCGGTCGGCGACCGAGCAGTTACATACGAGGATCTATTGGCACCGCTACGGGCTCGCGGGCTTGCGGCGCTTTGCGAGGTGCTCGACGAAAAAATTCAAGCGTATCGGAGAGGATACGGATATCGTAACCCAGACCTGACTCAAGATGGTTAAGAGCAGAGCGGGCCTGGAGATGAATGGTTACTTCATACCCGCCTTCCGGCACCGCTAGCAGTATATTGGGACGGTTGCGATGACGTTGTCGATCAGCATTCTCGGGCTTCTGGTGATCGAGAGTGGCGATTGTCGGCTCGGGAAGGTCCCGAAAAAAGCACGCGCTTTGCTTGCCTTTCTTGCCGCCCAGGCAGGCCAGCCGGTCACTCGCGAGCGATTGGCCGATTTGCTGTGGCCGTACCAGGGGTCGGAGCAAGCGCGCCACAGCTTACGAAATTGCTTATTGGAGCTGCGCAAGGCCTTGGGGCGGGGTACAGACGTTCACTTAGCCGCCGATTTCGCCAATTGCCGGATCCGGGACGCCATCGTCGACCTCGATCAATTTGAGCGGCTCTCGCGTTCACAGCACCGCTGTGACCTCCAAGCCGCCGCCGATTTGTACCGCGGCGAACTGCTCGCTGATTTCGATATAAATTCCGAGCCGTTTCAGGAATGGTTGACGGCAGAGCGCGACCGCACTCTCGAGCTGGTCTGCGACATCTTGCATCGATTGAGCGCGAAGCAGGATGCAGCTGGCGAGCACGAGGCCGCAATACAGTCAGGCCGCCGGCTCGTCTTTCTCGACCCGCTCTCAGAATTTGGGCAACGCGCGCTGATGCGCGCCTATGCACACGCCGGGCGCCGCGGTGAAGCGCTTCGCCAATATAGGAGCTGCGCCGAGACCTTGAAGCGCGAACTGGGCGTCGCGCCGGACGTCGAGACGCAGTCGCTGGCGAATGAGATCTCGCGTTCGAGCGCAGTTAGGGAGCTCAATTCACCGGGGCTCACGGCAGAAGATCGCGATCCCGGTGCGCGCGTCAGCGCCCCGGATCGTTCGCCCGGGCGTCGGACCTCACCGCAGGTCGACGCTCCGAGCCAAAACACAGCAAAACCGCGCTGGCCTTGTCTGTTGCCGAACATTGCCGTAGCCGTTGCACCAGTGCGCAACCTGACGGGCGATCCCGACCAACAATATTTAGTGGAAGCGTTTACCGAGGACCTCGTCACTGACTTGCTTCGTCACGGACGCGGGCTTTCGCTGAAGCCGTTGGGAGACGATCGTGGCCCGCCGAACAACGGCAACCTTATACCCGAACGCGGTTATGATTACATTGTCACGGGCAGTGCCCAAACCAGCGCGCCTGGCTTGCTGCGGGTGAACATGAGAATAACCGATGCGGCAACCTCGGAGTACCTTTGGGCGGGCCGGCATGAATTCAAGCCCGAGGACCTCGCTCCGATCCAGACGAGGATAACGCGACGGATTTCGCGAGAACTCCACGTCCTGCTCCTTCAAGCAGCAAGCCGCCGGGCTTTGGCCAGTTCGGGTCTAGATCTCGGGGTTACCGAGTGTCTCTCCGAGGCGTCGAGTGCTCTGAAGGGCAAGGTCACGCCGGATCTTACTGCCCAAGCCCAGACAGCGTACCTGGCGGCGCTGGCCCACGATCCGCGCAATGTAGAAGCACTTACCGGCTTGGCGCTCACCTGTCAAAATTTGGTCAGTAATCCCTGGTGGGGTGATCCCCGGGCGGCTGCGGCGGCGTCCGACCTTGGGCGCGAGGCAGTCGCGCTCGCCTTGGACCTTGCACCCGGCCATGCAGTGGCGAAACTTATCCAGGGAATGCTCTACTCGGCAGCAGGGCAGTTGGAGCTGGCGGAACGCGCGTTTGCGCAGACCCTCGGGATGGATCACGGGCTGGGAGCGGCGCATGGGTTTGCCGGCTACAATGCGGCCCTTCTCGGTCGGGCCGAGGAGACCTGGCCGGCGATCGAACGGGCCATGCAGCTCGATCGGAGCGATCGGCGACACAGTATCTGGTTCTGCTTTGGCGGATTTGCCGAGTTGCTGCTCGGTCGAACGGAAGCGGCAATCGAGCTTCTCCGGAAATCCCTGGACCGCAATCCCGGGTACGGCTTCGCGCAACTTTTCTTAATGGCGGCGCTGTCCTCGCTCGGTCGTGAAGCCGAGGCTGCCGAGACCGCCGCATCGTTCCGCAAGCAATATCCGGATTACCGTACGAATACATTCGAGCAGCTGTGGTTGTCGCGTTCAGGTTCTTCGACCTACCGCGCCCAAATTCATCCACTTTTCGAGAAAATTCGCACTCTCGGCGTGGCGAACTGAGTCTGGCTCGTGAGCCGTCGTAAAATGCTCCCCCCGCGGAGAACTCCCGTGCGGCGCCCGTGCTCCGGTATGTGCCAGCTCGACCATCGCGGCAGCGAGAGGGCGGGCCGTTCCGGGCACCAAAGGCCAAACGCGCGGCGATGCCGTGGCGGTGTTTGCTGTCAAGCATTGCCGTAGGGATAGAGCCGTGGCGCAATCTGACCGGCGATAGCGACGAAGAGAACCTTTTGGACGCGTTCACGAGCGACCTTGTCGCCCATCTAACGCGGAACGGTCGTGGTTTTTCACTACGACCCTTGGCCAAGGAGCCGGCCAATGCTGTCGAGCGACCCGAGAGCGACGTTGAATATTTTGTAACGGGCAGCGCCCAGCGCGGCAGTCCTGGGATCCTGCGCATCAATGTGCGGATCACCGATGCGGCGACCTCCGAGTACCTTTGGGCTCGCCGCTTCGAATTCGACTCCGACCAGGCCGTGACAGTGCAAGCCAAGATTATCCGCCGGATTTCTCGCGAGCTGCACATTCTGCTTCTCCAACGGGAAGTTGGACGAGTGGTGTGCGAATTGGGCACCGGTCACGCGCTCAACGAATGCCTTTCCAGCGCGTCGACCGCGCTCGAGGGAGAACTGCGGCCAGACCTCACGGCTGAAGCGCAGCGATGGTACCTGGCCGCGCTGGCCGACGACCCACGGAACGTGGAGGCGCTTGTCGGTCTGGCCAGAACCTGTCAGGAGCTGGTCAGCAATCCGTGGTGGGGCGACCCGCTCGCTGCTTCCGTGGCCTCCGATCTCGGGCGCGAAGTGGTCGCGATCGCATTGAAGCTTGCGCCAGGGGCGGCCGATGCGCATTGCGTCCAGGGGATGTTGCGCTCTGCGGCCGGCAAGTTGGACGAGGCCGCAGTAGCCTTCGAGCGGGCGCTGGCCATGGATCAGGGTTTGGCTATCGCCCACGGTTTCGCCGCTTACAATGCTACCTTTCTCGGCAACGCCGGAAATACGCTCCCGGCAATCGAACGTGCGATGCGTCTCGACCAGGCTGACCGGCGGCACAGCATCTGGTTTTTCTTTGCCGGTTTTGCCGAATTGCTGATCGGGCACACCGACGCATCGATCGCTTTGCTGCGGAAGTCTTTGGAACTCAATGGCAGTTACGGCAGTGCACGAATGTTCCTGATCGCGGCCTTATCGCTTAGTGGCCAATATCGCGAAGCTGCCGAGGCCGCCACATCGTTTCGCCAGCAATACCCCGAGGGCCCCGCGGGAGCGTGCGAGCAGTTATGGCTGTCACGTTCGGGATCCGCAACCTACCGCGCCCAGATCCTTCCGGTATTCGACACAATCCGCAGTCTCGGGGTGGTGACCTGATCGCCGCACACAATCATTGAAGACGCGGCGAAGTTTTACCGGCCGGCGATCTGCGACGCATTCCACCCACTTCACGCCTCGCGACCCCACTGCTCCGAGCGTCGCATCCCCTTGCGGCTGAGCGGCGTTCCCATCGCGCGCAATCTAATAAAATAAATAACAAAAGGCGCTTTTCTGACGGCGGCCTGACAGACCACTGACAGCGACTGGGTTAGTCTGGCTACTGGCTACGTGGCGACTGTGATCGCCTTTGGCGCGCACTGGCCACAGGGTCACCCCTGAAGGAGGAAGTTCAAATGCAGAGTCTGACCAGTCGCTTTCGTAAAGACGAGGGCGGTGCTACCGCTACGGAATATGCCATGTTGATCGTGTTCGTTGCCCTTGCAATTGCGGTGGGCGCACAAACGTTTGGCAACTCCCTCACCGACCTTTTCACACGCGCTAGTACCACCATTACTGGCATTCCGATACCGACGCCCTAGACGCCGTATACCGCAGCCGGTCGGCGACGGATCTCCGTTTCCGACCTGCCTGCGCAGACGTGACCGCGAGTAGGGAGTGGGTGATGCACTCGGCAGTCCTGGCCGTCGCAGTCGGTATTCTTGTTATTGTCGCCTACCAGGATACGCGAACGAGGCGCATACCCAATGCGCTCTCCTTCGCCACTGCCGCGCTAGGCCTAACTCGCATCGCCTTCGCCGCAGAGGTTATCCACGGAGGCTACACGCTCGCCGCCGCGATGATCATCTTCGCCATCACATTTGCTCTCTTTCAGCGTGGGGCGATTGGCGGCGGTGATGCCAAGATCCTACCCGCTACAGCGCTGCTGATCGGTGATCGAGAGTTACCGGGCTTTCTCTTTTTGATGAGCCTTTGCGGTGGAGTGCTCGCGCTCGGCATTCTCGCGGCAGAAAGGCTCGATCTATCGTTCGGACGTCTCCGGCGGGGGGCACACCTGTCCTCCACCGGCCAGAGCGGCCAAGGTCGAGTAGCGTCAAAAGGGTCGACGGTGCCTTATGGCGTCGCTGTCGCCACTGCTGGCGTGATTACGCTGATAGCAGCAAGGTGAACGGCGATGCCCGCGAAGATGATACTGACCCTGTTGTTCCTCCTATCGCTCTGCGTCGTCGTGGTACTCGCCCTTCGCGCATTGCCGCGGGGCCTCCTTACGGCCTCATCGAAGGAGGAGATACTTGTCGCTGCAACTGCGCTGCCGGGCGGGACTTTATTGCGTCCCAAGGACGTGGCTTGGAAGCAGATTTTGGCCGGCGCCCAGTCGGGGCAAATCACCCGCCGTCGCAATGCGGCCGGCAACCCCAACCTTGCGCTCGATCTAGAGGCTAGCGCCGAGGTGCGTGGGGCTGCGCTGCGTAGTAGCGTCATGGCCGGCGAGCCGATCGATCGCGGCGCCATTGTGAAGCCTGGCGACCGCGACTTCCTCCAGGTCGTCCTCTCGCCTCAAGCACGAGCGATCGCAATCCCAGTAGCAACGGGGGGAGCGAGCACTGGCATTCTATATCCCGGCGACAGGGTCGACGTGATCTTGACGCAGACGTTCAAGAACGACCCGCCGTTGACGCGGCGCTCGGTGGGCGAAACCGTCGTCCAGAACCTGCGGGTATTGGCGATCGACCCACCCGAAACTCGGCCGAGTGGCGCAGCGAACGGTTTTGGCCGGACAGTTACTCTGGAGGTCATGCCCGATCAGGCCGAAAAGGTCAACGTGGCCGCCGAGCTCGGCAAACTCTCGCTGACATTGCGTAGTGCCAGCGCAACCAATAGCGCCACTTCCACTACAATGGACGTATTCACAACCGCGGGCATAAAACCGATCTGGGCCGGCGACGTTTCGCCGGCGCTAGGCGACGCTGTGCCCGCGAGGGCGGTCGTTGCCGAGCAGCCTGCAGTGGAGGTCATTCACGGATCCAAAAGTGCCACGGTGAGGCCTCAGTGATGTGCGGCGGCCAGCGGAATGTCTGGGGTAAGCCAGGTTCTTCCGTTTGATGGAACGGCATTCGGGTTAGCTAGTGATTAATGCCCTCCATAGCCTGAAGAGCCCGCTTCAGACCCCCGGGCCGATAGAGAAGGCGGTCACGCCACCGGCCAGCCGTGTCCGGTTAATGGCGTTCGTGTTGGACGGGGAGAGCGAGGCGTCATTGAGCTCATGTCTCGCGCAGCTGCCCATTCCCAGCCCGATGATCAGGCGCGGAGGCCTCGCCGGTGCAATTCGATATCTTGGTGCCGAACGATCGCCTGAGAGAATTATCGTCGATATCAGCGACACTGAAATGCCGGCCTCACAGATCCATGAGCTAGCCGAACTCTGTGAGCCTGGTGTCGCAGTAATCGCGATAGGCGACAGAAACGATGTTGCCCTTTATCGCGACCTGGTGAGAGCGGGCGTCAGCGAATACATCGTCAAGCCGGTGACTGCGCAACTGCTGGTTACAGCATTGATGGGCGCGCCTGCCTCGGACGAAGGAAGCCCAATAAGCCGGAAGCTCGGAAAAGTCGTTGCCGTGGTTGGTGCCCGCGGAGGTGTCGGTGCGACAACCCTGGCGATCCATCTGGCACTGCATCTGGCCAATCGGCAGAACCGCCGAGTCATGCTGCTCGACCTGGATTTGTATACCGGCGACTGCGCCCTCGCGTTGAACCTCAAGCCCACGCCCGGCTTGCGGGAAGCGCTTGCCAACCCGCTGCGCATCGACAGCGTCTTCCTAGACCGGACAATGGCGCTGCACGGCGAGCGCCTGTTTGTGCTGAGCGCGGAAGAGCCTTTGCGCGTCGACGCAGAATTCACCGCCGAGGCGGTTGACAAGCTAGTTGGGGTTCTGCGGACGCAATTTCATTACATTATCGCCGATGTGCCGAGGATCCCCAGCTCACCTTACTGGCAGGCGCTCGATACCGCCGATATTCGCATAATTGTGGCCGATCAGACACTGCGCGCGGTCCGCGACACGGTGCGCTTGCGTGAAGGCTTCAGTGCAGGTCGTGCCGAGCACTCCAACATGCTCGTCATCAACCGGATCGGCGAGGGTGGTCGCCGGGCACTGACCTTGGAAGAGATGGCCAAAATCAAACTGCAGCCAAACTTTGTAATCCCGTTTCGCCCGAAACTGTTCACGGCACCAGGACCGTTGCGACGCGGCGCTTTGACGGAAGTGGTCGCAGCGCTTGCGGGAGAAATTTCAGGCCGGGCAATTGGGCGTAAGCAGTGGTGGAGGCTTGCCATATGATTACGACCGGCTTTGGACGCCGTGTTCCCGGGCCGCAGCGCCCGGGTCTCGTCTTAATACCCGACGGCCCCGCGGAATTTCCTGCGCCGGTCGTCGATTTAGCGTCGTTGAGCGAACTGAAGGAGAGAATTCGCACCGTTCTGATGTCGCGGATCGACCCGACCGTGGCAGGCCGCGTTCCGCGCGCCGCGCTGCGCCGGGAGATCGCCAAACTCGTGAACGAGATTGCGACCGAGGATCGTGTTCAACTCAATAAGCTGGAGGAAATGGCGCTCGCCGCTGACCTCAGCGACGACATGGTCGGGCTCGGTCCTCTCGAACCCTTCCTCGATGACGAGGAAATAACCGATATTTTGGTAAACGGGCCCTTTGACATCTATGTCGAGCGGAATGGGAAGCTGGAAAAGACCGCGGCCCGCTTTCGCGATGCGCAACATCTTGCCAGCATCGCGCAGCGGATCGCCACCGCGATCGGCCGGCGTATCGATGAGTCAAGCCCGATGGTCGATGCTCGGCTCGCTGACGGCAGCCGGGTCAACATTGTGTTGCCGCCGCTAGTGCTGAACGGCGGGTCGATCTCAATCCGAAAATTCCCGAAGCAGACTATGACGCTCGACGCGATGGTCCGGCAGCAGAATCTGTCGCCCGAGGTCGCGCGGCTACTGGAGATCGCGGCACGCTCCCGCCTCAACATGCTGATCTCTGGCGGCACCGGCTCCGGCAAGACGACATTGTTGAACGCGGTATCGCAACACATCGACTGCGACGAGCGGGTTATCACAGTCGAGGACGCCGTTGAGCTGCGTCTGCAGCAGCCGCACGTCATTCAGATGGAGACGCGCCCGCCCAACATCGAAGGAGTTGGTCAGGTCGCGCAGCGCGAGCTCTTGCGCAACGCGCTGCGCATGCGCCCCGACCGCATCATCGTCGGCGAGGTCCGCGGCGCCGAGGCGTTCGACATGCTGCAGGCGATGAATACCGGGCACGACGGGTCGATGTCGACGGTGCACGCCAACTCGCCGCGCGACGCGCTCTACCGGGTCGAAAACATGGTGATGATGGCCAATCTGAGCTTGCCGCTCAGGGCGATCCGCATGCAGATCGCCAGCGCAATCAATTTGATCGTGCATATCGAACGCATGCGCGACGGCATCCGGCGGGTGCAGAGCGTTGCCGAGATCGCAGGGATGGAAGGCGAGGTCATCACGACCCGAGAGCTCTTCGGTTTTCAGTATCGCGGCGAGCGGCTCGCCAGCGGCGTCCAGGGCAGCTTCGAGTTGATGCGGATGCGCCCCGATTTCATCGTACGCGCAGCTCGCTTCGGCCTGGAAGGAGACCTCCTCGACGCGCTTGGTATTGGGGAGACCTGAATTGTTCGACCCAATTCTGCTCGCCGCTCTGCTGATGACGGTTCTGCTCGGCTGCGCGCTTCTTTGGGTGCTACGCTCGGAGCGCCGCAGAGCGGATCTCCAGTCCCGTCTGAGTGCGATCGCAGTGACCGCCTTCAGCGCTGGTGGGCCCGTCGTCTCGCTACGGAGATCGAGGCCGCAGCGCAAACCGCTGCCGATTGTCTTGTCAACCCGACTTGACCTTGCCTTTGCGGCGACTGGTAATCGCATCAGACCTCCGCACCTCCTTGCGGTGGGAATTGCCGCCGCGGCTGCGGCCGGACTGCTCTCTATCGCAATGTCGATCCATCCCGTATTCGCCATCGCTCTTGACGGCGCGGCGGCGGCAGGCGCCCCGGCACTGTTGCTCCGGTTTGGACGGAGCCGATACCAGAGGCGGTTCCTGGAGATATTTCCGGACGCTCTCGATCTGATCGTCCGCGCGGTCAGCTCCGGTCTACCCGCGCCCGAGGCAATCGAACTCGTAAGTCGCGAAGTTCGATGGCCGGTCGGCACCGAGTTTCAGCAAATAGTGGACGAGCTGCGCATCGGCACCGAGTTGGAAGAAGCGCTGCAGCACGCCGCCGACCGGATCCGTGTGCCGGATTTCCGGTTCTTTGCCGTCAGTTTGCTCCTGCAACGCCAGACTGGGGGCGGCATCGCTGAAACACTTTCCAATCTCGGCGGCATTATTCGACAACGAAAGGCCCTCCGTATGAAAGCCCGCGCGCTGACTGCCGAGGCACATGCCTCCGCTGCGATTGTGGCAACCACTCCGTTTGTCGCGGGAGTGGGTCTCTTCCTGATCAACCGAGATCTTATTTCAGTCCTTTTTATCGACCCGCGCGGCCGCTTCATGCTCGGGATCGCCGTCGCCAGCTTGCTGACGGGGATTGCTGGAATGCGCGCCCTGATAAACAGAAATCTGCGCTAGCTATGTCCGAGGCACCCGTCGAATGGCTGACCTCCTTCGACCATACTTATCTTGCGATCCGTATCGGAGAGATGCAATTCAGGTACCCTTATACCTGCCTTCTTGCAATCGCTCTGACAGCGGCCGTGCTGTCGGCGCTCAAGCTCGGACGGATCGCTCAGTCGGAGGGTCGTCAGAGGCGCCTTTTCGAGGCGCTGAGGCGCGGGCCGCACCACTTCGCTGAGCCGTCACTGGCGCCTCGGCTGCCTTGGTATCAATGGCTCGGAGCCACGGTGGCGGCAAATCGGGTCATCGGCACGGCGGCCCAAGAGAGGTTGTTGGCCGCACTCGTCGGGGCGGGGATAAAGGGACATGGCCATCTCGCCGCCCTGCTTACCGCCAAGGTGTGTAGCGCCATAATGTTCTCGCCACTTTGTTGGCTGGTGCTCGAATGGCTCCATTTCTTCGTCGGAGCTACCCCGATTAGATTGGCGCTGCTGGTGGCCGCCGCTATCCTCGGCTGGCGCGGGCCCGACGTGGTCCTCTCCCGGCTAGCGGCGAGGCGGCGCGTGCGTCTGGAAATCGGCATACCCGACGCGCTCGATCTACTCGTTATCTGCGCCGAGGCAGGTCTTAGCTTGGACCACGCGATCGAGCAGGTCAGCCGCGTTCTCCGCTCCTCGAATCCCGAGGTTGCAGAGGAGTTCGCAGCTACGGCAGCAGAGATGCGCATATCAGCAGTACGCGATCAAGCGTTCGACAATCTCGCGAAGAGAGCAGGTATTCCGAGCCTGCACGGCATCGTTGCCGCACTCAACCAATCGATCAGGTTCGGTACACCACTTGCGGGTTCGCTGCGAGCCGTGGCGGCCGAGATGCGAACCGAACGTCTAGTGCGCTTCGAAGAGCGCGCGGCGCGCCTCCCCGTGCTTATGACTGTGCCGTTGATGACCTTTATTTTACCGTCTTTGATGATCGTGATCGGCACCCCCTTGGCGCTGCGCATCATCGACATGCTGGCACGGGGTCCGTGACCGAAACATCTGGTGATAGAAGCCAGGCGCGCCAGCTACATCGGCAGCGCCGGAGGCAGACTTCCCGATCCCCAATGCTTAGGTCGATCATTCATCTCCGCATTGCGTCGCGCATCTGTCGGCAAGAAAAACGGCCACCGAACACTTGCGAGTTTCGATAGACCGTGTCGCCTGACTTCGTTCGATCGCTTTGGGACTTAATCGCGCGTATTTTTCGCGACAAGTCCGGCGTTACCGCAATGATCGTGGCCATTGCTCTTCCAGGTCTGATCGGGATTGGTGCGCTCGGTGTTGAAACCGGCGTTTGGTTCACCATCAAATTACAAAACCAGTCGGCCGCCGACTCCGCCGCGATCTCCGCGGGTTATGAGGTGATCGCCGGAAAAACCAACGTGACCGGCGACCTGACGAGGGCTGCCGACGAGGCCGCCAGACGAAACGGCTACAAGGGAAGTACGCCGGCAGTCGTTTATCCTTATAGCGACGGAATTGTCACTAATGGAATCGCGGTTACCCTGCAGCAGTCTCAGGGAGCTTTGCTGGCGGCGATGTTTCTGTCCGGCGTTACGGTATCCAATACGGCTGTTGCGGTCATCGAGCTGCTGGACAACCCGTGCATTCTGGCACTTGGCGCGACCAGCACGGATCTAGAAATCGCCGCTTCTGTCCAGCTCGACATGCCCAACTGTTCCGCAGCGGCGAACTCAATCAGCAGTAGCGCGATCGACCTTCGCAGCAGCAACAGTGCCGTAGCTGCAGCGACTGTAGTCACCGCCGGCGAAATATCGTTGCAGGGGACCCCGATCGACCCGGCGGCGCCGCCACCGGAGTTCACGCTATCCTCACCCGCGATGATCGGCGCGCCGAGAGTGGCCGACCCTTACGCCGGCACCCTTACCCATACCTTTCTTATGAGCGGCATGCCGGCCACGCCGGTTTGCACATCGCAGTCTTCAGGTTATGTGACGATTTATGCCGGCAATTGCGCAATCGCCGGCAATTTACTGGCTGCTCCACAAATTCTTCTGTCGCCGAATACCCGCATATCGGGGTCCTGGAAGATCACGTCTGGACAGACGGTTGACCTATCGCCGGGCACTTATTGGGTTACCGGCAATCTGACCCTTCAGTCGCGCTCTGTGCTCAAATGCTCAACTTGTGACAATACGAAGGGTGCGGGTGTAACGATCATCTTGACCGCGCAGACCGGGGCGATCGGAGCGATATCGGTGGCCTCAAGCGCCATGTTGACGCTCAACGCGCCAAGTTCAGGGCCCTTCGCTGGCCTTGCGATCATTCAGGATTCTAATGGCTTGCCACCAGGTACGACCTACACCTCGAGCCACAGCACGATTGGCGGCATGCCGGGCACGACTCTCAACGGGCTCGTCTATTTCCCCAACTCATCTGTGACCTTTCGCGGAGCACCGAGCGCGGCCGGCCCGCAATGTTTGCTGCTCGTGGTCGGAACCGTGGACATCGATGCTACGTCACGGCTCGACGCCGGCGGATGTGCGAGCGCTGGACTCGGCAATCTTCCCGCAATCGTTACTGTTGCAATCGCCGAGTGAAGATGCCGAAAAGATTCAAGGATTGCGGCCGGCGAGAAGGAGAAATAGCCCCGGGGTGCCGAACCTGTAATGGCAGTGTAGCCGCCGAGTTCGCCCTGATGGCGCCGATCCTCGTTCTGATTGCGACCGGCATTGCCGATTTCGGTATGCTCGCAACCAAATCCGCCGAACTGGCGGCAACGGCACGTATCGGTGCGGAATATGCACGGACTTACCCGGACGATACCGGCGGCATAAAGCACGCGATGCAGACTGCGATGAGCCCCGTGCCGACATTGATCTTTCCGGCGAGCTTTCCGAGGAGCTGCGAGTGCGATGACGAGACGCCGATTGCCTGCAGCGAATCGTGTGCTACAGTCGGCCGTCCCGGGCCCAATCGCGTTTTCATTCGGATCACGGCAAACCAACCTTTTATGGCGCTGGTGCCAGGGCCGGGCATTCCTGCAATGCTAACCGCAACGACCGAGGTGCGCCTGCAATGAAGTGCCGCAAACCGTTCTGGTGCGCAGCCGAGGCGGGCACCGCTGCCGTCGAGGCCGCCGGCATAATGTCTGTGCTGTTGTTGGCTGTCGTCGGCAGCGTCGAAGCTGCGCGAGCCTTGTGGACCTACAATACGATGCTGATAGCGGTCGAGGAAGCCGGCCGATATGCGATGGTGTCCATTCACCATCCGCCTGCGATCTGCATAGCTCAGACCCAGGCCTCGCAATGCCCTGCCTTATCGAATACGCCGCTGGCAAATTGCTCCGCCTGGTATGCCCAGCGGGTGTTGGCCGCCTACCGGGGCGCTGCCATCAGCGTTTCAGTTGCGGTCGACACAACGACGTCCCCAACCACGATGACGATCTGTGCGAGCCACTCATTCGATTTCATCGCGCCGCAGCTTCTACCCTACGGACCACTCGACCTCGTGAGCAGCGTGACGGTCCCGATTATCTGAATTCCTGCATTGCGGCGCCCGGGCAACCTGCCGTGCGATACGAGACCGTCACCTCCCGACTTCCTCTGATCAGTCGGAGACACTGAAATGTTGCATTCGGGGCAAGCCGAAATCGGCATCGGGTGAAGGCCCCAACAACACTTCGCCTATACGCTGCCGGAGCTCGGCGACTCTGAACGGCTTTGCGAGAAGCGGGATTCCTGAAATGCCGCCCGCGCGAAGCACATCCGCGTGTCCAGACATCAGTATCACGTTCAATTCCCGCTGACAGGCCCGCGCACGATCTATGACGACGATGCCATTCATTCCCGGCATGGCGTAATCTACCAACAGAAGATCGAGTGGCCGCTCTCTCTGCAGGATCGCGAGGGCCTCAGAAGGGGTGTGCGCTTCCCACACGACGTGGCCATTATCACGCAGAATGGTCGCGACAAAAGTCAGCACACCCGAGTCATCGTCGCAAACCAGGATTTTTGCCTGGCTCGGCTCGAATATAGATGGACCGGTGACGGGAGCCACGCATTGGGAGGTTTTGCTCGCGGCGCGCGGCAGCCACAAATCGACCTTTGTACCTTCACCAAGGATGCTGGCAATCTCGACCAATCCCCCCGATTGCGCCGCAAAGCCGTGAACGATCGATAATCCTAGCCCCGAGCCTCGGCCGGCCTCCTTCGTCGTGAAGAATGGCTCGAAGGCGCGTTGGAGGGTCTCCTTATTCATCCCGATGCCGGTGTCGGATACCGAAATTACTACATAGTCGTCCGGCTGCAGCTCCGCCGGCAGCTTGCCAATGTCTCTTCGCCGGTTCTCCGCACTGATTCGGAGAACTCCGCCTCCCGGCATGGCGTCGCGCGCGTTGAGGGCGAGGTTCAGGATTGCGAGCTCGAGCTGGTTCGGGTCGATCCACGCCGCGTGTAGATCGAGTTCTGAGCGTATCACCAGCTCGATTTCGAGGCCGATCGTCTGCTCCAGCAATCTCTCCGCGGCGCTGAGTACGCCGGAAATGTCGACTGGCCTTGGATCCAAATGCTGTCGGCGTGCAAAGGCGAGCAGATGCCGGGTCAGCGCGGCACCGCGCTCCGCCGCACGGAGGGAGTCCTGTAACAACGTCACGGTGCGGGGATCGGCGCTGACGCGGTCTTGCGCCATTTCGAGGTGCCCGACGATGACGGTGAGCAGGTTGTTGAAATCGTGAGCGATGCCGCCTGTCAGTTGGCCGACGGCCTCCATTTTGTGGATTTGTCGCAACTGGTCCTCCGCGACCCTCCGCTGCTCTATCTCCAAGTGTAACCGGTGATTTGCCGCAACTAGCTCTTTGGTCTTCTCGGTCAGATCGCAGTTCAAACGCAATCCATGTACAAAGCCGCGAGTGGAATTGCATGCGGCAAGAGTTATTGTCACCGCGAACACCACCATCATGTCGCCGTGTACAGTCCAACCATCGAGGAAGAAGCGGCCCGCCAGTGGTAACGAGGCGGGGAAGACATAGGCAACGAAGGCTGGCAGATAGTTGGAAAATGCGACAAGAGAGGCGGCGCACAGGCCGCCGATCACAAAGGCAACGAAAGTCTGCTCCACCAGGTTATCCGGGAGCAAAAGTGCGCTGCCGACGCCCCACAGCAATCCGGACAGTCCCGATCCGACGGTTGCCGCCGCCGCCCATCGGCTCGCGGACTCGACCGACTCCCCCGTGTGGCGGTAACAGACCCATCCGAATGCATGAGCCGCCGTAAGGGCGATGGTCAATGCGAGAAATGCCAGCCACCAAGTCTGTCCTTTATAGGACGCCAGTACAACCGCTACCAAGGCGGAGTTGACCATGTTGACGAGCAGGACTATCGGGATGTGCTGGTAAAGAACCCGTATCTGCGCGACGTAAATCCCGTTCGTGGTGCTAGTTCGTTTCACGTCGCCTCGCTTTGTGCATGTAGTGGAGGCGCGACCCGCCGCCCACTACCTGTTAGCAATCTGGGCAGGCCGTCGATAAACGGATCGAAGCGTTAGGCGATCTTAGCGGGCCCATGTCAGGCGAACGTCATTTCCACGTCTCGCGCCTGTCAAAAAGGTTGTGCTTATTTTGCTTTTTCCCCCATGAAGCGGGTCTTAGCGGCATCGGTGACACCAGTCGATACAAAAAGGCGCAAATTCGGCTCGATTTGGCCGCATTGAAACAATTGGTCGCGAACAGACGTATTTTTGCCATAATTTGTACGATTAATACAGACGAGCCAAGCTCCGATCCCGTGGTGGCAGTTCGGTGGGTACGACAGCGTGGTCGAACCCGACGCCACCTTGCTGAACGGCTAGTCCAAATGGGAAGCGATGGTTGTGACTGGTCTATGGCCGCTCCCCTGCCCAGGGCAGCCGATGCATGCCTCAGTATAAACTAACGGCCGAGAGTTTTCCTCGGCCATTATTGGGATAGTTGATGATGTCTTTGACGATTCAAGTGCTCGGACCTTTGGTGATCAAGAGTGATGACTGTCGGCTCGATAAGCTCCCGAAAAAGGCGCGCGCGCTGCTCGCCTTTCTCGCGGCGCAAAACGGGGAAGCGGTAAGCCGCGAGCGACTGGCCGACTTGCTGTGGCCCTACCAGGGGGCGGAGCAAGGCCGCCACAGTTTGCGCAATTGCCTGTTGGAGCTGCGCAAGGTGGTCGGGCGGGGAACAGCTTCTGATTTGGCAGCCGACTTCGCCAATTGCAGGATCGGGGACGCCATCGTCGACCTTGATGATTTCGAGCGCCTGTCGCGCTCACAGGACCGTGGCGAGCTGCAGATGGCAGCCGACTTGTACCGCGGAGACTTCCTAGCCGATTTCTACATCGCCTCCGAGCCGTTCCAGGAGTGGTTGGCAGCGGCACGCGACCGCGCGCTAGCTGCGATCTGTGACGTTCTGGAACGGTTGATCGCGCTGCAAGACGCCGCCGGTGACTACGAAGCCGCGATCCAGTCCGGGCGTCGGCTGGTGACCCTCGAGCCGCTATCCGAATCAGGGCAGCGTGCGCTGATGCGCGCCTACGCGCGCGGCGGCCGCCGCGGTGAAGCGCTGCGCCAGTACAAGAGCTGCGCAACTACTTTGCAGCGCGAGCTGGGCGTCACGCCCGATGAGGAAACCCAGGAGTTGGCGCGCTCAATCACCCGCTCGGGCGGGGAGCGTCATATCGTAAGCGGCACACCGCCTTTGAAAGCAATTGCCGATCGCGTAGTGGAAAGCCACAGCCCTCGGTCGCAAAAGCAGCCGACCGCTGGCTCAGAAAAACCGCAATGGCCATGCCTGCTGCCGAGCATTGCCGTGGCAGTCGCGCCAATGCGCAATTTGACGGGCGAGCCCGATCGGCAACGCTTGGTGGAAGCCTTTACCGATGACCTTGTCACCGACCTCCTTCGACAAGGTCGCGGTCTCTCGCTCAAACCGTTGAAAGGCGAGCAACCTGCAATGGGCAAGCTCGCTCGGTCGCCCGCTTCAGAGCGCGAAGACGACTATATCGTTACCGGAAGCGCTCAGTGCGCCAATCCGGGAACTCTGCGGGTGAATATGCGGATCGTCGATGCCGCGACCTCCCAGTTCGTGTGGGCGGGGCGCCATGAATTCCGTCCGGAAGAACTCGCATCGGTCCAGACGAGGATCACTCGGCGGATATCCCGAGAGCTTCACGTGCTGCTGCTCCAGGCGGCGAGCCGGCGCGCCTTTTTCGACGCGGGCACGGAGCACGAGGTCACCGGATCGCTGTCGCGGGCGGCGGGCGCGCTGCAACGCGGCATGCGCGCAGAGTTGTCAGCCGAGGCACAGCGGTGGTATCTAATAGCGCTGGCGAACGATCCACGCAATGTCGAGGCTCTGACAGGTTTGGCGATAACCTGCCAACATCTCGTCAGCAACCCGTGGTGGGCCGAGCCGCGAGTCGTGGCGACCGCCTCCGACCTCGGCCGCGAGGCGGCGGCGATGGCGCTCTCGATCGCCCCGGGGCACACCGCCGCGCATTGCGTGCAAGGCATGTTGTACTCGGCTGCCGGACAGCTGGATGAGGCGGGCGGCGCCTTCGAGCGCGCTCTGACGACCGATTCAGGCCAGGGCACTGCGCACGGGTTCGCCGGGTACAATGCGGCCTTTCTCGGCCGCGCCGACGAGACTGTGCCGGCGAACGAGCGAGCAATGAGCCTCGACCGATCGGATCGACGGCACAGCATCTGGCTCTTCTTCGGCGGCTTTGCCGAACTCCTGCTCGGGCGAACCGAGGCTTCGATTTCCCTTCTCCGCAAATCTTTGGAACGCAATCCCAGCTACGGCAGCGCGCAGCTATTCCTGGCGGCTGCGCTGTCTACGATCGGGCGGGATAAGGAGGCCACCGAAGCCGCAGCGAAATTCCGTGGACTATACCCGCAGCACCGGACACGTGCGTTCGAACAGCTCTGGCTGTCGCGTTCCGGGTCCGCCGCGTACCGGGCCCAAATCCACCCGGCGTTCGAGAAAATCCGCGGACTCGGCCTTGTAAATTGATTTCGCGGCGGCTTGTCGGTTATCGAACGGCGGTCTCGTGCTCTGAATTCGCCGAATTCTTCACCCGCTGGCGACTTCGATAAGAGCCCGAAAGATTTGGCGGTCGGCCTCGCTGATCTCGAATTCGGGGTGCCACTGCACCCCGAGACAGAAGCGGTGGCGCGGATCCTCGATTCCCTCGACGACGCCGTCCTCGGCGACGGCGTCGATGACGAGGCCCGGCGCTGCGGCCTTGACCGCCTGATGGTGCGCGCTGTTGACCCCGAGGCTGTCCACTCCGGTGATGCGGTGGAGGAGCGTGCCGGCGACCACCCGGACGGTATGCCCGGGCTCGTTGCGCGGGTTCGGCTGGCGATGCGGCAGGCAATCCGGGACTTCGTCCGGGATATGCTGGATCAAAGTGCCGCCGAGCGCGACGTTCAGGAGCTGCTGGCCGCCGCAGATCCCGAGCACCGGCATGTCTTGAGCGAGCGCGCCCTTTGCGGCGGCCATCTCGAAGGCAGTGCGGCGGTCCTTGGTCTTGACTGTCGGGTGTCTCGTCGCCTCCCCGAACAGCGTCGGGTCGACATCGAACCCACCGCCGGTGACGATCAGGCCGTCGATCCGGCCGAGATAGGCCGACGCGGCGTCCGGATCGTGCGGCAGCAGGATCGGCAATCCGCCGGCATGGCGCACCGCATTGCAATAATTCTCGCGGATCGCATACCACGGAAAATTCGAATAGCCGCCGGGCGGCTCGTGATCGAGGGTGAGACCGATGACCGGCTGTGCCATGCTGCAAAATCCAATCTAATGCGGGGGCGAAACCGGCGTAGCGATGACCGAGTATTACGAGCAGCCGCTCCCGATACGGACCTACGACATAGACTTTGCCGGCATTGTCAGCAACATCGTGTTCATTCGCTGGCTGGAGGATCTGCGGCTCGGCCTTTTGGACCAGGCATATCCGCTGATCCGCGCGCTCGCCGAGGATATCGCGCCGATCCTCTTGTCCACGCGAATCAGCTATCGCCGGCCGGTGACGATCGCCGACCCGCTGGTCGGCCGCATGCGGGTCGCCGGACTGACCCGAGTGCGCTGGCGGCTCGCCGCGGAATTCTCGGTCAATGGCGCCGTCCATGCCGAGGCCGAGCAGGAAGGTTTGTTCATGCGCCTCTCAACCCGGCGACCGATCGCGATACCCGAGCCCATTCGCCGCTGGCACAGCGGATGAGCCTGCACCTATCACCGATGAATCTGGCCCTCGCCGAAGCCGAGGCGGCGGCCGCGCACGGCGACGTGCCGGTCGGCGCCGTGCTGGTCGATCGCGAAGGGCGTGTCCTCGCCGCTGCCGGCAATCGCGTCGAGGCCGACCATGACCCGACGGCTCATGCCGAGATGCTGGCATTACGCAGAGGCGCAGCCCAGCTGGGCGCCGCGCAACTCACCGAATGCGATCTCTACGTCACCCTCGAACCCTGCGCGATGTGCGCCGCGGCGATCGCTTTGGCCCGCCTGCGCCGGCTCTATTTCGGGGCTTACGATCCGAAAAGCGGCGCAGTCGAGCACGGCCCCCGCCTGTTCGACCAGCCGGCGACCCACCACCGGCCGGAAATTTACGGCGGCATCAAGGAGCGGCGCGCGGGTGGATTGCTGCGCGATTTTTTCCAGGCGCGCCGCCGATAAGATTGGTCAGGCAGCGCAACAGCTCTCGCCAGCGGTGGCAGCTGATGTTTACTCCGCCGCCGCAAGGGTCGGGCCTTGCCGACGCAATTCGGCGACCCGCGCCCGGGTGTAGAGTTCGGTCCAGTTCGACAGCGCGAAATCGGTTACCTGCCGGGGATCGTAGGGGCGGTCGGGTATGCGGATCTCCTTCCCCGAAATGTAGACTGCGCGCAGTCGGCTCTTGTCCTGCAATACGCGGATGTCGGCGAGCGGCGAGGCGTCGAGCACGATGAAATCGGCGGCGCGGCCCGGCTCCAACGTGCCGATATGGTCGCCGCCGGTCATGAAACCGGCATTGACCTCGGTCGCCGCCCGTAATGCGGCGGCCGGGGTAAAGCCGAGATCCTCGACGAAGAGCTCGAGCTCGCGGGCATTCCACTCGCCATAAGGGGTAACTGCGAAACCGGTGTCGGTGCCGGTCAGCAACGGCACGCCGGCGGCGCGCGCCTTTTTCCAGTTGGCGCAGCCTATCTCGTATTCGCGCTGCGCATGCTCGGGGCGGCCCTTGAGGAAAGCCGGCTCGTGCGGCTGCGTGAAATCGATCGTATTGCGCGGGTGCGTCAGGGTTGGGGAGATCGTGCTGCCGGTCTCCAACATCGCCGCGATGCACTCATCATCGAGATGATTGGCGTGAAAAATCAGATCGACACCAGAGCGCGCGGCGTAGAGCGTCGCCTCGCGACCGCGGGCATGCGCCACCGCCTTCTTGCCGAGGCGATGGATCTCGCGAACCATGATCTCTGTCTCTTCCTGCGTGAAGGCGGCGACCAGCTCGCCATTATCGCGCCGCTGGATGCCGTCGAGCGCGATTTTGACGCAATCGACACCGTCCTTGACCTGACGGCGGATTTCCTCGATCGCCTCGGCGATGGTTGTGACCAGCTTGCCGATGGAGGTTTCGGGCGCGCCGATCCAGCTCGGGTACCAATCGGTCAGGCCCTGATGGGTGGTCACATAGCGGCCCGCCGCCATGACGCGAGGACCATCGAACAGGCCGGCGCGGATTGCGTTGCGGATCGACAGGCTGATCTGGCCGGCATCGCCCGGCGAGCAGATCGCGGTAAACCCGGCCGCAGCGACCTTCTGCGCGAAGAACATGCCGCGCAGGGTGCGGAACTCGAGCGGGCTGTAAAGGTCGATATCCTCCTCGCTTTTGGCGTTGCCATAGGCGAGGTGCGTATGGACGTCGATCAGCCCGGGCATCACGAAACAACCGGAATGATCGAGCATCTGGTCGCCGCGGGCGCGCCGCGGCGATCCAGCCTCAGGGCCGGCATACTCGATGACGCCCTGCTGATCGAAGACCAGAATTTCGCCTTTACGGGCATCGTCCTCGCGCCCGGAGAAGAGTTGACCGCAGCGAACAAAGGTCCTCATTGCCGTAAACTCCTGTGAAGGAAACGAGCCCGCTCCGGCGACTTCTACCACAATAGGTGGGGCTGGACATACGCGGGATTCCCGTGTGTCTTACGGTCTTCCTATGTTCGGGAGGAAACCTAGCCTACGTCCGATGAACGTCCGCGCCTTTACCAGCCTGCCCGGAGAGATGGCACGGCGGATCCGCGAGATGGATTGGTCGGCGACCCCGCTCGGCAGTAGCGGGGCTTGGCCGCAAAGTCTGAAGCTCAGCACCGCGATGATCCTCGCTTCGGGGTTTCCGATGGCGATCCGATGGGGGCCCGAGCTGGTCCTCATTTATAACGACGCCTATCGACCCATCCTGCGCGACAAGCACCCGGACGCATTGGGCCGCTCGTTGCGCGAGGTCTGGTGGGAAATCTACCCCGAGCTCGGGTCGTTGAACCAGGCCATCCTGCGCGGTGAACGCGACGCGTTTTTTGCCGAAAATCATCCCTGGAGCGTCCGCCGCCACGGATCGACGGTTGAACACGCCCGATTTACGATCAGCTACAGCCCGATCCCGGAGGAAACCGCTCCGCACGGGGTCGGCGGAATCCTGATTACTTGCGTCGAGACGACCGAGCGCGTTCGTAAAGAGGAGACGCTGCGGGTCCTAAACGAGAGGCTGGAGGCCGAGATTGCCGAGCGGATCCGAGAACGCGATCGGATCTGGCAGGTATCCGAAGACCTGCTCGGTGTTTCGAACTTCGACGGCTATTTCACCAGCATAAATCCGGCATGGACGACGCTTCTCGGCTGGAGCGAGGACGAGATCAAGAGGATGCATGTCAGCGAGCTGAGGCATCCCGACGACGCGGCCCATTCAGTGGCGGGCCGCAGGCGGCTCGCCGAGGGTGTTCCGACGGTGCGCATGGAGAACCGCTTCCGTCACAAGGACGGCTCGTGGCGCTGGATTGCTTGGACCATGACGGCAGAGAACGGGTTGATCTATTTGATCGGCCGTCACATTACCACCGAGAAGCTGGCCGCGGAGGCGCTGCGCGAAAGCGAGCGGCAGTTCCGATTGTTCACAGAAGCCGCGACTGACCACGCGCTGATCAGGCTCGATGCGCGCGGCGTGGTGTCGGGCTGGAATGCCGGAGCGCAGCGCATTGAGGGCTATGCCGAACCGGAAATTGTCGGCCACCATTTCTCGCGTTTTTATACGGCGGTGGATCGGGCGGCCGGTGCTCCCGAACGCGCTCTCGCGGCGGCCGCAACTTCGGGAACCTACGAACATGACGGCTGGCGGGTTCGCAAGAATGGATCTTTGTTCCTTGCGGCTGTGGTGATCGCCGCCATCCGCGACGAGGAAGGCAAGCTCATCGGTTTCGCGAATATCATGCGCGACGTCACCGAGCGCCATGAAGCAAGAGCGAAACTGCAGCGCGCGCAAGAGCAGCTGGCCCAGTCACAAAAGATGGAAGCGTTGGGACAGCTGACCGGCGGCATAGCGCACGACTTCAATAATATGCTGACGGTTGTCAGCGGCAACGCGCAGATGCTCAAACTCCGGCTTCGCGATCCAAAAAACCTGCGCTCGGTGGAGGCGATCGAAATTGCCGCGGCGCGCGGTGAAAATCTCACTCGCCAGCTGCTCGCCTTCTCTCGCCGTCAAGCCCTGAACCCCATCGTCGTCAGCTTGCACCAACGTCTTGCAGAGTTCCGCGATCTGCTCGCGAGTTCAGCCCGAGGCGATATCACACTGGTGATCGATATCCGGCGCAGTGTCTGGCCGGTCGCGGTCGATATTCATGAACTGGAGCTTGCGTTGATAAACTTGGTTGTCAACGCGCGGGACGCGATGCTCGGCGGCGGAACGATCACGATCACGGCCAAGAATATGCGGCTACAGCCGGATGATGCGTCGGATGGCCTGCGCGGAGAATTCGTCGCCCTGACGGTGACAGATACTGGGCGAGGGATAGAAGCCGACATCCTGCCTAAGGTGTTCGAGCCGTTTTTTACGACAAAGCAGCTCGACAAAGGAACCGGATTGGGTCTGTCGCAAGTCTATGGCTTGACGCGCCAGTCGGGTGGCACAGTGACGATCACCAGCCGAGTAGGCGAAGGCACAGCGGTGACGATTTACCTTCCGCGAAGCCACCGGCCGCTCAGCGAGGAGTCGATTGTCGACAGCAACCCGCCGCAAGGCTGTGAAACCGTTCTGGTCGTCGAGGACAATCCCGAGGTCCAGGAAGTGGCCGGGCTGCTGCTAAATCAGCTCGGCTACCGCGTATTTCATGTCCAATCGGCCGCGGCTGGTTTGGAATTGCTCGCTTCGGGCGAGGCGATCAACCTGGTGTTCACTGACGTCATCATGCCCGGAGAGCTCGACGGCCTGGCTCTCGCGCGGCGCATCAAGGAGGAATACCCTGACGTCGCCGTATTACTGACGAGCGGCTATGCCAAGGCTTTGCACACCCTGGAAGCTGGACTGCCGCTCGTACGCAAACCCTATCAGTTGCAGACCCTGGCCCGCGCCATTCGCGAAGCGCTGGACAGCCAACCTAATCGGTTCGTGACCTGAGGCATCACCGGAGGGGACATGAAAATTGCGCGCATCGAAACCTTTATCCTCGGGACTGGCAGCTCGAAGGATCTGTTGTTCTGTCGCGTCGAGACCGAGGACGGCCATTACGGCTGGGGCGAGGCCTATGTCACGCACGGCAAGGAGACGGTGGTCGCGGACTGCCTCGAGGCGATGGCGCCGCATGTAATCGGCCGCAGTGCCTTCAACATCCGGCACACCGGCCAGATCATGTTCGAGGATTTTGCGATCCGCCGCATCTCATTGGAGCTGATGGCGGCGTGGAGCGCGATCGAAATCGCCTCCTGGGACATCATCGGCAAGCGTGCCGGATTGCCGGTGTACAACCTGATAGGCGGCGCGTCGCGCGAGCGCGTGCGCGTCTATGCCAATGGCTGGTCGCGCGGGACGACGATCGAGGAGGGGGTCGAACGCGGGCTGAAGGTCAAGGCAATGGGCTTTACCGCCGCCAAATTCGATCCGTTCCCCGGCCCCTGGCGCAGCTTTGTCGATCGGCGCGACGAGGATTTCGCGATCGACTATGTCCGGGCGATGCGCCAGGCATTGGGGCCCGATTTCGAGCTGCTTGATCGAAGCGCATCGCCGCTTTGCGCCGGCGCACGCGATCCGCATCGGCCATCGCCTCGCCGAGTTCGGCATCGACTGGTACGAGGAGCCGTGCCTGTCGGAGAACATCGACCTGGTCGCCGAGGTACGGCGCGCGGTGCCGATCCCGATCGTCACCGGCGAGGCGATCTATTCGAAGGAAGCCTTCTTCGAGTGCCTGGCCAAACGCGCCGCCGACATCTTGAACCCGGACATCTGCGCCGTCGGCGGCATCAGCGCGATGCTCGACATTGCCGCGATGGCGCAGCCGCAGGCAGTCGTCATGTCGCCGCACAATTACAACAGCACGCTCGTCGGCCTCGCGGCCACAGTGCACCTATCGGCGGTAATTCCGAATTTCCGGATCACCGAATATTTCGTAAATTTCCAAGATCTGTGCCGTGAAATCGCCACCGCGTCGCTGACCGTGCAGGACGGCTGGATCGATCTGCCGACCACTCCCGGTCTCGGCATCGACATCGATGTCGACAAACTTCGCGCCCACCCTCACCAGGAAGCCACGCACCGCGGTTTCCGCCAGTATTGGGAGGAGTACCCCCGCAAAGGCTACATGCCGAGCCTGTAGGGCGGAAAAGCGCAGCGCTTTCCGCCATCCCGATTAATTTCTAACGGAGGTGATTGGCGGATCGCGCTCCCGCTTTTCCGCCCTACCATTCTAGCGACACGACGACCTCAATTTCGCCTCCTTCGGATTGCATACTCAAACCTTGTGCCGGATCCTGAAAAAGGATCGCGCGCGGGACCGGCTGTTTGAATGGTACAACCGAAAGGGGAATCTCGCTGCAGACCCGCTGCAGAAGCAGCGGAGTGCGATTCCCGATACAAGTTTCAATTGTAGCTCGCCGGCAATCGCGCGGAGCCGCCGCTTCAGTATACGCGCTCCGCCGGCGGGAACGGCTGCACTTCGTTCGACAGAGTATGAAGGTGCACCGGGCGGTCGCCGAGTCGCACCCTGCCGTCAGCGTTCTGCCAGGCGAGGGTGTGTTTGAGCCAGTTGCGGTCGTCCCGGGCGGGAAAATCCTCGCGGGCATGGGCGCCGCGGCTTTCGGTCCGGTACAGCGCGGAATGGAGGACGACCATCGCCTGCCCGGTCAGGTTGTCGAGCTCGAGCGCCTCTACGAGCTCGGTGTTCCAGATCAGCGAGCGGTCCGCAACGACGAGGTCGCTCAGCGCATCGGTGACCGCCAACATCTTGCGCAGCCCTTCTGCGAGCACATCGGCGGTGCGAAAGACAGAACAGTGGTCCTGCATGGTACGCTGCATCGCGACCCGTATTTCACCGGTCTTCAGCCGCCCTTTCGCATGGCGCACCCGGTCGAACCTGGCGAGCGCCTGATCTGTCGCCGAAGATCGAAAAGAGCTGTGCGCCGCTCCCGGCTCGACGATCTCGGCGGCGCGCTGCGCGGCGGCGCGGCCGAACACCACCAGATCGAGCAGCGAGTTGGTGCCGAGACGGGTGGCGCCGTGCACCGACACGCAGGCGGCTTCGCCGATTGCCATCAGCCCCGGCGCGGTGCGTTCGGGATCATCGGCAGCCGGGTTCAGTACCTCGCCATGGATATTGGTCGGGATGCCGCCCATGTTGTAATGCGCGGTCGGCAATACCGGGATCGGCTGCCGCGCCACGTCAACCCCGGCAAAGATCCTGGCGGTTTCTGAAATGCCCGGAAGGCGCTGATGCAGCACCTCGGGATCGAGGTGCTCGAGATGCAAAAGGATGTGGTCCTTTTGCGGCCCGCAGCCGCGGCCCTCGCGGATCTCGATCGCCATCGCGCGGGCGACCACGTCGCGCGAGGCAAGGTCCTTGGTGGTCGGCGCATAGCGTTCCATAAATCGCTCGCCCTCGGCATTCGTCAGATACCCGCCTTCGCCGCGCGACCCCTCGGTGATCAAGCAGCCGGCTCCGTAAATGCCGGTCGGATGAAACTGGATGAACTCCATGTCCTGCAATGGCAATCCGGCGCGCAAGGCCATGGCGTACCCGTCGCCGGTGCAGATATGCGCCTGGGTCGTCGAGAAGTAGGTGCGGCCGCCGCCCCCCGTCGCCAACACGACGATCTGCGCGCGGAACAGGTGCAGGGTGCCGTCTTCGAGCCGCCATGCAACGACCCCGCGGCATTGGCCTTCGTCCATGACCACATCGAGCACGAGATACTCGATGAAGAACTCGGCATTGTGTCTGAGGCACTGCTGGTAGAGGGTATGGAGCATCGCATGCCCGGTCCGGTCGGCGGCGGCGCAGGCGCGCTTGGCC
This sequence comes from uncultured Alphaproteobacteria bacterium, assembly GCA_963736715.1. Taxonomy (GTDB): domain Bacteria; phylum Pseudomonadota; class Alphaproteobacteria; order ATCC43930; family CGMCC-115725; genus AP-15. Next base: position 161,782 of record CAVTQA010000027.1, on the reverse strand, counting down.
AGACCTTTGCCCCATTGCACGGTATGGCCGCCAAACGGCCGCTGGTAAATCAGCCCGTCCTCGGTGCGCGAGAACGGCACACCAAAGTGCTCCAGCTCGACGACCGCTTCCATTGCATTGCGGCACATGAATTCGATGGCGTCTTGGTCGCCCAGCCAATCGGACCCCTTGACCGTGTCGTACATGTGCCAGCGCCAGTCGTCCTCGCCCATATTGCCGAGTGCGGCGCCGATGCCGCCCTGCGCTGCGACGGTATGGCTGCGGGTCGGGAAGACCTTGCTGATGCAGGCGGCCTTGAGCCCCGCGACGGTCATTCCCAATGTCGCCCGCAATCCGGCGCCGCCGCCCCCGACTACGACGACATCGTAAGTGTGATGCTCGATGGGATAGGCGGTGCTCATGATTTCTCGCTTTCGTGTTTGCCGAAATCTGATGCCGCTTCCGGGATTGACACAATCGGCATTTAGCGTAGTCTTGGTTCGTCAAATCCGAAGGCCGCCCCGTGCGTTTCGATCTCAGTGACTTGCGGCTGTTTCTGAGTGTGGTGGAAGCAGGCAGCATCACGCATGGCGCCGAGCGCATGCATCTGGCCATCGCCGCGGCGAGCACGCGCATCCGCAACATGGAGGCGGCGCTCGGCACTCCTTTGCTGCACCGTGAACGCCAGGGCGTGCAGCCGACCCCGGCCGGACGCACTCTCGTTCATCACGCGCGCATGCTGTTGCAGCAGGCAGCGCGCATGCACAGTGAGCTCGCGCAATATGCAGAGGGCATCAAGGGGCAGGTTCGTCTGTTATCCAATACCAACGCGCTGACCGAATTTCTGCCCGAGCCGCTCAGCGATTTCCTCGCCTCCCATCCGCAGGTGAACATCGATCTGGAAGAGCGGCTCAGTGACGAGATTGTCGCCGCCGTTGCCGACGGCACGGCGGATATTGGCATCGTCGCCGCCACGGTGGAGGTCGCCGGTCTCGAGACCCTTCCCTTTCGCACCGACCGCTTTGTGCTGGTTGTCGCGCCAGAGCACCGGTTGGCAACAGTCGAGCATATCCCCTTTGCCGAGGTGCTCGACTTCGATTTTGTCGGTCTGGACCGGACGAGCGCTCTGCAGCGTTTTCTTTCCGAAAAGGCAGAGAGAGTGGGCCGCCGCCTCAAATTGCGTGTTCAGCTGCGCAGCTTTGATGCAGTATGCCGATTTGTCGAATGCAATGTCGGGATCGGCATCGTCCCGGCGACCACTGCCGAGCGCCACGCCAGGACGATGTCGATCCGCCGGATCGAGCTGGCGGATGACTGGGCGCTCCGCAATCTGACGATCTGCATTCGCCGGGAGGCCGATCTCCCGATCTACGCCCGCGACCTCGTCCGCCACTTGTCCGCGTCCCAATCTCCTTTGCCGCAATCGCAATCGCGATGAGCCGACCTCACCCCCAGATTCCCGCGCAGGCTCGCAAAACGGCGGGCTGATCAGCTCCTCGTCGAGCGGGGTCTTGCTGAAAGCCGGGCCAAGGCTCAGGCGCTGATCCTCGCCGGAGTGGTCAATTGCGCCGGGCGGCGGATCGACAAGCCAGGCGAACAGCTCGCGGCGGATGCGGCGCTCGCCATCAAGGGGAACGACCATCCCTGGGTGTCGCGGGGGGGCCTCAAGCTCGCTCACGCTCTCGACCATTTCGGGATCGCAGTCGATGGCAAGACGGCTCTCGACATCGGTGCCTCGACCGGCGGTTTTACCGATGTGCTGCTGTCGCGCGGGGCTGGGCGCGTCTACGCCGTCGATGTGGGGCACGGTCAACTCGCCTGGAAACTGCGGCAGGATCCGCGCGTAATTGTCTACGAGCGGGTGAACGCGCGCCATCTGACCCGAGCCCATGTTCCCGAGCCGGTCGACATGATCACCTGTGATGCAAGCTTCATCGGCCTCGCGACATTATTGCCGGCGCCGCTCGCGCTCGCCGCCGAAGAGGCCGAGCTCGTGGCGCTCGTCAAGCCGCAATTCGAGGCCGGCCGCGAGCATGTCGGCAAGGGCGGGGTGGTGCGCGATGCCGCCATCCATCACGAGGTCTGCGAGCGCGCCGCCGCCTGGGTCGCGGCGCAGCCGGGTTGGATCGTAATTGGCGTCCTCGAGAGCCCGGTCCTCGGTCCGCAAGGCAACCGGGAATTCCTGCTCTACGCCCGCCGGAGCGGCGCGGGTGAGGAGGAAGGGCGATGACGGAAGCCCCGACCCGGTTTGCCGGGTTCCGGCCGGCCGCGTTCGCTTTCTTCAGCGAGCTCCGCGGCAACAATGATCCGGTCTGGTTCAAGCCGCGCAAGGCGCTCTACGAAACCGAAGTATTGGCGCCTTTCCGGGAGTTGATCGCCACGGTCGGGGCGGCATTGCAGGAAGCCGGCGTGCCGCTGGTAGGCGATCCCAGGCACGGGATCTTCCGCATCTATCGCGACGTGCGCTTCTCGCCGGACAAGCGGCTTTACAAGACGCATGCCGGGGCGGTGCTGACGCGATCCGGCGGGAAACGGGACCCGGGTCTGCTCTATCTTCACCTTGCTCCGGCGGAATCGATGGTGGCAGCCGGCTTCTGGCATCCCGAACCCGGTCTATTGCTTCGGTTGCGGCGCGCCATCCTCGATGATCCAGAGGCGTTTCTGGCAATCGCTGACGGGCTGGCGGCGGCGGGCAGTCCACTCTCCAGCGACGAACGACTGAGCCGTCCGCCACGCGGGTTCGAGGCGGCGAAAGGAACAAAAGTGGCCGAGTATGTCGGCTGGAAATCCTTTACCGCGCACGCGCCATTAACCGACGCGGAAATGCAGTCGTCGGGGGTGGTCGACCGCATCGTCGATTTCGCTCACATAGCCCTGCCTTTACTCGAATGGGGCTGGGCCATCATCAACGGCGAGATAGCGGCGTCCGTGCCGATCCGCACCCCGTCGCGGCCGCTGCCGAAACCCGACTTCTAGCGCAGGCTGACGCCTTGGGGCGATCAGAGGCGCACAGCGAGGGTCTCGCCGAGCTCTCCATCGAGCGGATCGGCGCGCGCGGGGACGGCATTGCGCAATACCGAGGTGAGCTGGTCTTCGTACCCTTTACGGTGCCGGGTGATCGCGTCCACGCTCGGTTCGGGGCGCGCCGTCATGGTGGGTGGGAGGGGTTGGTCGTCGACCTGCTCGCCTCCGGGCCGGGGCGCACCGCTCCACGCTGCCGCCATTTTGGGACCTGCGGCGGTTGTGCGCTGCAGCACCTGGATGATGCATCATACCGGCGGCTTAAGCTCGGTACGCTGCGTACGGCACTCGAACGGGTCGGGATCGATCCCAGTGTTGTCGGCCCGATGCGGCTCGTGCCGCCGGAACGGCGGCGGGCGCGCCTGGGCCTCGCCCGGCCGCGCGATCCGCGTCTGCCGGCGCGCGTCGGTTATCGCGAACGATTCCGCCATAGTCTGATCGACCCGATTGAATGCCCGGTGCTAGAACCGGCGATATTCGCGCTCATCGACGGGCTCCGGCAGGTTGCGGCCGACTTTGTCGCAGCCGGCGAGATGGCGGAGGCTACTCTCACCCGCACCGACAGCGGCATCGACCTGATGATCGAGGCGGCAGAGCGCCCGAAGCTCGGGGCATGCGAGGCCCTCGCGCGGTTCGCCGAGGAGTGCGACCTCGCCCGCATCGTCTGGCGTTCCGGCCTCGACGAGCTTGTTATCGTCGAGCAACAGCCGGTCCGAGTACTGCTGTCCGGTGTCGCCGTCCCATTCCCGCCCGGGGCGTTTTTGCAGGCGAGTCCATCGGCCGAGATGATACTCGTCGAGGAGGTTCTTTCGGGGGTCGGTCCAGACCGCCCAGTGCTCGATCTCTTCGCGGGACTGGGTACCTTCGGCTTTGCCTTGGCCCGTGGCGGTTCCGTCCACGCCATCGAGGGCGATCCGCGCACTGCTGCTGCGCTCGCCCGAGCCGCCGCAGACCAGCCGAGGGTTACTGTCGAACGCCGGGACCTAGCCCGCAACCCGGTTCCGGCGAGCGCGCTCGCCCGCTACGCCGCTGCGGTGTTCGATCCGCCGCGCGCCGGCGCCACCCGGCAGGCGGAAGCGCTTGCCGCCTCGGCGATAGAAACGGTCGTCGCGATATCCTGCAACCCGGCCACCTTCGCACGCGACGCCGCCAAGCTGGTCGGCGGCGGCTACCGCCTCGAGCGCGTAACGCCCGTCGATCAGTTCGTATGGACCCCGCACCTCGAACTCGCCGCGGTATTCCGGCGATGACTCTCGGCGCGAGAAGCGTTGCCACCGCAATGGGCGTGGCGCTGCGGGGCGGGTGCAGGTTGAGCTTGGTGTCGAGCCGCGCCCCGACCACCGCGATGATGGCGCGCCGGCGTAGCCGATCGCAAGAAACTGTCGCTGGCGCAGATTTGACGCGCCACCCGCAGCATGGCGATTTCGCCGAACGGCGCGATTGGTCGGCCGTCCTAAATCGTGGCCGCCTCCAATCATGAAGACCTCGCCATGGACCCGCTCGTCAAGATCCGCGAGCCAGCCGTCGAGGACCTCCGTTTCGGTTCGGTCAGCGGACGATGGGTAGCGTCGCCTGTGCCGCCAGGTTCGGAGCCGATAGCCCGTCCGGAGGTCGCGGACCGGCTCGGCGGGCTCCTCGGCGTCGGGGGCGGGATATGATCGAGATCAGAGCGTGTACGCCGGACGATGCCGTTGCGCAGCACCTTATTGAGGGAGGTGGGATACACAGTCCCGATCCGACAGGCGACAAGAGAACATCCAAGAGCTCTTAGGCCCTACACCGTAGCCGACTGGGTCCTCGATCCGCAGCACCGCGGCCTCGGCCTAAACTGTTATCGCTCCGCAGCGGCGCACAGACCCCTCGACAAGGAGCAGATGCGCTGAGACGCATTCGATCATGCAGGCGGCCAGTTCAACCTACGCCGTGACTGACAACGCCTCCCGCGGTCACGGGTCAATCGGGCTTGCTCAACCAGCCTTTCAGATAAGCCGTGTAGCGTTGCAAGCACATTTCGAGAAAACGCTTGTTATAGGGGCTCAACGTCCGCGTGAACTTCTTGACTGCATCTCGAATCATATCACGCGAGACGGTATTCGGCTCCTCCAGCCGGGATTTGATTAGCGTGAAAAGGTCTTTTCGTGCAGGAAACCAAATCTCGTAAAAAGCCGACACGACTTCGTGGTTTTCCGGGCCAAACGCTTGGTGAAAAATATCGGGATTATTCATCCCGAATTCGCTCGATTCCTGCTCCATTCGCTCGATGTCGTAAATCATCTGCCGGCAGGCGAGCTGGAACTCGGCATCGGTGACCTCGTCGCCGAGATTACCCTGCACTTCCTTGGCGGCCTCGATGAACGTGAACCTGAACCGCGAAGCGAGAATGAGCCCGATCAATAAGGCGGATGTGGTCTCGTCGCCGACAAACTTTCTCGGCAAGGTTCTGACGAATATCACCGAGAATTTTCTCGCCCCATTGCCGTAGATGACCTGGCGGGCCAACAGCGGGCGATAGAATTGCCCGTCATGCGCTCGAAAGCTGGTTTCAGGGTTCCTCAAATTTCGCTGATGGGCGGCGTCCAATATGTCGTCTTCGACTTTGTCCATCCAGGCAAAGGTTTCGTTATTCGCTTCGAGACTGCTCTTCATCTGCTCCCAGCTTGTTTTCAGCTCTCCGCTCTCGTCGGGGTCAGGGCTCAACCCGAGGAGATTGAAGGTGTCGGACAGGGCCGTGACCATCGAACGCCCTGGGATCTCGGTCCTGTTTTTGGGTAGGGGATCGCGAATGTCGATCTCCATTCTGACCTGATAGAATTTTTCCGATATCGGATCGTTCTTCCTGGCGTCTTGGAACTTTATCGTGAGCCGCTTGACGCGCTCGGCGATCTCGGCAGCCATTCTCGGCATTTGCCTGAGAGGAAGCCCCTTCCGCATCGTGCCGCCATGCAGCGGCATGCGGTCGGGGTGATAATAAAAATCTTCGAAGAGCTGAGCTAACGGCGTGTCGATATAGAAATCGAGTTCGCTCGTTGGATCGGGCGGCCCATCCGACTGATAGGGACGGATCCGCCGGTTTTGCACCATCGCCAGCAGCGAGGGTACGGCGGGCGTGTCATGAATGCACAACAGCCGCGCCGCTTCGGTAATCTTTTTTGATGTATCCAGAAGATGCGCGCTAGTAAAAATACCAATCTCGAAGCCGCAAAAATCGTAGGGCCTGCGTTCGCGTCCCGTATAAAGGAAGATCAGCCAGTCTGCGGCCTTGAGGTTGGTGATGATCTTCGAATGCCACTCCTCACCCGAACGAATGTTGTAAGCATCCAGAAAACAGTGGACCCGGGCGGGATTGACGGCGGTCAGCTCCTCCTGCAGGCACTGAGCGATGCCGAAATCTTCATGAGAGTAACTAATGAAGACATGAACATCCGTTGGATCTTTCTTGATCTCTTCGAGTTCGAGTGTGCGAGTCTCGGACATGAGCGCCTCCCGCTGGAGCAGCCAATCCGCGATATCGCGAAGGACACTCCATCCGCCGGACGTTGATAAAGCTATATATAGTTAAACGAGTAGCCGAAGGTGTGAGGCAGCTCACAATCGAAGAAATTCCGACGCGGTTCGCAACAGTGGTCCCAGCGCGTTCCAATCGCGGCGGGGCAGTGAAATCATCGGCCCGGATCGGTCGGACGCCGGGCGGTGGCGGAGCGGGAGCGCGGTGGGCGTCCGTGCCGGCGCTTGCTCCAAAGGGCAGATGACGCTTGAGATTGGCTGAGCGCAGCCTGCTATTCGCTGTAAAGGGATACCGATGGAATCGAGTTGCGCGATGTCTGGTTAAGCACCGGCCCGGCTGTTTAAGGTGGAAAGGAATTGAAGCGAAGCGAAGCCAGCGGTTCTGATGGTACCGCGACGGCCGTTCCAATCAGACCGCTGGGTAAACACAAGCTGGAGCGTCCGGAGCGCTAAGCAAGATTTCCGTAGGACGTCCCAAGACGTTGAGTGCCGGATTGTCGGGCCGTGCGGTAGATATATGCTCTCTCGTCACCTGCTGCTTGACGCGCTATTTTTGTTTGCAGTTCAGCTGATGGCGTGACCGCCGGTCGATTAGCATTTAAAAAAGATTACACGTTCGCCGGACGCGCTAGGATAATTCCAGGACTGATTTTTTCCGGTGATGGCGGCATGCCGGTTGATCTTGTCTCCGGTCTATCGAATGGGAGTTCGCTCGCTGCCGGGAGCGGCAGGTCGATCCGGCGCGATCGACACTCCCGCGGTCCGCTCGGCTTGTGGCGAGTTGCGATTGCGCTGCCGGTCGTCGCGTGCAATTACGCGCCGACAATGGATTTGTTCGGCTCCTACTTCCTGGCTGGATGCTGTGCGCCGCGCTCGGCGTCGTGGCCGCCGTCATCATCTGGCAGATCCTCGCGGAGCTCGCAAAGGCGGACCTCACGCCCATTCCGGAAGCTCGGCCGCAAGTCGCCCAGGAGCTCTGCCGAGCGCTGGCTCGGCGTCAGGCCGCTGGTCGGCTGAGCGCCTCGCCTGAACTCGACGAGAGCGTACCGAAGCACCGCCTGACGAGCTGGTTCTCCGACCGGATTCATCGGTTATACGACCTCGCGAACGCCGAATGAGCCTAACCCCCTACCCGACCTCGAGCGAGGCCCGTCCAGACCCGCTCCCGCCGCCCCAGTACCGTGGGCACAGCTTCCAGCCGATCTTCAACCTTAAAATTACCGAGCAAAGCATGAGTGACGGTGGTCCATCATTTGCCTTCGTGTTTCGCGGCGCGCTGGGACAGGCGCTGCATGATATTGCGGAGGCTGACGTCGCGGCGGGCAACGCGGATTTTGTCTGGGTGCATCTCGACCTCCGCGATGCCGCGGCCCAAACTTGGCTATCCCGTCGCCCCTGGCCGCGCGACGTCGTCGAGGCGGTAGCCGCTCCGATCCAGTGGGGTAGGCTTTTCGTCACGCCGGATCTGGTCTACGGCCATTTGCGCGACTTCCGCGACGAACCCGGCGCCGCCACCCTGGAAGCGGGCTCGCTCAGCGTTGCCGCCACCCGGACGCTGCTCGTCACCGGCCGACGCATCCCGCTACTCTCGGTCAAGGAGCTGCTACGCCGGGTGGAAGCCCATACGGTCGGACCGGAGAGCCCGTGCGGGCTGATCACGGAATTCTTCAGAGCCCTCAATGACATCGGCGAGCGTCTGTTGCAGCAGGCCAGTGAACGCCTCAGTGCAATCGAGTCGAAGGTGTTGAAACGAGACGGCGCCGAGCAACGCAAGGAAATCCTGGAGATGCGACGCGATTCAATCCGGGTCGCCCGCGACATGGCCTACAAGCGCACGGCGATGCTCGAATTCACGCGCGAGCGTCCGGCGCTGTTTCCTGCCGAAGAATTCGACCGATTCGACCGCCAGATCCATCGCTATGCGGCACTGGGCGAGGATACGCAGGATTACGCGGAGCGCTGTCAGTTCCTGGTCGAAGAACTGCGGGCGCAGGTCGAGGAGGAGACCAACCGAAACCTTTACACACTCACGATGTTCTCGGTGATATTCCTGCCGGCAACGCTGATCGCGAGCGTTTGGGGCATGAATGTCGGCGGCATCCCGTTCAGCGGCAGCTCCAGCGGTTTTTGGGTGGTCGCCGGAGTGATAGCGGCAGTCTTCACCTTGTTCGCGATCGTCCTTTACCTGCTCAGGTTCAGGTTCTTTTGAAGCCCGGTAACATCAGCGCTGGCGCGGCAGGGGTCCGCCGGGACACAAAGCTCCCTGGCCGCACAACCATCGTTCATAAACTTCGCTGTCCCGCGGACGCAGCGGCGAGCCGTTCTTGCTCTTGCCAGGCGAGTACGCCGTCGGTCACACGTTCGTAGAAGTCGGACGCACCGACGATGGCCTCTATGCCCCCGGGCCGCAGCCGCTCTCGGACTTCGTCGCGCACCCGGGCGAAGGCGAAGCTGATGCCTTGGCTTTGCAACTCCTTGATCAAGTCCAGCAACGCGTCGCAGGCGCTGGTGTCGACGAAGTTCACCGAATCTGCGTCTAGAAGCACATGCCTCGCCGGCGGGCGGTTGGCGGCCAGTGCGGCCTTCAGCTCCTCGCCGAGGTGACCGATGCTCGCAAAGAATAGGTCGCCGCCGACGCGCCAAATCAGCAAGCCGGGGAAGCTGAGCGCCTCGGGGTGGCGCCGGACGTCACGATAGGCCTCGGTACCCGGCAACTGACCGAGCACCGCGCCTTGCGGGTGGCTGGTTAGATAGATCAACATTAAAAGCGACAGCGCCACACCGAGAGCGATGCCGTGTGGGACGCCCAATGTCAGCTCTGCGGCGACAACGATCGCGGCGAGGCCAAACTCCCAGCGGCTGCGTGCGAACAGACCGCGCAAATACTCGGGCTTGGAGAGGTGAAGCATTGCCGCGATCACGATGGCGGCGAGTGCTCGGATGCGGCATGCCCCGGAATAACGGCGTCAACAACACCAGCGTCAGGAAGCATAGGACTGCTGCGACGAGATTGGCGAGCTGGGTGTGGGCACCGGCAGCCATTGCGACGGAGGTTTTGGACAGGCTGCCGACAACGAGGAAACCGCCGAAAAGGCCGCTCAGAATATTGGCGGGCCCGTGCGCGATCAGCTCCTGATTCGGGTCGATGTCGCCGCCGCCCTGCATTGCCGCGGCCTTTGCCCCGCCGAGTGCCTCGGCATAGCCGACCAGCACGATGGCAAGCGCGCCGGGTGCGAGCTCCTGCAATATCGCAAGGTCGAGCTTGGGCAGCGCGAGGTGAGGCAGGCCAGACGGAAGCTCGCCGACCACGCTGACCCCGGCGGCCTCGCCGCCGAGCAGGGCCACGAGGATCGTGGCCACGACCGCGACCACCAGCGCCGCCGGTATGCGGGGCGCCAGGCGGCGCAGCACCAGCATCGCGATGAGGCTGAGCGAGCCGGTCAGTACCGGGGCCAGCGAGGTTTCGGGTAGATGCTGCAGCACGAACCAGAGCTTGGCGAAGAAGTTGCCGGCCGCGCCGTCGATGCCAAGCAGATGCGGCACCTGGCCGATGATGGTGACGCATACCAGGCCCTCGATGAACCCTCGCATCACCGGCGTGGGGATGAAGGCGGCCACCCAGCCCATGCGCAGCGCGCCGAACAGCAGGAAGAAGAGCGCCGATCAAGATCGCGAGAGTTGAGGTGAGCGTATTGAACTGCGCGGTTCCCTGTACCGCGATTGCGCCGCACAGTCAGCGCGGAGATCAGGCCGGTAGCGGTGTCTGGGCCGACGACAAGCAAGCGCGAGGTGCCGAGCAGCGCGTAGGCAATTAATGGCGGGACGATCGTGTAGAGTCCCATGATCGGCGGCACCCCGACGATGCCGGCATAGGCCATGCTTTCCGGCACCATGACCGCCCAAACCGCAAGTCCGGCCAGGAAATCCGGCAATAACCAGTCACGCCGGTAGCCAGGGAGCCAAACGAGGACCGGCAACAGCCGCTGTGCTATCGAGGCAGGGCGAGACGAAATAAGCATGCTCGGGATTAGCGCGATGGCAATTTTACTGGCCCAGCTAGGCTAGGGCCGTGCGTAAAAGGGGCCCCGGAAACCTGAAGCAGCCCTTCGCCTCCGAAGACGCAAGCGAAAGCTATGCAACCGATCGCTACCGAGCTCAGAATTTATCTCCCACCGGAACGCGCGATATTCCATTTGCCTCGTCATTCACGTCGGCGTCGGTCTGCGAGTTCCATCGTCACGAGGCGGGTAACCGTGATGGCGAGAAAGAATTGCCCGAGGACCGACTCCAGATTGGCCAGGCTGCGGGCGAATGGATCGACCGGCACGATGTCCCCATAACCCGTAGTGGTCAGCGTGGTAAGGCTGAAATACATCATGGTCGCGACTTCCTCCCGGCCGCCCAACGGGGTGACGACATTGACGAAGGCGCCGGGGTTCAGCTCCCACATCAGGCCATAGGCCGAAGCGAAGATCGTCGCAAGGCTGAGATAAAGTACGACCGCACCTTGAAGGCGGCGAAATGTAATACGCCCGGGTGCATAGACCGCGCGCGCTACTACCCAACTCAGTGCGGAGAAGGCGAGAATGTTGCCGCCGCGGCGGAGCACGATGGTTGAAACCGGTGACCATCCTCCGCTCACCAAAAAGCTCGCCGCGGTGGCCGCCAGCCCCAGCAGGATCAGGATAATGGTGTCCCATCTCGGCGACAGCATCACGACGATCACCAGGGCCGCAAGAAACCAGGGTGTCAGCGATCGCTCGTGCTATCGGCAGTGCCTTCGCCGCCAGCGGCGCCGCGATAAACATCGCGCCGAGTTCGAGGACGAGCAGGGCGGTCAGGCTCGGATCTCTGATCCGATCCTGCCATGCGCCGCCCAACCTCCGTCTGTCGTCAAGCACAACTGAGGCGCCCTGCCGGCTTGACACGGTGGCGGGCTTTTTCGCCACGGTGCTCCGGCCCGCAGCGCTCAGAAAACCTCCGGAATCACCCTGAACGGGTAGTCGGTGTCCTTGTAATCGCCGCGGTGCTGCCGCTTCGGCAATTCGACCTTCGGCCGCTTCAGGTCCTCGTAGGGGATCTTGCTCAATATGTGAGTGAGGATGTTGAGGCGCGCCCGCCGCTTGTTGTCGGAGTGGACAACGTACCACGGCGCCCAAGCAGTGTCGGAGGCGTGAAACATTTCGTCTCGGGCACGAGAGTAATCGTACCAGCGCGAGTAGGATTTGAGGTCCATGTCGGACAGTTTCCAGATCTTGCGCCCGTCGTCGATGCGCCCCTCCAGCCGCCTCGTCTGTTCTTCGGGACTGACCTCGAGCCAATATTTCAGGAGGATGACCCCGGAATCGACGACGACCTTCTCGAACGTGGGCACCATCTCCAAGAAGCGTTTGGCCTCCTCCTCGGTGCAGAACCCCATCACCCGCTCGACGCCGGCTCGGTTGTACCAACTGCGGTCGAAGATCATGATCTCTCCGGCCGCGGGGAGATGTGGGATGTAGCGCTGGGCGTACATCTGCGACGTCTCGCGCTCGGTAGGGGCGGGCAGCGCGACGACCCGGAAGATGCGCGGGCTCACCCGCTCGGTCATGGCCTTGATCGTGCCGCCCTTGCCGGCGCCGTCGCGCCCCTCGAAGAGGATGCAGACCTTCAGGCCCTTGTGCACCACCCACTGCTGGAGCTTGACGAACTCGACGTGCAAGCGCGCAAGTGCCCGCTCGTATTCCTTCAGCTTCAGCTTGCCGTTGGCTTCCGAGTCGTCGTTCTTGGTGTCGGTCATCGGATCCTCCCTTCGCATCCGCCCTTTATATTCAGCCGTTTCTCAAGAATTGCCCTAAATGTGAGTTACTTCCAGCTGAGAATGAAGCCGATATCGCCGGGCATGCCCCGATACTCGAGCACTTCAGCCTGTAGCCGCTACAAAACGATGACCGAAGCGCCATCCGCACTCGACCGCGCCACCACCGACGCTAGCGCCACGGCGCGGCCGGGCCGCCTCAATCCGCGCGCCGTCATCACCGGTGTGCTGTTTGTCGCCATTATCGGTTTGGCGATCTGGTGCCTCGCGCGCCCCGAACCGCTGCTCGTGCAGGGAGAAGCGGAGAGCACGCGGATCGATATCGCTCTCCGCCGGTGGCGAAGATCGCGGTCCGGTTCGGTCAGAAGCGGGCTAGCCGAGCGTTGCATCCTGATGCGATCGCGGCCGTGCTAGGGTGCCAAAAATGGAACTCTAAACGGGTGGGCGGAATGTCGGTTGCATCAGGTTTCGGGCGGGTGACGTTGACCGCTGCCGGGAGCAGCAGATGGCTTCGGGCCGGTCGACGCTGCTGTGCTCCGCTAGCCTTGTGGCGAGTCGCGATCGCGCTGCCGGTCGCGGCGTGCAGTTACTCGCCGACAATGGATCTGCTCGGCTCCTACTTCCCGGCCTGGATGCTGTGCGCGGTAATCGGCATCGTCGCCTCCGTCATTATCCGGCAGATCCTCGCGGTGGCCGGTATCAACGACTACGTCGTCGCCCCGCTGCTTACCTACGCCGCCCTCGCGGTGTCCGCCACGTTGCTTGCCTGGCTGCTCTGGTTCGGTCACTGAGCGATGTTGGCATTTCGCAAGGCGCTCGGCATCCTGGTCAGCCTCATCGCGCTGGCCGGCGTCCTGGTGACCGTGGTCCTCGCAACGCGCCGGATCGACCAGCGGCCGCGCACCGACGACGCCTACCTGCAGGCCGACCTCGTCCACTTGGCGCCGGACGTCAGCGGCCGGATCGTCGAGCTCGACGTGCGCGACAACCAGGCGGTGCGCAAGGGCGACGTGCTATTCCGGATCGACCCGGAACCTTACCGAATGCGCGTGGACCAGGCTCGCGCGGCGGTGCGCGGCCTGGAAGCGAAGCTTGCCCTGACCGCCGACCAGGTCGCGGCGCAGACCTCCAAGGCCGGGGCCGCCGAACGCGGCATCGGCAGCGCCGAGGCGCAGCGGGCTCTCGCTTCGAGCACGCTGGGGCGGCTGGAGCCGCTGCTCGGGCAGGGCTTCGTCACCGCGCAGCAGGTCGACCAGGCGCGCACGGCGCAGCGCACCGCGCAGATCGCGCTGCAGCAGGCGCAGCTGCAGGCGGACGAGGCGCGCCAGGCCATCACCAACACCAAGCCCACCGAGGCTGAGCTGGAGGGCGCGCGCGCGACGCTCGCGCTCGCAGAGCGCGACCTCAACAAGACGGTCGTGCGCGCGCCCTGCGATGGCCGGATCACCGCGCTCGACATCGCCGCCGGGGAGTTCGCCGCCACCGGCCACCCGCTGTTCACGATCATCGACACCGAGCACTGGTATGCGATCGGCAATTTCCGCGAGACCGACCTCGCGGGAATGGAGCCGGGGCAGCGCGCGACCGTCTACGTGATGGCGCAACCAAGCCGCCCGCTGCGCGGCCAGGTCGACAGCCTCGGCTGGGGTGTGGCGTCGGATGTGAGCGCCACGATTGGCGGCCTGCCGCATGTCGAGCGCACCCTCAACTGGGTGCGGATCGCGGCGCGCTTCCCGGTGCGCATCCTGCTCGACGCGCCGCCCGACGACCTGATGCGCTTTGGCGCCACAGCCGTGGTCGTGATCGAGAAATGAACGCGCATGCCGCACGTCGCGGCCCGGCGCCGGAGGTGGACGAAGGCGATGCGCGCGACCTCGTTGCATTGCTGCGCCGCGAGCTGCGTCCGACCCCCGGCCGGCTCGGCGACTGCCTGCGCATTGTCGTCGTGCTCCTCGCCCTCGTCGCGATAGCGGAAACGTTTCGCATCTCCGAAATTGCCCTCTCGGGCTATATTGTTCTGTTCCTATCGGGTCGCGAGGCGGTCTCGACGATCCTGACGGCGCTGCTCGCAGGCACCGCCGTCGTCCTGGCGATTTTCGTGACGATCGCGGTCTTCATGCTCAGCCTGTCGGAGCCGGCGCTGCGGATTCCGCTGATGGCGGCAATGACCTTCGTCGCGATGTTTCTTTCGCGGACCGCGACGCCGGGACCGGTGTTCTTCGTCGCCGGTTTCATCATTGCCTACGGTCTGACCTTGGGCGACCAGGTGCTCGGCCTCGCGCTGCAGCCGGCAACCGCGGGCAATGCGGAGCAGTTCGCGTTGCCGGAGATCGTCTTCGTCCCGCCGGAAGAAGCGCTGTTGCGTTTTCTCCTCTGGCTGAGCCTGGCCGTTGCCCTCCCCGTCGTACTGCTGATCGTCGCCAACCTGCTGACCGGGCGCGACCCGGCGCGCCTGCTGTACCAGGCGCTGGCCGAGCGACTGGCAACGGCAGCACGCTTTTGCGCCGGCGAGAGCGGAGCGGAACGCCGGCTCGAAGCCCAAGCCTTCGAGGGCACGGCACAGCTGCACAAGCTGCACCATCTCGCCGGACTGCTGCACCGCGGCCGGCCGCGCCTCGTCTGGGGCGTGTCGCTGATCGACGAGATCGGCCGGCTCGGCCTCCTGCTGCTCGCCTGGTTCCGCGTCGCGGGCGACGTGCGCAAGCCGCTGCTCCCGGCGGCGGTCGCCTGTCGTGTGGCGGAACGCGCGCTGCAGGACCGAGCGGCCCCGAGCCCCGAACCGGTCACCATCACCGCGACCGGCGCCGCCCAACCGGTGGCAGACCGGATCTCGCGCACGCTGCGAGCGATCGAGGAGACATTGGCGGGAACGGCGGCAGGGCAGGAAGCGCATGGCGCGGCGAAGGCACCGCAACGGCTGCTGGCGGCGGATGCGTTCACCAACCCGGAATACGCCCGTTTCGCGCTCAAGGTCACGCTGGCGGTGATGATCTGCTATTTCGCCATGAACCTGGCTGACTGGCCGGGCATCCACACCTGCGTCATTACCTGCTTCTTCGTCGCCCTCGGCACCGTCGGCGAGACGATCCACAAGGCGACGCTGCGCTTCATCGGCTGTCTGATCGGCGCCGGGCTCGGCCTCGGCGCGATCCTGCTGCTGATGCGCTGACATGACCGATCTTGGCGACCTGCTCCTGCTGCTGGCGCCGGTGACCTTGCTCGCCGCCTGGATCGCCAGCGGCAGCGAGCGCATCGCCTATGCCGGCCTGCAGATCAGCCTCGCCTTCTATCTTGTCGTGCTGCAGGGCTATGGCCCGACGATCGACATGTATACGGCGCGGGACCGCACCATCGGCATCCTCTTCGGCAATATCGTGATCTTCGTAATATTCACGACCATTTGGCCGGTGAGCGTGGCCAATGTCGTGCGCACGAACCTCGCCAACGCATTGGAGCAACTGGCGGTGCTGGTGGGATTGGGTGCCCGCCCCGATCGCGAGGCGTCGCCGGCCGCTCGGTCCGCGGCTGAGATGGCGTTCGGGCAGGCTATCGCGCAGGCTCGCGCGGTCCTGGTCAAGGATCCGTTCGAAACGAGCGAAGTGCGGCGCGCCGTCGGAAGGCGGCCGATTGACGCCGCTATCGTGGAGGAGGTCGGTAGGCTGTTCATCTCCGTCTCGGCGATCCTCGACCTGCGCATGGACCCGGCCGGGCACGACCTCCTGCAGCCAACGCACGACGCGATTCGCGCGCATCACCAGGCGCTGGCAGCGTGGTTCCGGCAGGCAGCGTCATGGACGCACAGCGGCGAGGGAGCGGGCGAGGTGGTAGGCGGCCTACCGGAACCGCCGGCCCTATCCGGCCCGGGCGATCACCTCACGGCGCTCGCAACATGGTACGACGTGCTGCACCAGGACATCCGCAAAATTCTCGACGAGATCGGTCCGCAACCGCAGCCGGCGATCGCGCTGTCGGTCGGAAATGCATTCCATGCTACCGGCTAGGTTCCGACGCATTGCCCTGGCCGGATGCGTGCTGCTCGGCGCCTGCAATGACACGCGCGACCTCGCGCCGGCTTCGCCTGACACCCCGTGGCAATTCGAGCCTTCCAAAGAAGCGCCGACAGCCCCTGCGCCCGCCGCTGGCGGAGCCCGGCAATTCGCGGTCCCGGAAAACACCGCAGTCCAGTTGCCGTCCCCCGCCGACATCGATCCCAACCATGTCTATTCGCTCGTCGAGCTGATCGATGTCGCACAGCGCCGCAACCCGTCGACGCGCGTCGCCTGGGAACAGGCGCGGCAGGCGGCGATCAATGTCGGCATCGCGCGCGCTGCTTATCTTCCGGCGCTGACGGCGAGCGCGGTCGCCGGCTGGGAGCACTTCGTAACACCGTTCCCCAGCAATTTCGTTCCCCAAGGCTTCATCATTTTCAACGCTCAGGAAGTAATTCCGCAACTCGCCGTAAACTATCTGCTGCTCGATTTCGGCGGCCGCGCAGCCGCGGTCGAAGCGGCGGGTCAGCTTTCGATCGCCGGGAACGTGGCGTTCACGGCGGCGCATCAGCAGCTGATCTTCAACGTGGCGCGCGCATACTTCACGCTGGACGGCGCCGACGCCGCAGTGCGCGCAGCGCGGCAAGGCTTGGCCGATGCGCAGGTGGTGCAGCAATCCGCCGAGGGGCTGTTCGGCCGCGGCCTCGACACCATCGTCGACGTGCAGTTGGCCCGGCGCGCGACGGCGCAGGCACAATACGATTTCGCGCAGGCCAATACCGCTCAGCACGACGCGATATACACGCTGCTCGCGGCGATGGACTTGCCGCCGACCACGAAGCTGCGCGTGGCGGACGCGTCCGCTCGTCCGCTGCCGCCGCGCACCGCTCGCACCGTCGACGACGTGCTCGGCGAGGCGCTGCGCCGGCGGCCCGACCTGCTCGCCGACGTGGCGAAGCTGCGCGCGACGGATGCGGAAATCGCGGCCGCACGCTCCGCTCTGGCCCCGAAAGTTTCGCTGGGCGCGAACGTGCAGGGCAATCTCGGCCGACTCAACGTGGACAACTCGCCCTATTTCTCGGTCAACAAGCCGCAGGGCGCCGCGTTGCTGAAGTTCGAATGGCCGCTCTACACAGGCGGATTGCTGCAGAACAAGCTGAGTCTCGCGCAGTCGAAGCGCGAAGAGGCAGCGGCCGCGCTGCAGGAGCGCACCGACCAGGCTTTGCGCGAGGTGGCGCTTGCGTACGACCAGGTCGATACGGGGCTGCTGCAATACGATGCCGCCATCGCCCTGCAGACTGCATCCGAGGCTGCCTTCCACAGCGCCAGCGATTCCTATGCGCACGGCGTCGGCACACTGACCGACGCCACGTCCGCGCAGACGGGGCTCGCGACGGCGCGCGCTGCAGTGGCCCGAGCACACACGCAGTCGCTGGTCAACGCAGCGGCGCTTGCCTTCGCGACGGGCCAGCTGACGTCAAGCACGGATTTCGCCACCCCGACACCCCAGTGATGCTTTTGGTGAAACGCGCAAAGCCGATCTCCTGAAGGGACCACCGAATGAAGGGCCGCAGTTATCGCGGGCGCGAGGGTTAGCCTCGACCTCCGCCGCGCCGCGGCGCTGGATCCAGTCGCGGGCCGGTCGCCTTTGGCAGGCGGCGCGGTGGAGGGGGTACTGCGGTCATCGTTTGGTGACAGCTAGAACAGAAGACCGCAGCTTCGCGGTGTCGAAAAAGCCATGATCATGCATGACTGTCGGTGCCTGTCGCTTATAGCCGATAACACGCGGAAATCGATCCGTGCTTGGCAGGATCGGGTCAGAGATCCGAGCCTAACGGTGCTCCTAATCCTCGATCTGTGTACGATCTTTCTCGCAGCGCCGCTGGCGGCGCAGGGGCTGCCGATAGCACGGGTGGTCGCTGACACGCTGGTTCTTGCGGCTCTCGTGATCGTTGTACTGCTGTCGCAGAGACGAGGCGCCATTATCCTTATTCCTGTGGGGCTGGCGGCCATAGCGGCTAGCTTATTATTGCGCGGCGAATGGTCACCGGTTTCAGATACGGTGCTCCGCCGCGGCGGCGATATCATCGCCTTCTCCGCGCTGACCTGGGTCATAGCGCACGCGGTCTATGCTCCTGGCCGGATTACATCACACCGTCTTCAAGGAGCGGTCGTCCTTTATCTGAACCTCGCGACGATCTTCGCCTCCGCCTATGGCCTGATCTGGGAGCTGAGGCCCGACGCGTTCGTCAATCTCGTTGCTCCGGTCGGGGGTCCGAGGGAAGCCGCGAGCATGCTGTATTTCAGCCTCACCACACTGACCACCACGGGTTACGGAGACATCGTTCCGGTCGATCCATTCGCCCGCAGCCTGGCCAATTTGGAGGCGGTCATCGGGCAATTCTACCTCGCCATTACGGTTGCCCGCCTCGTAACACTCGAACTCGCAGACCGCCGCCGATGACCCATAATCGCCGGGCCTATGGGCGGTCTGCGTAAAACCGGCTTGCGGCAGTGATTTCCTCGGGTGTCATCCCACGCGCGACGTTGCGCATCTGTTCGCCGATGTCGTTGCGTCGTGCGCCGGATGCGAAGGCCAGAAGTTGCGTGCGCAGATAGACCGCAGGCTGTCCTTCGAGCCACGCCGCGCCGGCCTTGTTGCCGACCTCGCCGTGACAGGCCCCGCAGGGAGCAATCCCGCGCATCGGCGCGCCGCTCGCGACGATGCGGGGCGGTACCTCGATGCCGGGCCGAAGGTCGGACGGCCGCGGCAAATAGGCGTAATACGCAGCGAGATCGCGCATATCCGCGTCGCTCAGATCGGCCACGAGCGGGGCCATGACCGCGCTGGCGCGCGCGCCCGTTTTGAAATCGACGAGCTCCTTGTAGATCGTCACCGGGTATTCCCCGGCAAGATTGGGAGTATCGGCTTGGCTCAGGCCGCGGGCGCCATGGCACATCGTGCAGCGCAAAGCCAATGTTGCGCCGCGTCCGATCGATTCCGCACTCGCGCCCCGCAGCATCTGCGGGACGACTTCGACGCGGGTCGTCGGGTAATCGGCGCGAACGATTTGCGCGGCGCCAGGTGCGTTCCTAACGAGCCCGGCGGCACTACAGATCGCATCCCAGACCCCGCGAAACCCCTCGCCTTGTAGTTGGAGGGGCAACCAGGCGAAGCCGATAATAGCTGCGACAATCGCGACCGCCGCGGTGATCCCTACGCTCGCGGTGAACCATGGATTGCGCAGGGACGCAATCCTGTCTCGGCTCATTGCCGAATTCCGACGTTGATGGCCGGAACCGTCGTGCCGGGGGTCGCGAGGAGATGCGCGATCGGAAAGCCGTAATTCACGATCGTCAGGCCGACCATCAGCCCGAGCCAGAGCCCAAACCCGTTCAGCGCGGCCGGCAACGAGCGCGGCGGGTGCACGGCGACGCTGAAGCGGTACGGCGCCGGCTCGGTCCGCGGCGCCGTCTGCCCGCGCGCCAGCACGACGAGGAACAGCGCGCCCGACAGCAGCAAGATAGCGCCGCCAATAACGGACATCGTTACCCATGCGGCCTGCGCGGCGATCGCCGGGTCGCTGTAATCGTAGAACGCCATCCGGCGCGGCATGCCGAGAATGCCGACCCAATGCCACGGGAAGGTCAACACGATCATGCCGACGAACCACGTCCAGAGCTGGGCCCGCATGAGAGCCGAAGCTGTCCAATATGCGTCCGGTCAGATGCGGCCAGATGTCGTAGGCGATCACGAAATACATGATCACGATCGCGCCGGCGAAGATCAGGTGGAAATGGCCGGTGATCCATTGGGTATTATGGACCGTGGCGTTGAGCTGATAGCTCATGTTGATCAGCCCGCCGGCGCCTCCGAAGCCGAGCATGACGAACGAGAGGGCGGCCCCGAGCATGACGGGGTTGCGCCACGGCAGCGCCGTCAGCCACCCCAGCACGCCTTTGCCGCCGCGCAAGCGCCCGGCGATCTCAACGGACGCGCAGATCGTGAACACCGTCAGCAGGGTCGGCAACGCGACGAGCGCGGTAAACACAGAATGCATGTATTTGAAGCCGGCGCCGACCTGCGGATCCTCGAACGCGTGATGGATACCGATCGGCATCGCGACGACGAGAAACAGAATGAAGGCGATCCGCCCCATCGTATCGCTGAACAGCCGGCCGCCGATCGCCCGCGGCACGATCGTATAATAGGCGATGTAGGCCGGCATCAGCCAGAAATAAACGATGGCGTGCAAAGTCCATGAGAAGAAGACGCGCGCCAGCCCGGCGTCGATCGTGCTGCGCAAGCCGAGCGCCACGGGGATGATCTGGAACAAGCAATTCGAGAGCCGCTCCGACCGCGGTCCAGCCCCAGAGATACGAGCCCGCGACCGTCGCGAACATCGGGAACGGCACCGGCGCGCCGGGATTGTCCAGCTTCCAGCGGTACATGTTTATCGACATCAGCGCGACCCAGACCCACGAGCCGACGACCACGAGGACTACGCCGATGTAGTAGAACGGGTTGCCAATCAGTGGCGGGTAGAATGTATAGAGCACCGAGGCGCGCCCGAGCGCGACCGGGACAATCGCGGTGACGGTGCCGATGGCGACGAGTGCCAATCCGAGCCAAGCCCAATGCAAGCCGACCAGCGGACGCTTGAGCGCCTCTTCGGTAACGAAATAGCCGAACCCCATCGCGACGAGCGTCGGGAAGACATAGGCCATCGTGGTGCCGTGCGCCGTGACCGAGCGGTAGTACCACTCGGGATCGCTGATCCAGGCATGCAGTGGGCTGCGAATGAACATCTGCCACTCGCCGAGCAGCAGTGCAGCGCCAAAGCTGGCAAAGGCGAACCAGAGATGGGCGAGTACCAGACGCCGGCTATTCCACACAGCTCAGCCTCCGCTGATCCGCCGCCATACGCGCGAACGCGGCCTTGTCGATGATTTTGATCCTGCCCCACATGCCCTCATGGCCCACGCTGCAAAATTCGTGGCAAGGCATCAGGCGTTCGCCGTGGCGTCTCGAAGCGCGCCTTGAGGCTGGAGATATAGCCGGGCACCAGCATCAGATTGATGTTTGTACCGTGATCAGGAACCCGTGCACGACGTCAGCGCTGGTAGCGCGGAACGTGACCGGCGTAGCGGTCGGCACGACGATGCAGGACGGCGTAAAGGAGTATTGCTGCCCGATCGCGCGCACGGTGACGGACCCATCGGGCTCGAGCGCGCTGCCGAGATTGCTTTCGATGAATTCCCCGTCGAGATGCAAGGTCCTCGGGTCGACGGTCTCGACCCTACTCTGCGGCACGGCTGCCAGATGCAACGCGGCGAAGGTTGCCATTACGACGAGCACCACCAGGATAGCGACCGAGACCGCGGCCCAGCGGTGCTCGACGCGCTCGGCGCGTTCGGCGCCCTCGTCATGAGGCGGAGGGGGCGAGAACAGAGGCTCCGTCACGGACCGATCGCTCGCGGCATGAAGACGAGCAGATAGAACGCGAACCAAATGGCCACGACGACAGCGGTCGCGAGGCCGGCGAGCACGACTGCACCCTTGGCACCCGATCGCAAGATCGCGTTCACCGCCGCTTCTTGCTCGGCGGCGCCGACAGGATCGTCAGTCGCTGGCTCGGCGTTGATCATGTCCGCATCAATCCAAAGGCGCCGCGCGCAGCTCGTTGGCCTCGCGCGCCGAGACCGCCGAGCCGCGATTGCCCCAAGCTCCGCGGATGTAGGTCACGACCGCGGCGACCTCGTCGTCGGAGAGCGTCTGCGCGAAGGGCGGCATGCCGTAGGGCATCGGGTTGCCTTTCGTGCCGGGCGGGAAGCCGCCGTTGAGGACCATGCGGACCGGGTTCACGGAGGATTCCATTTGGATCGACGGAT
This sequence comes from uncultured Alphaproteobacteria bacterium, assembly GCA_963736715.1. GTDB lineage: Bacteria > Pseudomonadota > Alphaproteobacteria > ATCC43930 > CGMCC-115725 > AP-15. The sequence goes on along the minus strand of CAVTQA010000027.1, from coordinate 139,600 downwards.
TGCCGGCAAGCGGCGGATAGTCGGGCGGCATGCCGCGACCGTCGTTGGCATGGCAGCTAGCGCAATGCGTCTCGTAGACGGTCTGGCCGAAACTCAGCAACAGGCTGCTCTCGGGGGCCGGAATCGCCGAGCCCTCCGGCGCGAGCGGGCTGCCCTGGCCGAGACTCTTGAGATAGATCGCCGTAGCGCGAATGTCGGCGTCAGTGAAATATTGCAGGCTGTTGAACGTGACCTCTGCCATCGGGCCGTAGACGGCGCCGCGATGCGACACCCCATTGCGGAGCAGATCGACAATCTCCTCGATGCTCCACTCGCCGAGCCCGGCCTCCTTGTTCGAGGTGAGGGAAGGCGCGTACCAGTTCTGCATCGGGATCAGCCCACCTTCGAACGCCTTTGATTCCGAGCTGCCGCCGAGCGCATTGATCGGCGAGTGGCACATCGCGCAATGGCCCAACCCTTCGACGAGATAGGCCCCACGGTTCCATTCGGCCGACTTGCTCGGGTCCGGCTGGTACTCACCTTCGTTGAAGAACAGCGTGCGCCAGCCGAGGATCAGCTGGCGGTTGTTGTATGGGAAACGTAGATCGTTTGGCCGGTTCGGCTGATGCACGGGCGGCACCGAGCGCAAATAGGCGAAGATCGCGTCGGAATCCGCGCGTGTCACCTTCGTGTAGGAGCCGAAGGGCATGACCGGATAAATCAGTCCACCATCGGGAAAGCGGCCTGTGTGCATGGTCCCGTAAAACTGGTCCGTGGTCCACGCGCCGATGCCGGTTTCACGATCGGGGGTGATGTTGGAGGAATAGATCGTACCGAACGGCGTCGCCATCGGCCGGCCGCCGGCGAACAGAGCGCCGCCTGGATTCGTGTGGCAGGCGATACAATCGCCGGCGCGAGCGGAATATTCACCCTTCGTCACGAGGGCTTGTTCATCGGCTTGCACCGCGGCGGTGCCGGCCAGAAGCACGAATACCACTAGGGCAGACAGGGCGAAGAGCCGATCGATCCGCACTTCGCTCTCCCTCTCAGTGCGGTTCGCTGCCGCAGGCAAGCGGCATCGTCAGCGTGCCTTGCGGCACAGGTGAGGGGTCGGGCGGTATCGGCTGCGAGGCAAGCCAGGCGGCGACGGCGGTGACATCGCTTTCTGTCAGGCTCGCAGCGACAAGCTGCATGCAATCCGGTGCCGGTGCAGTGCGGGTGCCATAGCGGAAGGCGCCGAGTTGCGCGCTGATGTAGTTCGCACGGAGCCCTACGAGGCCGGGAATAGCCGGCTCCATCCCGGTGAGCTTCGGGCCGTGGCATCCTGAGCACGCGGGAATGCCGTGGGCCTGATCGCCTTCGGTCACCAGCGAGTGCCCGCGCGCCAACAGAGCCGGGCTCACATCAGCAACCGTTTGCGGCAACGGTGGCGGGCGCAAAGGTGCGAAATACTCCGCTATTTTTTGGAGATAGGAATCTGGCAGGTATTCGAGGAGGTAGTTCATTGGGGCGTAGCGGCGCCGCCCGTCGCGAAAAGCGACCAGCTGGTTCATCAGATAGCCCGCCGGCTTGCCGGCGAGACGCGGAAAATAATCGTTGCTCGTCCCCTCGCCGTGCCGGCCGTGGCAGGGCGCGCAGGCGAGCAGGCGCGCCTCCATCGTATCGGGTGCGTGTTGCGTCGGCTCCGCAGACACGACGGCGGCGGGACAGAGCATCAGCGACACAAATAGGATCGCACCGCAGAACCCCCGCGCGGGACAACGGAGCGTGTGGCCGATCACGACGCTAAGGAGCCGAAAGGACCGATCGGGGGCGGAGATTGATCAAAGTATGGGTGCATCGCCGAAACCCCCGTCATGATGCGTGACGACCGGACAATCTAATTATCAACCATCCGTGCGTGCAGGGCAATCTTAGCCGGCTCAACGTAGACAACTCGCCCTACTTCGAGGTCGCCAAGCCGCAGGGCGCCGCGTTGCTGAAGTTCGAATGGCCGCTCTACAGGCGGACTGCTGCAGAACAAGCTGAGTCTCGCCCGGTCGAAGCGCGAAGAGGCGTCGGCCGTGCTGCAGGAGCGCACCGACCACGCTTTGCGCGAGGTGGCGCTTGCTTACGACCAGGTCGATACGGGCTGCTGCAATACGATGCTGCCATCGCCCTGCAGACCGCATCCGAAGCGGCGTTCCACAGCGCCAGCGATTCCTATGCGCAAGGCGTCGGTACGTTCACCGACGCGACGTCCGCGCAGACGGGGCTCGCCATGGCGCGCGCCGCGGTGGCCCGAGCACACACGCAGTCGCTGATCAACGCGGCGGCGCTCGCCTTCGCGACCGGCGAGCTGACGTCGAGTACGGATTTCGCCACCCCGACACCCCAGTGATGCTGCTGGGCATAACGGGCGGGTGCCTCGCCTATCGCTTACGCGCGGCTCGGGATCGACCTGGCGTTGTTGCGGACGGTCGAAGATTGCCGGAACATGCTGGCCGCCGTTCTGGCGGCCGTTACGCGCGATGACATCACGCCCGCCGACGGCGCGCGCATCGCACGGCGTGTGCGTGCGGGGTTGCGCGCGGTCTCACGCCGCGCATGGTTCTTGTTATTTCAAATTACGCGGCCTGCCGCAGATCGCGTTCCGACCAGATGATTGCGAGCGCCCGGACCAGATCGTCGATGTCTTCGTCGCTGTGCAATGGCGAGGGCGTCAAGCGCAGCCGCTCGGTGCCGCGCGGCACGGTCGGGTAGTTGATCGGCTGTACATAGATGCCGAACTCGTCGAGCAGCCGATCGCTGATGTGCCGGCACGATATCGGGTCGCCGACCATGACCGGCACGATATGGCTCGGATTGGCACGGTGCGGGATTTGGGCGGCATCTAGCCGGCGGCGCACCAGCGCGACCCGCTCCTGCAATCGGCGGCGTTCGGTGGAGCTGTTCTTCAGGTGGCGGATGCTGGCGAGGGCCGTAGCTGTGACGGCCGGCGGCAGCGCCGTCGTGAAGATGAAACCGGAGGCGAAGCTGCGCACGAAATCGCACAGCGCCGTCGAGCCGGCGATATAGCCGCCGATCACGCCAAAGGCTTTCGCCAAGGTGCCCTCGATGACCGTCAGCCGGTTGCCGACGCCGCGCGGCCCGTAAAGCCCGACCGCGTGCACCTCGTCGAGATAGGTCATTGCCCCGTGCGCCTCGGCGACGCCCCACATTTCGGCGATGGGCGCGATGTCGCCGTCCATCTAATAGACCGATTCGAACGCGACCAGTTTTGGCGCGGCAGGATCGAGCGCGGCGAGCTTGCGGTCGAGGTCGGCCGGGTCGTTGTGCGCAAAGGTCTGCTTTGCCGCCCGGCTGTGCCGGATGCCCTCGATCATCGAGGCGTGGTTCAATTCGTCGGACAGCACGACGCAGCCCGGCAGCCGCGACGCGAGCGTGCTCAACGTCGCCCAGTTCGACATGTAGCCGGAATTGAACAGCAGCGCGGCTTCGGTGCCGTGCAGGTCGGCCAGCTCGCGCTCCAGCATGACGTGGTAATGGTTGGTGCCGGAGATGTTGCGAGTGCCGCCCGCGCCGGCGCCGCAACGGTCGATCGCGGCATGCATTGCCGCCAGCACCTCGGGATGCTGGCCCATGCCGAGATAATCGTTGGCGCACCATACCGTCACCTCGCGACAGTTGTTGCCGCGATAGTGCATCGCTCGCGGGAAATGCCCGGCCTGGCGCTCAAGATCGGCAAAGACGCGATAACGTCCCTCGCGCCGCAGGTCACTCAACTGCTGTTGGAAAAAGACTTCGTAGTCCATGATCCTTCCCCCTGCCGTGTGCGGCTGCACGGGTGAGCAAACTTCGCTGGGTTCTCCTTGCTCACCCTCTCCCCCGCCTGCCGGGGGAGAGGGTGGAAAAAAAAGCACGTCGGAGGGCTAGAGATGTCTGTGCAACTCGACCAGCCAGAGCTGGTAGTCGATGCCGCGCGAGACCTCGGTGAACAGGTCGGAGGTGTCGATGTCGCCGAACTGGTCGCTCTCGTCGATCGCATTGCGCACCGACTCGCCGAACCTCGCCAAAGCCGCCGTCACTGCCGAGATATGCGCCTCGGCGTCGGCGACCCCCAATCGGTACGGTTCGAGGAAAGACTGTTCCGCCGCCGTCTGAACTGTTCCCTCGGCGGCGCCGCCGAGGGTGCCCGCCCGCTCGGCGATCTTATCCGAATACTCTTCGACCACGTCGGCGACTTTGTCGAACAGCTCGTGGATCGCAATGAAGGTGGGGCCGCGGACGTTCCAATGCGCCTGCTTGACCTGCGCGTGCAGGTCAATGGCGGCGGCGAGGTGGCGATTGAGCAAAACGACTGCTCTCGACCGGATCTGCTCCGGCAAGGTATTGGCGGTTCTGTACATTGCTCTTACTCCTTGGGTTGGAATTGCAGTGATTGCGGCGGGTCACTCCGCCGCTTGCTTGAGTTCGAGGCCGAGAGCCCGCGCGACCCCTTCGCCATAGGCCGGATCGGCGCGCAGGCAATTGGCAACATGCCGCTCCTTGATGTGCCGTCGCGCATCGCCCATCGCGCGGGCGGTGTTGTCGAACAGAACCTGCTGCTGCGCCGGCGTCATCAGGCGGAAAAGATTGCCCGGCTGCTCCCAGTGGTCGTCATCGGCGTAATGGTTGTAGTGTGCCGCCTCGCCCTCGATCGGCAGCGGCGGTTCATCGAACTGCGGTTGGTTGTCCCACAGGCCGGCGCTGTTCGGATTGAAGCTGGTGGTGCCGCCAAGATTGCCGTCGACCCGCATCTTGCCATCGCGATGATAGCTCATGAACGGGCATTTCGGCGCGTTGACCGGGATCTGGTAGAAGTTGACGCCGAGGCGGTAACGAACCGCGTCGTTGTACGAGAACAGGCGCGCCTGCAGCATCCGGTCGGGAGAAAAGCTGATGCCGGGGACGACGTTCGACGGCCCGAACGCCGCCTGCTCGACTTCGGCGAAATAGTTGTCTGGCCAGCGGTTGAGCTCCATCACGCCGACCTCGATCAGCGGGTACTCGGCCTTCGGCCAGACCTTGGTCAGGTCGAACGGGTTGTGGCGATGGGTCTTCGCCTGCGCTTCGGTCATCACCTGGATGAAAAGCGTCCAGCGCGGAAAGTCGCCGGCTTCGATCGCGTTGAAGAGGTCGCGGCCGTGGCTTTCGCGGTCCTTGGCAATGAGAGCTGCGGCTTCCTCATCGGCGAGATTCTGGATCCCTTGCTGGGTCCGGAAATGGAATTTGACCCAGACGCGCTCGTTCGCCGCGTTGATCATCGAAAAGGTGTGGCTGCCGAAGAGGTGCATATTCCGGAAGCTCTTCGGGATGCCGCGGTCGGACATGACGATCGTGACCTGGTGCAGCGCTTCGGGCAGCAAGGTCCAGAAATCCCAGTTATTGTCGGCGCTCCGCATCCCGGTGCGCGGGTCGCGCTTGATCGCGTGGTTGAGATCGGGAAAGCGGAGCGGATCGCGGAAGAAGAACACCGGCGTGTTGTTGCCGACAATGTCCCAGTTGCCTTCTTCGGTGTAGAACTTCAGCGCAGTGCCGCGTATGTCGCGCTCCGCGTCGGCGGCGCCGCGCTCGCCGGCAACGGTCGAGAAACGGGCAAACATCGGTGTTTGCTTACCCACCGCGCTGAAGATCTTCGCCTTGGTGAAGAGGGTGATATCGTGCGTCACCGTGAAGGTGCCATGGGCGCCCCAACCCTTCGCATGCATGCGCCGCTCTGGGATTACCTCGCGGTCGAAATGCGCCAGCTTCTCAAGCAGCCAAATGTCCTGCAGCAGCGCGGGGCCGCGCGGACCGGCGGTCATGATGTTGGTGTTGTCGGCCACAGGCGCGCCGGTGGCGTTGGTGAAAACCTTTGATGTGGACATGACGGACTCCTCGGGTCGGTCTGGAGAGCCTACGAACTGTTCCTAGCCGGGCCACGCGGAGGCGCGGATCACACGGCAGAAATTCTCGGGCCGGAAGGAGGGATCCTTGTCGGCGAGCACATCGGCCTTGACGTTGCCGAAGGTCGTCTCGGGCTTCTGGTGGATGATATCGTAAAAGGCTTGGATGATCTCTTCCTTGAAGCGGCCGGGGCGCGGGTGAGCGCGGACGACGGCTTCACGCTCGGCGTCGGTGAACTCGGAAAAGGCGATGCCGAGCACATCCATCTCGACGCCTGCGGTAACAAGCGCGATGACGGGATTCATGTGCTGCGGTATGCCGGGTGTCGTGTGCAGCGCGATCGCGGTCCAGACCGTCTCGATGTCGCGCTCGGCGATGCCATGGCCCCGCAGGAAGTCGCGGGCGGCGTTGGCGCCGTCCACCTCGAAGCGCTCATGCGCGCTGGCGTACTCAGAGGTGAGGCCCAAATCGTGAAACATGGCGCCGGCATAAAGGAGCTCGGGATCGAAGCGGAGGCCGTGGCGCTTGCCGGTGAGAGCGGCCCAGTAATAGACGCGGCTCGAGTGGTGGAACAGCAGCGGTGATTCAGTGTCCCTGACCAATTCGGTCACTTCACGTGCCAGTTTGCTGTCGGGAATGACGACGCCTCCGACTGGCTTGGGGATCACGACGATTGTGTGTAACGGAACCAATGCCATTGCTTTCTCCTGAAAACTCTTGCCCCCGGCAAAATAGCCATTGAGCAAACTGACCTACGTCGGTGGGCCGATCCGATATCGTCTGACTCCCTCTCCGTCGGGCAGGTGCGAATGGGAGACCCTGTCCAGAGATCAATCCGCGCGGCGCTTTCATCAGATCGATATTTCCGATCTACTCGATAGGTGATCTTTATTGCACCGTTCACCCTATCAATCGTCTGCTGCCTAATTAGTTCGCAAACTCAATCGGGCGCCAGTCAATCCGGGTAAATCGTGGTAAAATGATGGTAACAGCCGTACACGCAAATTTAGGGCGGATCGCCAGCAGTACAGCGTCGTCGGCGAACTGATGCTGTAGTAGCTCCAGTGTACATGACGCCGGTTGTGTCCACTGCGAACCTCTTCCGGCTCGCCTGAGAGGTTTGGCACACCACCCGATTTACCAATTTTGACGGCAGTTTACTCGGAGGCGCTGAGATTCGCACTATGTTGTTTGCGATGGTAGTAATCGCTGCTTAACCGACCCGATGATCCTCCTCCCGCATCGGGTGGACCGGCGGCCGGTCCTCGCGCAAGGACCGGCCGCACTCCGATGCAGCTGGCAGGAAGTGATCGGACGATGCCGAGAGAACCACAGGCGCTCATTTCGATGCCGGTCGCTACCCCGGTATCCGAGAGGAGGCGTACCGAGCGGCTCTCGCCGCCTGCAGCGATTTTTTGGATTGCCGTCCTCTCACTGGCCGGCTGGGCGGCGGTCATCGCGCTGGTTCTGCGTCTCGTTTGACCACCGGGCGGGCGCCCTCGACACGTCGGGCGAGGCGGCAGATCCGCAACAATTGCCTTGCGATGGCGGTAGCCGGCATCACCTGCGATCAGGGACTGACCATGCGAAAAAATCGTCTCGTAACCACCACGTTGCTAGGCTTGTGCCTTTTTGTGTTGGCAAATTTTGCGCCGCAGGCCGTCACGGCGGCCGAGGAAGCGCAGATCCAGGCGCCGGCACCGGGAATGGCGCGGGTCTGGTTTCTACGGCCGGCGGGCTCGCTCAATGGCAATGTATGGGCAGCGGCGCCGATGATTTACGCGAATGGCGCACCGATCGGCGACATCCCGGCAGGAAGCGAATTTTATCGTGATTTTCGGCCCGGAACGTACAGTTTTACAGTGCAGCCGTACGGCCTGCCAACCGGTCAGGCCGATACTGTACAGCTGGCGCCCGGGACACAGACCTATCTCGAAATCCAGTGGCTGGCCAGCTGGCAGGAAGGCTATCCGGAGGCAGGTTGGGGGTTCGCGCCGAATACCTTCGGCATCCTGACGATGTCGCGCCAACTGGCGCAAGCCTATCTTCCGACATTGACTTATCACCCACAATAACAACCGCCGCAGCTGATCTGGGTCCTCGATCTCGGCAGCTGATCAATTCGTTGAGAGCGGCAAGTCCGCGGTTGCTGTTCGGCCTGCGGTGTGCACCGCGTCTGGCGCCACTCGACCACCACCGGGATCACATCCGCATTCATTGTAGCTCTCGCCCAATTTCACTCGTTTTTACCCGGCTTAACTGGGCCTGGAGCGCCAGCAGCCTAATTACCCGGTGCGAAGCGTGGCCCTTGGAAGCGTAGCCCTTGTCTGGGCACAAAGGTCACTCGCGATGCATCAGGAGAAGCGAAGTGAAATTACCCACCCTATGTTTGAGCGGTACCCTTATCGCCGCGGCGATCCCGCTCTCCGCGGGAGCGGTACCCGTTGCAGCAGATTACGCGGCAGGCATCAGCGCTCGGCAAGTCGAGTCGGCCACATACGCTTGCCCTCCCGGTTACTATTGGGAGCCGGACGCCTATGCCCCGCACGGCAAGTTTAGACCGGCACATTGCGCGCCCCGCTGATGAATAACCGGCAATCGAGCTCACAGACATGCGAAGCGACTGGGTACGGCAAATGAGACGAAATGCGACCACAGCACGTCTCCTGCTGATCGAAGTCCTCTTAATGTCGTCTCCCTCGTTGGCTGCCGGCGATCCGACGGCCGGCGAAAAGGTCTTTAAGTCCCACTGCGCAGTGTGCCACGCGACGATGCCCGGTGAGAATAAGAAATGAGGCTTGCTGCGTCCGGCGCTGCGGCCTGCATGTTGGAGAAATGACCATGACAGCCAATATCAATCTGGAATCGGCGACTATTGCCGGCACGAGCCTCGCCGTGTCGCTCGTTGGCCTCGGCACTTGGGCAATTGGCGGCTGGATGTGGGGCGGGACGGATGAAGAAGGTTCGATCAAAACAATCCAGGCCGCCGTCGAGCGCGGCATCAACCTGATCGACACGGCGCCGGCCTATGGGTTTGGCCGCTCCGAAGAGATTGTCGGGCAGGCCATTGCCGAATGCGGGCTGCGCTCACGGGTCGTCATCGCCACCAAAACCGGGCTCGAGTGGAAAGACGGGAAAGTCTTTCGGAATGCCGGTCGTGACCGCGTCTTGAGCGAGGCCATCAACTCGCTGCGGCGCCTGCGCACGGATTACATCGATATCTACCAGGTGCATTGGCCCGATCCGTTGGTGCCGATCGAAGAGACGGCCGAAGCGATGCAGACGCTGTTCGACCAGGGGAAGATCCGCGCCATTGGCGTCAGTAATTTCTCGGTTGCCCAGATCGAACGCTTTCGCCGCGTCGCCAAATTGCATGTCGTGCAGCCGCCCTACAATCTGTTCGAGCGCGAGATCGAGAGCGAGCTCTCGCCCTATTGCCGGCAATCGGGTCTCGCGACGTTGACCTATGGCGCGCTGTGCCGCGGGCTGTTGTCCGGCAAGCTCCAAGAAGACGCGCATTTTGGCGGCGACGATCTTCGCTTGACCGACCCGAAATTCCAGCCGCCTCGCTACGCGCAATACCTTGCCGCAGTCCAGCGTCTCGATCAATTCGCTAGAGATCGCTACGGCAAGCGGGTCATCCAATTGGCTGTGCGCTGGCTTCTCGACCAGGGCACGACTGCGGCATTGTGGGGAGCGCGTCGTCCCGGCCAGCTGCAACCGATCGACGAGGTCTTCGGATGGTCGCTCGATGCCGCCGCAAAGAGCGAGATCGATCGTATCCTGCGAGAGTCGATCACCGACCCAGTCGGCCCCGAGTTCATGGCGCCGCCCGCGCGTTCCAAGGTTAAGACCTTAGCAGCGGCGTAATGCGTTTCCCTTTAGCGAAACCAATCAGATGACGTCTTCATCGAGCCTCACGTCGAGCCTCAAATGCGGCGGTTATTGAGAGCGGCAAGCAGTCACTCCCTGCCAGTGCGGCCGTGGAAGGGGTCCGGGCCCGGGTCGCGCCCGGCTGCAACCTCGGCCAGCCGGCCGAGGTAATTGGCCCAGCCTTCGGCATGGCCGGCGCATTGCTCGGCATTGGGCAGGCCGGTGTGGGTCAGGCGCAGCAAGGTTCCGTCCGACTGCTCGATCAGGTCGATCTCGACCAGGCTCGACCCGGGCGGCACCTCATCGCTGCCGTCCCAGCCGAAGCTGTAGGCCAGGCGGTGGACCGGCACCACCTCGCGAAAGGAGCCCCGGGCGATGCGAGCCCCGGTGACATTGACGAGATAAAGCCCGCCGGGCTGCGGCTCGACCTGCGCCTCGGTTCCCATCCAGCGCAGAATCTTCTCCGGATCGGTCAGGAGGGCGAACACCGCGGCGGGCGGCGCCGGGACGTGCTGCTCGCGCCGGACGACGAGGGCCTCTTGCATGGGTCTCCACCATGGATGTGATCGTTGCCCCGAGGATAGACCGGCGAGGCCGGCTGGGCTACCGCCGCGGCGCGGATGACAGGCGAGGGGCCGTGGCGGCATGATCGCGGCATGGATTTGCCGATAAATCTGCCGGGGCCCCTCGCTTGGCTAGTGGACGAGGCCGGCGCCTCGCCGGCCCCTGACCGGTTCCTGGCCGAGCTGGGCGGCCGGCTGCTGGCCGACGGCCTGCCGCTGGCCGGCGGCGCCCTGACCTTAGCGGTGCCGCATCCGATCATCGCCCGCCGCACCTGGCTGTGGCGGGCGGAGACCGGGGTTGTGATCGAGGCGCTGGGCTTCGCCGGCGGTCCGCCGAGCGACGCCGGGCGCGACTGGCTGGCCGGGCTGGGCCCGGTGCAGGAGGACGCGGTCGGCCCACCATCGGACAGTCCAGGGCTGGCCGGTCCAGGGCCGGATAGTCCCGTGCTGGGCTGGGCCGGGACCCGGCCGTTCGGCCCCGCCGAGGCCGTCCGGCTGCGCCAGGCTGCGCGCTTCGCCGCGGCGCCTTTAGCCGCCCTGGCCTCGCTGGCGGCGCTGGCAGCGCTGCTCGAGGCCTATCTCGGCCGGCGCAGTGCCGCCCGGGTGCAGGCCGGCGCGCTGCGCCGCGGCACCGGCGAGACGATCCGTGCCGCGCTGCTCTCTGCCGATCTGCGCGACTTCACCTCGCTGTCTGAGGCGACCGAGCCCGCGGCGATGATCGCCGCCCTCGACGCCTGGTTCGACCGCGTCGCCGGCGCGGTGCACGCCTTCGGGGGCGAGGTGCTGAAGTTCATCGGCGACGGCGTGCTGGCGATATTCCCGGTCACCGGCGCGCCGGCCGAGGCCTGCGAGGCGGCGCTGCGCGCGGTCGCCGCCGCACGCGCCGGCATGGCTCATCTCGATGCGCTGCGGCAGGCGCAGGGTCTGCCGCCGCTGCCCTTTGGCGCGGCGCTGCATCTCGGCGAGATACTGTGGGGCAATATCGGCGCGGCCGACCGGCTGGACTTCACCGCCATCGGCCCCGCGGTCAACCTGGTCAGCCGGCTGGAGGGGCTGTGCCGGCCGCTGGGCCGGTGGGTGCTGATCTCAGGAGCGGTCGCCGCCGAGATTGCCGCGCCGCTGGTGCCGTTGGGCGAGCACATGCTGCGCGGCATCGCCGCACCCTGCGCCGTCTTCACGCTGCCGGATGCGTGAGCCGCTCCCCTTCCTGGCGCTGTTTGATCCAGCCGCTATTCTCGTCCCGACCCGAAGGCGCTAAATCCGCTGATAGACATTTGGCTTTCAACAAAGCTCGCAAAAGCGCGGGCCTTCGCGCTCGCCTGCCGGCCCGTCGGAAAGACCGCCCACAGATCGACGGTCGGCAGCAACCAATCATCGAGCACAGAAATGACCGCACCCGATTTCAGCTCCGGCGCAAACAACCACTCGGAACCGATCGCAAGGCCAAGGCCGGCAAGTACCCCCTCCCGAATACCCTCCCCAGCGCTGACCCTGAGACGGCCGCTCACGGTAACGGTGGTTTCCGACGTTCCCTGCCGGAAGGTCCAGGTGGCTCCGCCGTCGCGCTGCTCGTAGACGATGGCCAGGTGCGCGAGCAGGTCGGCGGGGGTTTGCGGCACGCTCCTCGCCGCGAAATAGGCCGGCGTCCCGATCACGCGCCTTTGGCACTGTCCGATCTTACGGACGGTCGCCGTTGAATCGGGAAGCCGACCGATGAGCAGCGCCACGTCGATGCCCGCCGCAATGAGGTCAATGTCGCGGTCATCGAGAACAACATCGATATCGAGCGAGGGATGCTCAGAGAGAAAGATTGAGAGTCGCGGCATCACGAGCAGGCGCGTAAACGTCAGGGGACCACAGATGCGCAGGCGGCCCGACAACGTTACGGCGGCGCCGCGCGCCGCGAGTTCTGCTTCGTCGGCCTCATCGATGGCCCTTTTGGCGCGTTCGTAGAAGCTCCGACCCGCTTCGGTCGGGGTCAGCCGGTGCGTCGAGCGCAGCAGCAGCCGAACGCCGAGCCGGTCCTCGAGCTGCGCGACGGTCTTGGAAACAGCGGGCTGGCCGAGGCGCAGTTGCTTGGCCGCACCGGAGAACGAGCCGGCATCGACGACGCGGACAAAGGCTTCCATCGCGGCGAGGCGGTCCATCGTCATTCCCTCTCGGAATAGACGATATTACCACGGCAGGGGTGCCGCGGGCAGCGAGAATGAGAAATGCACCGGGTGTTCCGCCTCGCTTGTCTGGTGCCGCTCTATGTCGTTGAAGGCGCAGCTGGACGCATGCCGTCGCGAATACGAGGCGAACGCCGAACCACACGTGGTTGGATGCCGCGCGGCGCTCGATCCGGGCACTCGCCGAGACGGGCCTCGTCGCGAAGGCCGTAAAGGCGGGCGAGACGGCGCCTCTGTTCGGGCTGCGATGCGGGCCCGGCGGTCTCATCGACCTTTCGGATCTTCTCAATCGCGGTCCCGTCGTCATCAGCTTTCTCTATGGCGACTGGTGCCCCTTCTGTGTCCTCGAATTGCAGGCGCTGGCGGAAGCCCACCCGGAAATCGAGCGCCTGGGCGCAACGCTGATCGCTCTCTCGCCGCAGGCAAGAGGTAAGTCGTGCTCCCTGGCCGGAGGCGGCGAACCGCCTTTTCCTATTCTAAGGGATTCGGGATTCAAGATCGCGGCGTGCTATCGCATCGCCTTCACCGTCCCGCAGCAATTCCGGGCCGCTTACCTGGCGCTCGGCTACCCCAATTCGACGAAGACCAGGTCGAAAGGTTGGGTGCTGCCGATACCCGCCACCTACCTCCTCGATAGCACCGGCCTCGTCGTGCTCTCCTACCTCGACCCCGACTACACCACGCGGCTGGACCCAGCGGAGGTTATTGTCGCATTAACCCATCTGCGCGCCGCGAACATTCCCGGTAGGAATAATCGATAGTCTTTAACGGCTGCTACCCACAGCCTTCCCAAGCCATAAATTCCGTCGCGCCGAAGCCCAGAGGACAGGGCATTTCGACATGACAAATCATTATTTCACACACTCGATGGCGAGAACCGTGCGACAGCCGAAGCGCCGCTCGAGCTCTTTTTCCGGCTGCAATTTGACCGTACACGGAGAGAACAGCCCGACTGAGCGTTCACGCCGAAACAACTCGAAGCGGACCAATCTGATGAACCAGCTCACGACTAAGTTCGACGCCACCAGTGAGAGCAACGGTACCCGGCTGCCAGCCCCTCCGAGCTTAATGGACTCGTTCGCAAGGGTATTGGTCAGGCTCGGAATTCTCAAAGAAGACCTCGACTACCATTTAATTCGCGCATCGATGGTAATTATATTTTTGTTCTTTGGTTATCAGAAATGGTTTCAGTACGAGGCTGATGTATTGATTCCTTATATCGGCAATGGCCCGCTTATTTTTTGGTTGTATCCGGTTTTTGGCATCCGGGGAGCCACCTGGTTTTTGGGAGCCTCGGAATGGACGTTCGGCACGCTCTTATTCTTAGGGTTCTGGAATAAAAAATTGGGAATTCTCGGGGCTCTCGGCTCATGCGTTACATTCATCTGTACCGCCACGATTATTCCATTCATGCCGAATGGCTGGGCCGCATCTGCCGGCGGCTTTCCGGCGATGACTGAACATGTCGCTTTTCTGATGAAAGACATCGTTCTGTTTTCCGTATCGTTCTATTTGCTGAGGCAGGATTTAGCAAGAGTATTACTCCCTACCAGCCAAAGTCATGACACCGGTGCACGGGTAACATCCTTGTAGAGACATCTGACAACCAGATCGAGCAGCATGCGGAGGAAGTCATGTCGCAAGTCGAACAGTTTGACGTATTGGTCCTTGGGAGCGGACAGGGGGGCCAGCTGATCGCCTGGCATCTGGCGCAAGCGGGGCGGCGGACCGCGCTGGTGGAGCGCCGGTGGGTTGCCGGCTCCTGCCCGATGATTGCCTGCATGCCCAGCAAGACTGAAGTCTGGAGTGCGCGGGTGGCGCATCTCGCGCAACACGGCGCGCAGTTCGGCGTGACGACCGGTTCCGTGACGACCGACATGACGACGGTCCTCCGCCGCAAGCGCGCTATGGTCAGTCACGAGGTCGATCTGCATTTGCAGAACTTCAGAACGACCGGCACCGAATTGATCGTTGGGGATGGGCGCTTTGTGGCGCCAAAGACATTGGAGGTTCGCCTGAAGGATGGCGGAACCCGCGTGCTGGCGGGCGAGCAGGTTTTTCTCAACATCGGCACGCACCCGGCAGTACCCGCCATTGCCGGTCTCGAGGGGGCCCGGCCGCTCACGCACATCGAAGCGCTCGAACTCGACTACCTGCCGCCGCACCTGATCGTGCTTGGAGGCGGCTATGTCGGTCTCGAAATGGCACAAGCCTACCGGCGTTTTGGCAGCCGCGTGACCGTCATCGAGCCCGGACCCAGGCTGATAAGCCGGGAGGATCCCGACGTCGCGGATGAGATGCAGCGGATCCTCAGCAACGAAGGCATTCAATTTCTGACGGAGACCGAAGTCGTCGTCGTGCACGGCCGGTCGGGAGAACAAGTCGGCGTTACGGTGCGCACGCCCTCCGGGGAACGGGAGATCGAGGGCAGCGACATCCTGGTCGCAACGGGACGCGTCCCAAACACCGCCGGGACCGGCCTCGGCGAGGCCGGTGTCGAACTGGATGCTCGCGGCTACATTCGCGTCAATGAGCGGCTCGAAACGACCGCGCCCAATGTCTGGGCGATCGGAGAGTGTGCCGGCAGCCCGCTGTTCACGCACGTATCCGTCGACGATTTTCGGATCATCAAGGACAATTTGGCCGGCGGGAACCGCAGTACAGGTGACCGCCTGGTTCCGTACTGCATGTTCACCGATCCTCAGCTCGCACATGTTGGACTGAGCGAGCGCGAGGCGCAGCAGCAGGGCATCGCCGTGCGCGTTGCGCGGCTACCGATGAGCACCGTCCTGCGAACGCACACGACCGATGAAGTGCAGGGGTTCATGAAAGCCCTCATTGGCAGCGACGATCGCATTCTCGGCTTCACAATGATCGGTTCCGAGGCCGGCGAGGTTATGACCGCAGTGCAAGCCGCGATGCTGGGGAGCCTTCCATACCAGCGGCTTCGCGACGCGGTCATTGCGCATCTGACGGTGGCAGAAGGACTCGGCCCGCTGTTGTCGAATGTGCCGCCTCGCCCATAGGCGAAACCAAGGAGAAATCACGATGACCGGCAAGCTTGCAGGCAAAGTCGCGCTCGTCACCGGCGGCAGCTCCGGCATCGGCTTCGGCATCGCCACACGTTTCGCGCAAGAAGGCGCGCGCGTATTTATTAGCGGTCGCCGCCAATCCCAACTGGATGAGGCGGTCGCCACGATCGGCGGCGATGCCGCAGCGGTCCAAGGCAATACCTCCAATCTCGCCGACCTTGACCGCATCTTCGCAACCGTCAAGGCACAAGCCGGGCGCATCGACGTGCTGGCGGTGAATGCTGGGGTTTACGAATTCGGCACGCTCGGGGAGATCACCGAGGAGCATTTCGACAGGACGTTCAACACGAATGTCCGCGGCCTGCTGTTCACCGTGCAAAAGGCGCTGCCGCTGCTGACCAGGGGCTCCTCGGTGATCCTCACTGGCTCGATGGTGTCGATCAAAGGGTTCGCCGCCTGCTCGGTATACAATGCATCGAAAGCCGCAGTGCGCTCGTTTGCGCGCACCTGGATCGTCGACCTCAAGGGGCGCGACATCCGCGTCAACGTGTTGAGCCCCGGGTACACAGCCACCCCCGGCCTTTCGCATTTCATGACGGATGAGGAAAAAGCGTCGGCCGTCGCCTCCGTTCCGCTCGGCCGGATCGGCACGCCGGACGATCTCGGCAAGGCAGCGGTGTTCCTCGCTTCCGACGACAGCGCCTATGTCACTGGTATCGAGCTGTTCGTGGACGGTGGCGCGGTTCAGATCTGAGTAAGTGACGCGTCGCTAATTTATCAGGAGGGGCGAGTCATGAATAACGACAGTCGAAAACTGCGCTTTGGTCTTTGGTACGACTTCCGCAATCCGCCACAGTGGCGGCAGCCCTCAGACCGGCTCTACCGCGAAATCCTCGATCAGATCGCGTGGGGCGAGAACAACGGGTTTGATGATGTCTGGCTGTCTGAGCACCACTTCATCGAAGACGGGTATCTGCCCTCGATCCTGCCCGTAGCCGCGGCGATCGCCGCCCGCACCAACCGGATCCGCATCGTATCCGGCGTGCTCTTGGTGCCTTTTCACAATCCTATACGCCTTGCCGAGGACATTGCGACCGTTGATGTGATTTCCGGCGGCCGTTTCGAGCTCGGCGCCGGGGTCGGCTTCAAACGGGAAGAGTTCGAAGGTTTCGGTGTGCCTTTCAAAGAGCGCGGCGCGCGAACCAACCAATCCCTCGACATAATTCGGCGCGCGCTTGCCGGAGAGACCGTCACCTTCAAGAGCGAGTTCTTCGACTTCCAAAACATCAAGGTGGTGCCTGAGCCGATCCAGAAACCTCATCCGCCGATCTGGCTGGGCGGCTTCACGCCGGCGGCATTGCGCCGCGCCGCGCGCTTCGGCGATGGTTTCACCGTGCCGGGGGCGAACCGGGACGTCTACGACCGCTATGTCGCCGAGTTGCAAAAGGAGAACCGGCCCACGGATGACATCCGTTTCGCCAGCGGCACCTGGTGTCTCATCGTATCTGACGATCCCGAGAAAACCTTCGCCGAGGCCGCCGACCACATCATCTATCAGGCCAACAATTACTCGGCATGGCTAACTGCGGCTGGCCTTCAGCCCCTTTCCGAGCATCTGCGCGATCGCGAACAGCTGCGGCAGAGCGGCCTTCTCAAGGTCGTCGACCCCCACACTGCAATAAGCATGATTCGGGACCTCATCGACAACGTCCCCATCACACACTTCTATACGTGGACGCTGCCTCCTGGACTGCCGCCGCGGTGGGCGCAAACGCATCTAGAGTTGTTCGCCTCGAAGGTGATTCCCGCGCTTCGCTGAATCTACGACACCCGGTCCCGGTAGAGGCCGGTTGCGAACAGCCGAGTCTCGCAGTCTGAAATACGGCGAATGGCGCCTCGACCATGAGGCCGTCACTGACGATCCGCGGTAGGCCGAAAGAACCGAGAGCCGGGCGATCACCGTTGACCCTGGTGTATGCATCCAGGTGTCTTCTCCTGGGTTAGCGGTGTGGTACGCGAGGACAACGACCGATGATGCCTCTCAGATGACCGGGCCCGAGCTGATCGCTCTGGGCCACGCGGCGATCGCCAGGGCGCACGAGCTGATCCTGCTGGGCGGCGTGCTCGGGCTCTTGAGCATTATCGCGGGGCTGATCTCGCGGCGCGTCGGCGCGCCGATGCTGCTCGTCTTCTTGGCCCTCGGCATGCTCGCGGGCGAGGACGGTGTCCTCAGAATTCCCTATGACGACTTCACCTCGGCTTATCTGATCGGCAGCGTCGCGCTTGCTGTGATCCTGCTCGAGGGCGGCCTCAAGACACCGCTCGCCATGCTGCGTCTCGCGTTTTGGCCGGCGGCGGTGCTGGCCACGATCGGGGTTGCAGTGACCGCTGCCATCCTCGGCATCGCTGTCTCGCTGGTCGACGGGCTGCCGCTCGTCCCTGCGCTGCTGGCTGGTTCCGCCGCGGCACCGACTGACGCGGCGGCCGTTGCGGTGCTGTTGCGGCGCGCCGGCGCCGCGCTGCCGGAGCGGTTGCTCGCGCTGCTCGAGGTCGAGTCCGGGCTCAACGATCCGATGTCTGTTTTCCTTACGCTGCTGCTGTTGCGCCTCATTGCCGAGCCCGGCTCGGTCGGCAGCGGCGAAGCCGCGCGGATGTTCCTCGAGGAAATGGCCGGGGGTGCGGTGATCGGCCTCGCGGGCGGCTGGATCCTCGCGCAGCTTCTGAAGCGGCTCGCGCTGGAAGGCTCGCTCGCGCCGGTGCTGGTGCTGACCGGCGGACTTGCCGTCTTCGGGCTGGCACAGCTCCTCGGCACCAGCGGTTTCCTCGCAACCTACCTCGCGGCGATCGTCACCGGCGCGACCCGGCACCGCGCGCGACAGGAGGTCGAGCACTTCTTCGAAGGAATGGCGTGGCTCGCACAAATCGTCTTGTTCTTGATGCTCGGGCTGCTGGTGACGCCGCATGATCTGCCGCCCTATTTGCCGGGCGCGATCATCGGAGCTGCGGTGCTGATCCTGCTGGCACGCCCGGTTGCTGTTTTCGCCTGCCTCATCCCCTTCGGGTTCACGATGCGCGAGAGTGCGTTCGCCTCCTGGGTCGGATTGCGTGGGGCAGTGCCGATCTACCTCAGCATCATACCAGCGCTCGTCGACCCCAACCGCGATAAACGCCTCTTCGCAAGCATCTTCATCGTGGTGGTGGCGTCGCTGATCGTGCAGGGCTGGACCGTCGGCCTCTCCGCCCGCTTGCTCGGCTTCGCGCGCCGGCCGGCGAGCTAGGCCAAAGTTTTTAGTTCGAGGGTCGTTCACGCTCCGCCATGAAAGCGGTTTCTGCCGGGGTTGATGCTCGGCCAAGGATTTCGTTGCGGTGCGGAAAGCGCCCGAACCGTTCGATGACCTCGAGATAGGTGCATCCGTAACGACGCAGCGAACCGCCGCGATCGGGATTCCGCGGCAGGGAGTTGAAAAGTGCCAGCGAGCGCCGCTGGTCGGCGATGTTCTCGCTGTGATGAAACGGCATATAGAAGAACAACCGCCAGGAGGGTGGGACCAGCTGGTCGAAGCCGCGTTCGAGCGCCCGGTCGGCGCCGGCGCGCGCCGCCGCGTCGGTCGCGTAAGCGCGCGCGGTGCCGCGAAAGATATTGCGCGGCACTTGGTCGAGCAGCAGCAATAGGGCTAGCGCCCCCTCGGGCGAGGCCTCCCACGACTGCAGCTTCCCGGCTGCGGCCGATTCGTAATCCGCGAGAAACTCGCGGCGCAGTGCCGTATCGAATTCACCGGTGCTTTTGAACCAGATCGGGCGGTGTTGCTCGCGGTCGTGGTCGCCGGGGGGACCGAACCAGAAATCGAGCAACGATTTCGCCCGGTCGGGTGGCGCAGCCGTCAACCGCTTGCGAAGAAAGAACTTTGAATGCCCCGGCGGATAATCGTCCAAGGTGGCGAAGACCTCGTATCCGCGCTTCTCATAGAATGGGCGCGCTTCGAAGCTGGTCGTTTCCAAAGTCACGGCGATGCAACCGCGCTCGACGGCGTAATCCTCGGCGGCCTGCAGCAGCCGCGTGCCGTGCCGTTGCCTGCGCACGGCCGAGGCGACCCAGAGATGTGTGACTTGCAGCCAGCCGCCCCAGATGTGGCCGAGCAGTCCGCCCAGCCATTCGCCGCTCCGGCTCTTTAAGAAGAAGCCCACCGGGTACCAGGCCGAGAGGCCAGTCGCAGCGACATTGAAGGAGGCGAGACTCTCGGTGACGAACCGGGTCAACGGTTCGGGTGGCAGTGGATCGAAGACAATATCGAGTTCTTCCACCGTCATGCTCCGGCAGAGGCTTCGTCGAAGATGCGGATGAGATGGCGGGCTTCGCGGCCGGCGGCATCGGCGATTTGGTGCCGACAGCTCGTACCGTTGGCGGTGAGCAGCGTATCGGGAGGCGCGCTGCGCATCTTCGGCAACACGCCGAGCTCGCCGATCTTCAATGACATCTCGTAGTGTTCGGCCTCGTAGCCGAAGGATCCAGCCATGCCGCAACAGGTCGAGTCGAAGCTCTCGACAGCGAGGCCGGGGATCAGCTGCAAGGCCTTCACCGCAGCCCCGAGCGCTCCAAAGGCCTTCTGGTGGCAATGCCCGTGCACCAATACGGTCCTGCTCTCCATCGGGGTCAGCCTCAGCTCAAAACGTCCCGCCGCGCGCTCACTCTCGACGAACTCTTCGAAAAGCTGAGCGCGCTCGGCGAGCGCCTTGGTCTGTGCACCCGGCAAGATCGCCGAAAATTCATCGCGCAATGTCAACAGGCAGGACGGTTCCAGCCCGAGGACGGGCGTTCCGGCCTCGACATAAGGGCTGAGGGCGTCCAGCATGCGGCGGGCCTCGTGCCGCGCTTCATCCATGAGACCAGCCGAAATAAAAGTCCGGCCGCAACAGAGCGGGCGGCCCTTCACCGGGTCGGGGCTGACGACGCGATAGCCGGCGCGGGTCAGCACCCGCTCGGCCGCACGCGCGTTCTCCGGCTCGAAATAGCGGTTGAAGGTATCGGCCAACAGCACGACCTCGCACCCACTCCCGGATGACTCTCCGCGATAAGGGCGGCTGGACCAGCGCGGCAACTTTCGTTGAGCGCTGAACCCGAACCTCCGCTCCCCGAACTTGGCCAGCACCGGGACGCGGTTCCTCAGGTTCAACAGCGGCGCGATGCGCGCGGCATAGGGCGCATAGCGCGGCAAATACGCGATCAGCCGGTCGCGAGGCGTGAGGCCGTGCCGTTTCCGGTAGTGGTGCAGAAATTCGATCTTCATGCGCGCCATGTCGACGCCGGTCGGGCATTCTCGCTTGCAGCCCTTGCAGGAGACGCACAGCGCCATCGTCTCGCGCATGTCTTCCGAAACCAGCGCCTCGGGGCCGAGCTGTCCAGTCAGCGCCAGCCGCAATGTATTGGCGCGGCCGCGGGTCAGATGCTGCTCGTCGCCGGTCGCACGATAGGAAGGGCACATGACGCCGGCATCGCGGGCGCGGCAGGCGCCGTTGTTGTTGCACATCTCGGCAGCCGCAGCGAAGCCGCCCCATTCCGACCAGTCGAGCGCCGTATCCGCCGGCAATGGTCGGTAGTCCGGCTTGAAACGGAAGAGGTTGCGGTCGTCCATCTTCGGCGCCCGCACGATCTTCCCCGGGTTGAACAGGCCCTGCGGGTCGAAGGCGTCCTTGACCTCCTCGAAGGCGCTGACCATGCGCGAGCCGAACATCGCCTCGTGAAATTCGGAGCGCACGAGGCCATCGCCGTGCTCGCCCGAGTGCGACCCCTTGTATTCGCGCACCATCGCGAAGGCCTCTTCGGCGATCGCCCGCATCTTCTTGACCTCGAGCTCCTGCTTCAGATTGAGCACCGGCCGCACATGCAGGCAGCCGACCGAGGCGTGCGCGTACCAGGTGCCGTAAGTGCCGTGCTTCTCGAAGATGCGCGTGAGACGGTCCGTGTAGTCGGCGAGGTCTTCGAGCCTGACCGCGCAATCTTCGAGAAACGAGATCGGCTTCCCGTCGCCCTTCATCGACATCATGATGTTGAGGCCTTGCGCGCGGATCTCCCAGACCGCCTGCTGGAAGGCAGGGTCGACCGCCTCGACGACGGCGCCGGGGAAACCGAGATCGCCCATCAATGCGACCAGGGCCTTGAGCCGCCGCAGGTTTTCCGGCGGGTCGTCGCCAGCGAATTCGGTCAACAGCAGCGCCGCGGGCTCGCCTTGCACAAAGCGCTCGACCACCGGGCGGAACATCGGGATGTCGCGCGACAAATCGATCATCGTGCGATCGACCAGCTCGACCGCGCTGGGGCCGAGCTCGACGATCCGCCGGGTCACAGCCATCGCGCCGTAGAAGCTCGGGAAATGGCAGATGCCGAGGACCCGGTGCGCCGGGATCGGCTGCAAGTCGAGCTCAATCTCGTTGAAGAAGGCGAGCGTGCCTTCGGAGCCGACGAGCAGGCGCGCCATGTTGTGGCCGCTGTCGCTGATGCTGTCGATGTTGTAACCGCCGACCCGCCGCAGCACTTTCGGAAAGCGCCGCTCGATCTCCTCGGCCTCGCGTCGGTGCAAATCGCGCATGCGGCGGACCAGCTCGCGATAACGCTCCGGCATGGCGCTGCCATTGGAATCAGCTGGGAAGTTGCCGGGCACCTCGCCGAAATACGCGGTTGTGCCGTCGGCGAGCAACGCATCGACGCCGCGCACATTGTGGACCATGTTGCCGTAGCGCAGCGAGCGCGAGCCGCAGCTGTTGTTGGCGGTCATGCCGCCGATCGTCGCGCGGCTCGCGGTCGACGGATCGACCGGAAAGAAAAGCTTGTCCTTGCGCAACAGCCGGTTGAGCCGGTCGAGCACGACTCCCGGTTCGACCCGGGCCCGCCAGCCCTCGACATCGACCGCGATCACCCGGTCGAGATATTTGCTGCAATCGATGACCAACGCCCGCGCCACGGTCTGCCCGCATTGCGATGTGCCGCCACCGCGCGGCAACACCGGCACGCCCTCCTCACGCGCGATCGCAATCGCCGCTGCGGCATCCTCACAGCTCTTTGGCACGACGACGCCCAACGGCTCGATCTGGTAGATCGACGCATCGGTGCTGTATCGCCCGCGGCTGAACGCGTCGAACAGTACCTCGCCCCGGATCTCGCGCCGCAACCGTGTTTCGAAAGCAGGGCTTGGGAAATCGTCGAGCGGCATGCGGTGCCTCAGCAAGGTATAAGGCGGATCGAGCAGGCTATCTGTTCCTCCCGAGAGCAACAATCGGCGTCCGTAGGTGTCGGCCGCGTCTCCTCCTATTGACCCGCCGTGATACAAACGCATATACAATTGTACGTCACGGCATTCGAGTGCGCGCCGTACGGCAGGCCGCCGTGACCGTTCTGTTCAGGAGCCGAAGGGGCGTTTGGCAAATGAACCTCAATCTCATATTGAGGAATGGCTATGCCTCCCTTCGACTGGAACCTCAAAAAGGAGGAGCAGAACATTCAGAAACACGGAGTGGATTTCGCAACCGCTTCGCAGATCTGGGCAGGCTCGGTATTCGAGAGAGTCGACAACCGACGGAATTATGGAGAGGTCAGATTCTTGGCTTTTGGCGAAGTTGAAGGCAGGGTACTGGCCGTTGTTTATACATGGCGTGAAGCGACGCGCCGCATCATTTCTGCTCGAAAGGCAAATCCCCGTGAAAGAGCACTCTTCAGCGAAGAAGCGGGGCGGCGGGGTGGAGCGCCGTAGAACTGACTGGTCGCGCTTCGATGCGAAAACAGCAGAGGAAATTGAGGCCGACATTCGCGATGATCCGGATGCGGCACCGATTGTCGATGCCGATTGGTTCGCTTCGGCAAACCTCATTATCCCCCAGCCGAAACAACAGATCAGCATCCGGCTCGATCAAGACGTGCTCGAACATTTCAGGCAATACCCTCGCTATCAAACCCGGATAAACGCCATCTTGCGGGCGGCTATGGAGCACGAAAGAAAGAGGGGTAAGACAGGTTAGCTGGCGCAGGCGTGCCAGTGATCGCGGGTCAAAACCAAACGCATCGCCAGTGCCTCCCGACCCAGTCACTCACGGCCCAACAAAGGGAGATCCTTGCATGATCTTTGGTGTCCACCCGCTGATCGCGTTGGGCGTTCTCGTCTCCACCGCTGCCACCGACGCCGCTTATGTTTTCTTCAATGCGGCGGTGAGTGGCAGGCGCCGAGTCCGGGCGGCAAACTGGAGCGCCATCTGGTACTTATTGTCTGCATTCGCGGTGATCAGTTACACCGAGAATGCGATCTACGTCGTGTTTGCAGCAACCGGCTCGTGGCTCGGCGCATTCGCCTCGGTAACCTGGCTGCGCCGCGAAACCGCCGGAGGCGCGCAAACGCGCCATAACCCCCCATGAATGCAAGCGGATCAGGCCGCGGGCATACTTGATCGGCAAAGCTATTTGCCTTTCCTCCCTCGCTCAACGCGACCCTGGGAGTGCTGCTATTTCGGCGAGCAGGGCGTCTGCATCGCGCTGGCGGCAATAGCCGCGGATGCCGATCAGCGACTGTTCGTGGCGCTCGGCGCTCGTGGTCGTGCAGGCGTCGGTCACGAGGGTGACCAGATAGCCGAGATCGCAGGCGTCGCGGACGGCGCTCTCGACGCACTGATCGGTCATTAGACCCGCTACGATCAGGGACCGTACCCCAAGATTGCGCAAGACATAATCGATGTTGGTCGAGATGAAGACACTGCTCGACGTCTTGCGGAAGATCATCTCGTCATCGGCCGGCGCGATCTCGTCGAGCATTTGCGCCTCCCACGAGCCGCACGGCACGTCGATGCCAGAGATCCTGTAGTCGAGGCTGCGGTCGCGGCCGTCGCGGGTCAGGTTCTCGATCGCCGAATACATGACCTCGATGCCGCCGCTCCGACAGGCGGTCTGCAAGCGCCTGATATTGGGCACCACGGTTCCACGCAGGCTCCGATGGAAATACTCGGTTTTCCCGGCTTCCGTCCCGGCACAGTAGTTCTGGACGTCGATGATCAGCAATGCGGCGTGGGCCGGGTGGATCGGGACCTCGCGGCTCAGTGCGCTCATCGGCGCAGGAACGCGGCGTAGGCGGCGGGCAAGAGGCGAGCCAGACGCTCGGCCCATTCCCTTTGGCCTGCCGCGTCCGTGATCAAATCCTGGCGGATCTCGATCTCGACATGCGGCAGACCGCGGCGTTCGCCATGCACCGGGACGGTGTAGTCGGTCAGGTCGCTGACCCGGTACGGCTCGTTTTCGCCGACCATCAGGTCGCCTTCGGCGCGCAGCAGTTCTGCGAGGGCATGCGCCAGCCGAGGGTCGCGGTTGAACAACACCGCGACGTGCCATGGCCGCGAGACGCCTTTGAAAAGCGGTGTGAAGCTGTGCAATGCCACCAGCACCGAGGGACGGTCCGCCGCCGCGCGCCGGTCCAAAGCCGCGGCTATCGCATTGTGATAGGGGCGGAAGATCGCATCCACCCGGGCTGCCCTGTCCGCCTCGGTAAGGCCGTGATTGCCAGGAATTTCGGTGTCCTCGCTGATCTCCGGGATCGAGCTTGGGACATTGGGGTCGCGGTTGCAGTCGATCACCAGGCGCGAATAAGTCTGCAGGATCACCGCCGCATTCAACAGCTGCGAAAGTTCGCGCCCGACCGCGCCGATGCCGATATCCCATGCAATGTGCCGTAAGGTCTCGGCCTCCGACAGACCGAGCCTGCCGAGCCGGCGAGGGAACGTGCGCCCCGCATGTTCGCAGGTGAGGAAGAAAACCGAACCTCCCGACTCGTTCGCGAGCGTAACCGGGTCCGGCTCGTCGGGTTCGAGCAGCGCTGCCTCGGACATCAATAGACTTGGGCGTAGCGGGTGCAGAGCTCGGTAGGCGACAGCCCGGCGACCTTTTCCGCCTCGACGCGCTTGAACCTCATGTAGGCGTCGAAATGGGTCGGGCCGAACCACCCGGCTACCGTCTGGCTGGCGGTGAGCCGGTCCAGCGCCTCTGGCAGAGAGTGGGGCAGGTGCTCCGGCGGGCCGGATGTCGGCAGCTCCAGCCCGCGGCGGATGCCGTCGACCCCGGCGAAAATCACAGCCCCGAGGGAGAGGTAGGGGCTCGCCGCGGCGTCGGTGGCGCGAAACTCCACGTGGAACTGGCGCATCAGTTCGCTCGGCATCGCGGCAGCGAAAGTCGGGCAGATGCGCAGAGTGGCGCCGCGGTCCTGCCGCACCAGATCGATGACCGTCGGCGCCCAGGCATTTGGGGTCAGCCGAAGATAGGAAACCGGCGAGGGCGCGGTTATCCCGCAGATCGCGGGCATATGGTGCAACACGCCGGCGCAGAAGTGCTGCGCCGGCTTGCTGAGCTCCATCGGCTCGTCGGGGGCGTAGGTCGCCGGCCGGCCCGCGGCGTCGACGAGGCTCATGTGGATGTGCACGCCGTTGCCCACCAGCTCAGGATCGGGCTTTGGCGAGAAGATCACGCGATGGCCCAGCCGATGCGCGGTGGCGCGCGCCATCTCACGCGTGATGACCGCATGATCGGCAGCGGTCAGCGCGGGTTGCGGCATCACCGTCACCTCGAATTGGCGCGGGCCGTATTCGGCGAGAAACGTGTCGGGAACCACGCCCGCGGCGCGCAACGCGGCGGTAAAGGTCTCGCCGAAGCCGTCCTGGCGGCGGAAGGCGCCGAGGGCGTAGGCGTCGCCGGGTCTCTCGCATACGCCGGTGTAGAGGAATTCCTGCTCGAACGCCGCCACGAGCCTCAGGCTCGTCAAGTCGTCGAGTTGCTTGACGGCGCGCCGCAGGAAATCCCGCGGACAGCACTCCCAGGGGCTGCCGTCGGTATTGCAGATGTCGCCCAAGAAGAAATGCTCGATCGCCGACCCGTCGGCGAAATCGACCCGCACTTCGACTGACGGGTCGGGCACAATCATGAAATCGCCGGCGGTGCCGAAAGGCGTATCCCAGATCGGCCCGAAGGGCGACATCATCAGATTGCTGCCGGTCCAGCCGACGCCCTTTTTGAGCCGCGCCGGCAATTCGCGCGCCGGAAAGCCCTTGCCGCGCGCCAGGCCCGAGATGTCGCAGGTCGCAACAAAAACGAGCTCTTCCCGGATCATGCCGCCGCCAAAAGCGCGTAACGGTCGAGGAGCTGCAGGATCTCGTCGCGGCTCATCATTCCTCTCCGGATCCGGTGGTTGTCGGCTAGGATGATATAGTTACGAAATTCGACCATGGAGGAGAGCCATGCCGGTCGCTACCGTCCGCGGTGTCGACATTAATTACGAAGTGTTGGGCGAGCGCGGGCCATGGGTGGCGCTCCAGCCCGGCGGCAGGCGCGCCCTTGCAGGGGTCAAATCGCTCGGCGAGAAGCTCGCCGACGCGGGGTGCCGGGTGCTCGTCTATGACCGGCGCAATTGCGGCGCCTCCGGCGTCTCGTTCGATGGCGGCAGTTCCGAGAACGAGATCTGGGCCGAGGATCTCCGCGCTTTGTTGTCGCAGCTCGACGCGCTGCCCGCCTATATCGGCGGCAGCTCTTCCGGCTGCCGGCTGGCGCTGCTGATGGCGCTGCGGCATCCGGCCGATGTGCGCGGGCTGTTGCTGTGGCGGGTGACCGGCGGTGCCCATGCGGCCCAGCGTTTGGTCGAGAATTACTACACTCAGTTCATCACTGCCGCGCGGCAAGGCGGCATGGAGGCGGTGTGCCGCACCGAGCATTTCGGCGAGGTGATCCTTGCCAACCCGGCCAACCGCGCGCGGCTGGCGGCGCTCGATCCGCAGCGCTTCATCGGGATCATGGAAGAGTGGCGGCGCGCCTTCAACGAGGGGGCGCATCATCCGGTAATTGGACTGAGCCCCACCAATCTGCGCTCGCTGACAATGCCCGCTTGCATCATCCCCGGGAACGACCTGGTGCACCCGCGCGCGCCTGGTCAGGCAGCGCATCGGCTGATGCCGAACAGCGAATATCACGAGGTCCTGACCGAGGACCGCCCCGACCTCGATGTCGCGCTCGAGGAGTGGAACGCCAAGGAGGGTCTGTTGGCCGCCATCTTCATCGATTTCCTGCGGCGAGCCGAGCGCCGCGGCTGAGCTCTAACGGAGGTGCATGTGGGACCGCTCGCCGGCATCAAGGTTGTGGAGCTCACCGGTATCGGGCCTGGGCCGATGTGCGCGATGCTGCTCGCCGATCTGGGCGCGACGGTATTGCGCATCGACCGGCCGGAGCCGAGCGATCTCGGCCTGATGCGTGAGCTGCGCTACGACCTTTTGCTGCGCGGCCGCCGGGCACTGGCGCTCGATCTGAAGAGCCCGGACGGGGAGGCTCTCGCGTTGCGCCTCGTCGAGCGCGCTGACGCGCTGATCGAGGGTTTTCGCCCCGGCGTCACCGAGCGGCTCGGCCTCGGCCCCGATCACTGCCTCGCCCGCAATCCGCGTCTCGTTTACGGCCGGGTGACCGGCTGGGGGCAGAAGGGGCCGCTGGCTCACGCGGCGGGGCACGACATCAACTACATCTCGCTGGTCGGCGCGTTGCACGCCTTCGGGCGGAGCGGGCAGCCGCCGACCCCGCCCTTGAACCTGATCGGCGATTTCGCGGGCGGCGCCCTCTATCTGGCTTTCGGCATCGTCTGCGGCATTATCGAGGCGCAGCGCTCGGGGCGCGGCCAGGTCGTCGATGCCGCGATGGTCGACGGCGCCGCCTCGCTGATGACGGCCTTTCACGGCCTGATTGCCTCTGGCCTCGCGACGCATGAGCGCGGCACCAACCACCTCGATACCGGCGCGCATTTCTACAATGTTTACGAATGCGCCGACGGGCGGTGGATCTCGATCGCCCCAATCGAGGGCAAGTTCTACGCCGAATTGCTGAGGCGCCTCGATATCGATCCGGCGGCGATGCCGCTGCAAATGGACCGCGCACAATGGCCGGAGGCGCAAGCCCGGCTGGCTGCGCTGTTCAAGACCCGGACGCGCGAAGAATGGTGCGCGCTTCTCGAAGGCACCGACGCCTGCTTCGCGCCGGTGCTGACAACCGACGAGGCGCCGCTGCACCCCCACAACGCGGCGCGGCAAACCTATGTGGAGATCGACGGGATCGCGCAGCCGGCGCCCGCGCCGCGGTTCAGCCGTACGGTACCCGACCTGCCCATCCCACCCCAGCCGCCGGGCCGCGGCGACGGCGCCGAAGCCGCCCTCGCCGGCTGGCTCGAACCGGCCGAGATCGCCGCGCTGCGCGCAGCGGGGACTCTCGGCTGAACCGCCCTCCGTCAGGCGGTGACGGGGTCCATCTGGTAATCGCTGTCGCTGACGTGCTCGGCCCAACTCGTGCCTTGACCTTGCTCGCCATTTTCCGACATCGCCAGATGGGCGAACAGGCGGTCCGGAGCGGCGCCGTGCCAATGCATTGTATCGGGCGGGATCATCACGGTGTCGCCCGGATAGATCGCTTGCGGCCGCGATCCTTTGCCGATGCAGATGCGGCCGACGCCGGAGAGGCAATAGAGCGTCTGGCCGACCGGATGGGAGTGCCACCCGGTGCGGGCGCCCGGGGTGAACGAGACGACCGTAGCCCGCATGCGCGACGGCGCCTGGCCGACGAGCACCTCGTCTTGAAACACTTCGCCTGTAAAGTTTTCCGCCGCGCCGCGCCTGGTGGCCCGTGCACCTGCCCGCACAACCGTCATTGCTTCCTCCGTTTTGCGCTGAGAATTCGGCGAGAGAATAGGCCCGGCATCCCCCGGCTTGCAAAGCTCGAAATGGAGCCCTAGGAGGGTACCGAGCGCAGCGAGGCGGGTGTGGTTTCTACCGGCGAGTGCGCCCGAGAGGGAGGGCAGGCCTGATGAGTGGTATTTTCAGACTGCTTAGCTGGCTCGGTGGCGCGCTCGGTGTACTGATCGCTGTGCTCGCCGCGGTTTTGGGGATGCTGCAGACGCGAGTTGGCAAAGCCTGGGTCGAGAGAGAGATCGCGCAAGCGGTCAGTGATCCGGATTTCGCCGTAGCGATCCACCGCCTCAAAGGATTTGTCCCGTTCAACATGACTGTCGAGCGGATCGACATTGGTGATCGCGACGGCACCTATCTGACCGTGCATGACGCTGGCCTCGACATGTCGCCATCGGCGCTGTTGACCGGGAAGGCGCATATCCGGTCATTGACGATCACCGAGGTCGATATGGCGCGACTGACCACCGCGCCATCGACGACGCCTTTCATCGACTACCTCAGGGTGCCGCGGGTTCCGATCGGCCTCGCCCTCGACCGGCTGTCGATCGGCAGGATCACGCTCGCACCGCCGGTGCTGGGTGAGAACGTCGCTGCGACCGTCGAGGGAAGCGCCGAGCTGGCGAACGGCAAGGCGCATATTGCGCTCGACCTGCACCGCATCGACAACTCGGCCGGGAACATCCTGTTGGCGATGGAGATCGCGGGCGATGCCCCGGTGCTGAGCCTCCGGCTCGACGCCACCGAGCCCACCGGCGTGCTGCTGGACCGGCTGCTCGGGCGCACTGACCGCTTGCCTCTGGCGTTTTCGCTAAACGGCAGCGGACCGCTTGCAGATTGGCGCGGCCGATTGAACGCCTCGGCTGGTGTGCTTGCCCATTTTGAGGCGGATCTGACGCTCGCCGCGGCGGATGAAGACCATTCTCGGGATATCGGGCACGGCGGGGTTTGCCCCGCTGCTCCCGACCGAGATCGCGCCGCTAGTCGGCGATCAGGTCGCACTGTCCATGCGACGCGAAATTCGGCGTCGGGATCGTGGTCGATCCGCTCTCCGTCGAGCTCGCAGTAGGCAGCTTGACGGGCCACTTCGCGATTGGCGGCCCGGAAAAAGCCGTTGCGGCGGATTTGCGCGCCAATCTCCCGGAGCTCTCGGTGCTTTCGGGTTTGCTTGGCCAGCCGCTCGGCGGCTCGGCCGTTCTCACGGCGTCGGTGACCGGCACCGAGAGCCGGCCATCGCTCGAGCTGAATTTGTCGATCGATGGAACCCGCCTCGCCTCCTCCGGAGCAGAGCACGTCGAGGCCGAAATCCGAGCAAGCCCGACTGGTGCTCTCGACAATCCCGAAACTCGCATCGACCTGGCGGCAACGGGTCGAATCCTCGGGCTGGCACCGCCGGACGGGGTCGCGGTACCTCCCGAACTCGGGCGCGACATCGCTTGGTCTCTTGCCGCCACCGCTGCTCGTGATGGACGCGCCGTCGACCTGACGCAACTTTCCGCGGCGGGCGCCGGCGTTGCCCTTACAGGTTCGGGGCAATTGACGGAAAGCGGAGCGATCGAGGGGCGCGCCGGTCTGACGATCGCCGATCTTCGCCCATTTTCCGGCTTCGCCGGCCATCCGTTGGCCGGCTCGGTCGAGCTCGAAGCGAACGCCGAGCGCAAAGGCGCCGCCGGTTTCACGGCGACGGTGTCCGGCTCGGCAAAGGAACTGAGGACCGGGATCGCGGCCGCCGACGCACTGCTCGGCGGCGCGGCTACGATCACCGGCGCAATCGAACGCGACGACGCCGAGGTCCTGACCCTCGACCGGCTGGCCGTCACCGGCGCCGCCGCGAGCCTCTCCGGCGACGCGCGGTTTGTTCCCGCATCGAACGAGCTGACCGGGGCGCTCGCGCTCGATTTGCCGCAGGTGAAGCCGCTCGGCGCGGCATTCGGCACCGACCTGATGGGGTCGGTCTCCGCACAGCTCAATTTTGCCGGACCGGTCGAACATTTACAGGTCAGCGGCGATATTGCTGGCGTCGAGCTCACCGCTGCCGGCGCCAAACTCGATCGGCTGCGTCTCGCAGCGCAAGTTGCGGACCTCTCCGACCCAAAGGCGTCGGTCGACGGCACGTTCCGTGCCTATGGACTCGACGGAAAACTGGCGCTCGCCGCGGAGCTGAACAGGAATTCCGAGCTGGTGCTGCCGCGTTTCCGGCTGATTGCGGCGGACAGCACGATCGAAGGCAGTCTTCGGATCGCCCTCGACACCGGCCTGATGCGAGGTTCGGTCGCCGGCCGGTCGGCCGATCTCGCCGCTTGGTCCAAGCTCGCCGGCACACCACTCGGCGGGAGTGTGGAGTTCGGCGTCGGATTGGACGCGCCCGGCGGGCAGCTGGTCGATATCTCGGTGAACGGAACCAAACTCGCCGCCGGCGCCGGATCTTCACGGATCGCGGCGGGCCGCCTCACGGCAACGGCACGTTTCGCCGACATCTTGCGTGCTCCCTCGGGGAGCGCGCGGCTGTCGCTGAGCAACGCCGGTTTTGGCGCGGCCGAGTTGGCCACGGCGACCCTGAGCTTGGATGCGCCGCGGCCGGGCCGCTTTGTGTTCCAGGGGGATGCCAAGGGCCAGCCCCTGACGGTCGCCTTGGCGGGTGACGGCGCGCTCGAACCGGGCCGCGCCGACCTCCGTCTCAACCGGCTCGCTGGATCCTTGGGTGGCGAGCGCCTGTTTCTCGAGCAGCCGCTCACGCTCGCCAAAAATGGTGGAGACTTATCGTTTTCCGGT
This sequence comes from uncultured Alphaproteobacteria bacterium, assembly GCA_963736715.1. Taxonomy (GTDB): domain Bacteria; phylum Pseudomonadota; class Alphaproteobacteria; order ATCC43930; family CGMCC-115725; genus AP-15. The sequence goes on along the minus strand of CAVTQA010000027.1, from coordinate 107,575 downwards.
CTCGCATTGGATTTTGGCAACGGTCGGATCACCGGCAGCGGCGGAGTGCGGGGGGACTCGGTGTCGCTCGCTTTGAATGCGGCCAACCTGCCGATCGCCTCTGCGGCGCGCCTCGCCGGCTACCGCAGGGTGCGCGGCACCCTCAACGCGGACGCGACCCTCGGCGGAACGTTTCGCGCTCCGCAAGGCCATATTTCGGTGAATGCCCGCGAACTTACCGTCGCCTCGTCGAGACATTCGCGGCTGAAGGGTCTGGGGCTCGCGGTCGACGGCAGTTGGAACGGCCGCAATCTCGATGTCAAAGGGCAGGTCACCGGGCTCGAAGGGGATCAAGTCATGATGACGGGCTCGGTTCCGCTGCTGTTGACCGCCGCCCCGCTCGGGATTTCGGTGCCGCCCGACGGCCGGCTCGCGCTACAGGTCCAGGGCGCCGGACAGATCGAGCACCTGGCCGATCTGCTGCCATTGGGCGAGGACCGGGCCAGCGGTCACTTCGCGGCCGACGCCGCCGTGGGCGGCACGGTCGCATCGCCCGCTGCGAGGGGTAGTCTCAAGCTCTCCGACGGGCATTACGAGAATTTCGCAACAGGAGCAGTCCTGAACAACATGCAAGCCGAACTCGTCGGCGACCACGACCGCTTCACGCTGACCTCGTTCTCGGCGGCGGACAGTGCGAACGGAAGCCTGAAGGCGCAGGGCAACGTTGTTTTGAGCGGTCGGACAGGCCCAAGCGCACAACTCTCCGCGACGCTCGCCAATTTCCGGGTCGCCGCACGCGACGAGGCGGTCGCTACGGCGAGCGGAACAGTGGCCATCGCCGGTCCACTGACGGCGCCGAAAGTCACCGCGCCGCTCACCGTCGATCGCGCGGACATCAGCCTGCCGGAAAGCCTGCCGCCTAATGTGGTGGTGCTGAAGGTCGTCGAAAAAAATGGCAAAGGCGGCAAGCCAGCTCAGCCCGCCGCCGCCGACGATCAACCGGCGCTTCCCGCGGCCCTCGACATCGCTCTCGACATGCCCGGAAACATCTTCGTACGGGGGCATGGGCTGGAGAGCGAATGGCGCGGCCGCCTCACGATCACCGGGACGAGCGCCGCTCCGGTGATAGCCGGGACTCTGACGCAGATCCGCGGCAGCGTCGATTTGCTCGGGAAGACCTTCACCTTGACCCGAGGCGCGATCACCTTCGATGGCAGCCCAAAGCTCGACCCGGTGCTCGATATCGTCGCCGAGGCGAGCGCCGCCGACATCACGGCACAGGTCAACATCAGCGGACCCGCCTCGGCGCCGAAGATCACTTTGTCCTCGACACCCTCCGTGCCGCAGGACGAGATCCTGGCGCGCGTCTTGTTCAACCGCGGGGTCGGCCAGATCTCGGCCGGAGAAGGGATCCAGCTGGCCGCGGCGGCCGGCGCCCTCGCGGGCGGCGGTCCCGGTGTCCTCGACCGCTTGCGCGGCGGCCTCGGCCTCGACTGGTTCAGGCTCGGCTCGGGCCCGAGCGGCCCGGCGAGCACGACCCTCAACCCGCGGGCAACGACCGGTTCTGCCACCGGCGGCACCGCGCTCAGCGCTGGGAAATACGTCGCGCCGGGGGTTTCCGTCGGCGTCAGCCAGGGGCTCTCGCCGCCGACCAGCAAGGTCACGGTGGAAATCGAGTTGCGCCCGCATCTGACGGTCCAAGGCGAGGCCGGCCAATCCGGCAGCACCGGCATCGGCCTCAACTACAATTACGATTACTGAGCGGTCACTCTTCGGTGATGAGCCCTTGCTGAGCGGGGCTGGGAACAGGAAATTACCCTTTCCGCGGCTCGCTGCGAAATCAGAGGGAGGAACAGATGGACGCGCCCGAGATCGGATTGGAAGGATTCTCGACCCGCACGCAATGGAGCCGGCGCGGGTTTGTCATGACGTCGCTCATTACCGGCTTTGCGCTGTCGATGCAGCCGGTCTCGGCCGAGACGATCACGACCGACACGAACGGCTTGGACGCGGGCGAGGTCAAGGTTCCGGTTGCCGACGGATCGATCCCGGCCTATCGCGCGATGCCGGCGCAGGGCGGGCCCTTCCCGACCGTACTCGTGGTGCAGGAAGTCTTTGGCGTGCACGAGCACATCAAGGACATCTGCCGCCGGCTCGCCAAGGCCGGCTATTTCGCGATCGCTCCGGAGCTCTATGCGAGGCAGGGGAACCCGGCGGAGATCAGCGACATTCAGGAGCTGATCCAGAAGATCGTCGTGAAGGTCCCGACCGATCAGGTGATGTCCGACCTCGACTCGGCGGTCGCCTACGCCAAGGCCTCGGGCAAGGCAGATACCACGAAGCTCGCGGTGACCGGCTTCTGCTGGGGTGGGTGGGCGACTTGGATGTATGCCGCACACAACCCCGATCTGAAGGCCGCGGTCGCGTGGTACGGGTCCGACCGCAAGCCGAGCGAGCTGACGCCAAAGAACCCGCTCGACATCGCCGCCGATGTGAAATGCCCGGTCCTCGCCCTCTATGGCGGCGCCGATCAGAGCATCCCGCAAGAGACGATCGAAAAGCGCCAGGCGGCGTGCAAAGCGGCCGGCAAGACCTGTGAATTCAAGGTCTACCCCGACGCCCCGCACGGCTTCAACGCCGACTACCGGCCGAGCTACCGCGCCGACGCCGCCAAGGACGGCTGGGCGAGAATGCTGGCCTGGTTCAAGGATCACGGGGTCGCATAGGCCCAGGGGGCCCATTGGGCGGCAAACGGGCAGCTCCGAGGCCGCGGTCCATTCGGCTGGGCGATCTGCGCGCGGCAGCGCAGGCCCCCATGGGCGAAGACATCGCACGACCGATGGCGGCCGCCACGACGTCAGCGAGCGCCGGCGACTGAAAGGGACGAACTGGCTCAACGTCAGATCTCGAATGTAATCCGTTCGAGCAGTTGCCCGGCACTCACAACGCGTGTCAGGCCATAGGATGCCTGCGGAAAATCGCGCTTGTTGCCGGTGACGAGATAGTCCGCTTGGGCAGCGTGCGCGCAATGCAGGAACTTGGTGTCGGCCGGATCGGATGAGGTGTCCGCTGAAACGTCCGGCAGAAAGAGTTCCCCCTGGCTGAGGAACATTGCAAGCACCCCGTCGATATCGTCCGGCGAAAACGCGAATTTTGGCCGTGCGAGCACGCCCGCGTATTCCTCGAGGATGTCCTCCGAGAAGCAGGGCCGCAGTAGCCCTTGATGAATGGCCAGCAGGATCAACGCCTCGTTGCCCGCGGGAGAAGATAAGGCCGGAAACCAGCACATTCGTGTCGATAACCGCCCGGATCACTTCGCCCCGCCGGGAGCGTCGGGGTCCTTGTTGCGCCGATGCGCGCTAATTTCGGCGTCGATATGGGCGCGCGCCAGAGTGTCGACCCGCGCCGTTTGGCACCGCTCCAGGCTTTCTGCAGCCAGTCGGGCGGCGGCGCGGCGGTGCGGATGAAATCCTGCACGCTCATAATGACAACGGCAGGCTCACCGTGCCTATCGACGATGAAGCGTTCGTTGTTTTTGGTCGCGAGGTCCATAATTTGCCCGAATTGGGTCCGGGCGATGTGGGCGTCGATGCGGCGGTCCATGCAATTTCCATTAATCAATTGATGCATGCACTATAGGCAAGATGGCCGCGCGGTTAAAGGAGTGTATGATCAAAGGTAAGACCAGGGGCCTCGCAGGCGGGGCGCAGCGACGTTTTGCAGGCGTGGCGCACGGATGGGTGCCCCTCGCTGGCTGTTTCTGCAGGGAACTTACAGCCCTGCCCCATCTCCTCTGTGGCAAAGCGGCCCGTCGCGGGCCGCCATCTCGCCGCAGGTTACGATAATAATTTGGCAATTTGATGATCGGGCACTCCGAAACAGCAATTGATCGGGTCGGGCTCCGGCGTGAAGCTGGTGCACCTGCGCGTCAGAGCGCGGACTCTTTCAACGGATCGACGGATGGTAGGTTCGGCTGATGGCTACGTTGCACTTCATTTGCGGAAAAGCCGCGTCAGGCAAGACGACGTTGGCGCGCGAACTGGCGGCGCGTCACGCAGCGGTCCTGTTCGGCGAGGACGAATGGCTGACGCGTCTCGATGCGGAGATCAACAGTCTGGCCGACCATGTGCGTCATTCAAAGCGGCTGAAAGCCGCCTTGGCTCCCCTTGCTGTCCGGCTGCTTCAGTTGGGTGTGCCGATCGTGTTCGATTTCGCCGGCAACACGCCGAACGACCGTGCCTGGGCTCGATCGATATTCGAAAGCGCCAGTGCCGACCATGTGCTGCATTATATCGTCGCGTCCGATGAATCGTGCAAAGCGCGACTGCGCTTGCGCAATGAGACTAAGCCGGAAGGACTCTATTTCGGCTTTGTCAGCGAAGACCGGTTCGATGAGGTTACGCGATATTTCACGCCGCCATCAGATCAAGAAAACTTCCATGTGATCTACTACGAAGCCGAGATCCCTTCGTCAAAGGGATAGATGAATGCGTATGAAATTTCAGGCAGCGTTCCCCAACCGGCTTTGTGCACAATTCAAGCAATTCGGCAAATTCTCCTGCCCCTTGCCGATCAAGGGGTTACCTTTGCCGCAAGGTATGACCGAAATTCATGCGGAAAAACGGCGCAGCTTTGCGCCGCCGGAACACATTTCATAGACCGGTTTCGCCGTCCCAGGGCCTGGCGTTATTGAGCTCGCCGCTCTTGTCCCAAAGCCAGGCCCGTGCCCATCAATTCGGTCAAACGCCCGCCAGGTTCAAGAGATCGACGATCCTAAACGTGCCTGGTAACGCGCTTGGCAAAGTCGGTGTCCATTTGGGAAACATATTCCGATAGGTCATCCCATCGGCGTCAATTATCCCAATGAAGACCTCGGCAACAATACGTGCTCCGACTTCTCCCAAGCGATCGCCATTGGAATCTCGAAAAGCTTCGGCCAGCAAATAATACCAGAGGTAGCAGTCATTCAGTTGTTCGTCGGAAAGCGGAAGTGGCCTGTTGCTGCCGGCCTGCTCCGCGATAGAGCGCAGGCCTGTCGCGTTGAGCACATTGGCTCCGACCGCGCGAGCCACGTCCTGGCCAGATGGCACCATCAGAGCCTCGCTTCGCAACAAATTGCGCGTCGCAAGCGAGCGCAGCGGTACGGTTACATTCGCCGGGATAACCCCGTTTGGAAGATCGAGCAGGAGTGTGTTGAGCAGAGGTTCGATGCGCTTAGCCTTCTGTGGGGGATGTGCGGGATCGCGGTCGAAGAACCGTGCCCAATCGATCTGAAACGCTGGGCCAACCGGGCCGCTACGAAGGTCGGTCCGCATTGTAAGTGTTGGCGGCGGTGCGGCAGGGTTGGTCGGGAACAGCGGGACGCCCAAATGCGCGGCGTTGATGTCGTAGAAGGCCCGAACCGTCGGGTGCCCAAACCGATAAGCCGCAACGCTAAACTCGACAGGAATGTAGGGCTGCGGTTTCTCGGACGGACGATAGAAACGCGGCCCATTCCGCAGAATATCGTCCACAATCTGCTGGCCGCAGATCAAAGGCAGGAACTCGTGAATGACCATCCACTGATAGTGCCAGCGTAGCAGCTGCTGGGCTGCAAGAAATACGGTGCTCTCTCCGCCAGTGGTATCTTCATTTGTTTTTGCCGGATTCCCGAATACATCACTGAACGTCCCTGCTTCCAAGCCGGCGACGATTGCGTTGTGGCATCTCATGAAGGCGCGTTCGAGCTGCGAGATAATCATATTCTCGTCGTTACGCGGATCCCCGATCAAAGCCTTACCTTGCGCATTGCGTGCGAGGTCCGGGTTCGCCGGGTCGAGCAAAAGCTGTTCAGCCGCGGGTTGGTCGTAAATGTACGGCGTCGCCGCAGGTCCGGCGCCATAGATGTTATCGAGATCGAGTGATGGCGTGCGAAAGTTCGTAATTGCGTTCGGATCAGCCTGACGTTCGATGCTCGATGTGGGGTCGAAGTCGAGGTCGTGATCGAGGAACTGCGCAAGAAAGGTGAAGCCAGCCGGTATCGTCCTGCTGTCATGCGATTCGTCGCCAGCTGTGGCACCGGCATCCATTGGACCGCCAGGCGCACCCATAGGATCAGCGAGAGCATCGCCAGTTGCGGGACGCGCATCGAGAGTGGGAAACAGCCGACCGAACCGGCCCTCCGGTACCAATATTCCCGCCGGCACGAAGCTGCCCCGTGTATCGAATCCGTGCATTTCGAGGTTCCCTTCCGTATCACATGTCCGACTGCCTGCCGGAGAAGCCCCATAGCTCGCCGCGATCAGCCTGGGTGTGAGCCGGTTCACACATCCTCCGATTTTTTTCCGACAACGTCCAGATGACATGTGGCCGGAAGGCACTGGTCGCACTCCAGCGGCTCGCCGCCTCCGCATCGGCCTTCGCTTGTTCGGAGGAGGGAGATGTCTACGTGATAATCCGGTTTATCCGCTGGGGAGTTGGGCAGTGCCCGTGGGCTAAGAACGGATTTCCGTGGGCGGCCCCGGCGCGACCCTCCACGACTCGCGGCTCGGCGATGCCCGCGTCAGCACCTACGGGCACACCGGCACAGCAGAAAGAGGCCACCAGACGGCGCACGCAGGGCGCTACGCTTCAAGAACTGGCGCACAGCTACACCTGCGACCGGCGCAATCGCCACAATGTCGGTTCTGCGAGATTTTTCCATAAGGTGCGCTTATCCGGCTGTGCGGAGCGAGCCTCGGCGAGCCGCCAAAACACAGATGTTGACGAGAACTCTGTGCGCACTTGTGCGCACGCCAGCAAAAGGATCAAAAAACACCGTCTTAGATTCGCCGCACTAAACTGTTATGGTCGGGTCAGGTAGGCGGGTCGGGACGCCAAATTTAGACGCCCCTTCCCTTGCCCACTCACTTGAGCAGCTCTGCGAAAAAAGCACAAAGCTGCGCAAGGCTGGCGATTAGCCTGTTGAATTGGTGTGTTACGATGGGAGCAACCGTCATCAGGATTAGAGCCAGCGCTGTGAGCAGGCTATGCCCGAGAACTCTCATGGCTTAGCACTCACATTGTGATGAAGCGGGGGAAACGTGTTGGCGCACTTTCTCCCGCTTCCCAAACACCACCTTAGAGCAACACTTTGTGGCGAGAGTAGGAATGGTTTCGTGCCGCCACTCTGACAGAGGCGCAAATTAAGCAGTACATATATGCGAATTTATCATTTGCGATTGTATGAACAACAGGAAACAAGCTTTAATTAATTAACAAAATGTGTATGTTCCGCCGGGTTGTATGGAATTTTGTAGGTTGACTTTCGGTAGGTGCATGAACCCGGAAGCCCCGCGCGACTGATTTCTTGGCGGAGCCTCACCAGCCGCAGGGCTTTGACACCGAGGCCACCACAGGCACACCTATTCCCATGCCCCCGCACGTTGACCGCATCTGGCGCGCGCTCCGAGCCCTTGGGAAGCACACGGCAGTTCGCCTCCTGTATGTTGGAGCGGGCGCGAAATGGTTATGGCAGCGATTTTCGCAAAGTACCGGCGTTGTGAACGCTCTCGGTACTCTATTGATCGGCATAGCAACTATCGCTTTGGTCGCCTCCACAATCATTCAATGGAGAGCATTTGTAACGAGCGATGAACGGTCGAGACGTGCTTGGTTGAGCCCGATTAATCTAGGTGTCAAAGGTATTCTAGGCGCGGGAGATCGTCCGAATTATGTGCAGCTCAGTGTGGATTATCAAAACACCGGGAGGGAGCCTGCGCTCAACGTGTCATTCTATGCATCTGCAATGTTGTTCGATGCGGCATCACCAAAACGATTGGGCGAGGCCCTTAATACATTGAGCGCCGCCGACGTCCCTTTTCTAGGTGAAAATGGAATCGTGCGATAACTTGCTCCCCCTAGTTACCGGTGCAACCGCTTATCCAAGCACCGCCGCCCGGTATCAGGTAAGTACCAATATTTTCCCGGCACAGTGGAGTACAATTTATGAAATGACAACATGGTTAAAGGAAAATCGGAAAATTTTATATATAAATGGTTGCTTTTCTTATACCACGGTAGGGGAAACGCATTATAGCAAGTTTTGCCAATACTTACAGGTTGAGGACAGTTTGCTTGCCGAAGTCCCGTTCGCGCACTGTCCATCCGGGAATTGGGCAGACTAGCCGAGAGGCCCCGCGCGGATGATCGCGCCGCCAGGAGGCCACCCGAATTTTCCAGAACCATCTTATAGGACAACGGCGATTGCACACTGGCGAGACTCAGGGGAGAAGGTCGCCGGATCGGCCCACCTCAAAATAGCCGCAATGGAGTGATACTTTGGGCAGGTCTGAAGCGCTGGCTGCTACGCAAAGAACAGCCAGGATCAGCGAATTTGCTGGCTGTTATTGCAATGCGAGAGTGGTCCAGACACCAGGATTTCCGCCGCGATGGCGCCGGATCTGGCTGTTTTTCGTGCCTGCCAACAGCGATATCAGCGGGCGGCGTGCAATGCTGCACAATTTTGGAAACTGTGGCGGGATTCCACGCAACCGGTGGTCCTGCGCAGCACGGGTCATGCCCGAGCCCGTCGACAGCCGCCGCACCACGGATCGGCAGATCGGACATCCCGGCCCTCTTTTTGCGGATGAGCGGCGCTCGCCGATATCGACCGCAATCCTAGAACCCGGCATCTGGTATTGGGTACGCCGACCTCGCGCGATGATGGTGGGATGCCCGGATTTCGCGCATCTGCTCAGCGTCTGAGCAACCTGAGAGGGCTGGTCCGGGAATGAGGTCCGGATGCGATCCGGCGATCCCGGCCCGGATCGGCCCCGCGGATGCCGCGAAGGCCCGGACCTGACGATCTTCGCTACAAGAACCGTGCCAGCTCGCGGCAGTCGGGATGTAGAGCTATTTCTTCGACTTCTTGCGTCCCGAACTGGCGGCGGCTTGCTTGGGGGCCTTCCCCTTCTTGGGCTTCTCGGTACTATGCATGTCTTCTTCGGCCTCGATTTGCCGCTCCGCACGGTGCCAATGCTCCTCGTGTCTGCCGTGCGGTTGCCCCTCGGCTTCCCAAAACAAATAGGCGCGCTGCTCGATACGCTTTTGCTTCTCCAAACCCATCAGAGACTCCCCCAAGCTTCCCCGCGGGTAACCTAAGCCCCGCCGGTTCGCGCCGCAAAATACCCGCTCTCCGCCTCGCGAGCGCGGCTTGCCGGCCGCGCGCCTGCGCCCGTAGGATGGCGAATTGGCCTGCTCGAAAAAGGGGGATCGCTATGCCACACCTTACGTCCGACGATGGAATCCGCCTCTATTATGAGGAGACGGGCAGCGGTACCCCCATCGTGTTTGTCCACGAATTTGCCGACGATTACCGCGGTTACGAGGGGCAGATGCGGTATTTCGCGCGGCGCTATCGCGCCATCGCCTTCAATGCCCGCGGCTACCCGCCCTCCGAGGTGCCGGAGGACCCGGGGCGCTATTCGCAGGACCGGGCGCGCGACGACATCCGCGACGTCCTCGACGCGCTGTCGATCGGCAAAGCCCATATCGTCGGCATTTCGATGGGCGGGTTTGCGACATTGCATTTCGGCCTGGCCTACCCGGACCGCGCGCTGTCGCTCGTCGTAGCCGGCTGCGGGTATGGCGCCGAGCCCGGAAAACGCCAGCAATTCCATGACGAGACCGCCAAAACCATCGCGCTGATCGAAGGGCAGGGCATGGGCGAGGCGAGCAAGGTCTATTCGCAGGGCCCGAGCCGGGTGCAGTTCCAAAACAAGGACCCGCGAGGCTGGGCCGAATTTGCCGCGCATCTCGCCGAGCATTCGACCCGCGGCTCGGCGTTGACGATGCGCGGCGTACAGGCGCGCCGGCCGTCGCTTTGGGACCTGACCGACCGCATGCGCAATCTCGAAGTGCCGACCCTGATCATGACCGGCGACGAGGACGACCCCTGCCTCGAGCCGGGCCTCTTGATGAAGCGCACGATCCCGAGCGCCGCGCTCGTCGTCTTCCCCAACACCGGGCATGCGGTCAACCTCGAGGAGCCGGATCTCTTCAACCGCACCTGCGCCGATTTCTTCCATCAGGTCGAGAGCGGCCGCTGGCCGCGCCGCGACCCGCGGTCGGTGACCGGCTCGATCCTCGGCGTAAGGTGACTGCCGAACCCGAATTCACCCTCGGCATCGAGGAGGAATATTTTCTCGTCGATCGGGTGACGCGCGATGTTGTCGGCGACCCGCCCGATGGCATGCTGGCCGAGTTCGAGGCGCTGCTGGGCGCGCAGGTCAGCCCGGAATTTTTGCGCTCGCAAATCGAGATCGGGACCCGGGTCTGCGCCACCCTCGACGAGGCGCGGGCCGAGCTGCGGCGGCTGCGGGGCGGGATCGCGGCGGTGGCGGCGCGCCGTGGCATGGCCCCGATTGCCGCGGCGACCCATCCGTTTGCGCGATGGGAAACGCAGAAAACGACCGAGCGTGTCCGCTACCAGAGCCTCGAGAGCGATCTGCAGGGTGTCGGACGGCGCCTCGCGATCTGTGGGATGCACGTCCATATCGGCATTCCCGACGACGAACTGCGCATCGATTTGTTGAACCAAGCCTCGTATTTTCTGCCGCATTTGTTGGCGCTGTCGACCTCGTCGCCGTTCTGGCAGGGCGAGAATACTGGGCTCAAATCCTACCGGCTCGCCGTTTTCGACGAGATGCCGCGCACCGGCACTCCCGAGCGGTTCGCCAGCTGGGGCGAATACCGGCGCCATGTCGACATTCTGGTCGGCGCCGGGCTGATCGAGGACGCCACCAAATTATGGTGGGATTTGCGGCCGAGCGACCGCTTCCCGACCCTCGAAATGCGCATCACCGATTGCTGCACGAGATTGGAAGACACGCTGTCGATCGCTGCGTTGTTCCGTTGCCTGTTGCGCATGCTGTGGCGATTGAAGCGCGAGAACCAGCGCTGGCGCCTCTATGCGCGCATGCTGATCGACGAAAACCGCTGGCGCGCGCAGCGCTACGGTTTCGACCAGGGGCTCGTCGATTTTGGCCGCGGTGCAATCGTTCCCTACACCGAATTGCTCGAAGAGATCCTCACGCTTGTCGAGCCGGATGCGCGTCACTTCGGCTGCGTCGCCGAGGTATCGCAGACGCGCGAGATTCTCGCCCGCGGCACCAGCGCCGATCGCCAGCTCGCGGTATTCGAGGAGGCGCTATCCGCCGGGGCGACCCGCGCCGACGCGCTCGCCGCCATCGTCGATTGGCTCGTCGCCGAAACCGTCCGCGGCGTCTAGCGATGGCCGCTCCCACTCCGCCCGGACCAGGGGGTGTCTTTCTTTCGCCAGCCGGGCGGGCCGTTCGGCCGCGCACTGCGCCGGCGCCAACCGGCCGAATGCCCAGACCGCAGCGGCGCGAACGAGCGGCGAAGCATCATCGAGCCGGCGGCGCGCGGCCGTGATCAATTCGGGCTCGCCGGGGGTCGCGTTACCGATCGCGATCAGCACATTGCGGACGAACCGGTTGCGGCCGGTGCGCTTGACCGGGGATCCGGCAAACATTTTGCGGAATGCCGCGTCGTCGAGCGCGGCCAGCTTGGCCAGCCGGGGCGCCGTCAGCTCCGCGCGCGGCAGAAAATCGGGCTCGGTCGCGGCTCGGGCAAATTTGTTCCATGGGCAGACCGCGAGGCAATCGTCGCAACCATAGATGCGGTTGCCGATGAGCGGACGCAGCTCTAGGGGGATCATCCCCTTGTGCTCGATCGTCAGATACGAGATGCAGCGCCGGGCATCGAGCCGGTGGGGCGCCGGAAACGCCGCTGTCGGACAGACATCGAGGCAGCGATGGCAGGAGCCGCAGTGATCACGTTCGGCGGCATCGGGCTCGAGCTCGAGGCTCAGATAGATCTCGCCGAGAAACAGCCAGGAGCCGAACTGCCGTGAGACCAGATTGGTGTGCTTGCCCTGCCAGCCCAACCCGGCGCGCTCGGCGAGCGGCTTTTCCATAACCGGCGCGGTATCGACAAACAGCTTGAGCGCGCCCGGCCAGCGCTCCTCGATCCAATGCGCGAGCGCCTTCAGCCGGCGCTTCAGAGTGTCGTGGTAATCGCGGCCGCGCGCATAGACCGAAACGACGCCGCGGTCGGACCTTTGCGCCAGCGCCAGCGGGTCGTCCTCGGGTGCGTAATTGACGCCGAGCACGACGACCGTGCGCGCTTCCGGCCACAGCGCCCGCGGATCGCCGCGCCGCGTCGCGGTGCCGGCGAGCCAGCCCATGTCGCCGTGATAGCCGCGGGCGATGAATTCGCCGAGCCCGGCGCGCGCCTCGACATCGAGATGCGCCTCGGCAAATCCGACCGCATCGAAACCGGAGGCAAGCGCCCGATCGCGGATCGCCTCGCGGATCGGATCTGCAGAATTCGTCATGCCCGGTTTGATCTGCCGGGATTTAGAACATGTCGGGGGTGATGACGTTCTGCGGGCGGTTGGTCAGCAATGCCGCCCGCATCGTCTCGGCCGATTTGACCCGCGTGTCGCGCTCCGATTCGGGGGTGAACCAGGCGGCATGCGGGGTCATGACCAGGCGGCCTTCGAGCCACGGCTCGCGGGCGCGGTAGGCGCGCAACAGTTCCGGGAGCGGCTCGATCGGTGGCTCGACCGGCAACACGTCGAGCCCGGCGGCGGCGATATGACCGTCGCGCAACAGCGCCAGCAACGCATCGAGATCGATGATCGGCCCGCGTGCGGTGTTGACCACCACCGCGCCCTTGCGCAGCAGCGCGAGCTCGGCAGCGCCGAGCATGCCGCGCGTTTCGGGCGTCAGCGGTGTGTGGACCGACAATGTGTCGGTCTGGCGCAGCAGATCCTCGATAGTGGCGGCGCGGCCGATGCCGAGCGCCAGCTCCGCGCCGTTGGGCAGGTGCGGATCGTAAAACATTACGCGGAAGCCAAAGCCGCGCGCCCGCAGCGCCACCGCGGTGCCGATCCGGCCGAGCCCGACGATGCCGAAGGTCTGCACCCCGAAGCGCCGGATCAGCTCGCCTTTGACGGGCCCCCAAGGCGCCGGCGGGTTCTGCCGCTGCCGCTCGTGATAGAGGATGACGCCACGGCGCAGTGACAGGGCCAGCGCCATCGCATGATCGGCGACTTCGGTCGTGCCGTAATCCGGCACGTTGCAGACGAGGATATTGCGCGCTGCCGCAGCCGGACGCGCGATCTTGTCGTAGCCGACGCCCATGCGCACGATCGCGCGCAGCCGCGGAAAACGCTGGATGTCCTCGGGTGTGACCGCGTATCGCATGATCATCAGCCCGTCGACCTCGGCGCAGTCGGCGGGGTCGAGATCGGCCAGGGTTTTGACTTGACGCCGCATGAGGCGGACCTCAGGCCCGAAAATCTCGGCTTCGAGACCGTCGTCCGGGATCTGCCGCTCCTCGGGGTAAAGCACCGTCACAGGCATTGCGAGACCTTCACCGGCTGATGGAGCGCCGCCGAACGGACGATCGCCTCGAACGCGGCAACCCCATGCAGCACTTCCTCCGCAGTAATCGGGTAGGGGCGTTCGCCGTTGATCGCCGCCGCGAAGCCTTCCAGTTCGGCCGCCAGCGCATTGAAGCCTTTGTACTCGGTGATTTCGGGGGCAGGTGCGCTATGCCGACCGGTCGTGGGTCGATCGGTAACCGGCGTAAAGCGGAATTCGAGCTCCGGTGTCGCGAGCTCGACGGAGCCCTTTGTTCCGTAAACCGCAAAGCGATAGCTTGGCGCCGTTACGAGCGAGCAGTAGAGGGTGGCCGAGATCCCGTTCGCGAGGCCGAGCAGGATCGTGGTCGTATCTTCGAGCCGCGCCATGACCCGGCGCAAGCTGACGCAGTAGACCTCGTTAATTCTGCCGAATAAATAGATCATTGCATCGAGATTGTGCACGCCGGTCGCGGTCATCGCCCCGGCCGGGGCCTCTTGCGGGTCGGACCGCCAATAATCCGGCGGCATCGAGAGCCCGGTCGGCGATGCCTGCGCGCTTTCGCAATGACTGACGGTGCCAAGACGGCCGTCGCCTATCCGCGCCTTCAGCTCGATCATCGCCGGGTGAAAGCGTCGAGGATAGGCGACGCCCAGCACCACCCCGGCGCGCGCCACCGCGTCGAGCGCAGCTTCGGCGCTTTTCACATCGAGGGTGAACGGCTTTTCCATGAAGACGTGCTTGCCGGCCTCTGCGGCGCGTTCGACCTGGGCGCCGTGCTGGCTGTGAGGGGTCGCAAAGACGACTCCATCGATTGCCGGGTCGGCGAGGATTTGGTCGAGATTATCCTTCAGCGCGATCCCGTTCTCAGCACAGAACGCTTCGGCCGAGGCCCGGGTGCGGGTATGGGCCGCCGTGAAGCGGATCTCGCTGCTCTTGCCCTGCATCGAATTGACCAGCGTTCGGCCCCAGCGGCCGAGGCCGACGATGGCGGCGTTGATCACTTCTTGGCTGCCAGCATGTCGCGCACGCCGCGCAGCGCCAGATAGTATCCCGTCAACCCGAAACCCCCGACGATGCCGTGGCTGACCCGCGCCGTTTCGGAAGCGGGGCCGCGTCTTATCGGGTTCGAGATATGAACCTCGATCGTCGGGAATTTGACCTGCGAGATCGCCGCGACCAGCGCCGGGTAGCCAGTCCCGAACGCCGCCGGGTTAAACAGCGCCGCGTCGAAGCCTTTGTCGTTCGCCTCATAGATCTTGTTGACGATTTCGCCCTCGATGTTCGAATGGAAAATCTCGATCTCGAGGTCCAGTTCGGCGGCGTAACCGCGGATTCGCTCGTCGTACTCGGGCAAGGTCATCGGACCGAAAATCTCGGTCTGGACCTTTCCGCGCATGTTCATCCCCGCGCCGTGGATCACCAGAACCTTTGCCATGCCGCCCTCCTCGCAATCCCATGTGCGAGCGATGCTAGATGATCGCTCGATTCTATGACAAGACGCTCTGCGGCGGGCACTTTGGAATTTCCGGTCGGAAAAATGACGGATTATCGGGTAGAATGCCCGTCTTGGGGGTGATTTTGATCACCCGCACCGATCGAGGGGGCGATGCGGGGCGGAATTTGGGCGGGCGTGTTTTTCAGCGCGGGTACGGCGCTATCGCTGGTATGCACCGCAGAAGCTGCCTCGAAGGCGAAGCCGAAAATTTCTTTCGAAACCATCAAACGCGCGATCGAAAGCAAAACCGGAAGCGTGCAACTTGTCACCTTCCCCGACACCGGATGGAGTGCGGTCAAAATCGTACGCGGCAGCACGCCGGCGCGCGGCAAGAACGGGCAACGGCCTCCAGCCGAGAAGGCCGAGATTACCGAGATCGTTACTTTTGCCGAGCCGCAGATGAGGCCGGTCAGGATCCTGCGCGGGGAAAGCGAACGCAGTCTCGGAATGCCGGGCCGGGTCCTCTCGGCGCCCGCAATGACCATGCAAGTGGTGACCTTCGCAAATCTGCGGGATCGGCCGGTCAGCATTCTGAGGGGCTCGGGGTCTCAAGCCGTTGCGGAGACCGAGCTGTTCGCCCCGGCTTCGGCAGCCGATCTCGACCGCGTCGCTTTTGCCGTTGACGGCGCCGAATCGAGCCACGGGGCCGATCTGCGCATGTGGCGCCCCGAGCCGGGCGGCCCGCAGGGACCGATGCAGGTCAGCGCGGCAGCAGCCTTCGATGTCGGCGGCGGCGACCAATTCGACCTCACCGAAAACCGCGCGCTGGGCCGCGCCTACCTCGCCCGCATGTACCGGCGTTACGGCAACTGGCCGGACGCGATCGCGGCCTACAATTGGGGCCCGGGCAACCTCGACGCGTGGATCGGCGGCGGACGTGCGGCCGACAGGCTTCCGCTGGATGTCGAGCGCTACCGCAACCGCGTGTTGCGCGACGCAGTGCTCGCCGAGCCCGGTATTACGGCGAGCCGCTGGGAGCTTGGCGCACCGCCGACCCCCCGACCAGCGGACACACCGCCGGTGCCGGCGCCGGTCGCCGTAGCCTTTGTCGCCGATGCCCTGCCGCGCGGGGCGGCCGCAGGCAACGCCGCCTTACACGAATTTGCCGCAGCCCTGCACAGGCGGGCTGCCGCCTGGAAATCTACCTATGCCGGCTTGGCCGGCCGCATCGTCTCGCTGGCCCAAAAGCGCTCCGTGCCGACGCCAAACTCGGAGGCCGAATACGCCGCCGCGTCCGAACCAGCCGACTGACTAAAACAAGCGCCGTAAAATTTGGCGGCGTTCTCGCAGATGATTGTGTGCGCGACATCAGCCGATAGCATGCGCAGTGGAACCCGTGATTTCCTTTTAGCCTAATCGAAACCACCGACCGCCCCTTCGTTCCGCACCCTCGGCAACGGAGTCGCCCTTTGAGGTCGAGAACGTTGGCCGCTGGGCTCAGGCCGGCTCTCAGCAGCGCCTCCGGGGTCAGTAACGCGACGTGTTGGCCGGCGGCGCAATCGACCTTCATGAAATCGCCCGCCCCGAGATCCTCGATCCGCGCGGCGTATAGGGAGAGCATTCCCGCACCTCTTGGCGTTCCTGGATTGTTCCAGAATACCTGCGCAGCGCGATTGCGTCCACCTACGTCAAATCGCGGGGTCCCGATCGGGCTTTCGGTCTCGGCTTCCACTCGCTATGGCTCGGGACCGCGCACCACCTCCGCCACCCACAACCTCGCTTGCGTCAACCAGTAATCGAGCCGGTCAGAACGCGCCAGAAGAGCGGTCGCAACGTGCATCAGCCATAATGGCCGCTCCCATTGCGCGGTATTCCGTGCCAAACCCCCGCGTACTCCGCCAAAGCGGCCTCGGCACACCAACGGGCCTCTTCAACCTCGCAACTGCGCCCCGCCGCCAATTGGTGATATCCGAACCCGCTCAGGGTCCATAGGCAACGCTCCGCCCCGGATCACCCGCGTCCCGGATGGCCCCGTGCGGCGGGGTTCCGCGAGCTGCATCGCGACGGCAAGTCGCTGAGTCAGTGGCGCTGCACTCTACCTGCGGCAAATCGGGGGTACTATTGCCTAAATAGTATTGCGCTATTGACAATTATGATTTGTGCGGGTATGATGGCCCCTAGCTTTACCTCGGAGACACTATGTCCATCGCCAGCCTGCTGATTGCCGCCATTGCGGTCGGCATACTCACCGCTACCTGTGCGACATGCCCGAAGAGCGAGGTCTCTCCTCGCCCACCGACGCACCGAATGCCAGGTTCGGGCTTGCTGCGGGGCGCATCAAGGCGGCTGCACCGCATCCGTCCGATCCCGACGTCGTATATGTCGCCGCCGGCTCCCGCTATTCGCCTCTTCCTCGCTTTCGTCACCTGCCTGCTGGCCACGATCGGGCACAGCCATGGTGCGTCGGTCAGTTCTCCATTTAATCTTACCGTGGTTCCGGCGAGCCCGACCGTGACGAATTTCACGATCGATCCTGATCCGTCCAAAGGCGGGGCACGCGGCGACGTGCTCGAGAAGACCGTCGACTATTTCACCGACCCGACGCACACCAATCCCAGCGTCATCATCGGCTATGGCACATATCCTTCGGGTAGTGGCGGCCTGTGGCTCTACACGAACAACGGCTCGGTCACGGGGCAGTGGACGAGCACGCCGATCCTCTCCTCCGGCAACTGTTATGAACGGTCGCGCGCGATCACCTTCTCCGGCCAGAACTACCCCAACCTCGTCGCGTCCTGCAACGACGAGATCATCCTGTTCCTCAACCCAGGGAACACCGGCGGCAACCCGGTGACCAACACATGGACGCAGCAGATCCTGGCCACCCAGGGCGCCCATCAGATCCGCATCGCCGATATTGATGGCGACGGGAAGCAGGACATTGTTCTGTCGGCCTCGGAAATCCTCGACGTGGCACCGAATTTCATTCTCTACCAAAACAGCCCGACGAGTTGGACGCGCGTCAACGGACCGCTTGTCAACGGCTCCGGGTCGCTGCAGGACGATGTCGACGTAATCACGGTCAATGGGACCACGAGCATCGTCGGGCCAGCCGCCGACGGCAGCGGCGTGTACTGGTTCAGCTATCCCGGCACTCGAACTGGGACTTGGCCGACGCATCAGCTGGCTGCGGCCGGCGCCAATTCGATGGTCGGGGTCGCGCTCAGCGGAGGGACACTCAACGGCAAGAGTTACGTAGTCGTGTCGGATAACGAGGACTATGGGAGCCCTTGGCCGTCCGGATTGGTCTATTACACGCAGCCGACCGATCCGACGCAGTTATGGGTACAGACCTCGGTAAATTCGACCTATCGCGCGGTGCACGAGATCAGCACCGGCAGTTTCGGCGCAGGCCCTTACTTTATCGCCGCCGAACAGGAACAGGCGTGCACCTTGGGTCAGCTTGACGACCACGCCGGCATTGGCTGCCGCGTGACGCTGTTCCAATTCGCCGGCAATGTGCCGCAACAGACACAGCTGGACCCCCAATTTCGAGGCACCCAGAACCAATCGGTCATCCCGTGGCAGGGCGGCATCCTCGTGGTCGGTGCCAATCATCAGGTCTATCACGGGTACCCGCCGCTTCAGGGGTGGATCATTTCTCAACCATAGGCGCCAGCGTGCGGCTTATCCCTCGCCGCGAGCCGGCCTTACCAAATCGGCATGCGGCGCCGCGGGGCGGTTAAATTTAGCCGGGGCGCGATCGTTATGGGTTTCGTGGTGGTACTCAACCTATCCTGCGGCGCTGCGGCACGACCGGCTCACGTGTCCGATCATCTCGGGATCTTAATGTTGACGAATTCGCATTGTATGCTACCATTCATGCGCATTCGGAATGCAACGCACTTGGCGCTGGGAGGCGAATCGTTAAATTTCAGGTTTCAACCATTAAGAGCGATTTTGCCGTAGATTCGCTGCATAAGCAGCAAATGTCGAACACGCATACAGCTTATGATTGCATCTAGCGGGGCGCCGAGCTTAGCAAGAGCGAGTTCGCTTCCCGACAGGGGAATAGCCTGGGACGATAACCGTTCCCTAATATCCGGGGAGGTTCAATGTCCTCTGCGTTTTCCTCGGGCATGGTTTTTGCGAGATGGGAGCACAAGGCGTTGCCCGCGCGATGTTCCGGGGTTAGCTATGGGTTTCTTTTCGATGATAGCCTGCGCTGCACATCGCAAAATAACCAAAAATTGACAGGGTCTCGACCGGATGCCGACGAACATTCGCGGGGGTGATTCTGGAGTGCGCGTGCCATCCGCGTTATCCGATGCGCCGTTGCGCGATCAAGACATCGAGGAATTCAAGGCGACCGTCCTCGCCAAGCTGACCTTGGCGGTTGGCAAGGATGCGGCAAATGCGACCGACCGGGATTGGTTTGTCTCAACGGCGCTCGCGCTGCGCGACCGCATCATCCACCGCTGGCTGACGGTCGATCGCGTCAGCGCGGCGAAGGGCAGCAAGCGCGTCTATTACATGTCGCTGGAATTTTTGATCGGCCGGCTGTTAAACGATGTGGTCGGCAATTTGCGCTGCGGCGAACTCGTCAAGGTTGCGCTCGGCGACCTCGGCGTCGATCCGGACCGGATGCGCAGCGCCGAACCCGACGCCGCTCTCGGCAATGGCGGTCTCGGGCGGCTCGCCGCCTGCTTTATGGAGAGCATGGCGAGCCTCGGCATCCCCGGCTGCGGTTACGGGATCCGCTATGATCACGGTCTTTTCCGCCAGGTGATCAAGGACGGCTGGCAGCAGGAGCATCCGGAGCACTGGCTCTCCTTCGGCAACCCATGGGAGTTTGAACGCCCCGAGGTGATTTACGACATTCACTTCGGCGGCTGGGTCGAGAGGAAGGCTTTGCCAAAAGGCCGCCCGCAATGCGTCTGGCATGCGGAAGAAACGATCAAGGCGGTCGCCTACGATACTCCGGTCCTCGGATGGCGGGAGCGGCACGTCAATCCGTTGCGGCTCTGGTCTGCCCGTGCCGTCGATCCGCTGCACCTCTCCGTGTTTAACGAGGGCGATCACCTGGGCGCCTTTTCGCCGCAGGCGCGCGCGGAGACGCTCTCCAAGATTCTCTATCCGAGCGACGACACGGCGTCAGGCCGCGAATTGCGGCTCCGCCAGGAATATTTTTTCGTGTCCGCCTCGCTGCAGGACCTCGTGCGCCGCCACACCCGGACCTTCGGCAGCATCTACGCACTTCCGGAACGCGCAGCGATCCAGCTCAACGACACGCATCCGAGCATCGCGATCGCCGAGCTGATGCGCATCCTTGTCGATCTGCACAACGTGCCTTGGGACGAGGCCTGGAGGATTACCGTCGAGACATTCTCCTACACCAACCACACGCTGTTGCCGGAAGCATTGGAGAGCTGGCCGGTGCCGTTGTTCGAACGCCTTCTGCCACGCCATCTCGAAATTATCTACGCGATCAATGCGAATCACCTCGATGCGGCGAGGCGGACGGGCCCACTCGACCCCGCTCTCTTGGCCGAGATATCGCTAATCGACGAGAGCGACGGGCGGCGGGTCAGGATGGGGCACCTCGCCTTTGTCGGCTCGCACCGGGTGAACGGCGTCTCGGTGCTCCATACCGAGCTGATGCGAACCAGTGTGTTCAGCCAACTGCACCGGCTCTACCCGGGCCGCATCGTCAACAAGACCAACGCCATCTCGTTTCGTCGCTGGCTGCATCAAGCCAATCCTGGATTGACGCGTCTGTTGTGCGAGGTGTGCGGTCCGGCCGTTCTCGACAACCCCGCAGCCCTCGAGCGTCTCGGCGACCAGGCCGACGGCGGAGCGCTGCAGGAACGTTTCGCCGCAGTCAAGCGCGCCAACAAAAGACTGCTCTCCCGTATTGTCCGGGAGCGTCTTGGGCTGCACATCGACCCGAGCGCGCTGTTCGATGTGCAGATCAAGCGCATTCACGAGTATAAACGCCAGTTGCTCAATATATTGGACGCGATCGCCCAATATCGTGCGATTCTGGCAGATCCCGGCGCCGACTGGATCCCGCGCGTCAAAATATTTTCGGGAAAAGCGGCGCCGAGCTACTCTCGTGCCAAGCTGATCATCAAGCTGGCGAACGATGTCGCCAATGTGATCAACAGCGATCCCTTGGTCGGGGATCTCCTGAAGGTCGTGTTTCTGCCGAACTACAATGTCAGTCTGGCCGAGCTGATCATCCCGTCGGCCGACCTCTCCGAGCAGATCTCGACCGCCGGAACCGAGGCTTCCGGAACCGGAAACATGAAGCTGGCGCTGAACGGGGCGCTGACCATCGGAACATTCGACGGCGCCAATATCGAGATCGGCGAGCATGTCGGTGAGGAGAATATTTTCATCTTTGGCCTGCGCGCTGCACAGGTCGCGGAGCGGCGGCGACGGGGTCTCGACGCTACCGAGATCATCGCCGCATCGCCCGATTTCTCGGACGTCGTCGACGCCGTGGCGATGGGTTGCTTTTCTCCCGAAGACCCCCACCGCTTCGCCGGCCTGGTCAACATGCTCAGATATTCTGACCCCTATATGGTCGCCGCTGATTTCGACGCCTATCGCGAGGCCCAGCGCGCGGTTGACGAGCTCTGGAAGTCACCCCCGAAATGGTGCAGGGCCGCTCTTCTGAACATCGCCGGAATGAGCTGGTTCTCTTCCGATCGCGCCATCGCCGAATATGCCGAGGAGATCTGGGACATCCCGATACCGGGCAAACCCGCTTAACTCTAACCCGCGGCGGCGTCTTCGAGGATCATCGCGGCGCATTTCTCGCCGATCATAATCGAGGGGGCGTTGGTGTTGCCGCCGGGGACCTGCGGCATGATCGAAGCGTCGGCGACGCGCAGCCGCTCGACCCCATGGATGCGCAGCCGCGGATCGACGACGGCGTCGACCTCGCGGCCCATGCGGCAGGTGCCGACCGGGTGCAGGTTGGAGACGCCACGCACGCGGATCTCCTCGATCATGTCGGCCTCGCTCTCGACCTCGGGGCCGGGCAGCACCTCCTCGGCGACGAACGGCTTCAGCGCCGGTTGCGCCGCGATCTTGCGGCTGAGCCGCATGCCGTAGATCAGCGCCTGGAAATCATAATCGCTGGCGAGGAAATTGAACTGGATCGCGGGCGGCGCGAGCGGGTCCGGGCTCTTGATCCGCACCGAGCCGCGGCCGTCGGGGCGCAGATGCACTGGACTAAACGTGAAAGCGGAAAACGGGTGCGGCTTGATCCCAGTGCGCAGCCGCTCGATCGCGCTCCAGCCGGACATGTTGATCTGCAGATCGGGCTGCTCCAGCCGCGGGTCGGTGCGGACCAGAGCGCCGGCATAGATCCCGGCATTCGACAGATGGCCGGATCGGCTGACCGCGTATTGCACCGCTGCCTTGAGCTTCAGTGCCGGGCTCATTGCCATGTCGTTGACGGTTATCTTCTGCGGGCATCGGAACACCAGGTAGGTGTTGAAGTGGTCGTGCAGGTTCTTGCCGACGCCGGGCATGTCCCGGACCACTGCGATGCCGTATTCGCTCAAGAGATCGGCGGGCCCGAGCCCGGAAAGCTGCAGCAGCTGCGGCGAGCCGTAAACGCCGCCGGAGACGATGATCTCGCCTCGCGCCCAGGCGGTCTTTAATCCGCTCGGCGTATGGTATTCGACGCCGACCGCTCGGCCGCGCTCGAACAGGATGCGGGTGGCGTGCGCATTGGTCGCGACCGTCAGGTTCCGACGGCCGCGCGCCTGGCCGAGATAGGCGCGCGCCGAACTCCAGCGCCGCCGGTTGGTGGTCGTCGTCTGGTAGTAGCCGACACCCTCCTGCCGGGCGCCGTTGAAGTCAGGGTTGGCCGGGATGCCGGCCTCGATCGAGGCGGCGACCATCGCGTCGCCGAGCGGCGAGCGCACCGGGTTCGAGACGTGCAGCGGCCCGCCGACGCCGTGGAAATCGTCGGCGCCGCGCTCCTGGTCCTCCGCCCTTTTGAAGAACGGCAGCACCGAATCCCAGTCCCAACCTTCGCAGCCGCGCTGACGCCAGTTGTCGTAATCAACCGGAGTGCCGCGCATGTAGACCATGCCGTTGATCGAGCTGGTGCCGCCGAGCACCTTCCCGCGCGGCTGGTAGAGCGTGCGGTTGTTGAGCTCCTTCTCGGGCTCGCTTTCGAACATCCAGTTGACCCGCGGGTTGGTGAACGTCTTCGTGTAGCCGAGCGGGATATGGATCCACGGATTGCTGTCGCGCCCGCCGGCTTCGAGCAACAGCACGCGCCAGCGCCCCGATTCGCTGAGCCGCCCGGCCACGGCGCAACCCGCCGATCCCGCGCCGGTCACGATAAAGTCGAAGGTTTCGTTCGCGCTCGTCATTCTCGTTTCCCCGAAGATCCGCCGGGAACGATAGCGAAGCCGACCCGCATCGTGAAGGGCACGCCGGCCAAAATCAGAGGATTGCCGGGATCGGCGTGCCGTGCCATCTAAGCGCGCATGTGCGGCCGCGCCCGTCTCTCTTCCGATGTCAGCGAGATCAAGCTGGTTTTCTCGATCCCGCCGGAGCGGCCGACCCCGAACATACCAGCCAATTGGAATGCGGCGCCGACCGAGGATTTGCCGGTCATCCGCTACGATGGCAAGGCCGGACAGCGCAGTCTGGATGTCATGCGCTGGGGACTGGTGCCGTTCTGGGCGAAGGACATCAAGGTCGGCTTTGCCAACATCAACGCCAAAGCCGAAGGCATCGACACGAAGCCGGCCTTCCGCGAGGCCTTCGCCCGCCGGCGCTGCCTCATCCCGTTCGACTGCTTCTACGAATGGAAGAAGCTCGGCAAGGATCGCGAGCCATATGCCGTCGGCCTCGCCGACCGGAAGCTGATGGCGCTCGCCGGCCTGTGGGAGACGTGGCGTTCGCCGGCCGGTGAGCGGGTTCGCAGCTTTGCGATCGTGACGACCGCCGCCAATGACTTGCTTGCTCCCATACACGACCGCATGCCGGTCATTCTCGCGCCGGAGAATTGGCCGGTATGGCTCGGTGAGAGACCGGCCGACTTACCGGAGCTGAAGCCGCTGCTCGTTCCCTACCCGGCCGACGACATGGCTGTTTGGCCGGTCGACAAGCGGGTAGGCAACGTCAACAACAAGGATCCCGCGCTGATCGAACCGGCGGCCGTGGCATGATGCCAAGGAGCGGCGCCGAGCCACCGGGGTTCCTCCTGCCGTTGGATTTGCCGCCGATGGAGGCACGGCTCGTCGACGATCTGCCGGACGACCCCGGCTGGCAATTCGAGCCGAAATGGGACGGGTTCCGCTGCCTCGCGTTCCGTGCGGGAGATGGGATAGAATTGCGGGCCAAATCGGGGAAGCCGCTGGCGCGCTATTTCCCCGAGATGAGGGCGGCGCTACGCGGATTGGCGCCGGACCGCTTTGTCCTGGACGGCGAGCTCGTCATTCCGACGGGTGACACCTTTTCTTTCGATGCGCTGCAGATGCGGCTGCATCCCGCGGAAAGCCGCATAAAGAAGCTCGCCGGCGAGACGCCGGCCGTACTGATCGCGTTCGACCTGCTCGCGACACCCGGCGGCGAAACCCTTCTGCAAACGCCGCTATTGGAGCGCCGCAGCGCGCTCGAGGGCTTTTTCCAAAAAATCGGGGTCGGCGATTCGGTGAGGCTGTCGCCCTATACCCGCGACCTCGCGGAAGCGCGGCGCTGGCTCGAATCGAGCGGCGGCGCGCTTGACGGGGTCATCGCCAAACGCCTCAACTGTCCCTACCAGCCAGGCGAGCGGGCGATGCTCAAGGTCAAGAAACGGCGGACGGCGGATTGCGTCGTCGGCGGCTTCCGATACGAGCGGAACTCGCGGATCGTCGGATCTCTGCTGCTTGGCCTATACAACAGCGAAGGCCGGCTCGACCATGTCGGATTCACTGCGACACTCCATGATCTCCATCGCCAGGCGTTGACCGAACAGCTCGAAGCGTTGATTGAACCGCCGGGCTTTACCGGCAACGCGCCTGGAGGCCCCAGCCGGTGGAGCACCGAGCGTTCCGGCGAGTGGGAGCCGCTGCGCCCGGAACTGGTCGTCGAGGTGCGCTACGACCACGTGAGCGGCGGCCGGTTCCGCCACGGCACCCGGCTGTTGCGATGGCGCCCGGACAAGGCGCCGCGCCAATGCACGTTCGAGCAGATCGAGAGTTCGCCGACGGCTACGGTCCGGGCGCCGGCGGCAACGGGCGCGGCTGGCGGTTCTCGCCGATCGCCACATAAGTGAACGTCGCTTCGGTTACCTTGCGCGCCTCGTCCGACGGGAGATGACGCCGCCACGCCTCGATGCGCACCGTCATCGATGTGCGCCCGGTCTTCACCAGCTCGCCGTAACAGCTGACCTCGTCCCCGACAAAGACCGGCTCGTGAAATACCATGCCGTCGACCGCCACCGTCGCGCATCGCCCCCGAGCGCGCTGCGCCGCCAGACTGCCGCCGGCGAGGTCCATCTGCGACAACAGCCAGCCGCCGAAGATATCGCCGTTCGGGTTCGCGTCGGCCGGCATCGCGATAACGCGTACCAGCGGGCATGCTCTGCGGCAGCGTGATTTCACCGCCGCTTCATCGCGCCCCGAACTCCGATCGCATAGTCCCTCCGAATTCGGATGCGCATCCACGAAAGGCACCGTCGAGGGACGGTGACAGTTCGGAATGGCATATCTATATAGGACGTTGTGTTGGCGCCTCGGCCCTGAGCAATCGGAGGTATCGATGCCCGTTCGCATCAGCATGGCTGGTTCGGCGAGTCGCGTTTGTGCTGGCGGCGGTGATGAGCAGGCCTCTGTTTTAGCGGAACCGGCCGGCCGGCAGCGGCTTAGGCTACCCCGGGGATTCCTATCCGGGAGCTACAGCCTATACGCAGAACAATACCGGATATTCTCCGGGCCGCACCGCCGAAAAGCCTATCCCGGCTACGGCTACTCGGCGCAGCCCTATTCCGGCTACGCTTATCCGGCCGCATACCCCGGCTATGGTTATCCTGCGGCCTACCCGTACTATCCCTATTATGCATACTATGGCTATCCCTATTGGGGTTGGCCGTGGTTGGGCTGGGGCTGGGGCTGGGGCGGATGGCGGTGGGGTTGGGGCCGCGGTTGCGGTTGGGCGCGGTCGCGGACGGGGCGGCGGCTGGGGGCGCGGCGGGTTCGCGCATGCCGGGCTTCCATGGCGGCGGATTTGGGGGAGGCGGGTTTCACGGTGGCGGGGCGGTGGCGGCCATCGCTAGCTAGCGATGAGCGACGACGAACTGCCACATAGTCGGACCAGGCGGCGCTTGCAGCGCATCTCGGCAATGTTTTGGCGGATGCGACGATCCCGGAGTTGCCGAACCACTATCGCGGGAAGGTTCGCGACAATTACGACCTGCCGGACGGCCGCCGGATCATCATTGCGACAGACCGGCTGAGCGCTTTCGACCGGAACTTGACGGCGATCCCGTGCAAGGGGCAGGTCCTGACGCAAATCGCGCGGTTCTGGTTCGATGCGACGCGCGAGTTGTGCCCGAACCACGTCATCGACTATCCGGACCCGAATGTCGTCGTTTGTCGGCGGCTCGACATCCTGCCGGTCGAAATCGTCGTGCGCAATTACCTTACCGGCACGACTGCAACATCCATCTGGCCGATGTATCAAGTCAGGCCGCCGGGAAATCTATGGCATCCGTTTCCCGATGGGCTGCGTGAGAACCAGAAGCTGCCGGCGACGATCATCACGCCGACGACGAAGGCGGCCGACGGAGGCCATGACGAGCCGGTGACGCCCGACGAGATCATCAGCCGAGGTCTGCTGACGGCGGAGCAGTGGCGAGACCGTCTCGGAGATGAGCGCTGACATTGTTCGCGCGCGGGCGCGAAATCGCTGAAGAGCGCGGACTTATCCTTGTCGACACCAAATATGAATTCGGTTTGGATGCAGACTGGGCGGATCATCCTTGCCGACGAAATCCACACGCCGGACAGCAGCCGCTATTGGATCGATGACAGCTACGAGCGCCGCTTTGCGGCCGGGAGAAGCCGCCCGAGACGCTCGACAAGGATTTTCGTGCGGCGCTGGGTAACGGCGCGTTGCGATCCCTATCGTGACCCGATTCCCGAGATCCCGAACGAAATCATTCTTGAAACCGCCCGCATCTACATCGATGCGTACGAAATCATCACCGGCAAGACGTTTGAGCTGCCGCTACCGGGCGTATCCCGATATTGGCGCGCATTCGCGCCAATCTGGCGCAATATTTTTGAGCGATCACCCCGACGGCGGGTCGAACGCCGATACGCCGATTCGGGCGCGCCAGCGATTTTGTCTTGAGCCCCGCCTTTTCGAGCGCATCGCCGAATTTCCAAGACCATATGCTGCGCCGTCCCAACGCGCTGGTCGTCCATGGAACGCATCGCCGCCCACGGCAGGAACGGGCTGCGCCTGCCATATGCCCAAATTTCGACGCGCAGCGACGGGCGTTCGCTCGGGCCGCGCGCATGGAAGCCGAAGGTGTCGGCGACGATCAGCGTATTGGCGGGGACCGCAAAGACGCGCGGTTGCGGCAGGCCGAGGGACGCGAGTTCGGCGGGATTGACGCGGAAGGAGCCCTGCCGGTCCTCGGCATTCGGCGAAAGGCGGGCGGAAAGGCTCATCTGCCGTTCCCACTCGAGCCGCTGAGGCGTCAGCCGGTGCGAGCCGAGAACATAGGTGAAAGGGCCGGCATCCGCGGCGACATCGGTTAGGAACAGCCATGCCTTCACGGTCGGGTGAAAGGTGTCGGCGTGCAGGAATGTTTGCGGATCCGCCGGGCCGGCGCAGGCGTGGCGCAGTATGCTCTGCACCCATACCACCGGCTCGGCGTCGCGGCTGCCGGCGTAGCGAACGAGCCCGCGCCATTCTCTCGACTGCACTACTACGCCGAGCGCCGGGAGCGCGGCGAGAGCCCTTCCGTCGAGCGCGATCTTGCGCATGATCGTGTCGCCCTCGGAGATTTCCCTTAGCGGGCCGCGATAGGCCCTAACCTGGGCTACCAGCGCCGCGAATTGCTCGGCCGGCAGGAAGTTCGGGCGAAGCACAAAGCCGTCTCGGTCAAATGCCGTTCGGTCCTCCTCGGAGACGAGGCCGGCGAGCTTGCGGCGGCGAGCCTGCGCCAGCCGATAGGCGAGCCCGACGCGGGCCGCGTGGAGGCCCCATTCATTGAGCCGCCGGCTGCCAATGAGGGCATTGCGCTCGAACGATTTCGTCCCAGTCGCCAGCTGGGCGATCCAAACCGGGGTCATGGCGGCGCGGCGCATTTCCGAGAACATCTCTCGTCCGGCGCTAGAAGGGGACCGTGCCAATGACTGTCGTGCGGTGCATCAGGCGGCGCTGCCGCAGCGCGTAATCGCAGATCGCGAGGTGCATCGAGGTGGCGTTGTCCCACACCAAGAGATCTCCGACCTGCCATTTATGGCGGTAGAGAAATTCGGGCCGCACGCAATGGGCATCGAGCTCGGCGATCAGGTCGATCGCCTCGTCCTGCGGCATCCCTTCGATGCCGCCGCACTCGCCGGCCGTGACGTAAAGCGATTTGCGGCCGGTATAGGGATGGGTTCGGACAATCGGATGGGCGATGTCGGGGGTTTCCGCCAGCTGCTCCGCGGTGAGCTTGGGGCGCGGGCTATCGGCGACCCGCCGGCGGGCCGAATAGCGGTGGATCGCCTTCAGCCCGTCTATACGCTGCTTCATTGATCTCGGCAGCGCCTCGTAGGCGGCGATCGTGTTCGCGAAGACCGTATCGCCGAGCGGCTCACCGTCACGATGCGGCACCTCCTTGGAGTAGAGCAGCGAGCAGCGGCTCGGCCGGCGGCGATACGAGGTGTCCGTATGCCAGGTGAAGCCTGCATCGGCGAGGCCGATGTGCTCACCGGCCTCATCGCGGATATTGGAAATCAAGAGGATCTCCGGAAAACCGGGGAGCAGGTATTTCTTGACAATATGGACTTCGAGCTCTCCGAACCGAGAGCTGAATTCGATGTGCCGCTCATTTGTGAGCTCCTGGCCGCGAAAGACGACGACAATATTGTCGTGAAAGATGCGCTCGATCTCACGGAATGTCGGATCGTCGATGTCCTGGGCGAGATCGAAGCCGATCTCCGCACCGCAAGCCGCGCCGCTTTTTTTCACCGATGGCTGCACCGAGCCCTCCCGCGCCGTGACAGCGGAGCCGCAAACGTCTTTACGCGTTCTTAAACCATAAGCGGTTCGATGTCCCTAGCATGGATTCGTGAGATCGAGCAGCCAATGGCGCGCATTCTCTTGACCGAGCCGGATCGAGCAATTCGCGAGTTCATCGCCGGCATTCTGACCGAATTCGGCCACGATGTCGTCGCGTCTGAGAACATCGTCGAAGCGGAAGTCTGGCTGGCGACTTCGCCGATCGATGTCCTGGTCACCGACCTCGTCCTCCGCGGCGATCAAGGGGTCAACTTGAGCAGAAGCTGCTCTGCGCTAGGGATTCCCACGGTCACCCTGACCGGGCGGGATTTTCGCCCCGACCAGGCATCTCAGCCGCCGCCGTTGCTCGAAAAGCCGTTCCGGTTTTCCGATTTGCAACGTGTCCTGACCGCCATCGACACAGCACAGTCGGCGGCGGCCGTTCACCGTCCGAGGATCAGTGCCGCCTGATCATCTGGGGGCGCAGTGGGCAGCTCGGTATTTGCCGTGCTTTGCGTAACCGGCGGGGACCCAATACTGGCCCTTGCCGCATTTGTGATGAGCAACCGGCACGCTTGCCGATATAGGCCCGGCTCCAGCGCTGCTCGACAGTGATGGCGCGCCACTTGCCGTCTGAAATCCCGCAGCCAAGCCGAAAGCGACGAGGCATCCCAATAGACTAGCCCGCATCTTTTTCTCCGCGAAAATTATCGCTGCGTCGCGTCCGCTCGTCCGGCGAAGGTTCGATGACAGTTCCGGACACCGGTTCGATCCAGACGAGATGGTCCTCGACGGCTCTAACTCCCGGTGTGTTCTCGGCGACGACGCGCAGCGCCTCCCGTTCCTTTTCTTCGAGTATCACGCCGTTGAGTTCGACGACGCCGTCCTTCACCGAAATCGAGAGCCCGTCTCTCGGAACCCAGGCAGCCCTTGCCAGCTCGGCTAGGATCTGTTCGCGGATGTCGTCGTCGCCGCGGTCCTCGGAATGTTGCGCCTCGATGGCGCGCAATAGGGCACGAAGCAAGTCCAGGCGGCTGACCACGCCGACCAGCAAATCGCCCTCCAGGACAGTCACGCGTTTGATGCGGTGTCGCTCCATCAGCCCGACCACCTCGTCGAGAGGCGTGTCCCCGGCCACGCTGATCAGATCGGCGGTCATGATCGCTTCGACTTTGCGGCCATGGGTCCTGACATACTCGCCGGCCATCCGGCCGGGCCCCATTAGGATTTCGAGCCAGCGGGGCCGATGCCTTTCGGTGCCCATCTCGCTGCGGCGCAAGAGGTCGCCCTCGGTCACAATCCCGACGACCTTGCCGTCATCGTCCAAGACCGGCAACCCACTGATATTGTTGTCGAGCATCAGCCGGATGACTTGCGCCACCGGTGTTTCCCGTCCGACCGTGACGACGTTGCGGGTCATGACCTCCGAGGCCTTCATTTGTCGGCTCCTCGCGCGGCGTCGCTGAGTGCGGCAACTCCGGGCAGCTCGCGGCCCTCCAGCCATTCGAGAAAGGCGCCGCCCGCGGTCGAGACATAGGACAACTCGTCGATCACTCCCGCCGCGGCAAGCGCCGCGACCGTGTCCCCGCCACCGGCGACGCTGAGCAACTTCCCGGCGCGCGTCAGCTCGGCGACTCGTCTGGCGACCGCACTCGTGCCGCAGTCGAATGGCGATGTCTCAAAAGCGCCGAGCGGTCCGTTCCAGACGAGAGTGCGAGCTTCGTCGAGAGCAGCGCCGATGCGAGCCTCGGTCTTGGCTCCGATGTCGAGGATCATCGCATCCTTGGGCACCGCATCGGTTGCGACCTCGCGAGTGGGGACCCCGGCTGCCAGCTTGGAAGCGACAACAACATCCTCGGGAAGAACGACGCGGCAGTTCTGTTCGCTGGCCAGAGCAAGCAGCTGGCGGGCCGTTTCGGTCATGTCGCGCTCGCAGAGCGAATGCCCGATCTCCTTCC
Source organism: uncultured Alphaproteobacteria bacterium (assembly GCA_963736715.1). GTDB lineage: Bacteria > Pseudomonadota > Alphaproteobacteria > ATCC43930 > CGMCC-115725 > AP-15. The sequence goes on along the minus strand of CAVTQA010000027.1, from coordinate 76,553 downwards.
CTTGGGCCAACAGCAATGTGTTTGCCATCGCCCCGCCGATCGCGAGGACGTCGACCTTCCCGATGACGAAGCGCAACAAATCGAGCTTTGTCGACACCTTGGCGCCCCCGATCAGGGCGAGGACCGGCCGCGCCGGGCTGTCGAGCGCGGCGGTCAGCGCGTTGAGTTCGGCCTCCATCAGTTTCCCGGCCGCAGCCGGCAGCAGATGCGCGAGCGCTTCGATCGAAGCATGCGCGCGATGCGCTGCGGAGAAGGCGTCATCGACATAGACGTCGCCGAGTTCGGCGAGGGCGTGCGCAAAACCGGGCGAGTTGGCTTCCTCCCCCTCGTGGAAACGGAGATTTTCGAGCAGCGCGACCTCGCCCGGCCGAAGGGCCGCGACCGCCCGTTTCGCCTCCTCGCCGACGCAATCGGCGGCAAAGGCGACATGGCGGCCGCCGATCGCCTTCTCCAACGGCGCGACCAGCTGACGCAACGAGAAGGCCGGGTCGGGCTTACCCTTCGGACGGCCGAAATGCGACATGACGACGACTTTGGCGTTTTTGTCGATTAATGCCTCGATGGTCGGGGCGAGCCGTTCGATTCGCGTCGCATCGGTCACGGCGCCGTCCTTCACCGGCACGTTCAGATCGGCGCGCAAGAGCACCGTCTTGCCGCGGACATCGATGTCGTCGAGGGTGCGAAATGTCGCCATCGAATACTCTGCTGATGTCGCGAGTGGAGCGATCGGAGCGGGTCTTAGCGCAATGCGATTATCGCCGCCAACTTAGCTCAGGTTTCGCCCGGACCGTAATAGGCCTCGATCCGGTATCCGTCCCGATCAATAATAAAGGCAGCGTAATAATCAGGGCCGTATTGCGGGCGCAGACCGGGCGTGCCGTTATCATGCCCGCCGGAGCGCAGCGCAGCCGCGTGAAATGCGTTGACCGCTTCCGTTGCGGGTGCCCTGAAGCAGAAGTGCAGACCCGATTTTTCGTCGGCCGGAACCGGACGCTCGGCCGAGACCACCCACAAAGCAATGCTGTCGCAACCATAACCGTAACCCGTCAGCGTTCTCGCGGCTCTGATGCACTTGTATCCGAGCGGCTCCAGCACCGCGTCGTAAAAGCGCTTACTCCTGTCAACGTCGCTTACTCCGATCGAGATATGAGCAATCAAGAGCCCCTCCCAGTGCGGTTGGGGTCGTGGTCCGTCCGAATTTTCGGCTCACGACCCCAAAGAGATCGCCACTGCCCTAGATCTCCGTCCTCATGGTTCACAAAAATCAGGACGGCGAGGATCGTCATGTAAAAGCGAAAGGCTGCCGGCTGGCCATTCCACTTCTGAGACTGCCACATCTGGAACCATTCGCCGCCGACCACCATAAAGCCGAAGAACCACACGAGGAAACCACAGGCGGCGCCGATCGAGACAAACCTTTTGGCGCGGTTGAACCGGTCCGCGCCGGAGCGCAACTGCCGGAGCAGAGCAGTCGCCGCGATCGCCAAGATCAAGCCGGTCAAACCTTCGCCGAAGATGATCAGGAAATAAGCGGCATTCCACAGCGCCGGAGAAGATACTTGGCGGTAGAGCAGCGCATTTCCCGGAAAAGTCGTGTCCATGCTGAGCACATGGCGCACGAATTCGAAATTCGTGCCGTAGTCGGTGAGATTGTCGAAGGCTACAAGAAAAGCAAAAGCCGCCAGACACGCCACCATCGTGATCTTGGCAATACGCGTTTCGAGCACGGCCGTCCCCCCGCCCATTAGATTATCGCTCGATCGGCTATACGGGTTTCGGCAAGCGTGTAAACTTGTTTCAGAGACTAAAAGTCACGCCACCGTTTAGATCGAGGAGGAGGACGACATGGCAGCCGACGTGCTGGTCAGGAATGCTTGGTACGTAGCCGGGCTGTCGCACGAATTCCCGCCGCAGCGGCTACAAGGTCAGGTAATCGCCGAAAAGCCGCTAGTGCTATGGCGAACCGCAACGGGAGCGGTCGTCGCGTTCGACGAGCGATGCTGTCACAAGCGGATGCCGTTGTCGGCGGGGCGGCTGATCGAGACTGATCTGCTCGAATGCGCGTATCACGGCCTGTGCTACGACGCGTCCGGCCGGTGCGTCCGGGTGCCGTCGCATCCCGATGGACGCATCCCGCCACAGGCGCGGCTGCGTCCGTTTCCGGTCATCGAGCAGGACGGGCTCGTCTGGGTGTGGACCGGTGATCCGGCCAGAGCCGAGGCTGTCCGGCCGCCTCGCCTCCCGGAGATCGCCGACCCCGCTTGGGAAACATCCGACACCGGGCCGATGGCGGTGCCTGCCAACTCATTGTTGCTGATCGAGAACCTGCTCGACATCTCGCATTTCTACCCGCTGCACGACGGCAATATCGGCGATCTCGAGAACAGCCGCATCCCGGTCAAACTCGACGAAGGAACCCGCGACGGCAACCCCTATGTCGGGACCACCCGCGAGGCCCGCGGCTACCGGCAGCCGCCCTTTCTCGAAGATTACCTGGGATATGACATCGTCGACCGTGACCACACGCATTACATGCTGAGCCCGGCGGTAACCCGGGTGGAGATGCGCGTGTGGCCGGCCGGCCGTCAGGGCGATACGAGCGCCGAGCGCGGCTACATCATCGTCCACACCCACACGCCGGTCGACCGGCGCAACCATGTATGGCGGCTGATCATCAACATGCCGGCCGGACAGAAATGCAAATCCGACCCGACGAGATCGGCGGTCGAACGGTTCATGGAAACCTTTCCCGCCGTTATCGCCGAGGATCGCTGGGCGCTCGAAAAGCAGCAAGCGATGTTCGACTATCCCGACGACGGGTATCGCGAAGTATTTCTGCGGCCAGACCGCGCTCTGCGCCGGGCGCGGGAAATCCTCATGCGTCTAGAGGAGGCTGAGCGAATCCTTGTGCTACCCGAGCAAGTCGTGGAGACGTCGGCGACAGCTGCCTAGACGGCCCTCCCGCCGGCATGCGACGAGGTGACCGTGAAGTCGTACCCGTCGGGTCCCGTGAGGTGGAAGGAATCGTGGATCCGGCCTCTGCTGATGTCGGAGGGCCCGAGGCCTTTCGCAGCATAATCGCGGCGCGCCGCCTCGATATCGTCCACCATCAGGTCGAACGGCGCCGCGGAACTGGCTGCCGGCGGCTGTTCCGCCTTCCTGACGACGACATGCGTGCCGCCGCGAAGCTCGAGAACGGCGAGGCCGTCGTCTGCGAATATCGGGCGCAAGCCGACGGATTGGAGCCACCGCTCGGCAGTGGTGACATCGGTTGCCGGAAGCCAGACATGGCCCACCGCTACCGGCGGCCTCTGATCGACAGTCTGCGACATGATACCCCCTTTCGTTTGAGTGCAATCCAAACTGGGCCTAGGCCGTCAACACCTCGAGCAGGTGACCATTCGGGTCGCGGAAATAGAAACCGCGCCCACCATTGCGATGGTTGATCTCCATATTCTCCGCGGAGCGCGGCCCGCTGCCGTAGGTAAGGCGCTCGGCGCGGACCCTGTCGAAGATCCCGTCGAACTCCGCTTCGCTGACCTTGAAGGCGTAGTGGTGCCGCTCGAAGCTGTCCCAATTGTCGAAATCGATCGTCAAGTTCTCATTGATCCGCACTGGAGCGAAATGCGAGACCGGGCCTTGGTATTCGAGGCCAAAAATCCTAGCGAAAAACCGCGCCGACTTTTCCTTGTCGCGGGCCGGTACGATCGTGTGGTCGAGCACGATGGTCAAGAGCGCCTCCTCCTAACTGTCTTGGATAAAAATGAGCCCGATCGCCGCAATCGGCAAGCACCAGCGGCTCCCGATGGGACGCTTTCTGGCCGATCGGGAGCAAGGCTTCGTGACGAGCGTTTGCCAGGCGGCAACCGCACTCGTTTATTCGAAGGGAGGCGACAAGAATGGATCCTCGCGCAAACTTCGTAACAGTATGGCCGACAAACGCCCTCGCTACCTTTGTGGCAGGCCTGCTACTGACGGCCGGAGCAGCGTCCCATGCTCAGACCACCGGCCAAGCCGCGACGGCGGGCTCGAGCGCCTGCGTCGGGGATAATGGCGGCATCACGATATCCCCGGGCTTCTGCGCTACCGTGTTCGCAGACAAGCTGGGCCATGCGCGGCATCTCGCGGTGGCTCCGAACGGGGTCATCTATGTCAATACCTGGAGCGGGCGCTATTACCACGACGACACGCCCCCACCCGGCGGGTTTTTGATTGCCTTGCAGGACACCAAGGGCGACGGGCGGGCCGACCAGATCGTCCGCTTTGGTCCATCCAAGACGGAAGGCAACGCGGGAGGAACCGGCGTCGCCATCTACAAGGGCTACCTCTATGCCGAGACAAACGATCGCATCGTGCGGTACCAGCTGCCGTCGAGTGGGATCGAGCCGACCGGAGCGCCTGAGACCGTCGTGTCGGGGTTGCCGCTGACTGGCGATCATCCAATGCATCCCATCGCGATCGACCCCCAAGGCAATCTCTACGTCGACCTGGGTTCCGCCACCAATTCTTGCCAGAGCCAGAATCGCATGCCGAATGTGCCGGGCGATAATCCATGCACGGAATTGGAAACCCGGGCCGGCACGTGGCGCTACGATGCCAACCGGCTGGATCAGCATTTCTCGCCCGCAGAGCGCTTCGTCACGGGTCTCCGCAACGGCGAGGGGATCTCCTTCGATTCCACGGGCAGGATTCTAGCGACCCAGCATGGCCGCGACCAACTCGGGCAGAACTGGCCCAAGCTTTACACACTGAAGCAGAACGCCAACTTGCCGGCCGAGGAGCTGGTCATTCTGCGGCAAGGACGCGATTTCGGCTGGCCGGAATGCTATTATGATGGTTTCCAGAAGAAGCTCGTCCTCGCCCCGGAATATGGTGGCGATGGAGGAAAGGCCGTGGGTGTCTGTGCGCAGAAGGTAGCACCGATCGCGGCCTTCCCGGCCCATTGGGCGCCCAACGACATGCTGATCTATGAGGGCAGCCAGTTCCCGTCCGCCTACAAGGACGGCGCCTTCATTGCATTCCACGGGTCCTGGAACCGCGCCCCGGAACCGCAAGGCGGGTACAACGTGGTGTTCCAGCCGTTGGGCGACGGCAAGCCCTCCGGACCATTTGTGGTTTTCGCCGACGGTTTTGCTGGAGCGATCAAACAGCCGGGCCAGGCGGCGCATCGCCCGACCGGGCTGGCGGTCGGGCCTGACGGTGCACTCTTTATCGCCGACGATCAGGGCGGTCGGATTTGGCGCGTCACCTTCCAGGGTGGGAACAAGGCGACCGGGATTGCCGCCGCGGCGCCTGCGCCTCCCACAGGACAGGGTTCGACATCCAGCAATGTTCTGCCGCCGGAGGGCATTCATCCCAACGCCGGCGCAAGCCCCTTCCCGATACCGCCGGGCGCATCGCCGGATCAGGTCGCGTTGGGCGAGCGCATCTTTGAGGGACAGGTCGATGGAGGGACATGCGCGGGATGCCACGGCACGAACGGCAGCGGCACCGGCATGGGTTCCGATTTGACGAGCGGCAAGTGGCTATGGGGCAACGGCAGCGTCCGGGCGATTACCCGGACGATCGTCCGCGGCGTACCGAAGCCCAAGGAACACACCGGTGTGATGCCGCCGATGGGCGGCGCCCAGCTCTCCCAAGCCGATCTCGCCGCGGTGGCGGATTATGTGTGGGCGATCGGTCATCAGAAGCCGCATTGAATACTGCTCCCGCGTAGCGCAAGCTGCTTTACTGGCGAAACTCACTGATCTCCCTCTCCGCCTCCATGGGTGGAGAGGGTCGGGGTGAGGCCTGGGAGTCCAGAGCGGGATGGCGCGAAATCTCCGAGATGAAGCCAACACACAGCGGCGGGATGCGGTTGCAGCCGCGTGACGTCCGGCCAGTCCACGGCTCACGGTTCGCCCTATTAGTTGACGCGGCCCGTTGCGGGGAGGAGCATGACGCGGCAGCATCCCTTTCAGCATCTGGTGCCGGGAAACCGATTGAGCCTTGCGATCTGGTCGACCACGACGGCGCGGACACTCGACGCATCGCCGCTCATTGACCGTAAGGCCCGGCTGGCAGTGCTCGGCAATCACATCCCATGACTCCTACCTCGAGGCGTTTAGCGGGGATGCCATGAGCAAGCAGGGACGAAAAGAGGCTGGCACTGGGGCGGACACCGACTTGGTGCGGCTGTGGGAAGACCATATCCGGCATGAATTTGAGACCCGCAGCACTGACGACACGCTCGATACGATGGTCGAGGATGCCTATGTAGATCATGTGCCCGTCCTGACCGGCGGCAGCGGCAAAGCCGAGTTGCGAGAGTTCTACGCAACCCATTTCATCCCGCGCATGCCGCCCGACATGGAGATGGTCCCGATCTCCCGGACTATCGGGAGGGATCAGCTTGTGGACGAAATGGTCATCAAGTTTACTCACAGCATCAAAATGGACTGGATGCTACCGGGTATTCCGCCGACTGGCCTGCCGGTGGAGGTCGCCCTGGTCGTGATCGTCCGATTCCGGGATGGCAAATTGGCCCACGAGCACATTTATTGGGACCAAGCCTCAGTGTTGGCTCAACTCGGGCTGCTCGATCCGCAGAAGCTCCCTGTCGCAGGCGTCGAAAGCGCCAAAAAAGTGCTCGACCCTGCCATGCCGGCTAATGCGCTAATTCAACGAGCACAAGGCGGATCACCCTGAGCCATACGCGCGCACGCGCGTGCGTCTCGCTCAGATTTCGACTTGACCGCCGAGCTCGACGACACGGTTCGGGGGGATCCGAAAGAACTCGGTCGCGTCGAGCGTATTGTTCGACATCAGAATGAAAAGTGCGTCACGCCAGCGCCACAATCCCTTCAGTTGTGAACGCGGTCGCTGCCGCAGCTTTTCGCGCCCGATGATGAACGAGGTCTCCATCAGGTTGAAGCGGAAGCCGCCGACCCGACATTGCGCGAGGGCGCGCAGGATATTCGGTTCGTCCGTGAACCCGTAGCGGATGCGGATCGTGTAGAAACCCTTGCGCAGCTCGCGGATTTCGAGCCGCTGCTCGTCCGTTACATGCGGCACGTCCTCGGTCTCGACCTGCATCATCACGACGCGCTCGTGCAGCACCTTGTAGTGCTTGAGGGCGTGCAGCAACGCGACCGGGACATGCCCTAGGTCGCGGGTCATAAAAATAGCCGTCCCCGGGACGCGGGCCGGCTTTTCAGGATCGAGGCGCCCGACGAAATCGCGAAGCGGCAGCGCATCGCGGCGGCGCAATTCGGCCAGTATCCGCCGGCCGCGCCACCAGGTTCCCATTAGCGTGAACACGACGATGGCGACAATGACCGGGAACCAGCCACCCTCGGCAATCTTCAACAAATTGGCGCTAAGGAAGGTAAGGTCGATGATGCCGAAAGCGGCAAAGACCGGTACTGCGATGGCGAGGCTCCAACCCACGCTGCGCATGTACAAAAAGGCCAGCCCCGTAGTGATCGCCATCATGCCGCTGACGGCGATGCCGTAGGCGGCGCCGAGATTGTCGGATGACCGGAACCCGACCACGAGGATGATGACGGCTACGAGCAGGGCGCTGTTGATGCGCGGCACGTAGACTTGCCCGATCTCTTGCTCCGAGGTGTGGCGTACCTCCAGCCGCGGCAGATAGCCCAGCTGAACCGCCTGGCGAGTTATCGAGAACGCGCCCGAGATCACCGCCTGCGAGGCGATGATCGTTGCAACCGTCGCCAAACCCACCAGCGGGTAGAGACCCCATTCGGGCGCCATGCGATAGAACGGGTGTTCGAGCGCACCGGGATTACCGAGGAGAACCGCGCCCTGCCCGAAATAGTTCAGCAAGAGCGCCGGAAAGACGAGCCCGACCCAGGCCGTCCGCAAGGCATTCCGCCCAAAATGGCCCATATCGGCATAGAGGGTCTCGGCTCCGGTCACAGCAAGGAAAACCGCTCCGAGCATGTAGAAACCGCGCCACGGCGCATCGAGAAGCAGCGCAAATCCATGGATCGGATTGAGCGCCAAAAGGATGCGTGGGTGGTGCGTAATGCCCCAGATGCCGAGTAACCCCAGCACGGCGAACCACACCAGCATCACCGGTCCGAAGAGTTTCCCGACCGCCGCCGTTCCGCGGCGCTGCATCAAGAACAAGCCGGTTAGGAGAACAACCGAGACCGGAACAACGTAGGGGTCAAAAAACGGCGTCGCCACTTTCAGGCCCTCCACCGCGCTCAGCACGGAGATGGCGGGAGTAATGACGCCGTCGCCGTAAAACAGCGCGGCGCCGACCAGGCCCGCCGCCATGATCCACAAGTATCGCTTATGCGCCGGGTTGGTCCTGCGCAGCACCAACGCGGTCAGCGCCAACAGCCCGCCCTCGCCGCGGTTGTCGGCCCGCATGATGACGAGAACGTATTTGACCATGACGATCAGCACCAAGGCCCATACGATGAGCGAGAGCGCGCCGAGGATGGCGTGCTCGCTCATATCGCCGAAATCGATCAGCGATTGCCGGACGGCGTAGAGCGGGGAAGTGCCGATATCTCCGAATACGACGCCGAGCGCGGCGAGTGTCAGGCTCGAACCGGCGCTTAGTTGGAATCCGCTCCGTCGTGCGGGCGTGTCTAGGTGCAATGGATGTATCCGGTCCGCCGGCACAGCGCATAGCTCCGCGCCGCCATCCCACATTCGCCGAATTAAGATCCGATGTGGATCGGCGCCGTTCGATACCAACAACCGATAAAGATTTTGGTTCGCGGCGTAAAGACCGTAAGGGGGGCGGCTTTGCGCCGCGCGCTGTCGTCTGCTCAGACGCGCTGCTCGGGCGGCAGCTGCAGGCGGTAGCCGACGCCGAGCTCGGTCAGGATGTGGGTCGGGCGGGTGGGGTCGGGTTCGAGTTTTTGCCGCAGCCCGCGGATGAACACTCGCAGATATTGCACCTCTTCGGATTGCGCCGGGCCCCAGACCTCGCGCAGCAGATGGCGGTGGGTCAGCACCTTGCCGGCGTGCAGGACGAGATGACGCAAGAGGTCGAATTCCTTGGGGGACAGCCTTATTTCCTGGCCGCCGCGCGTGATGTGGCGGCGGACCAGGTCGACCGTCAGGTCGCCCGAAACAAAGACCGGCAATTCCCCCTGCGCCTGGAAGGCATGACGCAGCGCGGCGCGCATTCGCGCCATCAGCTCGGCCATGCCGAAAGGCTTGCCGATATAATCGTCGGCGCCAAGGTCGAGCGCCTCGACCATCGACCGCTCGTCGTGGCGCGCCGACAGCACAACGATCGGCACCGCCGATGTCTTGCGGATCTCGCTGATCAGTTCCAGCCCGCTCTTATCCGGAAGTCCGAGATCGAGGATCACCAGATCCGGCTTCTCGGCTGCCAGCAAGCGCATGGCTCCTGCGGCGTCTTCCGCTTCGACGGTCCGATAACCTGAAGCACCGAGGCTGGTGCGCAGAAAGCGCCGTATCGGCGGCTCGTCATCGACGACCAGGACGGTGTAGGCGCTAGCCATGCGCCAGTTCCGCCTCCCGCTTCGCAGAAATCTCCGGCACGACCGGCATCCGGATCGTCAACACCGCACCGGAACGGTCGCGCCGGTTGCGCGCGACGATCCATCCTCCCATCGCTTCGACAAAACCGCGGCAGATTGCCAGACCGAGCCCTGTACCGGCACGGCGGCGATCCTCAGCCTGGACCCGGTAAAACTTGTCGAAGATGCGCTCGAAATCGGCTGGTGGTATTCCAGGCCCCTCGTCGACGACCTCGATCTCGACGAGTTCCCCGTCGCGGCTCGCCCGAATCTCGATTCTGCTGCCGGCTGGCGAGTATTTCGCCGCGTTGTCGAGAAGATTGAACAACACTTGCTCGAACAGGATTGCGTCGAGCCGCAGCATCGGCAGCCCAGGCGCGATATTGACGTCGACGCGGTGCCCCGCGAGCACATTTCCCGCCCGCTGCAATGCCGAGCCGGCGATTTCGGCGACATCGATCAATTCGAGCTTCAATTCGATCGCACCGGATTCGAGACGCGTCATGTCGAGAAGGTTGGCGACAAACCGGTTCAAGCGCTCGGCTTCCTCCTGGAGGGTGCCGAGCAACTCTTCGCGTTCGGCCGCGCTGTACTTCTCCGGGAAGCTGCGCAGGCTCGATACTATGCCGAGGATCGAGGCGAGCGGTGTTCGCAGGTCATGCGAGATCGAGGTGAGGAGCGCGGCTCGCAGCCGCTCGGTCTCGGCCAGCACGCGGGCTTCGTCGAGTCCCTTGGCGAGCGAAATCCGTTCGATCGCCACCGCAGCTTGGTCGCACAGCGCGTCGAGCAGCCGCCGCTCGTCCGGCGTCAGCAACGGCCCACCCGCATCGCGGTCGATCCCGATCACGCCGACCGGGCCGCTGCCGGTGCGCAGCGGTAAGAACAGGCGTTTTCCACCGGGCAACGTGTCGGCCCCTCGCCCGGCGGCCCGATTGTGCTCCCAGGTCCAGCGCGCCGCTGCCATATCGGCATCGTCGAGATGGTCCTCCGGCGGGTAACCCGACGCGACTTCCAGCCCGTCGCCGTCTTTTACCGGCATCAGCAGAATCGTGCGAACATTCAGCATCGACGAGATCTGATAAGCGGTCGCCCACAGCAAGTCGTCCAACGCGCCGATGCCGGCGACCTTCCGGCTAAAGGCGTAGAGTTCGGCCGTAGTCTTTGCCCGTGATCGCGCCGTCACTATCTGGCTGCGCGTTCTCGCCGTTAGGTGGCTGACAATAATCGCGACAATTAGGAAGAAAAATAAAGCGAGAACATTCTCGGGATCCCCGACTGTAAAAGTGTAAAGCGGTGGCATAAAGAAGAAGTTATACGCGAGCATGCTCAAAATAGCTGCAAAGAGTGAGGGCCACAGGCCCCAGGCAATCGCAGAGGCAAGAACTGCGGTCAAAAACACCAGCGAGATGCTCTGGACTGCAATGAACTGTTTGAGCAGGAGGCCGATGCCGAGGGCGACGGCAACGGCGATGGCGCTTCCGAGATAAGGCTCGACCTGGACCGGCTCGAGTTTCGGGCGGGTCTGGACAGATTTGGGCGGCACAGATTCGCTGTCATCGGCCGAGATCACATGGACGCTGATCTGCCCCGTCTTGCGCACGAGCTCGTGCACGACGGAGCCGTGGATCATCTCGAACCATCGCGAGCGATCGGATTTTCCGATGGCGATCTGGGTGATGTTGTTCGCGGTCGCGTAGGCAAGGACCTCCTCGGCAATGTTGCGGCCCGGGATCGTGATCGTCGACGCGCCGAGCCGCTCGGCGAGGCGTAGGAAATCGGCGATGCGGTCGCGCTCGGCATCGTTGAGACGCTGTGTCCGGGCGGTCTCGACATAGATCGCGGTCCACGGGGCTCGCAGGTGATCCGCCACCCGCCGCGCATAGCGGATCAATCCCGCGGTGCTCGGAGCTTCGCTGACGCAGACAAGGACCCGCTCTCCCGCCGCCCAGGGGCCGGAAATCGCATGCGCCCGCATATGCGACAGCAGTTGCTCGTCGACCCGCTGGGCGGTGCGACGCAGCGCCAGCTCGCGCAATGCGGTGAGGTTGCCGGGCGAGAAGTAGTGGCGTATCGCCCGTTCTGCCTGCTGCGGCACATAGACCTTACCCTCGCGCAGGCGCTTGATCAGGTCCTCGGGCGCGAGATCGACGACCTCGATGTCGTCCGCCTGGTCGAGGATGCTGTCGGGCACCGTCTCGCGCACGCGGATCCGGGTGATCTTGGCGACGACGTCGTTCAGGCTTTCGACATGCTGGATATTGAGCGTCGCGAAGACATCGATGCCGGCAGCAATTATCTCCTCGACATCGAGATAGCGCTTGGGATGCCGACTGCCGGGCGCGTTGGTGTGGGCGAGTTCGTCGACCAGCACCAGTTGAGGGCGCCGCCTGAGGATCGCGTCGAGATCCATCTCGGCAAGGATGTGGCCCTTGTATTCGACCTGCTGCCTCGGGATGACCTCGAGGCCTTCGAGGAGGGCTTCGGTCTCACGCCTGCCATGCGACTCGACAACGCCGACAACCACGCCGACGCCGTCGCGCTGCTTGGCTCGCGCGGACAGCAACATCTCGTACGTCTTGCCGACCCCCGGGGCGGCGCCGAGAAATATCTTCAGCCGCCCGCGGCCTTCCTGTTTCGCCGCGGCAAGCAGTGCTTCGGGTGACGGTCTTCCCTCGCGCTCCGCCATAACATGCAATCTAGCGCATTATGGTCGGTTTGCCACAACTGTTCGGGTCCCGAATGTCCCGGGTCCCATCGCCGGAAATTTGCCATATTGGCCGGCTATATTTGTTGCTGGTACCGAGTAAATTTCGCCGCGTGATGCCAGCCAATGTCTTGCAATGGAGCAGAATGCAGCGGCAATAACAGCCAGCATAACAGCCAGCTGCTGGCTTTTATTGTCTCGGCGCCGATGACGGAACGACGAGGAAATCCGCCAGTTGCGCCGATTTCTTGACTGTTTTCTGGCTGCGATTTATCAGCGACATCAGCCAGCCCTCGTGTGCGCGTCATTGCACGCGGCAGGGCAGGGGAGGGGAGTCAGGTTCCCAATTCGAGGATCAGTGGGGAATGGTCGGAGAGGCCGGCGAGGCGCTCGTCGTGCGAATATCGGATCGAGCCGGCGCGCGTGGCCAGAGCTTCCGTCAGGAACGCGTGGTCGATGCGGAACCCGTTTCCCCGGGTGCTGAACCAGGAATATTCGCGAACCTCCGCATTCCGTCGAAGCTCACCGGGCCAACGCGGTACACAGCGAGCAGTGTATTTTAGCGCGTCCGCGAATCGGAGCTAGCCGGCGAGGGGGTTCGCGGATCGTGACGCGGCTTGGCTGAGGCCGCCGCACCATTGTCCCCGGTGGTAACCTCCCGGGCTGGCGGCTCGTCGGCGGATTCCGAGCGGTCGCGCTGCTGCGCCTGCAGAAAAGCGACCAGCTTTTCGCGTACCTCGCAGCGCAGATCCCAGGTCTGGCTCGGAGTGCGTGCGCTGACCAAAGCGCGCAATTCCACCGCGTCTATGGCCGCGTCGGTAACCTCCAACCTCGCCACCTTGCCGTCCCACAACGGGCTTTGGCGGACGATTTCCTCGAGCTTGTGACGCAGGTTTTCGACCGACACCGTGTAACCGACCCGGAGGATGACCGCACCGATCTGCGCGGCGGCCTCATAGGTCCAATTCTGGAACGGCTTTTCGATGAAATAGCTCAACGGCACGACCAGCCGCCGCAGATCCCACAGCCGAACCACGACGTAGGTGCTGGTGATCGTTTCGATCCAGCCGTTTTCGCCCTCGACCACCACCTGGTCCTCGACCCGGATCGGCTGGGTCATCGCGATCTGGATCCCGGCGAGCAGGTTGCTCAGCACCGGGCGGGCGGCGAGACCGAGGATGAGGCCCGCCGCCCCGGCCGAAGCGAACAGGCTGACGCCGTACTGGCGGACCGAATCGAAGGTCATCAGGGCCGCGGCAGCCGTGACGATCGCCAAGAGGGTTTTTGCGACCCTCTGCAGGATCCGCATCTGCGTCACGTGCTTGCGGGCGAGCAGGTTGTCCTCGCTGTCGGTGCGGAACCGGCGTAGGTAGATATCGACACCGATATCCAGCGCGATGGCCGCCGCCCAGCCCACCGCCAGCACAAATGCCACCAACAGAGCGCGCCCGATCGCGGCCGTTACATCCCATGGGAAGCGCGCACCGGCCAGCGCGGCACCCGAAACGATGATAACAAGAAGCAAGCTGGCCGGGCCCTGACCGCGCGCGAGCAACCTCTGAAGGAACGGGCTGTACCGGCCTGCCAGCCGGATCAGCCGGCGGGTGAACCATCGGTAGACCAGGAGCACGAGGAGCGTCGGGACGCATCATCGTAATGACGCCGATGAGCCAAGGCGGAACCCAGGACGAGATCGAATGGATGAAAGTCATTCGCACCTGCACAGCTGTTGAGTCGGATGGGGCTCTTTGCCGATGATTGCCGAAAGCGTCCGCGTTGATCCCAATCGGAGCAAAGTAATGAGCGTCGAGGCGAAGACCGCCATCATCGAGCATCTCGGGCGGCAGCATCAGGCGATGGTCGCCTTGTTGGCCGATCTCGTGAACATCGATTCCGGCAGCTACAACAAGCGCGGCGTCGATGCCGTCGGCGATCGCCTGCGGGCCTGGCTCGAAGCGGCGGGCATTCCCTGCGAGATCTTTCCGAACGATGTTTTTGGCGATTGCATGGCGGCGCGCGTCCCGGGCAGCGACGGAGGCAACCGGCCGATCGTGCTGATGGGTCACCGCGACACGGTGTTTCCCGACGGCACCGCCGCCCAGCGGCCGTTCCGCATCGACGGCGACCAGGCGTTCGGGCCGGGCGTCGCGGACATGAAATCGGGTCTTGTGATGAACACCTTCGTGCTCGAAGCGCTGCGCCGCTTCGGCGCGCCCTCTCCGCTGACCGGTCTCTACACCTCCGACGAGGAAATCGCCTCGCCCTCCTCGCGCCCGGTCATCGAGGCCGAGGCCAAGGACGCGCGCGCGGTCTTCAACTCCGAGCCCGGCCGGCCGAGCGGCAATCTCGTGTCGCGGCGCAAGGGTGCGGCCTTCATCGAATTGGAGGTGACCGGGCGTGCCGCGCATTCCGGCGCCGCGCATGCGCAAGGGGTGAGCGCGATCGAGGCGCTCGCCCGTAAGATCCAACGGTTGCACCGGCTGACCGATTACGACCTCGGCACGACAGTCAATATCGGGCTCGTTCAGGGCGGCACGGCGGTGAACACAGTCGCGGCCCGAGCCACCGCGGCCATCGACGTGCGCTTCCCGACGATGAACATCATGGAGAAGATCCTCGGCGAAGTGCGCGAAATCTGCCGGTGCTGCGAATTGCCCGGCAGCGAGGCCCGCATCCTGCGCGAGGGCAACTTCCTGCCGCTCGAGCAGGACGAAAGGAGCCGCGAATTGCTCGAATCTTATGGCCGCTCGGCGGCGGGCCTCGGCTTCCAGGTTGGCGCCGAGGCGACCGGCGGCTCCGCCGACAGCGGGTTCACCGCAGCGCTCGGCACGCCTACCCTGTGCGGCACCGGCCCGGTCGGCGGCAACGCGCACCGCGACGACGAATGGTGCCGCATCGACACCCTGGTCCCGCGTGCGCAGGCCCTGGCATTGACAATCCTCGAAGTCGCGGCGGGATGATCCCCATTCGTCATTCCCGCGAAAGCGGGAACCCAGGGGCGGCGCGCTCGGGCGAAGTAGCCCCCTGTTCAAGCCAGGGGCAGGCTCTGGGCCCCCGCTTTTGCGGGGGCGACGGTAAAGGGGCTGAGGAGGCTGGGTCGTGACGAGTTGGGTGGAATTGTCGATTACCGAGCGATTCACCTTTGCGGAAGGACATGAGTTCGGGGCTGTCGGGGCGTATGAGCGGCTCGTCGGACGGGCGCATTTTGCGGTCGATCCGGGCGCGCCGGCGCAGCAGGGCATTACTGATATCGACAAGGCGCCGGTCAACGCCGAGGGGCTCGTCCGGTTTGCCGGCGATTTCTCGATCCTGAAGCCGGTCGATCCCGGGCGCGGCAACCGGCGGATTTTTTTCGATTACGGCAACCGCGGCAACAAGCGGATGTTGCAATTCTTCAACGACGCGCCGACCTCGAACGACCCGCGGACCTTGGCGCACGCCGGAAACGGCTTTCTGATGCGGCGCGGCTACACCATCGTATGGCTCGCCTGGCAGGGCGACCTGCTGCCGGGGAACGGGCGGATGGTGCTCGATCTCCCGACCGTGCAGGCGGTCACCGGGCTCGTTCGGGTCGAGTACATCGCCGACCGCCGCGGGATCACGACATTTCCGTTGAGCGGCCATGCCTCGACGCGCAGCCATCCGACCGTATCGCTCGACCCGTGCGAAGCGTGCCTGACGCGGCGCCGCTATCCTGATGACGAGCGGATCCCGGTGCCGCCCGAGCGCTGGCGCTTTGCGCGCATAGAAGGCGGCGACGGCCTCGACAACCAGGGCGCCGAGCAGGCGCTGGTCGCGTCGGATACGCATATCCACATCCCCGGCGGCTTCGAGCCGGGCTGGATCTACGAGCTGGTTTATACCGGCCGCGACCCGCTGGTGCTTGGGCTCGGCCATGCCGCCGTGCGCGATTTTGTGAGCTTCCTGCGATATGCAGCTGATGATACCGCGGGTCTCGGCAAGATCGAAAAGGCGTATGCCTGGGGCCGGTCGCAGACCGGGCGTTGCATCCGCGATTTCGTCTACCGCGGCTTCAACGCCGACGCTGCCGGACGCAAGGTATTCGACGGTGTCCTGCCGCATGTCGCAGGGGCCGGGCGCAAATGGCTCAATCACCGTTTCGCGAATGCTGTAGTGTCGGGCGGCCAGCAATACGAGGACCACTTCAATCCGGCCGACACGTTCCCGTTCTCTTACGCCGAGACGACCGACCACCTGACCGGGCGGCGCGATGCTATCCTGAAGCGGCCGGAAATCGACCCCCTGGTCATCCACACCCAGACCGCGACCGAGTATTGGCAGCGGCGCGGATCGCTGGTTCATACCGACACGCAGGGCAACGATCTGCCGCAGCCGCCGACCGTGCGGGTTTATTTCTGGGCCAGCTCGCAGCATTTTGCCGACCCGATCCCGAAACCGCTGGAGCGCGGCATCCGCCAGAATTTTCCGAATACGGTCGCGACCTCGATGCTGTTCCGCGCGATCATCGACGCGATGGACCGCTGGGCGACGGATGGAAGCCCGCCTCCCGACAGCCGCGTCCCACAGCGTGCCGACGGCACGCTGGTTCAGTTCGAAGAATGGCGCCGGCTGTTCCCGGCGATACCCGGTGTGGCGATCCCGCATGAGCCCAATTCTCTGCCGCTACTGGATTTCGGCCCCGAGGCGGAGCGCGGCATTCTCAAGGAGCCCCCGGAGGTGGTGCCGGGTGAGGGATATACGGTGCTGGTGCCGGCGGTCGACGCGGACGGCAACGACGTCGCTGGCGTCAGGCCGCCGATGGTGCAGGTCCCGCTCGGCACGTATTGCGGTTGGAACCTGCGGGCGCGCGGATTTGGCCACGGCGCAATGCATGAGTTCTCGGGCAGCTACATTCCATTGCCCGAAACCGTGGAAGAGCGCCGGATGACCGGCGACCCGCGGCGATCGATCATCGAGAGGTATCCGAACGCCGAAGCTTACGTCGCGGCAATCACGGCGGCGGCGCGGCAGCTGGTCGAAGAGGGCCTGATGCTCGAGGAAGATATCGAGTGCGCGAGATTGGCCGCCGCAGATTGGGGCCGGCCACGTCATGACATCAAAATGGAGTAAGGGACCTCGATGCCGCACCGACCCCGCTACGAGGATGATTTCTACGCCTGGACGCAGCACCAGGCCGAGGTGCTGCGGACGATGTCAGTCTCCGACAACCGGTTCGACCGCGAGCACGTCGCCGAGGAGATCGAGGATTTGGGCAAGAGCGAGCGAGACGCGGTCCGCAGCCAGATCCGGCGGATAATCGAGCATTTATTGAAACTGGCCTGCTCGCCGGCCGAGCAACCGCGCTTCGGCTGGATGGACACCATCGACGACGCGCGAGAAACGCTCGCCGATAAGCTAACGGCAACGCTTCGTCGCGATGCGGAGGAGAATTTGGACAAGCTTTATATAGAGGGGCGGCGACGTGCAGCGCGCGGACTTCGCAGGCACGGGGAACCCGCTGTGGCTGACGCCTTGCCTCCAGCGTCCCCCTATTCGCTCGACGAAATCTGCCGTGAGGATTGGTACCCCGACCGGCCCGGAGAAAAGCCATGACCCGCGACTTCGTCGGGTATGGCGCCGAGCCGCCGCATGCCCAATGGCCCGGAGATGCCCGCATCGCCAGTCAATTTCGTGATCAATTTCGAGGAAGGCTCGGAGCTCTCCTATCCAGCCGGGGATGGCGTTTCCGAAGGCGGGCTGACCGAGATGCTCGGCGCGGATCTGGGTGTGACGGGCCGGGATCTCGCCGCGGAAAGCATGTTCGAATATGGCGCCCGGGTCGGCTTCTGGCGGCTGCATCGGATCTTCACCCGCTTTGCGGTGCCGGTGACGATTTTCGGCTGCGCCCGCGCCTTCGAAGCGAACCCACCCGCCGCCGCGGCCATTGCCGCAAGCGACTGGGACATCTGCAGCCACGGCTATCGCTGGACCAACCATCCCGGTCTCTCCGAGTCCGAGGAACGTAAGCAGATCGCCGAGGCCGTCGACCTGATCCGGCGGACAACCGGCAAGATCCCCGCCGGCTGGTACTGCCGCTACGCACCGTCGGAAAACACCCGCCGCCTGTTGGTCGAGCACGGCGGGTTCCTTTACGACAGCGATACCTACAATGACGAGCTGCCTTATTGGGTGCGGGTCAACGACCGCCCACACCTCGTTGTGCCGTATTCGCTGACCACCAACGATTCGAAATTCGGCCGCGGCGTCTTCGGCTCCGGCGAGGATTTCTTCGCCTTTCTGCGCGACAGCTTCGATGTCCTCTACGAGGAGGGCGCGGAGCGCCCACGCATGATGTCGGTGGGTCTGCATATGCGGCTAACCGGACATCCAGGCAGGGCGAAGGCGCTGATTCGCTTCATCCAGTACATCCTCGGGCATCCTCGCGTGTGGGTCTGTCGCCGCGAGGACATCGCCCGCCACTGGATGGCCCGCTTCCCGGCGCCCGGACTGAGCGGTCACTACTGAGCGGTCACTTCTCCAGCAAAAAAACCGTCGGTCAGGGTCCGCATGAAAGCGATGACGTCGTCGATCTCTTCATCGGACAATGCGGGCCTGTCGCCGGGGTGCCCGCCGAAGGGCGGGTCGACATCGACATTGGCATGGTAGGCTGCGGGCAGATCGTCGAATTTGCGGACGGC
This sequence comes from uncultured Alphaproteobacteria bacterium, assembly GCA_963736715.1. Taxonomy (GTDB): domain Bacteria; phylum Pseudomonadota; class Alphaproteobacteria; order ATCC43930; family CGMCC-115725; genus AP-15. Next base: position 57,678 of record CAVTQA010000027.1, on the reverse strand, counting down.
CTCTTCCGCATCGCGCGGATACCATCTCTCTGGCTCGGTGTCGCGCTGCACGTAGAACTCCATTACCTGCTGGAGAGTTTGAAAGATCCCGTTGTGGAAAAATACTCGCCGCGTGGCGACGTTGCGCAGCGAGGGAGTCTTGAAGCGCCCGCAATATTCGGCTCTATCGCGCAGATCACTGCGCAGTGGCCCGCATAGGCCGAGGTCGAAAAAATTCGGATCGTTGTTGGCCGGAATCGTGGTGTTGCGCGGCACCCCGATCGCCACGAGCCCGTAATCGGTTAATTGCGGCGGCGTTCCGTCTTTCCCGGGCGCGCTCAAATGGCATCTGGCGCAATTACCTTTGGCAGGATCCTCGAACAACGACAATCCGCGCCGCTCCTGGGCCGTAAGCTCGGCTTTGCCGGTGAGATAAGCATCGTATTTGCTGCTGTACGGGTAGAACTCGGCATGGTTTTGTTGGTACACCTCAAACGCTTCGAGTGCCGCCTCGAACGCCTTCTCCGGCTCGGCGAGCACTGTATCGCCGAAAATCGGGTGGAACTCGTCGGCGTAGGAGCTACGGCGCAGGCGGGCGAGGAATTCCGCCGGGTCTCGATTGGCCATTTCAAAGGACGACAGCAGCGGGATGCGCGCCTGGTCGCGTCCCCGGTCGACCCTGCCGTCCCAGTTGAGCCCGCCGGTCGGACCGTTGTCGACGCTGTCGTCGGCCGCGTCGTCGGAATCGAAAAAGTGCTCCGCGAATTGTGGCGTCACCTGCAGGTATTTGAGCGACGGTACGGCTCGTATCCCGGACTGCTGGAGGTCCTTCCCGCCCAGTTGCACCGACAGCGAATTTGGCGGGCCGAACGCATCGAGCGGGCTGTGGCAAGACGCGCAAGACATCTTGCCCGAGGCCGAAAGTGAAGGATCGACGAACATCCTGCGGCCGAGTGCGCTCAGCGCCTCGACCCGGGCATACACCTGAGCACGGGATGGAATTGCGGGCTCTTCTGCGTCACCCGCTCCGCAGGCGAGGATGCCGCAGACGACGAGAACGGCCCTCCATAAAAGACGCGTGGGTTCACAAAACGGCAACATCAAGCGATTTGAATTGCATTGCGCCTTGGGATCGGCGCCGATGGGTTGTGCGCGGAAAGGGGGAATTCGTCATTTGAGAGAACGCGTTCTGGTGCTGGCCATGCTCGCGGGCACGGCAATTGTCGGCTGGGCCGGCGAGTCAACGGCGCGGGCATCGAGAACATCGAGAAAATCGTCGTCATTTATGCGGAGAACCGCAGCTTCGACAATCTCTACGGCTCGTTTCCTGGCGCCAACGGCCTGTCCCGGGTCACGCCTGAGGGATACACGCAGCGCGATCGCGACGGCTCTGTGCTCAAGGAACTGCCGCCGATTTGGGGCGGGTTGACGGCTAAGGGCTTCGAGCCGGCGGTGACCCAGGGTCAGACCGAGCACCTGGCGAATGCGCCCTTTGCGATCGACGACCCGAAGGGTTTCAATCTGCCGCTCAGCGTCACCACTCGCGATTTGTGGCATCGCTTTTACGAGAACCAGATGCAGATTGACGGCGGCAAGAACGACCGGTTCGCCGCCTATGCCGATTCGGGCGCGCTCGTAATGGGCCATTATGCGATAATGGCACCAAACTGCCGCTCTGGGATTTCGCAAAACAATACGTGCTGGCGGACAACTTCTTCATGGGCGCGTTCGGCGGCTCCTTCCTCAATCATTTCGCGCTGATCTGCGCTTGTACGCCGACCTATCCGAACGCCGATCAGAGCCCGGCCAAGGCCTCGATCTCGGCCGTCGAAGCCGACGGTGTGACGCTGACAGACCTGCCGCCGACATGCCTAAATCGGCGATCGAGGGGCCGCCCAAATTCGTCAATGACGGCAATCTCACCCCCGATTTCTATGCGGTGAACACGATGCAGCCGCCCTATCAGCCGAGCGCCAACCACCCCGCGCCGGGCGGCAACCCCGCCTATGCGGACCCGGCGAAGCCAACCACCCTGCCGCCGCAAACCGAACAGACGATTGGCGATCTGCTGAGCGCGAAAGGGGTCAGTTGGGCGTGGTATGCGGGCGCGTGGCAGGCGGCGCTAGACGGGAAGAACGCCGACGCCGGTGCCGAATTTCCAATACCACCATCAGCCATTCAATTATTTCGCCGACATGGCCCCCGGCACTGCGGGGCGCGCCGAGCATCTGAGAGACGGCGGGCTCGCCGGCGGCGAGTTCATCAAGGCTATCGACAGCGGAGCGCTGCCGCAGGTCGCGTTCTACAAGCCGCAAGGCAATCTGAACGAGCACCCCGGCTATACCGATGTGCTGGATGGCGACCGCCACATCGTCGACCTCATTGAACATCTGCAGAAAAGCCCGCAATGGACGCACATGGTCATCATCGTCACCTATGACGAAAACGGCGGGTTCTGGGACCATGTCGCGCCGCCAAAGGGCGACCGCTGGGGCCCGGGATCGCGTATCCCGACGCTGATCGTCTCGCCCCTTGCAAAGAAGGGGTTTGTCGATCACACGCTCTACGACACGACCTCCATCCTGTTGCTGATCACAAGGCGCTTTTCCCTGCTGATGCTGCCCGGCTTGCAGAGCCGCAATGCGGCGGTCGCAGCCAACGGCAACCCGCCCCTCGGTGATTTGACCAACGCCCTCGACCTGACAGGACCTTGACCTCAGCGGGCCAGCCGATGTCGAGGCAATAGGGCCGCCGCGAGCAACTCGCCGATGAACGAGCCCAGGAACAAACCGACCAGCCCGTAGACGGCGGCAGCCAAGGACAAATCGAGCTGCGGCGCAAAGCTGTCGAAAACCGTCTCGGCAATCTGACGGCGCGCACTGCTCGAGAAAGCGCCCCTCATCCTCGCCCGAGGCGATGCCGTAGAACCGCTGAGCAGAGGCTTTACGTTGCGCGATTTCCTGGCCAGAGCTGCGCACCAGCTGCAATAGCGCGGCCTGGTACTCGCGGGTCACTGCCGGCGCCTGCATCGCCATCAGAGCTAGCGCCAGGGTCGGCGGCGAGCCGGATGGAGTAGGCAAACCAGCCGGAGAGCTTTCCACATCCCGGGCGATTCAGGCGCGATGCGCGTTCTTCAACTGGTCGTCGGTAATCCCGACTGCATGTTCGAGCCGCGCTCCCGACAACTGGGCTCCCCATAACGACGCTCCGGTGAGATCGGCGTTGCTCAGATTGGCATCCGAAAGATCGGCGTGGTCCAACTTTGCTCTCTGAAGGCCAGCGTAGCTCAGATCTGCATCGCGCAGGTTGGCCTGCCACAGCGAGGCAGCTTCCATGTTCGCATGCCGCAGATTGGCGCCACGCAAGCGAGCGTGATCCAGATCCGCGCCTTGCAGATTGGCGTAGCTGAGATCCGCCTCCCGAAGATCGGCGCTCCACAGTGAGAGACCCTGCAGCTGCGCGGATGAAAGGTCGGCTCTTTCGCCGCTTTGCCCATCCGAGTCCAGCCAGGTGCGATGATTGGTGAGAACCTGCTTTAGCTCGTCCAGCGGCAACTCTCTGAGCACCGGGCGCGCTTCTGAGCGATTTTTTGAACCTCGCGGCTCGATGCCTTGGTCCGGTACGAGAACTGCTATTGGCGCGCTTCCCAGGACAGGCTCCACACCAATGCGTTCACCGCGGCGCTCTACGACGTGCCCATTGAAAAGGTCGCGCCAACGTGTCACGTCGCCTGCCGACTGCGGCCAGGGGATCTCGGTTCCGGTCCAGTCGCGTTCGGCTTCGCATCGCCCGGGAAACCGCGCCGCCGCGACGATCACCGCGTCCTCCTCGTGGCAACGAGCAAAGGCGCAGATCTGGTCGGCTCTGGAGCCGGTAGCAATGAGCGGCTCATATCCCCCTTGTGCAAACAGCTTCGGATGATCGCGGCGGTATGCCAGCAAGGTCACGATGACGGCCAGTTTGACACGGCCGTCGCGCGAATCCACGAGCATTTCGGATATCGCCGTGCGGCGGTTTCGCTCCAATGACGCCGTTATCTGATCGAGCAGTTCGAAGCGTGCTCCGTAGTCGACTGGGCGCCGGTTATCGGGGTCCACAAGGCTTAGGTCCCAGAGCTCCGCCCCTTGGTAGATGTCCGGCATTCCGGGCAGAGTGAGCTTCAAGACGGTCTGCGCCAGGCTGTTGCGGATACCGAGCTGCGCGACGTGTTCCTGGAAGGGCAGAAACGCGCTGAGGAATGCATTAGGCCTTGATACGTCGAGTGCGTCCCGCACGAAGCCCAGCATCGCCTCTTCATAAGCCGTATTCGGCGACGCCCAAGTTGAGCGCAGCTTCGCCTCACGCATTGACTTGACCATTGCCCCTTCCAGCCGCTCGGCGAGGGAGCGCAGTTTCTCTGGGTCGGGGTTCTCGATGCCGGTCAGATCAGCCGGCCAGGCTCCGAGCAGAAGCTGGTAGAAGAGGTATTCGTCATTGCGGTCGGGCGGCGCCGTGCCCTCGACGTCGCCGCGGCGAGCCCGCAAGATGCGGCTCCATGCCTGGACCTGCCGAGCCCATTCCTCCGGCATCTCGGATAGCACGGCAAGCCGCGCGCGGTTGTCTTCGCCGCGCTTGGTGTCGTGGGTCGAGGTCCCCAACATCGCGTGCGGCCAGCGCTCCGCGCGCTGCGTATTGGACCTGTGGAATGCGGCCAATGTCACACCGAAATGGTCGGGATGGCCGCCCACCTCGTTCAACGCAACGAAACGGTTGTAACGATAGAAAGCGGTGTCCTCGAGCCCCTTCGCCATTACGGGGCCACTATATTGTTGTACGCGCATTGCAAAGCGGACCACCGATTGCCGGCTGAAACCGCTGCGCGGTTGGGCCACCAGGTCAGTGGTCAGAAGCCGGTGCAGAAAATCGAAGACGCTCGGATCGAGATCCGTCTCGTTGCGCCGGGCGCGGGCCACAGCCCAGTCGATGTCTCGCCCGTCCGCTTCTGTAGGCTGGGCAGCGCCATCGACGTAAGTGCGGTACACCGGGAAGCACGCGACGATCTCTTTGAGTCCTCGCTGTAGGATATTACGAGTGAAGTCGGCGGTTCGCGGGTTCTGCCTTGCGACCCGGGCCGCATCGCGGGCGAGGACATTGAGCTCGCTCGCCATCTCATCGAGCATGATGCGCACCTTGCAGTCGCGCACAATCTCGTCGAAGGCGCGGTGCTCGCCAGTAAAATCCGTGTAGGCTTGAGTAAAGCCACCCTCGCCGGACGGATCGATCAGCAAGCCGAGCACCAGATTTGCAAATTCGTAACCGGTCGTGCCCTCGACCGGCCAATCCTCGCGCAATACCTCGTGCCGAGCGAGAATTTTCTCGACGACGAGGTAGAACGGGCTCGGCGCATGTTCCCTCAGACGTAGGAGATAGCCCTTTGGGTCGAGCAGCCCGTCGACATGGTCGATGCGCAGGCCGTCCAATACTCCGTCGCGCAGTAGCTGGAATGCGAGGCCGTGCGCGTAATCGAACACCTCCGGCAATTCCATGCGCAAGCCGGCGAGCTCGTTGATGTTGAAGAAGCGCCGGTAATTGATGTCATCAGCGGCAACGCGGAAATGCGCGGCGCGCCAGTGCTGATCCTCGATCAATGCATCCAGTTCATGCCAGGTCTCGAGGCGCCCCGGCTCGCCGTTGATCCGATCGACCGCTGCCTGCACCGCCTCCCGCACATCGCTGCGCTGCAGCGCCAGCGTGCCGAGCTCCGACTGCAAGTCCTTGGCGCGCTGAGCAATGCGCGGCCGCCCGTCCGGCAGCCCGGAAAAGGCGTCGCCCAGCCGTTCGAGCTCCGGGTGCTCGTCGCCCAGCACGCGATGGTAGTGCAGAGGACAGATCGGCAGCTTGTGCGTATCGTAGGCCCATACGGCAAAGCTGCCGGTCTCCGGTTCGAAGCGGAGGGTGAGCTGGCCCGCTTCAAGAACTGCCCCATACTGGTCGCCGAGGAACGGCACCAGCAGCTTGTCACGTAGGTAGCGTCTGTCCGGGTCCCAATCGATGTCGAACCAGCCGGCGTATTCGGACGCCGGGCCCCATTCCAGGATGTCGAGCCACCACGGATTATCTGAGCCGCCGACGCCCATATGGTTGGGCACAAAATCGAGCACCTGACCGAGACCGCTGTCGCGAAACGCCGTCACCATGTCACGGAACGCCGACTCGTCGCCGAGCTCGGGATTGAGCTGGCCATGGTCTACGATGTCGTACCCATGGGTGCTGCCGGGACGCGCCTTCAGATAAGGCGAGGCGTAGACGTGGCTGATGCCCAGGCGCGCCAAATAGGGGGCGAGAGCGGCGGCATCCCGGAAACCGAACCCCTTGTGGAATTGCAGGCGGTAGGTCGCCCGAGGGATCGGCGTTGCGCCGGTCTCAGACATGTTTCTTAGTTTCGGCAGGGGCTGGTTTGCCGCGCTCGGCCCGGAAGATTTCGGCGATATCGATGAAACGTGGCCGGGCAGCCAGCTCCTCCAAGGTCATCGACAGGCGGCGCCGCCAATTCGGGTGCTCGTCGGAAGTGGTCGGAACGTTCACCGGATCGGCCTCGTCGGTGAGATCGTCTATTTGCGCCATCGCCAGAACCGATGGGGTGCGGGCGAGAAAGACATGCGCCGCCCGGGCCAATGTGGGGATGTCCGGCTCGCCGACGTTAGGCAACAGCCTCTCGCGGCGGAGCGCCTCTAAAAGCTGCATCCGATCGCGCTCGCGCGCCCGACGCTGTCGTGAGGCTTCACTATCCTCCGGGTACAGGCCGAGCTGTTCCTTAAGATCCAGGTCGCGCCCTTCCCACCAGCCGCGCAAGGTCGGCAGGTCGTGGCTGCCGATAACGGCCAGGGCCAGGGCTGGGTAGGCGCTCGGCGGCAGAAAAGCGCTGGTCTCCGGCTCCTGTTCGAAGAACAGCACGCGGTAGGAAAGGATATTCGCCTCGGCCATGCGCTCGCGAAAACCCTCCGGCACGGTGCCGAGGTCCTCGCCGACGACGAGGCAGCGCTGGCGATGGCTCTCAAGCGCGAGAATGCCGAGCAGATCCTCGGTCGGATACCGGACATAAGCACCGGCTGAGGGCTTGCTTCCCTGGGGCACCCAATAGAGGTGCTGGAGTCCCATCACGTGATCGATCCGCAACCCACCCGCGTGGCGCATATTGGCGCGCACGAGCTCGATGAAGCTGCGGTACCCCTCTTCCTGAAGCGCCCGCGGATGAAAGGGCGGCAGCCCCCAGTTCTGCCCGGCTGGATTGTAGATGTCCGGCGGCGCGCCGACCTGAGCCCCCGATACCACTGCAGCGGCATCGGCCCAGGTCTCGGAGCCGGCTCGGTCGGCGCCTACTGCCAAGTCGCGATAGAGGCCTACCGCCATACCCCGCCCCTTAGCGGCTGCTGCTGCAGCGCTCAGCTGCTCGTCAGCAACCCATTGACGCCATGCAATGAAATCCAAGCGACGCCGGTTCTCCTCGGCGAAACGTCTGACAGCGGGCGAGGCCGGGTCGCGGTATTCCTGTGGCCAGGCGTGCCAGTCGGCATGGGACGGATCTTCGTGCGCGAAGTGCTCGCGCAGCGCCAGAAAAAGGCAGTTGCGTTCCAAGACCTCGCCGCGCTCGCGCCGGAAAGCCTCGAAAATCGCGCCAGCGGGCAGGATCGGCTAAGCCGCGGCACGTGTCGAAAAGCCTTTCCAGAACCGAGAGTTTGATCGCGGCGACCCCGGCGTAATCCACAAGGTGCTTGGAACGACAATCTTGTACACCCTGCCCGAAGGCCTCGGAGGCGATCAGGTCCCGCGTCTCCGGGCAGTCCAGCAACTCGGGGACTGCGCTTACGTCGATATTAAGAATGTTGAGCAACAAACGGCTTGCCGGCGAGTAGGGACTGGCGTGTTCGGGATCGTCGGGAAACATCGCGTGCAGCGGGTTGAGGCCGATGACATCGGCCCCGCGATCGGCTGCCAGCTCGACCAACCTGCGCAGATCACCGAAATCACCGATGCCCCAGTCGGTACCCGAGCGCAGCAGGTAAAGCTGCGCGGCAATGCCCCACAACCGCCGCCCCTCGACAAGCACCGGCGGCAGCCAGCATTTCCCGGGTGTCACCACGAGCATCATCGATGCACCGCCCGGTTCGATCGCCAGGCGGTGATATCCCCAGGGCAGGTCGCTTTCGAGCAGCAACCGGCGGCGCTCCAGCAGTGTTCCATCGACGCTGCGGGCATCGGTCAGTTCGAGGTCACCGAATGCGATGCGCCCTGTCCGCTCTGCACCATCCTCCAGCGTCAGACGCCAAGTAATCTCGCCGATGCCGGTAGGCAGCACCAGCTCGATGATGGGAGGTCCGGCATCGGCTCGCGACACCTGCACAACAGACAAGGGGCGGAGCCACTCGGCCCGGTCCAACCCCTCGAGTGCGCCCTTCGCCTGCGCCTCGTCGGTCGCCTCTACACCCATTGCGGCCAACAGACTGCGTTTCGTCTCGCTGCTGGTCTCTACGATTTCGCCTTTCGCATTCCGGAACCGGGATTCAATTCCCATGCGTTCCGCTAGCTCGTCCAGGGCAGAGCTCGCTGGCTTGTACCGCAGACCCTCCTCGACAGACCAGCGGACCGTCCAGGGGTCCAAAGTGCCGTCGCGGCCGGCTTCACCCTCTTGCCAAAGCACGCGGCCCGGTTCGGCCGGAAACCCTGCGGTCCGCGTGGCTGCCAAGTTCGCGGCCAATACCAGCGTCTCGCCTCCGCCAATTGCCCAGCGCACGAGGATCGCGCCGTCGCCGAGCACCTCGTACCGGCCGCCGACCTGGATCGCCGGGAGACGCGGCACAATCTCGGCGCGCCGTATCGCCAGCACCCGGCGATACCAGTTCAACCACCCGGAATGGGGGGCCCGCTCGATGTCCTCCCAGTCGAGCTTGGCGGCGGCGAAGGTCGCCTCTGCCATCGGATCGGGGATGCGCTCGCGCATAGCCGGATCCTGGAATTCCGGGAAACGCGCGAACTCCTCGCGCCGGCCCTGGCGCACCGCATCGGCCAGCTCCGCCCCGAAATCGCAGAAGAAGGGAAACGGCTGCCCTGCGCCCCACTCCTCGCCCATGAACAGCATCGGGATCTGCGGCAGCAGCAGATAGATCGCCGCAATCGCTCGTACTGCTTCGGCCGGTGCGAAATCCGTCACCCGATCGCCGAACGCACGATTGCCGACCTGATCGTGGTTCTGGATGAAGGCGACAAAAGCAGTCGGCGGCAGCTCGGCGCTCGGCGCGCCTCGCGGACGACCGCGATAGGGCATCAGCTCGCCCTGAAATGCGAAGCCCTCCGCAAGAGCGCGACCCAGCTTCTCGGTATCGCTCTTGTAGTCGACGTAATAGCCCTTTGTTTCGCCGCTCGCCGCCACATGCAGCACGTGGTGCACGTCGTCGTTCCATTGCGCGGTGTACCAACGCGGCCTGCCGTTCTCGTCGCGGACCAGGCGCTCGGCCCGGTTCTCTTCATTCTCCAGGATTAGGTGGATGTACCGGTCGGGCGCCGCCGCGCGCACTCGCTCGGCCAGCTCCTCCAGCAGATGCTTCGGGCTGTCATCGAGGATGGCATGCACGGCGTCCAGCCGAAGCCCGTCGAAGTGGAACTCCTCGATCCAATAGAGGGCGTTGTGGATGATGAATTCGCGTACCGGGCCGGTGTCCGGCCCGTCGAAGTTGATTGCTGCGCCCCATGGCGTTTTGTGGCGATCGGTGAAGGTCTGCGGCGCAACCGGGTGGATATAGGCGCCTTCCGGTCCGAAGTGGTTGTAGACGACGTCGAGGAAAACCATTAGCCCACTGGCGTGGGCGGCTTCGACCAGCGCCTTCAGGTCCTCGGGCCGGCCATAGGAAGAATCCGGGGCGTAAAGCAGCACGCCATCGTAGCCCCAGTTTCGGCGGCCGGGAAAGTCACCGATCGGCATGATCTCGATCGCGGTCACGCCAAGCTCAACCAGATGGTCGAGCTTGCCAATTGCGGCACGGACCGTGCCCTCCGGCGTAAAGGTCCCGATGTGCAGCTCGTAGACAACCGCCTGTTCCCAGGGGCGGCCGCTCCAGCCGACATCGCGCCAGACGTACGCCCCTGGGTCGACCACCTCGCTCGGCCCATGCACATCCTCAGGCTGATAGCGCGAGGCCGGGTCCGGAACGCGCAGCCCGTCCGGGAGCACGAAGCGATATCGCGTACCGGCGCGGGCACGGTCGGTCACGAGTTCGTGCCAGCCCTCGCCGGCCGGTTGCATGGCGGCCGTCTCGCCGTCCAACTCGATTTGAACCTCCCGGTGCGGCGGCGCCCAAAGGCGAAAGCGCACCCTGCCGTCGGCCTGTAGCTCGGCGCCGAAGGGCATTTGGTGCTTGAGCGTCGGCGCAGGGGCGGTCTCCTTGTCGAGCAGCGCCAGGACGCCGCACAGTGGAATCGCGACCCATTCCGGCCGATTGGCGAGCTCGTACGCGATTTCGTAGAGGACCTTTTCGAGCATGAAGAACCGCACGACCCGATCGGCATCGGCGCGGTTCTCCGGGCAGGACTTGTTGCCGCGCGCAGTCTCGAAATAGGCATCGAGGAAAGCCTGCGACGCCTCTGCCTCCCATGCCGCGAGCCGATTCTCAATGGCATCCCGTTCCGGCTGGGAAAGATTCTGCGGCAACGCTCGGCTCGCCGCTGCGGCGGCGTAGGCGAACGAGCGGAGCATCCCGGCGACATCCCGCAGAGCCGAATGCTTTGCGCGGCGCTCCGCCAACGGACGCAGTGGCTCGCCCTCGAAGTCGATAATCACGGCGTCCCCGTCGGTGGCCAGTACTTGGCCGAGGTGATAATCGCCATGGTGCCGCGTCTTCGCAAAGGCCTGGACCTCGCCGAGCATTGCCTGCAGCCGGTCAACCACCTCGTCGCGGCGGGCGAGAAGCGCTTCGGCGAGCCCTAGAGCCTGCGGCTCGAGCACTGTCCCGTGGGTAAGACCTTCGAGCGCCCGATGGCTGGTCTCCTGCGCGGCCGCCGCCCAGGATCGGATGTCGTCGGTACTGACCGGCTCAGGCCGGAATGCTGGGTCGTCCGCGTCGGTTTCGAACGCGGCGTGCATTTCCGCGGTACGCCGGCCCAGTCGCCTGAGCCAGCTCGTGGCTTCGTCAAGGGCCTCAGTATCGCCCATGCCGGGGCCTGCGCCGCGTGCAAGCCGCTCGAGCACCCAGGACCAGCCGTCACCCTCGTTGGGGACAAAGGTTTGCAGTACCGAGAGGGTCACTGCCCCCTGCCCCAATGCCGCGGAATCCAGCTCGACCCAGCCGAGCAAGGACGGGGTAGCCATGAAACCCGCCGTCTCGGTCAGGAATTGACCTACTTCGAGCTCGGGGTGGACGCCGCTCTCCAGCTTTCGGATCACTTTCAGGATTGCGCAGTCGGCGATGCGGATCGAGGTGTTCGACTGCTCCGCGCTGCCCCGGCGGATGATCCAACCGCCTCCAGCTTCCAGCCCGGCTCGCGCCAAGTGGCCCGTCCGTCCGGTTCGCAGCCGCACTGGGCCCGAGGCCTCGCCGCCACCCCTCAGCAACAAATCGATCCAGGCGCGGACGAACGTGTCTACGGAGAATGCCTCCACTACCCGCATTTTCTCCCGGCCGCAGCTGATGTCCGCCGCAATCACCTGCGCCGGGTCTGCTTGCTCCTCTGGAACGAGCGCTAGTGGCACGAAGAGGTGCATCGGCGACTGCCGTGGCGGCGTTACCCGCCAGACCGCAAGGGCCGAGGGCACGCCGGAAACCGAAAACGGGAGCAGTGCCGAGAGTTCAACCCCGGGCGTGTCCGAATTCTTCGCGGGATACCACCGCTGCCGCTGAAGAAAATCCGGCAGCGCGGATTGGGCCAGAGTTTCCAGCCTTGAGAGCCAGTGTCGAGTCACCGGATCATCGGCGATATCGGCGGATTTGTGCCTGGTTCCGGAGCATTGTGCGGGAGCACCTCAGCGCTGTCGCCTTTAGCCGCTAACGAGCGGGTTCGCTTTGGCCATTGTTGCCGGCTGCGGTGCTGCCAGATCCCTGGTTCTGCGTGGCTTGCTGACGTGAGTGCTTGCTGGCCTCATGATGGCCGATCACGCAGCCCGCACCAGCCCCCAACACGCCGTGGTGACCCGCGACGTGGCCCGCCAGACCACCAACCGCCGCGCCCTTTAGGCAACCAGCTGCGTTTGCCGCCGAAGATATCATACCCGCCGTAAGCGCGAGAGCCAAAACCGCGGGCATCAAACTCCACTTCATCGCATTTCCCTTATCGCAGGAGTGAAGGCACGATCCCCACGGTCAAACAGATGGAGCAAGAAAAGATCCCATTGCCGTGCTCGCGAATCCCATTATGATCCCGGCTTCGCCGAGAAGGGACAGACGGTCAAAAACGCGCATGCCGCGGTCGACGCGTTTCGGCCTAGTGATCCTTGCCGCGTTGCTGGTGGCCGGGGGCGGGTATACTGCGTATTGGTTCTTGGTCGCCCGCCGCATCGAGGCTGGCATCGTCGACTGGGCGTTATCGCAACGGGCCGACAAGATCGATTTCTCCTGGCAAAAGATGCGCGTCAGCGGCTACCCGGCCGAGTTTCGGGTCGATCTCGGTTCCGCGGCGTTGCGCGACGGTGCGACCACGCCTTCCCCGGAGCTGCATATTCCCGTGCTCTCCGGCACCGCCCGCCCCTGGGATCTTGCCGACTGGCGGCTTGCAGCGCCCGAGGGGTTCACGGCCGATCTCGCCGCTGCCGGCGGAGGCGCCCCGGCAAAACTAATCGCGCATACCGTCGACGGGGTTGTCGCGATCGAGAACGCGGGCGGCTGGACGCTCTGGCTGACCTTAGGGGACATTAGGGTCGAGGCGGGCGCCCCGATACTCGTCGGTTCAGCCCACGCCACGCTCACCGTCCCGCCGGGGCCGTCGCGTGGGCATGCCGACCCGATGACGGCTCTCGCCGTCGAGGCGAGCCGGATAAAATTGCCGCTCGGCATCGGGCCGTTAGGGGACAAAATCGACGAACTCGATTTCGGCGCAACAGTAAAAGGCGCCCTCCCGGCCGGCAAGCTGGCCGATGCAGTAGCCGTCTGGCGGGATGCCGGCGGTGCGATCGAACTCGACAATCTGCGCCTGAAATGGAGCGCCCTCGATGCGACTGCGACCGGGACGATCGCCCTCGACCAGGAGCTACAGCCGACCGGCCACTTCTCCGGAGCGATCCAGGGATACGACCTGATCCTGACGGCACTCGTACAAAACGGGCAAATGCGGGCCACCGATGCCGGTCTCGCGCGGATCGCGTTGACGATGCTCGCCAAGGCCGGACCCGACGGCAAACCGGAGATCAGGACTGCGTTCACGATTCAGAACGGACAGATGTTCCTCGGACCGGCTAAGCTCGGCAGGGTGCCCCGTATCACCTGGGAATAGCGGCGGCGAGCCCTCTCAGGCCTGCTTTGCCTCGATGATAGAACGACGGATCGCGCGGGTGCGGGTAAATAGCTCCTCCAGCTTGTCTCCTTCGCCCCAACGGATAGCCCGCTGCAATGCCGTCAAGTCCTCGGTGAAGCGCTGCACGATCTCGAGCACCGCTTCGCGATTGTTAAGAAAAATGTCGCGCCACATGACCGGGTCGGAAGCGGCGATGCGGGTGAAGTCGCGGAAGCCGCTGGCCGAGAATTCGATGACCTCGGATTTGAGGCTCTCCTCGAGGTTGGTTGCCGTGCCGACGATCGTGTAAGCGATCAGATGCGGCAGATGCGAGGTCATCGCCAGCACCTTGTCGTGGTGGTCGGCGCTCATCGTGACGACATGCATCCCGAAGTTCTCCCACATCCCACCGATCGCGGCCACCGCCTCGGGCGCCGTCTCGGGCGGCGGGGTCAGGATGCACCAGCGGTCGCGGAACAGCTCGGCAAAACCGGATTCGGGTCCGGAATGCTCGGTGCCGGCTACAGGGTGGCCTGGGACGAAGTGGACGCCCTTCGGGACATGGGGCTGCAGATCTCGGATCACCGCCTGCTTGACCGAGCCGACATCGGTCAAGATCGCGTCGTCCTTCAGCATCGGCGCGATCCTCTCGCCGATTTCGGGATAGGCGGAGAGCGGCGTCGCGACGACCACGAGATCGGCGCCCGCGGCCGCCTGCGCCGGGTCGTGCGTCGTTGCGTCGGCAATCGCCAGGCGCCGCACTGCGGCGAGGCTCTCGGCTCGCCGAGCGCACGCGATGATTTCGGTCTCGGGACTGTCCCGGCGCAGCGCCCGAGCGAGCGAGGACCCGATTAACCCGATCCCGATCAGCGCCACCTTATCGAAACGCTTGCCGCTCATCGTCCCGCCTCAAACGACGCCGCCCCGTCACCCCCGCGAAAGCGGGGGTCCAGGGATGCCCCGGCAGGAGCTTTCCTGCTCTGGATTCCCGCTTTCGCGAGAATGACGAGAGGTGCGTTCATCGCGCGGTGGTGAATTCGGCGAGTGTGGCTGCGACGGTTTCCATCTCCGGTCCGGTCCCGATCGTGATCCTCAGATGTTGTGGCAGGCCATAGGCGCCCATCTTGCGGGTCAGGATCCCACGCGACTGCAAGAAGGCGAATGCCGCGTCGGCGTTCTTGAGCGGATCGTCGGGGAATCGCGCGAGGACGAAATTGGCGACGCTCGGGGTCAGCGGGAGGCCGAGCGCCGCAAGCCGCGCGGAAAACCACGGCAGCCAGCGCTCGTTGTGGGCGCGGGCTCGGTTGAGCGCCTCGACATCCTCGACCGCAGTGACACCGGCGGCCTGCGCCGCGGCGCTCACATTGAAGGGGCCGCGCACCCGGTTCAGGACATCGGCGATTGCTGGCGGACAATACGCCCATCCGAGCCGCAGCCCAGCGAGGGCATAGATTTTTGAAAATGTCCGCAGCATCACGACGTTTTCCGCGCGGTTCACCAGCTCGATGCCGGGCTCGTAATCGTTGCGGTTGACGAACTCGGCATAGGCGGCGTCGATGGCAAGCAACACCGAGGCCGGTAGGCCCGCATGCAGCCGTGCGATTTCCTGTGCGCCCAGATATGTGCCCGTCGGGTTGTTCGGGTTGGCGATGAAAACTATGCGCGTGCGCTCGGTCACCAGGGCCAGAACGGCATCGACATCGGTCGTCTGGTCGCGTTCCGGAGCCGCGATTGGCGTGGCACCCACCGCCACCGCGTTGATCGGATACATCAGGAACCCGTGGCGGCTGTAGAGAACCTCGTCTCCCAGACCGGCATAGCAGCGCAAAAGTAGCGCGATCAGCTCGTCGGAACCGGCGCCGCAGACGATCCGCGAGGAATCGATCCCATGACATTGCCCGAGTACCTCGCGCAGCTCCTGGGCGTTCCCGTCCGGATAGCGATGGATCTCGCCGGCGAGAGCCCGGTAGGCCGCGATTGCCTTGCGGCTCGGCCCAAGAGCGCTCTCGTTCGACGCGAGGCGGATCGGGCGCTCGACCCCAATCACCTTCGCTTCGCCGCCAACATAGGGGCTGATGTCGAGAATGCCGGGGCGGGGCATCAGCCCCGGTTCAAGCGTCATGGGCTCAGCCCTTCGTGGCCAGAGCTGGCGGCGAGAGTGGAACCGCATAGCCGCCGAGCGGCAGCAGCCGCTCGAGCGCGACGCCCAGTTCCGAGCGAAAGGCGTCAAGCCGTCTGTCCGAGATCGGCACAACGCCATCCACCTCGATCAGATAGACCGCCTTGCTGCGATCGCTGCACGCGACGGAGGTGCATACCAGCCCGACGGTCGAGAGGATATGCGAGATAAGGGGCCCGCTGACCGCCGCGGAACATTCCGCACCGAAGAAGGTGCGATCGAGACCGCCCTCCTCTTGTCCGCCGCACCCGATCGCCAGCGCATCGGTATCGGTACGGGCATTGCCTCGCGCACCGAGGGGCAGGCGCGCGAGGACCCGCGGCGTATTGTCGTCGGTCGACAATAATTGCGGCCACCACGGATCGGGTTCTCCTGCCTTCGGCAGCGGCAACACGCCGACCGAGCCCGTTCCGCCGGCGACCGCGCGGATTACTTGATCTTTGGTGTCGTAAGGCGACATCGGCGTATTGCTGCCGTAGTGGTCGCGCGCCAAATCCCAGAACCCCGGCCGGTCGGCAGGAGCGAACACAGCGACCGAAAAAGGGGATTGCAACCGGACCGTTGCTGCCAACATCTCCCGCCACATGCGAACGAGGGTTGCGACAGGGAAGGCGCCACGGTGACGTCCGACGAGCCGGCGGATGATCTCGGCCTCGCGTGCCGGTTGATAGGCCGGCCGGTTGCCGTCTTTCTTACTGGCCGCGACCAGCGACACGATCTGCGCCCGGTCGATCAGCAGGTCCTGCAACTTGTCGTCGATCTCGTCCAGGCGCCGGCGCAAGCCTTTGAGATCTGAAGGGGTCACGGGCATATGTCGGTCGCTGCAGCGGGAGGCGTACTAGTAGGGTGCCGACCTGGCAAAATCAAAGAAAACATTGACATGCCTGATCCCAGATCCCTAGCTAGCGCCCCCAATCGGCAACCGGCGGCACTGGCGGCCGCCGCCGCTGCGCAACCGAATTGGTTTAGAGCTTTGCGGTGTCGACCCTGATCTCCCCGCGCCCTCGCTCCCGCCCGGGCCAGGACTGGCCCGGCTACACTTTGCTCGTGCGTGCACCGTTGCGGCTGGATTGCGGGATCGATTTCGCGCCGTTCACGATCGCCTACCAGACCTACGGGACGCTAAACCCGGATCGGTCGAACGCTATTCTCGTCTGCCACGCGCTGACCGGCGACCAATATGCCGCCGATCCGCATCCGCTAACCGGAAAACCCGGCTGGTGGGAGACATTGGTCGGGCCGGGACGCGTGCTCGATACCGAGCGCTATTTTTTGATTTGCCCGAACGTGCTCGGCGGCTGCATGGGCACAACGGGCCCGCAGGACATCGATCCGGCGACCGGCGAGCCTTGGGCGCTGTCGTTCCCGGTGATCACGATCCGCGACATGGTGCGCGGGCAAAAGCTCCTGCTTGACCATCTCGGGATCGGCAGCCTGTTCTGCGTCATCGGCGGCTCGATGGGCGCGATGCAGGTGCTGGAGTGGGCGGCCAGCTATCCCGACAGTGTCTTTGCCGCGGTCCCGATCGCCGGAGCAGCCCGGCATTCGGCGCAGAACATCGCGTTTCACGAGGTCGGCCGGCAGGCGATCATGGCCGACCCCGATTGGTGCGGCGGGCGCTATCTGAGCCTCGACCGCAAGCCGGTGCGCGGGCTCGCCGTGGCCCGCATGGCGGCCCACATCACCTATCTATCCGAAGCGGCATTGCACCGCAAATTTGGGCGCAACCTGCAGGATCGCCTCGCGGTCACCTATGGTTTCGACGCCGATTTCCAGGTCGAGAGCTATCTGCGGCACCAGGGCAGCACCTTTGTCGATCGCTTCGACGCCAACTCCTACCTCTACATCACCCGCGCGATGGATTACTTCGATCTGGCGGCGGAACACGGCGGATCGCTGGCCGGCGCGTTCGAGAGCACACGCTCGCGTTTCTGCATCATCTCATTCACCAGCGACTGGCTGTTTCCGACCCCGGAAAGTCGGGAGATCGTGCATGCGCTGAACGCGGCGGCCGCCAATGTCAGCTTTGTCGAGATCGCTACCGATAACGGGCACGATGCGTTTCTGCTGCACGAGCCGGAGCTGTTCGAGACCTTGCACGGTTTTTTGAACGGCTGCGCTGAGCACCGCGGCCTCGGCCGCCCCCAGTAATGGCCGCATCCGGCGAAGGCGCCACGCTGAGTTTCGGCGCGGCCGCGCAAGCGACGATGGCGCCGGGCGCCGTGGGCGAGTTGCGCCAGGATCTGCGGCAGATCGCCGAGATGATCGAACCCGGGTCGCGCGTGCTCGACATCGGTTGCGGCGACGGGGCATTGCTGGCCTATCTGGCGCGGCAAAAGAGCGTCGACGGCCGCGGCATCGAGCTGAGCCAGTCGGGCGTCAACTCCTGTGTCGGCCACGGTCTGTCCGTCATTCAAGGCGACGCCGACCGCGACCTCGAAGCCTATCCGGACGGAGCCTTCGATGTCGTCGTGCTGAGCCAGACCCTGCAGGCGACGCGCCGGCCGCGCCGGGTCGTCGAGGAGCTCGTGCGCATCGGCCGGCGGGCGATCGTGTCCTTTCCGAATTTCGGGTTCTGGCGCATCCGATTCGGGCTTTTGCTGACCGGCCGCATGCCGGTTTCGCATTGTCTCGCCCACCCCTGGTATGAGACCCCCAATATTCATCTCTGCACGATCCGCGACTTTGTCGCGTTGTGCGACGAGATCGGCGTCCGCGTCGACCGCAGCGCCACGCTGGACCGCCACGGGCAGCCGTACTCGCTCGATCCCCGCGGTAGCTTGGCCAATCTGCTCGCCGAGCAAGGCATCTTCGTCCTTTGCGGGAGCGCCGGTCGGTAATCCGAGATCTCGATCCTGATCGCCCACATCACCGATACGCACATCACACTGCCAGGGACGCTCTTGATCGGGATCGTCGATACCGCATCTGCTCTCGAACGGGCGGTAGCGGCGGCGAACCGGCTCGATCCTTCGCCCGATGCCGCGGTCCTCGATACATTGGTCCCGGGCCAGGGCGGTGGGGCCGTGTGTTCGAAACGGCTTCAGTGGCTCGATCGCATCCTCTCGGGGGCGCAGGATCGCCCCATTTTTGGTGTTGATGCATCATCCGCCATTTCTGACCGGAATCCGCCGGATGGATCAGGCGGACTTGCCGGAAGCGCCGGTTTCGCGGAAGTCATTCGGGGTCACCCCCAAATCGAGCGCATCCTCTGCGGGCATCTTCATCGTCCGATCGAAAGCCGCTTTGCCGGAACGGTCGCCGGGACCGCTCCGAGCACTGCGCATCAGATTGTCCTCGATCTCCGCCCCGAGGCGCGGCTCAGCTTCGCGTTCGAACCGCCCGGCTATCAGCTCCACTACTGGCGCGAGGGGATTGGGCTCGTCACGCATACGGCCGCGATCGGCGATTGGCCAGGACCGTATTTCTATTCCAAGAAGTCGGCGACCGACTGATCGGCTAACCCATTACAAGCCGTGCGGCGCCGGCGCATAGACCAGGCGGCGGCGCAATGCGCGGACCGGCGCCGGCTTGGCGTAGATCTGCTTTGTCGCCTCGACCAGCACAACGCCGGCGAAAGTCGGAAACCAGCGTTTGCCGATGCGCTCCCACGCCGCGGCCGAGCGCAAGATCATGCGCTTTCGTGAAGGCGGGATAAACAGGGCGGTGTCCGATCCGACCGGGGTGAATTGCTCGTCCCGCAGCAGCCGCGACAATTGCGACATCGTGTAGGGGCGGCCCGAACCAAACGGGGTGCGGTCGAGACGGGCCCAGATGCCGCGCCGGTTCGGGGCGATGACCAGCAGACGGCCGCCGCCGGCCAGGACACGCCAGATCTCCTTCAGCATCGGTCCAGCCTGGTCGGTAGTCTCGAGCGCGTGGACCAGCAGAACCCGATCGATCGAATAATCCGCGAAGGGGAGTTCTCCTTCGTCCGCCAGGGTGACCAGATTGCGCCCCTCCGGCGACCAGCCGAGCACGCCGAGCGCGGCCGGCATCAACGCCACCGTGCGCTCCGTCTCGGCCGAGATCGTCGGCAAAAACGGGGTCGGATAGCCGATCCCGAGGAGCCGCATGCCATGCAGGTCGGGCCATACCTGGCGAATGGCGCCGCGGATCATTCGCCGCGCGATCTGACCGAGCCCGGTACGATAGAAATCCCGCAGATCGACGACGTCGGAGGACATCGGGAGATCTTAGCACCTGTCGCTCGATCAGGAGCGATTTGGAGGGACGACGACGCAGGGCAGTTGACGGTGGTTGAGACGCGCGCAGGCGCTCGACGCTGCGCTGGCCGACAAATGAGCGAGGCGAGCGCGATAGAAGACCTTACTGCCGAACGGAGCGGTGGGCTGCAGGGCCAAGCTTGCGGAGTGGAGCTGGTCTGGCGCCTGGGCGCGGGCGCCCTCCGCCACCGCGCGGGCCAGGCTCGGATTTGCGAAGGCGCCCACCTGGATCGCCCAATTGCCGCCCGGCTCGGCGGGATGGCTCGCCTGTTGCCGCGGTGACGGCGTGGCCGGTCGGTAATAGGCAGCGGGCGTCGCCGTGGCAACTTGGTGGGATCTTGCCGGCGCCGGGACGCGGATCGTCCCGATCGCGGCATGGCCGTTAGCCGACGCCATCTTCACCCCGGAGGCCACAGGCGGCGGAGCTGACCCACAACGATCGTAGGAATTATAGGCCGCGTTCCCGTCGCATTCGTTCGCCGCAACCCGCTGCGCCGAAGCCGAGTGCGACACCGCTGCGGTCTGGGCTATGGAGGTGCAGGGGTGGGCTGGGATCGTAGGCCGCGTTCACGTCGCAGCCATTCGCGCCCAGCTGGGGGACCATAGCCGTTTGGATCGGCGCCGGCTGCTCCGCGGCATGCAGCAAGGTCGAGCAAGGATGGTTCGGGTTATACGCGGCGTTCAGGTCGCATCCCGCCGCGAGGCTGGCAACGGTCGGGGCGAACCGCTTCACGCGGCCGGAGTGGGCGGAAGCGACAAAGAAAGGCCCAGACCGCGGCACGTCGCCGCCGAGATTGGGCGTGATCGCGGCAAGATAGTTCACCGTCTCGTCGGGCAGCGGCCCTTGACCGGCCAGATAGCTGTCGACCCGATCCGGACCGGCGTTGTAGGCGGCCAGAAAGCCCGGCGCACCGTACCGGTCATACATTTCTCGGATATAGGCGGTACCAGCCAGTATGTTGTTGTGCGGGTCGTAGGGGTCGTCGCCGAGCTGGTGACGCACCCGCAACTCATCGTAAGTAGTGGGCATGATTTGCATCAGGCCCATCGCCCCGACGGGCGAAGTGGCCTGCTGCTCACCGCCGGATTCCTGTTGCGTCACCGCGCGCACCCAATGCTCGGGCACGCGATATCGATCTGCAGCCTCGCGGATATAGGGCCCCCACGGATCCTCTTGCGGGCCCGGCGGCGGATAATAGCACTGCGGCGTGCCCCCTCCACCCGTCCGCACCGATTTCGATCCGTCCGCCCGGGCCGTAATATCCGGCCTGCTGAGCGCAGGCGGCAAGCAGCAGGATCGGCAACAGCCGAAAGATCTTTCGCAAGCGGTGCATCTCGAACAATCCGGGGTAAATGAACCGGTCAGACGTGTTCGAACAAAGCATTCCGGGTCAACTCGCGGTTGATCGAGAAGACACGCGTTAGCGCTATCGAAATCACAGGGCAAGGTTGTCTGTCTCGCCGCTCGGCGGATCGCGAAAGCCGCTGTCGGCCAGCTAGGTGAGGGCAGCTTCGAACCCCCCATGGGAAATGGCCGCATTCAAGGCCGCCCGACCAATTCGTAAGATCGCAACCGAAGGCGGGATCACGCCCGCGGAAATCGAACGGCTGACGATTTTTAAGCCCGATTAGCGTCGGCTATTTTGGTCGTATGCTGGCCGAAAACGCGAATCGCGCGCGATAATCGGTCAGGAGTAAAGGACAGCCGGATGAGCGCGATGAAGCGGCAGTTGCACCTGAACCTTTTTATTCACAGCCGCGGGCACCACGAGGCCTCCTGGCGGCATCCGGCGTCATCGCCGCTGGCGCTGACCGACATCCGCTATTACCAGGATCTGGCGCAGCGGGCCGAGGCGGCGAAGTTCGACTCGATTTTCATCGCCGACCAGCTCGCGCTCGGAGAGGACGCAGCGCAGGCGCCACGCATCTGGCTCGAGCCCGTCACCACCCTTGCTGCCTTGGCGATGGCAACGAGCCGGATCGGGATGATCGCCACGGCGTCGACGACCTACACCGAACCGTTCAACCTGGCGCGGCAGTTCGCCTCGCTCGATCACATCAGCAACGGGCGCGTCGCCTGGAACATCGTCACCTCGTGGCTGGCGACAGCGGCGCGCAACTTTGGCAGCGCGGGACAGGTGAGCCACGCCGACCGCTATGCCCGCGGCGAGGAGTTCATGAGCGTCGTCAAGGCGCTGTGGGACAGCTGGGCCGAGGACGCAGTCGTCGATGACCGGGTCGGCGGCCAGTACGCCCGAGCCGAGCGCATCCGGCCGATCGACCACCGCGGCGATTTCTACCAGGTGGCCGGACCATTGAACATGCCGCGCTGCCCGCAGGGGCGGCCGGTGCTGGTGCAGGCGGGATCGTCCGAGACCGGCCGCCGCTTTGCGGCGCGGCATGCCGACGCCGTGTTCACCGCCCATGTGGCGAAATAGACGGCGCAGGAATTCTATGCGGATCTGAAGGCGCTGGCGGCGGCCGAGGGGCGGCCGCCCGACCAGGTAATAATCCTGCCCGGTCTCAGCCCGATGATCGCCTCTACCGAAGCCGAGGCGCAACGCCTGACGCGCGAGGTCAATGATTTGTGCGACCCCGAGGTCGGGCGCAAGCGTCTATCGGGGCGGTTCGGCGGGCATGATTTCTCGCACCTGCCATTGGACCGCCCGCTGGCGCCGGAAGATTTCCCGGACCCCGGCTCGGTCGAGGCGGCACGCAGCCGGACCGAGGTGATCCTGAACCTGGTGCGGCGGGACCGGCCGACACTGCGGCAATTGCTCGGTTACCTCGCCGGCGCCCGCGGCCATTTCACGACCGCCGGCACGCCGGAGCAGATCGCCGGCCTGATCGAGGACTGGTTCACCGACAGTGCGGCGGACGGCTTCAACATCATGCCTCCGCTTCTGCCGGCGCAGCTGGACGTCTTCAGCGCGGAGGTGATACCGCTGCTGCAGCAGCGCGGGCTGTTCCGCACGGATTACGCGGGCAAAACACTGCGCGAGCATTACGGCCTGGCCTGGCCGAAAAGCGCCTTTGAGGAGACTGCACCATGAATAAGCCCCAGGGCCCGTTGCACGGCGTCAAGGTCGTCGCCTGTTCCACCGCGCAAGCCGGCACGGTGCCGTACATGCTGATGGCCGATCTCGGCGCGGAGGTGATCAAGATCGAGGTGCCGGAGGTCGGCGACAATTCGCGCGGCTCGACTGTCCTGCCCGGTATGCCCAGCACCTATTTCGAGACGAACAATCGCGGCGTGAAGAGCCTCACGCTTGAACCTGAAAACCGCGGAGGGCCGCGAGATCCTCCGCAAGCTGGTCGCGCAGGCGGACATCTTCGGACAGAACTTCCGGCCGGGCGCGGCAGAGAAGAACGGCTTCGGCTACGAAGAATTGCGGCGAGTGAACCCGAGGCTCGTCTATGTGTCGGTGTCGGGCTACGGCCCCAAAGGACCCCATGCCGATCTGCCAGGGACCGATTCGATGGCGCAGGCGCTGGGCGGCATTGCGGAAGCCTACTCGACGCCGGGTCAGCCGCTGAAGACCGGCATCGTCTCCGTCGCCGACGAGACCTGCGCCATCCTCGCCTTTGGCGGCGCGCTCGCGGCGCTGACCTATGCGCGCAGCACCGGGATCGGTCAGAAGGTTGACTGCTCATTGCTCGGCGGCCAGATCCGCCTGATGGGCTGGACCCTGACGACGGCGATGTGGCGCAACCGCAATCCGGTCACCGGCCAGGCCCGCGTCACCGGCACGCCGCAGCGCCCCGGCCTCAGCGCCAGCTTCAACGACCGCGACGGCAAGCCGTTGGTGTTCCAGCTGAACGGCGCGCGCAAATGGCGCGACGCGATGACCGCGCTCGGCTTTTACGAGGCTCTCGAAGAAGCCGGCTTTGGCGATCTCGGCGTGATCGTCTCGTCCGACGAAAAGCGCGCGACGTTGCTGCGCATGCTCGACGAGCTGTTCGCGACCGGGCCGCGCGACGATTGGGTTGCGAGGCTGCGCGGCGCCGACATTGTCGCAGCGCCGATCAACACATTGCTCGAAGCCTCCAATGACCCCGACGTGCTGGCCAACGGATACGTGACCGAAATCGACTACTCCAAATACGGCAAGCGGTTGAAGGTCCACGGCTCGCCGTGGCACTTCTCCGAAACACCAGCTCAAATCGGCATTGCTCCGGAACTCGGTGCGCATAACGACGAAATCCTCGCCAGGCTCGGCTACACGCCGGCGCAGATCGAGGCTTTCCGAGAAAGAAAGATCATTTGAAATTCAGCGAGCGTTGCGAGCATGAAGTCTCACAGCGCGGGCTGCTAAAAAATGCGGGAGAACCCGCCTCGTATATATCAGGCAGTCGCCGTGAACAGCCGCATCACTGTGCCGCTGAATGTCGCGCTGGCCATCAGCAGCGTTGCGCCGACCGCAAGGAAGCCAACCGACACGAGGACCCCAGACCCCACAAAAATCAGCGAGAGGATTCCCAACACGATGGCGGCGATCCAGACCAAAATTTCCATACCGCCGGCAGCAGCCGAACTTTGGTAGGAAACGACTTGCGTCTCGCCTCCGGCGATGCTGCGCTGAGTGCTCCTTGGCCGCATGCTGATAGCACCGCCGAGGAGCAGTGCACAGCCAAAACCGGAGTAATCGTGCATTAGTACCGTTTGTTACTGATATAGATTGTTATTGGGGACTATTCAGTGTGTAGGTGTGGGCTCCGTAGCTGGCGAGAGGATCATGTAGGGTGGCTTTGCGCTGCCCCGCTTATAGCGTCAAGAGACATCTCGAAAGAGCAAGTTCGGCGTGTTGGACTTCAACATTAGATTACCGAGCTCGCAGGCAAGAAGCCGCACATCGCCTCTGGGCGTGCCGTTGGGCTTAATCTCCTATTCCGGGAACCGTCAGATACGATACGCGTTTGACCCGCGAAGGAAGATGCGGAGGTCGGTGAATGTCGCGCGATCGGCGGCCCGACAGGACATATCCGGGTCGGCCGTGGAAACGCTCTGCGACCTCCGTTGCACGAAAAATTCGGCTCCATGAAAGCGTTGAGGTTGCGTCATGAGCGCCGACGCAACCGGCTCCGCGGTGGGGTTTATGACTGCGCTCAGGAGCGCCTCTGCTGCCTGGCCGGATGAACTGTGGGCCCGGTCCGTCGCGTGGGCCGATGGGATACTCCGCTCCTATTACGGCATCTACGAGTTCACCGATGATCCTGATTGCGTCCTGCGCGTTGGTGTCGGCCAGGCGCGTGCGCCTGTCTCGCTGTCAGACGGTACTGACGTTCAGGTCGGCAAATCGGTCGGGACGCTGCATTTCTGGAACGAGCACCTACCCCGATACTCGGTGCGCGGCGCCGATCTGGGCTGGGCCTGCGCAGTAAGGGATCGGGTCAGGTATTCGCTTCACGCCTTCTCCAAATATGTCGAGGGCGAGCCAGCTTGGCAAGACGTACACGCGATCCGTACCGAGACCGCGTTGCCGGCACGTCTCGGCAGGTCCCAGATCGAGCGCGTTTTTCAGCGCCACGGGTTTGAACGGGTGCCCACTGATTCCTCGCTGCTGGCGCGGCTGCGCGGCCTCGGCGAGTGCTTTGTGCTGTGGGGTTTGACACGGGCGTTAACCCCGCGGCATTGCCGCGGCAACCATTTCTTCGCGATCGCCACGAATTGTGGATCTCTCGAGCCGCACTGCGGCGGCGTTATGCCCGCCGCAATCGTCGCATCGTCATTGGGGGCGGCGCGGCGGCGCGAAGCTTGATGGCCATCGTGTTTTTCCGGGACCGCCTGGGCCGCCCTGGTGCTCTATCTGCTGTGGCGCATATTGCGGCAATTCCGCGCCTATCGGCAGCTCTCTCTAACAGTGCCGAGCGAGCTTTCTATTATGCCTTCGGTCTCGATAATCGTGCCGGCTCGAAACGAAATACACAATATCGGCCTGTGTCTCGATGGGCTGCGGGCGCAGACCGGACTTTCCGGGCGCTGGTCGATCATCGTCGTCGACGACAACTCGCGAGACGGCACGGCGGCTGCGGCCGAGCGGTTCAGCGCCCAAGATTCCAGAGTGCGGCTGGCCGCTGCCGGGGAGCTGCCCGATGGCTGGGTGGGCAAGCCGCATGCATGCTGGCGCGGCGCATTGCTGGCCGAATGTGACTGGCTCTGTTTTGTCGACGCCGATGGCGCGCCGCTCCGCAATTGGTCGCGGCCGCGGTAACGGCGGCCGAAGCACAGGGCATCGACATGTTGTCGCTGCAGCCCTTGCAAGAGCTCGGCAACTTCCGGGAGCGGACGATCATGCCCGCCGGGCTGCTCGTACTCGCCTGCGCCAAATCTTTCGACGCGGGGACGGCAGACGCAGTCAATGGGCAATTCCTGCTGATCCGGCGGACGGCTTACTTCCAGGTCGGCGGGCATGCGGCGGTACGCTTCGAAATCGCCGAAGACAAGGCGCTCGCCGCGCGGGTCAAGGAAGCGGGTTTCGATCTGCGGGTGCTCGCAGCCGAACCCCTCGCTCGGACCCGAATGTATCGCAGTTTGGGGGCCCTGTGGGAAGGCCTGTCGAAGAACGCGACTGAGATTTTGAGTGGCCCGAGTGTCACATTGGCAGCCGGGGCGGCTGCGTTCGCTTTCGGCTGGACCTTGTTGTTGGCGCCGCCCGCGATCTTTATTGCCGCGCTCGCCGAGTCCTTGCCGGCCGCTATTGGTGGCGCTGCTCTCGCCCTGCTCGGCTCGGCCGTGGTCGTCGGCATCCAGTGCGCGACCGCGCGGCATTTTCGTATCCCGGCCGCCTTCGGCCTGATCTTCGCGCTGCTACAGCGCCGTCGCGTGTCTTGCCTGTAATGGCGTGCTGGTCAGCCTCCATGGGCGGGTCACGTGGAAAGAAAGAACTTATCAGCTGGCCAAGACCTCCAGCGGAAGCTCCGTGAACCGCCGGGGCGGCCCGCCGAGACGTCGCCGGACGTTCGTCGGGGGCTGGGCGATCCGCCGCAGTGCTGGCAGTCGTCGCGGTGCTTCTTTATCAGATCCGGATTGCGCTGCTGCCCTTTGTCCTTGCTGTGGCAGTCGCCTTCGTTTTGGATCGGCTGATCAGAGCCCTGCAGCAGCGTCTCGGGTTCCCGCGCTGGCCGATCGCGGCAGTCCTCTACATTGTGATTCTCGCCATCCTCGGCGGCGCGGGTTATTGGATCGGAACCAGCGCTGTGTCCGATTTAATGCATGTCGTAGCGCGCGCTCCGCAAATCTTGCAGCACTTCATTGGCGAATTGATCGGCAGCGAAGGCGTTACGCTCTTCGGACAGACCTATACTCCCGGGAAGCTCGTGAACGCATTGGGCGGGGCGATGGCGGGAATGATCGGGCTCACCGCCGTCGAACGCGTTGCCGGGCTAGCCGCTTCGCTTGTATTCGGCGGCTTTCTGACACTGGCGCTGATGCCGTATTTCATGATCTCGGCACCCCGCCTCTCAGCCGGCGCGATATGGCTGCTGCCTCCCGAGCGCAGGCGCTCCGTCGAGGATCTACTACCCAAAATAGTGCCGGTGTTGCGCCGCTACCTGATCGGCATTTGCGCCGTCCTCTTCTACACCGCAGTGGTGGCTTGGATCGGCTTTGGTCCGGTCTTCCATCTGCCCAATGCCGTTCTGCTGGCACTAGCAGTCGGTATTCTCGAGCTCATTCCGGTCATCGGTCCTTTCGCTTCGGCGACGATCGTGGGCATGATTGCAGTCCAACAAAACGGCATCTGGGCAGCGGCTTTTCTGTTCGGATTCGCCATCGCGCTTCGCCTGTCGATCGACAACGTTGTCGGACCGATCGTTCTCGGCGAGGCGGCGCGAATTCATCCGGTCATTGTGATCATCTCGTTTGTTTGCGGCGCGATACTGTTCGGCGTCGTTGGTCTGCTGATCGCGATGCCGGTGGCAGTATGCATCAAGGTGACCCTCGAGCAGTACTACGCCGAACCGATCGCCGAGAGAGGCACCCGTCGAGGCGGGTGAGATAGCCGCCGGCCTTAGAGGCTGACCGAAAATGAATTGCGTGATTTCAGTCGGTTGTGGCATGATGGTTGTGGTGTAGCAATCATCGAGGCACAAGATGTGGACCGAAATCACTCGGCAGAAGTATGAGCGAGAGGCACAGCGCTACGCAAGCGATCTAACGGATGCGGAATGGGCGCTGATCGAGCCACACCTGCCAGCGGCCAAGCGTTTGGGCCGGCCGCGCGCGACCGAGTTGCGCGCCGTACTGGACGCGATTTTGTATATCGCGCGGACCGGCTGTCAGTGGCGAATGCTGCCGAAGGACTTTCCGCCGTTCACCACCGTGCAAGGCTATTTCTACGACTGGCGCGACAACGGCTTGTTTGAGAACATCAATTTTCACCTGCTCGTGCAGGCGCGCGAAGCGGCGAGCCGCGAAGCGAGCCCGTCGGCCGGAGTGATCGACAGTCAATCGGTCAAGACGAC
Organism: uncultured Alphaproteobacteria bacterium; assembly: GCA_963736715.1. GTDB lineage: Bacteria > Pseudomonadota > Alphaproteobacteria > ATCC43930 > CGMCC-115725 > AP-15. The sequence goes on along the minus strand of CAVTQA010000027.1, from coordinate 29,379 downwards.
CGAAAGCGGCGGGCCGCGCGGTGGAGCCTGTCCTCGGGCGCGGCAGAGCCGCGACCCGGGGGATGCGGCCAAGAAGATCAAAGAGCCTGCCCCAGCGAAGGCTGGGGGCGCAAGCGCCATATTGTGACCGATACTGGCGGTCTGCTGGTTGGGGCCGAGGTGCACCCCGCCGATATCCAAGATCGCGATGGTGCGGTTCTGGTCATCGAGGCGATCCACCAGCTATTTCCCTGGTTGCGCCACCTTTTCGCCGATAGCGTCTACAACGGCCCCAACCTGAGTGACGCCCTCGCCAAGTTCGGGAACTGGACCATTGAGATCGTCAAACGCGCGGCTGACGCGACTGGCTTTAAGCTGCTGCCACGCCGCTGGGTTGTCGAACGAACGCTCGCTTGGCTCAACCGAAATCGCCGCTTGGCAAAGGATTTCGAGGCGTCGATTGCGAGCGCCAAAACTTGGGTCTACATCGCCTCTGTGCAGTTGCTGATCAGAAGATTAGCCTGACCTTCGCTTTGCAATCTTGGAAAATCATAATACAACTTATACGATTAAGATTCAGACACTAAGAGCGGCCCGCTCTGGCAGCGCGACAGACGCTCTCAATCAGCAGGGTCAGGCAACCGAAGAGCAGCACGGCGCCGCCGACGAGTGGGTCGAGACCGGCAAAATCGATGAGTGATCCGGCCATGGTGACGATCGCGAGCACCGCTATTGCCAGCCGTTTTTCGGCAAAGAACATGCCGACAAATTCGGCGGCGAGCTCCTTGAGCATCATCATTATGCGAACTCCACGGCGAGTTTGCGGGCGAAGGTAGAGGCGAGGAGGCCCGTACCCAGGAATAGGGCAGCGAACAACAGCAGCGCCAAATCCTGCCCGGGCCAGGCAATGCCAAGCCCTTCGCCAGTCCAGAACACCCCGAAGGCGGACAGCATGACGCCAACGCCGAATTTGAGAATATTCTCCGGAACTCGCGACAACGGCCGGTGAACGATTGCTCCGGCGGCGAGAACCACGGCACAGGCGGCGAGCGCACCCAGGCCGGCGGGCACCAGCAGCCCGCGCCCGGCGCCCACCGCGATCACAATAAACACGACTTCGAGCCCTTCGAGCAGTACTGCCTTGAACGCGGTTATGCCGGCCGCCCAGCCGAGGTTTCGCTGGCGCCTGCGCGCTTGTTCACTCAGCTCGGCAGCTTCGGCGGCGAAGATGGCGTCTTCGTCATGCAACGGGACCACACCCGCTGCCCGCAACGACGCCTTCCTGAGCCAACCCATGCCGAAGAGCAGCAGCAGGATACCGATCGCCAGCTGCAGCGAAGAAATCGGCAGGTGATCGAGAAGCGGACCCAGCGACAGGACGATACCCGCCAGCACAGTAAGCCCGGCGGCGGTACCCAGCGCAGCGGGCCGCCACCCCCGCAACGTTGCCACGGCGAGCACAATGGTGAAGGCCTCGACCACCTCGACCACCGAAGCCAGAAAGGCGGCGCTTATTGCGGGTGCTGCGGTAGACCAAGCCATCACGTTCCTCTCCTCAGCGGTTCTCGTCATGCGCCTCGAAGACCCGCTGCGCGTAAGCATCGAGCAGACTGTCGCAAGCCTTGAGCCGCTCAGCGGCTTCGGCAGCGAGACCGCCACCATAAAAATCGAGCTTCTTTATCTTCTCGAGCCACCCCTGCAGTTTTTTCAGCTCGACGTCGTTCTCTTCGAGCTCGTTGTAAGTGAAGTGCTGAGCGGCCGTTTCCTTGGCGATTTCGCTTTCGAAATCATCACATTTGTCGATGAATTCTCGATAGGCATCGTCCCGGTCGGCCTTGAAGCGGGCGAGGACCTTTTCGTCCTGCCCTCGATCGAGAGCGACCGTCTCCAGAATGACCGCGTCACCGCCCATCTCGGCAATGTCGTTCTCCAGCATCTTGAACCGCCGCACGTGGTCATCGGTTTTGGGCAGCAGACAAACGCCATTCTGCAAATAAACTGCCCCCATGCCCTTCAGCCGCCGCCACAGCGCTACCCGCTTCGATGCCGGTTCCGCCGGCACCTTATAAGTCAGCAGTAGCCACCTGTATGTCCCCATCGGCTCATAACTAATGTAACAGCAGTAACATTTCAAGAAAGCTATGGGAAGCGAATCGTGCGGCTGGTCTACTGGCTCGGCTGGCGGGGCCGCGGCGGATCGATCTGCACGGTCGCCGTCATTCCGGCCGCCAGGACCACACCCTTCGGCACCTGATCGATGTGGATGCGCACCGGAATGCGCTGTGCCAGGCGCACCCAGGTGAAGATCGGGTTGACCTGAGCCAGCCCTTGCCCGTTCGGCTGCGCGTTCGCGACGTTGATGCCGCGGGCGATGCTGCCGACATGGCCGCGAACGATCTGGCTGTAGCCCATCAGCTTGATGCTGGCCAGGTCGCCCACCTGGATCGGCTCGAGATTGGTCTCCTCGAAATAGCCGTCGACCCAGAATGAATCGGCGTCGACGACGGAGATTAAATTCTGCCCGACATTGGCGTAGTCGCCGAGCTGCGCCAGCAGGTTCGTCACCCAGCCGTTGACCGGCGAACGGATCTCTGTGCGCTCGAGGTTGACGCGCGCCTGGTCCAAATTGGCCTGGGCTTGCTGTAATTGGGCTTGGTTGGCCAGCGCGGTGCTTTCATAGGTCTGTTGTTCTTCTTTTGTCACCGCAAGGCTGGTCAGCTCCAGGCGGCGCTTGGCCTCCCTCTCGGCATTCTGGGCGGTCACCTGGGCCTGCTGGACCGCCGCTTCGGCGAGGCTGACCGCGATCTTGTAATTGGTCGGATCGATGACCAACAGGAGGTCGCCCTTGTGCACGAACTGGTTGTCGGCGACCGGCAGCTCGACGATATATCCGGAGACTTCCGTCGCCTTCGTCACGACATACGCGCGCACCGTGCCGTCGCGTGTCCACGGCGCCCCCATATAGGCGTCCCACATCGCCCGACCGAGAACGACGGCGACCGCGATCACCGCCAAGGTGATAAGCAGCGGAAAAATGCGAAGGCGTCGCCTGGACGCGCGGCGAGTAGGCGGCTCGGGAGGCGGGAGGGCCGCGGGAGTCTCTACCGCTGTTTCGCGCCTCGATTTGGTTTCGACATCGGACATCGCCGAACTCAACGCGCCGCGACGAGCAGCACCATCGAGGACAGCACGATCATATAGACAGCGAACGTGAAAAGAGCCGGGTGCCAGACGTGCTGCACCAAGCCGAAGCGGGCGGCGAACCGCCGCAGTCCGATCGTGACCACCCAGGCGGCGACCATCATCAACGATATCGGCGCGACATAGACGCCGAACAGGTTGATCTCGGTGAACCTCACCCGGGCGCTCCTGCGTCGAAGTAAACGGCATGTTGGGCGAGCGCCTCCGATATTGCAAGGATGAGGCCGCGCGCCCGGAGAGCGGCGGCGCCAGGACGAGAGGCGAGCGTCTCGTCGAGCCGGGCGAGGCGGGCGGTTGCGATCCCGCTGTCGCCTGACGCTACGGCGTTGAGCGCCGCATCGAGCTCGGATCCCAGATCCATTCGGCGAGCGATGCGGCGAAGCTGGATTATTTCGGTACCTACCGAGAACGCCGCCAGCAGCTGCATGCGCTGCAGCGGTTGCGCCTGATCCGGCAGCGCCGCCAACCTGCCATATATGCGGCCCTCCCAATCGTCGGGCGTCCGCGGGATCGGACCCGTCGCGAGGCGGTGCAGATCGCGCAACGTCAGTTCCAGCAACCGGCGGGTCCGAAATGCGGGCGACAGCGGTGGCATCAAGCGAAACGAAACCGCCGCAGCGCCCACCCCTGCGACGATCGCCACCGCGGCGTTGTAGAACTGGACGGTGTCGTAGCTCATCGGGTTCGCGGGCGCGAGCATCGGCACGAAATTTGCCGCCATGGCCGTAAACATCGCCGTCTGCCACGGCTGGGCCATCCCGGCGCCGGCGGGAACCAGGACAAGGCCAATCGCGAGGCTGAAGGCGGCAAAGGTCTCCGAATTTGGCAGCACCGCAAATGCGATGATCGCCGCGAAGGCTGCGGTGAGGCCGGTCCCTATCATAAACCCGATGGCTGTGGCGTAAGCCTGGTCGGCTCGCGGCGCGAACAGGATGACGCCAATCGCGGCAAAAGTGATCGCCCCCGCGCCGTTCGGCCATTCGGTGATGATCCAAAAGAGCTCGGCGGCGCTGATCACGACGAAGGCGCGACCGGCATTGACCAGAGAGGGAAGTAAATCGGGCACGCGGAGGCGGAAGCTGCCACGACGAGGAACGGGTCGGGCGGGATCGTCGACAAGCAATGCCAGCCCGTTGAGGGCGTGAGAAATGCCGGCGAGTACCTCCGCAGTCTGATCGGCGAGCAGCCGCAGCGATGGCGTGGCCGCCGGCAGGGCGATCAGCCTCCTTACTGCCGCCTCACAAATCCGGCGCAGGCCGACGGGGTCGTCTATCCAGCGTGCCGGCTCGCCTTGCACTGGAGCTGATCGCAGCGCCTGCGGCATGGCCTGCAGAATGGCGTCCGCCGCTCGCCGCGCCTCGTCTTGCGAAGGTCGGAGGAGGTGATAGGCCACGGTCCGCCAGCCGGCCAGAGCGGCGAGCAAGCCGTCGACGGCTGTCTGCAGCACTGGAGAATGGTAGCGGAGCTGGGCAGATTCCCCGATCGCCTCGTCGATGACCGGGTCGAGCGCGATGACCCGTCGCACGAGCTCGCGCCGAACCGGCTGAGTATCCGGGAGGTTGGGTCCGGCCAGTGCCAATGTGTTGGTAAACCGGCCCCCGATCTCGGCGGAAATGGCGGCGAAGACCGTGGCGAGCCGGCGCCGGGCGCCACCGAAATCCGTACTAGCGAGAACGACGCCCGCGCAGACGATGCCGATGCAGATCTCGCTGGCGCGGTAGACGGCGAGCATGAAGGCCTGACCGTTCGGGCCGCCGGTCGCGCCGAGCTGGTCGCTCGCGATGATCGCGACCGTGTAGCCGGCAAGCGCCGCCGAATAGGCGGCGAAGTTGCGCAGCAAGGTGGCGACGAGAGCGCACCCGGCGCCCCATAGCGCGAGGCCCACAAGAAATGGGCCACGGTCTTGCGGAAAGCACGCAGTCAGCACCACGACCGCGACGGCCCCCACGAGGGTGCCGATCATCCGGAACCACCCCTTGCGCAGCGAAGCTCCGAGATGCGGTTGGCAAACGATTGCCGCGGTGGTCCCGGCCCAATACGCGTTGTCGAGCTCGAGCCAGAACGCGATGTAGAGGGCCAGGCAGACCGAAGCCCACAGCCGCAACCCAAAGAGCAGCGGTGGGCCGACCGCCTGGAGCACGCTGGATGCGGAATCTACCCACCGCGCGACCGGGCCGGACCGGGCGGCCGATGGCTCAGCGCCGGTCATCAGCGTGAGCCGCCGCGCACCTTGTACTTCGAGATCCGATTTTCTTTCTCCCGGTTAGGATGCGCAAGCAGGCGATCCTTTTACGCCAGCACGCCCCCGCAAACACGGGGCAGGACGAGAATCTGCACCTGTTTTGCCTGTTTTATCAGGACGAGATCAGGTGACGGCGGTGGGTGGAGGGCTATACCAATCGGGGCATCGTATTTTTGCAATTGATAATACCATAATTGATGCGTCTTGTCAACACGGCCCCTAGGAGGCTTGGCTGCCGGACAAGGCAACCTATCAAACGATAAAAGCCAAGAATTCAGACAGGTGATCGCTCTTGTGCGATGACAGGGGACGCTGAATTAATACAAAAGCGCTCCGTCGTGGCATCGGGCATGTTGTGCTACTTCACCGCGGCTGCGGCCGTCTCCGCGATCTCTACATCGTTGGTCTTGTCGAAACCGCTGACGCCAACGGCCCCGACCACCGTGCCGCCGATGTGGATCGGCACGCCGCCTTGCATTTGAATACGCTCGGCGGTGATCGCGGCCGGCCGGCCGGTGTTGATCGCCGCCTCGAGGGTTTGGGTCGGAAGCTGAAAGAGCGCAGCCGAACGCGCTTTGCCGATCGCAAGCTCGATGCCGATCGGACGGGCGTCTTGCATCTGTTCGAACAGGATCAGGTCGCCCGCAGGATTGACAACGGCAAGTGACGACGGAGCGGTGAGCTGCTGCGCCTTCTGCTCGGCGGCATGCAGCACGGTCCGGGCCCCCTCGAGGCTCAGTGTCGGAACCTGCACGGTTTGGCCGCGCGCGAGGCCGGGCAAGAGCAGCACGGAGACTGCGAACAGCCAACCCCGGACCTTGCTGGTCATCAATGTTGACCGCCGGTCTGGGCGCCCCCGAGAGAGGTTCCGGCGGCGCCGGCGCCGACCGCGGAGGCGGGGCCAGAATTGCCGGTCGCGCCTGGTTCGGCCCAGAGATGCGCCCAGTACGCGTTCGCGTCCGACGGCAGTTGCAGATTGGCGTTATTGCCGTCGTACATCGTGCCGGTCTGTCCGATGACGGTCGGCGCCTGCGCGCTCTGGGGCGCAGGCGGCGAGTTGCCGCCTTGCGCAAAGGCGGACGTGGCCGCAGCGAGAAGGATCATTGCCGCAATAGCGATGGGTTTGATCATGCAGTGCACTCCGTTAGCTGCTACGGCGCTTGGGCGTCCCGGTACAGCGTCTGCCGCATATTGGCGACCTCGCTGGCCGAAACGGAAGGGGCGGCATTACCCCATGCGTTGCGGATGTACGTGACCACCGCCGCCACATCGGCATCGGACAGGTTCCAGGCGAAGGACGGCATCGCCGGGCCGGTCGGGGCCCCATCGGTGGCGACGGCGCGCGAGCCTTCGAGCACGACACGGATCAGGCTGGTGGCTGGTGACTGCTGCACCAGCGGGGCTCCACTGAGGCGCGGAAAAAGCCCGACGATGCCTTCTCCTGCCACTGTGTGGCAAGCGGCACATCGCTCGTTGTAGATCGCCTCTCCTCGCTGCATCGCCGGATCCTGTGCCGAAATCGGCTGCGGCGGTACGCTGCCACCGGGCGGCAGGTCCTTCAGATAGACGGCTATTGCGCGCAGATCGGCATCGGTCAAATGGGAGGTGGAGTGGGTGACCGCGTCCGCCATCGGTCCGGAGGCGATGTCATAGCGATTGCGCCCGGTTTTGAGGTAGAGGGCAATATCATCCGTCGACCAGTCGCCGACGCCGATCCGGCGATTGCCGGTCAAGTTCGGCGCGTACCAGCTCTGCAGCACCGAGCCCTGCATCGCCTGACTGTTCTCGTCGCCGCCCATCGCGTTCTTTGGCGTGTGGCACAGGCCGCAGTGCTCCGCACCCTCGACTAGATAAGCGCCGCGGTTCCATTCCGACGACTTGCCGGGATCGGACTTGAACTCGCCCGGTGTGAAGTACAGCTCGTTCCAGCCAATCATCGTCTCGCGCTGATTGAACGGGAACGGCAGCTGGTTCGCTTGCACCAGATTACGGACGGGCTGTACCGTGTCGAGATAGGCGCGGATCGCGATCACGTCCTCGCGCGTCATCTTCGTGTAATAGGGATAGGGCATCGCCGGATAAAGATGGATGCCGCCGTGCCCGATGCCGTTTTGCACAGCATTGACAAATTGGTCGTCGGTCCAGCCGCCGATCCCCGTTTCGACGTCCGGCGTGATGTTCGGCGCGAGCAGGGTGCCGAACGGCGTTTGGAGGGCGCCTCCGCCGGCAAAGGGCTGGCCTCCGTTCCCGGTGTGGCAGGCGGCGCAGTCGCCAGCTATCGCCATATAGCGACCGTGCTCGATCACCTCGAACGACTGCTTGTCCGGGTTCTGCGCGCGCACCGCCGCAGTGCCGAGCAGCACTAGCGCGCAGGCGAGGATGTATCGCATGGGGCGGCTCCTCACGCGTGTACCAGCGGTCCCGGATTTTTCAGGTACTGCTTCTGGACCGCGTCCAGCATCCAATATGTGAGCGCGGCGACAGTGCCGGTCGGATTGTAGCCGGCATTCTGCGGGAAGTTCGTGGCGCCGGTGACGAACAGATTGGGCACGTCCCAGCTCTGCAGGTAGCGGTTGAGCGCACTGGTCTTCGGGTCGGTGCCCATGATCGCGCCGCCGCAGGTGTGCGTGCTTTGATACGGAACAATGTTGAAATGGCCCGTGCGCGGAAGCTTGACGATCTGCCGCGGCCCCATCTTTTGCACCATTTCGGCGAGCCGGTCGGTCAGGAATTGCGACATCTTCAGCTCGTTTTCGTGGAAGTCGAAAGTCATCCGCATCAATGGCCGGCCAAACCGATCCTTGTAGGTCGGGTCGAGATCGAGGTAGCAGTCGCGATAGCTGTAGCAGCTGCCGTGCGTTGCCGGCAGGATCGTGCTGAGATAATTGTCCTTGACCGCTTTTTTCCAGGCCGCACCCCATTGCGGTGTGCCCGGCGGCGTCGGGGTTGTCTCGATCGGGCGCGCGTTGGTTTGCACCATCCCGATATAGCCGCCGCCCACAAAGCCGTACGGCCCGTGATCGAAATTGTCGCCATTGAACTCGTCGATGCACATGCCGATCGAGCCGCTGGCAATAAAGGTATTGAAGATCTTGTTGTCAAAAAACGACTTGGACGCTGGACGTGACCTGGTAGGAGAAATTCCGGCCTATCACGCCCTGGCCGGTGTTCACATCATAAGGCTGGCCAATGCCCGAGAGCAGCAGCAGCTGCACATTGAACATCTGGAAAGCGCAGAGGAAGACCATTTCGGCCGGCTGCTCCCACTCGCGGCCCTGCGTATCGACATAGGTGACGCCGGTCGCCCGCTTGCCGGTATTGTCGAGATTGATCCGCGTGACCTCGCATTCGGTGCGCGCCTCGAAGTTCGATCGCCGCATCAGCACCGGCAGGAGCGTTATTTGCGGGCTCGCCTTCGAGTAATTGCCGCAGCCGAACCGCTCGCAGAACCCGCAATAAGTGCACGGCCCGAGGGTGACGCCGAGCGGGTTGGTGTAGGCTTGGGACAGATTGCCGGAAGGCTGCGGAAACGGGCTGTAGCCCATCTCTTTCGCCGCCTCGGCCCACAGCACTGGCCCATAGGGCTGCTTCTGGGCAGGCGTCGGATAGGGACGCGAGCGTGGTCCCTCGAACGGATTGCCGAATGGCTGCTTTTGTCCCTTCAGGTTCCCGGCGGTTCCCGACGTGCCGCACAAATATTCGAATGTATCGAAATGCGGCTCGAGTTCGTCGTAGGTGACGCCCCAGTCCTGGATCGTCATGTCCGGGGGCAGGAATTTCGCGCCGTAACGCTGGGTCAGATGCGTTTTCAATACGAAGTCGCTCGGCAGAAAGCGCCAGGTCTCCGCATTCCAGTGCAGGCCCGCGCCACCGACGCCGTTGGGCATCAGAAATGCGCCCCAGGTACGGATCGGCAGCGCCGTCTGACCGGCATTATTACGAAAGGTGAACGTCGTCTGCGCCGGCCGCACAAACAAATCATGCCGCACCGCATAGCGCAGCTCGTCCGGCGAATAGCTAGGGGGAAAGTCGGTCGCGGTGTCGCGCCATGGCCCGCGCTCGATCGCGACCACATTGAAGCCCGCTTTGGTCATCGATTCGGCGATGATTGAGCCGGTCCAGCCCAGGCCGATGATGACGATGTCGGTCGCCGGCAGCTTTGTCGCCATCGCCTCACTCCTCGCTCGGTGCCGTTGTTATGGTTGCGCTGCCGACGAGGTATTGCGCCCGGCAATGCTGATCGGCGGATGGGGATAGCGCTCGTTGTGGCGCTCTACCCAATCTCGATAGTCATAGCGCGCGCCGGGGAAGCCGATCATCTTCCACGCCGCCATGTCGCGGTTGCCGCCGTAGATCGGGTCGGCGAAGAAGCCGTAGCGCGTATCCTGCAGCAGTATTTCGAAGAACGGCGTGGCGCTTGTCCCCTGCAATTGCAGCGAGCCGTTCTCCATGCCCGCGATGATCCGGTCCTTTTCGGCGTCCGGGAGCTGCGCGTAGGTCTTGCCGGCGTAGGTAGCGTGACAGAATGCATCGAGGGCCGCGAGCATACGCCGATAGAGCTGCGCCGGGGTCGAGGGCGCCTGCAGACCCTGCTCCGGCGTCGCCTGCAGGAACGGAGGAACTCATGTAGAGGCCCTGGGCGCTGCCGTAAGCGCCCGCCAGCTGACGGTCGATAAAGACCGCGCATCCGCAGTCCTTGCCGCCGGGCGTTTCCGGATCGGGCGGGATCAGCCGATCCACCAAGGCCTCGACTGCGACCCCTTCCTCGGGTGTAAAGAACACCCATGGCCCCGGCTTGACCGCCTGGGGAGGATCGCCGGCAAACGGCCGCCAGGGCATTCCGCTGCCTGGTGCCCAGGTCCGTGCGCCTGCCGCCCGCGCGACCAGCAGCAATGCGGTCGAAGCCAGCAACGCGCGTCGGCCGAGCACCCTCGCAGACGGCTTGGCATTCAGATTGACTAGACCACAAATTGAGGCGTCGACGGGTGCCGCGTTCGTGGACATGGCGTTCCCCTCATATCGGCGGCCGACTCTTAGATCTGGGGGAGGGTCTAATTCTCGCGGCCCCAGACCATAGCCGATCCGGCGTTCGCGATCGAGTTAACGACGCATCTCGACCCGAACCAAGTGAATAGGCGTTAATTACGGTAAAGGCCGAAAGGACCGCTCACCGAGAAACGGCGGCGCCGTCCGACGAAGGGAGGAACCCTGTTCTCCCGCTCGCGGCTCGCGCCTCGTCGATGTCAAATTCTTATTCGAGCACAGGCCGCTTTCAACGTCTCGGCGCTGCGCTGCAGCGCTTGCCGCTCGTCTTCGGATATCTCCGGCTCGATTATCTGCACGACCCCGTCCCGGCCGACGATGCTCGGCACGGAAAGTGTGACTCCGTACCGAGAATTGTAAGAACCGATAGGGATCACTGCCCGCTCGTCACGCAATACCATTTCCGCAATGCGCGCCGAAACCATGCCAATGCCGTGCTGACTTGCGCCAATCCCCTCGATGATCGTGATATTGGCGTAGCGTACTTCCTGCTCGATCTGATGGCGGACTTCTTCACGGTCGTGCCCGAACGCCGCTAGCAAATCGATTACCGGCACGCCTGCAACCCGGGCCGAGGACCACGCGAACACCTCGGACGTGCCGTGCTCCCCGAGGATCAGGGCCTCGACATTGGCCGGGCTGACGCGGAGCCGGCGAGCCAGGTGAAATCTGAATCGCAGGCTGTCGAGATACGTCCCGGTGCTGAGGACACGATCATGCCCCAGCAGGCGCACTGCATCGGCCAGCGGATCGGGCGGGTCCGTGACGACGAGGACAAGCGCGTGCGGTGCTGCAGCGTGAAGCCGAGGGATGATATCCTTGTAGACACCGACGTTGGTGTCGAGCAACCGCAACCTGCCGGATGGATCATTGCGGTTGGTGGCGCCGCCGGTCTTTTCGTTGGCGCCAGCGGTAATCATCACCAGTGAAGCGCCCTGCAGGTCGGCGTAATCGCCGTCCCGCAACTCGACGGCAGAAGAGAGCACGGCGCCGTATTGGACGTCTGTGACCAGACCTCGCGCCTTCTTCCGGTCGCGGTTCACAACGACGATTTCGCGCGCACAGCCGCGCGAGACGAGCGCTGTAGCGCACGCCGATCCGACCGCACCCGCGCCGATGACTCCGACCTTCATCTGCTGCTCGCTTTCTACCCGGACCGGAAAGCCGGGTTCTCAACCGGTTTTCACTAGCGAGAGAACGCTCGGCGGCCGTCCGGAGTTCGGCGCTCATCCGAGCGCGTGCCCAATCGCCCCTCGGCAGAGGCGGCGCCATTTCCCACATGTCGTTGATGATCTTGACCGCCATTCCCCGAGAGCAGCTCGACGAGGTTCTCGACCGCTTCATGGCCAAGCTGGAGGATCCGTTCTCGCGCGCGGCGTTTCGCCGGATTCGCGCGACCGCGGTGGATCGCGCCATAGGGGCGGCGGCCGAGCTGCACCGGCGGGCAGCACTTTCGCTCGCTCGCAGCCTCGGGATGGCGGTTTATCCCGAAGGGGCGGAGTGCGCGTTCAACTGGGACGGTCGGGCGCTCAATAGCGCCACCGAGGCCTATGTCATTCTGCATGAGGCCGCTCATTTTGTGCTGGCCCCATTGGAGCGGCGGAGGCTGGTCGATTTCGGGCTCGGGCCCGGCCCGGATACTCGCGACCGCGATGCGGCCGCGCGCGCGATGGTCCTCTCCCCGCTGGCGCGCGAAGAGGATGAGGCGGCAGCCTCATTGCTCGGGATTATCTGGGAGGCGAAGCTCGGCCAGCCCGCGCTGGCCTCTTTCCTCGATCAGAACTGGCTCGAGGGGCTCGAGCGCTCGGCCCATTTCCATTTCGCCGCAGTAGCGGGCAAATTGCAGCGCGCCGGTTTACTCGACCTTACAGCGCCCGCCGTATTCGATAGAGCGGCGACGCATCGAACCGGCCTAGCCGCCGCAGCCAGAAGCGCAGAACCGGGCTGCAAAGCGGATCCCTTCGCTGAGGCGCGGGGTGCATCCGCCGACTTGGCGCCCCGGACCGCGAGACCAGCCAGCATTCCGGGTCCTGGCGGACCCGGCTATAGCCCATCGCTGAGAGGCGGTTCTCCAGGTCTTCCATTCGAACCTCCGGGCCGACCGCCGGTTAAACACGGTATCCCCATCCGGGTTCCCAGAGGATGATGGAATAGCGGGGCCTGAGAGAAAGCGAGGTGGCGATGAACCGGATCGATCTCGACGGGCGGGTTGCCATTGTCACTGGCGCGGCGCGCGGCATCGGCCGTGCCATCGCCGAGCGGTTTTCCGCTTCCGGCGCAAAGGTGGCTATATGGGATGTTGACGGGGCGGCAGCGGCGGCCACCTCGCTCGCCGTCGAGAATGCGGCCTACGATATCGTCGACGTAACGGACCCGGCCAGCATCGCTCGGGCCGTCGAGGCGACCGTGTCCCGCCTCGGTCCGCCGGACATTCTGGTCAACGATACCGGGATTTCCGGGCCGAACTTGCCGGCACAGGCATCCGGGTCAACTGCGTGACCCCAGCGGCTGCCCGAACCGATATTTTTGCCCAGATGACCGAGGCACAGATCGACTACATGCTGTCGAAGATCCCAATGGGCCGGTTTGTCCTCGTCGAAGAGATCGCAGCGCTCGTTGCCTGGCTCGCTTCGGAAGAATGCTCGTTCTCGACCGGCGGTGTCTTTGACATCTCCGGGGGCCGGGCGACCTACTAGAGCGAGGCGGCGTGCTGGCCTCCGATAGCGGCGGCGCGTTCGGCAAGACGGCGCACTGTCGCCCAGTCACCGTTGGCCACAGCCCCCCTGGGCGCCATCCAAGACCCGCCAACGATCGGCACATTTGGCAGCGCCAAGTACTTGGCTGCGGAGCGCTCGTCGATGCCGCCGGTTGGGCAGAATGCGACCCCCGGGAAGACCGGTGCGAGCGCTTGCAGCAACGCGAACCCGCCGACCGCCTCCGCCGGGAACAGCTTCACGAAGCTGACGCCGAGGTCGCGTGCCGTCATGATTTCGGAAGGCGTCGCGACGCCAGGAAGATAGGGCAGCTCGGTCGCCAACGCGGCAGCGGCTAGTTCCGGGGTCATCCCGGGGCTGACCAGGAATCGCGCCCCCGCCGTGCAGGCCTGTACGACATCCGCCGGCCGTTGCACGGTCCCAGCGCCGACGACGATTTGCGGCACCTCTCGGGAGATGGCGGCAATCGCGGCCAGAGCAGCCGGGGTCCGCAGCGTCACCTCGATGAGCGGCAACCCGCCGTCGAGCAGCGCGCGGGCGAGCGGCACCGCATCCGTCTCACGCTCAATCGTCAGGACAGGGATCACGGTTACGCTTCGGAACAAGGCGTGCATGCTTTCTCCCCGGTTGTGGTGCTGTTTTACACCCGGATTTGATCCACTTCAGTCGGCTCCGATCGCGTCGCTCAGGGACGACCGCAAGCCATTGGGCGGACATCACTCCGGGCGACCAGGCTCGAGCTCGCGCACCCCGGGGGGTACCTCCTCTTCTCGAATCGATCCGAATTCAGGCGCGGTGCAATTGACAGCCCTGGTCGCGAAGGCTTTGATCCGCGCCCGACAAAACGGAGGAAATGATGGAAACACGCACGCTCGGCCGGACCGGGCTCGAGGTGTCGGTACTCGGGTTCGGATGCGGTGCCGTCGGCGGGTTGATGGTACGCGGCAGCCCGGGCGATCAGGAGCGGGCGGTGGCGCGGGCGATCGAGCTCGGCATCAACTATTTCGACACCGCGGCGATGTACGGAAACGGCGAATCCGAGCGCAATCTCGGACGCGTCATGAAAAGCCTCAGGCCCGAATATCCGGGTCGGCACCAAGGTGCGAATTCCGGCCGGCGACCGCAACCGCATTGCGGCGGCGGTGAGGGAATCGTTGGAAGCGAGCCTGCAGCGGCTCCAGCTCGATGGGGTCGATCTGTTCCAGCTGCACAACCACATCACCGCGGAAGGCCGCGACAGCGATCTGACACCCGACATCGTCCTCGGCGAAGTCGTGCCGGCATTCGAGCGCTTGCGTGAGCAAGGCAAGACCCGCTTCTGCGGCATTACTGCAGTAGGCGATACCCCCGCCCTCCACCAGGTGGTGGACGCCCGCGTCTTCGACGCCGCGCAGGTCAGCTACAATGTGCTCAACCCGAGCGCCGGAGCGGTTGTCGCCTCGGGTTACCCCGCGCATGATTTTGGCAATCTGCTGGCGCATACCAAAGCCGCCGACATGGGCGTGATCGCGATCCGCGTGCTCGCCGCCGGCGCACTGAGCGGGACCGAGCAACGGCATCCGCTCGGCTCCCCTAGTGTCGAGCCGATCGGCTCGGGTTCCTCGTATCGGATCGACGTCGAGCGCGCCCGGCGCCTCGAGCCGCTGGTCCGCGAGGGTTTCGCCGACAGTCTGATCGAGTTGGCGGTGCGCTTCGTCATTTCCGACGAGGCGGTTTCGACAACATTGGTCGGCATTTCGACCCTCGAACACCTGGAATACGCCGCCGCCGCGGCCAACAAGGGACCGCTCCCCCGCGAAGCGATCGAACGTATCACCGCGGCGCAACACGGTTTCGTCGGCGAGCCTCGGTGAATAGCGCGAGGATGGCGGCGCTGCGGGAAAGGCGGCGATGTACCGATACATCATAAAGCGGCTCTTGCTGGTGATCCCGACCTTGGTCGGAGCGGCGGCGCTGGTGTTTCTTCTGATGCGCCTCATTCCCGGCGACATCTGCGTGGTGCGGCTCGGCTCGGGCGGCGGCACCTTTGACGAGCGCGCCGTCCAGGCCTGTCATGCCCAGCTCGGCCTCGATCGCCCGATGTTTTTGCAATTCCTGGATTTCGTCTGGGGATTTTTCCGCGGCGATTTCGGCACTTCAATGTGGTCGGGAAAACCCGTCCTATACGAGATCGCCGCGCGCTTCCCGATCTCGCTCGAAATCTGCATTTTGGCGGTCGTCGTCGCGAACCTGATCGCGATCCCGCTCGGCACGATCTCGGCCTTGAAGCAGAACAGCCCGATCGATTTCGTAATCCGCGTGATCTCGATCGCCGGTCTCGCGACACCGTCCTTCTGGCTCGGCATCCTGTTCATCCTTGCGATACTCAACGTCTCGCAGGCGGCCTTCGGCTCACCTTGGATGCCACCGATCGACTATGTGCCGATCTGGCAGGATCCGCTGCGCAACCTGTCGATGGCGATTTTTCCGGCGCTGACCGTCGGCTATCGAACCTCCGCCGTAACAATGCGGATGACCCGCTCGGCCATGCTCGAGGTGTTGCGTGAAGACTACATCCGCACGGCGCGGGCCAAGGGTCTGGTCGAGCGCATCATTATCAATCGGCATGCCCTGAAGAATGCACTGTTGCCGGTCGTGACCCTGATTGGCATCGAGGCGGCGTTTCTGATCGGCGGGCTCGTTGTGACGGAGCAAGTCTTTAATCTCAACGGCATCGGCCGGCTCTTCGTGCAATCCGTGCAGAACCAGGACTACACGATGACCCAAGCATTGGTGATGCTGGTCGTTGCCGTATTCGTGCTGACCAACACCGTCGTCGACCTGCTCTATGCCTGGCTCGACCCGCGCATCCGCTATCGGTGAGCTGCCATGACGATCGCCGCACCCACCACTCGCGCCTTTCCGGCCATTGCCGATGATGTGCCGGAGATCCGCCGCACGGTCCTGCGCAAAGCATGGATCTTCTGCCGCCGCCAGCCGCTCGGCACCTTCGGGATGGCGCTCGTGATCATCATGGCCCTCGCCGGACTCTTCGCCGACTGGATCGCGCCCTATAGCCCGACCGCGAACGACTTTGCAGCAATGACCGAGCCGCCGAGCTGGGCGCATTGGCTCGGCACCGATCAATTCGGGCGGGACCTCTTGTCCCGCATCATCTTTGGCGCGCGCACCGCGTTGATCGTCGGTTTCTCATGCGCGATCGTCGCCAGCGTCGCCGGGATGGTGCTCGGTGTCGGCAGCGCCTATTTCGGCGGCCGCCTCGACCTCTGCCTGCAGGCGGTCCTCGACGTGGTGATGGCCTTTCCGCTGATCATCTTGGCGCTCGCCGTCGTCTCGATCTTCGGCACCGGCGTGCACAACGTCATCGTCGCGATCACGATCCCGCTGATCCCGCGCTGCGCGCGCGTTCTGCGTTCGAGCGCATTGTCGATCCGCGAGGTGCCCTATATCGACGCGGCGCGCGCCTGCGGCTTTGGCCATTCGCGGATCATCCTGCGCCACATGGTCCCCAATGTGATGGCCCCGTTCCTGATCCTCTTAACCGCGTTTGTCGGGCAGGCGATCCTGGCCGAAGCTTCGCTCTCCTATCTCGGCCTCGGGGTGCAGGAGCCGGTCCCGGCCTGGGGCCTGATGCTGCAAGGCGGCGCCGAGGAATACGCCTCGACGGCGCCTTGGATCGCGGTCTTCCCGGGCCTCGCGATCGCATTGACCGTCTTCGGCTTCAGCCTCTTCGGCGACGCGCTGCGCGACGCCCTCGACCCCAAATTGCGCGACCGCTGACCCCGGGCTACCCTAAACCCCGGAGCTGTCGCTTCAAGCATCCGGCAGTTGCACCCCGCTGGTAGCGAGCTCAGCGGCGAGTTCCAGTTTGAGTCGGGCGAGACCCTCTGAGGTCGCAGATTCCGCGCGGGCGACGAGGACCGCCTGGGTGTTGGAGGCGCGCAACAGCCACCAGCCATCGGCAGTGCGCACGCGCACGCCGTCGATGTCGGTCATCTCGGCGCCCGCCTTGCGCAAGCGTTCGCGGACCTCTCGCACGACTTCGAACTTGCGGGTCTCCGAGCACGGAAAGCGCAATTCCGGCGTGTTGACGACCGAAGGCAGCTCGTCGCGCATGTCGGCAAGACTGAGCCGGGTATTCGCCAGGATGGCGAGCAGCCGCACGGCGACATAGACCGCGTCGTCGAACCCGTAATAACCGTCCGCAAAGAAGATGTGGCCGCTCATTTCGCCGGCGAGCGGCGCACCCGTCTCGGCGAGCTTTGCCTTGATCAGCGAATGACCGGTGGCCGCCATGACCGGGCGTCCTCCCAGACGCGCGATCTCGTCGAACAGCACTTGGCTCGCCTTTACATCGGCAAGGATCGGTGCGCCCGGATGCCGGCTCAGCACATCGCGCGCCAACACCACCATCAGCTGATCGCCCCACAGGATCCGGCCTTGCGAGTCGACGACGCCGATGCGGTCGCCGTCGCCGTCGAAGGCAATGCCGAGATCGCAGCGCGCGCGCGCCACCGCCTCTTGTAATTGAACCAGATTCTCCGGGATCGTCGGATCCGGATGATGGGCCGGAAAGGTGCCGTCGATCGTCTCGTTCAATAGGACGTGCCTGCCGGGCAGACGCGCAGTGAGCTGCTGAACGACGTCGCCGGTCGCGCCGTTTCCGGGATCCCAGGCGACGGTCAGCGGCCGGTCGCCGTGATAGTCGCGCGCCAGTCGCGCAACGTACTCGTCGCGAATCGCTCGCTCTTCGACCCTTCCTCGCCCGCCGCTCGGAGCTTCGAGGCGCTCCGCCGTCTCGCCGAGCTTCTGGATCGCCGCCCCATAGAACGACTTGCCTTGGAAGACGAACTTGAAACCGTTGTGGTCGGGCGGGTTGTGCGAGCCGGTGACCATGACCCCGCCGTCGACCCCGAGCGTCGCCGCCGCGTAATAGAGCATCGGCGTCGGCCCGCGGCCGATCCGCACGACATCGGCGCCCTCCACACTGAGGCCGTCGACCAGTGCCGCTTCGAGTTCGGGCGAAGTGAGCCGTCCGTCATAGCCGACGGCGACGCGGCGTCCTCCGGCCTCGCCGAGGGTAACCGCGTAGGCGCGCCCGATGGCGCGCGCGTCGCCGGCCGACAGGGTCTGCCCGACGATCCCCCGAATGTCGTATTCGCGCAGGATCGTCGGGTCGAAATGATGGGGCATCGGACGTTCCGATCAGAGGTAGGCGGAGAGAATCTCGCGCAGCCCCGGCCCTAGTTCGGGATGCTGCAGCCCGAGCGCGACCGTCGCTTCGAGAAAGCCGAGCTTGTCGCCGCAATCAAAGCGCCGGCCCTCGAAGCGTAACCCGTGAAAGGCCTGGCCCTCTTCGATCAGCTTGCCGAGCGCGTCGGTCAACTGAATCTCCCCGCCGCTGCCCGGCTCGGCGCTGGAGAGGTGGCCAAAAACTTCCGGCTGAATAATGTAGCGGCCGATAATCGTGGAGGTCGAAGGAGCCTCGGCGGGATCGGGCTTTTCGACCACCCCTCTCGCCCGCACCAGCCGGCCGTCATCGGAGACAATGTCCAGCACGCCGTAACGCGAGGTATGCGCCCGCGGCACCTCGATGATTGCCGCGAGATTACCGCCGGTCCGCGCGTAGGCCTCGACCATCTGTGCGAGACAAGGCTGCTCACAGACCATCAAATCGTCGGCGAGGAGCACCGCGAAGGGCTCGTCGCCGACGAGAGAACGAGCGCACCATACCGCGTGGCCGAGGCCCAGCGGGGTCTGCTGCCGTGTATAGGCGATCTGCCCGGGTTCGGGCAGCCGTGCTTCGAGCTCCTCGAGCACGTCCTCCTTGCCCCGCTCGCGCAACGTGGCCTCGAGCTCGTAGGCCCGGTCGAAATGATCGTCTATCGCGCTCTTGCCCCGGCTCGTGACAAAAAAGAACTGCTCGATGCCAGCCGCCTTGGCCTCCTCGACCGCGTAATGAATGAGCGGCTTGTCGACGATCGGCAGCATTTCTTTGGGCATCGCCTTGGTTGCCGGCAGAAACCGGGTGCCCAACCCGGCGACCGGGAAAACGGCCTTGCGGACAGGTTTGTGCATGAACTCCTCGATCGGAGGCCCCTGGAGATCCGGGCAATTCATGTGCCACGAGACCTCGCCTACCGGCAAGCCGAACAGCGCGTATAGTGACGGTCAGCGATTAACGCCGGATTGACCGAGACGTTCCGTAAAGGGCGAAACAGCCGGTGCTTGAAAACGAAATGCGCGGGACGGCCGAGGCCGAGCCGATCGACAACCGGCTCTTCGTGCTGATTCTGCAGCACCCGCAGGAGAAGCGGGAGGTGCTGGCGACCGCAGCGGTAACCTGCGCCGCGCTGCGGCGGGGTGCGCTCGTCGTCGGGCTGTCGTGGCCGAACCTGGCGCGCGCGCTCGGCCGTCCCGCCGATCCCAGGAAATGGGCGGTGCTCTATCTCGGCTCGGCGCGGCCGGCGGCGTTCGGCCTGGAGCGGGAGATCGTCGTGCTCGACCGGGCGGGGGTGCCGGCGGCCGACCAGGACGCGATGCTGCGCGGTATCGAGGGCGTCGTGCTGCTCGACGGCAGCTGGAGCGAGGCCAAGACCCTGTGGTGGCGCAACCCGTGGCTCCTCCGGCTCCGCCGCCTCGTGCTCAACCCGAGGCACCGATCGCGCTTTGGCCGAGTGCGCCGCGAGCCACGCCGCGAGGCGCTCTCGACACTCGAAGCCGCGACGTTGCTGCTGAAGCACCTCGACGGAGACCCAGAGATCGAAGCCGCGCTCCTCGATCAACTCGATCGCCTGATCGCCGAAGCCCGGAACGCCCGCCCGGCTCAGGCTCGCAAAGCGGCTCGATCGAACCTATAGTCGGCGGTCCTGTGCGAGAAGGATCTTGCCCGAATTTTATTTATAATGAATGATGTTGTGCAGGTGCCGGCTGGCACGCGTAAACCGGTAGTGCGGCCGCGCGATGCGGCTTCGCTGATTTTGCTCCGTGGGGAGGGCCGGCATCTCGAAGTGCTCGCGGGCCGCCGTCCTCATGCACGTCAAATTTATGCCCGGCGTGCATGTCTTTCCGGGCGGTGCGATCGATCCGCCCGACCGGATCACCTGGAGTATCGAAGCGGGCAGCGATGCGTTGGGGCAGCGACTCGCGCGCTCTGCCCGTGCGGCGCTGCGCGAGACCTGGGAAGAGGTCGGGGTGCTGGTGGGCCGACCGGCTGGCTCGCACTCTGCTCCGCCGGCCACCAGGCAAATCGAACGAGCCTATCGCGAACGCGGCCTAGTCGCGGCATTCGATTTGCTGACCTATGTCGGTCGGGCGATCACCCCGTCGCACTCGAACCGGCGGTTCAATACCCGGTTCTTCCTTAGCGACGGTGCCAATGTGTTCGGCAAACCGGCGTCGAGCGACGAACTCGAGGATGTCCGCTGGTACCGGGTCGGGCAACATCCGCTCGAATCGTTTCGCGATGTGACGCGGTTCATGCTGGCCCGGGCGATCGCTCTGCATGGCGGCACCGCAAAGGGCGAGGCGCCGCTGTTCTACTGGGCCAAAAACGCGCGCCGCATCGGTATCTGCCGCGAGAGCAACCGAGAACGTTAGAAGGAAGACCGGCTGGCCTGCACGTCACGGCTACGGGGGTCAGCGCGGCTCGGTTCCAAACGCGACCGCTCGCGGCTGTATCATTGCGTCCTGGTCACCGATTCCCATCGCCTTGCCGTGCGTCTCAACGCCGAGAAACGCGAAGGACATCCCCACCAGCAGCATGCAGAAGGCGAGGAACAGATAAGCCGGCAGCACCGCATCCGAGGTCGCCTGCGGCGATACGACATTGCTGCTGCCGGCGATCAGAGCCAAGCTCAATGGGCCGACGATCTTGCCGACGCCGTTCGCGGCCTGCCCAAGTCCGGACGCGCGCGCGCCGAGACGCACCCCGTAGCGCTCGACCGTGTAGGGCGCGAGATTGGCGAAGCCGCCCTCGATAAAGAAGGTAGAGGCGCATAGTAGGATTACCATCGCCGGCAACCCCCCGACAACGACATTGCTGTAATAGCCGGCGGCGGCGAGCGCGACGACACCGCCCAACCCCCAAACCACGCCCAACCAGCGCCGGCCGGTCAACGGCGCGAGCAAAGTGACGACGATTTTGCCCGCGACGCCGCCGAGCGTCACGAAAACAAAAAATTTGGCGGCCTGCGGCACCGGAACGCTGAGCACCATCGCGACGATCGTCGGCCCCCACAGATAGACGCCATAGGCCGCCATCGACGAGCCGCCCCAAATAATGGCAGTCTCCCAGAACAAGCTCGGCTGCCGATACAGCTCCGCATAGACGCCCACGAGGCGGGGCGGCGGGCGCTTGCGACGGCAGTGCCACCGAGGCGGGCGGCAAGCCGAGGTGCTTGGCAACCTCGGCGCGCGCCTCGGTGAAGCGGCCCTTCGCCACGAGCCAGCGCACCGATTCCGGCACATAGATCCAAATCAGCACGCCGACGATTGCCGGCGCCATACCGAGCATCGCAACTCCGCGCCAGCCGAGCGGCTCGAGCAGCGCGGCGGAGGCGCCGGAAGCGAGAAAGCCGCCGGCGGAGGCGAAAACCAGATAAAAGCTCGTCAGCAGGGTCCGGTGCCGCGTCGGCGTCAGCTCGACCTGGATCGCCAGAGACGGGGTGACCCCGGCGGTCAGCCCGACCCCGATAAAGAAGCGCAGCACCGCGAAGATCTCCCACGAGCCCGCCGGAACGATGCCCATCAACCCGGAGCTCGCGGCGCAAATGAAGGTGCCGATGACCATCGTGATCTTGCGTCCCCAGGCATCGGACAGCCCGCCAAAGACGAGCGCGCCGAGGATTGCGCCAACGCCGCCGCTGTAGAGGATCACCGCCGATTGGCCGTAGGTGAGGTGCCACTGCGGCGCCAGCACGGCAAGCAGGTAGCCGACGATGAGAAAATCGAAGAATTCGAGGACGAACAACGCCGAGAGCAGAACGAACGATACCCAATAGCGCCGATTGAGCGGCGCAGCGTCGAACAGCGCCAAGAGACTGTCGGAGCTCTGTCCCGGCATCATTTCCTCCCACAGCGCTACATCCAGCGCCAACAGTTTTGCGGCGTTGACGAATATGTCCGCGTAGCCAGGCAGTCAACCGCCGCGCTGCCCCGCCCGCGGCGCGACGTTACGACCGGCTGAAGCCTTCGAGCTCGCCGGCGGCCCAATCCATCGCCTGGTCCATGGTCTTCCCTTGTTGAGTATATTGGGCGATCATCTTGGTCGTCGTCGCTTGGGCGAAAATCTGGTTGCCGATCCGCATCGGCGCGGGCGAGCCGGACACCGACTCGATCACATCGCCGCGCGGCGGGTAATTCCAGATGCCGCCCTTTGGCGGACCCTCCTCGGCCCAGGTCTTGAAGTCGCGCAAAGTTCCGAAGGCCGGGATGTCGTACCCCTTGCTGCCGGCGACGAGCTGCTCGACGGAGTCCTTCTCCCACAGATGCAGCAGCAGGCTCTTTCCGGCCGATTTGTTGGGCGAAAAATTCCAGATCCCCCAATAGGAAGGCTGCGCCGGGTCGAAGCGCCCCTTTGGCCCCTTTGGCGACGGGAAGTGCCAGCACTGCTCGGCGACCTTTGGGGCGTCGCGTACCGCGACAGCCCAGGCCGAGGGCGGGTTCATGATCAGCGCGCTCTGGCCCGAGATCAGCGCCTTGTTGTTGCTCGAATCATCCCAGGCGAAGACGCCGTCCGGCAATAGTGGCACCAGCTTCTTGAAGAAGTCGAGCATGTGCTTGGTCGCGGCCGACTTGACGGTGATGTTGCCATCCTTGTCGACCATTTCTGCGCCATGGGCAGCGAATATCGCCCCCACCCAGTTCATCGAGTCGCCGGTCTGGCCCAGCGGCATCCCGAAAGGAAACCCGGCCTTGTGCAGCTTTCCGGCCGCGTCGAGCCAAAAGTCCCACGTCCAATTGTCGGTCAACTCCTTGTCGGGCGGTGTGCCGGCCGGATACATCTTTGTCAGGTCGAGCCCGACATACTGTTTGAACAGGTCGATACGCCCGACCGACGGCAAGGTCAGCGTGTTCGGGATCGACGGCACGGCAATCCAATGGCCGTTCTGCTTCCCGAGATACTCGACCGCGGCGCTCGGCTTGCCGTACTTGCCGATCAACGTCGCCATCAGATCGTCGGCCGGCTCCCACATATCCGCCTTCGCCGCGGCGTACCAGCTTGGTTGGCCGACGACGTCGTGCCCGGAGCGGGCCTGACCCTCCGCAGCGCCCATCAGCATCAGCTTATCGCCCTGGCTGGTGACGAAATCGATCGTGAGTTCGACCTTCTCCTTGGCAGCCCATTCGCGGCCGAGCTTTTCGAGGACGTCGTTGGCGCCGGGTACCCAATGGTCCCAGACCGCAACGCTGAGCTTGCCCGCGGCGTGGGCGCCGCGCACGAACGGCGCACCGGCCAGAGGCGCACCGGCTAGAGTTGCGGCCGCCGCCGCGCTCTGCATGAGGGTCCGCCGGGTTAGCCGAGTCGTTTCCATCCGCTCCTCCTCTAGGGGTCAAAGGCCTACCGATGATTGTAGCGCAACCACGGACCATTGCCATCTCGGCTGATATGCGGCGCATTGCAGCCGATTGGACTACTCGATGACGGCCTTGCAGCCGAGTTTTTGACAGGAGATCCTGTATTCAAATCGCGTTTTAGTAAGTATTGACAAGCACCAAAATTTGAACTGCTCTCGCACGCGCAGCTGATTTCAGCTAATATTTCGCGCGTGCGAGAGTGATAATATGTTGTACAGAGTTGAGCGAGATCCGCTCAGCTGTTCACCAGCAGAGCTAGGATTGATTCGAGGTGGTCGTCGGCGAGTTTCTTTAATTCGTCGTCGGTGCGGTCCTGCACCGGGTGGGGAACGAATACCAAGGCCGGGTCGATACCGAGAGATTTGGCTTGCGCCGCGGCGCCTTCGATGAATTCGGTGGTGGCGACGCCTACAGTTGGAATGCCGCGTGCTTCGAGATCCGCCATGTCATGCGTACAGCACGAAATGCAGGATCCTCAGTCGGACAATCCTTCGACGACGAGGTTGACTTCGGCGGCGATCTGCTGCCGCAACGGCAAGGGCGCAACCCGCGTATTGGTCGGCTTGGCGTAGTGCTTGACGGCGATGCCGCGCTCGGCGAGCCGCTCGCCGAGCCGGTGCAGAAACACATCGCCGCGCGGCTTGGCGATGTCGAGAATTCCGATCGTCAATCCGTCGAGACGTTCCGGCCGGGGCAGGCGCGGCCGGATCGTCGGACTTCGCTCCGAGGTCGGGTCGAGAAGTACGGTCATGGTTTGACCTCCTTGGTTACGGGAAGGCTGCTGCGGGGGCCGCCCGCGGACCAGCCGCCGATGATGCCAGAGAACATCCCGGCATCGCCGCCGGCGCGGACGATCATCAACCCGCCCGGACGGAATTTGTTGACGGACTTGCCGGCGATCGGCATCTCGCACAATCGGTAGAGTTCTTCATAGAGCCGCGCCTTGGACCAGCCGGCGTTTTTGAAGGTGCGATGATGCTCGGGGCAGACTACCAGCAGCGCGTCGCAGGAAGGCGCGTGGTCGACGTTGCTGAGCGCCTTCAGCGAGCCCGCAAAGCTCCGCGCCAGGCTCTCGGGTTCGCGCGACTTCTGGTCGACCATGCCCTGCAGGCCATAGCCGGCGAACACCGTGACCGCCGATCGGCCGGGCTCGAGGCCGCGCTCGATCGACAGCGGCTCCCAGCTCGACCCCTCCTCGTCCTCGGCGAAGCAATAGGTGTATTTGCCGGGGTTGCCGAGGGTGGCGCGGTCGACCTCCTGCGGCCGTCCCTCGCCGATGTTGCGAATGACGAGCTGCAGCGCGCGGCCGATCGCAGCATTGGCGCGGTTGCCTTGGCCGAGCGCGTTGCCCTTGGCGTTCATGCCGATCCGCCGGCGGACGGGGCCGTTCACAATCAGCACCGGCCCGACGAACATCGTCGTCGCCAATACGCCGTGCATCGCAAAGCTCTCCTCGAGCACGGCCTCGACCGCAGCCAGCACAACCGGCAGATATTCCGGCTTGCAGCCCGCCATCACCGCATTGATCGCAATCTTTTCGACGATCGCCGCGGCGAGCGCCGGCGGCACCAGCCCGACCACCTCCTGAGGATCCCGCGCTGTGCCGTCGAGCATGCGCAACACTCGCTCCTCGGTCGGCGGCACCAAGGGAAGCCCATCCGACCAGCCGCGCGCGAACATCGCCTCCTGCTCGTCCTCGTCCGCGCCGATTTCGATGCGGCGTGATTTGAGGCCGGTCTCGTTGAAGCGGATCTTCAGGCGCTCGAGCACACCCGGCTCGACATTCTTGGCGCCGCAGCCGGGACGCGCCTCGGGCAAGTCGCGGCCGAGCCCGGCGATTCCGGTCAGGCGTTGCCATTCGCTGCGGTCCCAGCCAAAGGTGCGGCCGACCTCACGACCCGCCTCGAACCGGATAAGGGTCGGCACAATCTCGATCCCGAGGCGATGCGACACGTCGAGACCGGTGTCGTCGATACGCGCCGGCACGGTCTCGGGGAAGGCCGGGTCGTCCTGGGTGAAAACGGTCAACCCGGCATCTCGCGCCAAGTCGCCGAGCACCGGCGCCGCCATCACACAGGTCGGACAATCGCGCTTCACGACCGCCACCAAGCCATCGTGCGGAAGCTTGCCCGGCATCACTTCTCCGACGGTGTATCGCCGCGAGGAGAATGAACCAAGGCGAGGATCGCGACAAGGACTGGATAGGGTCGTGTGTCACGAACGCGCCGTCTGCGTGCAGCGGTGCGGAACTGTACGAGAGATGAAGGAGGGGGAAACGGCCGAACATCGGGAGCCGAATGAATCGGAGGTTCACGTCCGGATCTGGGAGCGCCCGGAGGTGAGAGTCCTCCGGGCGACTCGACATTTCCGGCCGTGTCGGCCCGTCAGCGGCGCGGCAGGTCAACCTCATTAAGCGGACCCGCCGAACCCGAGCGAGCCGACTTAGCGATCCGCCACCGACGGTGGCAACGTGTTAGACGCGCTCGGTTCAATTTCCGGACCCGCTGCGAAACGAACAAACTACCGGCAGATCGTGCGGTGTCGGCTGAGTAAATTCCATGCTCGGGTCTGGCCCGACAACGCCACAAGATTATCCGGAATGGAGTGGCTTTGGGCGGTGGAGAGAGCGTGAGTGGGGCTACGGTGGGACCGCCGCCGGGTCAATCAGGAGCACCCACTCAATGCGCGTCTAAATCATTGGCAACGACGGGATCTCGCTGTGCCGCAAGGCGCCGGCGGCAGTCAATGACGGCGAGATTGCCGTCGCATCGAATGAGGAATTGCACGCTGCCCCCCTCAGCGGCAAGCGGTTGCTGGCGCTGTGGAACGCTCTGCCCGGCGTCGAAAAGCGAAAGAAGGTTGGCGACCGCGATGCCCTGATCGATCAGCTGTGGTCGGCGATCTTTCGATCCTAGCATGGCGCTGAAGACCGGCGCGACCTTGGTGCGGCGGTGGCGCGGACACACCCATACCGTCCTCGCGCGCGGGGACGGTTTCGAATACGAGGGCCAGCGCTATCGGTCGCTGACCGTGATTGCAGAGCAGATCACCGGGGCACATTGGTCGGGCCCCCGGTTTTTTGGTCTCACCAAACGGGCGCGTGCCTTCTAGTCGCCGAGACCAGCCAATGAAAAAACCGGGAACCACAATGCGGCGGAACGGAACCGTCCGCTGCGCGATCTACACCCGCAAGTCGTCCGAGGAGGGGCTCGAACAGGAGTTCAATTCGCTGCAGGCGCAGCGCGAAGCCTGCGAGGCCTTCATCGACAGCCAGCGGCACGAAGGCTGGGTGTGCCTGCGCGCGGCTTATGATGACGGCGGGTTCTCCGGCGCGACGATGGATCGGCCCGCTCTGCAGCAGCTGCTCGCCGACATCACGGCGGGGGCGGGTCGACACCATCGTCGTCTACAAGATCGACCGGCTGACCCGCTCGCTCGCCGATTTTGCCAAGATTGTCGAGATCCTCGACGCCACAAGCGCGTCTTTGTTTCCGTGACACAGCAGTTCAACACGACGACCTCGATGGGGCGCTTGACCCTCAACGTGCTGTTGTCCTTCGCGCAGTTCGAGCGCGAGGTCATCGGCGAGCGCATTCGCGACAAGATCACGGCCTCGAAGAAGAAGGGGATGTGGATGGGCGGGGTGCCGCCGCTCGGCTATCAGACGCAGGACCGCAAGCTCTGCATCGTCGACAGCGAGGCGGAAATCGTGCGCTTCATTTTTCGCCGTTATGCCGAACTCGGCTCTGTCCGGTTATTGAAGGACGAGCTGGAAGCCCGCGGCATCCAGAGCAAATTGCGGACGAGCACCTCGGGCCGTATTTCCGGTGGGAAGCCATTCGCCCGCGGCGCGCTCTACCTGATGCTGCAAAACCGCATTTATCGCGGCGAGATCGTTCACAAGGAGCAATCACATCCTGGCAAGCACCCGCCGATCATCGATCAGCCGCTCTGGGATGAGGTCCAAGCGCAGCTTGCCTGCAACGCCGCCCAGCGGAACGAGGGCGGAAAAACTCGGCAGCCGAGCCTCCTCGCCGGCATGCTGTTTGATGGCGACGGGAACCGGATGACACCGAGCCATGCCGTCAAGAAGGGCACGCGTTACCGCTACTATGTCTCCCGTTCGCTGATCACGAAAGATCGGACCGACGACTCCGCCGGGCTGCGGATTCCGGCGGCGCAGATCGAACAGCTCGTAAGCGTCCGAGTGCACGGATGGCTTCTCGATCCCGGCAGCATCTGCAAATCCATCTCGGCACGGCTCCCGGACGCATCAATCCGTTCGATCAGGGTAATCAGGACGGCACGCTTGCGTGCCACTGGCAACTCGGGCCAGTGCTTGCCGAGATCCGCGGCCCGCGCGACAAGCCGCTGCTGGAATTGTGCGTCAGGTTTCACGGCAAACGGATCCGTCCCGTCGATCACCATTCTGATCTCCCGCCCGGCGCGGCGCAGCCGGACCGGCACGGACAGGATCTCGGTTTCGTCGCTGCTGAGACACCGTCGCAGGGCGCGACCGACGTGATCAGGCTGCTCCTGGCGCGCCGGTTCAACGCGACACTCGTCCAGGGCGACGGCGTTCCGTTTGCCGTACTCGCCCAGCGGGAAGGGGTCAGCCGGTCCTATTTCACGCGGCTCGTCCGCCTCAGCTATCTTGCGCCGGATATCACCCAAGCGATCCTCGATGGGCGCCAACCGCGCGATTTGGCGGCGGAGAAGCTCCTCGAGCACTCTCGTCTGCCGCTTGCCTGGCACGATCAGCGGATCGTGCTCGGCTTTGCCTGAGCCCGATCCGAAGTCAAACATCTACCCACGATAAGCCCAGCAAAATCCGCCTTGTTGGGACCGGCGTGGCATTCTCGCCGACCCCATCAGCGGCACCGCGGTACTGGAATACGGCCCGACAGAGATATTGCCGCCGGTTGGTGCGATATCAAAACACCCTGCGCGTCTGTGCCGACGCGGTCGCCAAGCCGGCCGCGCACATCCGCGCGGAAAGCCGGAGTTTTCGACGCTCGATAGCGGATGCGGGCGAGAGACCGACTGTCCGCTGGAGGAAGGAGTCACGAGCGAACTCGTCTCTGAACGCCAAATTCCCTACTAGCACGGAATATACAGGGAATTTCATTCGATCGGAGCCCAGCTGCACACATACCGGCAGAAAATAGTGAGATAAGCCAGTGTTTTACGAGCGAATTCCCTACGCATCGGAACAGGGAATTTTTCGTCGCCTTGCAGAGAATTGAATTAGGCGATCAGGGAATTTTTTTGGCCGGATCAGCGAAGAGGGGGCTGCGATCGCCCGCCCTGGCTTCTTTAGCTGCCTGACGGTAGGTCATCGGCGGACCCTCGGTCCCCGCAAATCTCTCTGATCGTGCCGGCGGTGCAAACCTGAGCCCAACGCGCTATCGCTGTTCAAAGGCTTCCACTGTCGCCGCTGCGATGCGTCTCGCGAGCGGTATGCCGTCAAGAAAGCTTTCGCCGGCCAGGTCGCGAGCGACAAGGGCAAACTCGCTCCAGGTGTTGTCTCCTTCATCGGCCCCCTCTTTCAGCATTGCGGCCATCCAGGCGCAGCGTTCAGCCCAGAATGCCCGCCTAGCTGGAAGCAGTTGCGTCGAGACT
>CAVTQA010000026.1:0-7004 GCA_963736715.1 uncultured Alphaproteobacteria bacterium | reverse complement strand
GATGACCGATATCCGGCGCGAACGGCGAGTCGTGGCGTGCGGGATGACCCGCGGCTCGGCTATATTGCTCATTGGCTAGCTCCCATTAGACCGGCGCGGGTTGTCAGCGCGGCTCTTCCGGATCGTGCAATGTCGCGCTGGCCGCCCGGCCGGGTCAAGCCGTCCGCGGAAATAGGCCGCCTTACGCGCGTCTGACTATGCAAAATTGGCAAAAGGCTGCAGGGCGTCCCGCCGTCAGCCCCGGGATAGGTGACCGCGGTGTCAGTCTAAGCCGAAGGCGCCTTCGCGTGAGGTCAACGGGCGAAAATCACTGCCGCAATCCGCGCAGGCGCGGTTCATCACGGCCGGGGGATTCTTCCGGCTCGAAGCCGAAGCGCTGCGCCACGGCGACAATGTCGGCGAGGAAGGCTTCGTACCCCGCTCGGGGATCGGGCTCGGCCGACACGGTCGTCGAACTGTCGCGTCCGGCGTCTTGGGTCCTTTCCTCCCGGCGGTGCGGGGCAAGAAAGCTGGCCGAGGCAGCCTCTCCGATCTGCTGGGTTGCCCGCTCGAAATCGAAGTCCCCGGCGGCGTCGGGGGCAGATAGGATACGAACGCCGCTCAGCACGGTATTCGGCACCCGGCCGTTCTGCGCCGCATCGCTGGCGAAAGCATCCGGCGGATAGATATCTTCGAGCGTGCTGCGGCGGTGGATATTGGCTTTGGCCATGGCATCCCGCTAACACGCCCCTGCCTCGGCTGTTCCCTAGGGCCACGCCACCAAGGGTGGCAACGACATCAGGATCGCCTCCGGGTTGCCGCCGGTCTTCAGTCCGAACACGGTGCCCCGGTCGTAGAGGAGGTTGAACTCGACATAGCGGCCGCGGCGGACCAGCTGATGGCGCCGTTGCTCCTCGGTCCAGGTGAGCTGCATCCGCGCCCGCACAATGGCCGCGAAGACGCCGAGGAAGGCCTTCCCGACCGAGCGGACGAAGGCGAAGTCGCGCTCCTGGTCGCCGCTGTCGAGATAATCGAAGAAGATCCCGCCGACGCCGCGCGGCTCGCCCCGATGCTTGAGAAAGAAGTATTCGTCGCACCATGTCTTGAAGCGCTCGTAGCAGTCGCCGTCGTAGGATGCGCAGGCGTCCGCAAGCGCGGCATGAAACTCCTGTGCCGCGGCCTCGTCGGGGTAAATCGGGGTCAGATCGGCGCCGCCGCCGAACCAGGCTTTGCTGGTGACGATATGGCGCGTGTTCATATGCGCCGCCGGGACGAGCGGCGAGCACATATGGGCGACAAGCGAGATGCCGCTCGCCCAAAAGCGGGGATCCTGCGACGCGCCTGGGATCTCGTTGCGGAACTCGGGCGAGAATTCGCCCGACACGGTCGAAATGTTGACCCCGACCTTTTCGAAAACCTGCCCCCGCATAACGGAAATCATCCCGCCGCCGCCTCCCGGCCGCTGCCAATCTTGGCGCTCGAAACGGCCCGGCAGCCGCCCCTCGGGGCATGCCGCCGGCGAATTCGCTCCTCGATTGCCTCGAACTCGGCGCAGATTCGGTCGCGGAGCTCGGAAAACCACGCCTCGGCCTGGTTGCACCGGCCCGCATCGGGCGAAAAGGAAGGCTGTTCGGTCATGGTTCAGGAAACAATCCGGTTTGACGCAATCCCTCGGCGAGCCCAATCGCGCCCGCAAGCGCGACATTGAGCGAGCGAGCACCCGGGCGCAACGGTATGACAACGCGGGCCGCCGCGGCGCGATGCACGTCCTCGGGCACGCCGGCGCTCTCCCGGCCGAGGAGGATCGTGTCGTCCGCTGCAAATTTAAAATTATGCAGTGGGGTAATCCCGGTCG
This sequence comes from uncultured Alphaproteobacteria bacterium, assembly GCA_963736715.1. GTDB lineage: Bacteria > Pseudomonadota > Alphaproteobacteria > ATCC43930 > CGMCC-115725 > AP-15. The sequence continues at coordinate 5,170 of CAVTQA010000026.1, read as the reverse complement.
TCGTCATCAGGATCAACCGCGATTGCGGTGCCCGTAGGGCGAGGAACGCCGGCCACGAAACATAACGGCAGACAACGAGATCAGCCGCATAATCGAGGACGGCGCGCTTGAGCCGCCGGTCATCGAGCAGGAAACCGCACGGCTCGATCAGATCGACGGCCACCCCAAAGCACGCCGCGAGCCGCAGCAAGGCCCCGGTATTCTGCGGAATGTCGGGTTCGAACAAGGCGAGACGCACACGATCTCCGCTGACACGTTGGAGGCAGTATAAATGTGATGGTCTATACTCGGATCGCTGCCCAATTATGCGGCAGTCTGTCGCATAGTTCGCTGTCCTCAACAGTATAGCTTGCGATAGCAGCCGCGCCTGACCGGCGGTCGCGAAATAATGAGGGTTGGATGGCCGATCTGGCGCAGCACAATGTAAGCGGAGCACATGCCGGCGAGACACGGCGCGATTTTCTGATTTTGACCGCGACGGCCATCGGCGCTGTCGGCGTCGTGGCGACGATTTGGCCGTTCATTGACAGCCTGAACCCCGCACGCGACACCTTGGCTCTGTCCACGACCGAGGTCGATCTCGCGCCCGTGCAGGTCGGCCAGCGTCTGACCGTCGCGTGGCGCGGAAAGCCGGTCTTCATCGACCATCGCACTCCGGAGGAGATCAAGGCCGCTCAAGACGTGAACGTTGCCGACTTGCGCGATCCGCAGCCGGATTCTGCCCGCGTCAAGAAACCGGAGTGGCTCGTCGTAATCGGCGTTTGCACCCATCTCGGCTGCATCCCGCTCGGTCAGAAGGCCGGCGATCCCCGTGGCCCGTACGGCGGCTGGTTTTGCCCCTGCCACGGCTCGATCTATGATACCTCGGGCCGAATTCGCCAAGGGCCCGCTCCGCTGAACCTGTTCCTGCCGCCTTACGAATTCACGCACGACACGACAATCAAGATCGGGTAGGAACGCGCCATGGCCCAGACCCGCCTCAGCGCAACCAGCCGCGTCATCCGCTGGATCGATTATCGCTTGCCGTTTGTCGCGATGCTGCAGCACGAGCTCTATGAGTATCCGACACCGCGCAACCTCAGCTATTGGTGGAATTTCGGTTCGCTGTCCGGGATCATGCTGGTGGTGATGATCGTCACCGGCATCTTTCTGGCCATGCAGTACACCCCGCATGCCGAGCTTGCCTTCGACTCGGTCGAGCGGATCATGCGCGACGTCGATTACGGCTGGATGCTGCGCTACGCCCATATGAACGGGGCGTCGATGTTTTTCGCGCTACTCTACATCCACATGTTCCGCGGGCTCTACTATGGTTCCTACAAGCAGCCGCGCGAATTGCTGTGGATACTCGGGGTCATCATTCTGATACTGGCAATAATGACGGCCTTTATGGGTTATGTGCTGCCTTGGGGCCAGATGAGCTATTGGGCGGCCACGGTTATCACCAATCTGTTCTCGGCGATACCGTTGATCGGGCAGAACATCGTCACGTTCCTGTGGGGCGGCTTTACCGTCGGCAATCCGACCTTGAACCGCTTCTACGCGCTGCACTACCTGCTCCCCTTTGTGATCCTCGCCGTGGTGTTGCTTCATCTGATCGCATTGCACCGCTTCGGCTCCAACAATCCGCTGGGGATCGAAATGAAGGGGCCGCAGGATACGCTGCCGTTCCACCCCTATTTCACAATCAAGGATCTGTTCGGGCTGGCCGTATTCCTGCTGATCTATAGCTTCTTCGTTTTCTATGCGCCGAATTTCCTGGGAAGCTCGGACAATTACATTCCGGCAAACCCGATGCAGACGCCGAACCACATCGTGCCGGAATGGTACCTGCTTCCGTATTACGCGATTTTGCGCTCGGTGCCGAACAAGCTGCTCGGCGTCATCATGGCGTTCGGGTCGATTTTCCTGTTGTTCTTGGTGCCGTGGCTCGACAGCTCGCCGGTGCGCAGCGCGCGGTTCCGCCCCGTCTATAAGTGGGTTTTCTGGCTGCTGGTGATCGACGTCGTCGCTCTCGGCTGGGTCGGCGCCAACCCGCCCGAAGGCCTGGTGGTGATGGTCGGGCAGATCGCGACACTCTACTACTTCGTCCATTTCCTGATTCTGTTCCCGGTCATCGGCAAGCTCGAACGGCCCAAACCGCTGCCCGCCAGCATCGCAGCCGCGGTTTTGCAGGGCGGCGGCGCTCGATTTGGCGGCGCCGGAGTGCCGCTGACGAAATCCTGATATGCTGAAGCTCATCCTTGCCGCGCTGGCGGCGCTGGTCTTGGCGCTGACATCGCTTTGCGCCAATGCCCAAGAAACTCCCCCGCTGCCGCACCAGCAATGGTCTTTCGACGGCATCTTCGGCACCTACGACCGGGCGGCGCAGCAGCGCGGCTTTCAAGTGTACAAGGAGGTCTGCTCCGCCTGCCACCCGGTCAAGCATCTTTATTTCCGTGACCTGACCGATATCGGGTACACCGAAGACGAAGTGAAGGCGATCGCTTCGACCTATCAAGTCACCAACGAGCAGCCGAACGACGAAGGCCAGATGTTCCAGCGCCCGGCCCGGCCCTCCGACCCGATCCCCGGCCCGTTTCCCAATGACCAGGCGGCTCGCGCCGCGAATAACGGCGCATTGCCGCCGGATCTGTCGATGATCGTCAAGGCGCGCGAGGGGGGGCCGAATTACGTTTTCGCCATCCTGACCGGGTACAAGGATCCGCCGCCCGGGTTCAACCTGCTGTCGGGGATGTACTACAACGAATATTTCCCTGGTCATCAGATCGCGATGCCGCCGCCGCTCAGCGACAACGCCGTGACTTTTGCCGACGGCACTTCCGCCACGGTGCCGCAGATGGCGCATGACGTGGTGACCTTCTTGACCTGGGCGGCCGAGCCCAATCTCGAGCCTCGCCACCGCACCGGGTTCAAGGTCATGCTGTTTCTGATCATCATGGCGGGCATCTTCTACGCCGCAAAGCGCAAGATCTGGGCCACCGCGCATTAGGCCAGTTGGATGACCGGGCCCGTTATCGGCATTATCGGGGGCAGTGGACTTTATCAGATCGACGGGCTTGCGGATGTCGAATGGCGGTGGATTGAAAGCCCGTTCGGCGCGACATCGGACGAATTCTGTTTCGGAACGCTGGATCGCCAGCCGGTCGTGTTTGTTCCGCGCCACGGCCGCGGCCACGTATTGCCGCCATCGGAGATCAATTATCGGGCAAATATCGATGCGCTGAAGCGCTGCGGGGTGACCGACATCATCTCTCTGTCTGCTGTCGGCAGCCTGCGCGAGGATCTGGTGCCCGGGGATTTTGTTGTGATCGATCAGTTCGTCGACCGGACTTTTGCGCGGGCCAAGAGCTTTTTCGGCAAGGGCTGCGTCGCGCACGTCTCGATGGCGCACCCGGTCTGCGGCCGTATTGGCGATGCACTGGCCGCTGCCGGGCCCGAAGCGGGCATGGCGCTGAAGCGCGGCGGCACCTACATGGTCATGGAAGGACCGCAATTCTCGAGCCTTGCCGAAAGCGAGCTCTATCGGTCGTGGAACTGCGACGTGATCGGCATGACCAACATGCCCGAGGCCAAACTCGCGCGAGAAGCTGAGATCTGCTACGCGACGGTGGCGATGGTCACCGATTACGATTGCTGGCATCCGGGCCACGACGCCGTCACGGTCGACTTGATCGTCGGCGTGCTGCTCGCCAACGCGGAACGGGCGAAGGCGCTCATCAAGAGCGTCGTGCCCGCCCTGTCGATCCATGCCGGGCCGTGCCGGCAGGGGTGCCAGCAGGCCCTCGATCACGCGCTGATCACCGCGCCCGAGCGGCGCGATCCCGAGGTGCTCGCGCGTCTCGACGCCGTCGCCGGCCGCGTGCTGCGGCGGCAGGGGGCGCCGTGAACGTCCGCGGCCGAGCGATGCGCACGATCTGGCTCGCCCGAGACGGGCGCACGGTCGAGATCATCGATCAGACGCGATTGCCGCACGAGCTGGTGATTGTCGGGCTGGAGACGCTCGACGACGCGGCGCGGGCGATAGCGACGATGCAGGTTCGCGGCGCGCCGCTGATCGGCGCTGCCGCGGCCTACGGCATGGCTCTCGCAACCGCCGAGGATCCGTCGGATCGGGGGCTCGAGGAGGGAACGTCAAAGCTCGCCGCGACCCGACCGACCGCGGTCAACCTGCGCTGGGCCCTCGCCGAGATGAAGCGGGCGCTGTCGGAGGTGCCGGAAAGCCGCCGGTTTGCCGCGGCGATGGCACGGGCCGGCGAAATCGCCGATGCCGATGTCGCGATCAATCGCGCGATCGGGGAGCACGGCGCCGGACTGATCGCCGAAGCGTGGCGGCGCAAGCGTGGCGCCGGTCGTGTCGAGGTTTTGACGCATTGCAATGCCGGGTGGCTCGCTACGGTCGACTGGGGCACCGCGCTCGCCCCAATCTACCGCGCCCACAATGAGGGCATTCCGATCCATGTCTGGGTCGACGAGACCCGCCCGCGCAATCAGGGCGCCAGCCTGACCGCCTGGGAGCTCGGCGAACACGGCGTCCCGCATACGGTCATCGTCGACAACGCAGGCGGCCACCTGATGCGCGAAGGCCTCGTCGACCTCTGCATCGTCGGCACCGACCGCACAACAGCGGGGGGCGACGTCGCGAACAAGATCGGCACCTATCTGAAGGCGCTGGCGGCGCGCGACAACGACGTCCCGTTTTATGTCGCGCTGCCCTCGCCGACCATCGACTGGGAAATCGACAGCGGGGCGGCGATCCCGATCGAACGCCGCGACGATCGCGAGGTCACCCACATCGAGGGCTGGACCGAGGACGGAAGGCGCGTCGCCATCCGCCTGACGCCGCCGGACAGCCCCGCCGCCAATTACGCCTTCGACGTGACCCCGGCCCGCCTCGTCACCGCGCTCATCACCGAGCGCGGCATCTGCCCCACCTCACGCGAAGGGCTGCTCGGTCTATTCCCCGAGCGAGCGCGACGGGTTACGGGAGAGTAGCTCGGACGGATAAGTAATTCGCGCGCCCTCCACCTGCGCGAATGGCGTGAGCTCATGCATCCGGTAGCTGCTCTCTGATAAAATCTCGACGACCGGCACGCCGCGCACCATGAGCGCAGCGAGCGCGTCGCGAAATTCCTCCGTCTGCATATAATCGGCAAAGCCCCGAAAACCT
>CAVTQA010000025.1:0-41372 GCA_963736715.1 uncultured Alphaproteobacteria bacterium | reverse complement strand
CGAAGCGGCGGCGTCAAAGCTCGCCGCGACCCGACCGACCGCGGTCAACCTGCGCTGGGCCCTCGCCGAGATGAAGCGGGCGCTGTCGGAGGTGCCGGAAAGCCGCCGGTTTGCCGCGGCGATGGCACGGGCCGGCGAAATCGCCGATGCCGATGTCGCGATCAATCGCGCGATCGGGGAGCACGGCGCCGGACTGATCGCCGAAGCGTGGCGGCGCAAGCGTGGCGCCGGTCGTGTCGAGGTTTTGACGCATTGCAATGCCGGGTGGCTCGCTACGGTCGACTGGGGCACCGCGCTCGCCCCAATCTACCGCGCCCACAATGAGGGCATTCCGATCCATGTCTGGGTCGACGAGACCCGCCCGCGCAATCAGGGCGCCAGCCTGACCGCCTGGGAGCTCGGCGAACACGGCGTCCCGCATACGGTCATCGTCGACAACGCAGGCGGCCACCTGATGCGCGAAGGCCTCGTCGACCTCTGCATCGTCGGCACCGACCGCACAACAGCGGGGGGCGACGTCGCGAACAAGATCGGCACCTATCTGAAGGCGCTGGCGGCGCGCGACAACGACGTCCCGTTTTATGTCGCGCTGCCCTCGCCGACCATCGACTGGGAAATCGACAGCGGGGCGGCGATCCCGATCGAACGCCGCGACGATCGCGAGGTCACCCACATCGAGGGCTGGACCGAGGACGGAAGGCGCGTCGCCATCCGCCTGACGCCGCCGGACAGCCCCGCCGCCAATTACGCCTTCGACGTGACCCCGGCCCGCCTCGTCACCGCGCTCATCACCGAGCGCGGCATCTGCCCCACCTCACGCGAAGGGCTGCTCGGTCTATTCCCCGAGCGAGCGCGACGGGTTACGGGAGAGTAGCTCGGACGGATAAGTAATTCGCGCGCCCTCCACCTGCGCGAATGGCGTGAGCTCATGCATCCGGTAGCTGCTCTCTGATAAAATCTCGACGACCGGCACGCCGCGCACCATGAGCGCAGCGAGCGCGTCGCGAAATTCCTCCGTCTGCATATAATCGGCAAAGCCCCGAAAACCTCCGTTTCGCCAGCCGGTATTAAGAAAATCCTTGCGGGGGACGCCGCAGGCCGCCCAGCGCCTTCAGATGCACATATTGGAGATGCCGGGCTTTCAGGCTGCTGGCCGAGGCGGTGCCGTTGAATTGCGGATTATGGCGCGACCGCGGGATCGTACTGATGTCGACGAGCCGTTCGATGCCATAGGCTTGCAGCAGCGCCAAAAAGGCCTCGATCGGCAAGGTCGAATGCCCGAGGGTGAAGATCACGTCTTCGGGCCAATGCGCTTCTTGCGGTGGAGGATGTTCGCTCATGGGGGGCTGTGGTGAGTGAACCGGTTGTCTAATGAGTACCCTGCACTATCAGCCCGGCGCGGCCGATATGTGTGACGACAAACGCGCTCTGCCGATCCTGGCGCAGCTCGCCGGTGCGGCCGCCGGTGGCGTGGAACCGCTCCGTCGCCCGCGTGTGGGACGCCTGGACATCGCCGCCAAAAAGGAGCGCCGCGAGGTCGTCGCCTGGACGCGCCATCGCCCACCACTTGGTTCCGACTTCTGATAGAACGCGTCCATCACGGTCTCCGCGGGCGCTGTCTCTTCTGCGCCGATTCCGGACGCTCGGCAGGGCGGAATGCTGCGGTCGGTTCGACAATCGCGGACCTTCGACACGGCGATCAGATCGTACGTGATGTGCCAATCGCAGACCAAGCGACGGCGAGATGATCAGTAGAGCTCTAGTGGTTTGACTGCCATCGTGGGAGACCAAGACCCAAATTAGGGGCACTATCGACCCTCAGCGTCGCTTCCGAAAACCACTAAGTTGAGATACTCTACCTGACAAGAAGCGGAAATTCGCAACGCGTTTGCCTTAAAGCGGAGGGAAAAATGAGCGGATCATCACGAGCGCGACACGGCCACTCGCTCGTAAAGGTTGTACTAATTTTAGGTGCGGTGCTCCTCGCATTTACGCCGCCGGCGGCGCGACGCGGCGCAGCCGCTGAGGTTTACGATTTCCACATTTGCGGCGGATATTTCGCGCTTTGCGCCGCTTCGACCTGCACGCCGACCGGAAAGCAGATCACGGTGAGAACCGCAACCGGCGGCACTGCGACGTTCCCGGAGGCGGATTGCACGTGTCCGGTCCTGCTCGGTCCCTCGATTGCCAACTTGGCCGGAGGCAACATGCAAGGTTCTTGCGAGCCGCCCGGGCCGGATACAATCTGGTCGACTTATCAGCCCAGACCGAACATTCCGCAGGCGCTCACCAATTGGGTCCCGACCCTGCCAGAGGCCTCAGCACCGCCGCTCTTTTGCCCGAAAGTTCCCCCTCTCGGAAATCAGTTGGTCAACTGCTTCAGCTTCCTCTGTGATACACAGACTTATATCAATAATGTGCCGGTCGTGACCTGTCACTGCCCGATCGGAGAGTCGCTGGCCGGCACTCCCGTTCCGCCGCATACCGCGTTTTTGACGCAGGCCGGTCAGGGCGACCCGGCGTACTGCGCCATGCACCCCGTCTCCGGGCCGCTCTCGATACCCTAATTGTTTGGCGCGGCCAGCGCACGGACCGCCAGCTGGGCAGTCCGCGAACCATTGACTGCGCAGTAAGCCAGCTTGTTCAAGGGAGGCGTCCGATGAAGAGCCAAAAGCTTCGAGTTTACGGGTATCTGCACCGACTTTGCTTGGTATCAGCGCTTACCGTCGGTCTCGCAATGAGCGCCGGCCTCTCCCCCGGCGTGGCGCAATCAGTGGATCCTGACGCAATTGCTGGGAACCCGGAGATCGTCTCGCAGCTGAGCCCATTTGATACGACGGTCGCGTATGTCGTTCAATTCTACCCCTTATGGTTCACGTACTATCAGTCGCTGTTAGCGAGTACTAACCGCAACCACCTAGTTGGACCTAACCGGATCTCTCCGATCTACCACTATGTGGTGGCCATCAACGTTGATACGCTCTACGCTAGCAGCTACCTCGACCTTACCGCCCAGCCGGTGATCCTGACGATCCCCCCGACAACGGTCAGGTATTCGATACTGATGCTGGACCCCTACGGCGATATTTTCGACGCGGGCATTCCGCCGCAGACCGCGGGAACCTTTGCGCTCACCGGACCCGGATTTACCGGCACGCTTCCCGCAGAGGTCAACCCCATCGCGATGCCTCTCGACTTTTCGACTTTGATCTTCAGGGCAGACAAATTCTCCGCAACTGGCGAGGACCAGACTCGAGAGGCCCAGGCGTTCCGCACGTCACTCAAGACTCAAACCCTTAGCGATTATGTCAACAACCCCTCCGGGGGAACCACGACTAAGATCCTGCCAGAGATCCTCTTCGCCGTGCCCTTCAAGACAACAGCCGACGACCTCATCGCCCGTGCCCAAATCGCATTCCTCAGACAGCTCCAAAGGGCGGTTGAAGCCCCCAATACGCCACCCCCGTCCCCGTACGAACAGGCTCTACGGAACCAGTTCAACCGCTTGTTCGCCAACCGGAATGTAAACAGGTCCGAGTTCAGTGACGGCGCTCAGGCAGCCCATGAGTTGATCTTGGACCGCTACCTTACGCATACGGACTGGACGCCTACCCCGACAAACTGGATCCACTTCACCAATATCGGTGACTGGGGCAATCAGGTCGTCGAGCGGTCGTCGATCACCGAATTCATCCAGTACGCCAACGACATCAACGCGGCGGCGTATTATCACGTATTCAAGGATGCCAACGGCAATCCGCTCGACGGGAGCAACCCGCGGGGCTATGTCCTGACCTTTCCGGCGGGGCAGCTCCCCGAGGCAACGCGCTTCTGGTCCGTCACCGCATATACCCCTGAGGCGATAGAACTGGTCGATAACCCTGCCGACAAATACGCGGTCGCTAGCTACACGCCACCGCAACCTAACAAGGACAACGGCTCGGTGTCGATTTACATGGCTCGGCAGCTCCCGGCGGGCGTGCCGATCGCCAATTGGTTGCCAATACCGGCTCGGGCGTTCAACATAATGCTCCGCGTCTATGGCCCGGAGGGAAACGTTGCGAACAACACTTACGTCCCGCCTGGTATTTTCAGGCGTTAGCCAGAGTTGAAGCTCGGTGACACGCGGTCTCGTAGGCCCCATTCCGAATAATGAATTAGGGCGGCGTCTCCGGCGGTCCGCTTTGGGGCAGGAAGAGCCGTTCCGAATTCGAAGCTGAGTGACCGAGAAGGGTTCGCGGGACAGAGACCGAGCGGCGGCATTCGACCCACGCCGGCCATCAGCAGCCCGTCAGGTGATTCCAGAAGCGGGAGTTCACGGAGGCCCTTCGCCGGCGGCTTGACCCTAAGTGGTCACCTGATCGTCAAGTATCACGACACCGATGTCGGCTTCCTCTGCCCGCTGCCGCTTCCTGTCTTCCTAGTGCTTAGATCCATTCAGGTGATTTCAACCTCGTAGCCTTGTAGTAGCCTTGTAGTAGTAGCCTTGTAGGATGGGTTGAGCGCACGCGAAACCCGTCGTAACGACCGCAGCAGATGGGTTTCGCTGCGAGGCTGGGCAAGAAAGTCCGGCCGCGATATGTCATTTCGGAATATCCGAGGCCCCGTCGCAGCGCTCGGATAGATGCGCGTGAAGGCCAACGAACCGCGGCGTGGCGGCTGACCGGGCAATAGGGCCGCAGAAGGGCGACAATCGCCCTGCTGGGGGATTTGGCGGCGCGTTGGGCGAGCAGCGCCATCCACGGGCCGAGGCCGATGATGCGCAGCACCCGGCTGAAGTTGTAACACAGCGCCATCAGGCTCCATTCGCCGCGCACCTTGTCGAACCCGCGCACCAGAAAGTGGCGGTATCCAGCGCGGCATTTGAGCGTGCCAAACGGATGTTCGGCCAGTGCCTTGCGGCGGCGCATCATGTCCTTGCCAGCGAGGCGCATGCGGGCCCGGTGGCGCTCGATCACGTCCTCATCCGTCCAGCGTTCGATTTCGCGCCGCTCGCCCTTGCCGGCCAGGCAGCGCCCCGCGCAACGGACACACCCGGCAAACCGAGCGGCGGCTGGCATAGCGGATCGCCATTTTGCCGCTGGCCTGACGCTTTTGCCCGCGCATCGGCCGCAGTTCCGCGCCGGCCGGACAGCGATAGACATCGGCCCCGGCGTCCCACGGGTCCGGCCGTCGGCCGGCCCGAGGGCAGGCTCCGCGGAAGTCCGCAACGCTGAACCGGCCCTGCGCTTTCAACCGCTGGCCGCGATCGGGCGGCGGAACATAGGCGGTAATCGCGGCCTCCTCGCACGCCTTCAGTGTCTCGCCATTAAAGTAGCCGGCGTCGGCAACCGCGGTCAGCGCCTCGACGCCGAGGGCGCTTTGGCCGCCTCGGCCATCGCGTGCAGTTGGCCAGTGTCGTTGCCCTCGTTCACGACCTCGCTGGCGGTCCTCGCGAAGGCGGGGATCAGCTTGTGCTTGTCGTCAACCGCAATCTGCACATTGTAGCCAGAGACGATTTGCCCGTGCTTGGCCAACAGCCGGGCGTCCGGGTCGGTGCGCGAGATCTGGCCATCGCCGCTTTCGGCAAGCTTGGCCAAATCGGTCGCGGCCGCCGCCCGCCGCTGGCGCAAGGCGGCAAGTTTTTGCGTGATGTCCGCGGCCGAAAGCGGCTTTCCCGGGGCTGCCGATGCCGCCTCGGCGTTGTCCCCCGCCTTCGCGAGGGCAGGCTGTTGGCCTCCAGCGCGGCATTGTATTCCGCGATGCTACGGTCGAGCGCCGCCATCTGCTCCCGCAGCCGCTTCTCGGTCAGAATACTGGCCTTGCCGGCATCGCCGTGGAAGAACGCGCCATCGATCGCCACCAGCGTGCCGCCCAACAGATCGAGGCCGCCCACAGATCGAGGCTGCGAGCGAGCACCACAAAATCCCGGTTTGCTGCCGTCAGCCCGGCCGCGTTGTCCTTGCGGAAATTGGCGATCGTGCGATAGCCCGGCGCCAGGCCCCGCAGCAGCCACATCAGCTCGACATTGCGCCGCGCCTCGCGTTCCAGCCGGCGCGACGAGCGCACCTGGTGCAGATAGCCGTACAGATAGAGCTTTAAGAGATCGGCCGGATCATAAGGCGGCTGCCCGGCGCCGCCGTCCGATCCGACATCACCGAAACCCAGGCCACTCAGGTCGAGCGAATCGACATAGGCGTCGATGGCACGAACCGGATTGTCCCGGCCGACGTAATCCTCCAGACATGGCGGCAGGAAGCTTGCCTGATCACGGCTCTGGCCCGACTTGTAGGTGCGGTTCGTCGTCGTCATGCGGGGGATCGTACCCTCGCCCGCGTCGCGGACGCGGGAATTCTTGCCCAGCCTCGAGGGGCCGAACACCCGATCCCATTCCGAACTCGGCCGTGAAAACCCTCAGCGCCGATGGTACTGCACCTCAAGGTGCGGAAGAGTAGGTCGCCGCCAGGCCCGCATTCCCAACTCTCTCCCCATCCCCCTTCCGTAACAACTCAGCGCACAAGAGCCGCGAACGGCTCCTTTCAATGACTCGAATTGGCGCGTTCCGGCCGCTCAATCGAGCACGACCCGTACGCCGGTGGCGCCGTTGAGCAGACGTTTCAGGTGAAAGCTCACGAGCTGGTCGTCGCCGCGCAGGCCGAGTAGGGCGGCAAATGCCGGCATTGCGCTCGGGTTTCCCGCTTCGAGCTTGCCAAAGGCGGCCAGGTAGGCCCGGGTTGCCTCGGTCTCGTATTCTTCCGGGGAGAGCGGCTCGAAGGCCCGCAAGGGTTCGCTGCGCCCGCGCAACAGCAGATCGCCGACCGGCCTTCCCGTAAAACCCGGAACGCGTGCGGCCACACTCTCGCCGACGCAGATGCGGGTCCCGAGCTGCTTGTTCGCCGCTTCCAGCCGCGCCGCCGTATTTACCGTGTCGCCATAGGCGGTGTAGTCGAAGTACCGGCGGCCGCCGAAATTTCCGACAATTGCCGGGCCTGCATTGAGGCCGAGCCGGGTCGCACCAAGGACGACCCCTTTTTCCTGCCAGCGCTTGGCGAAAGATTGGGACCTGGCATCCAGTTCCAGCGCACAGGCGACCGCGAGGGCGGCATGGTCGGGTTGCTCGGCCGGCGCCCCAAACAGCACGTGCAGCGCGTCGCCGACTATCTTCACGACAGTTCCGCCGTGCGCGAACACAGCGTCGGTCATCTCGCCGAGATAATCGTTGAGCAGCGGCGCGATAACGTCCGGCTCGAGCATCTCGACAAGCGTTGTAAACCCGGCCATGTCGGTGAACAGCGAGGTGATCTCACGCCGCTGGCCACCGAGATCGACCGCCTCGGGATCGCTCGCCAGCCGGTCGGCCAGATTGGGGGAGAAATACCGGGACAAGAGCGCATGTGCTCGTTCCGCGGCGATCTGCCGGCGCCTCGCCTCGCGCAAGGTTTCGATGTGGCGCAAGGTTTTGTTGATCGTCGTCTCGAGGTCGGCGAAATCTATCGGCTTGGTCAGGAAATCGAAGGCGCCCCGGTTCATCGCGGTACGGATATTGGCCATGTCGCCATAGGCGGACACGATGACCGTGGAGAGCGGGTCATCGCCCTCCTGGATTTTTTGCAAAAGGGTCAATCCGTCCATCCGCGGCATGTTGATGTCGCTCACCACCATGTCGACACTACCGCGATCGCCCAGCATTTCGAGCGCCTCGGCACCGTCGCGGGCGAACAGAAACCGGACTTGGCCATCGCGGATCTGACGCCGAAATTTCTGCTGGACGAGGGTCTCCAGGTCGGGCTCGTCATCGACCAGCAGGATCGTCGAGGTCATGCCCCTCCCCTCGCTCGTTGGTGACAACATCGCGCGGCTCGTCGATGATGCCCCCGCCGGGATGATGCCCCCGCCGGGACCGATTTGCGCGTCCTGACATTCCGTCACAGCCTCGCCTGCGAAACACCTCGAAAAGGCGATGATAGCAGACCTTATGGCGGCATAGAGGCCTGGATCGGCGGCGCGAAGGAGTTTGGTATCGTTGATGGTGACCGCCTCGCCCTACATTCTGGCAATCGACCAGGGCACCACCAGCACTCGCGCAATCTTGTTCGACGGAGCGGGGCGGGCGCGCAGCACTGCGCAAATCGAACTGACTCAGCATTATCCGCAACCCGGCTGGGTCGAGCACGACCCGGAGGAGATCTGGCAAAGCGTCGTCGCGACATGCCGTGAAGCGACTGCCGCCGCGGACGGGCCGATCGCGGCGATCGGTATCACCAACCAGCGCGAGACGACGGTGCTGTGGGAGCGCGCAACGGGGGCGCCGGTCTATAACGCAATCGTCTGGCAAGACCGCCGGACCGCGGAGCTGTGCGAGCGCTTGCGGAGGGAGGGTCTCGGCGACACCGTCGCGCGGCGCACCGGGCTCGTCATCGACCCATATTTTTCCGCGTCCAAGATCGCTTGGCTCCTCGGCAATGTCCCGGGATTGCGCGAGCGCGCCCGGGCGGGCGAGATCGCCTTCGGCACGATCGACAGCTATCTGCTCTGGCGGCTTTCGGGTGGTCGGCGGCACATGACCGATGTCACGAACGCGTCCCGAACGATGCTGTTCGACATTCGGCGCCTCGGCTGGGACGACGACCTCCTCGAGGCTTTTGGAATTCCGTCGGCGGTTCTGCCCGAGGTGCTGGATACCGCCGGGGATTTCGGCACCACGATCCCGGAGCTGCTGGGAGCCCCGGTACCAATCGCCGGGGTCGCCGGCGACCAGCAGGCCGCGCTCATCGGCCAGGCCTGCTTCCGCCCAGGGATGATCAAATCGACCTACGGCACTGGAGCATTTGCGCTGCTTAACACCGGGCGTGAGCCGGCGAATTCGCGCCACCGGCTGCTGACGACGGTTGCCTACCGGTTCGGAGGGGAGACCACCTATGCCCTGGAGGGCAGCATCTTTGTCGCCGGAGCGGCGGTCAAATGGCTGCGCGACCGCCTCGGCGCGATCGGAACGGCGGCGGAGGCGGAGCGGCTCGCCGGGCGCGCCGATCCGCAGCAGCGGCTCTATTTCGTGCCCGGTTTTACCGGGCTCGGGGCTCCTTACTGGTCGCCTCAGGCACGTGGGGCGCTGATCGGTTTGACGGCGGAATGCGGTCTCCCGGAGATCGCGCGGGCCACGCTCGAGGCCGTCGGCTATCAGACGCGCGATCTGGTCGAAGCGATGGCGGCCGATGCCGGGGTCGCTGTGGCGAGCCTGCGCGTCGATGGCGGTATGGCGGCCAGCGATTGGACGATGCAGTTCATCGCCGACATCCTCCCGGCAATGGTCGAACGCCCGAATTCGGTCGAGACCACGGCGTGGGGCGCCGCTTATGTCGCGGGCCTCGCCCGCGGCCTCTATCCCGAGCCCGAGGCGCTGGTCGACGGGTGGCAGCCCGAGCGCCGCTTTGCGCCACAAATGCCTGCAATCGTGCGCGAGGAGCGCTACGCCGGCTGGCAGCGGGCCGTCACCGGTGTTCTGGCCGCCGTGCGGTGAACCTTCTCTCCCCGCTTCCCGACGCGCGGGCGGCCGAACAAGTCGCGACGTTGCTGACCCGGCCCGGTTTGCGGGTCGAGCGGATCGTCTCGCTGGGCCAGGCGAGCCCGCCGGGGTTCTGGTACGACCAGGCCGACGGCGAATGGGTGCTGGTGCTCGGCGGCGCCGCCAAGTTGCGGTTTGCCGACGAGCCCGAGCCGCGTCTGCTGCGCCCCGGCGATTGGCTCGACATTGCTCCGCACCGCCGCCACCGCGTCGACTGGACCGACCCGACAACGCCGACCCTATGGCTGGCGGTGTTCTATAGAGAGTGTGGCCCTCACCGACCGTACTCTTCCGGCTGAGCGTCGAGGCGAAGAAGCCCTTAATGCGTGAGTAAGCGAGGGCAGTTCTGGCCACCGTACCAAAACTGCATGTCGCTTTTCGTTACGGGTGCGCGGGAGCTGATTCTGACGGATTTTCTGCGTTCCCGGGCAAAGCAAGCCGGATCGCGGACCGGGGAGCGTCGGTTCTCCTTACACTACTAATCATACACCAGAACGTGATTTAGTTAAGTGGTTGATTTATAGCAATTTTTTGGTATGGCACACAATGTGCTTTACACCTCTCAGTGTTTAAGGAGAGCTATTCATGAAGACAGGTCTTTTAGCCGGAGCGGTGGCTGCGGGGCTTTTGACCCTCGCCGCCTCCGCGCACGCCGTTCCGATCGCTAACGGGAGCACTTTATCCCTGAACGGGTCAGACTCGTTCACTCCGACGTCGATCATGTTCAGTAACCCCGCCAACATAGGCGGGAGCCCCAGTGGTAGTTTCAGCGCGTTAATTCCTTGCTACGGCTGCGCGACGATGATCAGCGGCTTCAACGCGGGAACCCTAACGCCATTCCAACTTTATACAGCAACAGAAGGTTCGATCACCACGACACTGCAAGTCTCGTCAGACGTGTTTGACTTTGTTGGGGGAACGCTGCCCTCTCTAACCATCAGCGGTGCCGGCACTTTGACTTTGACCGGCTTCGATCCGACACCTGGTGCTTACATCTTAACAACCCAGGGTCCGACGGGAGTCAGCGTCACCTTCTCAGTGACCTCCGCTGCGGATGCGGTACCGGAGCCGGCATCGCTTGCGATCCTTGGCGGCGCGCTTGCCGGGTTGGGTCTGTTCGGGAGACGGCGTCGCGAAGCTGTATAGGATCGACATTTACGATTGGGAGCGGCGCCTTCGGGCGCCGTTTTCGCCATCGCGATCGCTACATCGCACGATCGGGGCAGGGTTATAAAAAAAACCGACATTGGGAACACCACCGACATCTATGCCGTCGCTCCACCTTCTCCCGCCAACTCCAGCAGCGGGGCCAAATGGGGCTCGTAATGCCGCCAGCGTCCGATCGAGCGGCGGTAGAGCGGTTGGCGAACTTGCCAGGCGCTGGCGGTCAGAACCGGCCGCTCGGTGAGATGAAAGTCGAGACAGGCCGGCTCCCATTCGAGGTGGAGGAAGTCAATGAGACGGCGACTCTCGCCTTCTCGATCCGAGACCAGTTTCTCGTAATCGATCGCCAGGATCTCGAACGGCAGCACGCGCGGCCAATGGGTGGCCAGCCGGTCGATCTCTAACGCCCTGGCCCCACAATCCGCCAAGTCGTAGGCGTAGAGGTGCCCCTGGGTGAAATGGTGGAAATAGCACGAGAGGCACACGTCGCGTAAATCGCGGCGGCACAGGATGATCCGCGCCGATGGGAACAGCGCCGCGATAAGCCAAAGAAAAAAGATGTTGTCCGGCATCTTGTCGATGATGCGAACCGCTCCGTTCCCGAGCGCCTGCAGAGCCGCTACATGCCGGTCGGCGAGCCGCCGGGCAAAAGCCGCGTCCCATTTCTCGACCGGGCGGCCCCGATTGTGCCTCGACAGCGTGTCCCAAATTTCTCCGGATGCATGCAGCTCGCCGGCGCCGAACACGCGCGAGTGGCTGGCGGCGATCTGCTCGACGAGGCTCGTACCTGAGCGCGGCATGCCGACGATGAAGACCGGCGCTTGCGAAGGGTTGCCCCACGAGGTGGTGGCTGAAAAGAATTCGGGCGTGGCGAGTTTGATCAGATCGTCGACCTGGGATTGCAATGCGCCGATATCGAAATGTTCGCCGGCCTCCGCCCGCTGCTGCCGATAAAGGGCATTGGCCTCCGCAAAGCACGGAAAGGCCTCGTCGCACCGATCGGCGTTGTCCAGTAGCGTGCCCAGGGCGAAGCCCGCGGAAATCCGATCCGAAACCGAGCGCCCGCGGTTTTTGAGCACCGCTTCGAGGTGCCGCAGCTGCGCCTCGGTCGCGGCGTGTTGCCCGGTTACGGCGAGGCTGCGATAAACCTCCGGCCAATCCGGGTCGAGGTCGAGAGTGCGGTGGAAGCAGAATAGTGCTTCCTCGAACCTGCCGGAGCTGCGCAATACGGTGCCGAGCTCGTGCCATGCCTCTTTGTAACCCGGGTCGAGCTCTACGGCCCGACGGAGCCCCGCTTCGCTGCCCGGCAGGTCCTTCGTCAGGTAGAGGGTTGCGCCGAGCGCGAAATGCGGCGTCGCATCGTGCGGATCCAGCGTGATCGCCCGCTTCAGGAAAGCCACCGCTTCTTCGTAGCGGCCGAGCTTGGCGAGCACCCAGCCGAGATCACAATGGGTTTGTGCCCGGTCGGGCGCGAGATCGAGGGCTTGGCGGAGCGGCGCCTCGGCTTCGGCAAACCGCTCGAGACCCATCAGGGCGTCAGCGCGATTGACATATGCCCCGAAATACTCGGGGATCAGCGCGAGGGCGCGTTCGGAACTCGCGAGACCCGTGGCGAACTCCTCCTGCTGATTGAGCGCCGCGGCGAGATTGTTGTGCCCCATGCCGTAATCCGGGGTGAGCGCTAACGCCCGGCGGTAGCTCGCCACCGCTTCCGCCAGCCTGCCGGCTTCGCGCAAAGCGTTGCCGTAGTTCAGATGTATATCGGGCAGTTCCGGCAACTCCGGCAGCGCGCGCTCGATCAACCGTAGCGCCGTCCCGACGTCTCCGCACTGATAGGCTACCACCCCGAGAAGGTGGAGCGCGTTGGCGTCATCCGGGTTTTTCTGCAGCGCTTTGCGGTAGAGGGCCTCCGCCCGCCGCAGCTCTCCGGCCTGATGATGGGCAAATCCGGCGCGCACGGTCCGCAACCGCCCCGCCCGCTGGCGCGCCTCTCGCTTCTGGTCTTCGGATGCGGTCCGCGCCTCTATGGCCGCGGCTGCGGAAACCATTGGCCTGGAGGCGTGGTGTCGGTTTCTTTTACGGTCGGCTTTGGCACCGTCACAAGACCGACGCCGACCGGCTTTCGCTGCCGGATGTGCGGCAGCATCTTGATCGACGGATAATCCGGAGAAAGCGTGATAAGATCCTCGACCGGAGTTTCCTCGGCGGCGGGGATAGGTAAGCGGCCCGCTACATATTTGTTCGAGGTCATCGTCGCTTGCAGGTTGGTGATCTTGATGTCGGGTCGGACGAAGGTTTCGTCGTCCGCGGCCTCGGAGACGTCGAGGAACAGCGCGGACTGACCGACTGTGGACTGACCGACTGCCGGGGGTGAGCCGTCCTGTGGCGCGCCGGCTTCCGGTTCGCCCCGTTGGTCGCGCGCCAGTGGACTCGAAGTCTTGTCGCTTACGGTACAGGTAATTTCTGAATTCGTGGTCTCACCAAGCGAGGTCTCGGCGCATGGCAAAGCGGACGCGGCGCTCGAGAAAGCCGCCGCGGCAGCTATTCCCAGCGCCGCAGATTGTGCTCGCATTGCGTCCTCTTTTTAAAATATTCGTGACCGGGCAGTCCCTCATACTGATGCGAGTATCACGACACCGCCAATTGATCAATATCAGCGGGAGCTTCCGTCTACCCAGTTACGGCCTTTAGGCCGGGGTTCAGGCGGCAATGGCCGCCACGTCGGTAAAGAGCCGCGCGACAGTCTCCCTAGGCAGGCCACGGGTCACAAAGACCAGCCGGGATCGCCGGTCGCCGTCCGGCCAGTCCTCGAGCTCGACCGGCGGGTGAGCGACGTGCTGGACGAAATGCACGACGACCGGCCCGCGACATTCCTCGATCGCGACAAGGCCCTTGACGCGCATCAGGTCGGGACCGCGCAACGCCGTCAACACCGCCATCGTTTGTTCAAAGCTCGCCCAGGACAGCGGTTTTTCGAAGATCAGCGCAAAACTGCAGAGGCCGTGGCTATGCTCGGGTCCGCCTAAGTCGAAGCTGTGCCGTGGCGAGGGGGCCTCGGCCAGCAGGAAGCACGGCTCGATCTCGCCCTGGACGGCGACGCCTATGGGCGCAGCGTTTAGCGCGCCCAGATGCTCGACCAGATGGCCGGTTGTCGCCGCGTCGGCAAGATCGCTCTTCGTGACGACGACGCGGTCGGCGAGGAGCACTTGCTTCTTCGCCTCTGGCATCCGCTCGATATTGCGCTCGCCGTTGACCGCGTCGACGACCGAGATCAGGGCTTGCAGGTGGAATTCGCGGCCGAGGCCGCGGTCGGTGGCAAAGGTCTGCAGAACCGGCCCCGGATCGGCGAGCCCCGAGGTCTCGATCACGACCCGCTCGAAACTCGGCACCGCGCCGCGCGCCCGATCGGCAAACAATCCCCGCAACGTCTCCTGCAGATCGGTGCGAAGATTGCAGCACAGGCAGCCATTGCCGAGCAGCACCGTCACGTCGCTGCTCGACCGCAACAGCGCATTATCGATCCCGACTTCGCCGTATTCGTTGACCACGATCGCCGTGTTGGCCCCTTCGGGCTTGTCGAGCAGCGCGCGGATCAAGGTCGTCTTCCCCGAACCCAAAAAGCCGGTGACCGTGATGACCGGGAGCCGCGGTCCGCGCGCCCGCCGCTGCCGGCGGCCGAAGAGCGGCGCGTCCTTTCCGCCGAACAGCGAGTCCGGCCCGGCTTCAGAAGTCCATTTCGAGGGTATAAAGGCCTCCGACATGCCGGTCGACGGTGTAGACGACCTGCCGCTCGTCGACAAAAACATCGTTTATCTGAATCGCTCCGCTCGGTGCCCGCTCCGGAGCAGCGGGCACAAAATAGCCGATTTCTGCGGGCTGGTACGGATTTGACGTGTCGTAGGCCCGCAACCCGCCATTGAAGTAGGTCGCCAAGACGACGCGGTCGGACTTCCACGCATTCGGTTTCGGCAGATTTTCATAGAGATTGTGCGCACCATAGCGGGCGCCGCGCCGCTGGTAAGTGTCGAGGGGCGGCAACGGGCAGGTCGCGATCGGCACCGGGTTAGTTTCGGTGCGGCCGTCGACAACCCACACGAGCTTGGGCCAGTCGGCCCCCTCGGTGCGCACGCATTCGTCGCTTACGATGAGAAGATTGCGGTCGAAGAACGGCACGACCGTATGGGTGAACCCGTGATAGGGCGGGTGGTAGTCCCAGCGCGAGACCATTTTCGGCCGGCTCTTGTCCGAGATGTCGAGAATAACCATGCCGCCATCGATATAGCCGAGATAGGCGCGGTCGGGGCGCTCGGGATAGACGTTGGTATTGTGCGGGCGGAAGCCGGTGTCGGCGCCTTCCGGATGACGCGCCGGCGGCGGCTCGCTGTCGCCCTGTCTCGTGCCGGGCAGCCACCAGCGGCCGACCTCGACCGGCTTCGACGGGTTCTTGACGTCGATGATCCGATAGAATTGGTCATCCTTGGGATGGGTCGGCGTGAAGTCCGGCGCGCCGGAGCTCATATGGATGTACTCGCCGTCGGCAAACCACAGCTGATGCACGCCGCGCGAATTTGGCCCGGAACAATCGAAGAACGTGATCGAACGCGGGTTTTCCGGCACCGAGATGTCGAACAATTCGAACCCGGCGGGTTGGAGCCCCTGTTGTGTCGTCTGATAGGCGACCGCCATGATGTCGCCGACCGTCTCCAGCGAGTTCGAGCGCATGTGGGATTGCGGCAGATCGGCACGTGCGACGATCTTCGGGGCGCGTGGATCGCTGACATCGACGGCGGTGAAATTTTTCGGCGCGCTCTCGTGAGCCAGCCAAAGGATGCGGCGTCCGTCCTTGGCTATTTGGATCGACATTCCCTCGCCAATGCCGCCGAACCCGTCGAGCTCGTGATGTGCGAGCTGCTGAAAATTCCAAATCGCCGTCTCGGGCATCTGTGCTCTCTCCCTCTGATCGGAACGGATCGGAGCACTCGATAGCCGCAGTCGTCAAGAGCGGCCTTGAAATGCGGGTTGACATGGTGACGGATAACAGCCTGAGCCCGCGGCCCGCGGAGAACGAAATGGAATTCGGCGTTCAGTTTTTCCCTGACGTTGCACCCGAACAAAGGTCGGGGGCCGAGTATTTTGCAGAGGCACTGATCCTTGCCGAGGAAGCGGAGAAGGTCGGGTTTAGCCATATCCGCATAGTCGAGCATCATTTTCATCCCTATGGCGGCTACAGCCCGAACCCGATGCTGTTTCTGGCGGCGGCTGCCCAGCGCACGCGCCGTGCGCGTCTGGTGACGGGCGCCGTGCTTCCGGTCTTCAACCATCCGCTGAAGCTCGCCGGCGAGATCGGCATGCTCGACGCGATCAGCGGCGGGCGTCTCGATGTCGGCTTTGCTCGTGCGTTTTTGCCGCACGAATTCCGCCGCTTCGGCCGCTTACCGGATGAATCGGTCGCCCGCTTCCGCGAAGGCATCGAACAAGTCGAGCTGCTGCTGACCCGCGAGAACGTGACCCATCGGGGTCGTTTTCACACGATCGAGAACACGACCTCGTTGCCGCGACCAACCCAGAAACCGCGTCCCAAATTTTATGTCGCCGCGCTGAATACGCCGGACTCTTTCGCCTTTGCCGGGCATATGGGCTATTCGGTGATGGCCATTCCGCTGGGTGGCGGCGCAATGCGGGCGCTGATCGGCGCCTACCGCGAGGCCTGGAAGACCGCCGGTCACCCCGGGAACGGCGAGATCATGCTGGCCTTTCACATGTTCTGTGACGCCGATGGCGAGCGTGCCCGCAACTTTGCTCGCCCGTTTCTCGACGATTATCTTCATTCGCTGGTCGAGGCCGCTTCCGATTGGCTCGACGGCCGCACCTCGGAGGATTATCCCGGTTACGACAAGGTCATAGCCAAGCTGCGGCAGTCGCGCGCCGCCGACCTGATCGCGTCCGGCGCCGCCTGGATCGGCTCCCCCGAGGAGATCATCGGCCAGGTCCGCCATACCCAGCAGGAATTCGGCGACTATGAGCACGCCTCGTTGCAGGTGAACTTCAATACGATGCCCCTGGAGCCGGCGCGCGCCTCGATGCGGCTGTTCGCCGAGCGGGTGATGCCGCTCTTTACCGCTGCCCGGTAATCTGGTTGCCTTCGGCCCTCACTTCGACACGGGAGGAACCATGCGGAAATTTATTATCGAGCGCGAGTTGCCGGCGATCGGCAGCGCCGAACGGCAAGCCCTGCGCGAGGCCGCTCAAAAATCGAACGCGACCTTGAAGGAACTCGGCCCCGACATCCAGTGGGTCGAAAGCTATGTCGCCAACGACAAGACGTTTTGCGTTTATCTCGCTCGGGATGAAGCGATCATCCAGGAGCACGCCAAGCGCAGCGGCTTCCCGGCGAACAAGATAACCGAGGTCCGCCGGATGATCGATCCGACGACGGCCACCGAGGCGTAAGAAGCTCAGACCGCTCTGCCATCGTCGCCCCCGCGGAAGCGGGGGTCCAGGGCTGCGGGCAGTGCGCTGGCCCCTAGATGCCCGCTTTCGCGGGCATGACGAGAGGGGGTAAGCCTCCTCTCGTCAGTTCAGGTGGTAGAGGCGGGTCACGTTCTCGCTGGTGATCTTGCGCCGCACGCTGGGCGAGATCGCGGCGAGGTTCTTGTCGAGAACGCGCTGCGAATCCGGCCAGATGCAGTCGGGGTGCGGGTAGTCGGCGCCCCAGATGATGTTGTCCTCGCCGATCAGCGGGATGATCGGATCGAGATACTGGTCCTGCTGATAGGTGACGTAGCCCTGGCGGCGGAAATAGTCGCTCGGCTTGAGCTTGAAATTCAGGCTCCTCGCGCGGTCCGCATATTCGGTGTCGAGCCGGTCGAACACATAAGGCAGCCAGGTCACGCCCGACTCGCCGAGCACGAAATTGAAGTCGGGGTATTTCTCGCAAGCGCCGGACGCCAATAGCGAAACCAGCACCTCCATCGTATCGAGCTGGAAGAGGGCCGAGCGGACCAGCCGCCACTGCGTGAAGTACTTCTTCTCCATCTCCGGCGTGTCCGGCGCCCGCAATGCCTTGAAGCCCGTCGAGTGGAACGAGATCGGGAACCGGCACTCCGCCGCTGCTTCCCACAGGGGGTACCATTCGTGCGTATAGAGCGGCGGGCTCATCCGCTTGAAAGCGAGGTCGCCGCCGCGCAATCCCATCTTGGCGCAACGCCGGACCTCGGCGGCGGCTTCGACCGGGTCAGTGTTGGGGACGATCGCCAGCGGGAACACGCGGTTGGGGTCGCTGCGCCTCGCGAAATCGGCGACCCAGTCATTGTAGGTCTTATCGGCCCACGCGCGCAGCCCAGCCTCGGAGATCAGATCGTTGATCATCAGGCAGCCGTACACGACCTCGGCGGAAAGACCGTCGCGGTCGAGATCAGCGAGACGCAATTCCGGCGTTGTCGGCCGCGGCTTGGCGCCGGGGCGGGAATTCCATTCGAAACCGAGATCCTTCATCTCGTCGATATGGCCGAACATCCCTTTCTGATACGGGAGAAATCCTGGCCCGATCCCGTTCCACATCCCTCTGTCCTGCGCGTCGACAAACCAGTGGAGCCCGTCATCCATTTCCTCGACGCGCGGGGCGAGCAGTTTCCATTTATTGGGCGCCTCCGACGACCATAGGTCGGGCGGCAGATAGGTCAGGTCGATGTGGTTGTCGCCGGAGATCAGCTTTTCTGGCATGGCGCGCTCCTCTGGCTCGCTCCCCAAGAGAAATAGATTGCATATCGTACGATCGACTGACTATCAGCGCTATCGATAATGCGCCGCGCCAAGCGCTCGCCTGATCTGCGTTCCGTGCCTATGATGCGTATCGGCCAACGGCGGGCATAAGGGAGAGGGCGCATGGCGGTTCAGCTCGGAAGCGGCGAGTACACCTTTGAGGTCAATGAGAATTGGGCGAAGGTGCCGGAGGAAATCACGCTGGGCGATTGCGCGGCAGTCGGCGTCGACCGGCAAAATCGGGTCTACGCCTTCAACCGCGGCGAACATCCGGTCGCGGTATTCGATGCCGAAGGCAATCTGCTGCGCAGCTGGGGCGAAGGGGTGTTTCACCGGCCGCACGGCGTTCATATGGGTCCCGACGACACGATCTGGCTGACCGATGACGGCGACCATACGGTGCGCAAATGCACCCTCGACGGCAAAGTGCTGATGACGCTCGGCATCCCGGGCGAGCCCAAACCCTTCATGAGCGGCGAGCCGTTCCACCGCTGCACGCACACAGCGTTGTCGCCGCAGGGCGACCTTTACGTCTCGGACGGCTACGGCAATGCCCGCATCCATAAATACACGCCGGACGGCAAGCTTCTCATGTCATGGGGCGAGCCAGGCACCGATCCCGGCCAGTTCAATATTCCCCACAACATCTGCTGCGACCGCGACGGCTGGGTCTATGTCGCCGACCGAGAGAACCACCGCGTCCAGGTTTTTGATGGGAGGGGCAAGTTCGAAACCCAGTGGAACAATCTGCACCGGCCGAACGGCATGTGCATGGCGACCGGCCGCGACCCGCTCTTCTATATCGGCGAAGGCGGCCCCTCCGGCGAGATCAACAAGGATTGGCCCAATATCGGGCCGCGCGTCAGCATTCATACGTCGAAGGGCAAGGTGCTCGCGCGGCTGGGCAAGATGCATACCGGGCTCGCTCCCGGGCAGTTCACCTCGCCGCACGGCATCGCCGTCGACGGGCACGGCAACATCTATGTCGGCGAATTGTCGGGCCGCACCTGGCCGCGCTTCTCGAAGGAACCGCCGCCGAAGCGCCTCCGGGTCATCCACAAGCTCGCAAAACTCTAGAGCCCTGTCGAGGCCGGCCGCGCCGACCCCGACTAGCCGATCGCCGCGGGCGCCTGCGGCACCGCCTTCCAGAACTCGCCGTCGTGGCCGAAGAAGATACGGGCGCCGCCCTTTTCAAGCCGAGCGAGGCGGTCGAGCGAGGCGTGCATCGCCGCGCGGTCGTGCACGTATCTCGGCAAACGCCGCTCGCGCAGGGTGCGGCAGAAATAGCAAGCATCGGAAGCCAGTACGACCTCGCCCACCGGCAGCCGCACTTTCAACGACTGGTGCCCCGGGGTGTGACCGTAGGTCGGCAGGCAGACGACCGAGCCGTCGCCGAACACGTCGTGCTCGCCATCGACCTGCAGGACCTTATGGCCGAGGTCGTAATCTTGACGATCAAAGCCGCGCTGCGCGGCGATGTCCGGGTCCAATCCCGCCTCCCATTCGCGGCGCTGAACGATAACGGTCGCGTTCGGGATCAGCGCGTTGCCGCCGACATGGTCGAAATGCAGATGCGAAGTGATGATCAGGTCGATGCGGCCGGGATCGCGGCCGAGCACAGCGAGGCGCGCGGAGATTTCTTCGCCGGGATGGTAATTGAAGCCAAACAGGCCGGCTATTCGCGGGCCGACCCGCCCGGCGGGATCGTGCTGGCAGGCGGGGTGCATTCCGGTATCAAACAGCGCCGTGCCCTTTGGATGCTCGATCAGGTAGGCCGGGATCGGCAGTTCAGCGTCGCCTTCTCCGCCCTCCATCAATCGGCCGAGGTCGCCGGTCAGCCAGCCGCAGGTCATCGCGTAAAGCTTGATGCTCACGATCTCCTCCCCATCCAGCCGAAGCAAGATGAACTTAAAGCGACACAGTTACGGCCGTGCGTGGTTGCTGGGCCTGTCTTACGACGAGGAACCCGATGACCGCGAGGTTTGCCAGGTTGAACATTGCGCCGGCGGCGAAGGCCGGCGCGTAGAATCCGAAGTGGTCGTAAAGCGCCCCGGCGAACCAGCCGCCGAACGCCATGCCGGACATGCCGGTGAACAATAAGGTCGGCACCCGCCAAGACGCCTCGGCTGACGGGAAGAGGTCGCGGATCGCCACGACATAGGCCGGAATGATGCCGCTGAACCCCAGGCCGTAGGCGGCCGAGACGGCAAACAACCCCGCTTCGTCTTGGGTTACCGTGAATGCCGCGATCGCTAGCGCCTGACAGGCCGATCCGGCGAATACCGCGGCGAGCCCGCCGATCCGGTCGGTCAGCCACCCCCAGAACATTCGGCTGACAAAGGCGCAACCGAGCAGCACCGACAGCATCGCCGCCCCCCTCGCCGCCGGGATGCCAAGATCGCTGCACAATGCTACGAGATGGCCCGCGGGCATCGCCATCGGCACACAACACAGAAACGATGCCGCGCAGAGCAGCCCCTGAACCAGGTTTGGGTGCAGCCGGAGTGCCTGGGAGCGGCGTGCCAGGTGGGCGGCCGAGGCTTCCGTCCGGACCGGCTGCGGCGGCGGGCGCAAGAACAGCGCCAATGGCACGATCGCAGCCGCGACGACGACGGCATAGCCCAGCATTGTCGCCTGCCAACCGAAGGCGTCCATTCCGCGCTCGAAGACCGTCGGCCAGACGACGCCAGCGATATACTGTCCCGACGAGATCAGGGCGACCGCCGTTCCGCGCCGCCGATCGAACCAGCGGCTGACATAGGTGACGAGGGGCGGGAAATGCGCGCTGTTGCCCAACAGGCCGATCAGGACGGCGCTACCGATAATCAGCGCCCAGGTTTGGCCGATCGCCGAAACCGCCAAGCCGAGCGCCGTCATTGCCGCTCCGAAGATCGCAACCTGCCGCATCCCGATACGATCGGCGATCCGCCCCATGAGGATGCCGCCGACGCCGGTGCCGAGCCAGACCAGCGAGGCAGCCAGCGCCACCACCGATCGGTCAGTACCGAGCGAAGCCGCGATGGGCTTCAGCCCTACGACGACGATCAGCGGTGCGCCGTAGGAAAATGACAGGATGGCGAGCGTAATCGATGCCGCCACCCAGGAGGAGCGGCCTTCGATGCTGCCGGGAAAGCGTCTCGCCAGCAATGTCAGCGCCGGCGGTTCACGGTCCCACGAAAGTCGCGTTGTGCGTGCGGCTGGATCAGTTCGAGCTGCGGAAAGGTGTCCTTGTAGGTCTCGGTGTGGTTGCCGTTCTGCACCTTGTAGAGGCGGTATGCGGGGTGCAGCTTGCCGCCATTGTCCTGTTGACGCCCCTCCTGATCCCCGCCCGACAGGGCGGCGGTAACCGCACGCGCATAAAACCAGCGCATCCATCCCTCTCTTCTTGTGGCGCGCCCGACCGCGCCTTCCGGCGGGGCGCAGTTATAGGAATTTCGCTTCTCAACCGATAGCCCGCTAACGGTATGGCTGCCGATCCGTGGCGCGTGAGCGGGCTGGCTTGGGCATCGTCTCGGGCCTAGAGTTGCGGGCCGTCCGATCGAAGGGAGAACCCCATGACCGCCTTCACCTACGACCACATCCATTTGCGCAGCCCTGATGCGGAAGCGACCGCCCGCTGGTACGAGAACATGTTCGGCGCCGAGATCATTCGCTCGGTGCAGTCGGACGGCAGGCCACGCCTCGACCTCAATCTCGGGGGAGTGGCCGTCTTCATCGCGCAGGTCCCGCCGGAGCAAGCCGTGGCTGCACCGCCGGAACCGCCTTATTTGGGGCTCGAGCATATCGGCCTGCGTGTCGACGGGATCGACCAGATCGTCGCCGAGCTCAAACGCAAGGGTGCCGAATTTACCGTGGAGCCCAGGACGATCAGGCCGGGGGTGCGGATCGCCTTTCTCCGCGGCCCACAGAATGTCCACATCGAATTGCTGGACAGAAACGCCGCCTGAAATTTTCCCTCCCCCGCGAGCGGGCCCAAGACCCTCACTCGCCTCGCTCCGCTCGGCACGCTCTCCCGCAGTGCAGGAGAGGGGCCACGACAGATACACCTCAAAGCCCCTCTCCCGCGATGCGGGAGAGGGGGACCAAGCCCGAAGGGTTTGGTGGGTGAGGGGCCCTTTCGAAGCGGATGCGGGCGGCGGGGCCGCCTGAACCAGATTTAGGCGAGACGGACCCGGACGGCTTCGGGGCCTTTGCGGCCCTCGGCAATGTCGATCAGCACACGCTGGCCTTCGTTGAGGGTGGCGACCCCGGATCGCTCGAGCACCGAGGCGTGGATGAAAGCATCCTTGCCGCCATCGTCGCGAACGATGAAGCCGAACCCCTTTTGGGCATTGAACCACTTCACCGTGCCGGCTTCCTCGACCGTCGCTTCGGTCGAGAGTGGTGCACGGCCAGCTGCCGCCGGATAGGCCGACCGCCGCGCCGCAGGAGGCGACGCGGTGCTGCTGTCGACACTGAGGACTTCGGTGACTTGCGGTCCCTTTTGTCCCGGCGACACGCGGATTTCGAGCGTTTCACCCGCCTGCACCGCGGTGATGCCGTTGCGTTCCAGCACGCTGGCATGCAGGAACGCGTCCCCCGAGCCGTCCGTCAGCTCGACAAACCCGAAGCCTCTTTCGGGTTTGAACCATTTGACGACGGCGCGCACCGGCGGGCCGGACGGTGTTTCGAAGCGAGGTTGGCTGAAGCGCGGCGCGGCGCCAAATTCGCGGAGATGCGGGTCATACCCGTCGTCGTCGAAATCGCGGCGCCGGGTTTGACGAAAATTCCTGTCTCTGATCAAGTCAGCTTCCTGTCGAGTTGGTTCACGGCCCGCTCGGACCGCAGGAATCGATTGTTCCAAAAAATCGACGCCGGCGCGAGCGGATTAATTGTGACAATGACCACCGATAAAAAATCCGCCCGGTTTGCCCGTCATCCACCTAGCCCTCCGACCTTCGTTGAAGTTCAATTTTGTCTGGGTTCTCGGACAGCTGCGAAACGTAAAGTCGATCACGAGCCGGCCGGTGAACCGGCTGGTAAACTAAACCATAGCGTCCGGCGGCGGAACCACGCTATATGACCCGCTGTTTGGCTTCGGCCCAGGGGATTGGAAGCAGGAGGTTGACAGTAATGCTCAGAAAACTCGCGATTGCGATCTGCGCGCTCGGCTTGGCCGCCGGCGGCTCGATATTCGGAACTTCGGCGCAGGCACAGGGCGTCCAGGTTGGCACGCTGACCTGCAACGTGGCCAGCGGCTTCGGTTTCATCTTCGGCTCTTCGCGGGCGATCAACTGCACCTTTGCGCCCCCCGGCGGCCCGCCTCAACACTATGTCGGGTCGATCGACAAATTCGGTGTCGATATCGGCTATCTGCAAGGCGGGGTGATTATCTGGACGGTCGTCGCGCCGACCGCCAATGTCGTGCCGGGATCGCTCGCGGGGACCTATGCCGGCGCTACCGCGAGCGCGACGGTCGGGGTCGGGCTTGGTGCCAATGTGCTGGTAGGCGGTTCCGGCAATTCAATCGCACTGCAGCCGGTCAGTATCCAAGGCACCACCGGTCTTAATGTCGCGGCCGGCATCGCAGCAATGACCCTTACTTTTCAACCGGGCTGAGCGGTAAGGAGCGCGCGGTGGTGATCCCCGCGCGCCCGCCACTTAATTGCACCCGCCGACTGGTGGGATAACCGTACAAAGCAAGTCACACTTGCTTCCCGGAATCACATTTCCAAGCTATCGGCCTGCTGCTGCTTGCCGGCCACTTGCGCGTCAGCGGTAACGATGTTGCACACGCAGCAGACCACCGCCATTGACCGCATCCAAAGCCGCATTTCCGAACACTCCCAGTTGATCGCCCGCGAGTAGTCCCGGCGCGCGAGGAGGGCAACGCAGGGGTCCGGGTTGCCACCGGTGAAAGGTGGTCTAAGATGCGCGATTGAGGCTCGATCGGCACTCTCTCCGGAGGACCTGGCATGATCACGAAGTTTGACAGTCTGTTCGCTGGACACATCGACATGGAAAATGCCGGCTATGCCGGCACTCCGGTGAACGACCGTCGCTTTCGCAACGAAGACCTGGTCGGCGTCTTCGACAAGGCCCAGGCGATGGCCCAGTTAATGGATCGTGCCGGCTACAATGCCTTTTGGATGGCCGAGCACCATTTTCAGCACGAAGGCTATGAATGCATCCCGAACGTCTTGATGACGGCGCTCCATCTCGCCCACGTTACCCAGCGCCTGAAGATTGGCTGCGGCTTCAATATTACCCCGATGTGGCACCCGCTGCGGCTGGCCGAGGATTATGCGACAGCAGATATTTTGACCGGCGGGCGCATCATTTTCGGCGTCGGGCGCGGGTACCACACGAGAGAAGTCGAAACCTTCGGCTCGCCGCTGCTCGACCAGTCAGGCCAACCGCGAGCTCTTCGAAGAACAGGTCGACATCATCTTCCGGGCGTTTAACGAGGAGTTGTTCTCACATCGCGGCAAATATTACACATTGCCGCCGGAGGTGCCGTATCGCGGCTATACGCTGAAGGAACTGACCGTGGTGCCCCGTCCGCTGCGGCTCCCGGTCGAGTGCTGGCAGCCGATACAGGGCGGCACCGCGCGAGCCATGGATTTCATGGCAAAGCACGGGATCAGCGGACTGATCGGCGGCGGCTCGGCCGAGGGCGGGGCGATGCACCGGGTCGTCTTGGGGTGGCAGGAGGCGCACGCCCGACGCGGCCAACATCTCGAACTGGGCGAGCGGCTGTGTTTCGGCTTTCATTTCTATCTCGCCAAAAACCGTGAGCAGGGCATCCGCGATGCCGCCAAATATTATGAAGAAAACATGAAGATGTTCGGTGAGCTGCGGCTGGTGCGGGCCCTCAGCGACGAGCAGATCGAGATCATGCGCGATCCACAGCGCGCCCCGAGCGCGAAGCTGCCTCGGATCGAGGATGCCATCACCAATGGCGGCTTCCTGTGCGGCTCGCCGGAGCAGGTGGTCGAGCATCTGAAGAGCCTCGAAAGACGCTACCCCGGCCTCGATCGGGTCTCGGTCAGCTTGTCCGTCGGCGTACCGAAAGCGGTCTGCCTCGAACAGCTCGAATGGTTCGCCACCGAGGTGATGCCGGCCTTCGAGCAGGCGAAGGTCCGTGAGCCGGCGATGGCAGACTAAGGCTGCGCCAGCCAGCCTCTACCCTCCCGCATCGCGGACCATTCCCTCCCCCGCGCGCGGGGGAGGGTTAGGGTGGGGCTAAGCAGCCTCGTTCAGCGTCGAGCTCACATCGAGCGTGGTCGCGCGGCGCAGATCGCGCGGATATGAGTCATCGTGCGGACGGCCGCGATGCATCGTGCAGCGATTGTCCCAGATCACGAGATCCCCGATCCGCCATTCATGGCTGTAGACAAATTCGGGTCGGGTGGCGTGCAGGTTGAGATCGTAGAGCAGGATGCGGCCCTCGGGCACCGGCCAGCCGACGATGTGCGAGGCGTGCGCCGACAAATACAGGGTCTTGCGTTGCGAGCCGGGGTGACGGCGCACCAGCCGTTGTCGCGAGGGCGGATACTTTTCGCGCTCGCCGGGCAGGAATTCGGTAAAGCCGATCTGGCTGCGCGACCAGAAGACGTCGTGCTCGGCGACGAGTCCGTCGACGGCCCCCTTCGTCGCCTCGGGCAAGTCGTCGTAGGCGGCGCGCATATCGGCGAATTCGGTTTCGCCGGCTCCCAATGCGCTCGCCGGCGGCACGGCGACCGCATGCAGCATTCCCAGCACCACCGGCACCGGCATATAGGACGCATCGGTATGCCAGATGCGATTGCCGAGGCTGTCGAGGCGCCGGCGGTCATTACGGGCGCGCAGCCTGCCCTCCTCGTCGAGGTTAGAAATATCCCCGATTTCGGGCAGGGCCAGCCGCCTTTTGCCGCCCTCGGCGGCGGACCGGCCGATCTCCAGCTTGCCGAATTTGCCGGCGAAATCGCGCAGTCGGTCATCGCTGAGGCGCTGGCCATGAAACACCAGCACGGCATAACGGTCGATCGCCTCCCATAGGGCTTGGACCGCCGGCGCATCGAGCGGTCGCGAAAGATCGATGCCGCTGACCTCGCCGACAAATAGCGGATGGAGTTGGCGAACTTGCATGCCCATGCGTCATCTCCCAAACGGCCGAGACCAAATCGAGGTGGAACAATACCTTCGGATGTGCATGGTTTGAACCATGGCGAGCCCAACAGCGGTGATCATCGGCGCGGCGACAGTCGCGATCTGGGTCTATCTGCTGTTCTTTCGCGGGAGTTTCTGGTGGTTGCCGTACCGGCCCGCGCCAACCCCGGCGAGCGTCGACGGGCGATCCGTCGTCGCCGTCATTCCGGCGCGCGACGAGGCTGGGGTGGTTGGCGATGCCGTTGCCTCACTGCTGGCGCAAGATTATGACGGCAACTTCCGCATTGTGGTCGTCGATGACCAGAGCAGCGACGGCACCGCCGAAGCGGCCCGCACCGCAGCGGTCGCGGCGGGCGCCCCGGACCGGCTGACGATTTGCCACGGGAAACCCGTCCCGCGGGGATGGACCGGCAAACTTTGGGCGGTGCGTCAGGGGGTCGAGGCAGCGCGCCCCTTCCGTCCCGATTATCTTCTGCTGACCGATGCCGACATCGTCCACGGCTCCGGTAATTTGCGTGAGCTCGTCTCGCGGTGCGAAGCCGAAGGCTACGATCTCGTTTCGCTGATGGTCCGGCTGCATTGCCGCAGTTTTTGGGAGAGGCTGCTGATCCCGGCCTTCGTCTTCTTTTTCTTCAAGCTTTATCCGCCGCGCTGGGTGGCCAACCCGACTCGCCGAACCGCGGGGGCGGCGGGCGGATGCATGTTGATCCGGACCGCCACCTTGCACCGGATTGGCGCGATCGACAGCATCCGCGGTGAGATCATCGACGATTGCGCGCTTGCCCGGAGGGTCAAGTCGGTCGGCAAGGTGTGGCTCGGCCCGGCCCGGCACACGGCGAGCGTCCGGGAATATCGGTCGTGGCGCCCGATCTGGGACATGGTGGTGCGCAGCGCTTTCGCCCAGCTCGACTATTCGGCCGTCATGCTGGCGCTCACCCTATTGATGCTGACCTTGACCTATCTGGCGCCGCCATTGCTGTTGCTGTCATCGGAGCCGGCGGCGATGTTGTGCGGCGGGGTTGCCTGGCTCGGCATGAGCATAGCGTTCCTGCCGACTTTGCGAGCCTATGATGCTCCGCGCCCGATTGCTGTGCTGCTGCCGCTCATTGCGCTCTTCTACGTCGCAGCGACCGTCGCCTCGGCAGTGCTGTTCTGGCGCGGGCGCGGCGGGTACTGGAAAGGGCGCGTCCAGGCGCCCGCGCCAGACAGCACCTAATGCAATTGGCGGGGCAAGGCGGCGATGGCGTCGTCGATCAGCGCCGCGCCGCGCCGCTCGTCGAGCCAGGCGGCGATGACCTGGCGCGAAGCGGCGATCGCGACGTCGATGGCGATTGCGCGGATCTCGGCGATCGCCTTCGCTTCCTCCTGCGCGATCCGTTCCTGCGCCAATTGTTGCCGCCGGCCCAGGGTAGTTTCGAGGTCGCGCAGCGACTGCGCCGCGATCCGCTCGGCTTCCTCCTTGGCACGAGCAATGATCGCCTGCGCCTCGGCCGCTCCTTCTTGCTGTTGGCGCTGGTAGGCGGTAAGCGCCTGTTGGGCCTCATCGCGCAGGTTGCGCGCCGCGTCGAGCTCCTGTCGGATGCGCTCGGCGCGCGAGTCGATCGCGCCGACAACGGCTCGCCTCATCGGTTTCCAAACGAGCACAAGAAAGATCGCGACGGCGAGGAGGACATAGAACTCCGGATCGCTAAAGAGATAGGCCATCAGCTGGCGCGCTCGGCGAGCGCTCGGTCGACCGCGGCGGCGAGATTGGCCGGATCGGCGGTCGAGCCCGTCACCTTCTCGGTGACCGAGCGGGTGACCTCGGTCGCGATGTCGTGCATCTCGGAGAGCGCACGCTGTTTCGCCGCAGCGATTTGCCGCTCGGCCTCGGCGGTCTGCCGGGCAAGGGACTCGCTCAGCTGGCGCTGGCGTTCGGCGGCTTCGGCTGACATGCGGTCGGTGGTCTCCTTGACCGCTGCCTGGGCCTCCGCGCGGGCTCTTGCCAGAGTTTCCTGATAGGCGGCCAGTACGGCCTCCGCCTCCGACTTCAGCTGCGCCGCCCGCGCCAGATCGTCATCGACCCGGCGGCGCCGTGCCTCGATTGCGCCACCCACCCGCGGCAGCCCGATCCCCGCCATCAGCAGGTAGAGAATCACAAACGTGATGGCGAGCCAGACCAGCTGCGGAACAAAGGTCGATACTACGAGCTGCGGCATCCCTTTAAGCCTCGGTCGTCTTGGGAACGCCCAGGTAGAAAGCCCCTCTCCGCCCTTCGGGGGGAGAGGGAGGGGCCCAACCCGCAGGGTTGGGAGGGTGAGGTGGGCGAGACCGCAGACCTGCTCGGCGGCCCCCCTCACCCTATCCTCTCCCCCCGGCCCGCGGGGGGAAAGGATCAAACGTTTGAAAGGCATGCGAGTAATCTTAGAACACGAAGAGGATCAGGAAGGCGATGGCGAGGCCGAAGAGGCCGGTCGCTTCGGCCAGCGCGAAGCCGAGAAACGCAAAGGGCTGCACCTGGCCTTGCGAGGCCGGGTTGCGCGCGACCGAGCTTATCAACGCCGAGAACACATTGCCGATGCCGACACCGGCTCCGACGAGCGCAATGCAGGCAAGGCCGGCCCCGATCATTTTGGCGGCAGCGAGATCCATAGTGGTTTTCCGTTGGTTGAAGGGTGAGGCGAAGCGATTTTAATGCAGATGAATAGCCTCGCTCAGATAAAGGCAGGTGAGGATGGCAAATACATACGCCTGCAACACCGCCACGAGGAATTCCAGACCGACGAGGAGGACGTTGATACCGGTAGGAAAGAATGCGAACAACCCAATGCTCGCTGCAAAGCCGCCGAAAATCGCGAGCATCGTGTGTCCGGCCAGCATATTCGCGAAGAGCCGGATCGACAGAGTGAACGGGCGGATGAAATAGGACAAGAGCTCGATCGGCACCAGCAGCAACAGCAGAAATTTCGGCACCCCATGTGGCACGAAGAGGCTGAGAAAGTGAAACCCGTGCCGGACGATCCCGATCGTCGTGACGAGGATGAACACGACCGCGGCGAGCGCGAAGGTCACGATGATCTGGCTGGTTGTGGTGTAGCTGTACGGGATCATTCCCAACAGGTTGGCAAACAGAATAAAGGCGAAAAGCGTAAAGACGAAGGGAAAGAATTGCCGCCCGCCCTGCCCGATATTGCTGTCGACCATATCGGCGACGAACTCGTAAAGCATTTCGGCAACCGATTGCCATCGGCCCGGAACCAACGCCGCGCGACGGGTAGCGAGCACCATCAGCGCGGTGACGGAGACGACGGCGATGGTCATCATCAGCGCAGCGTTCGTGTAAGAGACGTCGAGCCCGCCGATATGGATAGGGATAATGCGCGCGATTGCGAATTGCTCGAGCGGATGAAGTTCTATTGCCATATCAGTTCTCGTCGTCGTCCCACGCGTCCTGGCTCGGTCTCGGGGCGGGGCCGTCTTCGCCGGGTCGCCGATACCCCACGGGGGTGCTGATGCCGGAGACTGCGCGATAAACGTTCAGCATACCGGCGGCAACCCCGAGGAAGAACAGCACGATGATCCCCCATGGCCGCGTGCCGAGCCAGCGGTCGATTGCCCATCCGAGCCCAGTCGCGACACCGATCGCGACGACCAGCTCGATGCCGATGCGCAATCCAAGCCCAAGCCCCTGCTGCATGGCCGAACGGTCACCGACCGGAACCGGTCCGCGGACCCGCCCCGCACGCGCCCGGTCGATCCTTGCGCCAAGGCGCGCCAGCGGATCCGGTGGCTCGCGCTCGCTCATCTAAGGAAGCGCCGCATCGCGCCTGAAGCACGCCGCACGATAGTCAGGCCCCGAAACCCTGTCAACGAAGCGCCGCCCCCAGTGTCACTCCGATTTGCCGCAGCTGCCTGCGATGGCGTCAACTCAGACACTTGACCAACGCGTGCCGTTTGCGCCCAGCACTAAGCTTGATGTACCCGCCCTGATCGAGATCGGCTAGCGTGACAACTTCTGTTTCGCTCTTGACCGGGCGATCATTGACCCGAGCGCCGCCGCCGCGGATCAGCCGTCGCGCGTCACCTTTGGAAGTAGCTAGCTTGGCGGCGGCAAACATTTCGAAAACTGCGATGCCGATCGCCAAATCCTCCTTCGGCACGAAGACTGTCGGTAATTCAGGAGCGAAACCGCCGACCTCGAAGGCGGCCCGCGCGCTCTCCGCGGCTGCGATCGCGTGCTGCCGGCCGTGGCAGAGCGCGGTGGCCTCGGTCGCCAAGACCTTTTTGGCTTCATTAATGTCGCCACACTCCAGATGCTCGATCTGGCCGAGATCCAGTTCGGTGAAGAGACGCAGAAAGCGCCCGACATCGACGTCTTCGGTGTTCCGCCAAAACTGCCAATATTCGTAGGGCGACAGCCGCTCGCCATTGAGCCAGACGGCGCCCTGCGCCGTCTTGCCCATCTTGGCGCCGGAGGCAGTCGTGAGCAGCGGCGTCGTCAAGCCGAACAGGGTGCGCCCCTCCGCCCGCCGGGCGAGCTCGACGCCGGCGACGATGTTGCCCCATTGGTCGGAGCCGCCTATCTGCAGCTCACATTGATACCGCCGGGCCAACTCTCCAAAGTCGTAGGCCTGCAGGATCGGATAATTGAATTCGAGAAAGCTCAAGGGCTGGTCGCGCTCGAGACGAAGCCGGACGCTGTCCAGCGTCAGCATGCGGTTGACCGAGAAATGGCGCCCGACATCGCGCAGCAGCGGGATGTACCGCAGCTCGTCGAGCCAGTCCGCATTGTTGACCATTATGGCGTCGCTCGGCCCGTCGCCGAACTCGAGGAATTTCGAGAAGATGCTGCGAATGCCAGCCATATTGCGGGCGATTTCCGCATCATCGAGGAGTTGTCGCGCCTCGTCCTTGCCCGAAGGATCGCCGATCCGCGTCGTGCCGGCGCCCATCAGCACGATCGGCTTGTCCCCGCACCTCTGAAAGAGACGCAGCAGCATTATCCCGACCAGGCTGCCGACATGCAGACTGTCCGCCGTGCAGTCATAGCCGACATAGGCTACAAGGCGGCCGGCGCGCAACCGCTCGTCGAGGGCTTCCATGTCGGTGCATTGATGGACAAAGCCGCGTTCGAGCGCTGTGGCGAGAAAGGTGGAACGAGGTGTTGACATGGCCGCGTCATCTAACATAGGGGCGCGTTCCGGGCCACAACTCTCGCCGCGGATGTGGCGTGCGATCGGGTTGATGAGCGGTACCTCGCTCGACGGCATCGACGTTGCGATGATCGAGACCGATGGCTGCGACCGGGTGCTTCCCGGGGCCGCGCTGACCTTTCCCTATCCGCCGGAATTCCGCGAAAGGCTTTGGTCTGTTCTCGGCGGGGTCGGCCAGGTGGAAGATGTGGAGGAGGAGCTGACCCGGCTCCATGCGGAAGCGGTGAAAAACTTTCTGAGGCAGTATCCTGGAAACGCCGCCGAGGTGGTCGGATTTCACGGCCACACGATCCTGCATCGCCCGGCCGAAGGCCGCACATGTCAGATCGGCGACGGCGCGCTGCTGGCGGTTCGGCTCGGGTTGGATGTGGTTGCCGATTTCCGCTCGGCCGACGTGGCGGCGGGCGGAGAGGGAGCGCCGCTCGCTCCGCTGTACCATGCAGCCCTTGCCGCGGCCCTGCCGAAGCCGATCGCGGTCCTCAACATCGGTGGCGTCGCCAACGTCACGTGGATCGGAGGACCGGGGGAAATCCTCGCCTTCGACACCGGACCCGGCAACGCATTGGTCGACGATTGGGTCCGCCAGCACACCGGCGAAGCAGCCGATTTCGACGGCGCGCTCGCTCGCGGCGGCGCCGTTTCGGCGGCCCATGTCGAGAATTTTCTGGCAACTCCGTATTTCGACCAACTCCCACCGAAATCGCTCGATCGCGACGATTTCCGGGGAGCCTTGCCGACGGGGCTTTCGCTCGAAGACGGCGCCGCCACTTTGACCGAGATGACGGCGGCGGCGGTCGCGGCGGCGGCCCGGCATTTTCCTGCTCCAGTAGTGCAGTGGCTGGTGACCGGCGGCGGCCGGCACAACCCGGCGCTGATGGAGGCTCTGGGCCGTCGCCTCGGTGTCGCCGTACGAACGGTGGAAGCGGTCGGCTGGCACGGCGACGCGCTCGAGGCTCAAGCCTTCGCCTATCTCGCTGTCCGCTCTGCTTTGGGGCTACCGCTGAGCCTGCCTTCGACAACCGGCGTTCCGCGCCCGACCTGTGGCGGCCGGCTGTTCAAAGCCCCTCACCCGCACCGCGGGAGAGAGGCTTTTTTGGTGTAATGAAACCGGTTTAGTGGGTGACGAGCCGACGCTCGATCGCGGCGGCTTTGATCGCCTTTTGCAGCTTTTCGAAGGCGCGCACCTCGATCTGCCGCACGCGCTCGCGTGAGATGCCGTATTGCTGCGACAGATCCTCGAGGGTGGTCGGGTTCTCGCGTAACCGGCGCTCTGTCAGGATGTGGCGTTCGCGATCGTTCAGATGCGTCATCGCCTTTTCGAGAAGGTCGCGACGCAATCCGAGTTCCTGCCGTTCGCCGAGACGGGTCTCCTGGCTCTCGCTCTCGTCGACCAGCCAATCCTGCCATTCGCCCTCGCTGTCTGACCGCAATGGTGCATTCAGCGAATGGTCGGGGCTCGCTAAGCGCCGGTTCATGCTGACGACATCGGCCTCAGGAACATCGAGCTCCGTTGCGATTTTTTTCAAATTCTCGGGCGAGAGGTCGCCCTCTTCCATCGCCTGCAACTGCCCCTTGAGCTTGCGCAGGTTGAAGAACAGCTTTTTCTGCGCCGCCGTGGTGCCCATTTTGACGAGCGACCAGGAGTGCAGGATGTATTCCTGGATCGCCGCGCGGATCCACCACATGGCGTAGGTCGCCAGCCGGAAGCCGCGATCCGGATCAAAGCGCTTGACCGCCTGCATCATGCCGACATTGCCCTCCGAGATCAGCTCGGAGAGCGGCAGCCCATAGCCGCGATAGCCCATGGCGATCTTGGCGACCAGGCGCAAATGGCTCGTAACCAGCTTGTGCGCGGCCTGGGGATCCTCGTGCTCCTTCCAACGCTTGGCGAGCATGTATTCCTGCTCCGGCTCGAGCATTGGAAATTTGCGGATCTCCTGAAGGTACCGCGTCAGGTTTCCTTCCGAAGAGATGGAAGGTACCGAAAGAGTGGCCATTGACGATTGTTGCTCCGTTTCAAGTCGGTGATGGGCTAACGCTCGAAGAAAGCGTCCCGATCCCCCGACGCCCATACCCTACTAATATAGTCGGATTTTGTCCAGTTTAAAGTTGCTCTAAACTGCGTGACAGTTCCCGCAGGTCCACCGGAAGCGGGCTGTCGAACTGCATAGGCCGCTTCTCGACGGGGTGGGTGAAGCCGAGCAGCCGGGCGTGCAGGGCTTGGCGCGGGAATGCGGCAATTTGCGCACCGCTCGGCCCGATGCGAGCGACCGTCCGCCCGGCACGCGTGCCATAGAGCGGATCGCCGATCAACGGATGGCCGAGATGAGCGAAATGAACCCGGATCTGGTGGGTCCGGCCCGTAGCCAGGCGGCATTCTATTTGCGCCGCATGGATGTTGAACACGCGCTCGACCCGATACCGGGTGATCGCCGGTTTCCCCTTTTCATTTGCTACGACCGCCATCTTTTTGCGGTTCACTCCGCTGCGGCCGATGTTGCCGACGATCTCACCCGCCGACACGGACGGTACCCCGCAGACGAAGGCGGTGTAGGCGCGATCGATGCGGCGTGCGGCAAAATCGCGCGACAATGCATGGTGTGCTTCCTCTGTCTTGGCGACGACCATCAGGCCGCTGGTGTCCTTGTCGAGCCGATGCACGATGCCGGGGCGGCGGACCCCGCCAATACCGGACAGGCTCGCGCTGCAGTGGCCGAGCAGGGCGTTGACGAGAGTGCCGTCGGGATTTCCCGGCGCCGGATGGACAACCATGCCCGCCGGCTTGTCGATGACGATCAGGTGTGCATCCTCGAAGCGGATATCGAGTGCGATCGGCTGTGCGACCGGCGCGGCATCCTCAATCTGCGGGAGAAATACGACGAAATTCTGGTCGTATCGCACGCGCAGCGACGGATCGCGCAAAACAGTTCCCTCATGGGTGACCTGGCCGGTCTCGATCAGGCGTTTCAGCCTCGTGCGCGACAGCAGCGACAGATGCTGCGCCAAGACGCGATCGAGCCGCTGTCCGGCATCGCCCGCGCTGGCCCGGATAGCGATCATTTTATCAGCGGCCAGCATCTCCCCTTGGCCGGGCTCGACCCGGCCATCCACGTCTTTATTGCAAGGACACGGTTATTTGCTGACTCTGATATGATGGGCGGATGGGTATACATTCTGACAAACCGGCGCAACGGTCCGCTGTATGTGGGTAGCACGGTCAATCTCGCGCGGCGCATATGGGAACCGGGAGGGTGCAGCCGATGGATTCACCAAGCGATACGGCTTAACGCGGTTAGCCTATGCAGAGCAGCACACAAATATGCTCCCCGCAAAACAGCGGGAAATGAACATAAAGCACTGGTCTCGCGCCTGGGAAATTCGCCTGATCCACCGAGATAACCCCGACTGGGAAGATCTTTACGATCGGCTGGCTTGAAGACGTGGATGGCCGGGCCAAGCCCGGCCAAGGGGAGCGAGCACTGTGCCGGGGCTGGTGCTTTATAGCCCTGAGCTTCGGCGGTAGGACGGATTTGATTTAGCTCGAGTTCTAATCCGGTGCGCGCGCTCAAGATCCTGGTTGTCGTGATGGGCGTGATGCTCGTCGTCGGCTTCGCAGCTCTGCTCGTGGTCATTGCCGGCAGAGTGTCGCGCGGCGGACCCGCCGCCACGGCTCATGGGTTCGCTGCTCCGCCGATCGAAATTCCGCGCGGCGCCCGCATCGAGGCGATGACGGCGGGGCCGGACCGGCTGATCCTCGCCTTGGCGCTGCCCGAGGGCGGAAGGCAGCTTGTCGTCATCGATCTGGCGAAGGGCGTTCGCCTCGGAACGATCGAATTGCATACAGTTCCATGATCCCCCAATTCGGCCTTGTGCGCGGGTCGGAAGCTGCCGTGCTGTTTCACACCGACCGATTTGCGGCTCAGCCAGAATAATTCCGCCGCAAAGAAAATGCCGCCTTGAAAGCTGAGGCATTTATTCCGAACTTGTCGCCGACTTCCGCTGTTCGCCAAGCCGGAAACCGGATTTTTTGAGCGACAATGCGCTCCTCGCCGCCGCTGGCCTGCACGACCGCTCGCGTAAGCCCTTTCCAAGCTGGCTACTGACCACCTGATGCTCGCTCCAGATCGCGCCGACGGCCGGCTCCGATGCTGCTGATGCAACCCGACAAGACATTCTTGGTCGGCGGTTCCCCTCAATGGGAAGCCGCTTTTTGATATCCGGAAAGCCGAGGTAGATCGATATGGGGAAGAAAGCCAACGGTGCGAGGCCCGGTGCCAAGGCTCACCTGGCCCACACCGGCTCGATCGGCCCGGATCTCGACCATGCCGAGCCGGACAGGCGCATCGGCGCGCGGACATTGGGTCCGGTCTCGGATCTCGAACGCCACTTGCCGTCCGACTGGTGGCGCACTTTGTTCAACTCGCTCTATCTCGAAACCGACGGCGACATCATTGAGAACGATCGCAATACGGCCGATGAAGTCGATTTATTGATCCGCAGCATCGGGCTCGAGCGCAATGACCGCATTCTGGACCTCTGCTGTGGCCAAGGGCGCCATTCACTCGAGCTCGCCAGCCGCGGCTTTCCCAACGTCACCGGCCTCGACCGCTCCCGCTATCTGATCCGTCTGGCCCGCAAGCGCGCCAAGCAGCGCAACCTGCAAGTCTCGTTTCACGAAGGCGATGCGCGGCGGTTTCGCCTGGGCGACGGAGACTTTCACTGCGTCTGCATCCTGGGGAACTCGTTCGGCTATTTCGAGCGTCCGGAGGACGATCTCGCCGTGCTCGAAGCGGTCAACCGCGCCCTCGCCTCGGGCGGGTCCCTCGTCATGGATTTGATGGACGGCGACTGGATGCGCCATCATTTCGAGCCGCGCTCCTGGGAGTGGGTCGACCAGAACCATTTCGTTTGCCGCGAGCGCGATCTCGCCGGCGACGGCGACCGGCTGATCAGCCGCGAGGTCGTGGTGCATGCCGAGCGCGGCGTCATCGCCGATCAGTTTTATGCCGAGCGGCTCTATTCGAAGGAACGCCTTGAGGCGCTGCTCACCGGCGCCGGGTTCGCCAATGTCCGCTTTCACTCGCTGCTGGCGCCGGATTCCCACCGCAACCAGGATCTGGGCATGGTGGCCCACCGGCTGTTCGTGACCTGCGAGGCGCCGCGCCGGGCGCGCCGGCCGCACCGTGCCGCGCTGTTTTCGGACGTCACCGTCATCCTCGGCGACCCGCGCCTGCCCGATTCGGTCAAACGCAACGGGCGCTTTGGCGAAGAGGATATCGAGACGATCGACCGGCTCAAAACGGCGCTGCGCGAGCTCCCCGACTACCGCTTTCGTTTTGTCGACAATCACGCGTCGCTGTTTGCTGATCTCAGGGCGAGCCGCCCGCATTTCGTCCTCAATTTCTGCGACGAGGGCTTCAACAACGACGCCTTTATGGAAATGCATGTGCCGGCATTGCTGGAGATGCTCGACATCCCCTACAGCGGCGCCGGACCCAGCTGCCTCGGCCTCTGCTACAACAAGTCATTGGTGCGCGGCATCGCCCAGGCGATCGACGTGCCGGTGCCGGCAGAGACCTACTTCAACTCGGACGATCTGGCGGCGACGATCCCGTCGGTGTTCCCGGCATTGATCAAGCCGAACTACGGCGACTCGTCGATCGGCATCACCAAGGATGCGGTGGTTCATACCTGGGAGGAGGCGATCACCCGCCTCGGCCGGTTGCGCGAGCAGATGCCGGGCTGCCCAATCCTGATCCAGGAATTTCTGACCGGTCCCGAATATTCGATCGGGATCATCGGCAATCCGGGACAAGGCTACCGGGTACTGCCGCCCCTCGAAGTCGACTACTCGCGGCTCGATCCGGCACTGCCGCAACTGCTGCCCTACGAATTGAAATGGGTCCCCGACTCGCCCTACTGGACGCAGATCGGCTATCGCGAGGCGCGGCTCGACGAGGAGGCCCGCCGCAAGATCGTCGATTACTCGAACATCCTGTTCGAGCGGCTCGGCTGCCGAGATTATGCGCGCTTCGATTTCCGCGCCGATGCCGAGGGCGAGATCCGGCTGCTCGAGGTCAACCCTAACCCCGGCTGGTGCTGGGACGGCAAGCTCAATCTGATGGCGGAGATGGCGGGGCTGCGTTACTCCGACCTGTTGAAACTGATCATCGAGGCCGCCCAGGAGCGGGTCGCCGCACAGCATCCTGGCCT
This sequence comes from uncultured Alphaproteobacteria bacterium, assembly GCA_963736715.1. Lineage (GTDB taxonomy): Bacteria > Pseudomonadota > Alphaproteobacteria > ATCC43930 > CGMCC-115725 > AP-15. The sequence goes on along the minus strand of CAVTQA010000025.1, from coordinate 3,371 downwards.
CGTCATCCCGCTCGCCGAACGGCGTGCCCAGCGCTCAGCCGGGCGTCGCGGCTGAGATAGCGTAGTCCGGCCAAGCTCACCGTCGAAATTCGGAACCAGCAGTTTGCCGTCGGCAACCGCTAGGGAGCGCCCGGCACAGCCGGGGGCGCATCTCGATCACGCACGCATCGCACCCAATGCAGCGCACACTTGCCCAGCCTCTGCGCGAGTACCGCGACATATGCCGCATTAATGACCGGCAATCGCTGGACCGCCTCCGCAAAATTGTCATCAAACCTTCACCTCCCTCCAAGTTTCCCCTTGCGTCGCCGGGGGATGAGCGTATCTATCGGGCTCTCGACGCACTCGCACGTGCCTATGGCCCATGGTGGTTATGCAACGACGTAACGCGTCCTTTTTGGCAGCCCGGCCTAACGCATCGCTACGGGGCCGGTCCCGAGAGGGAGGACGGTATGGTTGCTTTCCGATCAAGGGGCGGCGTGGCGCCCTGCCCTGACGCCAACCTTCGCGGCACGCGTCTGCGCGGGCGGGGTAACCGGGTCATCGACCCGAGTAGTTTAGGCTAATCCGCAAAATTCCGGCCGGGCGGCCTCGATGAGGCCGCGCCGGTATTCGTTTCGGTTTCGCGTTCGCTGAACCGAGGCTGCGCCCTGTGGGATGCCCGGGGTGAGGTCTTGGTCGTCGTCCGGCGCCACCGATTGCGTTTAGCCGCCTCGCAATAAGGATGACCCGGCTCATGAGCGAGAGGATCGCCCGTTTTCTTGCCGAGCAAACCCCCGAGACCCCTTGCCTTGTTGTCGATCTCGACCTGATCGTCGCTGCCTATGAGGCGCTGCGGCACTATTTGCCGCTTGCCCGGATTTATTATGCGGTCAAGGCCAATCCGGCCGCCGAGATCGTCGGCGTGCTCAGCCGGAAGGACGCCAGTTTCGACGTCGCGAGCCGCGGCGAAATCGGGCTCTGCCTCGGCAACGGGATCGCCCCCGACCGGCTGTCTTTCGGCAATACGATCAAGAAAGAAAAGGATATCGCCTGGGCCTACGAGGCCGGGGTGCGGCTGTTTGCCTTCGACAGCGCCCACGAACTCGAAAAGCTGGCGCGCGCCGCCCCCGGCGCAAGAGTCTTCTGCCGCATCCTCGTCACCTGCGACGGGGCCGAGTGGCCATTGTCGCGCAAATTCGGCTGCGCCCCGGAGATGGCGATCGAGCTATTGCGCCAGGCCCGTGACGCGGGCCTCGACCCCTATGGCATTTCGTTCCATGTCGGCTCGCAGCAGACCGACCTGGGGCAATGGGACGGCGCGGTCGGCACCGCGGCGCGGATGTTCTCGGCGCTTGCCGAGGCCGATATCAACCTGCGGATGGTCAATATCGGCGGCGGCTTCCCGGCGCATTACAGCGGCGATGTGCCGGGGGTGGAGCGCTACGCTCGGGCCGTGATGGCAGCGATCACGCGGCATTTCGGCAATGACCTGCCCGAGATCATCATCGAGCCGGGGCGCTCGCTGGTCGGCGATGCCGGGGTCATTCAGAGCGAGGTCGTGTTGATTGCCGAAAAAGGCGGCGGCGACGACCGGCGCTGGGTCTATCTCGACGTCGGCAAGTTCAACGGGCTGGCCGAGACTATGGACGAGGCCATCAAATACCGCATTGCGACGCCCGGCCGCGGCGGGTCGGCCGGTCGCGTCGTGCTCGCCGGCCCGACCTGCGACAGCGCCGACATCCTCTACGAAAAGACCGAATACCGGATGCCGCTCGCCTTGCGGGTCGGCGACAAGGTCGAGATCTTGTCGGCCGGCGCCTACACGGCGAGCTACGCCTCGGTCGGGTTCAACGGTTTCGCGCCGATCCGCACTTACTGCATCTGAGCGCTGGGCGCCTCGGCGATCTCTTGCACCAGCTTGTGCAGGATCGCGTCGGCAAAGCTGCGAAAATCCCGAGCGGCGACGACAAAGGCGCCGGGGCCGCCGATTACGTTGCTGCGGTAATACGCCTCCAGCCACGGCTCCTCGGTAAGGATCGGCAGCCCGTTTATCGAAATCCCCGCCGCCAGAATGCGGTCGCGCGCCACGCTCGGCGCCAGGCCGAAATTGGCCATGCCGTCGCCTGAAATGTCGATGATCCGACGTTCCGCCGGCTCGGGCATATGCTCGAAGGTCGCGGCGGCGGCGAGCAGCGCCGGACCGATCGCAGTGAGCCCTTGAGAGCTGCGCTGCGTCGCGCGGATGGCGGCGGCAAAGGCGGCGGCTCCGTTGGCGTCCTTGAGCGGCGTCCACACGACCGTGACCGCGATGCGTTCGGGATCGGACCATTCGAGCACGAGCGCTTCGATGCCCCCGGGAACCGCCGAGATCGTGCTGACGAGGCGGGGGTTCTCGAACGCCCGCGCAATCCCGTCGCGCTGCAGCAGATAGGAATTGGCCGTTACACTGGCCGACACGTCGACGGCGAGCACCAGCGCAAGACCGGCGGCGGCCGTCGGCACCGAGGCGGCCAGCAGAGCTGCTGTAGTCAGGAGCCACGTGGACGCGGATATCGAGATGAATCTCACGCCTGTCCCGGATGAAACCCGGGTTACGCACAATACCCTCGCTATCCCGACGAAAGCCGGGACCCATGATCCCGCCGCCGCGAACTTTTCAAGCAATTGCAAGGCTTACCAATGATGACAGGCTCGTGCGGCGGAACGATGGGCCCCGGCTTTCGCCGGGGAGGCGATTAACGGTAATCTTTTACAAATCCTCAATGGATTTTGAGCCGGTCTCTCAGGACCGCGGCCGGCGGTTTCGGGCGCGCAGCAAGCGGTACCAAATCGCGAGAGCCAGCAGAATGGCGAGCACGCCGATCACGAGAAACGGCGAAATCCGGCTCTGCGGCTGCTGTGATTCGCCGCCGACACGGATCATTACCCGCGCGACCTGATCCGCGCCCTTCGCCTCGGCGCTCCAGAAGCCGTCCTGATCGGCCTCGAAAACAAATTTGCCTTGAGCATCGGTGCGCCCGGTGATCGCGGGAGTTTTACCGTCGCCAGGGGGGAACACCTGCACTTCGGCGTTCGCCAGCGGCTTCCCGTCCTGGGTCGCGAATTGCACCGTCACCTCGTGCGTCGCAAACAGGTCGAAGGCGACCGAAGACGACGGCGCGAGCAGAAGTGCTGTTGTCAGAGTGAAAACGACGACGAAGGCGAACCTGAGCATGCGATAAAAATAGCGTTCTCCTGACCTGGCGCCAGCGGCAAGCCCCGTAATGCCTCAGTTCGAATTCCCTTTTCGACCCTTCAACTCTCGCGGCGGTAACGGCTCTTCCTGCCCCATTTCGGCCATTGGCCGACGCCCAGCAGGAAATCTGAATAGGCGGAAATCGGCCGTTCCC
>CAVTQA010000024.1:0-57884 GCA_963736715.1 uncultured Alphaproteobacteria bacterium | reverse complement strand
CCAGGCGGCCGGGGCGGCCGCCAGTGTCTTCGCCATTTTCGAAGACTGGGGTCCCGGCGACGAAAGTCGCGCGGTAGCCGTCGACACGCTGCACGAGCCGGCGGCCGCCGGCCGGCAGGTCGTGCACGACCTCGGGCTGGTGCAGGCGCAGCCCGTCGAAGTCGATGATGTTGACGTCGGCGCGCAGCCCCGGGCGCAGCCGGCCGCGATCCTTGAAACCGAAGAAATCGGCGGTCTCGCTGGTCTGCATCTTGACGAGCTGCGGCAGCGGCAGGCCGGGTCCGCGCTTCCGGTCGCGGCCCCAATGCGACAGCATGAACGACGGCACGCTGGCATCGACGATAGCGCCGCAATGCGCGCCGCCGTCACTGAGGCCAAGCAAAGTGCTGGGGTCGGTCAGCATTTCGCGCACCGTCTCGTGATCGCCGTGGTGTAGTTGACGATCGGGAAGAACAGGAAATTATCGGAGCAACCAACCGGCGCCCTCGAACCCAACGATTAGCGCAACCAATGGGCTGAGGGTCGCCGTCGCCACCGCGAGCCAGGACTGCACCGAGCCGGTAAAGAAAATGCCCATCCCAGATCCCCCCATTCCCCTAAGCGCCAAACCACACCACCTGGCCGAGACCGGCTCTCGGAGAGCCCAAGCTGGTCTGATCGGGACCCAGCGGTTCCAGCCCAACCATGAACGCGGTCAAAAGTATTTGGGCCTTGGTTAAGAGTTCGGCTTGGTCTCCCCGGTTTTCGAGCCCGCGGATCTCGCCCAGCAATCGTGTAGCCGCCCATAGCCCGAGCAACTGGGCTTCGTCTGTCCTAAAGTCCACTTGCGTTCTCCTCGGTTTCGTCTGCAAGACCTCTACTGTCCGCGGATTTGTCCTATAGACTGTCGGTTTTGGCGTCAGGAACGCATCCGCTGTTGACTTTTTTAGACGACGTTTGAAATGGATTTAGGGAGATTGCCGCCATTCCGGCGCGCTCGCCAGATTTCGGCTCGGGACGGGTCAGGATCAATTCGGCGGGCGGGCCGCGCGCCGGTTTGCTCCCTCCCCTTCTCCCGATGCTCAGCCGGGCGAGCCCGCTGGCGCAATACCGTCGCGCTCGACCCGCGCCGCGATGACGATCAGGGACGCCACGACTGGGCTCAATGGGACGAACGCCCCAATGACCGTCCCCACCACCCCAGTCCGAGCACTGCTCATTGGCGGACCCCGCTTGCGTCTTGACCGACAGTAGTCACTCCCCCTTTTCCCCTTGCTTGACGGATGAGCCATCCAAGGGCATCGGCGAGGACCAGGACAATTACGGGGCTGAATGCCACCGCCGCCACGATGAGCCAAGACTGAGTTGAGCCCGTTGGAAGACTGTCCATGTGACGTTCCTTTGATGCGAAAGGATAGCAGGGGTTAGCGCACTTCCGTTCCTGATATGTTCCATATAGGGCGTCCCTACCAACGTCAGTTCCGCCGTCACCAAAACATCCTGCCGTAGATTTTTTGAATAGGTTTGAAAAGCATTTGCGGAGAATGCCTCTGATCGCTGTCGCAGAGGTTCCCACCGCGTTGATCACTGCCGTGAATTCAGACGACCGGATCGTGCCGGTTAGCCCGGATTGCCGGTCTCGTTGCCCCCTTACAGCAGCTCAGCTGATGCGGTCGGCTGCGGCAGGTGTCAGGCAGCTCGCTCTGCAGAACGCTCCATACGGCATTCGCGCCAACTGCATCGAGATCGGTCAATCTACGGAAAGGGGACGCAATGGCGATCAGGCGCGACAAGGACCGTGCTCCAAGTGTTGGGCGGCGGTGTTTGCCGCCCACGATCCGACCTCATGTTTCTCTTCCGCGCACAGGGGCGCCGCTCACCGATTTGTCCAGATGCAAGCGCCTGCCCGGGATTGCTGTCAACTGCACGCTTGTACGACAACAGTTACCGCAGCAATCCTTCGCGAACTAATTCGATGCTACCCTCCACAAACCAAGTAAAGGAACCGACTTCCACAACTATCCCTGAGATGCGGCAGTGCTTCGATATCGCAGTGGTCCTGAATGGCCCCGAGCCGATGCCTATCTAGCCTGCGTCCAGCTCTCGCACAATCCCAGTACGCAGGTGCTGGACGGATGACCTTCGCGGTTCCTCGGCCAGGGCCGGCCTTCGGCTTCGATGCCGTTGCGGGTCAGCCGCGCGCCGAGCGCCGGGATAAGCACCGTGCACATCCCATAGGGACGGCCTGGAGTGGAATTGGGCTGGGTGTGGACCAATAATGGGTCGCCCAGCTCATACCAAGTCAGCAAAATCTGTTCATCGCGGGTGTCCAGACGTTCTGTCCAGAAATCGCACGCGTCACCGGACTTGCTGAATTGCGCGTCGATCACGGCAATAGTCAGGTCACCGTTCCCTGGGGTTCTGTGGGACGGCTCGGCCGGAGTGACCTTGACGGCGGCATGGACGGCCAGGGAATGGCGGCGACGCAAAGCCACGCCATGTCGTTTGACGATTTCCCGGCGTCCCGCATTGCCTGCCAGGACAGCTCTCGCAGCTTCAGCAGGCCACCGCGGGTCTTACGCAATGCTGCTTCACAGCCGTCATCGCCGGAGTGGCCGAGATCGCGATAGAGACGGCGCGCGAACAGGTGGCGCGCCGACGCGATGGGATGCGCGGCTTTGAGCGGCTGAAATGGACGAGAGCGGAGCTGGAGTTCTGGTTAATACAGCAAGCTTATGAGAGAATGCTGCGCGCAATGGAGGAAGGTCAGGACAGCCGTCTGCGCGCGGTGCAGGCAAAGACAGCAATTGCAGAACTGGCCGAATCGGTGCTTCACCGCATCTGCCGCGTGATCGGCGGCGGCACCTTCTCCCGTTCCTCGCCCTTTGGCCACTGGTTCGAGGATGTGCGCGCGCTGGTGTTCCTGCGCCGGCCCCCTCAAAGAGGCCACCAGACGGCGCGCGCAGGGCGCTACATTGCGCGAATTGGCCGACAGCTACGATCGCAGCATTGCCACCATGCGCCGCCCGACGCGTGCGGCGTACGCCTCGTCATCCTCGACAGCCCAGAAGATCGACACATTGCTGGTGATCCCGCTCTAAGCGGCTGGATCAGATATTGATGCTTTGCGGAACAAGGCTGGGCAGCAGGTACGGATAGGTTGTCGCAAGACCGCTATTGTTCATGCTTTCTTCGATCGCCGTAAGCGCCTTCTGGAATTTGTCCAAGGCCGTCTGGACTTTCGGATCTGTAAAATAGTCGCTGCCGTATTGCCCGAGCCTGGTGTAGTGAACCGAACCCAATAGCGTGCCGAGATTGAGCTGGGTCAGGGCCTGATCGAGCGGCGGCAGCATCGCCAGCCATGGTGCGGCGGACGGCGTCGGGCTGTAGCCGGCGAGCGGCATCGCCGGCGCAAAGCTCATGATCGAGGCCTGAGGAAAATTCACCGCCGAGTGCTGCGCGCTGGCCGTGAATATAATGATCGCCAAAACTTTGGCGAGTTGTTCCCGGGTCCGGATGACCTCGATCCCGTTCACGACAACGCCGACATTTTTGACCCGTCCGCCCTGATGAGAGGTCAATTCGGCAACCCAGTTCTGCAGCTGCCGATCGTTGGCCGGGCTATCGTCGGTGGCATAGACCGTGGCGACATAATCGGTGGTCCATCCGAGAATCGCGTTCCAGATAGGAAGGGCAACGTCCCGATACGGGTAGTAGGGAAGCTGTTGCGCGTCGTCGACGCCTCTGCCGGCGAACAATTCGGGCGGCGAGGAGGTGCTGAAATTGAACAGGATCGCCTGTGTGCCCTTGACCGCCGCGACCCGCGAACTGTCGATAGTGCCGCTCAGGATCGCGTCCACGGTTCCGCCCGGTGCGACGAGCTTCGCCTGTGCGGCATTGTTGATGAACAATGTGCCCTCGAAATGCGGCCACAGCAGAGTGTAAACGGGGTGGCCAGAAAGCTGGTTGTTAGTCGCCATGATGAAGGCTTCGACCACCAGATGGGTCTGGCCAAGATGGCTGACTGCCTCGTGGTAATTGCCGTCGGCGATCTGCACGGCGGTCTTGGCCTTGTCCCAGTCGGGTGACGCGGTGTTGGGAGGCGGCCGGGTGACGATCGGATCGCCGGACCCCGGCTGCTCGCCCACTTGGATCGCCACAGGCTGCAACCGCCGCCCCGCGCCGGTTCCCTGTGGCACCGCGAACATCGCGAGCGGCGCCCACAGGTATTTCTGGTAGATCAGATAGCTGCCATTCACCAGCCAGTCGAGTGCTGCATAATCGGCAATATAAACGCGACCCTGCGCAATCGCCGTATCGAGATCGTCGTTATTGCCCATGACGCTCTGGAACTGCTGATTGGTGACCGGGAATTTGGCGATCGGGCCGGTCATCTTGACGATCACCAACGGATTGGGCCCGGCGACGCGTATATCGGCAAACACGGTGTCGTCTTGGAACGTGTCTGCAATCGGCGGCAACGGCAAGGTCTTGAAGAGGTTCTTGTAATCGTCGAGGCTCTTGGCCGGCCCCGACGGCAGCCCCGCGCTAATCAGCCGCGCCAGTGTGGTCAGAAGCACTGCGAAATCCTGCTTGGCCTTATCGTAGTTCCCGCTTCCGGTATCCGCCGCAATAGCCTTCACCTGCTGTTCCAGCGCCCTGAAGTCGGCATAGGCAGCTGCGATCTCCACGACCACCGCCAACAGGGCAAGCAAGGTCGCCTTCAGATCGCGATTTTCTATACCCTTTATGATATCGGCGAGTTCTCGATCGATATCGGTCAGATCCTTATCGATCTTCAGGGCGATCAGGTTCACCAGCACCCTGAGCCCGACCGCGAAGACCAATACCGCCCATTCGAGCGAAAACCCCAAACCCGGGACGGATTTGATCAGCGCCAGTGGCGGAATATAGTCGTAATCGTATTCGTATTGTTCGGCGGCTGTGTGAGCTTGCTGGCCCGTGGATGCGCTCGCCATCACGCTCAGCCTGTCAATTTTGGTTAACGGTACGCAACAGCGTACGCCCGCCCGCGCGCCGCGACAATCCCCGGACCCTCGCCTTTGGAAACTCAAGGGTGAGACAGCTAGCCTGATCTATGCAGGAGCGAAGTACATCGGCATAGCGTAGATCATGGCGGTCACTTTTTAGTTGCAGCTGGTCGGGGCTGGCATGGGGGTGTCGATCCCGCCGCAGCGGGGTTTGTTTGTCTGGATCGGCTAGGCGCTGGGGGTTGAAGGCAGGAGTAGGGCGGCGGGGCACCGTGCCCCGGTTTTCAGGTGACCAGGCGCGGCAGGCGGTTGAGGATGATGCCAAAGACCGACTGATCGGGGGTGCTCGACGGCAGGTGGATCTTGATCTGCTTTTTCAGTTCGACGACGCGGGCGGCGATCTTGATGAGGCGCAGCCGCAGAGTGTCGAACTGCATGACGCGCCAGGCCGAGCCTTTGGGCATCAGCCGGCGTATCGACCAGAGGAGCCAATAGGCACCAGCGTGAAGGAAGAGGCGGAACTGGTTGGCGGTGGCCTCATGACAGGATGTGCGGTCGGCGGCGAGATGGTTCTTCCACGCCTTGATGTGGTTCTCCGCCTGACCGCGCGCGCAGTAGAGCCGCTCATAGAGCGGCTTGGCGCGGCCGCCCTCCAGGTTGGTGACGATAAAGCGGGTGTCGATACCCGCGGCACCGGCCTCGACCCGCGCGATGATGCGCTCGACCCGGCTCCAGCTGCCGGCGGCATCGTGGAATTGCGCAAAGCGCCGCACCTTGCCGCGCGCCGGCGCCGTGGTGAAGCGTTCGGCAGTGGTTTTTTCCAGCGCCTCGACATGGCGCCGCAGCGCCGTATTGGGCGCCAGCCCCAGCACCCAATCGACCCGGTTCTCGCGGCACCAGTCGAAGACTTGCGGGCAGGCGTAGTGAGAATCGGCGCGCAACAGGATCTCGATCCGCGGCCAGAAGGCGCGGATGGCGCCAACCAGGCGGCGCAGAAAGGCGCGGATCTCATGGCCGCCCGGCCGCTTGCCCGGGCGCAACAGCGCGGTGACGAAACGCCCCTCGCCCCCCGCTTTCGCGAGGGCAGGCGTGAACACGACGATCGGCTGGAAGCCGTAATCGTCATGGAAGGCATTGAACAGGCGTAATTGCTGGCCGCCGTGCACGCGGTCGAAAGTGTCGTCGACATCGAGCACGATGCGCTTCGGCACCCGGCGGAACGAGGCGCAGTACTGCTCGATCAACGCCCGCCCCAGACGCAACAGCGCCCGTGCGTCGGGCAGGTTTTCCGGTCGCGAGATCGTCGATTGCGAACACAATTCTTCATCCGAGGGCAACCGATCCAGCGCCAGCTTGAACATCGGGTCGGCACGCAGCGAATCGGCATCGTTGCCGTCTTCATAACCGGCGGCGATCATCAGCACGCGAAAGCGAATGATCGCGGCCAACCGGTGCACAACCCGCTCCGGCGCACGCGGGTCCTTCAGACATGCGGCCAAGCGGTCGGCCAATCCCAGCCGACTTTCGATCTCGCGCAAGGCCAGCAATCCGCCTTCCGAAGACAGCCGGCCGCCGTCAAAACGGGCGACCACAGCCTTGCCCTGAACCGGTGACAAGCCCGGCAGAAACGGCGTAACATCAACCATGGCGGGTGCCGCCTCCGACGATCGGCAGATTCAGCTTCGACAACCGAATCTTACGCCCGATCAATGGCTTGCGCTACACCCGCCAGCTCTCATGCCTAATCCGGGCTAGCCCGGTTTATGCACGAACGCAGTGCGTCGGCAAAGCGCGGATCCTACTGCTCGTCTTTTGGTTGCAATGATGCGAACTAAGCATGCGGTATCGGTCCCGTGGCTCGGGGAATGCGTTTGGGCACCTGCCGGAACGAGGCGCAGTACTGCTCGATCAACGCTCGGCCGAGGCGCAGCAGCGCTCGCACATCAGGCAGGTTCTCCAGCCGCGAGATCGTCGACTGCGAGCACAACTCCTCATCCGACGGCAACCTATCCAGCGCCAGTTTGAACATCGGATCGCGGCGCAGCGTGGCGGCGTCGTTGCCGTCCTCGTACCCGGCGGCAATCATCAGCATGCGGAACCGAATGATTTCCGCCAAACCATGCACGATCTTCTCCGGCGCCCGCGGGTCCTTGAGACAAGCCGCCAGCCGAGGCCAATCTCAGTCGGCGCTCGATCTCGCGCAGCGCCAGCAGCCCACCCTCCGAGGACAGCCGGCCACCATCAAAGCGGGCGACCACCACCCTGCCCTGAACCGGTGACAGACCCGGCAGAAACGGCGTAGCATCAACGATCGCGGGTGTCGCCTCCGACGATCAGCAGCTTCAGCTTTAGCAACCGAATCCTACGCTCAATCAACGGCTTGGGCTACATCCGCCAGCCCTCGTGCATCGATCGGGCTAGTAGTAATGCGAATGTTCGAGCTCACGTTCGGCGATGGGCTCGTGGTGCTTTGCCGCCGGCTCGAGCCGACGCAGGCAAAGCGGGAGAAAGCGAGCCCGGTAGTGTTTGATAGCAGATGGCGGCGCGGCCGGGTCCTGTCATTGGAAGCAATGCGATGCACCGAATCTTTCAGGTCGTAGGCTCTTCGGAAAAAAGCCTCGGCGATCCAGAACGCCATCGCCCCACTTGGCGGCCTCTGCGCAGGTCTGTGGTTCGAGGTGATGGAGACGCGCGGACATCTCGAAATGCCAAGCTCGCGTTACCAGGTCCACCTCTCAGGTCGGATTCACACTCGATGACGACGATTAGCCCAGAAAATGGCTGGCGAGGTTGCAGCGCGGGCTTCCTCGTTCATATCGAGACCTCTTTTTGCCGAGCCGATGTGATGACCTCGGGAAACGTCCGGAGCAAACAGGCCCGCTCGCTTGTCAGAGTTTCCGGCAAAACCCCAGTGTGGCACTGCTTGATCGGACGGGCCCAGTTGATTTTGCTCGCGGTTGCGTCAGTCATCACGGGGCAAAAAATTTTCTCAAGAAGCGGGATGATTGCAGGGATGGTTGCAATCGGCGCAGTGTTCGACGGTTGGATAATGTTTTGCAACTCCGCACAAAGCGTCGAAGTTCCATTGCCCACCGTCGAAGTATACAACCTGGAAGGCACCCTTCTAGATTATCCGGCAAGTGAGGCATCTAGAAAACCAGGCGCATATTCGCCCGAGCCCGATCTCGATAATGCCGCACCCCGAGGTTCTGCCCAGCTGAAAGCCGTCAATGAAGCACTGCAGGCGATGGCCACGCGCCACGGTGCCCGTGAGCAACGCAATGTGCGCGCGCTGATTACCCGGGAATTCGAGCAGTATGATCCAGCGTATCTCGCGCACAAAGCGGTACGGGAAAAGCACCTCGACGCACTTAAACTCAAACTTTCAAGCAGAGAGAAGAAAGGCAAGACATTTGCTTGCTCACGGCGAATGATCATCGAGGCGGAGTGGTTGCTCAACTACACTGCTGAATGGCCTAAGCTAGACCAACAGCTCGAGGCGATTGAACACAGTCTCGCAACGAAGGATCAGGGCTTCGCTCTACGACAGACACCGGATGGCTCCTGGGGAGCCTGCTATCGTGCCTGGTTCGAAAAGATCGACGGAATCGCCGATTTCCTTGGCGATCTCCGTGCGCCGGGCGATGGGCGCCCTCCAAGGCTGAAGTATCCATTCGAGGTACTCCAAAAGATCAACAGCTCGCAGGTCCTGATCCCGTATTTGTATCGCCTACAGATTTCTCAGATTGCTAAGACCGGCATCTATGAGCGGAAGGAATTGAATGCTTTAGAGGGAGCGCTATCACAGGTTCTATTCAAGGAAAAGTTGCGAACCCTGTTGCAGGCTAACGGGGCACCTTTCATCGACCAACCATATGTCGATGCTTATCGGCGCTTTCTGGACGACACGCAGGACCCGATCTTGGGTTACTGGGGACCTTGGATCATGTCCGGGCGTGAAATCATTCGGGCCGCTGACCTAAGCCAGACCTATCACATCATTGCGTACCGAAAAGGCGCCGTAAATCATTGGCCGCAGATCATCGAAACGACACTTGCGATCAAGGACGTAGCATATCCGTTCGGCTGGAGACACAACGGCCAATACAGCAATCACAACAACTACGATGTGGTTAGGATCCTGCGCCTGGGTTGGCCGTACATGACGCCAGAAGAAATTGATCAGGCGCGGACGGAAATCCGCGCAATGATAAATTGGACACTCCGCGACTCCATTAGGCCGGACGGAGAGTTCCGGGAAGATCCCGGCGTCTCTGATTCCGTCGATGAAGCTTATTATTATGGGGTGTCGTTTCTAGTTGAAGCTGACTACTGGAACGCGGAGCGGCGGTTTTGGGATGACGATGCCACCCGCTATGCCGGTGCCGATGACCTCTGTCGCAAGATCAGAGGTCATCTAGTAAAACTACAGATCAACTCGATCACAGCACAGCATGCGCTGTCGAGGTTGAACGAAAGTTGCCGGGTTGGGAACCCGCAATAACTAAACCGGACTTTGGCACCGGTTGTTGACTTACCGGATCATCAAGGAGATTTGCAATGCCGCGCGCGAGTTGGCGACGTTTCCTGCGCCTTTCTTTAGTGTCCTGCCCGATCTATTTGTACTTCGTTCGCTGTGTCGCTAACTTCGGTTCTGAGCTACCGCCGGCTGGCCCGCCTGGCCGCCGTTGTCGCGCCTAAGCCAGCGACAGCTCACGATATCCGTCCGCCACGACGGCTTCGCAGCGCTCGCGGAATTTGGGGTGGCCACCGCTGTAGCGCATGATCCGGCGGACCCGATGTAGATCTTGCATCGGCCGATACCGGCGACTGAGGACGCCGAGTTGGGATTCGAGGCGAGCAACTGCGTCGGTACCCCGGCACGCAGCTTATCCAGGGTACGATCCAGAATCTCACCCGGCGGCGTTTCCTCGATAAACTGGACCAACGGTTCGATGGCATCGGGAAATTGAACACGTTGCGGCATGACGGACTCTCTGTCAGTGCGGTCAGAGGCTGACTTCTCCATCACACGGTGTCCCGCCAGCACACGACTTTCAACCGCGCAAGAAGGTCGAGCAGTTTGCGCCCGTCACCGCCGACGAGCGTGTGCTTGGACATCTTCTTGCTGCCGGGCGCCAGCGATGTTGCAACCCAGGTGGAACGACTCAACTCTAACGAGACGAACAAGATAGCACAGTCTTCCCGGATGCAGGTCTGACTTCTCCATCACACGGTGTCCCGCCAGCACACGACTTTCAACCGCGCAAGAAGGTCGAGCAGTTTGCGCCCGTCACCGCCGACGAGCGTGTGCTTGGACATCTTCTTGCTGCCGGGCGCCAGCGATGTTGCAACCCAGGTGGAACGACTTAACTCTAACGAGACGAACAAGATAGCACAGTCTTCCCGGATGCAGGTCCGCTGTGGAACGGGAAGAGTGGTAGCGTATTGCATTGCTCGCTCCTTCGGCTCAGTGGTGGCGATATCGACTTACCAGAGTTTGTCGCCCGACTGCATGGGATCTGTATGCGACATCCGTTGTTTTGAAGCGCAAAAGGTGATAAAGTAGAAGGTTAATAAAATTAACCTTAATTTTTCTTGCTAGGAGAAGTCGGATAATGAAAGACGAGTTGCCCCTTTCGCGATCTCTTACTCATGTGCCGCTCGGCCGCCAGCTTCGACGCGAATTGGCCTCGATCAGACCACTCGCCGATGCCTGGCGTTTAGCCCTGAAATTGCAAGACGAGCTGCGACGGCGACCGGTAACACAGAGTAGGTACGGAGAAATTTTCACCGCTCGTAGTGACCCGTTTAAGTATGAGGTCACTGGGTTCGAGTTCGAGAAATTCCAGGCAGCAATCGAGCTATTGGATATTGCACGCAATGGCGACCTCTTCAAGCAAGCGTGGGAGATCGGCTGCGCGGAAGGTGTATTGACGACCCGGCTTGCCCAAATATGCGAATGGCTCTCCGCTGTCGACTTCATCCCGCTCGCCCTCGAAAGAGCGCGTGTACGGTGCCAGGAATTCAGCAATATTTCCTTTAATAAATGGGACTTGAAGTCAGATCCAGCCTCCGGCCCATTCAACCTGATTGTGATTATGGACGTGCTCGGCTCTTATGGGGGGCGTCGCGATATTGGTCACGCTCGCGACAAAATCGTGGGCGCTCTCGCTTCAGGCGGTTATCTGCTGTGGAGTGATTGCCTCGGCGAGCCCGACCGACGCCGAGTTCAGAACAGCTGGTGGGGGCGCTTGCTGCTTCGTGGTCCTCGTAATATCCACCACTTCATCGCCACCCACCCTGCGATTGTTGAAGTAGAGTGCCGGGAGACGACAATGCATAAGTTAGCCCGATTTATGCACGAGCGAAGTATCTCGGCAAAGCGCCGATGCTACGGCTCGCGTTTTGATTGCAGGGATGCTGGCTGGGCAAACGGTATCGATGCCGCGGTGGCGGGGTTGGTTGTCTGCATCGGGTTGGCGCGTGAGGTTGAAGGGAAGCGGGCGATTGCGGGGCATCAGGCCCCGGCGTTCAGGTAACGAGACGCGGCAGCCGGTCGAGGAGCGTGGCGAAGATCGCCTGCTCGGGGGCGCCCGACGGCAGGTGGATCTTGATCTGGGTTTTCAGCTCGATGACGCGGGCGGCGAGTTTGATCAGGCGCAATCGCAAGGTGTCGAACTGCATGACGCGCCAGATCGAGCGTTTGGGCATGAGGCGGCGCATCGACCACAAGAGCCAATAAGCGCCGGCGTGCAGGAACAGGCGAAACTGGTTGGCTTCGGCCTCGTGGCAGGAGGTGCGATCGGCGGCGAGGTGGTTCTTCCAGGCTTTGATGTGGTTCTTGGCCTGACCGCGCGCGCAGTAGAGCCCCTCGTACAAATGCTTGGCGCGGCCGCCCGAAAGATTGGTCACGATGAAGCGAGTATCGCTTCCCTCGGGCCCGGCCTCGACCCGGGCGATGACGCGCTCGACCCGGCTCCAGCTCTGAGCGGCATCGTAGAATTGCACAAAGCGGCGCCTCTTGCCGCGCGTTGGCGCCGCCTTGAAGCGTTCGGCAGAGCTCTTCTCCAGTGCCGCGACATGGCGGGAGAGCGCTGCGTTGGGAGCGAGGCCGAAGACCCAGTCCACCCGGTTGGCGCGGCACCAGTCAAACACTTCCGGAGCGGCATAATGGCTGTCGGCGCGCAGCAGGATCTCGACCTTGGGCCACAGGGCGCGGATGGCGCCGACCAGGCGGCGCACAAAGGCACCGATCTCCCGGCCGCTCGGCCGCTTGCCGGGCCGCAGCATGGCCGTCACGATACGCCCCTCGCCGTCAAAGACGACGATCGGCTGGAAGCCGTAATCGTCATGAAAGGCATTGAACAGGCGCAACTGCTGGCCGCCGTGCACGCGGTCGAAGGTGTCGTCGATATCGAGCACGATGCGTTTGGGCACCTGCCGGAACGAGGCGCAGTACTGCTCGATCAGCGCCCGGCCGAGGCGTAGTAGCGCCCGCACATCAGGCAGGTTCTCCAGCCGCGAGATCGTCGACTGCGAGCACAATTCCTCATCCGAGGGCAACCGATCCAGCGCCAGCTTGAACATCGGATCGCGGCGCAGCGTGGCGGCGTCGTTGCCGTCCTCGTACCCGGCGGCAATCATCAGTATGCGGAACCGAATGATTTCCGCCAAACCATGCACGACCTTCTCCGGTGCCCGCGGGTCCTTGAGACAAGCCGCCAGCCGATTGGCCAATCCCAGCCGGCGCTCGATCTCGCGCAGCGCCAGCAATCCGCCCTCCGAGGACAGCCGGCCGCCATCAAAGCGGGCGACCACCGCCTTGCCCTGAACCGGTGACAGACCCGGCAGAAACGGCGTAGCATCAACCATGGCGGGTGTCGCCTCCGACGATCGGCAGATTCAGCTTTAGCAACCGAATCCTACGCTCAATCAACGGCTTGGGCTACACCCGCCAGCCCTCATGCATAGATCGGGTTAGCATTGTTCCGGAGCCGCCACTGATAATCATGTTCAGTCGCGATGTGATAACGTGCGACTCGCGTTGGCCGAACTTCCGCGCCGTGCAATAACGAGCGGAGTCAGGATTAAGCCGTTAGGGTGCTGCCGATTGCGGGAGAACCTGCGCGGCAGGCCATGAACGCTGCCGCCTCCTCATGCCGCACGCCGACGTAGCGTATGCGGTCCTGCGCTGCCGCCGACGCAGCGCCTCAATCAGCCAATTGCCGTCGCCGCTTGGCATTGCTTGTCTCGCGATCGCGAGGGTTTGCCACGCGGAACCCGGCGAGGAGTGCCATGTTTGCGGTTAAGGCTACCGGGTGCGGATATGACGAAAGAGCCACAACTGCAGAATGGGATGGACAGGCTACGAACGCCTCGGCGCAGATTTCTGCTGAGCGGAACAGCGGTTACCGCGGCGGCTATAGCGGGCTCAGCTATCGCTCAGCCGGCAACGCCCCAGAGCTCAGGGCCGATGCAAGCCGGGCGCGGAACCGACCTGCGCGGAAAACTCGCGGTCGTGACCGGTGCTGCGCGCGGCATCGGCCGTGCTATTGCGGTCGAAATAGCGCTTAACGGCGCTGATATTGCAGCCATTGACATTTGCGGGCCCGTGAGCACCGCGTCGGATGCAAAACCGGCAACGCCGGCCGACCTGGACGAGACGGTGCGCGAGGTTCGGGGCTATGGACGGCGCTGCATTCGCATTGAGGCAGACATCCGGGATATCGGAAAACTTCGAGAAGCCGCCGCAGCGGGATCGAGACGATGGCGGCAACAACAAACAGGAGGGTTGAATAGACCTTTGTCGCCGCCATGACACCGATGTTCTCCGCGTAAGTCGTCACACCGGTGCCGCCGCCAAAGGCGGAAACGATCGTCGCCAGACTGTCTCCTAAAAACGCGCGGCCCAAGGCATCTTTCAGGCTCAAGACCGCGCGATCGACAATTTCACGTTGAAAGGAATTTGCGCCGGTATAGCCCTTGGGTATGGTTCGATCGAGCTTCATCTGGAAGGAGCGCTTCGGCCCAAATCGAGCCTATCCGCACGACGCCTTCGGGCAGTCGGCGCTTGGCGGCAAACCCGGTGAAGCCAATGCCGCAAGTACGCTCCAGACAACCGCTGGCGACTTCGCCCGTTTTCGGGCCACGCTACGCTTAAGTTTTGAGCATGACCACGAAATCCGGCTTCTCGTGCCGATGACGCGGGATCGCGCAGAACCCTCAATCATTTCAATCATTCCGGTGATTGTGATCGGCCATTGAACGTTGGATAGGTCGCGATTGCAGCCGGAAACGGCGCAGTCATGGCTGCGCCCTCAGATCGAGGTCAGGCACGCCCGCCCTCAGAACGTTGAGCAATCCGCCAACGACATCGCGACCGGTGTGGCCTGGGGCCCTGCACTGCTCGATCCATCGCTTCGGCCCAAATCGAGCCTATCCGCACGCTCAGCGGCTATAAAGGAGCGCGTTGAACGCCGAAGCCTTCGCCGTCGAAAGTGTAAATCGAGACTACCAGCACCCGGTTAGTCTACGAGAACCGATGGATGCGGGTACGCGAGGACACGATCCGTCGTCGAGACGGCTCGACTGGGATTTATGGCGTCGTCGTTCCGGTCGAGGATGACGGTCGGGTGCACCTCGTGGAACAGTATCGCTACCCGGTGAAGGGCCGCTATTGGGAATTGGCGACATCGCCGATTGTGAGGCAGTGCGCGCGGTGATCAGTTCGTTTAGCGGATTTGGCTAGTCGCCGGCGGCTTCGAGCGCTTGCGGCATGACCGCTACGGGCGTCTCGCGCACGCAGATGGCAGAGATGAGGGCGGCGAACAGGCCAAATATGGCGAGCGCGTATAGCCCGCCGCTAAAGCTGCCGGTGGCGTCCTTGAACCAGCCGACGATCGGCGGGCTGGCGCTGCCGCCCAAGATGCCGACCGAGTTGACCCAGGCGATGCCGCTCGCCAAGGCCGGCCCCGTCAGGAACACCGCCGGCAGCGGGAACAGATGCGCCTGCGACGCGTAGAGGCCGATCGTGGCGACGGACAACCCCAGCACCGCCCAGTAGGTGTTGCCGACCAGCCCGGCGATCAGGCATCCCACCGCCATCGTCGTGCAGGAGGCGGTCAGGTTCCACCGCCGCTCGTTCTTGCGATCGGAATAACTGCCCCAGACGATCATCCCGATCGTGCCGAGCGCATAGGGGATCGCGGTGGTAAAGCCGGTCTGCATGTTCGTCAAACCGAGCTGCTTGATGATCTGTGCAGCGAACACCGCGATCCCGACGCTGACGCCTGCCTGGCCGAAGTGGATTGCCGCCAGCGCTAGCACTCGGGGGTTGAAGAGCGACTGGAGCACCGAAATGGTGCGGCCGGTCGCGACCGTCTGCCGCTCCTTCTCCATCTCCGTCGCCAACCACTCCCGCTCTTCTGCCTCAAGCCAATCCGCCTGCGCCGGGCGGTCGGTCAGATAAAAAAACGTCGCGATCCCGAATATCACCGCGGGAGCCGCCTCGCAGAGGAACAGCCATCTCCACCCCGCGATGCCAAGCACGCCATCGAGCTCGAGGAGGGATGTTGAGATGGGCGCGCCGAGCCCAATCGATATCGGGATCGCCGCCATGAACCCGGCGACGATGCGAGCGCGATGGGAGGGTGGAAACCAGTAAGTGAAATATAGGATCATGCCAGGGAAGAAGCCCGCTTCGGCAAGGCCGAGTAGAAAGCGCAGGGTGAAAAAGCTGACTGGTCCGCTGATGAACGCAAACCCGCCCGAAACCAGGCCCCATGTCACCATTATGCGGGCGATCCAGCGCCGCGCGCCGACCCGATCGAGGATCAGGTTGCTCGGAACCTCCAAGATAAAGTAGCCCCAGAAGAACGCCCCGGCGCCGAGCCCAAAAATATAAGAGCTCAAGCCGAGATCCTTGTTCATCGTCAGCGCGGCGAACCCGATATTCACGCGGTCGAGATAGCAGATGAAATAGAGGATGAAACAGAACGGCAATAACCGCAGATAGACCTTCTTCATCGTCTGGCGCTCGATTGCCGTCATCATGGATCGTTTCCTTCCGGTAATTTCTTGGTATGGGCGGATGCGGTTCGCCGAGGTTTCCGCCGGAGCCCGGCCCGGATCCCCGAACCGGCAGCTTTGTCAATTTACAGCGAGGCGCCGCGCGTGGCAATTTGGCGCGATGGCGGGACGGCTCGCAGGTAAACGCGCCCTGGTGACCGCGGCGGCGCAAGGGGATCGGCCGCGCAACGGCACTTGCTTTTGCCGCTGAGGGGGCGAGCGTGCTGGCCACCGACATCGCCGAGGAGAAGCTGGCGCCGCTCGCCGACGCGCTGACCTGGCCTTCGCAGACGCCGGTCGATCGTTGCCTGCACCGCACCGGCCGTCGAGGCACTGGCGCGGCGGTGATCCCGGTTCCCAGCGGGGTGCGGGTGTGGTTGGCGGTCGGCCGGACCGACATGCGCAAAGGCATGAACGGGCTGGCGCTTTAATTCCAAGAGCGGTTGCAGCGCCCCGATGGCCTCGCGGAGCTGCAGAAGATCTTTTGCGCAAGATACCTCGTCAAACCCGGAACAGCGGCATGACCTCTCTTTGGCTGCCAAGCGACCGTTGTTCGCCACAGCGGAACCGCCCGATGGCACGGCGATACCGGGGCGTTACCCACGAGATGCTTCGCCCGCGACGTCCCCGAGCACATCATCTTTATTGATGGCCCGCCGCGCTCGTCGAGAAAGGCCGGCGATTTTTATTCCTTAAATTGCGCCGCCCGCCACCTTACTGCGGCCGGGACGCCTTCGGTGGCGACCATTTCACGGAACTTCGTCCCGAATTCCGTCTTGGTCGCGTAAAGCGGGCCGACGACGTCGAGCCCGGCATAAATCGCAGTGCGGAAACCCGCGGCGTCGGCGCCGCGATTGACCGCACGTTTGGTCGCGTAGAGGGCTTCCGGCGAAATCAATGACAGCCGCTTGGCGTAGCGGAGGCTTGCCGCCCGCAACTCCGCGAGCGGCACGACCCGGTTGACCATGCCGAGCGCCAGTGCGCTCTTGGCGCCGATTGTGTCGCCGAAATAGAGGAGTTTCCGCGCCCTCTTATAGCCAATGATCATCGGCATGACGATCGCCGGGCCGACACTGGAGAAACGCACTTCCGGCTCGCCAAAGGTTGCATTGTCGGCGGCGATCGTCAGATCGCACAGCATGACGAGCTCGCAGCCGCCGCCCATGACGTGACCCTGAACCGAAGCGATCACCGGCTTTTTCATGGTCCAAGGCGTCATTTCGAAATCGAGCTGGACGTTCAGATGCTGATGCGCCTTGGTCGGGTTACTGCGTTAATCGTCCGTCCCCGGCTCCTTCGCCGAGATGTCGTAGCCGGCACAGAAGCTGCGGCCTTCGGCCTGCAACAGGACGACGCTTGTTTCTGCATCCTCATCTGCCCGCGTGAAGGCAGCGAGCAGCTGACTCTGCAGCTCCGCACTGATGGCATTGAGCTTTTGCTGACGATTTAAGGTGATGACGCTGACCTTTTCGTGCGCTTCGTACCGGACCACCGGATCGGCCATGATCTGCTCTCCTTCGCTAAACCGCATAGCGCGCCAGCCGGTCGATTGCTGCGAGACCCTCGCGAATGCCGCCAACCACCGGAATGTTCGCCGCGCGAAGATACGCAACTTGCTCCCGGATCGAAAACCATCGGAAGCGACATGTTTCTCTCGATGTGGCCGGCCGCAGATGAGCTGACACGAGAATAATACGCTCCGGTTGCGAAATTGAAAAAGAGCTCGTCAGGTAGTCGAGCCCAGCTCGCGGCGCCTTCGCGCCAAGCTTGACCTTGGTTTTGACCTCGGGTCACTGACAAACCAATTACCGAGCTGTGCGACGGACACGAGGCCAAGAGGATAGCTGAGCTGTCGCGAGTGTTGCATGAGACCCGACGCGCGACGGACCCCACGCGTCCCGGTCTCCTATTCCGGTCTCAATATCCGCTCTCAATATAATGCGGGCGAAACAGACGAGAGGCAGCTACGGGTACGACCTCGGACCGGTTCGCATGATCCGAGCGTCCCCTTAGGCGGTGGCGGTTTCCATGCAGACCATGTAACCATTCGTCCGGGACAGCGAACTCAAAGGGCGGCGACGCTCCCAACCGCATGGGACGAGCCGCAAAGATCAGATTAATGAACGGATCGACTCTTGAACCCCGCCTATCCGAGGAGCTGAAAGCCGGGCTCGACCGCGGCCTTGTGTCCGGCGAGCTGATGACGCCAGCGCAGATCGCACAGCACACAGGATTGTTTCGCGATCGGTTTGGGCCGGCTGTTCTAAGCGAGTTGGACGGCGACGCGCTCCTGCGCCTGATGCATGCGCGTCAGGACAGCAACTCCAGGTGCCTTGCCTATTGGCTGGAGTTCAAGAACGACGATGAGTTCGCCGGCCACTATTTCGGCGGCATCGGCGGCGGCTATGCCATGAAGTATGGCATCTATCAGCGTCAGAGCGATGGCGCATGGATGGGCGGATCATCGATAAAGCCGCAGGTGCTATCCCCCGAAGACGCCATAGCGAAAGCGCGGCAGCAACGCGACGAGCTCCTGGCTGGCGACGGGGTTCTGACCACCGTGGAAGTAGCAGACACCTCGGACGAAGCCTATGCCAAGCTGCAGGTCGCGATGGAACAGGCGGCGCCGGAACTTTCAGATGACGGCTGGGCACACAAATATTGGCTCCTGATCCACCCGGAGCGGCTGGACGACTTTCACAGTCCGCGCTACCAGCGATTTCATTTGCTGAAGCTGCTGCAGATGCCGCCGGATCGTGTCGGTATCCTAGACGGTGGAGCACCGCGTTTCACCTGCGCCGGCCGGTTCGTCTCTGCGGCGCGCGAGTTCGGGGTGCCAGTCACTGCTCTCACTGGTGTGTTGAACCGACGCAACGCGTTCCATCGCTACTGGCGGGTGGGCACGACCGAAGGGGATAACGGCGCAACCCAATGGTCTGTAATGCGCGATGCCTGTGCTGCCGGTGAGTGCGGAAGTAGCCACGACCGCCAGTTCATTGAGACGCCTGTAATTCGCCGTGGTTTTTGTCCCGCAGCAAAAACAAATCTCCAAGGCCGTAGTCTAGAAAATACGTCCGGCTAAACGATGAGGCATAAACATATGAAATACTGTGCTCATCCGGGTGTATGTTGCGAGAAGACGTAAAGGATGGGGCGACTATGAGAAACCAGCAGTCATCACAATGCCGAAGATAGCTGGGAAGTTTTTTGTTTTTCTCGTCGATCCGATGTTCCAACTTGCTAACTAATTGCATCTGTCTGTATAGAGGCGTACTCAGGCCAAATCCATTTGCCAGTGGCGCGCGGGTAATCCCTGCCAATGATAATTAGGTCAACCTCAATAGGCTGAAGGCCGCCGCTCCTGTATTCCAGTTTCACGCACTCTCCGATGGGTGGCATGTTCTCGTGCACTGCCCGAGCCACGCGCTGCGCGATTTCCTGACAGGCCTTCGGTTTCATATGTCGTGACAGGGTAAAGTACAATGAGACGAACGCAGGCGGAGACTTCAAAACATCCTCGCAGTACGCGCGCGCAGCGACCGTTATCGCCTCCTTTGTTGCTTCAACGCTCTGCTCAGAGGTTTTACCATAGTCCTTGTACACACGACCGATTTCAATGCCGATTGTGTGCCCCGCATCGGTCGTAATAAGAAAGTCAGGCCCTTCATGTTTTCGGATTTCGCCACTAGGAAAATCGCGACAGAGATGCTGAAAACTATGAAGGTACTGCCATTCGTCTCGTGTTTTTGAGTCTATGTCCGGCATTGCTGCGAGCCTTTAAACCAAGTGTGAAGCTAACTCGCAGAGGTTAATTTTCCATAAGACCAGGTTATGCCGCGAATTTTCCATAATAGGCGAGGGGACGGATGAAGACCCGCTACGTTTGAATTCAATCAGACCAGACGCCATTTGGCTTGGCCGCGCCGGGCTAGCCCCATCCGTCGCTAGTTATACGGCCCTATTTTCCATAACATTCCCTTTCGCGCCAGAATTTTGACAGCCCGCGGCCCTGTAGAATTGCCCGATGAGCAGCAGACCCGCCGCCGATACGGCGACCGCATGCCGGCAGACGCCGCCGGATACGGCCCCGCATCTACGCCACCCGGCCGCGCCCGGCTAACCCGACGGCCCATCTGCGCCTGCAAGGGATCGCCGCCGCTTGGGCGAACTGGCGCGCACCCATCGGGAACCGAGGCTGGCGGCAATGGTTATGCAGAGCCTTGGCGTCAGCATCGGTGACCTCGAAGCGGCCGGCGCGGACGCCTACGACCTCACGGCGCTAACCAGCAATAAGCTCACATGAATTTCCCCTCTGCCGCCGCCGAGCTACGCCGGCAGGAATTTTCCCGCCTCAGCGCCGCCGTGACGCCGCGCATCGAGGCGTTCCGCTCGATGACCGCCGACGCTTTCCGCACGGAGACCCGCATCGACCGCCTCGCGCGCAGCACCTTCGACCTGTTCGCCATCGTCAAGCAGATCGTGGACGCCAAGGCGCAATTCCGATCCTTGGCCGAGCCGTGGGCCGACACCGGCACCAGCACCGGGCGCTTGATGATTGCCGTACTCGGCGGCTTGGCGGACGTGGAGCGCGATCTTATCCCACCCGCACCGCCGAGGGCCGCAGTCGGGCGCAGAAGCTCGGGCAGCGCATGGGCCGGAAACCGAAATTGACCGGAGCGCAGCAGGCCGAGGCCCGCAAGCGGCGGGCCGAAGGTGCCCACGCTTGCCGAACTAGCCCGCAGCTACGGTGTAGGGAAAAGCACGATTTCGCGTCTTTGAATGCCCTCACTGTGAGAGCGCTCGGCCTACGTCAAAATCACTGACAATGCCATTCCGTGCACCCACAACGGCTACCCACAGAAGTATCGGTACCATAATAAACAACACAGGTTTGGCTATTCTATACACAAGGAAGATAGGGCCGAGACACATCGCAGCTGAGACAGAAAACTTAATGCTAGCGCCAAATGCTGCCGACAGAAAATTCCCAATCACGTCTTCGTCACCGAACGACAGCCCAACAAACTCTAGTAATATCTTTATAAACGGTAGTTTCGCAATCAACTCCGCGCCATGAAACCCAACTCCGGACGCGCCGAGTGCACTGAGCACGACAGCGATGGCAACGACCGAAGTTTTCCAAAGGAGTGTCCAAATGAATGATATCGTCTTCATCGAACGAACTCCGAAAGGCCTACCCGCATTTTCCGTTGTTCGACTGCTGCACCTTGCTTGCCGATGGAGATCAGTAATGCGGTCAATCCTTCGTTGCCGGGCTTGTCGAGTTCCTTAGCAAGCTCCGGACACACGAAGACTTCACCTTGATCATTGAAGGTCACAGACGGCTTGGGGAACCGACCGCTACTCCACAAGGCCTGCAACTTGGCGGCGTCTGCGGCATTCCAACCGTATGTGGACTTTCGCCCGTCCTCGATAAGTGTGTTAATGCACTGCTCAAACGTGGGGGATTCCTCGTGAGCGGCGGGTGTGTCATGTCCGAATAACCACGAGAAGATGTTCATGATGAATCACCCCCAACGACCGCTCGACGCGTTCACGGAGCAAAGATTTTTGGACCTCGCCGCGAGGGGACTATTTGCCTTTGCGCGGATGTGGCTTGTGTTCCGGTACTGGCGACGGCACTGGCCGCCGCTCATGCTCTGTCGTTGTTGGTCGCCGGGTGTGATCTTTCTCCGTCACGAACTGTCCGGTCTTTACGTCGCGGTAAACATCACGAAGCTCTGGCTTTTTAGCCATGTTCAACTTAACCTCTCGAAATAATGCACGCGCGTATTAGCCAACGCACCTGTTCCTTGTGATTCGATTAATTTCACCTGGCAAGCTAGCGAGAGTTGACGAAACGGCGACCCCTTAGGTGGTGTCGGCTGGCTCAGAGGCTGGGGAAGATTTCTTTAAATAATACGTTGTAGTGCGTGGGCAGCAGTTTTTTTTTGGTGGGCAAGTAACAATGTTGGCTGAAGTCGCGTCCTTTGCTGCCGGATGTGTGATTGGTGGCTATTTTGTCTATCAGGGAATGCGCGGGGCTATAGCGAGAGAGCTAAAGAAGCGTCCGTGGACAGAAGAGGAGAAAGAACAGCGCGCACAAATGCTAGCCGAAGCGGCTACGTTGTCAATGCAGAAAGACAATCCGAGCGCAATTCGACGCTCGAAAGAACTGCAGCGCCGTCTTGTCGATGATGATGATGTTAGGCGTGGACAAAATGCCTGATACTGAGGACGAAGCTAAATGGCGTGCCGAGTTCGAGGCAGTTGGAGAGACCGAACTTCGTGACGGCGTGACTCGCGGCGCAATGCCCCCAATGAGGCCGCCATCATTCGGCTAATTGGCGCGGTATTGCTCGAGCAAAACGATGAATGGCAGCTGCAGCACCGCTATATGCAGGTTGAGGTCATGGCCGAACTGGCTGCGGCGGCCGCCACTGATCCCCGGCAGATCCCGTGCGCGGCCTAGCCAATCCCAAGCGATCCACTGCGCCGTCGAACGGCATGGATGCCAAAAGCTCGGCACAATCCGCCATGCCGTCGATCGCGCTCCCTGCCACCGTACCGACCGCCGGTCATTTTTTTACCAACGCCGCTGCACCCGCGGCGCCTCAGCTTCAGTCTCGAATCTCCACCAGCTTGACGGACGTGACCGATATCCTGGTGCGCAGCAGTCGCTCGACGTGCATGCTAGGACTTGATGGTGCCCCTGTCACCGCAAAGCATTGCGTTAGACTGGACTGAGGGCCCCGACCCAGAACGTCCGCCGAGCTAGCCACCGGCATTAAGAGGGTTGAAACCTATTCGACCCGACTGTGGCCCCGCTCAACCAAAGCGGGGCTACCTATGCGCATCTGGAAGCTCACCCCGACCAACCTCACAGACCCGATCTGGAACAAGTGGAGCCCGGAGCCGATCATCGTTCGGGCCGAAAACGAAGCTGCGGCTCGGCATTTGGCGCATTTGGAAGTAGCCTCATTTCCCACAATTTCGGGGCCGCCGAACATCATCATCAACCCATGGAGTAGGTATAAACTTATAGGAGATCCCGCGCCTCTACCAACGCGCTGCAAAGACATCACCGAACAGACGGCTGAGTATTCTGTTGATGGTGCGGCTGAGGTGTTGAGCCACGGCAAGAAGTTCTAAGATGAAGCAACCTGCACTGTTTAGCACGCTGTTGAACTATTGGATAGCTATGCCGAAGATGCTTGATGCAGGCATTGCGGATGGCAATGCGGCACGCGAGCCGATGCCAGGTTTTGCGCCACTCAAAGGACTTTCCCCAATTTCTGACGTGTATCCACCCCAAGCCTACGCACACCGTGACTGGGCTGATGTTTACAACAGGGCGATTATGCAATTTCGTAGGGCGCGAAGCCTTCAGTGCGTTCTGGTCAGGAATAAGTAAATCCGAACTAGAAGCACGACTTGAAACCCATGCAATACTCACCGCAGCGTTGGCAGGGAAGCCACCACCCCGATCGCCGCTTCCCTTTTTGTCTTCCGGCGCGGCGGAATACACGACAAGCAATGAAGTTGGTGCAGCTGTTTGGCTCCCCTAGTGTTTAGTAGCCTAAGCAAAGCGTCCCCGGAGATGCTAAACCCTGTCTCTTAGCTGTCGCTGAACGGCCTTAAATGGGAGCAGCGCTCAATTTAAGAGTTTGGGAAGGAATAAGACTGATCATCGCCTGATTGGGTCTCCCATAGCTGCAATGAACGCCGCGAGCTTGACGGCTTTGATCGCAGCATAGGCAGCTTATTGGCGTCATCCCGAACGTCGCTGCATCAGCATGTTCGGGCAGAGGAGTATGGATTTGAGTGACGGGCAGGCGAACTCGCGTGCACAGTTCGAGAACATTGGTGAAACGCAACTTTACCAACTGTTGTCAAAAGGTGCCATTTCCGCCAGCGATGCCAGACACACTCCCGCCCTAGAATGGCTTCGGGAACAGGAGGTCGCGCGACGGCTTCGGGAGCAGAAAGCGTACTCCTACACACAGCGGACGTTCTGGGCTGCGGTGGCGGCGGTGATGGTGGGGATGATCGGGGTCGTCGCGACACTGATCCACTAGGACAAGCTGATAACGATATCTGGCTCCCTAGAGCTATGAATTACATCTCTCGCCATTGGCGCGGAGAGCTATCCCTACCCGTCAGCTGTTGGATCAACGGGTTTCTGCTATCGATCACCCTTTACGTGCTGAGTGCGTCGACTGTCGCAGCTTCACCTTGGCAACTGCGAATTTTCGGTGCTTCGCTGGGTATCGTCTGTATCCCGATTATTGCCGTTTGGCAACTTATCGGGATTTATCGATCAGCCAAGCTGAAAGGGGGATTCTGGCCGCGTATGGCAAGGCTCTCTGTGGGATTCGGCTGGCTCCGACTGATCGGTTACGTCGTGGCACTCGTAGTGAGCGCCAATAGTGAACTGCACCAACAACACGCTGTAGCTAATCACCCTACCCCACCAGTAGAACAAGCCCCGACCGGGCTCCGATACACCTATTCGTATATTCAAGACAATAAGCTGATTATCCATGTAAAGGGTGAAATTACGAAAGGTGACGCGGCGCGATTTCCCAAATGGGTAACCGACAATATCTGAAGTGGACCCCGTTTGTGCGACAACCGGAGCCGCGTCTTAAGGTGTAACCCTGCCGGTTTCGATGTCGGCTCCGGTCGCAGTGAGCGCGACGGCTGGTTCGGCGAACCTATTGTTCACTTCATCAATATTAAATCCTTCATTGGCTGTGGCGCCTGTGGGTATGTGGGCGAAGGCGAGCATTTCCCCGCCTTCCGAGCTTGCTCGGGAAGCGGGGGAAGCGCAGCCGGTCGGCGAAGCCGATCGTCCACATATCCATAGGCCTTCCTGGTAAATTTGCCGCGGCGTGCGGTAACCAAGGCTCTGATGCTGGCGTTCGTCGTTGTAGAAGCTGAGCCAGGCGCCAATCCCAGCCTTGGCCTCGGCAACGCTCTCATAGGCATTGAGGTAGACTTCCTCGTATTTGAGGCTGCGCCACAGCCGCTCGACGAAGATGTTGTCCATGCAGCGGCCCTTGCCGTCCATACTGATCATCACCCCGTGCCGCTTCAGTGTCCCGGTGAAATCGTCGCTGGTGAACTGGCTGCCCTGGTCGGTATTGAAGATCTCGGGGCGGCCGTAGCGAGCGAGCGCTTCCTCGAGTGCATCGACACAAAAATCAGCACCGAGCGTGTTGGACAATCGCCACGCCAGCACCGCTCGGCTCACCCAGTCCATGATGACCACCAGGTAGAGGAAGCCTTTGACCATCGGGATGTAGGTAACGTCCGAGCACCATACCTGATTGACCCGCTCGATCGCGATCCCACCGAGGAGGTACGGGTAGATCTTGTGGGCCGCTGCCGGTTTGCTCGTGTTCGGGCGCGGATAGATCGCCACCAGTCCCAGCAGCCGCATCAGGCGTCGGACCCGTTTGCGATTGACGACATGGCCCTGCGTCGCCAACCACGCCGCCATCCGGCGCGAGCCGTAATAGGGCCGGGCCAGATACTGCCGGTCGATCAGCGCCATCATTGCAAGATCTGCGGCGTTCACCTCGGCCGGCTTCCGGTAGACTGAGGTGGACCCCGAAAATGAGACAGCTGGCTAAGGTGGAGCCCTGCCCCTAGAACGCGCAGATAGCGCGGGAGCAGGACATGAAGCGGACACGGAAGAAACATAATGCGGGGTTCAAGGCGAAGGTGGCGCTGGCGGCGGTCAGAGGGGACCGGACGATCGCCGAGCTGGCGAGTGAGTTCGGGGTGCATCCGAACCAGATCTACAACTGGAAGAAGCAGCTGCTGGACGGTGCAGCGAGCGTTTTCGAGGGCGGCGGTTCAGCGGCGGAGGGGACCAGCAACGAGGCGCAGGTCGATGTTCTGTACCGGCAGATCGGCCAGTTGAAGGTCGAAAACGATTTTTTGGCACGAAAGCTCGGCAAATGAGCCGGGCGGAACGGCGCGCGATGGTCGAGCGCGTGAACCCGGTGCTGCCGGTATCCCAGCAATGCCGGTTGCTGGCGGTGTCGCGCTCGGCAGTCTACCGGAAGCCGGCCGAGGTGAACGCCGCAGATCTTGCAATGATGGCGCTGATCGACCGGCAGTATCTGGCCCGGCCCTATTACGGCTCGCGCCGGATGGCGGCGTGGTTGGCGACGCAGGGCCATGTCGTCAATCGCAAACGGGTCCGACGCCTGATGCGGCTGCTGGGACTGGTGGCGATCTATCCGCGCCCGAACACGAGCAAACCGGCAGCGGCCCACAAGATCTACCCGTACCTCCTCGGTGGGATCGCGATCGAGCGGGTCAATCAGGTATGGTGCTCGGACGTTACCTACATCCCGATGGCCAAAGGCTTCCTCTACCTGGTGGTCATCATGGACTGGGTGAGCCGAGCGGTGCTGGCGTGGCGATTGTCCAACACGCTCGGCGCTGATTTTTGTGTCGATGCACTCGAGGAAGCGCTCGCTCGCTACGGCCGCCCCGAGATCTTCAATACCGACCAGGGCAGCCAGTTCACCAGCGACGATTTCACCGGGACACTGAAGCGGCACGGGGTGATGATCAGTATGGACGGCAAGGGCCGCTGCATGGACAACATCTTCGTCGAGCGGCTGTGGCGCAGCCTCAAATACGAGGAAGTCTACCTCAATGCCTATGAGAGCGTTGCCGAGGCCAAGGCTGGGATTGGCGCCTGGCTCAGCTTCTACAACGACGAACGCCAGCATCAGAGCCTTGGTTACCGCACGCCGCGGCAAATTTATCAGGAAGGCCTATGGATATGTGGACGATCGGCTTCGCCGACCGGCTGCGCTTCCCCCGCTTCCCGAGCAAGCTCGGAAGGCGGGGAAATGCTCGCCTTCGCCCACATACCCACAGGCGCCACAGCCAATGAAGGATTTAATATTGATGAAGTGAACAATAGGTTCGCCGAACCAGCCGTCGCGCTCACTGCGACCGGAGCCGACATCGAAACCGGCAGGGTTACACCTTAAGACGCGGCTCCGGCTGTCGCACAAACGGGGTCCACTTCAGACTGCCGAGCGCGACACCGCCAGAAACCGGCATTGCTGGGATACCGGCAGCACCGGGTTCACGCGCTCGACCATCGCGCGCCGTTCCGCCCGGCTCATTTGCCGAGCTTTCGTGCCAAAAAATCGTTTTCGACCTTCAACTGGCCGATCTGCCGGTACAGAACATCGACCTGCGCCTCGTTGCTGGTCCCCTCCGCCGCTGAACCGCCGCCCTCGAAAACGCTCGCTGCACCGTCCAGCAGCTGCTTCTTCCAGTTGTAGATCTGGTTCGGATGCACCCCGAACTCACTCGCCAGCTCGGGGATCGTCCGGTCCCCTCTGACCGCCGCCAGCGCCACCTTCGCCTTGAACCCCGCATTATGTTTCTTCCGTGTCCGCTTCATGTCCTGCTCCCGCGCTATCTGCGCGTTCTAGGGGCAGGGCTCCACCTTAGCCAGCTGTCTCATTTTCGGGGTCCACCTCATATCAAAACCCGGGATAAGATTGCGGGGGTATCGTTGGACAGTCCGGGAGGTAGCGTCGGTGAGGCGTTGTTATTCGCGGATGGCGTTCAAAAAACGGAAGTTTCGACCATTGTCGAGCCTGGAGATAAATGCGTCTCAGCATGTTTTCTGATTTTCGCATCAGGCAAACAACGCTTTGCCTTTAAGGACGCCCATATCGGTGTCCACAGTCTCGTAATCAAAGGGGAGGGTGAAAACCTAGATGCAAAAGGAGGCACCCTCGATTTGGCCCGCATTGCTACAGAGAAGTTTAGCGTATCTCCCGCGATTATCGGTCGAATGGTCGCAACTCCCCCTGATAAGATTTATTGGCTAAATCGATCGGATCTGGCCGAGATGGGAGTCCAGATCATAGATGATAACCCAGCGGTGCCACCCGCACCCCCACCGCCGCTGGAGCCTCCGGTCAGGCATACAACAGGAACCGAGAGCACCGTTCGATATAATGCGGATACGGAGGTGCGAAAGACGCAGTTGCGGGCCACCGAGCACCCCCTTCCAGCGAGCCCAAGCTTGTGCCCGCCACCCTACCGAATGACCCCTTCAGATGGTTGCCAAAAATAAAAACAAGCTGGGAAAATGCCGCTCGGTTTACCACGTGAACGGATTGACCCGAGCGCGGTGACATCCCACCTACTCTGGGTTACAGCCGCAGCGTTTGAGGGCTTCACGGTTCCGGGCTTCAGGACAAAAACCCTCAACTCTGGCCTAATGCGCGAAGGCGGCTGCCGTAAGGGACCGTCGCGCACGAGATGGGAGATGCGACATGCTCGCAATCGTCCAACTCGAAGCCAGTCAGTCGGAGGGTAGGTCTACCTATCGATTGACCATGGGGGTGTTCATGCCCCTGATGGCTTCGGTGGTCGGTCTACTGATCCGGCTGCTCTGAGACAGAAGGGCACCCCTGACCGGGTGCCCTTTTGCTTTCCGCGCACATCGGTTATGCCCGCGCATCTCAACGATTGATAAACGCTCGCGGTATAGGCTTACCATTTTCAATGCCGTGAGTAGAGTAATGGCAAAGATTGCTGCTGTTGACCACGCGGGGAAAAAGATCACGCTAAACATGATCGAGTTTGGTTTACTGAAACGCGCCTTACCGCGCAGCAGCCGCATGTGAGGCAAACGAGCCAAGCTAACCGCGGCTTTTTTGCCGTCGCGAGGGAAAATTCAAATAATTCTATCTCACAATTGACGCCGTCTAGCAACGGAGTTGATGAGATTGCGAGCGGAGGTAACAGCATGTTGTTTTTAATTGTAATCTGCGGCGGTGCAACGCTGGTCTATCTATGGTGGAAAATGCGCCATGTGGAAGTTGACGATGAATATCGCGGCTATCGCGTGAAGTCGGCTCGCGGCGGTGGATGGTTCATTGAAAAGAATGGGGATTTCATTACCTCCGCGCCGTCATTCGACAGTGCAAAGAGTGAAATTGACGCCCTATTTGCGTCGGACACCAGCCGATGATTTTATTGCTCGTGGCGTTCATTTGAGGCGGAACATACTTTCAGCACTGGCTCGGCTATTACCTCTATCCCGAAATGCGATGCATCACGCTGTTTACACCTTTCGACGAATTGACCCTTCCTCCCCCTTCTTAGACGCTCAAAACCACCCCGAAACGAGGCTTGGAAACCGTGGCGAGATGAGCGGCACCGATCCTTGCTCCAAAAACGGGCCGCGACACAATTCCGCTGCCGAAAGGGGTGCAAAGGGAGCAGTATAGGGGTGCAGATTGGCTGCGACCGAGGGTGCAAGAGCCGCAGAAACGCTGGATTTCGGGCAAAGGGGAGAGGGTTCGAATCCATCTCCCTCCAGCAGAGAGTCCACTGCGAACTTGGCTTCACTGCCGGCATGTATTATCCGGGCTATCAGACGCCATCGAGGTCACAGTAATCCGGCAACTCGGCCGAGACCCACCGCCCCCGGTCGATGACCAAGTGGTGGGCGCATCGGGCGGCAAGCAAAGCCGGGCTGCCGCGGTGATAGCCGGGTCGCGCCCGCTGCGCGCAGGTCGTCAAGCGCCGCCACCACCCCAATTCCGCGGCGCGCCCCAGACAGCGCTTCACCGTCTGCCGGGTAAGCCCCATCCGTTGCGCCACACCGTAGGCCGAAGGCTCGTCCAGATAGGCGAGAATAATCCCCGCCCGCTCCCACCCGGTTGGCGGCTCGGTGCGCGAGCGAGTCTCTACTCGGAAGTGTCGGTGCGGTGACTGACGTCTACCCAATCAAGAGGGATGCTTACGGGCTTCCCAATCCATCCGTCGGCGTCGCTGCCCACACTGAGAATGGCATGAGCGGCGGGGCAGCATTTACCGCCGCGTCATATAGGAGTCTTGTTGCTGCGACGGCCAAAGGCGGCCAAAATCGGACCCAATATTGGGAATCCGGGGAATGTCGGATGAACACTACCGCTATGCTCGTAGTCGCCCTGATGCTCGGCGCTGTCCCAATGGCTTACGGAGCGACCGCGACAGTGACCGTTAACAAGATCGATGAGAACGGCGTAGGCGCGACAATCGGAACTCTTAAACTTGACGATACCAATGCTGGTCTACGGATCACGCCGGATCTTTCGGGCCTGCCGCCCGGCAATCACGGTTTTCACGTCCATGTCAACGCTGATTGCGGTCCCGGCGAGCAGGGCGGGAGCAAAGTGGCCGGGCTTGCGGCGGGCGGGCATTTCGATCCGATGAAGACCGGCAAGCACCTCGGACCGGAAAGCGCCGAGGGCCACAAGGGCGACTTGCCTGTCCTCGCCGTCGATGCCGACGGAAAAGCAATTCAGCCGGTGACAGCGCCCCATCTTACCGTCGCCGAAGTGCAGGGCCACGCGATAGTGATTTATGCCGGCGGGGATAATTACTCGGATATTCCCGCCCCTCTCGGCGGCGGCGGCGCGCGTATCGCCTGTGCTGTCGTGAAATAAGCCGTTCCCGTTGGGCGAGATGGCATCCTGGTAGTGCGCGCAGCGGATCTAACCTCGCGAGTAATCCGGCCATTGGCGGTATCGCCTCTTCTTTTGAGCGACGAGTAGGTTTTGCGATCACGAGCGCCTCGCGCTGCGAAATGGGGAGTAACCCACAACCGCGGCCGACAGACAAACGGCCGCCACTAACCTAACTTCGCCGATTGGAGCACTTTTGAGTCTCTAAGTGTCTGATATTGCTGAGGCAGACCCCCGAAGGTCGGCACTACAGCGGGGTGGGTGGCGCGGGCGCGCTGGCCGTGATTTTGGGTGGTGGTTGGGCGGGCAGGGTGTTGTAGTAGCCCGTGGTGTTGGGTGCTGTCGCAATCTGTGTTGGAAATTGATGGCGCGGTCTCCGGTAGAATCAGGATACGGGGTCAGGCAGCGAGGTCAATCGGCCTGTCAGCGAGTTTCTGGTTTAGGGTCTGCCATCCGTCGACTTTGCGCATTGTGATCTGACCCGCGGCGAGCAACGCCCAGAACAACATGGCTGCGGTTTCGGCGGAAGGCAGCACCGTCTGGGTCTTGATCCGGCGCTTGAACTCCTCATGGAGCCGTTCGATCGCGTTGGTGGTCCGTGCGCTCTTCCATTGGTCGGCGGGCAATCGGGTGAAAGTGAAGAGCCGATCGCCAGCTTCATCGAGGCTGTCGGCCACGGCCTTGCATTTGAGCCGCCATTTACGGATGAACGCCCGCCGGCGCGCTGCGATTTCCGCCGCCGAGGCGGCGTAGATCATGTCGTTGTAATCGGCCGAGACCTCCTCATGCAGCCGCTGGGGCGCGTGGGCGAGCAGGTTGCGGTGCTTGTGGACCGTGCAGCGTTGGGTCGGCACGTCGCCCCAGAGCGCGGCCAGCGCCTGCTCCAGCCCGCTCCCGCCGTCAACAATCAGGAACTCTGGCTGGCGCAGCCCGCGCTTGACGAGATCGTCGAGAACGGCACGCCAAGCCTCGCTGGTCTCGCCACCCATGTTCTTGACGGCCAATAGCACCTTCTGGCCGTCCTCACGCACGCCGAGCACGACCAGGAGCACGATCGAGGTAGCCTTCCGGTCGAGCCGGACCCGCACCACGGTGCCGTCGAGGATCACGCGGATGATCGGTTCCTCGGCCAGCGAGCGGGCATTCCAGGCGTCCCAATCGCCCTTCACCTTCCGCCACACCCGGCTCACCGTGTCCTTGCTGACCGCACCGCCGAAGACCGCTGACAGCGCCCGTCGCACCCGTCGCGTATTGGTGCCGGCAAGATAGGCGCCTGCGATCAGCGAATTGGCCTGCTTGGTTCGCCGCTGATAGGCCCGCAGCGCCGCGCTCTTCCACTCGGTTGTCTTGCCCTCCGCGGTGGCAAGCCTGGCCCGCGGCACGGCGATCTCCACCCGGCCGAAGGTCCCCAGCAGCGACCGTGATCGGTGGCCATGCCGGTGGCCAGTGATACCGCTCGCGCCATCAGCATTCTCGCAAGCCTCCTTTGGGCGGCGGGCGTAGCGGGGGCGCGATAATACCGCCTCGAGCTCGGCCTCGATCATTGCTTGGATGAACTCGCGCACCCGATCGCGCAGGCCGGCTTCGATCGGATCAAACCAATCGTCGAGAAGATGGATCGCCGTCTCGGCTTGCGACTGCAGGGCTATCGAGTTCGTGCTATTGCTGGTCATGGCGTGGTCTCCACCGGCGCTCAAACGCTGGGATTGCTTGGGTTTCAGCACCCGGAGACTACGCCACCTTCAATTCCAACCACAGCCCGGACGGCACCTGGTGTTGTAATAGAGCGCACTGAGGCCAAAGGCGCTGTTGCCAGTGCCCCCGACGTTGGTGCTAAGGGCGTGACCGGGTACATATCTTTGAGCTACGGCTGGTCGAGCTGCCAAAACTGCAGCTCGACAACCGAGAGGTCATCGCAGCACGACTAACGTCACCTGCCGAGTTGCAAAGCATGGTGCTGACCGGACCGGCCGCCGCTTATCTAAGTCGGACAACCGTTCGGATGCCACTGAGAGCCAGTTTGATGCGGTCACAGGGGCAAAGCCGACTGGCTTTGCGCCTTCCTGATCGTAGCTGGAGTGGCATGAGCGGCCATTCGGATCTCGGCCGGCGAACGGCTCGGTTCGACCCTTCTCGGTCACTCAGCTTCGCACTCGGAACGGCTCTTCCTGCCGCATACCTGCCGTTTGCAGCAGCACCCATCGGTCCCAGCCCAGTTGGGTACAGATGCATCCGGTGTGGTCGGAAAAACAGAACATTTTCATCTTTCAGAGAATATGAGCCATTGTGTTCTATCGAAGATAGTATGTTCGAAATCCGATCCAGGCCGATTGGGAATGGCTGTTCCCGGCAAACAAGCAAAAGCAGATACGTCACGCCGGGCCCTGCGGCTACGCGCAGGTTCCCGATTGTGGCGCACTGGATCCACGCGATAATCGCGCCTTCGATTACTTCAGTCGCCAGACGCTGCGAGCGGGTCGTAGTCCGGCATTTGCATCAGCTCGTGCAGCTGCCGTCGCCGAACGCCCATGTTCCCGCCATCGAACAGCGGTAATACCAGTGCGTCGGTGAGCAGGCCGCCGAGCGGCAGCGTGCGATCGTAGCTGTCGATCCCAACGACGCGCATAAGGTCCGAGATAACGCGCACCGCTGTCTCCGACCCGAACACCTTCGCATGCAACGCCAATTCCAGCGCGCTGGGGGCCTGTGTGTCGAAGGCCTGGGCGGCGCGCAGGCTGAGCGAACGGACGGCCTCGATTGCCATCTTTGCTCGGCGAGCGCGTAGCCGGCCGCCTGATGGCTGATGATCGGCGCCGCTCCGCCGCGCTTCTCCGTCTTGACAAAATTTAGCGCGCAGTCGAAGGCCGCACGCATCAGACCGACGGCGAAGAAGCCGACGATCGGTGCAGTGCCGGTGAAGCAGGCTTCGGCCAGCGCCTTGCCGCCGCCACGCGGCCCGATCAGGTGATCGGCGGGCGTGTGTACGTCGATCAGCCGGAACTGTGGTTGCAGATGCGCGCGGTGGCCGACTGAATCAATCGCGCGGTCCAGTAAGATGCCCTCGGCCGGACCGCTGACGGCGATAACCGAAATCCCGCTCTCCGGCGGTGCATCAGGATCGGTGCGGCAGACCACCGTCAGTAGGTCGGCCCCTTTCCCGTCCCAACCGGTGCCGCTGGAGACCCACTTCTTTGCGCCGGAAATTACCCAGTGATCGCCTTCCAGACGCGCCTGGGTGCGCACGCCTTCGGCCGGGGCGGGGGCGGCGAAGTTGGCGCTGCCGCCCGGTTCGCTGAAGGCGAAGGCGGCGAGCGGGGCGCCCTGCCCCGCCGCGAACGGGGCAAAGAAGTACGCCGCCTGTTCCGGCCTGCCGCCCAGCAGTACCGGGAACAGGCCCAGAATGGTGCCGAACAAGGTCAGCGAGATGTTGACGTCAACGGCGTGGAACTCCTCGGCCAGCACCGCCATGTCCACAACACCTGTGCCCTGACCCCCGAGCGGTGCTGGAATCAGGCGACGCAGGAAGCCGGCTCCGACGGTCTGTTCGTAGAACGGTCTGGTGGCGGCAAAGCGTTCGAGCGGCGTCGGTAGGTTTCGCGTGGCCGATTCCACCTTCGACAGCACATCGCGGGCGAAGGCGCGTGCGTCCGCGCGCAGGCGCTGCTGTTCGGGCGTCAGTGTGAAATCGATCGGCACGGCGCTCCTCCCCATTCTCGACCGACACAAGCACGTTGGCAGCCCGCTAGGAGAGGGCGTTAAACTCAGTGTGCGGGTCTGTCTCGAGATCGCAGGAATAAGGTTACCGTTGTAGGCGGTAGGTTTCGACGCTTACACAATTTCGAATACGCGCGCCCACTCGTCGATCATGACTTCGCAGCCGGGCGTCACCTGCACGACGAATTCGTCATAGCCTGCCTCCTTGAGGCGGCGGATCCGGTCCCGCAGTTCGGGCGCGGTGCCACTGCTCGTCAGCGTGCGGATCAGATCGGCTGTGACGAAGCGGCCCTCTTCCGGCCGCACGAACATGAGATGCCCTTTGTGCAGCGTCAGATATCGTGCATCCGTTGGCGTATAGGATTCGTAGAGGGCGCGATACTCCCGGAAGATCTGCTCGAGGCCCGGATCGGGTGCTCCAGATCCGGCGAATTCGCCGAGCACGCTACCATAGTTCTGCGCCTCCATCGCATCATGGGCGTCGGTGATCCGGCGCCACACGGCCTCGCCGCTGTAATCGTCCTGCGCGGCGAGCTCGTCGCCGCGCGCAGCGCTTTCCTCAAGGGCCTTGTCGCCGTAGCGCTTGAGCATGAGGTTGGCGGCGCGCCAGATGTCGATCTCGGGTATCACGGGAACAGGCTGCACGTTTTAGATCGCTAATCGTTTAACACGAAAGCTCAAGTTGCATGCAACCTTAGTGACCTCGATCGGCACCTCGACCACGGTGCTGTCCACCGGGGTCGATCCTCCGGCGTTATTGTGCAGGATGTGCAATCCCCCGTAATGCCGCACGGCAGCGTCGATCCCTTCGAGCGGGAGCTCGGCTTCGGCGACCCGCCAAGGCTTTGGCGCTAGACCACCGAAGGCGAACCGCGCGGCGCGGATTTTTCCGCCCGCCGTTTCGACGATCGCGGCAACCGACACCAGCGCAAACGCATACGAAGCGCGGTCGCGCACTTTCCGGTACATCTGGGTGCCCTTGGGTGATGGCGGCAATGTCACCGCGGTGATGATCTGGCCGGGCTTGAGGGCGGTCTCGATTTGCGGGGTGGTTCCCGGCAGACGGTAAAATTGGGCGAGCGGGATCGTCTGCGCCGATCCATCGGGCATTGCCGTCTCGACATTGGCGTCGAGCGCCTGCATCGCCACCGCCATGTCGGAGGGATGCGTCGCGATGCAATCATCGCTCGCTCCGACCACGGCGTGGATGCGAGTGAAGCCGGAAATCGCGGAGCAGCCGGACCCGGGCACCCGCTTGTTGCAAGGCTTGCTCGTATCATAAAAATAATAGCACCGCGTGCGTTGCAGCAGATTGCCCGCGGTCGTGGCCTTGTTGCGCAATTGCCCCGATGCCCCGGCGAGCAATGCCCGGCTCAGCACCGCGTAATTTTTGCGCACGCGCGGATCGGCGGCGAGATCGCCGTTGCGCACGAGAGCGCCGATTTGCAGGCCGCCATCGGGCATATCCTCGATCGAGGCGAGCGGCAGGCGGTTGACGTCGACCAGGTGCGTCGGCGTCTCCACCTCCAGCTTCATCAAGTCCAGAAGGTTGGTGCCGCCGGCAATAAATTTTGCGCCGGGCTTGTTGGCGACGGCACGAGCGGCGTCCGCGACGCTGTTCGCCCGCTCAAAGGTGAAGGCCTTCATAGCGTCTGTCCCGCCGCATCGCGGATTGCCGCGACAATGTTGGGGTAGGCCGAGCAGCGACAGATATTGCCGCTCATCCGCTCCCGGATCTCCGGGCCGGTCAGTTCCGCATGGGCAGCCAGGTCATCGGTCACGACGCTTGGCCACCCCGCCTTGTGTTCGTTCAGCATACCGGCGGCGGAGCAGATTTGCCCCGGCGTGCAATAGCCGCACTGGTAACCATCGTGGTGAACGAAGGCGGCCTGAAGCGGATGCAGCCTGTCGCCATCGGCGAGGCCTTCGATCGTGGTGACGTTGTCACCGTCATGCATGGCGGCCAGGCTGAGGCAGGAATTGATGCGCCGGCCGTCGACCAGCACGGTGCAGGCGCCGCACTGGCCGTGGTCGCATCCTTTTTTCGAGCCGGTGAGGTGCAGATGCTCGCGCAGCATGTCGAGCAGCGTGGTGCGCGTATCCAGCGTCAGGCTCTGCTCGGTGCCGTTGACCGTAGCGTTCGAGCCCGTGTGCTCGAAGAGCGCCTGCCCGATGCCTTGGGCGAGGCCGCCCTGAACTTGCCCCAAAGTCAGCAAAAGGTTGATCACCCGGCCGTAATCGTCGACTGCGGCATAGCGTTCGAGCGCTACCGTCCCGGTTTCCGGGTTGATCTCGATTTCGGCGGCATGACAGCCGTTCGGAAAGGTAAATACATCGGAATCGTTGTAGGCGTTGGCGTCCAGGCCGGGGAGCCGGCCGACCTCAGCGCGGCGGATCTTGCGATTATGGCGCTGATCGATCGGCACTATCTGGTCCGGCCCTATTACGGCTCGCGCCGGATGGCGGCGTGGCTGGCAACCCAAGGCCATCACGTCAACCGCAAGCGGGTGCAACGCCTGATACGGCTGCTGGGAGTGGCGGCGATCTACCAGCGCCCGAATACGAGCAAGCCGGCAGCGGCGTACAAGATCTATCCGTACCTGCGATGGCCCAAGGCTTTCTCTACCTGGTGGTGATCATGGACTGGGTGAGCCGCGCGGTGCTGGCCTGGCGCCTCTCCAACCGTTCAGCTCCCCATCCGACCATTCCCTACGGGTGGATCGAGGCACCTATCAGGCGCAACAGCGCTTCGTGTTCGGGATTTCGCGGGCCGCTGAGGCTTGCCGAGTTGACCGCAATATTGCCGGGTCACCCCGACCGAGTGCCGACCCTTCCTCGATCCGCCGGGCATCTAGGCATGGAGCTGTGCCTCGGGCCGGTCGAAACTGTTTCCCTCTTGCGGGAGGGACCGGGGGGTTCGAATCCGCTTCCTCCAGAGGAGAGTTCTACGAACCATCGGTTCCGCCGGCAATTTACCCTGCCCGAGGACGTTGCCTTCGATCGCCTGGTCGACCTGGCAAAGTTGCGATGGCGGATCGAGCGCGATTATCAGGAGCTCAAGCAGGAACTCGGCCTCGGTGATTATGAAGGGCGCGGGTGGCGCGGCTTTCATCATCACGCCACACTCTGTATTGCCGCTTACGGCTTTTTGATCGCCGAACGCGGCGCCATCCCCCCCTCAGGACCAGGTTTCTCCTCGCAGCTCTCGCGATCTGCCATTCCCGACGGTTACCGACCCAGAGGCGCCGCCGATCCGACCCGAGCGCCACATCCCCAACTCGATCGCCACAATGCGCCGACGCCTCATTGTCGCTCTCGCCAGGATCCTCCCGAGATGCCCCTGTTGCAATGCGCCGATCCGCAAAACGAAGAATTCCCGATTACTGACGCAGTAAGACTAGGACGCCCCTTGCATTTGTCGTGCTCGGCGGCTTGACGGGCTGTTATCCGCCCACTCCGAGCACTTACGCCCCTCTCCCGGCGGAGCAGCCGCAGGCCCTCCACTCACCCTATCCGCCCGCGGGGCCGGCAGCGAGCTTTCTGCCCCCGCCGGCGACCTTGCGCCCCTGTACGGTATGCAATCAGACGCGCACCGTTGTTTACGTCGGCTGGTATCCCTGACCCGGCTGCGGCGAGAGCCGGTCTGTGAGATCCATGCCAAGCTCCAGCGATGACGCTCGGCAACGCCGCTGTCGACTCTCGTCTGGCTGCTGGTTTTGCATCTAGGGTTGGCGCTCTCGGGCTGCTCTACAAGACCGATCGATATTATCTGCCCCCCGGCCGGTGTGTGTCCAAACACTCGATCCGGGCACGGCGGAGGCTATTGACCAGTGAGCGAACGGTGAACGCCTACCACCGCTGAGGCTCGGCAACTGCCCCGCCACACTGTCTGGCTCATTGCGTGGTGCAAGCAATTGCCAACATCAGGTCGAGCCCGATCCCGCCGCAGTGCCGCCCTCAAGCATGGCAAGTTGGCCGGGGAGGATATCGACGGTATGGACACCGAGCTTGCGATCAGCGAAAATTAACTGTTTCGGTTCGTCGTCCACGCTACGGGGGGCTCACATGAGCGCTTGGATTACGACTGCCCTCGCTATCGCCATCACGGCCATTTTGCCGATTGCGGCCGTCAACGCGGGATCTTGCGACCCAGGAAGTACACACAACTGCTTCAACATCCCCGCGACGATTGACTTCAGCTCTGTTCCCGAAATTTCTAAGCAAATCGTGGGTGAAGTGAAGAGCGGGGAAAAGCAAGCGCAGCCCACGTTCGAGCCGCCGCCGGCGGCCCCCTACACCGGCCCAATATTTGAGGCAAGTCCGCGCCCGGGACGGGTGCCCACCGTTGGCTACCACTGGTCATTGGAGTAAGAGATTAAACCCCGCTCGTCGATTGCTTGCGGTAGTTAGCAACCAGCGCTTCGAATTTGGCCGTCGCTGGGACCGGCGCAGCGCGGGGATCGCACACACACCGCTCCTCTCCCGCCGGCCAACTCACCGGCGGCCGAGGATCGGCGTCGGGCCGCCGATCGAGTTCGGTCGCCCAGGGATGCGGACCAGGCTGGCATCGGCACCTCTCACGCCGACTTCAAAATGGCCCACCCGCGCCCTTCATCCCGCACACCGGCTACTTTCCCTGGGGCCATGAGAATACCACGGCTGACGCGTTTCTCACAAATAATGCCGCGGCATTTGCTGATGGCGGCTTACGCCGCCGCTTCGCCTGCCTCCCGGCGCTGGGCTGAGATAAGGTCAAACCAGCCCTACCTCGACCAAATTATCGGAGTAGGTCCCAGCTTGTCCCAAGCTGCAGTGCTTGTCGGCGCTGATTGCATTGATTGATGTACCGCCTCGATTCAGGCTCGGCCAATGTCCTACGCTGGTCAGTACCAATCCGGGCATGACATCCTCACTTAACTCGGCACGGGCCTCGGCCGAACCGCGATCGTTGAACACGCGCACATAGCTCCCACTCTGGATATTGCGCGCTGCGGCGTCTTTGGGGTGGATCAATAGGGTTTGTTCACCCTGGCGCCGCTGCTGGACTGGCTCATTGGCGTATTGGGTGTTCAAGAATGCGTGCGGCTTGGGCGAGACTATGTTCAGAGGGTAGCGCTTGGCGAGTTCCGGATTGGACTGCGGCGATTTGTTTGGTGGAAGATAGTCGGGGACCGCATCGACTGGCTCGGCCGGCTGCATAGCCTCGTACATTGAGCGCCAAACCGGAACCACGAAGTTTCCATTTTCCGCCGCACTGGCCTTGAACTCGCACTTCCCGGACGGCGTTTTGAAATTTCCGTTCGCGTGTGGCGCCCGCTTATCCGGATCGCCGACGTTCAGCCGTATGAATCCTTGCTCCTTAAGAAGCGGAAGCGTGATTCCTTTCAGCTGCGGAGAATTCCAATCATAGAACTCCTCCAGCATCTCATCATCGGTCATGTCCCAATAGGGATCGTCGAAGCCCATGGTCCTGGCGAGCCGTCGGAATAGCTCGACATTGGGCACACATTCCCCGGGCGCAGGGATCGCCGGCTGATTGAGCATCATATAGAGATGGCCCCATGTGACCATCAGGTCGTATTGCTCGGCCTGCATCGTGGCAGGAAGGAGTATGTCAGCGTAGCGCGCCGTATCGGTGATGAATAGCTCGCTCACAACCGTGAACAGGTCGTCGCGCATCAATCCGCTAATTATCTTGGATTGGGCTGGCGCCTGCGAAACCGGGTTGGAGTTGTATACAAACAACGACATGACTGGGGGATCGAGCCGCATCTCGCCGGTCAGCGCGGCCCCGAGGTCGAGTTCGTTGATGACCCGGGTATCCGGTTTGATCCAATCAGGCCTGCAAATTTTGTCGAACTTGAACGGAAATTCCCAGATCGGCATCTCGACGGTACCGCCTCCGACGTGACGCCAGGCGCCCACGAGGGCGGGCAAGCAGGTGATCGCTCGGATGGCCTGGCCTCCCCCACGACTGCGCTCGAGCGCCACTCCTTGGCGAATGGCCGAGGGTTGAACAGTTGCATATTCGCGGGCCAGCTTCCGAATATCACTCGCCGGCACCCCGGTAATTTCTGCGACCTTCTCCGGGGGATACTGGGCGGCGCGTGCCTTCAGTTCGGCAAAGCCGAGCGTGTATTTCACAACATAGTCGTGATCCACCAGATCTTCGCCGATAATCACATTCATCATCCCGAGCGCCAGTGCCGCATCCGTGCCGGGTTTGATACGAATGTGCCAATCCGCTTGCTTGGCGGTGCGTGTGCGCACGGGATCGATGACGACGATCTTGGCACCGTTCTTCCTCGCCTTCAGGATGAAGGGCCAAGCATGGAGGTTGGTGTTGATCATATTCATCGCCCACACGATGACGTATTTCGCGTAGGCGAGGCTTTCTACGTCGAGCCCGCCGGTGGGTCCGACGGTCATCATCCAGGCTGTGGAGGAG
Organism: uncultured Alphaproteobacteria bacterium; assembly: GCA_963736715.1. GTDB lineage: Bacteria > Pseudomonadota > Alphaproteobacteria > ATCC43930 > CGMCC-115725 > AP-15. The sequence goes on along the minus strand of CAVTQA010000024.1, from coordinate 17,172 downwards.
CCTGACTCGCAGTAGGTCTTTTCCGCGACCGAGGCGCCGAGCCGGTTGAAAAATGCGTCGCCGCAAGTCAGCCCGTTCAGCGTGCCCTGATGTCCCAAATAAGCGTGAGGCATGATCGCTTCAGCGCCATATCTTTCAGTAATGTCTGTCCAGCGCTCCTTGATCTCCGCGAGCGCCTCGTCCCAAGAGATGCGATGGAATTCGCTGCCGCCTTTAGCGCCCATGCGCCTCATGGGGTACAACAGGCGGCTGGGATTGTAGTGATGCTCGGCGAAATCCTTGAGCTTCACACACAGCCCGCCGCGGGTCATCGGGTGATCCGGGTCGCCGGTCACCTCAACCAGCCTGTCGTCCTCCACATGGTAAAGAAAGGCGCAGGTATCGGGACAGTCTTGCGGGCAGGCGCCCTTAACGACGCGGGTTTCACTGACATGCACGGACATCGCAACCCTCTCACTTTCGACACATTGGTCGCTCTAAATCGGTCGGACGCTGGCACGTGATGCAGGAAATGTGCCCAAAGCAGCGCAAAGCCGCGACCGCTACAGTTCTCCGGTAGAGGGTTTCGAACCGCCTATTTCTCGGGCATATCCCCAAATGTGATCAGAGGTGCGGCGTGCCGACTATCAGCCGGGCGGTCGCACTCCGTTTTGTCCACCAACGCTTCGCCAAAAAGCTGTTGAACGACATTGAGGATGCGCTGCTGTCGCTCGCGGTCGAGCTCGAAGGTCAGTGTTATGATCGGCTGCGCAGCTTTGAGGGATTTCCGCGAGAGGGTCGAAGCCTTTGGCGCGAAGCGCAAGCCGAGTGTTCACGGAAAGTGATGGCTGGAGCGCCGATTACCGGTCCATCAGGGGTCTCGCCGCTGACGGGGGATACTCAGCCGTATATCCGGCCCGGTGGCGAGAGAGGCGTCGATGAGCTACAAGGATCTGCTGGTCGTGCTCGATGCCGCGCGAACGCACCGATTTGGCCGCGGCGCTCGCCGCGCGGTTCTTCGCGCATCTCGTCGGGCTGCCGACGCCATAGATACCCCGACATTTCGGCAATCTGGGCTAGGATTAGCGGGTTGGTACGACGCGTGAGAGTCTGACCGCGAGCGTCAGATACCTTCAGCCCGGCTTGCTGTTGCAGCCCCCCGGCTGTCGCCGTTCGGTGGGGCGCCCCGAGCCAGATCGCTACCATTGGACCGTTACAGTGTTCGACGAGACTGACCCGGTGGCGGCGGAGCGGAGCCGGGGAGCTTGGGGTTATTGGTGCGGGGGCGTCCAGTAGGAGGGGCGAGGCCTTATCGGCCAGGCCGTCAAATCCGATGCATGCCTCAATACTGCACCGTGCCATGTTCACTGGTGTGGCGCTCCGGTGCCGGGGATGCGGAAGGGAGGGGCGGGCGGTGGTTTCGGTGAAGTGGGCGCACAGTAAAACTTAAGCCAGGCTCCCCCGCCGCGGAACGAAAAGCGGGTTTCACGTTTCCCGGTTGGACGCCGCGGAGGGACGCTGGATGGTGCTCCCTTTCGAGGGCTTACCGATTGGTGAGCTTCGAGATAACGAGTATGCGGGACTTCGCGGCGCCCCACCGCCCAACTCAAAGCGACACCGCTTTACCCGCCGGCTGCGGGAAGGCAGACCGGCCTCGACTTGGTGCCGGCGCTACAAGCTAACCCCGAAGAGCTGCCCCACCCGCGCCGGCAGATTGAAGGCGGCCACCTCGCGGGCCGTGTCGAGCAGCCCCAAGCCCGCCAGCGGCATCAGGGAGCCGAGTATGATCCAGACCAGGAACACCTGAGCAGCGATGCCCACAATCGCACCCAACGCCCACTGTCCTGCCAAAACGAGCGCTACCCAGAACCGATCGCCGATCGGCATCACCTCTCCTTCAGGCATTGAGCACCCGGACCACGCCGTTCTCGACCCCGAACTTCACAGCCTGCCGCTCGGCATTCCAGCGGGCGTCCTCGGGGAAGGTGGAGAACATGGCGACTGCGCTCCCGATTGAACTCGCCATTTGCCGAAACACCCCCATATCCGAGATCTCGTTGGCAAATCACCCTCGGCGTCAACGGCTGAGAGATACCCGCGCTCCCGCCTGTCCAGGAGCCGTGCTATGCCACTCACCAGCGGTCTATTGGATGTTCTCCTCAGTCACCCATGCCCGCGTTGCGGCCACAGGCAAGAAAAGAAGGGCAGTTGGTTCAAAACCATAAGCCACTACACCTGCCCGTCCTGCGGCCACAGCGTGCAAATGGGCTACGATGAGAAAATCCGTCTTTTCGAGGCGAACGCTCATCGCGCGATCGAGTAGCCTCATCCGACCAGCCGATCGCCGGTCTGGGGTAGGCACGCTGGATCAGGGGCAATCGCGAGGAAGTGATGAACTGGCGTATCCCGCTCCGGGACTTCGCGGCGCCCCAATTGGGACCGGGCCAGGAATTCGCGGGCTTCCGGTTCGCGGGGACTAATAATTGGGACGGTCTAATGGGAGAATTTGGCCTTCCATCTGTTCCTGGTGTTTCAGGTTGCTACGGTGATTTTCCCTGTAATATAGACCCGACAATGGAAGCTAATTTCACCAGCCTTTTCGGTATTCCGTTCGGAGCGGAGGTTGATTATAACTATTATCCCGCTGGGGTATCGGGAGGTCCAGGGCCATTTTTTGACGAGGTAGTTTTCTTTCCTGGTAATATGACATCCGGCTATACGATATCCAGTTATTTGATATATAGTGGGTTCACCGAGGGCTGCTATGTGGGGGGAGTGATTCCATGCTTGGCGGCTCTGGTGCGCGATGCACCCACCGTCCCAGAACCTCCGTCGATCTGGATGCTCATCGCCGGTCTGCTCGCGTTTCCGGTCGCGAGGCGGCTGAAGCGCCGCGCAATCTCGACCTTGTTGACTTCTTCGGCGAACGGCCGAGATGGTGGCACGCGAGCCTACGGAGCCGGTTGCGCCGTTTCAGCTTCCCGAACCGGCTGGGTGCTGACCGGCGACAGACCGACGATATCGTAAGTCGCAGCGACGGTACCGATTCCGGTCCGGTCGCAGACAAGACCGAGAATGGCCCAACGCACGCTAGCGCGACCCTTTCTGTAGCTGATCTGCCCTCAGATCGTACCGCCAGGCGAGTTCTCGTTAATTCGAGGCGTGTGTGTATGGCAGGCGGCAACTGCGGGCAATCACGCGCAACCATGCAAGGCCCACCGCCAGCAACAACATCCGGCAGAGGTAGGCCCGCGCCGGGACATTCGCGAGCTGGCCGGCGATGAATTCGAGATCGCTTGAGATCGGGGCGAAGTCGTACCTTGCCTGATCGGCTTGCCGCAACGTTAGGATGTGTTCGTCTGACATATGCACGTTCATGTCAGAGAGGGGTTGCTCAGAGCCGAACAGCAGGCTTCCGACGCAAGGAAGGGGCCGCATTATTTTTGGCCCAGGTCCCTTCCCCCCTTTGGGGGCGGTGGGCGGTGGGTGGCCAGACCGCCGCCGCTCCGCGTCCCGAGAGGTGGCGATGATAGCCGGCGGGGCCACGCGCGCGGCCTTCCCTCGGGTGGTGTCCGCTCATATCCGGGAGCGTCTTTGCCGTATATTTGCCGTATGCGGGGTCGAACGGATCGCGTTTTTATTTTAAGTTATTGATTATATTGGCGTCCCCTACCGGATTCGAGCCGGTGTTGCCGCCGTGAGAGGGCGATTACCCAGATTCGGAAACGAAAGGGCTTGCGTCGCCGCCGGTGAAGTTCCTCAACAGTGGGGACCGGGCTGAAAGGACCCTGCTAGCCGAAACACCGTCACCGAGAAACCGAGAACTGTGCGAGAGCCGGAGCTTCGACTTGGGTTGCGATCTGACCGGATGACACCGGTGGTTTCTGACCCGGTGATAAGCGGGTGTTATCGGGGCTGAGACGGCCTAACCTCGGCTCCCCCTAGCGCCCTACTCCGGCGTTCTTGAGGTTCTTTCTAGCGGCGCATCAGCTTGCTCCTGCGATGTTCCCTTACTCGCTCCCTCTGGGTGAACAGCACCGATTTCGGATTCTTCACCCGGCCGTCCGACTTAACCTTAACCCACGTGCACACCGCCGCCCGGCTCGTTCATACAGAAACCGAGCACTCCGTTGCGGAGTCCAGACCCCAAGCGGTAACCCATGGCAATCGTCAGCGGTGCGCGGATCGCTTCCCGCTACTGGCACAAGTGGCATTCAGCCAATCATGTCTCCGATCCGTTGAGCAGTTTAACCCCGGGGCCGCCACCAACGTCCCGCTTGAAGCTCCCGAGGTGCCGCGCCAAAGAGGTGTAGCCGCTTCGCCCCGACTAGTGGCGGGGCTCAATCCCAGTAGGGCATGACCCTCCATCCGCGCTTTGTTCGATCAGGCTTCTGTTCAGATGAAGCGTTTCAAGTGAGCCTGCAAAACGTTGGCCGCTTTTGCACCCCTCAGACGCGCGGTGTGTAGGATAGGTGCGAGGGTAGGTCACACTGATAAATAGTCGCCCATCCCATTGAAATGATTGTTGGATTCATGGATAGATGGCGGAGGGGATGGGATTCGAACCCACGATACGGCTGTTAACCGTATAACGGTTTAGCAAACCGCCGCCTTCAGCCACTCGGCCACCCCTCCACCGATGAGTGGGGTCGACACGGCGTATGCCGCAGGCTTTGTAGACAGTGACGCAGCCCGAGTCAATTCGCCCCCGTTTTTCGATACCCCGCCCGGCTTGAAACCCTTGTCTTCAAATCGATAAAGCGTGGTATTCGCGGCAGCTCTTCTTCGGCGAGGAAGTGGGGCGGTGAGCACGGCGAGCCCGCACGAGCCAGTGAGCGAATTCTTTCGACCGCCTCCTTGCCGAGGTGCGCGCCTGCACTGTGTGCGCCCCCCACCTGCCGCTTGGGCCTCGACCGGTCTTGCGCGGACGACCCTCGGCCCGGCTGCTGATCATCAGCCAGGCGCCGGGAACGCGGGTGCACGAGACCGGGCTCTCGTTCAACGACCGCAGCGGCGACAGGCTGCGCGAATGGCTTGCTCTCGATCGCGAGATTTTCTACGACGAGAGTCGCGTTGCGATCATGCCGATCGGTTTGTGCTATCCCGGCCGCGATACTAGGGGCGGCGACCTGCCGCCGCGCCGCGAGTGCGCGCCACGCTGGCACACGCCGCTGCGTGCGGTCTTTCGGGCTATCGAGCTGACTTTGCTGGTCGGCAGCTACGCCATTCACTACAACCTGCCGCGTTCCCGACGGCGCTCGATGACCGAGACTGTCGCGCATTGGCGGGACTTTCTCCCGGAATATTTCGTGCTGCCGCATCCGAGTTGGCACACGATCCGCTGGCTGCGCGACAATCCATGGTTCGAGAACCAGGCCTTGCCGAATTTGCGCACCCGGATCGGCAGGATGTTCGATTCCCGGACGCTCGATCGAAGGTGTCGATGCGCTCCGGCCAAGGACGAGGACCACCGCCGCTGATTCGATTCCTCAGCCGTGAGACCTTTGGATCGCTCCAGCGTTGGTCAAAGGTCGGACGACAGCCGATTTGGTCCAATACAGATGCAATCGGTGGAAGGCGTCATCACCTTGGTCCAGGAAGGGCGGTTCGTGGTTGTCGCGGACGGCGGCCGCGTCATGCATTTCCTGCTTGCGCATGACGCCTCTCTCGAACCGCAAGACCTGCCGCTCTTAAAGCGAGACCAGCGCCGCGTCCGGGTCGACTACACCGAGCCGAGCCGCCTCGTTGCTCATGTGGCGCACACGCTCCGGACCGCAGACGACATCTCGACCGGAAGGATCGCACCATGAAGTTGAGGCACACCATTGCCGACCGGGTCGCGGGATTTGTCCGCGACTGGTCGTTGCCGCGGCAATTCGCCGGCGGAGACCGGACCCGCGAGGCGGCGCAAAGTACGATGTCGCGGCAGCTGCGTCCGCGGCTCGAGGAGGCCGACACGATCGGCACCAGCATCTGCCCCTATTGCGCGGTCGGCTGCGCCCAGCTGGTTTATGCCAAGGATGGGCACGTCATTCACATCGAAGGCGACCCGCGCAGTCCGATCAACCAAGGCACCCTGTGTCCGAAGGTAGCAGCGAAATTCGGGTGGCTGACGAGCCCCGGCAGGTTGACCAAGGTGCTCTATCGCGCGCCGCACGCCGAGCGCTGGGAAGAACGGCCGCTCGGCTGGGCAATGGACCGGATCGCCTACCTCGTTAAGCGCACGCGCGACGAGAGCTTTGTGCGTAATCTGCCGGACGGCACGCCGGTCAATCACACTCTGGCGATCGCCTCGCTCGGCGGCGCCACGCTCGACAATGAGGAAAATTACCTCATCAAAAAGCTGTTCGGCGCCGGCCTCGGCATGGTTTGGATCGAGAACCAGGCGCGCGTCTGACACAGCTCCTCCGTCCCAAGCTTGGGCGCGAGCTACGGCAGGGGAGCGGCGACGCTCCCGCAATGGGATCTGGCCGATGCCGACTGCATCCTCGTGATGGGGTCGAACATGGCCGAAAACCTCCCGATCGCTTTCCGCTTCGCCTTGCAGGCGAAGGAGCGGGGGGCGACGCTCATTCATGTCGACCCGCGGTTCACCCGCACCTCGGCGCTGTGCGACATCTATGCGCCGCTACGCCCAGGCTCCGACATCGCCTTTTTGGGCGGGATCACCAATTACATTCTCGAGCACGATCTGTGGTTCAAGGAATACGCGCTCGCCTTTTCCAACCTCTCGACGATTATCGACGAGAGATTTAAAGATGCCAGCGAACTCGACGGGTTCTTCTCCGGTTGGGATGAAGAGAGCCGCTCTTACAAATACGATTCCTGGCAATACAAGGGCGAGGCGGTCCCTGCGTCACTGGCCGAGCTGCAATGTCGGATCTCGCGGCGGCGGCCCCTTTTTCGTCCGCTTGGTCTGTTGAAGGCGTATTATGGCGATGCCGCCCGAGCGGACAACGATTTCGGCTTTGGCTGGCTGCCGCGAATTGTCGGGGATCATTCGCAATTGCCGATGACCTTGGCAATGCGCGACCGAGTGATCCGGGGCATGTTCATGCTCGGCCAGAACCCGGCAGTGGGCGGCCAAAATTCCGCGCTCGTGCAGCGCGGATTGGCGGAGCTCGACTGGCTTGTCGTGCGCGACATGACCGAAACCGAGACGGCATCGTTCTGGTATGCCGGGCACCCGGTGCGAGATTGCGAAATCCAGCCGCGTGACATTGGCACTGAGGTCTTTCTGATGCCCGCCTCGCTGTCTGCCGAGAAGGCAGGCTCGGTAACCAACACGCACCGTCTATTGCAGTGGCACGACAAAGTAGTCGGCGGGCCGGGCGACAGCCGCTCCGAAACGTGGTTCATCTTTCACCTCGGCGGTCGGCTCAAGCAGCTCTATGCCGGCAGCACGGACCCCAAGGATGCCGGCCTCGCCGCATTGACCTGGGATTACCCGACCGAAGGCGAGGAGCAAGAGCCTTCGGCCGATGCGGTGCTCAGAGAGATGAACGGCTATACTTGGCCGGAGCGCCGCCAGATCGAGAGTTTTCAGCAACTTAAAGATGATGGCACCACCGCCTGCGGCGGTTGGCTTTATTGCGGCCTCTATCCGAAGGACGGAGATAATCGCGCTCGGGCGCGCCGCCCGGACGGGCCGGATGGTCCCGGCACGCATTTGGGCTGGGCGTGGGCTTGGCCCGTGAACCGGCGCAATATGTACAACCGCGCTTCGGCGGATGAACGGGGGCGCCCGTGGTCAGAGCGGAAGCGGCTGATGTCATGGGACCCGGCCCGCGGCGAGTGGGTCGGCCCGGACGTCGTCGATTTCGAGCCGAAGAAGCCGCCCGATTACCAGCCGGATTGGAGCAAAAATCCGTCCCGCATGGAGGCGCTCGGCGGCGACTGCCCCTTTATCATGATCGCCGACGGCAAGGCCTCGCTGTTCACGCCGTCGGGACTGAAGGATGCTCCGGTGCCGGCGCATTACGAGCCGGTCGAATCGCCAGTCGAGAACCCGCTCTATCTCCAGCAGAGCAATCCCGCGGCCAAGATCTGGGAGCGTCCCGACAACCGGCTGCATGCGCCGGCCGACCCGCGCTTCCCTCATGCGCTGACGACGTATCGTCTAACCGAGCACCACGCGGGCGGCATACCGACGCGCTCGGTACCGATCACCGCCGAATTGCAGCCGGAGGGGTTTGCGGAGATCTCCCCGGAGCTCGCCCAGTTGCTCGGGATCCGCAATCTCGACTGGGTCACGGTCTCGACTTCGCGGGGTAAGGTCGAAGTCAAGGCGCTGGTAACCGAACGGGTGCGGCCGTTCAGATTGGATAGCCAAACAGTCCATGAGGTCGGGCTCGTCTGGCATTTCGGCTGGGAGGGTTTTGCCCGGGGCGACATCGCCAATATCCTGAGCGCCGTCGTCGGCCATCCCAATACTTCGATCCACGAGGGAAAGGCGTTTACCTGCAATCTGCGCCGTGGCCGTCGGAAGGCAACGCAATGACAGTCCACCCGCGCGCGCTCGACTACTCGCAGTCGTTTCTGTCGGGGCTGATCCCCGATGTGGCCGAGCTGACTGCCGGTCAGCGGGTCGAGCCTTGTCGCAGCTATGGGTTCTTTACCGACACGACGTTGTGCATCGGCTGCAAGGCCTGCGAGGTCGCCTGCAAGGAATGGAACGCCCTCCCGGCCGACGATATGGGACTGCGCGGCACCAGCTACGACAATACCGGCGACCTTTCGGCGACGACCTGGCGGCATGTTCATTTTATTGAGCACATCGCCGCGAATGGCGAGCGCGCAACCGAAAAGCCGCCCTTCCAGAGCAATTGGCTGATGATGAGCGATGTCTGCAAGCATTGCTCGCCGGCCCCCTGCCTCGAAGCCTGTCCGACCGGTGCGATTTTCCGCACCGAGTTCGACACTGTTGTCGTTCAGCAGGATATTTGCAATGGCTGCGGCTATTGCGTGCCGGCTTGCCCGTTCGGTGTGGTCGATGTCAGTCTGGAGGACGGCAAGGCGGATAAATGCACGTTGTGCTACGACCGGCTGAAGGGCGGGCTCGAACCCGCCTGCGCCAAATCGTGCCCGACTGACTCGATCCAGTTCGGTGAGCTCGGCCAACTGCATGCCCGCGCGCGGCGGCGAGTGGAGGCGTTGCACGCCAAAGGCGTTGAGAACGCGTATCTTTACGGTGCCCCTGGGACTTCCGGTGCTACCGGCGGCCTGAAGCAGCTCAATGCGTTCTTTCTGCTGACCGCCGCTCCCGAGACCTACAATCTGCCGCGCGCGCCGAGGGCCGATACATCGCGTTGGGTGCAGCAGTTGTCGGCGGTCCGCTGCTGATCATCGATCTGCACACACCGCAGCGGTGGTACAACATGCTGCGGATCTTCCGCACAACCTCGCCGATGTCGATCGGCACCTGGGTGTTGATGAGTTTCGGGTCGTTGAGCGCGGTTCTGGCTGCCGCGCAATTCGCCTTGGATCGCGGCCACTCCTCGAGCCGGGCGATGCAAACGGCGATCAAGCTGCTGGAGGTCCCCGCTGCGCTCGCCGGAATGGCGATGAGCACCTACACGGGCGCGCTGTTGTCGGCCACGAGCACGCCGCTTTGGGCTGCCGCACCGCGTCGAATTGCAGCCGTGTTTGGCGCTTCGGCAATGGCCTCGGGCGCCGCCGTGCTGACCATCGCTGGGTTCCGCCGCAGCGCATCCGATAACTCCGGCCACCCGCTCGACCTCATCGCGTTCGCCGCGAGCACCCTCGAACTGTTCCTTCTTTGTCGCTGCGGCGGCGCTTTCGCGAACAAGGAGTGGATGGCGCACTGAACGAAAGCGGATGGGGCCTCGCCTACGACCTTGGCATCACAGCGCTCGGCTCGGGCGCGCCGATGCTGCATCATGCCGAAAGCATAATGGAGCCCAAGCGGCCGCCGCGGCCCGCAATGGTAATCCCGCTCGCCGTTCTCGCCGGCGGGTTCCTGTTGCGCCACATGCTGCTGCGTGCGGGGAACCTTTCGGCAAAGCGGCCCAAGGACTATTTTCGTCTGATCGGAAAAGTGCCGCAGTGACCACGGATCATTACCATCCGGCAGTCGCGGCTCTCGACCGCGCGCTCGATGACCGGCCCGATAAGATCTACCACGATTTGGCCGGGGTGGTCCGTTGCCTCGTCCAGTTGCGGACTGAATTTATCGCGAAACGGCGAGAAGGTGAGCCCGGCGCCCGCCTGGATCGGTGCAATGCCATTCTGAGCATGGGCATTGGCGGCGAATATCCACTGGCCGGACTCCGCCGCGACCGCTTGCAAAAGGCTCGCGACGAACTCGCCACGCTCCTCGGTGAGCGATAATACAGCCGCGGTAAGGGGCCCGTCGTGCTACCGACCTTGGCCCCACCTCATATGGTCCGGCATACGCGCGGGCTCACGGTCGGCATTTGCGTTCAGCCGATCGAGCACAATCGTCGTGCGCGCCGCCACCCGCATCAGATCCGATGCAGCTTGGCGAAGCCGCTGGCGGACACCAGGCGACCCCTCCGCGAGGGCGGCGTCGAAGCTCGAGCGAAATGCCGCGATGGCGGCTTCGGCTCGGACATGAAGCTCATGATCCAGACCTGCGGTGAATGCCGACGTTCGGCCCGCAGCTCGCTGTGCGGGAGCGGCCTGGCTTCGTGCGCCGAGCATGGGAGTGAGCGGTTCACGGGGCGGTCGAGGCTCGATTGGCGGCTCAGCGGCCGGCCTGACCTCGCGCGGAGCCAATCGCCCAATTCCGTTCTGATCGCCGCGCTGTTCGAAGGCACGCGGGAGCTCCGGAGATGTCATCTTTCGCGGTTCACCGGGGAAGGTCGTTGCCGAATCCGGTTTTCCGTTGACCCCGTGGTCGGGGTTCGGCGCGGCACGCTGCTTGCTTCGCTTGAGGATGTAATGAATAGCCGGCGGGGTACAGTCGTAACTCTGGGCAATTCTGGTTATTGACTCGCCCTTTGCATACCGTGCCGCAATGGCGCTCCATTCGCCTTGCGGAATTTTGGACATGTCTACTCCTGCTTTGTCAGACGCCTCTGCGCATCTTTCACGGGACCTCGTTATCGCCCGAGAGGCACCGCCGAACTTTCTGGCTTTGCAGTCGCAAACGCCGCAGGGCATCGCATCGGCGTACCGAAAGGTGCTCAAAACGAAATGGTCATGTTCTTAACGATTTCAAGATACAGACGCGTAGTGCAAAAATTCGTTGTTTGGTTTGATTGAGGCGCACCAAGTCCCGTAAATCGACAAGGCTTCGATTGTTCTTATTGTTCTAGTTGAACCGTGCTACCGAAGATGAGCAGTGCCGCCCGGCAATCGGCTGGCACAAAGCGGGGGTGCCCAGCGTGTCGTAACCGGGCCGTCCGATGCCATATATAACCAGTGGCTGCTTCGGCGACGCGCCGGATGCATCGACGGGTGCGCATCATCACTCTTTAAACATGTGTTAGATGATGGAGGGCATCATGAAGGAACCTCGGGTCGGGACGGTGCTCTGCCAAATCAAGCCGGCCCGGTCATGAAAGCTCTTTCGATGCTCACCCTCGTCCCGCGGCCGTCGACCCGAATGAGGTTAATCGTCCTTTCGTTGGCGATCGTCGCGTCGGTAACCAGTTGCACTCAGGCAGATCGGTTTTACGCGGCGGGGGGCGGGACGCCGGCGCCGAGCTTTGCGCCGATCGTGCAGGAGGTCATGCCGGCGGTGGTCAATGTTTCGGCTGTCCAAAGGGTGAGTAAGGCGGCTGTTGACCGGGAGGAGATGCGGTCCGATCGCGCCGAAGATCGGGTTGCCCTGAGCGGCATCCCGCCATCGGTGCTCGACGAACTGCTGCGCCGCTTCCTCGACGGGCGCCGCCATAAAGACGAGCCCGACCCGAAGGTCGCCAGTATCGCTCTGGGCTCCGGCTTTATTATCGACCCGAGCGGGTATGTCGTCACCGATGATCACGTCGTCGAAAATGCCGAAGCGGTAACGGTCGTCGTTCAAGACGCGACCGAGTATTCGGCTCGGATCGTCGGACGTGACCCGCTGACCGATATCGCCTTGCTCAAGATCGAGGGAGCCCGCCCATTGCCGAATGTCCGTTGGGGCGATAGCGATGCGGCTCGAGTAGGAGATTGGGTACTCGCGATCGGCAGTCCGTTCGGCCTCGACAACACGGTGAGCAGCGGGATCATTTCCGGGCGGGGTCGTGATATTCACGCCGGTCCGTACGACGATTTTCTGCAGATCGACGCCGCGATGAACCGCGGCAATTCCGGCGGCCCGACCTTCGACCTGAAAGGTAATGTCATCGGCATCAACACGGCCATCTATTCTCCCAATGGTGGATCCGTCGGCATCGGTTTTGCGATACCGGCGAACCGGGCGAGGCCTGTGATCGACCAGCTGAAGGAGCACGGCAAAGTCGCGCGCGGCTGGCTCGGTGTTCAAATCCAGCCCGTCACCGCCGAGGTCGCCCGAAATATCGGACTGGCGAACCCCGCCGGTGCGCTCGTCGCCAAGGTCGGAGCCGGCAGTCCCGCCGCGGCAGCCGGGTTCGAGCAAGGCGATGTCATTCTGTCGATCAACGGACAAGAGATTAAGCGAGTGCATGACCTGCCATTGGTCATCGCCGAGATGCCGATCGGCCGGATGGCTGCGGTTACGGTGTGGCGTCGAAACGCCGCGATGACCCTGCGGCCGGTAATCGGGGAAATGCCGGTGAATCCGGCAGTCGCGGACCTGAGGCAAGAGAAATCTAGCGGCCGGCGATCGGAGGGGGCGGTCGCCGCGCCTTTACCGGTATCGGTCTCATCGCCGGCGATCTGAGGCTCGGCGAGCGGGCGCAAGCCCCGTGTTGAGAACCGCCGGGATAGAGGGGCTTTAATTTCGCCCAAACCGCACGAAATAATCGACGCCAAGTTGGTCGCGTGTCGGCCCCCACTGCGGCGGTTCGCCAGGGAGGATACCAATGCCGGACCATGTCTACCGTATTATCGAAGTCGCAGGCTCGTCGGAGAACAGCATCGAGGACGCGATAAAGAACGCGGTTAGTCGGGCTTCCCGCACGTTGCGGCAGGTGGGCTGGTTCGAAGTCGTGCAGACCCGCGGTCACGTCGAAGAGGGCAAAGTCGCGCACTACCAGGTCATTCTCAAAGTCGGGTTTACCCTCGAAGACTGCTGATTTTCCTGGCAGCGCAGCGGCCGATCAGCCGCTGCGTTTTGTCGCCAGGAGAACAAGAAGGCCGGCGAGCCCGGCAACGAGGCCGGCCAACCAGAAGGTCGCTCTGAAGCCGGCCAAGAAGCTCGCTGCCGGCATGTCTCCGTCGGCCAGCCGCATTGCTTCAATCGTGTGGAATACCAGGGTCAGAAGCGTCGCTCCGGTCACGACCCCGACCGAGCGGCTCAGCATCGCAATGCTGCCGGCTACTCCGCGGTGGTGCCGCGGCAAGGCGCGCATGACGATGTCCATGTAGGCGACTTGGAACAAGCCGACACCAAATCCTTGCAACACCAGGGTGCTCAAGATGGTGACTGCTTGCGCGGCAGCGCCGGGCCGCCAGCCGCCAATCAGCACCAGACCCGCAGCGCAGAGTGAGGCGCCGAGAACGGCGATCCGGCCCGCCGGGACGCGCTCCACGGCCCACCCCGCCACCGGGGAGGCGGCGAGACTGCCCAGAAAAGAGGCGCCGAGTACGCCGCCCGCCGTGGTCGCCGACATCCCGGTGAGGCGTACGAGGTAGTAGGGGCCGAGCAAAAGAACCGAAAAGCTCGTCAAATAAATGAGCACGCTGGCGATATTGAGCCCGGCGAAGCCGCCGGTTCGAAACAACCCCAGATTGACGATCGGTTGGGCGACCCGGTTTTCCCAGTGGAAAAAACCAACAAGACTGGCTGCGGCTGTCGCCGATAGCAGGACTGCGAGAAGCTCCTGTCCTCTCAAGTGCTGAAGCCGGTTCAGCGCCAGCAAAAGTGTGCTGATGCCGAGCGCGAGCAGAACGGCGCCGACAATGTCGACCGACGCCCGCACTGCCGGCCTAGATGGGGTATGCGTTTTTTCTGGGAACAGGAGTGCGATCAGAGCGAGCGGGGCACGAAACCAGAATACTGCCGGCCAACCCCAGAATTGGACGAGCAGGCCGCCGAGCAACGGCCCGGCGGCAGAGCCGATCGCATACATTAACGTGAACATGCCGACCGCGCGGCTGCGCCTTTCTTCGGGAAACATCCCGGTCACCAGCGCCGGAGCGCAGCTGACGATCAACGACGCGCCGATCCCTTGAAGAAATCGGCAGAAGAGCAGCCAGCCGAAATTCGGCGCCGCCGCGCAGAGCAGGTATGCAACGCTGCTCCACAGGAGCCCGATGCGAAACACGCGGCCGTGGCTCCAGATGTCGCCAACCCGCCCGAAGGCGAGCATCAGGCTGGAATAGGTCAGCACGTAGCAGATCACCACCCACTGGATCATCTCGACCGGCAGACCGAAACTGCCGGTAATCTCGGGAAAGGCGATGTTGACCGCGGTGTCGAGCGGAACGACGGATGTCCCCAGACCGACCAGGACAAGCCGCAACACCTGACGCGGCGTCATTGTGCCCGGGGAGCGCCGTTCGGCACCGTTCGGTGTATCATCCCCGGGATGTCGCAAACGGAACGATTGACTGGAACCGGCTTCGCGCTCGCCGTTCACGGCGGCGCAGGAACGGTTTCGCGAGACGAGGCCAGCCTCTCCGGCGCGGCGTCATACCATGACGGCCTGCGCCGGGCCTTGGCGGCCGGCCGCGACATTCTTGCCGCGGAAGGCAGCGCCGTCGACGCCGTCACTGAAGCCGTTGCGACGCTCGAAGACGACCCGTTGTTCAACGCCGGCCGCGGCAGCGTGTTCACCCGTGCCGGGACGCAAGAGATGGACGCTTGCGTCATGGATGGCACGGAACGTCGGGCGGGCGCGGTGGCGGGCGTCTTCGGACCGCGCAATCCGGTTCTGGCGGCACGCGCCGTGATGGAGCGGTCGCGCCATGTGCTGCTGATCGGCGAGGGGGCGCTCGCCTTTTGCCGCGAGACCGGCGTCGCGTTCTGCGAGCCCCTTTATTTCCGCACCGAAGCACGCTGGCAGGAACTGCAGCACGCCCTCGAACATCCGCGCCGCGAGCCGCCGCAATACGGCACGGTGGGCGCCGCCGCCCGCGACCGCCGCGGCAATCTCGCCGCCGCCACCTCGACGGGCGGGATGACCGGGAAGGCACCCGGCCGGGTCGGCGACACGCCGATCGTCGGCGCCGGCACCTATGCGGACAATGCGACCTGCGCAGTCTCCGCGACGGGTCACGGCGAGTTCTTCATCCGGTACGCCGCCGCCTTCGCGATCACGGCGCGCCTGCGCCATGCCGGTCAATCTCTGGACCAAGCGGCGCGGGGGGTCATCGACGAGCTGAGGGCCGCCGGCGGCTCCGGTGGTGTCGTCGCGGTCGATCGCGACGGCGCGCTCGCCTTGCCGTTCAACACCGCGGGGATGTATCGCGGCTATGTTCGGGACGGCGCGGCGATCCACACCGCGATTTATGGCGGGCCTTATCGATCGGATTAGGTCGCCGCATCGTGTTCGGGCTCATCGCGCGTCCCAGGCCGCCCGCAATGCCGCCGCGACGTCATCTAGCGCCGGCCGTGCTGCCTGCACGATCTTCCCCATGGTCAGGAAGCCGTGGATCTGGTCCGGAAAATGCCGCAACTGCACCGGAACGCTCGCCTGCTGCAGCCGGCGGGCGTAAGCTTCGCCTTCGTCGCACAGCACGTCGTTGCCTGCCGTCAGGACCAGCGCGGGCGCTACCCCGGAGAGATCGGCGGCCCGCAACGGCGACGCGCGCCAATCATCGACATCGGCGGGCTCGCGCAGATAGTGCCCGTAAAACCACTTCATCGTCGGCCGCGTTAGCAAATAACCCTCGGCGAAACGCTCGTGGGAAACGTGGGTCATCGCGCAATCAACGGCGGGGTAGAGCAATACCTGACAGCGCAGTTTCGGCGCGCTCCGATCACGGGCAATGAGGCTCACCACCGCCGCGAGGTTGCCTCCGGCGCTGTCTCCGCCGACGGCGAGGCGCTCGCGGTCGGCGCCGAGGGCTGCGCCCTCCTGCGCGACCCATGAAGTCGCGGTAAAGCAATCCTCGACCGCCGCCGGAAATTTGTGCTCGGGAGCGAGGCGGTAATCGACCGCAACGACGATGCATTGCGCCGCATTGGCGAGATGGCGGCAGAGGCTGTCATGGGTGTCGAGATCGCCGATCACCCAGCCGCCGCCATGGAAATAGACGAGGGCGGGAAGGATTTCCCCGCAAGCCGTCGCCGCGCCGCGATAGAGACGTAACGGGATCGCCCCACCGGCCGGCCCTGGTGCCGAGAGTTCGCGAATTTCCGCGATCGGCGCCGGATCCGGCGCCAGCACTTCGCGCGCCGCGAGAAACAGTTCACGCGCCTCGGGCGCGCTCAGTGTCTCGTAGGGCGGCCGTCCGGATAGCCGCACCATCTCGAGAACGCGCTCGGCATCGTGATCGAGCGCCATCGAGGGGGCTCCTCCCGGTAAAGGATCGACTTTGTCATTTTAAAGACTGGGCGGCGCCGCGCACCAGACCATCCTGAGGCAGACGCAGAAAAGCCCCGGTCGGGGAAGACCGGGGCTTCTGCGGCCTGCCAGTGTGCCGGTCCGGCGGGCCAATCCGCATCGTTGGGGGACATAACGATGCCGCCATCAAAATGCCGATATTCTACCGAAAAAGCAATTCCAAATCGGCCAAATTAACTACGAATTGGGTACACTTCACAATCCGAGCATTCGCGGCAGCCATAATGAGACGGACGGGATGTAGGTGACCAGCATCAGCACGAAGAACATCACCCCGTAAAAAGGCCAGATCTCGCGCACGACCTGCTCGATCGTCACGCGGCCGACGGCGCAGCCGACAAAGAGGATCGCGCCGACCGGCGGATGGCACAAGCCGATGCCCAAGTTGAGCAGCATGATCATGCCGAAATGCACCGGATCGACGCCGAATTTCATGACCACCGGCAACAGGATCGGCGTGACGATCAGGATCGACGGCGCCATATCCAACAGGCAGCCGAGCACGAGCAGCAGAATGTTGATCAGGAAGAGGATCACGTTCTTGTCGCTCGACAATGTCAGCAACAAT
>CAVTQA010000023.1:0-19966 GCA_963736715.1 uncultured Alphaproteobacteria bacterium | reverse complement strand
CGGGTCCTGAGCGGGGTAGCTAACGCTGCGACCAGCGAAATTCTCTCGGAGTGGTGCCGAGCATTTGACGGAAGTGACGCGACAGGTGACTTTGGTCGGAGAAACCGGCAGCGACGGCAATTTCCGATAGCGCGAGGTCCGTGCGCGCCAGCATGTCCTGGGCTCGTTCGATGCGCCTCCGCACCAGGTAGTGGTGCGGCGTGACGCCTGCCGATTGCTTGAATTGTCGTGCGAAGTGAAACACCGAAAGTCCCGCAATAGCAGCCAGCTCCGCGAGGTCCATGCTTTCGCCGAGGTGTGCGTCGACGTATTCGCGCACCCGGCGCATCGCCCCCGGCGGCAGACCGCCGCGCGCTTGCGCGGGCGGCGCTCGCTGCCTCAGGCTGGCAAGTGCATTCAGGCGCGGGCGCGTATGCAGAGCGGCGCTGGTGCCCCTAAGGCGAGCACCCAAAGCGCTCTCAGGCGGCGTCACCAGCGCCGGCCACGCTTCGTTGCTGCCCGCGACGGTCAATCTCGCCGCGACATCGGCCATGTCCGTGCGCCGAAAAAACGCGAGGTCTCGTTCGAAAAAGCCCCACAGGCTGACACCGGTTCGCAGCCTTTGATCGTCGAGCAAAAGAGAGGTGCGCGCGGCCCGGTTTGCCCCGACGATCCGCTGATAGCCGTCGACGGCAAGCAACATCCCCGGCTCGTGATCCTCGATTGGCGAAACCGCGACGATCCACTCGCGGCGGAACCGCTCCCGGAACAATCGGCCTGCTATCGCGCGCGCGGCCGTCGCCGTGAGGGCGCCAGTCAGCGCATGCGCTCGTTCCGAGAGCTGTGGATCGATCGCCGACACGTCCAAGACCGCCATCAGTGTTCCGTCGACGTCGAAGACGGGTGCGGCGGAACAGCTCAGGTCGATGTGCCGCGATCGAAAATGCTGTCCTCGGTGGACGGTGATAGGCCGCTCCTCGACGATGCAGGTGCCAATGCCATTGGTGCCCTCGATCGCCTCGGACCACATGCCGCCGAGCCAAGTCCCCCAATATCTGAAGCGGCTCGCATCGGCATTGTCGCCGCGGTGCTCGACTGCGACACCGGCAGTGTCGCAGAATAAGACGGTGTATCCGGCCTCGCGAACTACCCGGTACAGTCGATCGATCTCCTCTTGTGCGCTGAATATGAGCTCGTCGAGCGGTTCACGAAAATCTTTGAGCTCGTGAGGCAAAAGGATGCGCGGCGCCTCGCTATTGAGCGGATCGACGCCATGCTCGCTCGCCGAGCGCCGCCACGAAGCCGATACCGGCTCGATGCCGATTGGGGGCGTGTTGCCCTGCGCAACTGAATAGACGTCCTCAGCGTGCTGTGCGGGCGTGTCTCTCGAGCTTGCGGGGCGTACCGAGCTCGCCATTCTGCCCCCTGACCGCTGAAGGCCAGAGCGCTCGGGAGCCCGAGCGCCAGCTTAAGGGACCTCCTTAAAGACCTCGGCAGGGCCCTGTTAGCGATCGTAAAATCTTGGGCCGAGGCGGCGCTTGCGCAAGGGTGTCGTACCTCCGCACCAAGAACCGCCGGCGGGTATAATCATCGGTAAAGGCGCGGCAGCGGGGTGTCGTACCGGCGGAAACTCGTCGCTATTTTCTATCCGCTGCGAGATGAGCAGGTAGCCCGCCTCGGCCAATTTGACCCAGCGGTACACCTGTGCGGTGACCGCCAAGCGGTCCGTTTGCGGCACGCCTCTCGACGCGACTGTTGCTTCCGTCGCATCGGGCGCGGATCTTCGGGGAACGTTTCTATCGGCCTTATCGCGGCGGTCAAACGGTATCCGCGGCCGAATTCGGTCCGGATAAAGTCTCGGTCCTCGCCGAGAGCCCTGCGCAACAAGAAGACCTGAACCTTGAGATTAGTCGCATCCACAAAAATGCCCGGCCAGACAAGGGTCATGAGCTCGTCCTTTGTGACAAGCGCCCCGTCGGCATCGATGAGAACCATCAGGAGATCGAAGGCGCGAGTGCCGAGTTCGACCGGTACACCATCGGCGAGCAATTGCCGTTGCCGCGGCAGTATGCGGAAACGGCCGAACTCGATCGTCGCGTCGCCCGTGCAGGGGCCGCCCGCCCCATGCGCAAACGTTCCCAAACCATTTCGGCCCGTCGGCTCGCTTTTCTTTCCTCGCAGGATCGATTCTAGCTGCATGACCCGTCCCTCTTCTGAGCGTGCGGTCATCGCACTGAGCGATGACCATGTTGTCAGGAGCGGCGGAGCCGCTATTGGACGACTTTGCTGTGGCGGGAACATCCTTGCTCAATTGCGACAGCGACGGTGCAGTCACCAAAACCGTGACCCGGGCTTGCGGCCTCTCAGTGGCTGTGACCCGCATGGCTGGGATTGGCCACGGCAATCCGACCGACACGCTCTGCATCGGCAATCAGTACATCGATCGCCGCGAGCCCCCCCGGCATGTCGCTGCTCCAGCGGGCGCGGATTTTTCCGGCACGGTCGAGCAGTAGTTCCGTTTCGCCGCCATCCTCGGCCGCGCGAAACAGCGCCAGCGCGGAGCTCACTTCGGATGACACGCTAACGACGAAGGGCGGCGTATGGTTACCCTTGGAGGTTTCGTCGGGGGATGACGCCGAGCCCGACCGCAACCACCCGCAGGCCGGCCGCGCCAAGGCGCGGCTGCGCCGCCGCCAGCTGCCGGAGGCGCTCGACCGGAGCCGGCGGCGCGAACAGCACGAGCAGCACCGGCCCGGTTTCGAGCACTTCCCTCAGCGTCCGCTGCAAACCGCCGGATTCGAAAGCGAAATCGGGCACCTCCGGCGCCGCGTTTGTGTTGACCCCAGGTCCTATCTCCCCGGCGAGCACGCCGGCGGCGCGGGTGCGGATGAAGTTGATCACATCCCACCGCTGGTTTGGGTTCAGCACCCCGGCAAAGCCGGGCATCACGCCCTCGTCCATCCCGTGGCTGACCCACCAGAACAGGTCGCCCGCGCTGTGCGCGAAGAGATGCGCTTCGGTCAGATCGGCCGGCCGCATCGGCAAGCGGGCGGCAGCGGGGCCGTCGCCGCGACCCGTTGCGCCGTGGCAGAGCGCGCAATTCTCGGCGTAGACAGCGGCTCCGCGGACGACGGATGCCGCGGCGTAAGGCTCGGCGGG
The DNA here is from genome assembly GCA_963736715.1 of uncultured Alphaproteobacteria bacterium. Taxonomy (GTDB): domain Bacteria; phylum Pseudomonadota; class Alphaproteobacteria; order ATCC43930; family CGMCC-115725; genus AP-15. Next base: position 16,828 of record CAVTQA010000023.1, on the reverse strand, counting down.
GGCGTAATAGCTGGTGGGGTAGGCGCGCTCGATCGCCGGGCGCAGAGGGTGCCAGCCACCTGCTAGGCACAGCGCGAGGGCGGCGGCAAAGAAAGCCGATCGCCGATACCGCCCTGCCGCAGCGCTGGCGGCGATGCCTACGCCGCAGACGCAAATGGCCACAGCCAGGACCGCCAGCAGGATTTGCGATCCGGCCGTCAGCGCGTCGATGTCCAACCGGAACGGGAACGGCCAACCGGGTTCGCTGTGCAGGCCCGGCGGCAAGGTGCCGAGGGCGCCGACAATGGCGAGGACGCCGAGGCCGAGCGCTGTTTCGATCCGCGCGTTGCTCTGCAATCGGGCGACGGTCCGCCAGACAACATTGCGGGTACGGCCGGTGGAGTTGGCGAGCCGCGGCGTGAGCCGGAGCAGATTGACCGCGGCAACCAGCAGCATGGCGATGAAGAGACTGATCTTGGCCAGGAGCAGGCGGCCGTATTCGGTCCCGACCAAGGCCGGGACGGTGCCGGCGAGAAACCAGGTGTTGACCATGCCGCCGGCCAGCAGAACCGTGACGCTCGCGATCGCCAATGTCGAATAGCGCCGGGTCGCGGTCGCCACAACCGCTACCCAATTGGCATCGCGGGTCCGCCGCGCTTCGGCCAGGAGCAGAATCAGAGGCGGGAGCGTCCCCAACCACAGGCCCGCGGCAAGCAGATGAAAGAAGTCCGCGGCGAGGTGCAGATCCCCGGCGGGACCTGGTGTTGACGCACCGTGGCCCGCCCAAGCGAGGCTCGCCAGCATCGCCGCGGCGATGAGGAGCGCCGTCCAGCCGATCGCTCCGCCAGCGCGCGAGCGCCGCCTTCCTCGCACTACCAGACAGAAGCCGAGCAGCACGGCCAAGGCGAACCGCAGCTGCCAATCCTCGCCGAACCGCGTGCGGGTCAGCACGACCGCGACGGCGCCTTGCGACAGCGCGGCGCCCAGCGGCTTCCCACTCATGCCGGCTGCCACTGCGACGAGCCACGCGGCGCCCGAGACTAGCGCCAGCGCCAGAACTCGCCCAAGCCAGCCAGCCGAGCCGCCGGCGCAGTTCAACCGCGCCCTCGGATGCTGCGCCGGATCGCCGGAATGCCGGGTCGGCGACGAGGCGCTCGAAGGCGAACACTCCGGTCAGGGTTATGGTCGCGGTGAAATGGAGGGTGCGCGCAACGATCAGAAAACCTTCCATTGCCGCCCCCTGATTTCGCGCTTGCGGCTCATCCGGCGCCCACCGTGAAGGTGAAATGCCCGGTGGTCGTATGGGTATCGACGGAGAGGGCGTGCCACGAGACGGTGTAGGTTCCGGGCGACAGCTTCTTCAGCGCCACCCGCAACTCGATCGGGTCCTTCGGATCGACCTGAGCGGGGCCCGCATCGACGGTGTTGCCCGACGCGTCGGTCACCGTCGCGGTCGTGAAGGCCGGTTCGAGCTGTTGCGTGAACCACATCGTCACTGTTTCCGGCGCCGTGGGTATCGTGCTGCCGACGGCGGGGCTGGCATGGTCGAGAAAAGCGTGCGCCTGCACGCTCGGAGCCCCGAGGGTGACGGCACCGGCGAGGACCGCCGCCGCCACGATCATCCGGTGGTTCACCATTGGGAGATCGGCCTTCCGATGCTGTTGGGGAAAAGATCGTCGAGATACATATGGAACTGGAACACGCCGCCGATCCCGTGTCCCGAGAGGCTGTTGGTCGGAATGATCATCTCGGCGCCGACCTGGAAGTATTGCCCGGCCCAGATGACCCCCGGCTGCACCGTCCCGGTGGTGATGCCGCCTTGACCGCGGTCTAAGGAGGTCGTCAGCGCGAACTCGACGAGCGGGATCAGGCGGTTGAACGGCGGCCCCCAACCGAGGTCTTTGACCTCGCTCTGGAGGTACGGAATGCTGTATTCGACCGCGAAGCCGTAAAAGAAGCTGTTCGGGTTGAACGTCCCATTGATCTGGGCCTGGGTCGGAAGGTTGAGGCTGAGATTGCCGGTCAAGGCGAACGGCCGCAGCCAAGGCAGCGAATCGGGCAAATCGCCGAAGCCTTTGCCGAAGTCGAAGGTCGGCGACAATGTGGTGAAGTTGGGCGCGCCGGCCGATAAATTTCCGGTATGTCCCCAAGTCACGTCGAGTGCGGCGAGAGCCATCGCCTCGTGCGGCGCGTTGATGAACAACTGGTATTGCGTGCCGGTGGTCAGGCCCTGGAACCCGGTCTGCGTCCCGACGCCCGGGGTGCGTATATGGGCCCAATCGCTGCTGAGGGTGAAGTCCCAGCTGGGGGTGATCAGCATCGACAGATCACTGCCGATGTCGAACTCCCGCGAGCCGTCGCTCTGCGTCGGGTTGAGGGTCACCGTCGGCAGCGACATCTCATCGGCGACGAACGGATCGTCGGTCAGGATCGTGGCCGGGAAAAAGCGGTCGCCGGCAAAGCCGTGCGCGAACGCGGCGGAATTTGCGGACAGGAAGATGAGGGCGGCAGCAACGGCCGCCCTCGAAGAAAGGGGGTTCATGCGGAGGCTCCCGAGGAAAATGCCAGTGGACCGTGGCCGCGCAGAAGCGGCCAGGCAGCTCGGAGGATCGGCAGGCTCAGGCGAGGGGAGGAGCGCGGGAGCGGTAAGCGGCGGGAGCGCCGGCGCGTTCGGCTTGGATTACGGAATGCGCCGTTGGCAGCCCCACGGGGAACAAGGCCAACAGCGCCGTCGGCGCGGGCGGGGCAAAGCCGGCCAGGGCGCCGAGCGCGCCGCACACCGGGCACGCGTGATGTTTGCCATGCTCGTCGGACGTGCCGTCCGCTTCAGGATGTCCGCTGAGCATGGCCAGCAGACGCCGCTCGACGCCGCCGGCCTCGACGTGGGTGCCGCACTGCTGCGCCGGCTCGAACGCCTCGGCGAGGTCGAAGGCGAGGTGGACCGGCACCAGCGCGTTGAGCGCGAGCGCGAGAAGGCCGAGCCGCGCGGCCCAGATCCTGCCTCGCCACTGTCTCGCTCGCATTCAGGCGCGCCGGCGTTAGGGGGTGCCGAGCGATCCTAGCGGAACGGTAAAGGCCGACGCAACGTCTGCTTCAACCCAAAGTTACTCGACGGTGACACCTCCAGCCGTTCGTCATGGGCCGGACTTGCTCCGGTCAAGCCCGGTGATGACGGCTTTCAATCGGAGACAATCACCAGCGTCGCGCTAGCGGTATCAGGCTGGCGCGTGTCGGTGAGCCGTCATCGGATGCGAGTGGTCGTGTTCTGCATAGTGCTGGCGCAACAAATCCTTGCCGTAATCGTTGCCGTTCGGAGTGCGAACCACCGTGTGGATGTGGTCGCGTGACGGCGTGTCGTTATTGTAAATGATACCGGATTGGTGATCGAACTCGACGAGGATCACCGGGTTCAGAATGCGATAATAGAACGGGCTCGAATCGTCGAATCGGCCGATCCAGGCAAAATGCGTCTCGTTCAGGTGGCGCTTCACCTCGGCATAGCGGATTTCGGCATGGCCCGGCCGAACGCGGCCGACATAGGTCGCGAGAAGGGCCTCGAGACGCTCGCGTCCCTCGGCTGGCAGCTCGTCATAACGAATCCCGGCGGGTTCGATCCGCCGATTGTCGTTGAAGGCGGCGGTCAGCAAATCCGAAGGGAGGTCCTCGCCGACCGTCGCGCGCTGCCGCTCCTCGGGCGAAAGGGCGCGCATCAGCGGCATAGCCTTGTTCCTCCTCCGCGGCAAAGACGCGCGTTCCCTTGTGCTTGCCAAAGCGCGCGAGCACCGGCTCCGAGCCCATGAAGTTGGGTGTCAGCACGAGCTGGTCGCCCAGCACGAAGCAATTGACGTTGAGGTGGTGGCCGTCGATCTGCCAGCCCCAAGCCTCCTCCGGTGACGGCGTGCCGAAGACGCTGACCCAATAGAACCATTCGCCGTATTCCTCGGGTTTGCCGGTAATCTCGAGAGCATGATCATTGAGCCGCATCACGTCTCGGGCGGTTCGGTACCCGGCGGCACTCATGGTTTCCCGCATCAAAGCGAGCGCGGCCTCGCGCTGATTGCCGTCGAGATCGGCGAGGCAAACGCCATGGCGCATCAGCCAGGGGTGAATGTTCGACCACTTCCGCCAAGCCTCGTCGCCGATCGCGAAAGCAGCCATCTTCCGCTGTTCCGCGCTCAGTGCAGCGAGGAAGGAGCGCGCGGCCTCCGTGAGGGGCGCCAGCGATACGCCGGTCTTCGCGATCGCAAACCGCCCCGGGACGATCCGACCGTTGGTGACGATCCCGCGGAAGGGCTCGGCCAGTCCTGATTTGGCTCGATCCAGCATGGGTTTCATGCGCGGCGGTAGGTCGAACGGCCGCACCGCCGGTGTCGGGGGCCGCTCGCGCAACCCGAAGCGCGCCGATTCTCCTGCCATGCCCGGCCCTCCTTAATATTGATAATGGTCTCGGTGATATAATCCGGCAGCGATCAGCTGCAACGTAACAACCCGCGCCGTCAGCATTCTACCGCTTCGATGTGTCCGGCGCGGGCATAGAGGATCAACTCGCCGTCGCGAGTGATGATAGAAAGCCCGAACGTGCGAGCAGTCGCCGCAACGATGCGGTCCACCGGATCGTTGGGCGGCGCCCCGGGCAAGCTCCCTGAGGCGATCAATACCCCAGGCGGCATCGGAGCGAGCCGCAGGCCGGGCAGCCGCATAAGGTAATCGAACCAAGCCTCAGGGGAGAGAGTCAGCTGAAGGCGGTCCTTGGCCGCTAGCGTAGCAATTTCCCACGCCGTCATCGGTGATACATAGATCCCTAGGTTTTCTGTCTGCGCGGCAGCGATGGCGGCCCGGCTTTCCGCGGAGATCGGGTCGCCATTCATCAGCCAGATCGCGGCACAGGTGTCGAGCAGCACCGCCCGTGCCATTGGTCAGCGATCGGCTTCCCAGACTTCGCCCGTTCCCTTGGTCAGATCCGTGCCGGGGGCCGCCTTGACCGTTCCACGCATCGCGCCCCAAAGCTCCGGCGGCTCGCCGCCCAGCGGCACGACCGCCGCAATCGGCCGATTGCGCTTGACCAGCACGACACGCCGCGTCTTGCCTTCGGCAACTTCGTCGATCAGCGCGAGGCAGCGGGACTTGAACGCGGTCACCCCGATCGACTTTTCATCCGGGTGGCCAATCATCCGAATTGCATCCTTCCCATTATGGTCCATAATATGCGGACCATTTGGCCGCCAGGCAAGTAAAGGTTTCGGAAGCGGGTAGCTTCGCATGGACGATGGGCTCGGGCTGCCGCAGAGCGCCTTTTCCAAGATCGACACGGAAGAGGACGAGGTCTTCTACGAGCCACCACGGCTCGTCTGTCATATCGATGACGGGGCGATCGCCGCGCTGACGCAATTCTATCGCCGTATCTTGCCGGCCGGCGGTGTCTTGCTCGATCTGATGAGCAGCTGGGTCAGCCATTTGCCGCCCGAGATCGAATATGCCGAGGTAATCGGCCATGGCATGAATGCGGCCGAGCTCGCGGCCAACCCACGGCTCACCCGCTGGTTTGTGCAGAACCTCAATCGCGACACGAAGCTGCCTCTGGTGGACGCGACTGTCGATGCAGCGATGGTCTGCGTGTCGATCCAGTATCTGCAGCAGCCGGTGGCGGTGCTGCGCGAGGTCGCGCGGGTGCTGCGGCCGGGCGGGCCTCTCGTCATCAGTTTCTCGAACCGTTGCTTCTGGACAAAGGCCGTCGCGATCTGGCGGGCGCTAGACGATTCGGGTCACGCGCGCCTCGTCGAACGCTATCTCCGCCGCGCCGGGTTCGAGCGGATCGAGACCCACCAGCTGGCGGAATGGGTCGAGGATGTCAGCGACCCGATGACCGCCGTGGTCGGCCGCGCCGCGGCGATGTAGGCTGCTGCGGATGGAGCTTTAAGGAGCTGAAGATGGAATTGGGCACATTATTGCCACTAGGCGATATCGGCGGCGATCCGGCGACCGTGCGCGAATATGCGCAGACGGCCGAGGCCACGGGCTATAGTTTTGTCGAGGCGCCCGACCATGTGCTCGGCGCCAGCGAGGCGAGCGCGCCGGAGCCTGGCCGCACCGGGGCCGGGCTGTATCATGACCCGTTTGTGCTGTTCGGATATCTCGCCGGCTGCACCCGAAAACTCGGCTTTTCAACCGGCGTCCTGATCCTGCCGCAGCGGCAGACCGTCCTCGTCGCGAAACAGGCGGCCTGTCTCGATGTGCTGTGCGGCGGAAAGTTCCGGCTCGGGATCGGGGTCGGCTGGAACGAGGTCGAGTTCACCGGGCTCAACGAGAATTTTCACAATCGCGGCCGCCGCTCCGAGGAGCAGGTGCAGGTCATGCAGAAGCTGTGGGCCGAGCCGCATGTGAATTTCAAGGGCAGGTGGCACACGATCGAGGAGGCCGGCATCAACCCGCGGCCTGCCTCGGGCAGGGTGCCGGTGTGGTTCGGCGGGCATCACGAGCGCACCCTGCCGCGCATCGCCAAATGGGGCGATGGCTGGATGCCGAACGCCTATCCGCCGGACCAGAGCGCGCTCGACATCTTCGGCCAATTGCGCCGGATGACCGAAGAGGCGGGCCGCGATCCCGCCCAGGTCGGGATCGAAGTCTGGGTGTCGATGGGGACCGGAACGGAAGCCGATTGGGCGAAGGAAGCCCGCTTCTGGAAACAGGCCGGCGCCTCGCACCTCTGCCTGACGACGACCTTCAACCGCCGCCATCACAAGCGCATCCCCGGCCATACGTATGAGCGACCATCTCGCCGCGCTGCGGCGCTACCACTCGGCGGTCGGCGACGCGCTTTAACCAGCCCGCAGGTACGTACCGCCTCGTCGCGGTGGCCTGGCAGTCCGCCCGCCCGCCTACTGGAGTAAACCAGTCGGCGGCTTCAGGCCTCGGGCACGCGTGAGCGCACGTCATCGGGCCTGGTGAGCATATCGCCGCAACCGGCCTTGTTCGCCCAATATTCCCAGGCGCGCCAGGTCTCGGTCGAATAAGGGCTGTACCCACGATTGCGGGCATTGATCTCGCCCTGCGACAGGTATTTGATCGTGCCTCCCAGCTGCTTCGCCCGCATCAGCGTGCGGGCGTTTCGCGGCAGGTAAACCGACATCCGCACAACCTCGATCAGGCTACGGCCTGCCGATGCAAAACCGTGCCCGCGCATCAGCGTCACGTTGTTGCCGCCGAGACATTTCGCGAGATCACGGCCCTGCTCCATATTCGTGACGAGCAAGTTGGTATCGCCGAAATTGTCGGCGATGTCCCAGACCGGCACCTCGGTCCCAATAAAGCTTCCCGAGTGGATCACCGGCCGCAGCTTGGTCGCATTGGCGATACCGAAGGCAAGAGTGTCCTCGGCATGCGCGTGCACCACCGCCATGACATCGGGCCGCGCCTCGAAGATCGCCGCATGTATGAAGCGCTCGAGATAGAGCGTGCGTTTTTCGTCATCCACCGGCTGCCCATCGAGGCCGAGCTCGACGATATCCTCGCCCGTGACCAGTTCCGGAGCGAGCGAGCGCGCGATCAGAAAACGGCTGGGATCGTCAGGGTGTCGGACGCTGACATGGCCGTAGGCGTCCACCACGTCCTCCTTCGCGAGGATGCGGTTGGCGATCACCAGATCCTGGATAAGTGTGTCGAGGCTGCTCATGGCCATGATGATCCAATCGAAGGGCGCCGAACCGATATACTCGTTATTCGACGCTCGCGAATTCCACCAGCCTCCCGTCGCCGGTCGTCTTGACGATGCGGCCGGAATGCTCGCCTATTTTAGGCTCGACGAGCTTGCGGCGATGCGCCTTGAGGCGTTCGTGCGTGCCCTCCTCGTCCGCGCCCATCAGACGCGAGTAGCCGGCCACATCGGCGGCGAGGATCGCGGCAAGACGGCGGGTCGAGGCCATGGCTGGGGTAGCCCACCCTGCTCCGGGCTATCGTTAAGCACATCATACCGTATAACTCGCGTGCCGCGATAATCTATCAACAGAGTTATCGAGCGAGTCGACAACGACCGACGGAGTGGCACACACCGAGCTTCGGCCCGGCTGGTGCCGAATATAGCGGCTGCTACGGTGAGCGGGCTTGTGTGACTCGGCGTCGAAGCCTAGGCGGCCATTGCTGCGTCGTTAATTTTTTGTTGCGTTAATAAATATAATGTGGTATGTACAAGGGCCAAACCCTAGACCGACTCGATGACCTCCAAACGGAATGGCTTCTAAGTTGAACCTACATGGCTCATTCGCCGAGCCTCGCGAACCACCGCTGTGCTTGGACCAGAGCCATTGTTGCGGTCTGGCAGTAGATTCGCTGCAAAAAACAGCGAATACAGCGAAGAAAGTTCAGATAGCGCACCGAAGAAAGGCCGGTGATGAGCCGGCGATGTCGAGGCCCAACTCAAGGATCGGGACGCTGTGGGTCAAGCCACCGACCGAGCAAGCCGAGCGCGACCCGACCGAGAGCGGTCCGAGGCTCGGCTGTCAATGCGCCGACGAGTAAGGCGGGCGGTTACTCCGCCGCCTGCGCGCTCGAAGCGGCATCCGGCAACATTCCGAGCGCGCGCTTGTAGAGGTCGAGGAGACTTTCCTGCTCGTCGTGCTCATCTTTGTCCATTTTGCGGATCTTGATGAGCTGGCGCATGATTTTCGGCTCGAAGCCAGTCCCCTTCGCCTCGGCGTAGACTTCCTTGATGTCTTCGCCGAGCGCGCGCTTCTCGTCTTCGAGCCGCTCGATGCGCTCGATCAATGATTTGAGCTGCTCACCCGCAATGCCGCCGAAATCGGCCATGATCCCCCTCATCCCCGTTGCGATGCCGCCCCCCGGCGGCGGCGCCGACGATAACGGCGCCGCAATCGGGGATCAATGCTTCTGCGCGGCGGCGAAGGCGGCCTTTTGCTCGGCGCTGGCTTCCTTCTGGTATTTCGCCCGCCATTCGTCATAGGGCATGCCATAGACGATCTCCCGCGATTCGGGATCGGACAGCGCGATGCCGCGGTCCTCGGCTTCGGCGCGGTACCATTTCGACAGGCAGTTGCGGCAGAACCCGGCCAGGTTCATCAGATCGATGTTCTGCACATCGGTCCGCTCGCGCAAATGCTGCACGAGCCGGCGGAAGGTTGCGGCTTCGAGCTCGGTGCGGGTCTTGTCGTCCATCGCGATCTCCTCGGTATTGCCGGGTTCTATTTAAGCCCGCGGCGCGGCCCGATTGAAGCGTCACCTCGCCTGCGCCGCGGCGCGCCGGCGGATCTCGTCCATCGTCAGATCTTCCTTGTGGGTCGCGATGAACCAGCGGTAGCCGAACGGGTCCTCGATGCCGCCGACGCGGTCGCCGTAGAATTGATCCGCCACCGGTCGGATCAGCTTCGCCCCAGCCGCAACAGCGCGCTCGACCGCGGCGTCGACATCTTCGACGTAGAGGTGGATCGAGACCGGCGAGCCGCCGATCGTCTTGGGGCTGAGCGCCTGGATGTCGGGATGCTCGTCGGCCATCATGATCCGGGAGCCGCCGATGCTGATCTCGGCATGATGGATCTTGCCGCTGGGGTCGTCCATGCGCATCACCTCGGCGGCGCCGAGCGCCTTCTTGTAAAAAGCGATCGCATCGCTGGCGGCGTTCAGGATCAGATAGGGCGTCACGCTGTGATAGCCCTCGGGGATCGGTTTCACCATCTCGGCCTCCTTCCATTGCCCTATACGGGGTAAACAAGCGAGGGGGAACAATCGTCGAATCATAGACGCAGATTCTCTCGGCAAAGCGCAATGATGTCGCGGCGCAATGGCGGATTTCAGATCACACCGCCCGCGGTCGGGCCGAGCCCGCTTCTACAGCTCCTGCCCGAGAGAAATACAGGCCAGGCGAGCTTCGCGATTACTCCACAACGAGCGGCGGATGTGCCGAATGAACTCTTTAGATCCCGACTTGTTCGGATCCACAGCAGGTCTTGATCACCCGTGTAATATCGGTTTAACCTCGGTCTCTGTATTAAAGGTAGCTATGGGCCAGGTAACATTCTCCTAATCCGAGTGTGAAGCTCGGCATGAAGCCGAGCGTGATTACCTGGCTGGCTAGGGAGGAAGAAATATGGCGGGTTCGTTCCTGCATCGAGACCGTACGATCGCGCCGCTGGGCTACAGCCGCTGGCTGATCCCGCCGGCCGCGCTGTGCGTTCACCTCTGTATCGGCCAAGTCTACGCGTTCAGCGTATTCAATCTGCCGATGACGAAGCTGATCGGGATCACGCAATCCGCCCCCGATGACTGGAAGCTCACCGAGCTCGGCTGGATCTTCAGCTTGGCGATCCTCTTCCTCGGAGGCTCCGGCTGCGGTCTTGGGCCGCTGGGTCGAGGAAGGCGGGCCGCGCCGCGCGATGTTCACCGCGGCGCTGTGTTTTGCCGGCGGCTTTCTCGTCTCGGCGCTCGGGCGTTTATCTGCACCAGCTGTGGATCATCTATTTGGGTTACGGCGTCATCGGCGGAACCGGCCTCGGCATCGGCTATATCTCTCCGGTCTCGACCTTGATCCGCTGGTTCCCCGATCGGCCGGGCATGGCGACCGGCATGGCGATCATGGGGTTCGGCGGCGGCGCCTTTATCGCAGCACCGCTTTCGGTCTGGCTGATGAGCCGGTTTTCGAGCCCGACCCATATTGGGGTTGCCGAAACCTTTATCGTCATGGGGCTCATTTACCTGTGCTTCATGATGGTCGGCGCCGCGATCGTGCGCGTCCCGCCGCCCGGTTGGGCGCCCGCCAACTACGTGGCGCCGGCGCAGCCCAAACCGCTCGTGACGACGCAGAACGTCTTCGTCTACGACGCGCTGAAGACCCCGCAATTTTGGCTGATCTGGTGGATCCTGTGCCTCAATGTGACCGCCGGGATCGGCGTCTTGGGGCAGGCTTCGGCGATGAGCCAGGAGATGTTCCGCGGGCAGATTACCGCAGTCGCCGCGTCAGGGCTGGTCGGCCTCTTCAGCCTCTTCAACATGATCGGCCGTTTCTTCTGGTCGTCGACCTCCGACTATATCGGCCGCAAGAACACCTATTTCGTGTTCTTCGCTCTCGGTACCGCCCTGTATGCTTTGGTGCCTTATGCCGGCGCAATCCGCAGCGTAGCGCTCTTCGTGCTTTGCTATGCGGTGATTTTCAGCATGTATGGCGGCGGGTTTGCGACGGTGCCGGCTTATCTGCGCGACATGTTCGGGACGCGCTACGTCGGAGCAATACACGGATTGTTATTGACGGCGTGGTCGATGGCCGGGATCTTCGGACCGGTGTTGGTGAATTATATTCGCGAATACAACGTAACCCACGGCGTCGCGCCGGCGCAGGCCTATAACGTGACGATGTATGTGATGGCGGGGCTTTTGGTCATCGGCTTCATCTGCAATTTCTTCGTGAGGTCGGTACATGAGCGGTTCCATATGCGCGCGGTCGAGGCGGACGCCGAGGTCGAAGCGGCGCCGGTATTCGGGAGCGAGTAATGGAAAGCACGCGTCAACCGCCGGGCAGTCACAATGCCGCCAAGCTCGCCCTAGCCTGGGGCTTTGTCGGCATTCCGCTGGTCTGGGGTATCGTCCAGACCCTGGTCAACGCGATCAAGGCCTTCCAGTAGAAGATCCCTCCGTCGTCGTGGGAGCCCGGTCCGGGCTCTACATCGATGAGTTCACCGTGGCGCTGCGCCAAGAAGCTCGGCTGGGGAAAGGACTGACCTCCAGATGAGATAGTAGTCATCACGCGGGTGGCAGGCACGCCCGACAAGATCGATAACGTATCGTGGTCGACCGACCTGTCCGGCGGCATCATCCGGCCCGCTCGGATATCGGCGAGCAGGTTTTGTAGCGCGGGTCGCTCACCGTCGTCATAGCGGATTTTGGCCAATACCCAGCCCTCGTCGCGCTGGCTGCGGATGAAGGCCTCGCAGGCTTCGCGTTGCGCCGCCAGCGAATTGAATTCCTGCTCCAGGCCTTCCTCGGAGGATTTGCGGGTGTAGATCGCGCAACGCTTGCGGCCGCTGTCACCGGCCGGGGAGGATGCCAGATTCGTCGATGATTTCGTCTATCAATCCGGGCTCCAGGAGGAGATCGCGATCTCGGGTTTCTATTGCCGCGACCCCGTGCGTAAGGAACATGAAGCCGCGGCCAGCAGTTGGCTGGCACTCAATCCCGACCTCCCGGAGAGTACTCGCGAATGGGCGCAGCAAAATCTGCGTTTTTATGTTGGGCCCGCGCGGGGGGGCAGTGTGATTGCGAATAAAAAAGACGATCTGTGGGCGCGTCTCGATGACTACCCGCGTGTGCTGATCGCCATTCTCGCCAAGCAGAAGGAAAAGGCGCTCCCGCTGTTTCTTCGCTGCATCGAGGAGCTGGACTATCCGAAATCGTCGACCGTCCTCTACGTGCGGACGAACAACAACACGGATCGGACCGAGCAAATCCTGCGCGATTGGATCGCCCGCATCGGTCCGTCTTACGCAGCGGTGGATTCGATGCCGCGCCGGTCGAGGAGCCGGTGGAAACATTCGGCCCGCACGAATGGAATCCGACCAGGTTCCGGGTACTGGGCGACATACGAAACGTAAGCCTTTTGAAAGTGATCGAACATTGTTGCGATTTTTATTTTGTCTACGATGTAGATAATTTCATTAGAGGGTGCACATTGCGAGAGTTGGTGGTATTTAACCTGCCAATTGTGGCGCAAATTCTACCTGGCGCAGACCTATTTCGAAGCCGGGGAGAAGGAAAGGGCGCTCGCCGCCTATCGCGAGCGGGCCGCGCTCGGCCTCTGGGATCAGGAGGTGTTCATCAGCCTCTATCGGGCGGCCGGCATCGAGGCCGATCTCGGCTTCGACGCGGATGCGGTGATCGCGAGCTATTTGCAGGCGCACGAGGCGCGCAAGGACCGCGCCGAGGCGCTGCATGGCGCGGCGCGGTTCTGCCGGCTCAAGGAGCGCTATCAGCAGGGGTTCGATCTGGCGAAGCGCGGCCTCATGGTCAAGCGTCCCGACAACGCTTTCATCCCGGAAGATTGGATCTACGAGTACGGCCTGCTCGACGAATATGCCATCAATGCCTACTGGACCGGCCGTTACGACGAATGCCTGAAGTCGTGCCGGAAGATTCTCAGCACAGCGACATTGTCGGACGCCGATCGCAAGCGGATCCAGGCGAACGCCGATTTTGTCAGGCAGAAGCTGAGCGGGGATAGCACAGATCGGCTCGGAGAGGCTCGAACCGCGCGGCATTGTCTCGTAAGATCTTAGCCGTTTGGCGAGGTTTTGCCCCGACGATGGCGGCCGCGCCGCGTCGAGCACGCGGCACTTCTTTATGGAAAGGATTTAAACAATGTCAGCGACGCAACAAAACTCGCCCGCACCGCATCCGGCCGAGGTCGCCGAACTCGGCGTGCCGGCATTTTTCGTGTCGAGTTTCAACCTGTCGGCGACCTCGAACGAGGTGGTTCTTGTCGGCAACGAGCTGTTCCCGACGTGGAGCGGCGAAGGGGCGGCGCAGCCGCCGGTGCTGCGCCCGCGCCTCGTGATCCGGCTCAGCCCGCAATCGGCCAAAGACCTCAGCGACGTGCTGCAGAACTTCGTGGCCAATTTCGAGCGCGCCTATGGCGAATTGCGCACCGATTACCTGCTGCGCAAGCAGACCGGCCCGGGCTGACGCGCCGCCGCCCGGCCGAGGCTTCGTTCCTTATCTGTTTTAGCTCCAGAATTGCTGAGGGTCCCTTCGCTGTGCACACCATGGAAACGGCGTTGCCGGAAATCAAAGTCGTCATGCCGCAGCGCATCGGCGACGTACGGGGGTTTTTCTCCGAGGTGTGGAACGCGCGCGATTTTGCCACGGCCGGGATCGACGCGGCTTTTGTGCAGGACAACCACGTCCGCAACCCGCTGAAGGGGACGTTGCGCGGACTGCATTACCAGGTGCCGCCGGCGGCACAGGGCAAGCTCGTGCGGGTGACGCGCGGGGCGATTTTCGATGTCGCGGTCGACATCCGGCAGGGTTCGCCCAAATTCGGGCACCATGCGGCTGCGGTACTGACCGCCGACAACTGGTACCAGCTGTGGATACCGCCGGGATTTGCCCATGGCTATTGCACGCTCGAGGACGATACCGAGGTGCAATACAAGACGACGGACTTTTACAGCCCGGCGCATGATCGCGGCATCGCTTGGAACGATCCGGTGCTGATGATTACCTGGCCCGTGACAGCCGAAACGGCGATCGTGTCGGACCGCGACCGCGCTCTACCGCGCCTCTCCGAACAATCCGATCTGTTCGAGTACACGAAACCGGATGCGCCCTAGAAAGAGGGACGGACGCACTGGGATCCTGTCGCCTTCTGAGCAAGACTCGCAGCAACAGCTTCGATGTGGATGCGCGTCCAGTGCCTCCTCACTGGCTCGGCGAAAGCTTCCGCAGAAACCCCGTGCGCTGGACCGCGCCGGCCACCATAAACGCCGCGTCCTGACCGGACAGGATAAAACGCGCGCCCATCTCGATATAGCGCGGCATGATCGTCTCCTTGTAGACCCCCGCCATACCCGGAAATTTTCCATGCTTGCGCGCGACCGCAATCATCGCCCGATAGGCGTCTGCCACGCGCTCGTTGCCGAAATCTCCGTGGATGCCCATCTCGGCGCACAAATCGTTGGTGCCGATCAGCAGCACATCGACCCCAGGCACGGCGGCGATCTCTTCGGCATTGGCGATCGCGGTCGGCGTCTCGAGCATGACGACGGTCAAATTGGCGGCATTGAGCGCCGACGCAGCCTCGCCCGAGCTCGCGGAGCGCAGCCCGTAATGCGGCCCAATGCCCCCCATCGAGCGGTGGCCGACCGGCGGATATTTCAACCGGTTGACGACCTCGCGGGCTTCGGCCGCGGTATCGACATGCGGCATGACGATGCCGAGCGCGCCATTGTCGAGCGCCCGTGTGGCGATCGCATATTCGCCGTTGGGTACGCGCGCGATCGGTGCGATGCCGGCGTCGAGCGCGGCGGTCGAGATCTGGGCGCAGGCTTCGAGCGACATGACGCCATGCTCCATGTCGAGAAACAGCCAATCGAAGCCGGCTACCGCCATCGCCTTGGCGATTTCGACGCTGCGCGTCATGCGCACGCCGACCCCGAGTGACAGCTGGCCTTGATCGAGCTTTTCGCGAGCGGCATTGCGGACGGCAGCGGGCATTGGCAGCTCCCTTATGTCAATGTGGCAATGGCGGTGGCGATGACGCGGTTCAGACCCGCCAAATCCATCGGGTAATCGGTTTCATTGGCGACCGCGACTGTCAACCGGTGGCGCCGCAAGATAAAGATACGCTGGTCCGACGCACCGGATGCCCAGGCAGTCTCCGGCGGCAAATCCGGGTACAGGCGGTCGGTGTTGGCGCGGAAGCACGCCGCGTAGCTGGTGCCGGTGTGCGTCGGGGTCAGCGCGTAGTCAGGCCACCCGGGCGGCAGCAGGCGCTCGCCATCCCAGACGCCGTCTTGCAGGTAGAGAACCCCTATCTTGGCGTAGTCGCGCAACGTGGCAAAGCCGGCGCCGGAGGCGATCAGGTTGCCGGCGATGTCGGCGGAATGCTGATAGCTCGCCATGCCGAGCGGGTCGGCGAGCAAGCCATAGAGGGTCTGGTGATACGGGAGTCCGCGGCGCGCGATCTGGTCGCGGATAATGGCGCCGAGCACATTGGGGCCGGCATTGATGTAGCGAAATACCGAGCCCGGGATCGTCGCGACGATCGAGCGCTGCGCCGCCTCGAACGCGTCAGTCGCGTCCTGGTAGACCGAGCTGTTCTCGAATCCGAGCGTGGTCCGCCCGTCTTCGTGTTGCACCGGAAAGCCGAGCCCCGAGCGCATGCGCAAGAGGTGATCCAATGTGATCAGCCGATGGATCGCGCGCGGGTCGCGCCACAGCGGCGCCGGGGCCGGATCATAGACCGAGGCGAGCCAGCCCTCGTGGATCAAGCGGCCGATCAGGGTGCAGGTGATGGCCTTGGTCATGGACCAGCTCGGTGTGACCCGGCCGGGCATGCCAAAGGCGCTGTAGCGCTCGCATAAGATGCGATCCGGCGTTGCGATCAGGATGCCGTAAGCACCGGCCGAGTTGGCGAAGAAATGGTCCAGGGCATCGGCCAGTGCAGAGGGCGCCGGCGGCGGCGTTTCGACCGCCGCGCCCGCTGGCCACGGGCGCTCGGCATCCGGCAGCCGGCGCACGATCGGCTGCGGATCGAACAGCGGCGCGGGATGCTGGCCCAGCAAAATGCCGCCGTAACCGGGGCGGGCGATCGCCGCGCCCAGCACCGGCTCGCCAAACCCGTGATCGTTCCACACGACCTTGACTCGGCGATCGGCATCGTCGGTCTCGATCGTGATGTCCCCGGCGCGGTGAGCCGCCATCAACGGCGCCGGGTCGCCCGCCGCGGGGCGCGAAGCGAGGTCGCCGGGCGCGGCGGCCGGCCGCCACCGAAAATGCCGGTCGGCCGTCTCGCGATCCAGGCCGCTTAAGTAAAGCACGTCGACCATGCGTTTGGCGGCGAAATTCACGGTGCGCTGGCGCAGCGACCGCGCCGAAGCATCGCATACGATCGGATCGGGCGGTCCGGAGCCGAAGGGCTGCGGCGTACGGTCGAAAGTCGGCTCGAGTGGCTGCGTCGGAGCCGCGGGTTCGTTCTTCATGTAGCCGACTCCTCATAATTGGCGCACCAGCGTGCCCGTTCTCGATATCGCCTGCAAGATGAAGCTGGGCGTGCCGTCTTGGGCAGTCTGCCGATTGTGCGGCTCGCGAATGAATTGAGACTCAGAAGGTCCGGGACGCCACCAGGCTACCCCTATTC
>CAVTQA010000022.1:0-266343 GCA_963736715.1 uncultured Alphaproteobacteria bacterium | reverse complement strand
CATCGGCAACAGGATGCGCAGCGGCCCCTCGCTGGCGGCACGCAGCATCGCCGCCAGCTGCGGGTCCAACAGACGGCGGTCCTGCAATGACAGCCGGATCGCGCGCAGGCCGAGAGCAGGGTTGGCCGGTTCGACATTATGGCCGCTCAGCGACCGTGCAATCTTCTCGCTGCCCAGGTCGAAGGTCCGCACAGTGACCGGCTTCCCGTCCATGCCGCGCACGAGCGCCGAAAAAACCGCGTATTGCTCCTCCTCGCCGGGGAGGTCGTCGCGGTTCATGTAAAGAAATTCCGAGCGCACGAGGCCCAGACCCATCGCGCCGTTGGCGAGCGCCTGCTGCAACTCGATCGGCAATTCGAGATTGGCCTCGAGGGCAATCTCAACGCCGTCGCGGGTAACCGCAGGCAGCCGGCGCAGTCGCGCAAGACCGCGCCGTTCGCGCGCCAGCGCATCGCGCCGCGCCTCGTAGTCCGTGATCGTCTCGGCAGACGGGTCGATAATGACGCAACCTTCGCCGCCGTCGATGATCGTCCTGGCGCCGGCCCGCGCGCGATCGAGTAGACCCGGCACCCCGAGCACCGCCGGCAGGCCGAGGGCCCTCGCGACGATCGCGGTATGGCTCTCGGCACCGCCGGAGACCGCCGCAAAGCCGGCCACGCGCTCCGGGTCGATCAGCGCGGTATCGGCCGGGGTCAGCTCCTCGGCGAGAATGACGGCGCCGTCCGGCACGGCGGAATAGGCGACATAGGGCTTCTTGATCAGATTGCGGATCAACCGCGTGCCGACGACGCGGATGTCCTCGATCCGGGCCGCCAGGTACGGATCGCGCATCGCCGCGAAGCTCTCGGCGATTTCGTCGATCTCGATCTGCACCGCGCGCTCGGCGTTGATCCGCGTGCGGGAAATGCGCTCGTCGACGCCGCGAACGAGGCGCGAGTTCGACAGCATGGCAAGGTGGGCATCGAGGAGATAGCCGACTTCCTCGGCGGCGGAACTGGGTAGCCCCGCTGCTTTCGCCTTCACCTTGCGAAGCTGTTTCAACGAAACAGCGACGGCCTCCGCAAAACGGTGTCGTTCGGCTTCGATTTCGCTCTGCGGGAGGTGGTTCTCTGCTACCGGAAGATCGCCGCCCTCGACGATATGAGCCGGTCCGATGGCAATTCCGGGGGAAACGGCGAGGCCCGGCAGTCGCTGTTCGGCGTCGTCCCTCTGCGACGCAGAGCCAGTGGTCTCCTCAATCCTCATCAAATTTGCATTCGACCAACTTGGCGAGCGCCGTCACCGCCGCCTCGGCTTCCGGGCCAGTGGCGGCGAGCTGAATGACCGCGCCGGGCGCGGCGGCCAGCATCATCAAGCCCATGATCGAGCGGCCGGAGACTTCGGTGCCGTTCTTGCGCACCCAGATCTCGGCTTTAAAGAGCCCGGCGGTCTTGACAAACCGGGCGGCAGCGCGGGCGTGCAGCCCGCGCTGGTTACAGATCGTCGCAATCCGCCAGACTGCCCCGGCCGGCGGGCTTAAATCCTGGATCGGTCGTTCGTCGGCAGGCCGATCGCTCATCGGTGCGCATCGCTGAGCAGCTGAGAAGCGACGTTGATGTATTTGCGTCCGGCCTCCTGGGCGCCGAGCACTGCTCGTTCAAGGCTCTCGCTCTGACGCAGGCTCGCAAGTTTGATGAGCATCGGCAGGTTTACGCCGGCAATCACCTCGATCTTGGCGCGGTCCATGACCGAGATGGCGAGGTTCGACGGGGTGCCGCCGAACATATCGGTCAGCAAGACCGCGCCGTCGCCGGTATCGACTGCGGCAATTGAGCGCAGGATGTCCTGGCGGCGCTTCTCCATGTCGTCATCGGGACCAATGCACACGGCATCGATTTGCGCTTGCGGCCCGACGACATGCTCGAGCGCCGCGACGAATTCCGCTGCGAGCCGCCCGTGGGTCACCAAAACCATGCCGATCATTGATTCCCTCTGCTGGAACGACCGCTGCCGTTCAGCTCGCGGTGGGAGGCGCGCTCGACGCGACCAAGGCGGGCGAGCCGGACTGAACAAGATCGCGGTGCGCCAGCTCCACTCGCAGCCCGGCGGCGGCGAGCTGCCCCGCCAGCCGCTCCGCCACGTAAACGGAGCGATGGCGGCCGCCAGTGCAACCGATGGCAATCGTTAGATAAGTCTTCCCTTCCTGTTCGTAGCGCGGCAGCAGCGGCTCCAAAAGCCGCCACAGCCGGGCGAGAAAGGGCGCAAGATCCGGATCCCGCTCGATGTGCGCGGCGACAGCAAGATCGCGCCCCGTCAGTTGGCGAAGCTCGGGGACATAATGCGGGTTGTCGAGAAAACGCACGTCGAAGATCAGATCGGCATCTCGCGGAATCCCCTGGCGATACGCGAAAGAGGTGACGAAAACGCGAAGGCCGCCGGTCGCCAGGGCAAATTGGCCGGTCAACAACCGTTTTAAATCGGCGGCGCTCAGGTGGGAGGTGTCAATCACCAGATCAGCACGGTCGCGCAGGGCAGAAACCACTCGGCGTTCGAGCCGGATACCGTCCGCTACGGGGCGGTCGCCGGCGAGGGGGTGGGGCCGGCGGGTCTCGGTATAGCGCCGTTGCAGCGGTTCGTCATCACAATCGACAAACAACACCTTGAGCTCGCGGCCGGTGCGGCCGAGGACCGCGTCGAGGGGTTCGAGCATGCTCTCGATCGCAAAGCCCCGGGTGCGCAGATCGGCGCCGACGGCAATCGCGCGCGCGTCGGCCGCGATACTCTCGATCAGAGCAGGAACGAGCGAGAGGGGGAGGTTGTCGAAGGCTTCGTAGCCCATATCTTCGAGCGTCTTCAGCGCCGTCGACCGCCCTGCCCCCGACATTCCGGTCACGAGGAGCACACGGGCCGGCGCCGCGCTTTCGGCGGGGCTCCACTCGGCGTGACCACCATCGGTCATCATCGCCGGATTATAGCGAGCACCGAGTTGGCTGAAAACGCGCGTAAAGCGAAACGGAGCTTTGCCGCTGCGGAAGCTTCGAACGGAAACAGTGCGATCGACGGAACCGCGAGCCCGAGCACATCCTCGCAGCGGGTTTCGGGAAAACGGTCGACCTCGCACGACGGCACGAGGTCGACCACCAAAGCCAGCGTCGCCTCCGCCACTGCCTCGATGCGCAGAATACCAACTCCTCGGATTTCAATCAGGCCCGCTAGCGCAGCCGGGGCCGTGACCAAGACGCGCTCTTCTGTGCGCCACAGCTCTACCTGATCGTCGGCGACGAGACGCGCCCCGCCATCGATGAGCCGCAGAGCTAGATCCGATTTTCCCGCTCCGGAGGGTCCGCGGAGCAGGACCGCACGCCCGGCGATAGCGATCGCGGTGGCGTGGACCAGAATGGGGTCGGTCGCGACCGTTATCGTCACTCAGCGGCCGGCAGGCGAACAGAGAAGCGCGCGCCGATCGTGGCACCGCTCGCGTCCTTGCGGTTTTCTGCCCAGATCATGCCGCGATGCGCATCGACGATCTGTTTCGAGATCGAGAGCCCGAGCCCCGAATGCGTGCCGAACTGTTCGCCGAGCGGCCGCTCCGTGTAGAAGCGGTCGAAAATCGCCGTTAACTTTTCTCCGGGAATACCGGGTCCCTCATCTTCGACGGTGACGACAACCGCCCTGCCGTCATGTCGCGCGGTCAGCCTGATTTCCCCGAGCGGTGGGCTGAACGATACCGCATTGCCGATGATATTGCGGAACACCTGGGACAGTCTCGTTTCGATCCCGGGCACGACAAGTTGGCGGTCACTTTTGCCGATCCCGAGCACCAGACGAGGTGCGCCGTCCGTCCGAGTCGCCTCATGAACCTCGGTCAGCGTACCCAGCATTGCCGCGATGTCTACCGGTTCCAATTCAAGGCGGCCGAGCTCCGCGTCCAGCCGCGAGGCGTCGGAAATATCGGTGATCAGACGGTCGAGTCGTTGGACGTCGTTGAGAATGATCGCCATCAGCCGCCGCTGATTTGCCGTATCGTCGATCCGCACAGCCGTCTCGACAGCGCTGCGCAGCGAGCTGAGCGGGTTTTTGATCTCGTGCGCAACATCGGCCGCAAAACTTTCAATCGCACTCATGCGCTGCCACAGCGCGTCAGTCATCTCGCGCAGCGACCGGGAGAGATCGCCGATCTCATCACCGCGCCGGGTGAAATCGGGTATCTCGACCCGCGCCCGGCGGCCGCGGGCGCGCTCCGCCGCCGCAGCAAGCCGGCGGATAGGCCGTGCAATCGTGCCGGCGAGGTAGAATGACAGCAGCACGGTGACCAACAATGCCACGCCGAAGATGCGCAGCAGCTCGAGGCGAACGGTTCTCAGCTCCTCCTCGATTTCGGCGCTGCCGGTCGACAACATCACCGCGCCGAGCACCTGCTTGTAGCGCTGGATCGGGATCGCGACGCTGAACACCAAGCCACCGGTTTGCGGGTCGCTCCTGATCGCCGAGCCGGTCTCGCCGCGCAATGCTCGCACGACTTCGGCATAATCCTCGGCGCGCGGAGAAGCGCTCTCACGATAGACCGCGTAGCTGGCGTGACGCGGCAGAATGTTGAGAATCCAATCGTAGATCTGATCGGCGATCCGCAGAACCGCACCTTCCCTCTCCTCCGGCTCCAATTCGTGGACCTGCACGGCATCGCCCGGCCCCCGCAGAATTCGACTGTCGGCAATAATGTCGCCCCTTACGTCGAACAGCCGAGCTCGGGTGTGCGTCGGCGCGACCAGCCGCCGCATCATCTGGCGAGCCAGGTCGGGCAACAGGACCTCCCCCTCGTCGACCGAGTTGAGAACCGCGCCCTCACCGAGTGCGGCGGCAAACACCTCGCCCTGGGTCTTTAATGCTTCGATTTGTTGGCCGATGAGGCTCGCCTGGTATTTTCCGAGATAAAGAAACCCGCCGGCGAGAAGGGCAAGCGCCAGGACATTGACAGCCAGGATGCGCCGCGTAAGCGGGGAGACCGTCCGCCGCCTTCCGGTTCTGGGTCGCAGATCGGGGCTGGGAGCGGGAGTGGGCGCAGCTCTCGCGGGGGAGGGAGGCGCGAAAGGATGCTCGGCTACCGCCGAAGGCGACACAGGCGCGGCGGCGGGCTCAACGGTCGCGGTATCGATACCCGACGCCATAGAGTGTTTCGATCTGCGCGAAATCCGTATCGACGTTCTTGAATTTCTTGCGCAAACGCTTGATGTGGCTGTCGATTGTCCGATCGTCGACATAGATGTGCTCGCCATAGGCCGCATCCATCAACTGGTCGCGGTTTTTGACGTGCCCCGGACGGTGCGCCAGGGATTTGAGGATCAGAAACTCGGTCACCGTCAGCTCGACGTGTTCACCCTTCCAGGTGCACAGATGTCGTGCCGGATCGAGGATCAGCTGCCCGCGCACGATGACCGGCTCGCCATGCGGGTTCTCCCGTTCGCGCGCGAGTTCGCCGCGCCGGATCAGGGCCCGGATGCGCTCGATCAAGAGCCGCTGCGAAAACGGCTTCCTGATGTAGTCGTCGGCGCCCATGCGCAGACCGAGCAATTCGTCGACCTCATCGTCCTTTGAGGTCAGGAAGATTACCGGGATGTGGCTCTGCCGCCGCAGCTGGCCGAGAAGCTCCATGCCGTCCATGCGCGGCATCTTGATGTCGAGCACCGCGATGTCGACCGGTTGAGCGCTCAATCCCTTCAGCGCCTCGGTACCGTCACTGTAGCAGCGCACAGCAAACCCTTCCGCCTCGAGCGCCATCGACACGGACGCCAGGATGTTGCGGTCGTCGTCGACGAGAGCAATCGTGTTCGGCACCTTCTCCCCCAAAATCCTTCTGAACGACCGGATGATAGGTGAGCCGTTCGCTGTAAGTGTAAAATATGACCGAATCCGGCAAAGGCAAACCCACTGATCCTATTTTAGACAGTCAGCCGGCACGCTATCCCCTACAATATTCCACGGTAAACGGCTTCGTTTACCTACACATGGCATCGCAACGGATGCTTTTTCACCACGGCGCAGCTTGACGCGGCCGCGCCGGTGCGGCTCACTTGCGGGATGCATGAAACCGAGTCGGACGGCAATCCTGCGAGAATCGGCCGGCGACTGCTGCGCCAACAGCAGCGCGGAACCCTCGCCACGAGCATGCGCGGCGCGCCCTACGCTTCGCTCGTCCTGATCGCCGCCGATATCGATGCAAGCCCGCTTCTGTTGCTGTCCGATCTGGCGCAGCATAGCCGGAACATCGCGTTCGATCCGCGGATCTCGCTATTGATCGACGGCACGGCGAGCTACCGGAACCCGTTGAGCGGCCCGCGCCTGACTGTGATCGGGCAGGCCAGAGCCATCGAGGACCCGCGACGTCTTGACCGCTTCACCGCGCGTCACCCGACCAGTGCCGCCTATTCCAGTTTCGCCGATTTCCGTCTCTATCGGATCGCCGTCGAACGCGGACACCTCGTCGCCGGTTTCGGCGCGATTCACTGGATCGAAGCCCGCGATCTGCTGTTCGCTGCGGATGCCGCTGGTCTCGCTGCAGCAGAACCGGAGATCCTCAGGCACATGAACGAGCATCATGCCGACGCGGTCGCCGATTACGCACAGGGTCTGCTCGGGCGCGAGGGTGCCGATTGGCGGATGACCGGGATTGATCCGGAAGGCGCCGATCTGCAGTGCGACAGCGAGACTGTCCGACTCGATTTCGCCGCACCGGTGCTGACCCCCGCGGCGGCGCGTGCCGCGCTTGTCGAACTCGCCCAGAAGGCGTGGAAATAACTCTTCCGTTGAGGGAGTTTTGACATGGTCGCCCGTATTATGGTACCGCGCTAACCTGGGCCGGTAGTGCGGATGCCGAAAAAGCCCGGTGGCAGCAGGAGGAAGCGTTCGATGAAGAAGACGATCCGATGACCGGAAAGAGGAGCCGCTTCGGCCTCGACCGACAAGGCATGCACCACCTCGGGATCGTGCACTGGAACCAGCCCGCGCCGGTGCTCTACGAGCACGCCGTGCGGCGGGGCGAGGGCGAGCTCGCCTCGGGCGGCAGCTTCTCGGTTTCGACCGGTCTCTTCACCGGCCGCACCCCGCGGGACAAATACATCGTCGAGGAGCCGGGCACCAAGGACACGGTGGACTGGGGCAAGATCAACCAGCCGGTCTCGCCCGAGCAGTTCTCGAGCCTGCATCAGCGGCTGCTCGCCTACCTGCAGGGTCGCGAGCTCTTCGTCCAGGATCTTTACGCCGGCGCCGATCCGGACTACCGGCTGCCGGTGCGGGTGATCACCGACAGCGCCTGGCACAGCCTCTTTTCCCGCAATATGTTCATCCGTCCGCCGGCCGACGAGCTGCCGGGTTTCGAGCCGGCCTTTACGATCCTGCACGCCCCGAGATTCCTCGCGATCCCCGAGCAGGACAGGATCAATTCCGAGGTCTTTATCTTCGTCAATTTCGCCGAGCGCCTGGTGCTGATCGGCGGCACGGCCTATGCCGGCGAGATCAAGAAGTCGGTGTTCGGCTACCTCAATTTCGTATTGCCGGCGCGCGGCGTGTTGCCGATGCATGCCTCGGCCAATGTGGGATCGAAAGGCGATTGTGCGATCTTCTTCGGGCTGTCGGGCACCGGCAAGACGACGCTTTCCGCCGACAATTCGCGCACCCTGATCGGCGATGACGAGCACGGTTGGAGCCCCAAGGGCGTCTTCAATTTCGAGGGCGGCTGCTACGCCAAGGTGATCAACCTGTCGCCGGTCAACGAACCCGAAATCTACGCGACGATCACCCGCTTCGGGACGGTGCTCGAAAACGTCGTGCTCGATCCCGAGACGCGCATGCCCGACGTCGACGACCAAAGCCTGACCGAGAACACGCGGGCCTGCTACCCGATCGAGTTCATCCCGAACGCCGATCCGCGAGGCCTCGCGCCGCATCCCAGCAATGTCGTGATGCTGACTTGCGACGCGTTCGGCGTCATGCCGCCGATCGCCAAATTGACCGCCGAGCAGGCGATGTACCATTTTCTGTCGGGCTACACGGCGCGGGTGGCCGGCACCGAAAAGGGGCTGAGCAACGCGCCCGAGGCGACCTTTTCGACCTGCTTCGGCGCGCCCTTCATGCCGCGCCATCCGGCGGTGTATGCCAAGATGCTGGGCGCTTTGATCCGCGAGCACGGCGCGCAGTGCTGGCTCGTCAATACCGGCTGGTCGGGCGGCACCTACGGAGCGGGGCGGCGGATGCCGATCGCCCACACCCGCGCGCTGCTGCGTGCCGCGCTTGACGGCCGCCTCGCCGCGGCGCCGGTGCGCAAGGAGGCGAATTTCGGCCTGCTCGTGCCGGAGAGCTGCCCCGAGGTGCCGAACGAAATGCTCGACCCGCGTGGCACCTGGTCCGACAAGCAGGCCTATGACGAGACCGCCCGCGGGCTGACCCGGCGCTTCGAAGCCAATTTCCGCGAATACGAGCCCTTTGTCGGCAGCGAGATCAAGGAAGTCGCGATCCGTCCTGCGGCCTAGCCCTTTTCCCTGCCGCGCCGAAAGACACGGGAAAAAATCGTTTTCGGCGCCGAAAACCGCTTCCTGCGAGCCGCAAAAGTCGCTCAAATCAGAGGCTTGCGCTCGCTTTCCCGATGCTGCCCTGCAGGGAAAACCATTTCCCTGCCGGGCGATTGGCAGGGAACCATCGGGGAAATAGTCATTGCGTATGTGCTATTCGCTAATTGACATAACCGCAATTAGGTGATATAAACCACAGGATAGGCATTGCAAGCCGCGATTGCGGTAATCGCATGGATGAGATCGAGGGCGAATACAAGATCGGCCGCGGCAGACCCCCGCTGCACTCGCGGTTCAAGAAGGGGCAATCCGGCAACCCGCGCGGTCCGCGCCGGAATAATTTGCCGGCCCTGCTCGGCGCCGCGCTCGACGAGCCGGTCGTAGTCACGACGGGTGGCGAGAGCCGGCGGATAACCAAGCGCGAGGCGGTCATCGCTCAGCTCGTCGACGAATCAGCGGGCGCCAATTTGCGCGCAACCAAGATGCTGATCGACATGCTGAAGGATATCGAAAAGCGTGATGGCGCGACCCCGCCGCCGGAGAAATCCCCGTTCCGCCCGGCGGACGAGGAGGTTGTCGAAAATTTGCTCGCCCGCTTGCGCCGCATGGAATTGGCAAAGATTTCTCCACGGAGATTTGGATGAGCCCCTCTCCGCCCTTCAGGGGGGAGAGGGAGGGGCCCGGCGCGCAGCGACGGGAGGGTGAGGTGGGCGGCGCGGCAAGCGCGAACGGCTCGGCCCCCCTCACCCTACCCTCTCCCCCCGGCCGGCGGGGGGAGAGGGGCAAGAATTCCGTGGTGAAATCGGCAACCGAGGAAAGGCTGAGCCTTGACGAATACCGCGCGCTGCTGCGGCGCGATTTCGTCAGCTTTGCGCAGC
Source organism: uncultured Alphaproteobacteria bacterium (assembly GCA_963736715.1). Taxonomy (GTDB): domain Bacteria; phylum Pseudomonadota; class Alphaproteobacteria; order ATCC43930; family CGMCC-115725; genus AP-15. The sequence goes on along the minus strand of CAVTQA010000022.1, from coordinate 256,925 downwards.
GCTGTTTCCACGAGCTGAACCCGAAGACGCGCTTTGCGATGGGCTGGCATCTCGAGGTCATCGCGGCGAAGCTTATGGCAGTGCGCGGCGGCGAGATCCAGCGGCTCATCGTCAATCTGCCGCCGCGGCACCTGAAGTCGCTGCTCGCCTCGGTCGCGTTTCCGGCGTGGTGTCTCGGGCACGACCCGTCGGCGCAGATCCTCTGCGTCAGCTATGCGCAGGACCTCGCCGACAAACTCTCGCGCGATTGCCGGCACATCCTCGCCAGCGGCTGGTACCGGGGGATCTTCCCGACGCGCCTGTCGCCGCAGCGCGCGGCGATGCCCGAATTCGACACGACCGCGCAAGGCTGCCGCCTCGCCACCTCGGTCGGCGGCGTGCTGACCGGGCGCGGCGCCGACCTCATCGTCATCGACGATCCGCTTAAAGCCCGAGGAGGCGTTGTCGCAAACCCAGCGCCAGGCGGCGAACGACTGGTTCGACCACACCCTCTACAGCCGATTGAACGACAAGCTCCGGGGCGCGATCGTCCTCATCATGCATCGATTGCACGAGGACGACCTCACCGGCCATGTGCTGGCGCAGGAGGCGTGGGATAGTCGTGCGCTTCCCGGCAATCGCCGAGGAGGACGAGGCGCTGCTCGTCGACACGGTGCTGGGGCCGCAACATTTCGCGCGCCGCCGCGGCGAGGCGTTGCACCCGGAGCGCGAGCCTTTGGCGGTGCTCGCGCATATCCGCCGCACGATCGGCGAATACAATTTTGCCGGCCAGTACCAGCAGGCGCCCGCCCCTCTGGGCGGCGGCCTCGTCAAGGCGGCCTGGTTCCGGCGCTACGCGCCCGACGAATTGCCGCCGCGCTTCGAGCGCGTCGTGCAGAGCTGGGACACCGCCAACAAGGCGACCGAGCTCAGCGATTTCAGCGTGTGCACGAGCTGGGGCGTCGCGAGCAAGAACCTCTATTTGATCGACGTCTTGCGCCGCCGCATGGAATACCCCGAACTGAAGCGCGCGGTGCGCGAGCAATACGAGCGGTTCGCGCCCTCGGTCGTGCTGATCGAGGACAAGGCGTCGGGCACGCAATTGATCCAGGAATTGCTCGCCGATGGCCTCCACGCCGTCACCCGCTACCGCCCGCAGAGCGACAAGATCATGCGCCTGCACGCGCAGACCGCAATGATCGAGAACGGCTTCGTGCACCTGCCCGAGCAGGCCCCGTGGCTCGCCCCATACCTCGCCGAACTGACCGCCTTCCCCAACGCCAAACACGACGACCAGGTCGACTCGACCGCCCAAATGCTCGACTGGTTCAAGGGGGCCGCCCGCGAGCCGGGCATCCTCGGCTATTACCGAATGCTCGCGCAAAAGCGCGACTCCGGGGAGCCGGTATAAAGGGTAGTGTCCGGGAAGTTCTGCAAAAGCCGCTGAGGCGGATGGTCATGGTATGCGGGTGATGCGCAATCACCGGATCCTTGGCGAGGATGCACACCATGACCAAGAGGCAGGGTAAATCTGGGACGATCGACGTCAAAGCCGTTCTGAGGGAGGACGAGGAGTTTCTAGGGGCGCTTGTGCGGACGGCGCTGCAGGAGGTGCTCGAAGCCGAGATGACGGAGGCCTTGGGCGCCGAGAAGGGCGAACGGGCGGCGGACCGGCAGGGCTATCGGTCAGGCTACTACGGCCGGACATTGATCACACGGGTCGGCAAGCTGGAGCTGCGGGTACCGCAGGATCGAAGCGGGCGGTTCTCGACCGAGCTGTTCGAACGCTATCAGCGGTCCGAGCGGGCGCTGGTGGCGGCGCTGGCGGAGATGTACGTGCAAGGGGTATCGACCCGGAAGAGCCTGCCCCCGCGAAAGCGGGGGTGAAGGCGATCACCGAGGAGCTGTGCGGCCACAGCTTTTCGGCTTCCTCGATTAGTGCAATGAACCAGCGGCTGGATGCGAGTTTGGCGCAATTTGCCGGCCGCCCGTTGGCCGAAGCCTTCCCCTATCTGATCCTCGACGCCCGCTACGAGCGGGTGCGCGAGGCCGGGGTGATCGCCAGCCAGGCGGTGCTGATCGCGATCGCCATCGACTGGGACGGCCGCCGCCAGAGCCTGCCCCGGCGAAGGCCGGGGTGCTGGCGGTCGAGCTCGCCAACCGCGAGAGCCGATCGAGCTGGCGCGATTTCCTGTTGGGGCTCAAGGTGCGCGGTCTGCACGGCGTCGAGTTTGTCGTCGCCGACGATCATGCCGGCCTGCGGGCAGCGCTGCGCGAGGTTCTGGCGGAGGCGGCCTACCAGCGCTGCTATGTGCATTTTCTACGTAACGCGCTCGATTACGTGCCGCGCCGGGTCGATGATGACTGCCTGCGAGAGCTGCGTTGGCTATATGATCGCCGCGATCTCCCCGAGGCGCGCCGCGATCTCGCCGCATGGCTCGCCAAGTGGTCGGGCAAATACCCCAAGCTCACCGGCTGGGTCGAAGACAACATCGACGAGACGCTGACCCCCGCCTTCGCGGGGGCAGGCTGTTTTACCGGCTGCCGCGCCAGCACCATAAGCATCTCAAATCGACCAACATGCTCGAGCGCTTGAACGAAGAGATCAAGCGCCGTACCCACGTCGTACGCATCTTTCCCAATGGCGAGAGCTGCCTGCGGCTGGTACGGGCACTCGCCGTCGAGACCCACGAAAACTGGCTCGAGCAGCATCGCTACCTCAACATGGACGATCTGCGCGAGTACAAAAAAGAGGCGTTGCGCCGTGCGGCCTGACCCCCGACCGGTTCAGCCTAGCACCGTGCTCGCTCGGTCAAGGACGCTGCGCGCCGGCTTCGCCGGTGCCGCCGCAGTCGCGGCGTCATCCTTGACTGCCGCTGCGCGCGGCGCTCTGCCGGAAGGCAGGTCGGGACGAAGGGATGGTCCTCTCCGATCGAACAAAGGGATGCTGCTCTAGTGACTTGAATGAACCACGCACCCTAACCGTGACCAATTTGCTGAACTTGACGCACACAACTTTCGGCGGCGGCGTCCGGCGAGGGGCGGAGTGGCTGCCGCAGCGCAAGTGCCGACAGTGTGCCTCCATCACTTTACGCCGGCCCAGGCCCGAGCCCGTTGCGACCGCAAATCCGGAGCGAATGCGCCATTGACATTTCCGTCTGAGAAAGTCTGTCCGCCTGAGGCCTCTGGCGGGTTTTTTTGCGTTTAGGACCTGTCAGGAAATAAGCGAATCGACTTTTGAGAGAGTGAAATATGGATTTACAACCGACCATCCATACCATATGTTGTGGTGGTGATCGATGTTGAACCGATCCGGGAGCGGTTTTTTACGGTAGCGCCGTTTCTCGACGAACGCGGCCGTCGGCTGGTCGCGGCGGCCGAGGCGTTTGCAGCGGGTTATGGTGGGATTGCCGCGGTGGCAATGGCAATCGGCATGGCGCCGAGCACGATCGGGCGGGGTCTGAAGGAATTGGCCCAGGACGAACCATCGGAACCGGTTCGGCGGCCCGGGGCGGGACGCAAGCCGGCGATTGTCAAGAGCCTGCCCTCGCGAAAGCGGGGGACCCGAGCCTGCGCGCAGATCTCGAGGCGCTGGTCGAACCGACGACGCGGGGGGATCCGCAATCGCCGTTGCGGTGGACCTGCAAGAGCGTGCGACGACTGGCCGAGGCGCTGCAGCAGCAGGGCCATCAGGTGAGCCGCACCCTAGTGGCCGAATTGCTCAATGCGGCGGGTTACAGCCGGCAAGGCAACCGCAAGACCAAGGAGGGCGACAGCCACCCCGATCGGGATGCGCAATTCGCCCACATCAACACCCAAGTGGCCGCTGCTTTGGCCGAACAGCAACCGGTGATCTCGGTCGACACCAAGAAGAAGGAGCTGGTCGGGGACTTCCGTAACAATGGCCGTGAGGATCGCCCCCAAGGCAATCCAGAAGAGGTCCGGGTGCACGACTTCCTGATCAAGGAACTCGGCCGGGCGGCGCCCTATGGCGTCCCTATGGCGTCTATGATCTTGCGGCGAATGCCGGATGGGTGAGCGTCGGTGTCGACCATGACACAGCCGCCTTCGCGGTCAACGGCATCCGCCAGTGGTGGCTCAACCTCGGGCGGACGCGTTACCCCAACGCCATCCGGTTGTTGATCACCGCCGATGGCGGCGGCAGCAATGGCTCGCGGGTGCGGCTGTGGAAACGCGAACTGCAGAAGCTGGCCAACGAGCTCGGCCTCGACATCGTGGTCAGCCCCCTGCCGCCCGGCGCCAGCAAGTGGAACAAAATCGAGCACCGCCTCTTCTCCTTCATCAGCCAGAATTGGCGCGCCCAGCCTCTGGTCAGCTATCGGGCAATCGTCGAGCCGATCTCGGCCACGACCACCAAAACCGGCCTCGCCGTGCACTGCCAACTCGACACTGGCCAATACCCCAGTGGCATCGTCGTCTCCGACGCCGAAATGGCTTCTATCAACATCAAACGTGCCGAATTCCACGGTGAATGGAACTACACCATCGCACCGAATACCGATCCGCCAAATTGCGCGTTTATTTCCTGACGAGCCCTTAGTAAGCTCCTCGTCGAACCGCTTACCCTCTTTGAGCACTTGTTCCATGGCCTCAACGACGCTCTCCCGCTCGAGGAGGCGCCCGAGCGAGCGCACAGTGCCCCAGGCCGCGATGCAGTAATGCTCGATCTTCTGCGTGTCGGCCAGCAGGATCGGATCGACCAGCTTCTCGTCATCTGCTTGTTCGAGGTGGTGACTGGTGTCATCGAGCAGGTTTTCTGCCGCCGGGTTCTTCACGCGGCCTTTGCTGAGCTGCATCTCGTCGAATTTGCCAGTCTCGGTAATGTGCGAGTCAGTTGCCGTTCAGCGCTATAGATCTCCTTCAACTCGTTCGCAAGGATTTCTTCCCAGATCTCAATCCAGCCATCAGTTACCTCCTCACAATAGTATGGTTTTGAAACACCAGCTCCTTTTTGCGGTTCCGGCGCGTCCTAGCAAAATGAATCTCTAGATTTTCGGAGATTGCTCGGCAACTGAAGGGAACGACCTGGCTGTGCATTGGTTCCGGTCAGGAACCTGCCTTGCTGGAATGGAGGATTGTTATGGCGGCGAACAGAAAAGACGACCTCATCGCATGGCTGCGTGATGCGCACGCGAAGTGTGCATCTGCAGTATTAGATGTACTAATCATTGGCGGCGGACCTGCGGGTCGGAGTGCTGCGATGTATCTGGCACGCTTCCGCCGCCGGCTGATACTCATTGATTCTGGCGAAAGCCGGGCCGAGTGGATCGCGCGAAGCCATAGTCTAGCAGGCTTTCCTGGGGCCTTTCGGGGACAGAACTGTTGCGCCGCATGAAGACGCAGGCAACAATTTACCGGACCCCATGGTTCAAGGGTGTGTCAGCATATCTCGTGAGCGCGACGGCAGTTTCACTGCCATTTGGGGACAGAAGGGCAGCTCACGAACCGTGCTGCTGGCGACCGGGGTTGTCGACGAGGTCCCTCTATTCCGGATCCTCTGCTCCGTTTCTGCCCTACGACGCCTATGCGGTGATCGACCGCAAGCTGGCATCTCGGACACGGCAGCAACGCCACGAGCGAAGCGCTCTTCATGACCGGTTATAGCCGCGACCTTACCTTGCTGACGCTCGGCCAAGGCCTTTCGGATGAGGAGCGGCGCGGGCTCGAAGAGGCTGATGTCGCCGTTGAGGAAAGGCAGGTTCTTATGCTGGCTGCGGAGGGCTGCCGGGTGCAAGCGCGTCTGTGCGACGGGACGAGCAAATCCTTTGATGCCGTGGGTATTCGGCGCTCGGCTGTGGGCCGCGATCCGACTTGAGCCGACAGCTCGGGTGCCGGCTCGGATCGGACGGCCGCTTTATAGTCACCGAGCACCAGGAAACCAGCGAACGGACTGTGTGGGCCGCCGGCGATGTTGTACGCGGCCTCAACCAAATCAGCGTTGCGATCGGGGAAGCAGCGATCGCCGGCACTGCAATCCACAATCGCTTGGCGGGACGCTCGGACTAGAGGCCAGGTTGAGGCCAAGGAACCGGACAATGCAGACCTCCTTGGGAGCTCATGCCCAGTGAAGGAACGAGGAAGACGGCCAGCGGTACTTCAGCCAGCCGACACGCGCCCCGATCTGGACTGGGCTGCAGCTGATCACCTCGACCCGCGCCCGGCCCGAGTATGTGTCGATCCAACGGCGCCGATCGGCCAGCAGAGGGCTCAGCAGCCAGGCACCGCTCGGCATTTCTAGAAAAAGAGGATATGCCGAAAACGCTAAAGCAATCTTCGTATGGATCAAAATGATCTTGCCTCCAAATTTGGTCGCATCGGGTTCGTTCCAAGCCTTGTTTTTTTAATGATGGACCGCTGTCTCCGACCTGCTGTTTGCGGCGAGTGTCTCAGATTGAGGGTATCCATCCGGCGAGGGCCGTGGGCCGAGGGATCATGGGCTGATCAGCCGGTAGTTGCTGGTGGTTTCCTGTTGGCGAGCCGAAGCTTGGCAGCGTTGCGCTGGTTGGCGATACGGCTGAGGGCATCTTTGATTGGCCGCTCGCCGATGAGGTTGGGCATCGTAATCGTCGAGCCATTTCTTGGCTTCGGCATGGCTCGGGTGTGTGGGGCCGGCGGCAGCGTCGAGGGTCTGGTAGAAGCCGGGTATGCCGCCGCAATCCTCGGGCGGCGCATTGCGCTCGCCGGCAATGTGCCGAAGGCAGGAGAGATCGGGATCGCCGGTGCGAATGTTGGTCACCCGCGAGCCGGTGCTCCCCGCAATCGCCGAAGCCGTAGAGATAATCGATCGTCGTCCGTGCGTAGCCTTAGCCCATCGCGTCGCCGCACCTTGGGGGTGTCGGTGCGCGGTTGGGTTCCCCAGTCCTCGTCCGTCGGCAAGCCAAGCCTGTGGATCGACATCGTTCAACTTGGCGGTCTCGATCAAGGGTAAACATCGCAGCGCCGCTTCCCCACCCCGATCGGAGCCGGCGAATAACCACGCGCCGCGACCGATTGCAATTCCACGGACTGCCCGTTCGGCAAGGCCGGCCCGCGCTTCACCATGTCGTCTATGGCCTTGGCGGTGTCGGCGGCGGTGTCGGCGGGGCGCGATAGCCGGGCGCGCTCGGTTCGCATCCAGCCTTCCCGTGCGGCAACCAGCGGCTTGATCGGTTCCTGTCGGACGGCCGAGCGCGCGCACCATGCCGCTGCTCAGGCCCGGCACTCAGGCCCGGCACTCAGGTCCGGCACCGTCGATCTCGCGCTCGCCGGCGAAGATCTCGTCGATGCGGCGAACGGCCTCGATTCGCCAGTGGCCCCTGAGTGGCTCCTGAGTGGCCCCTGAGTGGCCCCTGCCTCAGATCGGCCAGCACAAAGAACTTGCGCCGGCCGTGGGCCCGGCACGCGGCTTCGGTAATGGGCCGCGGACTTCGCCGCGCCTCGTCCAATTCGCCAAACCCGGCCCCCGGGTCCGGCCGTTGGCCGGCCCGAGGACAGGCGCCGGCGTCGGCCTGCAGGATACCGGCCCAGCCCGCAAGATGCCGGCGCGGATGCTCGCCGCCGCGGCCGCGCGAATAGAAAAACATGGCGGCCGGCGGATTGCCGCCGCCAAAGGGCCGGTCATCTCGGACATAGAGCCTGCCCTCGCGAAAGCGGCGGTCCACAGCCGCCCGGTCACGGCCTTGTTTTTGGCCAGCACCGGCACGGTCGCATCGTCGCCGTGGATCCGGTCGGCAGCGGGGGCTGAGTGATTTTCTCGCAAGACCGGCAAGTGAATTTCTCCCGCACCGTCTGGATCACCTTCCCTTGGCGCGGGATGATTTCCAGTGTCTCGGCGATGTCCTCGCCGAGCTTCGCCAGCCTGCCGCCGCAGGCGAGGCACGCGCATCGAGCCGGCATCACGACCCGCTCGCGCGGCAGATGGGCCGGTAGCAGATGGGCCGGTAGCAGATGGGCCGGTAAGGGTGCCCGCACCGGCCGCCGGCGGGCCAAGCTCTTGATGACAGCGCCGGCCGCCTTCTCCTCGGCAGCGGCCGCGTTCGCGCTCGTATCGGCCTGCAACTCCTCGAGCTGCAGCTCTAACGGGTCAAGCACCTTGAACTGGTCAAGCACCTTGACTGGTCAAGCACCTTGAACTGGTCAAGCACCTTGCGGCCGCGCTCGGACGCTTGCTGCACCTGCAGCGCCAGCCCGTTCATGCCTTTGCCCATGTCGGTCCGGCCGACCGCCAGCCACACTCGAACCCCGCTCGGAACCGGGATCATCGTCGCGCCAGCGCCTCGACGACAGCGGCCGCCAACGCCGGTGGCACCAAAGCCGGGATCCGCACACGGGCGTTGCCCGGCAATTCAATATCGCCGGCAATTCAATATCGCCGGCAATTCAATATCGAGTGCAAGGACTGCCGGTGCGGCAACGCCATCGCCAGCGGGCGCCACCAGCACCTGCGCCAAGCCATTCGCCGCTGCCCGCAGATCCCGACGCCAGCGGTAGATCAAGCTCGCCGTCACATCGGCCTGCCGAGCCACATCCCGCACCACGGCACCGGATCTGAACGCCGCCGCCACAATCGCCTGCTTCTGCTCGACGCTCCACCGGCGGCGCCGCGCGGGACCAACCAGCACTTCGACGCTTGCCATCGCACCGTCTCTCGCACCGGTGCAAACACCGGTTTCGCACCACAGCGCAATCACACCCCGTCACACCCTTTCACAAAAGGCGGCCATCGCCGGAGGGATACGAAGCGGCGCCCCCATCGGCAACACGAACGCACTCCGGCATGGTCATTATACCGCAGAGGCCATCGCTCGCCGGCGTCAGCTATCCGAGCTGATCAAGATGGCGCGGACTACCCTCGCCGAGATCGAAGAGCGGAGATAGCGGAGCGGCGGCGAGCCGATCGAACTACAGCACAAACCGGCCAGATGTTGGAGCAAAGCGCGATTCGGAGATTCGGACCCTTGCTCGCTCTCGCAAAGGCGCCTGCCCTTCTCACAGGGGGGCAGTGCCCGAAAGCTCGAAACGGGGCAGCCTCGAAAATCCCATCCCCACGGGGGACCGAGGGTTCGAATCCACTTCCCTCCAGGAGCGAGTCTGGTGCGAACTTGAGGCGGGCCCCGTCAAGACGACGGTGCCGGCACTCAACAACGTCCGTCGAAGCTGAGCTGTGGATCACGGATCAGTATTTCGGTGCGGCCAAAAAGAGGGACTCCGCGATAGATGCGCGCGGATATCGTGTTGGACGCGGTAAGCTCCGCGGTGACATCATAAGTCACGCCGTCTTTAGGGTCGTAAAGCCAGCCGTTGGTCCAATGGCTCGGACCCTCGGGCTGCAGACCCCAAATGATGGTGAGACCGCAAAGGTGCCGCTGCCGTAATGAGGGATCGGGATTGAGGTGGTCGAGATCGGGTTGACCGGCCGGTGTACGCGGTCGCAGGAGCCAACGATTCTGCCGCACAGCTGGCCGCTGCATTCGAAGACCTGTACAGCTACTCGGTTAGCGAGGAGCCACGTCCCTTCCGGTACCCCGGATAAAGCCGGGCGGGTATGGATGACGATCAACAGCAGAACTGCGCAAGTCACGCGGAACGACACCCGCACTATTAACCAAACCACGTTGTACCTTCATGGAGTTTTGTTTCGTCGAACAGGGGTGGAATCCGCTGGAACGATGCTCCATCGAACTGGGTCTGGGATTTCATTTCGGAATTAACAAAATTGGCGAGTGACTCGAAGGTCGCGCCCGCGCAGTCGGCCTCCTCCTTGAAGGTCGCGCCCGCGAAATCGGCCGCCTTGGTGAAGGTCGCATGTCTGAAGTCGGCCCCCTTGGTGAAGGTCGCGCCCGCGAAGTCAGCCTTCTCCTTGAAGATCGCGCCCGCGAAGTTGGCCTCCTCCTTGAAGGTCGCGCTCCTGAAGTTGGCCACCTCGACGAAGGTCACGAGCTCGCAGTCGGCCTCCTCGGTGAGGGTCGCGCCCGCGAAGTTGGGCTCCATTATAATGGAGTTGCTGCTGTCTGCAGGCCGCGGTGCAGGTTCTCTCTCTAGTTCAAGTAAATCCTGACGCGGCGATGAATTACCTCGGGCATCGCCTATCGGGACCCCATCGCGCCCCCGAGCCAATACCTGATGGCGCGCCGCGGAAGACATTGGTTCAAGCCGTTCGCAGATCGTACGGGACGCCCCGGGGAAAATACGTGACCTGGCGCGGGTAGTTGATCGCCCACGTGATCTTGTGCGGGCCAATATAGTCCGCCAACACGGCAATGATTCCGTCAAGCGGCTCGACAGACGCGGCGGCTTATACCGGCCCGCTACAATCTCAGCTCGCGCAACTGCTTCACGTCGGCGCGCCCGGCGCTGAGGATGTAGCCGACATCGGAGCCGCCGGTTAGGTAACGCACGCCGAGCCGCAACAACCAGCTCTGGAACTCGAAATCCTGGCGCACGCCGCCGACCCCCATTGCCTTGCGGTGGCCCTCCGCCGCTCGGGCGACGCTCTCGAAGGCGGCATGCATCCGCTCATGAGCGTATTGCCCGGGAATGCCCATCTCGGTCGACAAGTCCGAGGCACCGATATGCAGCACATCGATGCCGTCAACCGCGGCGATCGCATCAGCATTCTCGACCGCCTCGGGTGTCTCGATCATCGCCATCAACAGCGTCTGCTCGTTAAGAATATTGCAAACCTCGGCCTGCGGGATTGCGGCATAGCCGAGCTGTGGACCGCTGCCGAATGCCGAGCGGTGGCCCTTCGGGGCATAGAGACAGGCTTCGACGATCGATCTAGCGTCGGCGGCGTTCTGGACATGCGGCACCATGACCCCCTGCGCGCCGCAATCGAGGATGCGGGTCGCGTCGTGCGGATCGTGCGAGGTGACCCGGGCGATCGGCGTAATCCCCATGCCCAATGCCGCGACGCACACCCCCGCCGCGGTTTCGAGCGATGTCGGGTTGTGCTCGAGGTCGATATAGACCGCGTCGAAGCCGCACGCCGCCGCAATCATCGCGATGTTCGGAGTGCCCAACTGGTTGACCCCCATGCACAACACCAGTTCGTTGGCTTTCAGCATCTTCTTGGCGCGGTTCTCGCCGATTTGCGTGGGCATCGCGTTCCTCCGAGGGGTTCTACGTTGCCGAGCATCGCCTGCCTTGCCCGCGCACGCAACGCTCCGATGGCGCGGTGGCGGGGCATAGGCGGCAGTTGCACAACGTATAAAGGCAACGATGACCTTCAGAGCGCGATTTTTCCTGATTGCATGCGTCGCGCTCATTGTGGGCGTCGGTCCCATCGGCTGGCACTTTTTCGGCGGGCAGGGTGAGCCTTTAAAACCCGACGGTGGACCGGTCGTGACCGTGATGGACTTTGGGCAGAGCTTCCCGCTCGATCCGCTCCCCTCTGGCTGGCGACATCGGAAATTCTGGACACGTTCTCCGATGAGCATAGCCTTCGCGGTCAAAGACGGTGTGCCGAGCATGCGGTTCGCAACCCGTGACAGCGCATCGATGCTGTTTCGCCATGTCGACATCGACCTTGCCGCCTACCCGATGCTCGCATGGCGGTGGTACATCGAGTTGCCCATCCGCAGCCCGCTCGACGAGCGCACGCGAGAAGGCGACGATCACCCGGCGCGACTGTTTCTTCGGTTCGCGACGGATCGTGGCGAGAAGCGCGCCATGGAGGTTATCTGGGGCAATCGGCTGAAACCGGGCGAATACAAATACGTCAGCGGCTTCCCGCACTTCGTTGTCGACGCCGGCGAAGACCGGATTGGCCGATGGCTCGACGAACGGATCGACCTCGCTCGCGTCTATGCCGAGATCTGGAAGGATGCGGCGCCGGCGCACCTGGTCGATATTGCCGTGTTTTGTGACAGCGACGACACACACACCGCCAGCATCAGCTATTTCGCCTACGTCCGGCTCGAACGGCGGTGACGCTCGGGCAGATTGTCGTAGTTAATGGAGGGCATAAACCCCCATCGCGCTCGGACGACCCCGGCGCTTCGAGATCAGACCCGTCAGGCCGCCCTCGGTACCCCTTCAACAGTCGGGACGCCGCTCGAGCCCCGGCGGGCATGAGGATCGGCGTCTGAGGAGGAGCGGAACTGTCGAGCTTACTCTAACTAAGCATCGCCGATAAAGCGCGATCAGCCGCTCCCAGTGGCGCTCCGCGGCCGGCTTGTCGTAGCACCACCGTTGTGGAACGCAAAACCGTGATGAACCCGGGGATAGAGTTCGATTTCACCGGCAGTGCCGGCCCGCGCGAACAAGGTCCGGAGCTCGTCGACCATCTGCAGAGGCGCCAACTTGTCGTGTTCAGCGCAAGCAATGTAGAGCTCGCCCTTCACCTTGCCCAACGAGAGATGGGGGCTCTCTTCGGCCTCGCTGACGAGCCAGGTTCCGTAGAAGGAAGCAGCGGCGGCGATGCGGTCCGGATAACGCGCGGCCGCGGCGAGGGCGTAGGGACCACTCATGCAGTAGCCATGGCAGCCAACCGCACCCCTCTTCACCTCATTCTGTCGCTCAACAAAGGTGAGCAATGGTCATCTTGGTGCGGACGGCCCGCATGCGGCTGTGCTCGGCGCTACCCTCCTCCTGCACATCGGGTCCATAGATCGTATCGCGGCCCGCGCGGTAATAGAGATTGGGCAGCCAGCACGTAATAGCCGCCGGTGCCGAGCCGGCGCGCCATGTCCTTGAGCTCCTCGTGGACACCGTGCGCATCCATCAGAAAGAAGACGGCAGGAGATGGTCCGTTGCGTTCGGGATGGCAGATGAAGGTCTCCATCTCGCCGTCTTTGGTCGTGATTTCCAGCGTCTTTTCGATCAACTGGTGTCTCCTCGTTCGCCGATCTCAAGTTCGAGCATGCCGACGCCTTTCGCGTTACTTGCTCCGTCGGGCAAGCCCGGATTAATCCGCTGCGTTGCGAGTGAGCGCACCGAGTGCCCGCTCGACCCGCGGCCTGACCTCACTCATCATTAGCTCCATTGAGCGCATCGCCGCCTTGTGCGGGGTCGCGCCGACCTTGAACGAAAAGCACATGTGGACAGGGTGTGTCGCCCGAATCTCATCGACCAGCTTTTCGGCCACGGTCTCGACGTCGCCGATCAGCAGATCGTTGTGGATCTGTTCGAGTGGGGGTTCATCGGGGAACGGCACGTCAACCAGCACCGTCCCTTGCATGACCTCCTGGCGCCGCCGCAGGCTCGAGGCAAGGCGAGATTGGTAGCGCGCATTCTCAGCGAAGCACAGCCCCTCCTCCTTGCTGTCGGTAATGTGACAGAAGCGGTTGACGATGATGTGCGCGTTCTCCAGAGGTACGCCCTCGGCTTGATAAGCGTCCCTGATGATCTGGTACTGCTCGGCCAGCAGCGCCGCACCCCCGACCCTGCCCGACGACAACACGCGGTACCCGTGCCGTGCCGCCGCGCGGAACATCGCATCGGTATGGCCGCCGACGGAGCTATCGCCAAATTTTGGTGACGGCCTGAAGATCAGGCGGCGGCTTGAGGCGCGGCAGAAGTGCCGATGACCTCGATCCCGTCGGCGAACTTCACACCCAGGATCAGTTTTGGCAACTGGTTGTGTCCGTCGATGCGGCGCCAAGTTTTCTGGGCGCCTTCGACCAGCTTGAAGACCATGGCGAGCGCGGTCTTGTTCGACAGGCAGCCTTTTGATCGGACGGTGCGGTGCCGGACGGTCGCAAAGGTGCTTTCAATGGGGTTCGTGGTTGGTAAGTGCTTCCAGTGCTCGGCGGGGAAATCGTAAAACGCCAGCAGCGCGTCGCGATCCTTGGTCAGGCAATCGGCCGCTTTGTCGTATTTGACCCCGTAGGTTTCGACAAAGAGCCTGCCCCTGGCCTGAACAGGGGCTTCCAATGCCGCAACGGCATCCTTCTTGGTCTCGGCCATCCAGATCTCCTGCAGCGCGCGCTTGGCCTTGGTGTGCAGGCTCTTTGGCAGCTTGTTCAAGATGTTCGCCGGACGCGTGCACTGATCGGACCGGACCCGAAACGACCCTCTCGCTTCGACCGGGTTTATTCTTGAGATTTTTTCGAGAATACAGCGGCGGGGTGGGGCAGGGGCCTCGCAAACGGTAGAAGGTCCGATCACAGCAGAGGCCGAGGTTTAAGGACGCACGGCCCGTTTGATGCGGCGCGGTGTAATCGGCGGAATTGCCTACCGTCGGTGACCAACTCGTAGCTGTAAAAAAGAGAGCTGTGTACGTCCGCACCGCGCCGTAAGCGGACATTACCAGATCCCGTCGAAGGTCAGGAAGTAGTAGCTGGGTGAGAGAAGTATGTCCTTTCACCATGCGCTACGAGCCATAACGCGCGTACCACCTCTAGACGGCTCCGCTATCCACGGATCGCCGCATTGGCCGTCTCGGCGGCGGTAGTCATTGCACTCTTCGCCGATTTCGCTCCGGTTGCCACTTCGTTGACGCCGATCATGAAGGCGTCCTGGATGGGTCTCGATTGCGGATGGAAAAGAATCGCCTTGGCGCGGTCGACATCGGCATTTTGCAAGTTGGTCAGCGCTGCCGCGGCAGCTTGCGAGCCGAACGCCTTCTTGAAGTCCTCGCTCGACCAAGCCGACACCCGTGTCGTCGCCAGCCCCGCCGCGGCGGTCTGCAGCGAGGTCGGCTTGCTTGTCGCCCACAACAGGAACAAGAAAGCTGCCCGCTTGTTCCGCGACTTGGCATTGATGCAAGCCTGCCAGTGCGACATAAACGGAACGGCGGCGCGACCCTCGAGATGGGGAAAGGCAGCAAAGGCAGCCTGCTTGGCGACGCGGCTCTTCGCCGGATCGGAAATGTCCCTGGCAAGGACGCTGCTGTCGATCGCCATTGCCGTCCTGCCCTGAACGAAGTCGTTCAACACGTGGTACCATTCATAGCTGCCGACGCCGACAGGCCCGGCTTGGCTGAGAAGCTGTCCGTACATCTCGACGGCCGCGATCGCCTCGGGGCTCGCGAAAGCGGCCTTGTTGTCCTTGACCATGGCCCCGCCATAAGAGAACACGAAGCTCATGGCCGCCGGGGACGAATTGCCGCCGGCCTGGGCCCGCATGGCGATTCCCGACATATCACTCGTCTTAACCGACTTGGCGATGGCCAGCAACTCGTCGAAAGTCTGGGGAACCGACAGGTTCTTGGCTGCCAGCGCATCGCTGTTGATGAACAAGGTCACCGCCTCGGAGGTAATCGGGAATGCGTAGCGTTCGCCATCCGACCACAGCGGAAAGGCTTGGGCGGTCTTGAGAAGGTCGCCCTCGTCATACCAGCCGAGATCGGTCAGCGACCTGTCGGAATAATAGGCGTTCAGCGGCTCGAGCCATCCCGCCGAGAACAACGGAAGACTTGGCTCATCGCTGCGGCCGTCGTCATCGTCGCCGTCTTAGCAGGGGCGGCGCTGGCGCTCGCGCGGTTCGAAGCGAGACGGCGGCGGAAAGCGACGGAGGAGAACGTCCACCTGCAGAGCGATCTTGAAGAGCGCGAAAAGAAGATCCGGCGCCTGGTCGACGCCAACATCATCGGGATCATCATCTGGGATCTCGAAGGTCGCATTCTTGACGCGAATGACGCGTTTCTCGGCATGGTGGGATACGACCGAGAGGATCTCGCCTCGGGTCGCCTGCACTGGACGAGCCTGACGGCGCCGGAATGGCGCGACCGCGACGCACGGACCATGGCAGAGCTGGAGCTGATCGGGACTGTCCAACCATTCGAGAAGGAGTACTCCCGGAAGGACGGCAGCCGCGCGCCCGTGCTGATCGGCGGGACAATGTTCGAAGAAGATAGAAATCAGGGTGTTTCTTTCGTCCTCGATTTGACCGAGCGCAAGCGGGCGGAAGCCGAAGCCCGCGAGAGCGAGCGGCGCTACCGCGAAATGCAGATGGAGCTGGCGCACGCCAACCGCGTCGCCACCACCGGCCAGCTCACCGCCTCGATCGCCCATGAAGTGAACCAGCCGATCGCCGCGGCGGTCACCAACGCCCAGGCAGCGCTACGCTGGCTGGATGCACGACCGCCGGATCTGGATGAGGTGCGGCAGGCGCTCGCTCGTATCGTCCGGGACGCCCATCGAGCCGGCGACGTCATCGGCCGCGTCCGTGATCTCATCAAAAAAGCGCCGCCCCGGACGAACAGCGTGGACATGAACGAGGCGGTCCGCGAGGTGATTGAGCTTATCCGTGGCGAAGCGGTGAAGAACGGCGTCTCACTGCAGATGGAACTCGGGAAGGGTTTGCCGCTCATCATAGGCGATCGCGTGCAATTGCAGCAGGTCGTCCTAAACCTCATTATCAACGCCGTGCAAGCCGTGGCCGCGGTCGCCGACGGGGCGCGAGAGGTGCTCATCACTACCGCTCAAGCCGACCCGAACGGCGTGCTAGTACCTCGTCGCGAAAATTAGCGTGCGGCACTCCACCCTGTTCGTCGTCCCCGCGCAAGAGGCTGTCAGGAAATCCTGCGGACAGACAATTCGTCGTCCCCGCGCAAGCGGGGACCCAGGGGCAAGCAACTTAAATCCCTGGATTCCCGCTTTCGCGGGAACGACGAGCAAAGGGCGCAAAGGTGGGATATGCGGAATTGGATTACAGCCTCGCAAGCGGGGACCCAGAACCTGCCCCCCTGCTTTCGCCAGGGGCAGGCTCTGGCATGAACAGGGGGCGGGCGGCGCTCTCACCCCAGCTCCTCGTAAAGATCACGCCATTGCCGATTATGGCGCTCGATCAACTCCAGTTTCCACGTGCGGCGCCATTTCTTGATGCGCTTTTCGCGGAGGATCGCATCGGCGATGGTCTCGTGAAACTCGACAAACACTAACCTATGCACTCCGCAATCGCGAACAAATCCACCGACAGCATTCGAACGATGTTGCCAAGCACGGCGCGCAATATCACTTGTGACACCGACATAAAGGGTGCCATTACGTTTGCTGGCGAGGATGTAGACGCAAGTACGCTTCTCGCTCATGCCCCGATCGGCCGCCCCCTGTTCATGCCAGAGCCTGCCCCTGGCGAAAGCAGGGGGGCAGGCTCTGGGTCCCCGCTTTCGCGGGGACGACGGAGATTTGTCGTCCCTTCCGAGCGAGGATACCGAAGCGAGATGGGTACGACATACACCAATTTACGCAACCAGGTACTAGTCGCTGTCAAGGACTCGGGGCCAGGCTTGGCCCCGGCGAGCCTTGAGCGCCTCTTCGAGGCCTTCTATACTGCTGTAATCGCCTTCCGCGGAGAACGTCGGCTTCGGGGCAAATCCCCTCGTCTATCGCCGGCGTATCGGCCGGTCAGCGCCGTAACCGGACCTTGCCGCGACGGAGGTTGGTTCGACGCATAGCGATCCTTCGCGTTATGCATGGTCGAACTGTGGACGACTAGGGTAGCCGCGGCAAATAGACAGCTTCGGCCTCATTCCAGGCCTGACAGATCGGAGGAGGTGGTAGTCAAGGAGGTGGTAGCCGTGACATCAGCCTTTCGATCCCCGACGTCTTGGCTTAGCCGCGCATGCCCCAGCGCCTCGACGAAGAGGAGCTTGCGGACTGGCGCGCAGGCCGCAACGCGGTCTATTAGGCGAAGCACATTTTCTGCCGCGAAACTATCGGACGGCGCATGCGGAGGGAATAGGACTTGCAAGATACCATCTTCTGGATCGCTGCCGGTATTGTCATCCTATCCGCAGTAGGCTCCCTCGCCTGTGTCGTGTTGTTTCTCGCCAAGCTTCGCATCCCGATAAGCGGACCGGTGGCCGACATCGTCCTACTTCTACCGGCGACCGGATCGCTCGATAATCTTGAAAACCTCCTGGCCGCATTAGGGCGCCAATCTGTGCGCGCTGGGCGACTGATCATCGCGGTGGAGTCGCCCGATGATCCAGCCTATCGGCGGGCGACCGAATTAGCCAAAACTCATCGCGAGCCGGCAATCGATGTCGTCGTGGCCAACGTGTCTAACCGCCGCGGTCAGAAATGCACCAACATATTAGCTGCGTTGACTCGTCTCACAGCCGACGATCGGTTCGTCGTGATGCTCGATGCTGACATCTGCCCGCAGTCCTGGTGGCTCGGCGCCCTGGTCGCGCCCCTGGCCACAGGCGACGCGGACCTCGTCAACGGCCATCGCTGGCTCGTGCCCAGGCCGCCCACTCTGGCTTCGGTCCTCGTCGCTCATATCGATCGCGCACTGGCCGTTTTGCCACGGCTTGCGGCAGCCGGAATCGTGTGGGGCGGCTCGCTCGCGCTGACGCGCGAGACGCTCGAAATCCTCGACTTGGCCAGAACCCTCGACCGCGAGGTGGTTGAGGACTTACCGATCGGTGGCCGCGTAGCAGAAACCGGGCTGCGGTTGTTGACTCGACGCGCTCTGCGCGTCCCCACACCGCTGCGGGGAAGCTGGCGCGAGCTATGGAGCTTCGGGCGTCGTCAGGGCCAATTCGTCAGGCTCTACCGCCCGCGGCTGTGGTGCTGCGCTAGCCTCATTGCGACGGCCGATTTCCTCGCACGCGTCGTGCTGGCCTGGCATTTGCTTGCCGAGGGCTCCCCACCAGCATTGCGGGTGCTCGCGCTCGTCGCAGCGTTGGGCTCGGTTGCGACCGAGTTTCGCCGCGCGGTCGGGCGCCGGATCGGCGTCGCTGACGGACTTGTCTGCACGACTTACCAACATCTGCTGACCTGGGCTATCCTTCCGATCGGAGCCTGGTATATCAGTTTGATCTGGGCCAGCGCATTCACCTCGGTCGTCCGATGGGCGCATGTCCAATATTCGCTCGATCGCTCGGGTCGCGTCTTGGCGGCACAACGTCATCCTTATGACCCGCGACGGCGAGAGGTGTAGCGCGGTGCCGATGTCCGGGCCTTTGCCGCCTCTTTGCCCTATCACCGGGCTTCGCCGCCAGGAGGCGCATACAACAGGTCAGCGGCGCGTTCTTGATTGCGCTGTGGCGGGCCTCTTTTGGGGTCTCGACGGCTCGGCAGCTTCGCGTGGTGAAGCGGTTTGGCTTGTGGGAGCCGCCGTGCAGGCTCGCCTTCTTCCATCCAATGATCGTCGGGACGAGCAATTCTATCGGGATTTTTATGGCCGCCTCAGCGAAGCAGGTCCCTGGAGAAATGCGCTGGCGGCACCACGGCCGCTGCGCAAGGATCTCTATTTGAAGAGGGGGCAGTGCGGCTTCTCCGAGGAAGAGATCCCCCAGTCGAAGGAACGCCTCCCGCGACGGTCGAGCGTCCCGCATCCGGCATATGTGATCGGCCTCGCAAAGCGCCTTTGAGGAGAGCCGCCCCGCCGCAAGATGGCAACTGCGGATCGCGCGTTCTGGGTCGAGCAATTTCATGCTCGGATCCCCGCCTACAACGCCACAAGATTATCCGGAAACGACTGGCTTTGCTGCGCGCCGAGAGCGTGAGTGTGGTCACCGTCGGCATTGCGCCGACGCAAACAACGATCCCACCCATGCGTATTTACATTTTTGGCAATGACGGCATCACCCTCAGCTGCGAGCCAACGGCCGCAGTCAGTGAAGGCGAGATTGTCGTCGCCTCAAACGAGGAATTGCACGCAGCCCGGCTCAGGTGGCAAGCGGCTGCTGGCGCTGTGGAACGCTCTGCCCGATGTCGAGAAGCGAAGAAAGGTCGGCGACCGCGACACGCTGATCGATCAGCTGTGGTCGGCGATCGAAGCATTGCCGGACCCGCAATCCGACGCAAAGCGCGCGTCGAAACAGGACGCGGTGATCGCGATGCTGCGCCGGCCTGAGGGGGCAACCGTCGATGAGGTGGCGAGCGCGACCGGCTGGCAGCGGCACACCGTGCGCGGTGTCTTCTCAGGAACCCTGAAGAAGAAGCTCGGGCTCACCCTTGCCTCGGCCAAAGAGGACCGCGGCCGGGTCTACCGCATCGCCGAGCCGGCGAGTGCATGAGACCCCCTATCCACGATGCAAGGGCTCGCCAGCATTCTGGCGAGCCGTCGCCTTTCATCGGTCCTGCCGGCGATCTGAGCGACGGACCCCGAAGCCTAGTCTAGTCGATGACGGCGAGATTGACGGATTGGCGGATCGGCCTACGCACGAGCTGAGGCCTGCTTGGCGAAAGGTGTATCGCCGGGAACCACCCGTGAGGCTCAGCCGTGATCTAATGATCCGGGCCCTTGCCAATAAACTGCAGGAGCGCGCCTATGGAGGCCCCAGCCCGTCGATGCAGCGCCGCCTGAACACGCTGGCGCGAGAGTTCGAGAAAGGCACTTCATCGTTCGATCCCGGTGTCGTGCTGAAGACGGGCGCGAGGCTGGTGCGTCAGTGGCGCGGAAACGCCCACACTGTCCTCGTGCTCGAGGACGGGTTCGAGTACGAGGGCCAGCGTTATTGCTCACTGAGCATGATTGCCGAGCGGATCACCGGCGCCCGCTGGTCGGGCCCTCGGTTCTTTGGCCTCACCAAGCGAACCTCCCGTTCGATGAGTAGGCCAGCGGCCAAGCCGATGCGACGAAGCGGAACAATCCGTTGCGCGGTCTACACCCGCAAGTCGTCCGAGGAAGGGCTGGAACAGGAGTTCAATTCGCTGCAGGCGCAGCGCGAAGCGTGTGAGGCCTTCATCAAGAGCCAACGGCACGAGGGCTGGGCGTGCCTGCCGGATGTTTATGACGATGGCGGGCTCTCAGGCGCCACAATGGAACGGCCGGCTCTGCAGCAGCTGCTCGCAGAGATCCAGGCGGGTCTAGTGGATATCGTAGTCGTCTACAAGGTCGACCGGCTGACCCGCTCACTCGCCGACTTCGCCAAGATCGTCGAGATCCTCGACGCCAAGGGTGCGTCTTTCGTTTCGGTCACGCAGCAGTTCAAGACGACGACGTCGATGGGGCGGTTGACCCTCAACGTTCTGTTGTCCTTCGCCCAGTTCGAGCGCTTCGAGCGCGAAGTTACCGGCGAGCGCATCCGCGACAAGATCGCCGCCTCGAAAGAGAAGGGCATGTGGATGGGCGGGGTGCCGCCGCTCGGCTACGAGGCTCGGGACCGCGGGCTCGTCATCGTCGACAGTGAGGCGGAAACCGTGCGCTATATCTTCCGCCGTTACGCCGAACTGGGCTCGATCCGATTACTGAAGGAGGAGCTTGAAGCCCGGGTCTCACGAGCAGGTGCTGGACGAGCGCCTCCGGTCGCCTCTGGGGTGGTAAGCCATTCGCGCGCGGCGCCCTCTACCTGATGCTGCAGAACCGCATCTACCGGGGCGAGATCGTTCCACAAGGAACGGTCCTATCCCGGCGAACACGCGGCGATCATCGATCGGGAGCTGTGGGATGCGGTTCAGGCGCGGCTCACCGACAACGCCGCCCAACGTAACGCTGGCGGACGAACAGCGCAGTCGAGCCTGCTCGCCGGCATGCTGTTTGATGGTGACGGCAACCGCATGACCCCGAGCCATGCGGTCAAAAAGGGGACCCGCTACCGCTATTATGTCTCCCGCCCGCTGATCACAAAAGATCAGGCCGAGAGTTCCGCCGGGCTGCGCATCTCAGCGGGAGAAGTCGAGCAACTTGTCGCCAGCCGCGTACGTCAATGGCTTCTCGATCCCGGCAGCATCTATCAGGCAATCTCGGCATGGCTTCCAGAACCAGCTACTCAGCAAAGGCTGGTCGCGCGCGCTGCGCAGATCGGGAGGCAGTGGTCCGAGTTGCGGCCGGCACGAAGGTGTGCGGTCCTCACCACCCTGATCGAACGGGTCGAAGTGCGCGTCGATCAGATCGACATCCACCTGCGCCCGACAGGGCTCAGCGCGCTCTTCGATGCCGCTGTTACACGATCGCTCAGAAGGGAAACCGTGATCCTGTGTGTGCCGGCACGGCTGCGCCGCGCAGGCATGGAGATCAGAATGCTGATCGACAGGAGCGATCCGTTCGCCGCGGTGAAACCCGATGGTCGCTTGATCAAGCTGCTCGTCCGGGCACATCGGTTCAACACGACACTCGTCCACAGCGAGGGCCTCGCCTTTGCTGCGCTTGCTCTGCGCGAAGGAGTGAGCCGATCCTATTTCAACCGGGTTGTCCGCCTCAGCTATCTCGCCCCCGACATCACCCAAGCGATCCTCGAAGGGCGCCAGCCGCGCGATCTGACGGCGGAGAAGCTCCTCGCACACTCCCGTCTGCCGCTTGCCTGGCACAATCAGCGGACCGTGCTCGGCTTCGTTTGAGCCTGTCCGACCTCGCAAGATCCACGAGCATCCCTGAGCCCAAAAGGGAGCCTGACCTCGTTTGGGCACCAAGTAGCGACTTTGACCCAACGACTTGCCGCGACCGCATCGCCGAAAATGCGCTACTGGAATATCGCCCGACAGAGATATTGCTGCGGGTTGGCGCGATGTTGGCGGGTCCTGCGGCTCTCTGCCGACCGCGCCGGGAACGCGCAGCCCGGCACACCCGCGCGGAAAGCCGGGGTTCCTGACCCATGAAGATAAAGTCGCGCGAGAGACTGACTCGCCGCTGGGAACCCTGGGTCCCCCGTCAGAAGGACAAGGCTTTTCGAGACTCCTCTTTCCCAACATGCGCGCGTGCGCCACCGCCGCCTTCCAAAACGCTCGCCGCCCGTCCAGCAGCTGCTTCTTCCAGTTGTAGATCCCGTTCGGATGAACGCCGAACTCACTCGCCAACTCGGCGATCGTCCGGTCCCCCCGACCGCCGCCACGACCACGCTTTCGCTTTAATCAACCGCGTTATGCTTCTTCCGTGGCCGCTTCATCTCCTGCTCCTGCGCTGTCGCGCTTTCTAGGGGCAGGGGCTCCACCTTAGCCAACCGTCACATTTTCGGGGCCCAGTTCAGGCCATGCCAGCTCGATCAACAAGGGGACGGTTTAAGATGCGCCCAGCCTGGCTGGCCCCGGCAATGATATCAACGCTGGGTCACCGGGTTCCCAGAAGGCGCCAACGCGGAGCCCCGCCAGCCCTGGCGCCATTCGGCCCGGATCGACCCTGATCGAGGAAGTCAGGTTCGCAACGGTCTCGCCGCCGGAGGGAGACGATTCGAACCCTCGATGGCATCCCTACCGCAATCATCCCGCGGCAATGCTGCGCTCCCCCTACGACGCCATTGGCTGCTCAGCATAAGGCCCATTGAGATCCTCCTCGGAACCAAAAGGATGAGCCAACGTATGTCGTGAGACGATGTTCGCGGGAGAGCGTCCCCAATCCAATCCGACGAGTCACTTTTGCGGAACGGAAATCTCCAATGCTCAAAAATCTGGCGATAATTTTTGGCTTAGTGGCGGGCCTGTCGGCTTGCACGGCTCCGTACGGGTACCCTGGATACGGGTACAGTGGATACACTGCCCCCGGGTACGGATATAGCCAACCTCCCTACTATGGGTACAGCAACGAGCCTGTCTATTATGGACCCTCCTACCCACCCAGCAGTCCGCACGGCACAGTGCAACCTTGATCCCGCCGTTAGACTAGGATCATTTGTCCGATAGCAACTGCGTCGTTGCTTCAATAGTAGCGCGGGATCCGACCGTTGTGCGGTGTGGCGCGATCGCTGAGGTCGAGCATCACCTCGTCGACGTAGCACCATCCCCAGCCTTCCGGCGGGTCATAGCCTTCGATGATCGGATGCCGGGTCGCATGAAAATGCTTGGTGGCGTGGCGGTTCGGCGAATCGTCGCAACAACCGACATGGCCGCAGGTCCGGCAGAGCCGCAGATGGAGCCATTCGGAGCCGATCTTCAGGCACTCCTCGCAGCCGAGTGCGCTCGGCGTCACATCGCGAATGTCGTCGACATGGCTGCAGTCGTCGGACATCACTGTCTCCCGATATTGGAAGGAAGTGCGTCTTTGTCGGCGGCTTCCACGAGAAAAGCATGCAGTGCTGCCACCACCTGCGCGCCCTCGCCGACCGCGGCGGCAACGCGCTTGACCGATCCCGCGCGCACGTCACCGATCGCGAATACGCCGGGCAGGCTGGTTTCGAGCGGCCTGAGGATGTTGGCGCCGGTGCGCACAAAGCCCTTGTCGTCGAGCCTCACGCCCGAGCCGGACAACCAGGTGGTATTCGGGTCCGCGCCGATAAATATAAACAGGTGGCGGATCGCGCGCCTGATCTCTTCACCCGACCGGCGCGAGCGGCAGCGGATCGCTTCCAGAACACCGTCCTGCCCTTCGAGAGCGGTGACGGTCGTCTCGGTCAATACCTCGACATTCGGCCTCGCGGTAATGCGCTCGACCAAATAGCGCGACATGCTCGCACCGAGACTAGAGCCGCGCACGATAAGCCAGACCTTGGCGACCTGGCTGGACAGATACACCGCCGCCTGGCCGGCGGAATTTCCCGCGCCGACCAATGCCACCTCCTGCCCGACGCATAGCCTTCCTTCCAGCGGCGACGCCCAATAATGAACGCTTGAGCCCTCGAAAGCCGCAAGATTTTCGACGTCGAGCCGGCGGTAACGCGCGCCGCTGGCGATAACGACGGCGTGGGCACGAATCCGCTCGTTGTTGGCGAGAGTGAGCAAAAAGCGTCCATCGTCCGAGACGGTCTGGCCCTGCAAGCTCCCGACTTCATCCGGGATCGCCATTTCGACGCCGAACTTTTGCGCTTGGTGATAGGCCCGCGCCATCAGAGCCAGGCCGGTGATGCCCGTCGGAAAGCCCAGATAGTTCTCGATGCGCGCCGACGCCCCGGCTTGACCGCCGAAAGCGCGGCAATCCAGGACAAGCACCGATAGTCCCTCGGATCCCGCATAAACCGAGGCGGCAAGACCCGCCGGCCCGGCGCCGACGATGACCACGTTGTAAATCTCGCCCGGGTCGATCGGCTTGACGAGCCCGATGCAGCGGGCGAGTTCGACGTCGCTCGGATTGCGCAGCAGCCGTCCATCGGGACACAAAACGATCGGCAATTCGCGAGGGGCTATGCGAAAGCGCTCGATCAAGGTTTGCGCACACGGATCGGCCTGTGGGTCGAACCGCTGATGCGGATGCCCGTTGCGGGTCAGAAAGCCTTCGAGGCGCAGAACATCGGCGTTGTCGGCGCTGCCGACGATTATCGGGCCGCCGGCACCGGTATCGAGCAGGGCAACCCGGCGCAGGATCAAGGCGCGCATGATGCGCTCGCCGAGCTCGGCCTCTTCGACCATCAGATCGCGCAGCCGGCGCGGCGGGATGACGAACGCCTCGACAGCTTCCGTGGCAACGGCGTCGACCAACGACGGGCGGCCGGATAGTTGCGCAAGCTCGCCCATGAAAGAGCCCGGACCATGCGTCACGATCAGCTCGGAGTGTCCCTCCCTGCCGCGCTGCTTGACATCGACCCGGCC
The DNA here is from genome assembly GCA_963736715.1 of uncultured Alphaproteobacteria bacterium. Taxonomy (GTDB): domain Bacteria; phylum Pseudomonadota; class Alphaproteobacteria; order ATCC43930; family CGMCC-115725; genus AP-15. Next base: position 231,654 of record CAVTQA010000022.1, on the reverse strand, counting down.
TCTCAGGATGACCAAAGCGCCCGGTGCAATCTCGCCGGTCGCAACCATGCGCTCGCCGGCCATATAGGATTTGCGCTCACCGAACCGCGCCAGCCGCTCGATCTCTTCCGGCTCCAGCACCGGAAACATCTGCTCGCGTCGGGTTTCGATCAGCGGATGTACAGACTGCGGCATCGCTTTCCTCAAAGGCAGGCTGGCGCCAAGCTTTCTGCCTAACCCCGGTCCATCATGGCAGCTTGAAACATATGGTGTTCGGCCGTGCGTCGACCGGGCGCTGTGCAAAAATTCGCGCGCGGGTTAGGGCGGGTTTCTGCCTGATTGACGGCGGGTCATGAGTATATCGGCCAGTACGCTTCCCAGGCCGTATCCACGTTCGCGAGGTGACCGCGTCATCTTTCGTCGACACTGACCGGAGTGGCCACAGCGTTGACTTTCCTGCTCGCATCACGGAGGTTTCATGGCGACGCATCCCTTCTCCCGCCGTCAGTGGCTGGGTTTTCCGGCTCTTGGCTGCGGCTGCGTGCTCGGCGCAAGCGCAGCGTCCGCTCAGGCCGCATCAACATCCGTTCCACCTGGATATACCCCGCCGCAGCCCGTGACCGATCTCACCAAGGCGCCGGGGCTGCGGGCCAAGCTGATCGGGGGCACGGAGGGGCAAGTGCGCAGCTATGCCGTGATCTTCGGCAAGCGTGATGAGATCATCTCTGGCATGACCGCCTTCGCCCAGCGCGAGCGGCTTGTAGCGGCGCATTTCACCGCCATAGGCGCGATCGAGAGCGGCCTGTTCGGGTGGTTCGACAAGCAGTACAAGGCTTACCGCAACCTGCCCGTGAATGAGCAGGCCGAGGCCGCATCGCTCGTCGGCGACATCGGGCTCGTTAATGGCAAGCCTGCGGTTCACATCCATGCGGTCGTGGTTCCTTCAAACGGGACCGCACGCGGTGGGCATATGTTGCACGCGACCGTCCGGCCCACGCTCGAAGTTTTTCTGACGGCCTACCCGACACCGCTGATGAAGGAACTCGACCCGGCGACCGACCTTGAGTTGTTCGAGCCGGAGGCATAGTCGAGCAGCTCGTGGCTCTGCACTTGCGGCAGCAAAGCTTTCACTCGTGACAGTGGAGTGCAGGCCGCGCGAAGCGATGCTCCCAGCGGGTCGACAGGGCGGGTGCGCCGTTGCAGGATAGGTCTCCAATCCATCCTGCGAGGGAAGCTTGATATGCCCGAGACGCCGACCTTCGGCCGCTACGCCGAGATCCCTTATGACGAGATGACGCCGGAGCAGCAGGAGGGCTATCGCTATCTGGTCGAGACCCGCGGCGCGGCCGGCGGTCCGAGCAAGATCTGGGTGCATAACCCCAAGCTCGTGAAGGCCTCGGCTCTACTCGGGGCCTATTTCCACCCCGGCGGCTACTCGCTCTCCGAGCGCGAACGCGAGATCGCCGTCATTATCATCAACAGCAAATGGCATTCGGCCTACCCCACCAACGCGCATGAGCGGCGGGGCAAGGAAGTCGGACTGCCCGCCGAAAAGGTCGAGGCGATGCTGTCCGGTCTGCCGACCTCGTTCGCGGACGAGCGCGAGCAGATCGTCTACGAGATGGCGATTTGTCTCAGCAATTCGCGCTGGGTATCGAAGGGTCTTTACGACCGCGCGGTCAAGGCGCTCGGTCATGTCGGCATCACCGACGTGATCACCTTAATGGGTTATTACACCAGCGTCTCGATGACTCTCGCATTTTACGACGTGCCGCAAGGGGCACCGGGCATCGCGCGCTAGACAGTTGTCTCAAACCCGAGCAAAAAGCTCTTGTAACCATATGAAGCCCGCAGCCAGGTGCGTCTGAGCCAGCCCAATACCGATGAATTTCGCGACTTCGTACCACGGCACCCCATCGCGGCCATTAGGCAGAAAACCGCTAACCACCACCGGGAGCGTTTGGTCTGTTACTGGTCGGTTTATTCCTGCGCTTCGCCTCGAATGGCATCGATAATCGCGTCGGCGCGCCGTCAGCTAGCTCGAGCCGGCAAACAGCTGACCGCTGCATCGTCGGACAACCGGCTTCGAGCAGCGCCTGCCCCAGACCTGCCCGGTCGACATCGTGGTCGTCTACAAGGTCGACCGCCTGATCCGGGCCCAGGTGGCTTCGGCCGCTCCGTGGTTCGCTCCTGACTCTGCGCTGGAGGAAGAAGTATTCGAACCGTCGGTCCCGCCCTCCAAGGGACCCCCGTCAGGCGGGGTAAGCTGAAAGAAAAGGCGTCGAATGCAAACCCGACGCCGAGGGAGAGACTTGGCCCACAGGGAGACAACGGAGCCAAGCCACGCTCTTTTACGGGCAGGCGGAACCGGGCATCCCCGGTGCATCGAACTGCGGCATCTCAGGGATCGCCAAAATGTCTCGACAGTTCCGCCACAGGCATCCACTTCTTAGCAAGAGGGACTGATGGTTAGAATCCGGCTTCCTCCAGCAGAGAGTCAGTCTCTCTCCCGCATCCGCTTTCGAGGTCGAGAACCCCGGCTTTCCGCGCGGCCGTGCGCGGCCGGCTTGGCGACCGGGTCGACAGAGACGCGCACGGAATTTCGATATCGGGCCAGCTGGCGGCAATATCTCTGCCGGGCCATATTCCAGTACCGCAGTGCCGCTGGTGGGGCCGGCGAGAAATCCACGCCGGTCCGAACGACGTCGGGCCTTCGGGTTTAAAGTGCGGTAGATCTTTGTATTCGGATCGGGCTCAGGCAAAGCCGAGCACGATCCGCTGATCCTGCCAGGCAAGCGGCAGACGTGAGTGCGCGAGGAGCTTCTCCGCGGTCAAATCGTGTGGCTGCCGCCCATCGAGGATCGCTTGGGTGATATCCGGCGCAAGATAGCTGAGGCGGACGAGCCGCATGAAATAGGACCCGCTGACCCCTTCCCGCTGGGCGAGTGCGGCAAAAGGAACGCCTTCGCCCTGGGCGATCGTCGCATTGAAGCGGCGCGCCCTGAGGAGCAGCTTGATCAATCGCGCATCAGCTTTCGCGGGAAACCGATCCGTCCCGTCGATCACCATTCTGATCTCCCGCCCGGCGCGGCGCAGCCGGACCGGCACGGACAGGATCTCGGTTTCGTCGTCGCTCACGCCTTGCGATGGCGTAGCAACACGATCGAGTAGCGCGCCCAGCCGCCGCGGGCGGAGACGGATGTCGATCTGGTCGATCCGCACCTCGATCCGTTCGATCAGAGCAGTTAGCACGTCACGCTTGCGTGCCATTGGGAACTCGGGCCAGCGCCCGCCGATCTCCGCGGATCGCGCGACAAGCCGCTGCTGCATTGATGAGTCTGGGAGCCGTGCCGCAGTCGATTTGTAGATGCTGCCGGGATCGGGAAGCCATCGCTGCACTCGGTCGCTTACGAGCTGCTCGATCTCCGCGGCCGGGATCCGCAGCCCGGCGGCGTTCTCGGTCCGATCTTTCGTGATCAGCGAGCCCGAGACATAGTAACGGTAGCGCGTGCTCTTCTTGACGGCATGGCTCGGCGTCATCCGGTTGCCGTCGCGATCAAACAGCATGCCGGCGAGGAGGCTCGGCTGCCGAGTTTTTCCGCCCTGGTTGCGCTGGGCGGCGTTGCCGGCAAGCTGCGCCTGGACCGCATCCCAGAGGGGCTGATCGATGATCGGCTCATGTTCGCCGATGTAGGATTGCCGGTTGTGAACGATCTCGCCGCGATAAATGCGGTTTTGCAGCATCAGGTAGATCGCGCCGCGGGCGAATGACTTGCCACCCGAGATGCGGCCCGAGGCGCTCGTCCGCAATTTGCTGTGGATGCCTCGAGTGTCCAGTTCGTCCTTCAACAACTGGACCGAGCCGAGTTCGGCGTAGTGGCGAAAAACGAAGCGCACGGTTTCCGCCTCGCTGTCGACGATGATGAGCTTGCGGTGCTGTGCCCGATACCCCAGCGGTGGCAGCCCGCCCATCCACATCCCTTTTCTTTTCGACGCGGCGATCTTGTCGCGGATACGCTCGGCGATGACCTCGCGCTCGAACTGTGCGAAGGACAGCAGAACATTGAGGGTCAAACGCCCCATCGAGGTCGTCGTGTTGAATTGCTGCGTCACCGACACGAAGGAGGCGCCCCTCGCGTCGAGGATCTCGACAATCTTGGCAAAATCGGCGAGCGAGCGGGTCAGCCGGTCGATTTTGTAGACGACGATGGTGTCGACCCGCCCCGCCGTGATGTCGGCGAGCAGCTGCTGCAGAGCGGGCCGATCCATCGTGGCGCCGGAGAACCCGCCGTCGTCATAAGCCGTGCGCAGGCACACCCAACCTTCGTGCCGCTGGCTGTCGATGAAGGCCTCGCAGGCTTCACGCTGCGCCTGCAGCGAATTGAACTCCTGTTCGAGCCCCTCCTCGGACGACTTGCGGGTGTAGATCGCACAGCGCACGGTTCCGTTCCGCCGCGTTGCGGTTCCCGGTTTTTTCATGATCGGCCTCGGCGACTAGACCGAACTTTGCCCTCTTTTGAGCGCAAGCCACTGATATAGTTTGCGACCGCGGGCGTCGGTCTGTCTTCGCAGTGAGTGCGAGTCCGAGCAGATCGAGGGCGCAGCGCTGGGTGGGGGTGGGAGTGGCGAGGATGGCGGTGAAGCGATCGCGCCCAAGGCGGACGACATTGCGGGTGAGCGTGGCGAGATCGCCGAGCAGGGTGTGGAAGCTGTGCGCCGGCAGCGGTTCGCCATCGACTGGGTTGGTGCGTTTGCGGGCGGCCTTGCGTTGCGCCGCCGGTGAAGGTTCGGTCTTGGCCACCGGCGAGGCGCTGCGCCTCGCGGACGGCCGGATCGGTCTCGTCGAACAGCATCGGGGCGAGGCTACGGCGCATGTGCCATTGCAGATAATAGGCCAGCATGCACAGAGCAGGACGTGCGCGCGCACGCGTGGCGCGGTCCAATGAAACCCCGGACGCAGCTCGAGATCGACGGTCTTCAGTGAGCGGAAGGCGTGCTCGACGCAGCTGAGGCTTTTGTAAGCGCACACCGTGGCGGCGGCATCGCACTGGGCGGCCGGCAGGTTGGTGCGGATTACATAAATGCCGTCGAGCGCGGCCTCGGCGGCAATGCTGAGGGGGTTTTGCGCGAAGCTGAACGTCTCGTCGGTGATGCTGATGTGGAAATGCTTGGGAGGGTGTCAGCTATTTTGTGTAAGTGAGAGGCGTGATACACTCTATGTTGTAGAGGGGATCACGGATTATGGCACAAGCGATCAGGGACGAGCTCATTGAGGAGCTGCTTCAAGGCGACAGCTCGCCGCAGGATCTTCTCGGCGAAGAAGGGCTGTTCAAGGAACTCAAGAAGCGCCTGCTGGAACGTGCGCTCGGCGCCGAACTGAGCGAGCATCTGGGATACGAGAAGGGCGACCCGGCCGGCCGCGGCGGCGGCAACAGCCGCAACGGGTATTCGAGCAAGACCGTGATCGGCGATGACGGGGCGATCGAGATCGCGGTGCCGCGCGACCGCAACGGCAGCTTCGAGCCGCAGATCGTCGCAAAAGGACAGACGCGGCTCGACGGGTTCGACGATCGGATCATCAGCCTTTATGCCCGAGGTCTGTCGGTTCGCGAGATCCAGGCTCACCGGCAGGAGCTTTACGGGATCGAGGTCTCCCCCGATCTGATCAGCCGGGTCACGGACGCCGTGCTCGAGGAGGTTGGGGAATGGCAGAACCGGCCGCTCGACCCGGTCTACCCGGTCATCTTCTTCGACGCGCTGCGGGTCAAGATCCGCGACGAGGGCTTGGTGCGCAACAAAGCGGTCTATGTCGCCCTCGCCCTCAACAGCGAAGGCGAGAAGGAAGTACTCGGGCTGTGGATCGAGCAGACCGAGGGCGCCAAGTTCTGGTTGAGGGTGATGAACGAGCTCAAGACCCGCGGCGTCAACGACGTCCTGATCGCAGTGGTCGACGGGCTCAAAGCATGCCCTCGCGAAGGCGGGGGGCTTCCCCGAGGCGATCGGCACGGTCTTTCCGCTGACCACGGTGCAGACCCCGGATCGGGGTCCGGGGCAGGCTCTGCATCATCCATCTGATCCGTAACTCGCTGGCTTTTGTGTCCCCCGCCTTCGCGGGGGCAGGCTGTGGAAGGACCGCAAGCTGATCATGCCCGATCTGAAGGCGATCTGCCGGGCGGACACAGCCGAGGCGGCCGCCGCCGAACTCGACGCCTTCGAGGCCGAATGGGGCAAGCGATACCCGGCAATCGGCCAGGCGTGGCGGCGCGCCTGGCAGCATGTGGTGCCGCTGTTCGCCTTCCCGCCGGCGATCCGCAAGATGATCTATACGACCAACGCAGTGGAAAGCCTCAATCGCAGCCTGCGCAAGATCATCAAGACCGGCGGCAGCTTCCCGACCGACGAGGCGGCGTTGAAGCTGCTGTTTCTGGCGATCCGCAATGCCGGCCTCCATTGGCGTCGGCCGATTGAATGGACCGCCGCGATAGGGCAATTTGCCATTCTGTTCGGCGATCGTTTTGAGCCTTCAGCGCGCTGAAGGCTCAAAACGATGAGATACGGCTCCTCTTACACAGAGATCCGGACACTCCCATGCTTGGCCATGTGGCGCTGTCCCAGCACTGCGCCGACCGCCTAGCCGATCGCTGCGGCGCCGCGCAGCGGACTGCGCGCCCGCTGCACGCGGGCCGCGATGCGCGTCAGCTCCTTTTCGGTGGCGGCCAACAGTTCGGCGCGTTTGCGGGCCCGCTCTTCGGCCGGCAACGGGTTCTTGCAGACCACCAGGCGTTCGCCCGGATAGTCGGGGCTGGTGATCTCGGCTATGTCGCGATTATCGAACAGCGAGGGCTGCAACGGCCCGCCCTCAGCCGCCAGCTGCTTGATCGCCGGCGACCGCAATGCGGTGATCCAATCCAGACCAGCCGGGCGCAATGTCTGCTCGATGCGCGCGCTGGTCAGCAGCCCGCGGTCGCCCACCATCACCACGCGCTGCAACTTGAAGCGCTGCTTCAGCTTGTCGATCTGCGACTGACAGCGTCATCGGTTCGGCAGTATTGCCTTCGAACACCTCGACCGCGACCGGGCAGCCCCCGGCTTTCGCGAGGGCAGGCTTGGCGGCGCACATCAGACCGATGACAAGCTGCGGCCGGTCACTGCGGTGGTCGCGGCTGTAGCCATGCTGCGCCAGTTCGCAGCAGCGGCCTTCGAGTAAGTGGAGGTGACGTCGTAGAGCAGCAGCGCGCCATCCTTCAGATGGCGGCGGGCCAGCCGAGCTTCGATGAAGGGCTGCTCGCGGCCCAGCCAGTCGAGCGCGGCATAGACCTCCTTGGCGGCGACGGGGCCGAGGTCCAGCATCTCGCCCAGCGAATGGCTGGCGGTGGCCGGATCCAGCATCCGCGCCGTCGCCAGTTTGGCCGCCGGCTCAAGCAGGCGGGCGACGATCAGGGCCAGCGCCAGATCGCGGCGGCGTTGCGGCGCCCGGCGCGGCAGCACGGCATCGAGCGCGATGCGGCGCGCAGTGCCGAGCGCGGCGAGCACGTGGCCATGCGGTAGCGCGCGGACGATCTCCACCGCCTCGGCGGCGGGCAGCAGTTGGTCACCGCGCAGCACGGCGCGGAGTTGCGCAATGCGCTCGGCCGGCCAGCGCGACAGGTTGGCGAGGGTCCGGTTTTTGGTCTTGCCGGCTTCGCGGTAACTCTCCCGCTGCAGGATGGCCGGCGGCGAGCCTCGGTTCGGGATGACGGCCACATACATGCGCTGAAAGAATCATTTTGAGCCGATCATGTCAACTAAAAATTGCCCAATCACATGACCACTCAAAAGATGAATATAACGGCCTTTCAGCCGCTTAGTTCAACAACCAGTCGAAGTTCGGACTAGATTGCACGCGCTCGCTTGCTGAGGCCAAAGAACCGGGGCCCCGACCAATGTGCTCCGGTGATCCGTTCGGCAATCAGAGTCAGCGACCGGTACCGCTGGCCCTGGTATTCGAACCCGTCCTCGTGCACGAGGACGATATGGGTGTGACCGCGCCACTGGCGCACCAAGGTCGCGCCGGTCTTCAGCACTCCGCCGAGATCGAAAGAACGAGCGCCTTTCTCAGACTCTGCCGCCAAAATCCGAAGGCGGCGCTGTAGAGCGCGGCGGGCCGCCATGGGCACGTTGTTGCAGCTTATCGGCGAGGCCCCTGATGATCAGATCGCGACTGAGGCCCAAGGGTGCTCCGGTGTGATACAGTGTCTGCCAGGAACGCCGCAGCTCCTGTGTCGACCGATCGACCAACCGGGCGATTTCGCCGTCAACCTCGGCCAGGTCCTGGTTGTGAAGCCGGTCCCTTCTGGCGTTGTTTGGACCGAGACCGGGGAACGGCTCGCCACAGTGCTGGCGAGCCGAAGCGTCGTGGATTGGGGTTTTCATAGGCTGGCCGGCTCGGCGATGCGGTAGACCTGGCCGCGGTCCTCTTTGGCCGAGGCAAGAGTGAGGCCGAGCTTTTTCTTCAAGGTTCCCGAGAAGACGCCGCGCACGGTATGACGCTGCCAGCCGGTCACGCTCGCCACCTCGTCGACCGTTGCACCCTCGGGCTGACGCAGCATCGCAATCACCACGTCCTGCTTCGACGGGCGCTTCGGGTCGGGTTGCGGCTCCGGGTCCGGCAAGGCCTCGATTGCCGACCACAGCTGATCGAGCAGAGCATCGCGGTCGCCAACCCTCTTTCGCTTTTCGACGCCGGGCAGTGCGTTCCACAGCGTCAGCAACCGCCTGGCGCTGAGTGGGGCAGCGTGCAGCTCTTCATTCGATGCAACGGCAATCTCGCCGTCATTGACTGTCGCCGGCGCCTTGCGGCCCAACGTGATCCCGTCGTTGCCGATGATATAGATGCGCATGAGTGGGTGCTCCTGAGTGACCCGGCGGCGGTTCCGCCGTGACCCCACTCACGCTCTCGTCACCGACCAAAGCCAGTCTATCCCCGATAATCTTGTGGCGTTGTTTGGCCGAATCCGAGCATGGAATTACTCGGCCGAGACCGCACGGACTGTGGCGGGTTACTAACCGCGCAAGGGGCCGGAAAGCGTCAACTGAGCAGGCCTAAGAGGTTTGTCCTCCGGCCAGCGGGTGACCGATCGCCAAGTAGGCCCGCTCGGTTTCGTGGGCCGGGGGTCTGCTTATTGAGGTTGACCTGCCGCACCGCTGACGGGCCGGCACAGCCGGTAATGCCCCTAAGGAGATGATGGTCGGGGGTCCGCTTCGCACAGGGTTTGCTGCTCCTTACACATCGCCACGGTGTCCGTTCACGCCGGCTGTTTCAACGCGGTGGTATCGATCGGCAGCTTTCGCAAGCGCTTGCCAGTTGCTGCAAAGACCGCGTTGGCCACTGCGGGAATGATGGCCGAGGTCCCGGTCTCACCCATTCCACCCGGCGGTTCGAAACTCTGGACGATGTGGACCGCGATGGCCGGCGCCTCGTTCATGCGCAGGATCTGGTAGGTGTCGAAGTTGGTTTGCTCGACGCGGCCGTCTTTAAGGGTGATCTCGCCATAGAGCGCCGCCGTGATGCCGAACATGATCGCGCTCTGGATCTGCGCCTGGACCGTGTCGGGAGTGACTACAGTGCCACAATCGACTGCGCAGACGACGCGCCGCACACGAACCGCGCCATCCTTCGACACTTCGACTTCGGCAATCTGCGCCATATAGGTCGCGAAGGCAAATTGGACCGAGACGCCACGGCCGACTCCTTTAGGCAATGGCTGTCCCCAGCCCGCCTTTTCCGCGGCAAGATCGAGGACGGCTTTGGCGCGGGGCGACTTGTCGAGGAGAGCTCGTCGATAGGCGACCGGATCCTGTTTCGCCGCTACCGCCAGTTCGTCGATGAAGCTTTCGGTCACAAAGACATTGTGCGACGGGCCGACGCTGCGCCAGAAGGCGGTCGGAATGCCCGGCGGTTCTACCCGAAGATACTCGACATGCATGTTGGGGAGGGCATAGACTAGATCGATCGCGCCCTCAGTGGTGTCGGGATCGAGACCATTTTTGAACACCGGAGGGGCCCACCGCGCGATAACCGAAGAGCCCGCAAAGCGGTGGTTCCAGGCGACCGGCATTCCCTCGTCGAGAGCGGCAAAAATTCGGTCGAACCAATAGGGCCGGTACATGTCGTGCTGGATGTCTTCCTCGCGCGTCCAGATGACCTTGACGGGGCCGTCGACATGCTGCGCGATCTGGACGGCGCGAATGACGCCGTCGACCTCTAGCCGCCGGCCAAAGCCGTCGCCGATCAGATGATTGTGGACCACGACCTTGTCCAATGGCAGGCCTGCGGTCTTCGCCGCTGCGGCCTGGGCGCGCGCGACGACCTGGGAGCCGGACCCACACTTCGCAGCCGTCCTTGGGGACATGCACTGTGCAGTTCATCGGCTCCATTGTCGCGTGCGCGAGGAACGGGATTTGGTAGGTCGCCTCGACCGTGGTGGTGGGGCTCGCCATAGCCTTGTTGACGTCGCCGATGTTCTGCGCAACCGCCCCTGAATTGAGTGTTGCCTTTTCGAGTTCGTCCGCGATGTCTTTCGTGTCGAGCTTGGCGTGCGGCCCGTCGTCCCATTCGATCACCAGCGCCGCCAGCCCTTTCTTCGCAGCGCCCATGTGGTCGGCCACGACGGCGACGGCGTCGTCGAGCCGTACGATCTGACGCACGCCCTTGACGGCCTTGGCGGCCGTGTCGTCGACGTTATTCAGCCGGCCTCCGAAGACCGGCGACTGCGCAAGGGTTGCGATCTTCACGCCCAGGGGTCGAGCGTCGATGCCATAGATGGCCGTCCCGTTGACCTTTGCCGGCGCATCGAGCCGCTTAGCCGGGGTGCCGATGAGCCTGAATTGCTCCGGCCGCTTGAGCGCCATGCTTTCGAGCACTGGCAAGCGGGCGGCGTCAGCGGCAAGCTCGCCATATTTGGCGCTTCTCCCCGTCGGCGGGTGAAGCACTTCACCGCTTTGCGCGCGGCAGGACGCCGGATCGACATTCCAGCGCTTTGCTGCCGCCGACACGAGCATGGTTCTCGCGATCGCACCGGCTTCCCGCAGCGGCTGCCACGCCGCGCGTATTGCGTTTGAGTTGCCGGTTGCCTGGATGCCGCCCAGTAAAGGATTGCCGTAGAGCTTTTCGTTGCGCGGAGCATGCTCCGGCCGCACTGCTTCAGATCTACCTCCAGCTCCTCGGCGATCAGCATCGGGATCGAGGTGTAGGTGCCCTGGCCCATCTCGACATAGGGCATGGTCAAGACAATCTGCCCGTCGCCGCCGATGCGGATGAAGGCGTTGGGCGTGAAGCCATCGGCGTCGGCCACTTCGGCTTCGGCGTTTGCGAGCGGCAGGCGCAAACTCAGCAGCAGCCCGCCGCCAGCGGCCGCTCCGGCCTGCAGAAAATTGCGCCGGCTGAGGTGATCGAGGATCATTTTCAGCTCCTCTGTCCGCTCGATTGCGCGGCCTCTTTGATCGCCTCGCGAATGCGGACATAAGTACCACAGCGACAGATATTGCCGGACATCGCGTCGTCGATGTCCGAATCCGTCGGATGCGGGTTGCTGGCAAGGAGCGCCGAGGCGGACATGATGTGGCCCGACTGGCAGTAGCCGCATTGCACCACCTCGCGGTCGAGCCAGGCCTTCTGCATCTTGGCGCCCCGCCGGGGTCGCGCCGATTGCCTCGATCGTAGTGACTTCTGAGGCGCCGATACCGTCGATCGTGGTGATACAAGAGCGCGTGGCGTCGCCGTCGACATGCACAGTGCAGGCGCCGCACAGCGCCATGCCGCAGCCGAACTTCGTGCCGGTCTGCCGAGCACGTCGCGCAATACCCAGAGGAGGGGCGTGTCGCCCTCAGCATCGACCGTCCGATCGACGCCGTTGACGTTGATCGTGAAGGCCATGGGTTTATCTCGATTGGTTACACGAAATGGTCAGGGACAGCGGCTCGGTTTCGCCGTCGAAAGATCCTAGAGGCCGAGGTCGCTCAGAGACGGCTGACCGTCGGGGCGTCGGCCGAGCGGCCAGTGGTATTTGCGGTCGCTCTCTTTGATCGGCAAATCGTTGATGCTGGCGATGCGCAAGCGCATCAGACCATGCTCGTCGAATTCCCAGTTCTCGTTGCCGTAGCTGCGGAACCAGTTGCCGCTGTCGTCGTGCCATGCTCTCCGGCGACCACTGGGGCGCGGAGGAGGCCTATCGGATGGGCGTGATCAGGAGATCGCCCCCAACCCGGCCAAGGCGCTGGAAGCGGGGATCGGGCTGGCCCAGAAGATCGCCGCGTGCGAGCCGCTCGGCATCAAGACCACGCTGGAGTCCGCGCACCTCTCGATCGACGAGTCCGAAGCGGCGGCGTTCGCCAAGCTCGATGAGCAATTTGGCGGGCTCTTCCACACCGAGGACTTCATCGAGGGCCGCAAGGCTGAGGCGGAGGGACGTCCCGCCGTCTACCAAGGCAAGTAGGCCTCCTCCCAACTCAAGCACCAGCGAGTGTGTCGTGGCCCGAACCGTCGCTCGCTACATGGTGCAGACCCTCAAGCAATCGGGAGTGAAACGTGTCTTCGGTCTGCGCGGGAAGCTGCGGCCCCGGCAATCTCATCTGATCAACGGCCTGTTCGATTGTCACCGATCCCGGGTGCCGGTGCTCGCCATCGGGCCACCCGGGGAGCGCGGAGGCGGACGGACTATCAGTGCGAAATCCGCCGACCCGATGGTGCCGATAATGCGCGTACATGCAGGTAACCGACTGGTGGCTCGGCCGCCGGTCGATTGAGCCCCACCCTTCAGGAGTAGAGACCATGCCCTCGTTCGTATTGCATCTGCAAGGTTTCCTGCTGCGCCATGAGCGGATCTACCGCGGGCCGCGGGCCTGGACGCTGGCCTGATCTCCGCAAAGGCAAGGATGCCGCTTACCGTCAGCAAGTCGGACACGTTGTGTACGAAGCGATGATTGCCGTCGGTGTGCCCAAGGGTGACCGCTTCGAGGTCATCGGCGAGCACGAGACCGGGAATTTTGTGTTCGATCCGGACTACCTCGGCATTCACCGCACCGACGATTGGTGATGATCCAGATCACCTGGAACGAAGGCCGCACGGTCGAGCAGAAGAAGGCGCTCTACAAGGCCATCGTCGACGGGCTGGCGGTAAAGCCGGGTATCCGGCGGGAAGATGTCCTTATCAACCTCATCGAGGTCAAGAAGGAGAATTGGTCTTTCGGCAATGGCGTCGCGACGTACGCGTCCTGAAGCAGCATCGTTTCTGCAGAAAGGAGCCAGACATGAATTCGCATTGTCGTAGTGGAGCGCTTTTCGCGACCCCACTGATCCGCCGAACCCTCTTGTCCAGCGCCGCGGTCCTGACCGGCCTCGGCGCCCTGCGATTTCGGTTCGTGCAGGCGGCAGCGGCCGAAAGCCTGGTACTGGAGACGCACCTGGGCGAGGTTCCGCTCGCAAGCGGAACCTCGCTCTCCATTCAACGCCGCGGGCAGGTGGTGCTGTTCGAACTCAACAGGCCGCAAATTCAGAACCGCATCGATCCTGCAACCTTTCGGGCGCTCGCGAAGGCCTACTATGACTACGATCACGACCCCTCGCTGCGCGCGGCCGTCCTCTTCGGCCACGGGGACAACTTCTCGCGCGGCATCGATGTCGACGGATTCAAGGCGCTCGTCCGCACTGGCAAGCCCTGGATCAGCGGAGGCGGAGTCATAGATCCACTGGCCAAGGGACATCCGCATCTCACGAAGCCTCTGATTATCGCCGTCCACGGCGATACCTGGAACATGGCGGATGAGCTATTCCTCGTTGCGGATATTCGAGTGGCGGCGGCGAACACGAATTTCGGCCAGGAGGACAACACGCATGGGTGCTTCCCCGGCGGCGGCTCGACCGTCCAATTCGTTCGTGAGGCCGGCTGGGGCAACGCGATGCGCTACATGCTAACGGGCGATCATTGGACGGCCCAGGAAGCGTATCGCATGGGGACGGTCCAGGAGATCGCCGACACGGCGCAGGCTGCCCTCGATCGCGCCGTCGCAATCGCTAACAAGGTTGCGGCATGCGGGCCTTTGGGCATCAAGACCGCTTTGGCGTCGGCGCACCTGGCGATCGATCCCGTGGAGGCGGAGGCCCTCTCACGCCTCGATGCGCAATTTGGCGCGCTTTTCCACACGCACGATTTCAGCGAGGGCCGAAATGCCGAAGCCGACGGCCGCGCCCGTTTATCAGGGCAATTGAGCTCGAACTCGGACGCTGAGGCGAACATGAAGTGCATAAGCATTCCTGATTACGCACTATCCTCAGCCATCAAGCTGTGGTACAAAACAGGAACATACGGCTGTTTCTGCGGGTTTGAACGATGGCGCGCAACAAGGTGCAATTTCAAAAGGGGCTCAGCGAGGCCCAGTTTGCTGTTCTTTACGGAACAGAGGATCAGTGCCGGGAGGCGGTGATGCGCTGGCGCTGGCCATCCGGCTTTGTCTGCCCGGTTTGCGCAGGGGAGCATCACAGCTTCGTGAAGACCCGGCGCTTTACCGTGTGCCGCCTGTCGACGGCAGACATCCGTGATCGCCGGAACGATTTTCGCGGCAACCAAGGTGCCGCTGTGCATTTGGTTTCGCGCCATGTACCACCTCACTCAGAGCAAGGGCGGCATCTCCAGCATTGAGTTGGGCCGCCAGCTTGGCGTCACCCAGACCACCGCCTGGAAGATCAAGCACAAGCTCATGCAGGCGATGATGGAGCGGGACGCCACAAAGCGCCTGACGGGACGGATCGAGATCGACGACGCCTATCTCGGCGGGGAGCGCAACGGCGGCATGCGGGGCCGCGGTTCGCCTGGCAAGACGCCGATCGTGGCGGCGGTCGAAACCACACCGGAGGGCAAGCCAATCCGCTTGAAGTTGCGCCGCGTAAAGGGTTTCCGCCGTGCCGAAATCGCGACCTTGGCGCAGCGCAATTTCCATCCCGCCAGCACCGTTGTCAGTGACGGCCTGCACTGCTTCACTGGGGTCGGCAACGCCGGCTGCGTTCACCAGCCGATCATCACTGGATCCGGTCGCAAGGCCGCCCTGAACCCTGCTTTCAAGTGGGTCAACACCACCCTCGGCAACATCAAGAGCGCCATCACTGGCACTTACCGCACCATCCGCGACAAGCATGTACCCCGCTACCTCGCCGAATTCGAGTACCGCTTCAACCGCCGATACGATCTCGCCGCCATGATGCCACGCCTCGGCTATGTCGCAGTCCGAACCCCGCCGATGCCATACCGCCTCCTCAAATTGGCTGAGGATAGTGCGTAATCAGGTAAGCATTTGGGCCTAGTGAGTGACGCCGACAAACTGGCCAAGGGCTTTGCCCTTGATATCCCTCGCCTGCCGGCCCGTACAGGCAGATGTTGGTGAGCTTATGCTGCCGACTTCGGATCAGGGGGAGCCGGCCGGTTCCGATCGGCTCCCGCTCGCATCGGAGTGAAATCTCCGACCGGCTATTCCTCGACGGGTTGCTCCCAGCAGAGCCCGCCTCCGCTTCACCGGTCGCCAACGACTGTAGCCCATCTGGCTAGGGCATCAAATGTTCACCGCACTGCAGAGATAACGTCTCTGCGCTGGTTGTCTTCACCGCCACCTGGGGTGTCGTCTCTACTTTGCACGCCGGGTGACATTTCTATCGTGCGCCGACAAACAGAAATGAGCGGCGTGCGGGGATATGGAAACCCCAGCCGGCGGGCCAAACGCCGCCCTCCGACAAAGCCCGGATCTCCCCAATGAACTGATAGCCGCGTCCAGAGACCGTGCGGATCAGGTCGCGGTCCGAGACCAAGACGGTCCGCAACGCCGAGATCTGGGATTGCAGATTGTTTTCCTCTACGATCCGGCCGGGCCATACCCGCGCCATCAGCGCGTTCTTGCTGACGACCGCCCCGCGTGCCTCGATCAGTGCCATCAGGATATCGAATGCACGGCCGCCGAGCTTAATCGGCTTTCCGTCAGCAATCATTTCGCGGCGACGCGGCAGCACCCGGAACCACCCGAACCCCACGCTCGCCGGTAGGTCAGAGCCCGCAAGCATGCTTCCGACTTTACCGCGCAATTGCGGAAATTTCAGGTTTTTCCAGGAAGGCCGCTGCTCGCAAATCGGCGCTGCAGCCTTTGCGGAATTTGCAGGTCTTTCCAGCCCGCGCCCAAGGACTCTTGCGGTCCGGTTCACCAGCTTTACGCCTGTCGGGCGATGGCGGTTCCTCAAGACCGCTCGCCCTCTCACCCCGGCTCTCGTCTGAACGGAGCAGTGGTGGACGGTGAAACTCTGGGAATGAAAGGAGAGCGCGATGCCGTTCGTCAGAATCGATATCAACAAGGACGCGCCCGCCGAGCGCGTTCGGATCGTCAGCCAGGCCGTCTACGGCGCGATGATCGAAATTGCGAACGTGCCTGTCAACGACAAGTTTCTGATCGTAACTCGCCACAGCGCGGACGAGATCATCTATCCGGACGAAGGCTATCTCGGCGTCCGATACTCGCCGGATCTCATCATCATCCAGGTGACTTGGGTCGGCGGCCGCTCGACCGAGGTCAAGATGCAGTTCTACCGGCGCATTGCCGACGAAATTCACGAGAAGGCTGGCGTCCGCAAGGAGGACGTCTGGATCAACCTCGTGGACGACGGCCGAGAGGATTGGTCGTTCGGGGACGGCGAGATGCAGTATGCGCCGAAATAGGTCGCGACCGCGCTGACCGGCGGGGCGGCGATGCCGCCCCGCTTCCTGTTCGACGGCGGCATTCGGTCCGGGCAGGACGTCTTGCGCGCTCTAGCCCTGGGCGCGCGGCCGCATAATCGGCCGTGCCGCTGCTGGCCTACGGCGTCGGTGCCGGGGGCGAGCCCGGCGTGACCAAGGCCCTCGGCATAATCCGTAAGCAGCTGGACGTCTCGATGGCCCTCACAGGGACCCGGTCGGTGCCCGAGATGGGTCCGCACATCCTGACGGGCGCATATGGAGGACAACATGAAATTCGCAACCTTCGAGCAGCATGACGACCGCAGACGCGTCGGCCTCATCGAGCCCGGGGCGGGCGTGCTCCGCCCCATCGACGTCGCCGACATGGTCGACCTGATCACCAGGTACGAGGCGCTCGCGCCCTCGCTCTCATCGGCGGGCACGACCATCCCGCTTTCCGAAGTGCGCCGGATCGCACCGATCCCCGAGCCGCGGCGCAATATCTTCTGCGTCGGAAAGAACTACCGGGAGCACGCCGACGAGTTTTCCCGGAGTGGCTATGAGGCGGGTGCAAGGGCCGGTGGCGAGCCGGACGAATTCCCCGCCGTGTTTAGCAAGCCGCCTAGCTGCGTGGTCGGCTCGGGCGCGCCCGTGCCGACCCATCCGAATGCCACGGCCGCAGTCGATTACGAAGGCGAACTGGCCGTGATCATCGGCCGGGGCGGGGGCGACATACCGCGGGCGGAGGCGATGGCCGATGTTTGGGGCTTCACCATCGTCAACGATGTCACCGCACGCGACCGTCAGAAGAACCATCGCCAGTGGTTCCTGGGCAAGGCGCTCGACGGATTCTGCCCTATGGGCCCCTATGTGACGACGAGTGACGAGGTTGTCCCGACTGCCCTGAGGCTTCGGACGTGGGTCAATGGCGAGCTGCGACAGGATGCCAATACCGGCGATCTCATCTTTGACATCCCGTCGCTGATCGAGACGATCTCGGCAGGATTGACGCTGTTGCCGGGCGACGTCATCGCCACGGGCACCCCGAAGGGCGTCGGTATCGACTTCGACCCGCCGCGCTTTCCCAAGCCCGGCGACACCGTGACCGTCGAAATCTCGGGGCTCGGATTGCTCACCAACAGCTTCGTCTGACGGCCACGCACGACCCCGATGCCTTGAGGGAAAAGCTCCGACCTTTGGCCTGAGGCTGATAGTCCAGCCTCGCCGGCATCGCAAGAGGATGCCGTATCTCCTCAAGATCTAACCCCAAAGCGCGCCCGTAGGACCCGGGCGCGTCATCGGAAGGACACTGACGATGAAGAAGACACATGTGATCCCGGCGACGTTTCTCGGCGTCGGTTACACCCGGGGCCGGGCCGGAGTCCCGCCTGAGGCGGTGCGTGTTCCCGTCCCGCAGCCGGTGGCCGATGAGGTGTTGATCCGCGCTGCGGCCTCGTCGCTCGACCCACTCGAATACAAGCTGGCCGACCTTAATTTCATGGCGCGAACGCCCCCCGTCGTTCTTGGCCTCGATCTTTCGGGCGTCGTCGTCGCCATGGGCCAAGGCGTGCGCGGCGTGGCTGTCGGTGACGCTGTGGCCGCGATGGCCGATTTGAATGGCGATGGTGGCTAGGTCGCGACTGAGCGGAGCGGCGGAGAAGGTGGCTATGCGGTGGCGCGCCAATTCCTCACCGTCCCCAAGCCGACATCCCTGAGCTTCGGCGATGCCGCGGCGCTTCCGATGTGCTTCCTCTCCGCCTTCGCGGGCCCTTTACGGCGCCGTCCAGGCCGGTGACACGGTCTATATCCCGGGCGGTGGGGGCGGCGTCGGGCATCTCGCCGTGCAGATGGCGGCGCGTGCGTTGGGGGCCGGGCTGGTCATCAGCAGCGGCAGCACGCCCCAGTCGATCGCACTGGCGCGGCAGTCCGGCGCCCATCACGTTTTCGATTACAAGCGCGACGACGTCGCGGCGAAAATCGCGGAGTTGACCGGCGGCAGGGGTATCGACCTCGTTTTTGACGCCACCTACAGCGAGGCGGGCTTCATCGAGACCGCGAAGACGGTCCGGCAAGACGGCAACTGGGTCGTGCTGGGGGTCGGCCCCGGAAAGACGACCCACTTGGTCGAAAACCAACAGCCCGGTCAATTCCTACTGGCCGAGCGCGGCGCCAAGCACGTCAACATCGATCTGCTGCGCTATTTTTCCGAGCCCGCCACGCTAGACAGCGAGGCGAAGACCTTCCTTAAGCGCGGGATGGCTCTGGCGATGGAGTGGGCGACCCAGGGATTGGTGGTCCCGCATGTCAGCCAGACCATCGACAGTACCGTCGAAGCGATCAATGCCGGACTGCAGTCGCTGAAGGCGGGTGGCCGCACGCTGGGCAAGGTGGCGGTGATCGTGGATCGCGACCTGGCCTAGGAGAAGTGACGGGCGATTGCTTTTTTTGCCCGTGCCGACGCGCGCATGCGAGCGGCGAGTTCGTTTGCAGCGCGCGATCTCCGTCGCGATAGCGCATCCAGGATCGGCGCATCATCCTGTTAGTTGCGCACTGAATCTTCGCGCCCTGCGAGCCGGATCAGCGCTCGTCGGCTCTCGAGCCGCGACACCGTGGACCGAAGTCAGCACCCGCAAACCAGTGCTGAAGCTTGCCGTCACCAATTCGTTAGTGCCGCGGCTTTTGGGAATATTTGAAAACTCGCGTCTCTTCCAAGCAGAAGCTCGGCACGGTTGATGCCCAGATGATGACGGCATTAGAACCGATGTTCGCTGAGTGATCGGCGGCCCGCCGCTCGGCATGCACAATGTCGAGGGTTGTGCCGGATGGCCGGCACAGAGCCTCATGCATGGGGGACGGGCCGAATGGACGATATCACGTATGTCGGGTTGGATGTGCACAAGGCGACGGTTTGCGTGGCAGTCGCCGAGGGTGAGCGCGGTGGCGAGGTGCGGCAGATCGGGGTTTTCGAGAACCGCCCGGACATCCTGTGCAAGCTGGCGGCACGGCTCGGCAAGGGCGGCCGTCGGCTGAGCTTCTGCTACGAAGCCGGTCCGTGCGGCTATGGGCTTCAGCGTTTGCTGACCAGTCGCGGGCACAGCTGCATCGTCGTGGCGCTCTCGCTGATCCCGATGAAGTCGCGACCGGGTCAAGACGGATCGCCGCGATGCGGTGATGCTAGCCAAGCTGCACCGGGCCGGCGAGCTGACTGCCGTGTGGGTCCCCGATGCTGCGCACGAAGCGATGCGGGATCTGGTGCGGGCACGCGCGACGGCGGGGCGGGTGCTGGCGCAGGCGCGCCAGCATCTGCAAGGTTTCCTGCTGCGCCATGAGCGGATCTACCGCGGGGCCGCGGGCCTGGACGCTGGCCTATCGCCGCTGGCTGACCACCGTGCGCTCTGATCATCCGGCGCAGCAGATCGTACTGCAAGATTACCTCCACGTGGTCGAGGATGCCGAAGCCCGGCGCGACCGGCTGACCCGGCAGATCGAGGAATTGCTGCCGAGTTGGTCGATGGCGCCGGTGGTCGAGGCGCTGCAGGCGATGCGCGGGGTCGCCCTGGTGGTGGCGGTTACCGTTGTCGCGGAAGTCGGCGATTTCCACCGCTTTGCCAACGCCCGGCAGCTGATGGCCTATCTCGGTTTGGTGCCCAGCGAGCACTCCTCCGGCAACAATATCCGTCGCGGCGGCATCACCAAGGCCGGCAACGCGCTGGCCCGGCGCGTGCTGATCGAAGGGGCCTGGACATACCGCATGAATGCGCGGGTCAGCCGCAAGCTGCACGACCGTCTCGAGCCACTGCCCGCGGAGATGCGCGATATTGCCTGGAAAGCACAGGTCCGGCTGTGTGCGCGGTACCGCCGGTTGGCCGCATTGGGCAAGCCCAGTGTCGTGGTCACCACCGCAATCGCCCGCGAGATGGTCGGCTTTATCTGGGCAATCGCCCGCCTCGTCCAGCCAGCGGTCGAAGACCAGCGCGCTCACCGAACATGAGAGCGTGCGAAGCGCGCGGCATGCTGACGCGGCCGCAACGCCCTGTGGATTTGCCGCTGCGCTTGGACGACGCTGACGCGTCGCCCACAACTCCACAGGGCCAACCACAGTAACAACCCATTGAAAAAAAAGAAAGACAAGCGTCGCCAGTCATCGCGCAGCAAACCAGCGGAACCGTCAAGGAGCAAGCCTCACCAGACAATCCAACCGTGTGCATTGCCGGAGACAGGGCCGCGGTGGGGAACCCTCCTGACCTGTTATGAGCCGGTCCGCCGACCGACGCTCGTCACTAGAGCGAGGCAGCCCCGAGACGAAACCACGGTCATGCGGTAGCCAATCCGCGCATGAGAGCTTTTTCAACCGGCGTCTTCGGGTCCTGTCTCCGGCTGTGCGCACGCCATCACCCGCCCTCCGCCATTGCGGAACGAAGAATTGCGCCCAGGGTCTTGACAGCGAACATGAGAGCAGGGTGCTGAAAAATGCTGGAGTTTAGGGCGATCTGGCTTCCGGGATGATCGGGTTTGGGGTGGTGGGCGCGTTTTGCGATCGGCCGAATGGGCGCCGGCGGAGAAGCAATACCCGGTGTGATCTGTGTGTTGGATCATCGGACCGCCTCGGCGAGCAATTTGGGCAGGCGGACGAGGTCATAGGCGGCCATCGCCAGGGTGAATTGCCAATCGACGTTGAGCAGCCCGCGATGCCGCATCTGCGCAAGCCGGCTACTGTCTTGGCCCAGCCGAAGGCCTCCTCGACGCGTTTGCGGATGCGCTGCGAGATTGCATAGCCGGGATGACGGGCGGTGCGGTCGTCGATCGCCGAGCGGCGGCCGCTCGTGTTCTGGGCCACATGCGGGCTGACCGCCTGCTCGCGCAGCGCCATCACGAAATCGGCGCTGTCATAGCCCCTGCCTTCGCAGGGGCAGGCTCTTGTCGGCCCCCGAGCGTGACCGGCTGCGGGGTGGCGGCGTGGGGCTCGATCAGCGCCAGCGCCGCCCGCCGCTCGGCCTGGCCCGAAGCGGTTGCGGTCACCGCGCCGACAATCAGACCGTTGCGGTTCTCCATCAGCGCGTGGCCCATGAAACACAGCCGCGCTTCCTTGCCCAGCCCTTTGCGATAGAGAGCGGGCCTGGGGGTCGGTGGTCGAGACAGGCGTGTCATTGCGGCGCGGCTCGCCGTGAAAGTCCCGCCCGCCCCCGGCCTTCGCCGGGGCAGGCTATTGCGTCCCGGGTCAGGAGGCTCGCCCGAACCGTCCTTTGGGCGAAAACTTTTCAGGCTGGCCCAGGCTTCCAGCACCGTGCCGTCGACCGAGAAATGCTCGCTCGACAACAACGCCTTAACTTGGTCTTGTGCCAGCACGGCGGCGAGAAACTGGGCTGCCACATCGCCTTCGAGCAGCCGGTCGCGGTTCTTGGTGAAGCTCGTGGCATCCCACACCGGGTCCTCGATGCCGAGCCCGACAAACCACCGGAACAACAGATCGTGGTCGATCCGCTCGACCAGCTGCCGCTCCGAGCGGATCGAATAGAACGCCTGCAGCAGCAAGGCGCGCATCAGCCGCTCCGGCGCGATCAACTCGCGGCGGAGCGGCGAATAAAGCTTTTCGAACTCGCCGGACAGCGATTTGAGCGCCGCATTGGCAATCGCGCGAATCACCCGCAGCGGATGATCCGCCCGGATCCGCTTCTCAAGGTCTATATAGCTGAAAAGCTTGCCGCAAATCCCATCGTCGCCGCGCATCGCCACCCCCGTTCCCCCACCCAAAGGATCACAATGCGCAAATTTCGCCACCCTTTTTCAGCAGCCTGTTTTAGTGGCGCCGATTGCCGGCCGGCTCGCTGACCGGCAGCGAGCATACCGACGTCCACCGACAGTGAAACGACGCGGTTGCGCATCAGAAACCTCAGGCTTGGCAGATAGCCGACACTCGGGACGCTGGCTCGCAGCCTACTCGAACTACGAACATGAAATGATCGCGGAAGATGCCGGCGGCCTGCCGCCCCGAAAGGTCGAGGCAATTATCGCCGGCCTTTCGACCTCCTTCGAGGATCCCCGACGCTGCTCCTATTGTTTGGTAGGTGTCGGGTGACAATCTCGGCCGCTGCACGATCAGAAAGATCTCGGTGCCACGTCATGATCCGGCCCATCCGGATCAGCATCTCCGTGTCGTCCTTCCGCTTTGGACCCGGTCGAAGCGGTGTCTCCTGGAGAGCTGCTAATACTCTGCCTTTCGGATATCGATCGAGAAGGGCCTGGTCCCCTTCGGAGCATCATTGCGGCGCTGCCGGCTCCCTGCACGGCGGCAATCTTTGTCGTGATGCATAGTGGCCCTTACCCGAGCATCCTGCCGGATTTGCTGGGCCGAGCCGGGGTGCTTCCCGCAGCATTCGCGCGCGACGGCGATAAAATCGAAGTCGGGCACATCTACGTGGCTCCGCCCGACCATCACATGGTTTTGGGGTTCGACAGCATTCGATTGAACCAAGGGCCGAAGGTCCACTACACCCGGCCCGCTGCCGACCCTCTATTCATCTCCGCCGCCGAAGCCCATGGGAAGCGGGTCATGGGTGTTGTGCCGAGTGGCGGCAACAGCGACGGGGCCGCTGGGTTGCGGGCAATTGCGGAGCACGGCGGCACGGCTCTCGTTCAAGACCCTAAAGAAGCGGCAATGCTTTACATGCCGCGCGCGGCGATTGCGGCGGATCATCCCGATGCTTGCCTGAAAGTTGAAGAAATCGCGAAACGCATCCGCAGTTTATGCCGGTGGCACGGTCGTTTAGCGCCGCAGTCAACAGTAATGCTCGGCAGCAACAGAAGCAACGGCACGATCCACGATTTCGTCATGCTGAATGCGCTCGCCGATACGCCAGCTGCTCGCGGCGCCATAGAACAGGCCGTCTGCGCCCTCAAAGCAACGCTCGGGTAAACGCCGATCACGGGTCTGTGCGAGGTGGAGCAGGATCAAGTCGAGGCCGAGTTGCTGTATTTTGTAACTCAGCATTGAACCCGGACCCCGTCCGGAGGGTGTATCAAAGGTTTGATTTCCTTATGCGAATTCCGGTTTCGGTGGGATCCCGATCGGCGCCGATGGAGACCCTACTATAATGCTCATTTTCGTATCGCCATCAGAGTCTTAGCTTGAGTTTAGACGGGTCCCATTTCGGTGCTGCATCATATGATGAGTCCGCGCACGAAGCTGAGGAAATAACGGCTATAGACTTTCATCGAGCCGGAAACATCGAGCAGAACCACGAGCGTGACCGGCCGCTCCGGCCGGTGCTTGCTCCGCAGTTCGATCGGTTCGCCGCCGCGCGACAGGTTGGGTCGCATCGTCCGGCGCATATCGATGGTGTCGCCGCGACACGCCGGCATGTGTCGGCGGCTCAGGCGATAGCGCATCGTGCGGGCGTCCTATCCGGTCGCCGACATGGCTCCCGATATCGAAGACGAGGTTAACTCCAGCGTTCCTCCATGTGTCAACCACGCAGATCAGGTATCCTTTCGATTGTACGCCTAGCTTCCTCAGGATCGTTTAGATACGCGACTGTCTTGCATTCCCCCTTGCTGGTGATTTGCAAAAGGTAGCGGGCAGGAATGGAAATAAAACCGACATCGTTCATTAATCCTCCCTTTGGCCGATATCTCGAAGGTGTGGCGGTTGACGGCGCGAACGATCCGGCGCAAGCAGAAGCCGGGGGAATTCATGACCGACCGTTCGAACAACAAGCCAAAGATCCGGCGCATCGGCTTGCGCGGGATCATCGCCAACCTCCCCGCTGTGAGAGCGACAAAAAGGTCAACACGTTGAGCCGGTTTTGAGGAACATTTCGGGTCGGATTCGAACTGATGCTCGCCTGCGATTTCCGCGTGGTCTCGGAGACCTGCCTCTATGCGCTGCCGGAGCAGCGGCTTGGCCAGATCCCAGGCTCCGGTGGGGCGGCGCGGCTTCAGAAGATGGT
Organism: uncultured Alphaproteobacteria bacterium; assembly: GCA_963736715.1. GTDB lineage: Bacteria > Pseudomonadota > Alphaproteobacteria > ATCC43930 > CGMCC-115725 > AP-15. The sequence goes on along the minus strand of CAVTQA010000022.1, from coordinate 207,005 downwards.
CGGGATCACCCGAGCAAAGGACATCGTCATGCGGCCGCGCCGCCTCGGTGGGCGGCAGGCCTATGAATGGGGCGGGGCAACCGAATGTTTGTCGCCGACCGCGAGCTCCAGGCCGCAACCGACGCGCTCGTCGACGAGTTGCGAGTCTTCGCTCCGCCCAGCGCACCGCCAAGAAACTGTTGAACGACATTGAAGATGCCCCGCAATCGCTCGCGATCGAGCTCGAAGGCCAGTGCTACGGCCGCCTGCGCAGCTCGGAGGATTTCCGCGAAGGGGTTGAAGCCTTCGGCGCGAAGCGCAAGCCAAGCTTTCGCGGAAGGTGATGGCTGAAGAGGTGATTAGCGGTCGCTGAGGGGTGGTCGCCGCTGACGGGGGACCGAGGGTTCGAATCCATCTCCCTCCGGCGGCGAGTCATCAAACGAACCCGGACGTCCCGACTGTCGGCGTCCCCCCAAGCACTGCCGTTGCCCCCGTAAGCTCTCCGCATAGACAAAACGCATCCGTGTTTTCAGGATCATGCTCAGAAAGGCAAAAGACAGGGGCTTACCGTCGACGGCGCACGGCACCAGAAGTCGCCGCCGAAGAGACGAGGGGTCCGGGCATCGTGCTGCAACCGGAAGAGGGGCAATCGTACTGGCAGCCGATTTGGGCGAACGGCTATTCGATCGTCAAGCTGAGCCCCAAACACGCTGGCCCCGATAATCTTGCGATGGGGATACAGATCATCGCGCCCGGCGGGTATGTGCGCGAGCATTCGCATGCGCCCAACCAGGAGATCCTGTTCTGCTTCGCGGGAAAGGGCACCATTATCGTCGACGGAGTGCCGCACCCATTCGTCCCGGGCACGACCGTCTACGCTGCGCCCGGCGTCAGACACAAGAATCATCAATGACGGTCCGGACGAACTTAAGATGACCTGGACCTATCTGCCGCCCGGTTTGGACGATTTCTTTGCCGCCATTGGCCGTCCGCGCGAGCCCGGCGTGCCGGCACCCGAACCCTTCGCGCGACCTGCCGATGTGCACGCGATCGAGGCAAGAACGGGGTACGGAGCGCCGATCCAGGGGTGAGCTTCGCCCGCGCCGGCTCTTTGAAGGGCACTCGCGCAGACCAGGCCGGCGCCGGCGCGCGAGCCTTGCGGCCCGCGAAGGCATTACGAGCCACCGCGGGCGACCGCAGCCACGGCGACGTGCCGAACAGGGCACTGCGCTGCCGGAATTGGCAGCGGGCCAGGACGGAGCTTCATCGACGCCTCCGGGACACAGCCGGGACACCCGGTTTCGATTAGGTCGTTGTAAGTAATTGGAAAATCTAGTGTCCCCAAGGGGGCTCGCATTTCTTCGAGAAGTCAACCTACTAGCAAAGCCTCGACTCACTCAAATCAACTGCGAAATAGCGGCGCGATTTATTGATCACTCGGTCCGTATTATGAAAACCAATAACATGGCATTAAAACGCCAATTCAAAAACTGATATAACAAAAACTCGGCTCGCTTGCTTGTTCGCCACCCGCGATTTCGTCGGTGAGCCGTCGCGGTTACAAAGACGTTTAATCGCGTCTGTCACATCCCCACCTGCTATATGAAGTTAAAGGCTCGTGAACCCTTAAGCCTTACCGGACGAACCACATGACCGACTTCGATTATGGGCTAGCGAACCATGCCATCCGCATCACTTCCGAGCGGAATGATTGTCTCTTCCTGTGGTTTTGGCCGCAGATGACCGCGATCAGGGACCGCATCATCGCCGCTGCTAAGCAGGACATGTGGGAGGCGAGGCGAGAACCGCGCGGGCAGGTCTTTTGTGGGGAGCGACAGGGCAAACAGTGCGATCTATCAATCGACCAGTTGCGCACCTGGAAGGGATTGGTCCGCGTGCGGTTCGAGTACAAGGAAACCGTCGCCGCGGTCCTGGCATGGGCGAAGGAGAACGGCATCGTCCTTGCCGATGACCGGGAGAAGCTTCCGGCCGCGTCCCCACTTCAGCGAAAAGCAGCGCTTGACCGGCAAGATCGCGAACAAAGTGCGGCCTTGCGACGGGAAGCCGCCGTCCCGCCCTCACCAGTGGCGCCTCTGGCACGTCCGGTTCTGGCCTCGCCACCCCAGCAACCGAAGCCGGCGACCAGCACCTTGTTACCCAAGATGCCATTGCCACAGCACCTACAGCGGAAAGGGTGACTCTATCCTGACATCCCTAAGGACCTGTCAGGAAATAAGCGAATCGACTTTTGAGAGAGTGAAATATGGATTTACAACCGACCATCCATACCATATGTTGTGGTGGTGATCGATGTTGAACCGATCCGGGAGCGGTTTTTTACGGTAGCGCCGTTTCTCGACGAACGCGGCCGTCGGCTGGTCGCGGCGGCCGAGGCGTTTGCAGCGGGTTATGGTGGGATTGCCGCGGTGGCAATGGCAATCGGCATGGCGCCGAGCACGATCGGGCGGGGTCTGAAGGAATTGGCCCAGGACGAACCATCGGAACCGGTTCGGCGGCCCGGGGCGGGACGCAAGCCGGCGATTGTCAAGAGCCTGCCCTCGCGAAAGCGGGGGACCCGAGCCTGCGCGCAGATCTCGAGGCGCTGGTCGAACCGACGACGCGGGGGGATCCGCAATCGCCGTTGCGGTGGACCTGCAAGAGCGTGCGACGACTGGCCGAGGCGCTGCAGCAGCAGGGCCATCAGGTGAGCCGCACCCTAGTGGCCGAATTGCTCAATGCGGCGGGTTACAGCCGGCAAGGCAACCGCAAGACCAAGGAGGGCGACAGCCACCCCGATCGGGATGCGCAATTCGCCCACATCAACACCCAAGTGGCCGCTGCTTTGGCCGAACAGCAACCGGTGATCTCGGTCGACACCAAGAAGAAGGAGCTGGTCGGGGACTTCCGTAACAATGGCCGTGAGGATCGCCCCCAAGGCAATCCAGAAGAGGTCCGGGTGCACGACTTCCTGATCAAGGAACTCGGCCGGGCGGCGCCGGCGTCCCTATGGCGTCCCTATGGCGTCTATGATCTTGCGGCGAATGCCGGATGGGTGAGCGTCGGTGTCGACCATGACACAGCCGCCTTCGCGGTCAACAGCATCCGCCAGTGGTGGCTCAACCTCGGGCGGACGCGTTACCCCAACGCCATCCGGTTGTTGATCACCGCCGATGGCGGCGGCAGCAATGGCTCGCGGGTGCGGCTGTGGAAACGCGAACTGCAGAAGCTGGCCAACGAGCTCGGCCTCGACATCGTGGTCAGCCCCCTGCCGCCCGGCGCCAGCAAGTGGAACAAAATCGAGCACCGCCTCTTCTCCTTCATCAGCCAGAATTGGCGCGCCCAGCCTCTGGTCAGCTATCGGGCAATCGTCGAGCCGATCTCGGCCACGACCACCAAAACCGGCCTCGCCGTGCACTGCCAACTCGACACTGGCCAATACCCCAGTGGCATCGTCGTCTCCGACGCCGAAATGGCTTCTATCAACATCAAACGTGCCGAATTCCACGGTGAATGGAACTACACCATCGCACCGAATACCGATCCGCCAAATTGCGCGTTTATTTCCTGACGAGCCCTAAGTGTCTGACTACCAGGCGTGATAGTTGCTCATAAGATTGGCTAACATGCGTTGGTTGTAGGTGGGCGGCGATACGGCAGCTTGATTCGATGCTGTGACCGAAATCGAGAAGCGGGAGGCGGTTGAAGCGGACCCGTCGGTCGGGATGTGGCGTGGGCGGACCTCTACATCGCGGTACAATCTACGGGGTGTCGACGAGTCGTGGCGGTCAAGGGGCGCATTGGTTCGGCACACGTCTCCCGGTGATCTCAGGCTCAACCTCATCCGAGACGAGGACGGCGGAAGTGCGCCTGGATCAGGGTAGAGCGATCGGTTCCAGCGCCTCAACACGGTCGATCGGGTGTTTCGAGCTGTCGACTGGGCACGCGGTAGACGATTATCGTTGCCATCAAAACCCCACTACCCGATCATGGCCTCAACACCCTCGGGAATCCGGGGAATGTCGATTAATTTGAAACACGCAGCCGAGATGCCGAGGAAGGGGGTTTTGCGGTCCCAATCCTAAGGGCAGCCAGACTTGGGAGCAGATTCCGATGGATCGACGAGCTCTTCTCGCCGCCGCCACAGCCACCCCGGCAGGATTGCTGTCCGCGCGAGCGGGTTCATATGATGGGCCGCCGGATGACGTCAGCGCTGCCCTGGCCCGGTTCCGCAGCTCCATCCCCAGCAATTTCGACCGCGATTACGTAGAACATGCCGTCATCCCGTTTTTCCTGACGAGCATTTATGAAGGGGAGAGGCCGGCTCTCCCCATGATCGACGTAACCTTGAGTAAGGAGAATGCCCTTCCGTTCGATCTTTGGGGGCTGATCTACAAAAGCTGGCAGCCGACGCCAGAGGAGGGCGTCACCGTTTTCCTCCAAGGGCTGGCCGAACGCGGCGACAACAACCTGCGCAAGAGGATCTACTTCTCGGCTGTCACGCCGGATCTTTACCGCCCAATGTACCAGGCTAAGGTGGTCGCGTTTTTCGATCGGCTGCTCGATCCGCAGTACGCCGGAAAGCCCTTTATGCGGCATTATCTCGACTATTACTTCGACATTTACTGGGATCTCCATCTCGGCGTGAAGGGCGATGCGGTCCCCGCTGAGGTCCGGCAGATCGGCGAGAGCTTTAATACCGTCCTCGCCTATCGGAACCCGATGCAGCCGATCGTCTACGAGAACTACATGAAGGTGCGCGCGCTACTCGACCCGCTCAAGCAGTGGATCGACCAGAAGGTCAAGGATGTCGCCAACGGACGGACGCCGAATCCTGAAAAGACTTTCGCCTGGTACTGGCTCAAGAATGCCGGGAATGGAGAGCATTTCAGCAACAAAGACATCGTCTTCGAATGCTTCCACAATTTCGTTGCCCTCAGCCAATGGGGCAACTCGATCTTCGGCATCATGTCTCGCCTGAGCAAGGACAGCGGCGACCCGGAGGTGCGCGCATCGTTCACGAAGACGATGAGCGGTGACTATGATCACTCAACCGGCTCGCCATACACGCCGCTCGAGCTGATCGTAATGGAGCTGTTCCGCACGATATCCCCGAATGGCGGAAGCCTCTCGGCGGTCGAGGAAGCCCGGCGATCAGCTTACGGCGAATCACCCTATGAAGCAATGGGATCTCGCTACGAACGACACGGCTACATCGTCACTCCGCATACCGAGACCAGCTTCGATCCCCGTCACTGGAGCAACCCGCAGCAGTTTGATCCCGATCGCTACAAGCATGTGCCGACGAGCGATCAGATCGACGAGGCCAAATGCCAACAGATCGGTTTTGCCCGGTGCCCCTTTGAGATTACGACATTCAATGTCGCCGATGGCCGCAAGGCGGGCCTGACCAATAGCGGGTTTGGCACCGTCTTCGGCGTTGCCGATGGCAAGCCATTGCCGGTCTGTGACTACGCCGGGTTCGCTCCGTTCGGTTTCGGCTATCGACGCTGCCCAGGCGAGCAGCTCACGATCCAGGTGTTCGAGGACTTTTTGCGGAAGGTGTGGAACGATAAGATTGAATTCGTAAACCTTCACTTGCCGAATCCGCGAAAGGTCCCAATCGGGCCAACTGCGGTGATCAGCGACGACATCGGTTTTACTAAACGCGCCTGATCCGGTACTTTCGAGACTACCGGACGCCGGCCCAAGAACCCTCTCAATAACCAGATAATGGTGGGCTCGCGGGATGGTTGCTTCTATGCCCGAAGCTAGCGAAATTCAAGGGTGCCGAGACTTACCTCAGTTGGTGCTAGCCGTCATCGCGTCGGCATCGAGGGTCGACGACCGGCTTGATAGAAGAGGCAGTCGCGGCATTTTCGCCGTGGCTCTCGCGGCGATCGTACTCCTGCTCAGTGGGTGCGGTGATGACGGCGTAATCGCACGCTTCATGCTAAAGCCGGAGCGTATCATCGTCGAGCGGCGTCCCGACCCTGTCTATGATCAGCTTTTTCCCTACTATGTTGAGCTCTGTGCAACCAGCCAATTTCGCTCCAAGCTGAAGGGCGAGGGCGGGGTCGCAGGCCACGCAGTCATGTACATCAAAGGCGCCTGCAAGGACGAACAGGCGCCATTCCCGCAGCTGCGGCGGTGCCGAGTCGCAGCGACCCGGCTGGACGATCCCGAGCACGGTGCGGGTGTGAGCGTCAATCGCTGGTTCCGGAACGTCAATTGGGTGGCGATCCCAGGGTACGAACTCTTCTATCAGGGCAATCTCAAATTTGGCGAGCGTCTGACCCAAGCCCATTTCGACGCCACTGTGCACGACGCGATCGAGAAGGGCATCTACCACGGGCGTCGAGTTTCACGACTACCCGTCCGCCAGAGGCGGGGCCGGCCTTGAAAATTTTGTTGCGAACGAGGGCATCGGCACCGACCTTGCGTTGCAATTTGCGCGGTCGGTTTTCTGCGCGCGCGTTCCGGTGACTGAAAGCATGTTGGACGAAGTCATCGCTTTCCTGAACGACAAGAACCGCGAATACGCCGAGGGCGACGCCGACTACAATTGGAGTGTCTGGGCAGACAACTGTGTTCATACGTTACGCAACGCCTTGGCAGCCGCCAATATCTGGTCGCCACTGTCGGTGCAGGCCGTTAAGTTTCGTCAGATATTCAATCTCGCCCTGCCCGCAAACGAATTTGTGAACTTGGCCGAGCTGGGCACCGAGGGAAATATCGAGGACTACCGGGAAATACAGCAAGACGGGCCCGCGCGGGACGCACTGCACGAATTTCACTGGCTGCCGACGCGGCACGGCGCGCTGCTCAAGACGCTGCCTGTCCACGAGCCGAACGATCTCTACGATACAACGTTTCGGCTGTTCACGCTTCAGTCGCCGTTCCGGATGGGCAAGACGCAGCGAGCGATCGATTTGTTATCCGACGAACGCTTCGTGAAGCTAGATGCGAACCTCCGCTATTTTCACGAGAAATACGACGCCATCCTCGCCAGCCACGACGAGCGGCGCGATATGCTCGCCAGCGTTCGCGGCACGCCATACCGCCGGGTCGAGCGGCTATATTACGAGTACATTCAGGCGCAGCGCGCCGAGGTCGAATCCATGCTGAATCGGCTTTCGGGACTCGAAGACCATGCGGACGGGCCGAAGTCCAAATAGCCGGTGGTTGTTACGTCAGCAGCCGGCGGGTCTGGAACCATCTCAAGATCGCAAAGCATGCGGCGGCGGCCGCGAGATGCTTGAGCGTGTGTCCGCTCAACAAGTATCCCGCCGAAAAAATCGCATAGTCGGAAAATTCGAAGACCTTGGCCAGCGCGTACAGCGCCGCGGCGATGATCCAGTAACGGGTGCCGGTGTACTTCGGTGGATAAAGGACGAATAGCAGCAGTAACGCGACGCAGGGAAAAAACTGCGCCCAGAAATATAGCCGCAAATCGTCGGTCCAACGCCACAACAACAGGCTGAACAAGCCGGTTGCGAGCAATGGCCACAACAGAACGGCTCCTGTTCTCGAGTTCACGCGCTCAGCGACCCCGAGACTGAGGATTGCCGCAAAGCTCAACGTCATCGGCAGCCGGTCCCAGAACAGCGTCGCGTCATTCGGGTGCCAGTGATAGTAGGACGAGCCGATGCCGGTCAGCAAAAACCCTATGAACAGGATGATGGTTGCCGGACCATCGCGAAATCGCCAGAGGCCCGCGGCACCGATTGCAATGAAAGGGATATTCGAAACGACGTTCCAAAAGTTTGGAATACCGGCCACGGTTCGGCAGTCGGCGAACAGATGATAGCTTTGATCCTGCGGAATCGGCGGCAGCAGCATCAAACCCCCGAGGGACGCCGCCATCAGGCCGGAGAAGACAAGAACGGGGAGATTTTGCTTCGCGATGCCGCGAGTCATACCGACAGGATAGCACAAGCTCCGCGAAGCGGACGAGCACTCCCGCTTCGATATCCGGGCGCCCGATAGGGGCGCGGACCTATTTTAAGCGGCAGCGACCGTTGCGGGTGTCGGACAGGTAACGCCGGTGCCGCCGAGGCCGCAATAGCCGTTCGGGTTCTTCGCCAAGTACTGCTGGTGATACCCCTCGGCAAAGTAAAAGGGCGGAGCCTCGCGGATCTCGGTGGTGATCTTGCCCAATCCCGCCGCCGCGAGCTGATCTTCATAGGCCTGCTGGGACGCCTCGGCGGCGCCCTGCTGCTCCGGCGAGAACGTATAGATTGCCGACCGGTATTGCGTCCCGACGTCGTTGCCCTGCCGCATGCCCTGGGTCGGGTCATGGCTCTCCCAGAACAGCTTGAGCAATGCCTCGTAGCTTGTCAACTTGGGATCATAAACGACGAGCACGGCTTCGGTGTGGCCGGTAAGGCCGCTGCATACCTCTTCGTAGGTCGGGTTCGGCGTCGAGCCGCCGGCATAGCCGACCGCGGTGACCCAGACGCCTGGCGCCTGCCAGAACACCCGCTCCGCGCCCCAGAAGCAGCCGAGCCCGAAAAGAGCCTTCTGCATGCCAGCGGGATAAGGCCCAGCAAGCGGATGGTGGTTGACGAAATGCCGCTCGGGTAGCGGCAGCGGCTGGTCCCGTCCAGGTAGACAGTCCTCGGGCCGGGGGACGGCCAGCTTATCACGCATGAACGGCCACATATTGCTCGCCCCTTCTGCGAAATTCGCTAAGAATGTAGGGAACCCACCGGCTTCCGCCAACGGTTACCACGCAGCCTCGTCAAAAAACGGTCAAAGCCGATAGCGTTACGGAACCATTAATTCCGGGTGTCCGAACATCGGCTTTCGCGCTAAGATCGCTTCCTCACTTGGGGGGTAAACTGACATGATGCGCCGTTCCCTTCTGACCGGTCTCTTCATCCTGTTCGCGAACGCATCCATCGCGGCGACACCCATGGTGAACCCTGCCGATGCGGTCGCCTTCATGAACCAACTCTGGGACCGCGCCGTCGAGGTGCTCAACAACAAGACCGATCCCAGCTTCAGGGAGGCGCGCTTTCGCGAGTTGTTCCACACCGATTTCGATTGTCCCGGCATTGCGCGATTCGTACTCGGCCGTTATTGGCGCACCGCGAGCGAGGAGGAGCAGCAAGAATTCGTGAAGCTGTTCGAGGACTATGTTGTTTTCGTGTACACGGCGCGACTGTCGAATTTCGGTGGCGAGGCTTTGAAAGTCCGCGGCAGCCGGAGCGACGGTGATGGGGTCATTGTGTCGACCGACGTGATCAGCCCAGGTGGCGCTTCACCGATGAAGATCGATTGGCGGCTGGTGACCGAGAACGGGACCTACAAGATCAGCGACGTTATCGTCGAAGGCATCAGCATGATGGCCACCCAGCGCTCCGAATTCGCCTCGGTCGTGCAGCGCAATGGCGGTCAAGTACGCGGCCTCATCGCGATGATGCGGGAGAAGACAGCGAGCGCGGCGCGTTAGTCGCGCCCCGCTAATCGCTCCCGGCTAATCGCTCCCGGCTAATCGTGCCCAGGGCGTCACAGCGGCGTACCGGTCGTGCTGTATCTGGACGAGGAACAGGTTCGGGCGCTGCTGCAGTGGGATGAATTGATCCCGGCCATGGAGAATGCCCTCGCCGAGTTCTCGCTCGGGCAGGTCGTGCAACCCATGCGCAATATGCTGACGGTGGAAGAAGGAAAGCGGTATCTCGGCATCATGCCGGCGGTGGCGCGCGAGGCAATGGGGGCGAAGCTCGTCAGCTTCTACCCAGTCAATGAGGGGACCGGCACAGCGACGCATCATGCTATGATCCTGCTGTTTCGTCCCGACACCGGCGAGCCGCTGGCGGTCATGGACGGCCGCCTCATTACCGAGATGCGCACGGCGGCAGTCTCGGCGGCTGTTACGAAATATCTCGCGGCCCCCGACGCTCGCGTGCTAGCACTGGTCGGCAGCGGAGTTCAGGCGCGTGCTCACTTGCAGGCGCTCTCCCGGGTGCGCCATCTCGACGAAATCCGCGTGTGGAGCCGCACAGCCGCCCATGCCGCGCGGTTTGCCGAACAACATAATGCCAGGGCGATGTCGATCGCCGACGCGGTACGCGGCGCGGATGTGGTTGTGACCGCGACGAACGCGCTCCAGCCGATCCTCGACGGGGATTGGCTCAAGCCGGGAGCGCATGTGAATGCCGTCGGCTCGCCGCGCCCCAATTGGCGCGAGCTCGACGACCGGGTGATGGGCAACATCCTCGTCGTGGATTCACGGGAGGCAGTTCTCAAGGAGTCCGGCGACGTAATCCTTTCCGGGGCGGAGATCTACGCCGAGGCCGGTGAGATCTTCACCGGAACAAAACCGGTTCCGTTGTCCGAGACGACGGTATTCAAGTCGGTAGGGCTCGCGATCGAAGACATCGCGACGGCGAAACTCGTCTGCGACAAGGCCGCCACACTCGTCACCGCCTGAGGTCGTTTACCCTTGCATTCCGGGCAATCGACTGCGCTCGATCAGGCAGGCGTCGCCATACGAGAAGAACCGATAGCCGCGGGTGACGGCGTGAGAGTAGGCGGATTTGATGCGTCCGAGCCGGGCGAGTGCGGCGACCAGCATCAACAGCGTCGAACGCGGGAGATGGAAATTGGTCAGCAGCATGTCGATCGCGCGGAAACGGTAGCCCGGAATGATGAATAACCGGGTGTCGCCGGCAAAGGCGCGCACATCGCCGTTCTCGGCTGCGGCGGTTTCGAGGAGGCGCAGGCTGGTCGTTCCGACCGCGATGATGCGCCCACCCTCGCGCCGCACCGCGGCGATCCTTTCGGCGGTTTCGGCCGAAACAACTCCCCATTCAGCGTGCATCGGGTGATTGCGCGGATCGGTGACCTTGACCGGCAGAAAGGTGCCGGGCCCGACATGCAAGGTCAGCGTGGTCCAGCCGATGCCGCGACGGGCGAGCGCCTCGAGCAGGGAGGCGGTGAAGTGAAGTCCGGCGGTCGGCGCCGCGACGGCCCCCTCGGTCCGGGCGAAGATCGTCTGATAATCCTGACGATCGCGTGGATCGCCGCCGCGTGGCCGCTTGATGTAAGGTGGTAGCGGCATCGAGCCGTGGCGGGTGAGCGCCTCCCGAAAAGCGGCAGTGTCGAGGTTAAACCGCAAGGTCACGTCACCCTCGGTGTGTTTTTCGTCGACCACGGCGGCAACAGCTTCGGCGAAGACCAGACGGTCGCCCGTCCGCAAGCGCCGCGCGCCCTTCGCAAAAGCGCGCCATGAACCCTCGCCGAGGTCGCGGTAAAGCGTGACCTCGACCACAGCCTCGCCGCGCCGGCCGGTCAGCCGCGCCGGGATGACCTTGGTGTCGTTGAAGACGAGAAGATCGCCGGGATGCAGCAGTGCCGGTAAGTCCGAAATCCGGCGGTCGTCGAACCCCCCCGCTGCGGGGATCACCAACAGCCGCGCCGCATCGCGCGGCTCGCACGGATGCAGCGCGATCAGTTCGCGCGGCAGTTCGAAATCGAAATCGTTTATGTGCATAACCTCGCGGCCGGAGATGGTGCCCCAGCATATCTTTCGTCAATCGGAAGCGCGGGCCGGCGCAGTTTTGCTGCCATCTCGCTGTCAACGCGGAACGGCGGAGATAGGTGGTGCATCGATCAGCATCTGGCGTATCGTTCTGAGTTAGCCGCCGCCTCACCGCTGGACGGAACAGGACTCGAACTCTCCGGTCCTCGGTGGAAGCGAACCGGCAGATTGCCACCTGGCTTCGGCGCCTTGGAATGCTGGCGCTCGATAATTTCGGCTCGCGCTTGCTCTATCCGCCGCCACTCGCGACTTTAACTGTATGCCGGTGGCGGCACGAAGCCACCGATCTCGGCCGCGAGTAGCCGAGCGAATTCGATCGTTGTCGGATCCTCACCCTCCGGCCCGATGATCTGCAGGCCCGCCGGCAGTTTCTCTTCGGTCAAGCCGATTGGTGCAGCGGTTGCCGGCAGATATGACAAGCTGGCGAGCCCCGCAAAGAATAACTGCTCCGCGTATGGAGCCGATTTGCCGTTGACCTTGACCGTGCGCTCGTCGCGGTTGGGGTTTCGGTCATGCGGGAAAGCAGCGGTCGCCGCCACCGGCGTCAGCAATACGTCGAAGCGCTTGAAGAATTCGTGCCAGGTGTATCGCAATTTTGTGCGCGTCTCGTTGGCACTGCCCCAGGCGCGGTGCAGTAATGTCGCGCCACGCGCCACCGCGGCACGGTCGCTGATGTCGTCGTCGGCAAGCGTCGCCGCTATCTCCTGCTGCCGGGAGAAATCCTCGTCGCGCATGCGCGACGCCGTCGCCGCGCGCAACAGCAGCATGAATAGACGGTGGTGCTCCTCGTCGCTTATCCCGGGTCGCGCGGCATCGTCGACCGTCGCCCCAGCGCGCACGATGGCGTCGATGGCGCGATCAAAAAGGTCGGATACACTAGTGTCGATCTGGCATAGCGGAGACGATGCCCACACCGCGACGCGAAACTCGGCCAACCGGCGGCTGCGCGGCGGCGGCAACTCGACCCGCCAGGCCGTCTGCTGCAGCAGGTCTGGTCCGGCAAGGGCGCGCAGCGCCAAATCCAAGTCCTCGGCATGGCGCGCCATCGGGCCGACCACGGATATGTCGGTAGGCGTCATAATGCCCGGCGGCGCATGACCGCGCGTCGAGATCAGCCCCCAGGTCGGTTTGTGCCCATAGATGCCGCTGTAATGCGCCGGGTTGCGCAAGGAGCCTGCAATGTCGCTGCCGGCACCCAGGGCCGACAGCCCGGCGGCGAGTGTCGCCGCTTCGCCGCCCGACGAGCCGCCGGGCGAGCGCGTCGGACCCCATGGGTTATTGGTGGTGCCGTAAATATCGTTGTAGCTCTGTGCATCGGCGAGCATGTAAGGCACGTTAGTCTTGCCAAAGACAATAGCGCCGGCCTGCAGCAGACGATCGATCAGGAAGGCATTGTCGGCGGCGATATTGTCCTTCCATAGCGGATTGCCAAAAGTGGTCGGCAGGCCGGCGACGTTGAAGGATTCCTTAACCGTCATCGGGATGCCGTGCAGCCGGCCCCAGCGCTCGCCGCGCGCGAGAGCGGCATCGGCGGCGCGGGCGCGTTCTCGCGCTTGGTCGGCCTGCCAGACAACGATCGCGTTCAGCCCGGGATTATGCCGCTCCGCGCGCGCTAGGTAGAAGTCGAGCAATTCGACGCAGCCGATGCGCCGGTCGCGAATTTCGTTTGTCAGTTCGGTTGCAGATGCGAACGCGCGATCGTCCATACCCTTGCGCTCCTCGTGCCGTAACGCGACAAGGTAGCAGTTGGGTCAGGGTCAGCCAACCAGCCAACTTGACTGGCTCATCTCGACGACGGCAATGATCGTGCCGTCTTGGTCCCGGGCGGCGAGGGACCTAGTCAAAGCCTGCCCCGGCGCAGGCCGGGGTCGTTCGCCTGGGGCATCAGGGCACTCCATCAGTTGGCTACAGCGATGATGGTGCAATTCCCCTCGTCGCGTACCCCAAGCATTTCTCGGTCCCACTCGGGAAAGAAATAAACCTCGGAGTAAAAGCCGCACCGCAATGCGGCACCTGCGGCAGCGCGGCGGCGGGAGCACCACGCGATCGCGCAGAACGGCTCCCGGGTCTGCGCAGCTTGAGCTGGCAGAGCAAGCTGCTCAGGCGGAGTAACTCACCACCAAATTGCTCTTTGGACCGGCCGGCCAGGTCGGATGCCGCTCGCTCCTATCAAAGCGACGGGCGAATTTTTCACCCTGGTCATCGTCGAGGAACTCAACGAAAACGACCACGGCTTCGCGCTCTTGACCGTATTTAAACTTCGAAGGCTCGCGTCGGTTCTGATCGAGCCATTCGCGCATGTCCGCCATCGCGGCAGAAAGTGGGCAAGCATACAGTGACGCTTCGCATCAAGATCTCGCGAGAAGGATATTTTTGTTCGTATAGATCACGCTTCCTGTTCATGTGAAACATGAAAATCGCCTCGGCGAAGATCTTGTTGAAGTCGCCGCCCCAATAGGGACAGCTTAGCGTGCAGGACGGCGCCCAACCGGGACGCGCTTAAAACCTCCTGCCGCAGCGAACAGCTCGCCGCTCGCGGGCATGCCGCCAGTCTTTGGGGTCTTCTCGCGTTGGACGCTTGGCGAATCAAGGGCGGGTTGTGGTTTGCCGAAAAAGGGCGGCCCCGCGCGCGTCCAGTCTGTCCCGAATGATGTCAACCGGCTGACGCCGGTCGATCCACGGCGCGACCGCGCTGCGGAGATGCGATTTCACCAGACCCCGTTGCCATCCATACGGAATCAATGGTGCACAGGGCTGCTCGCCGGGGCTTAGCAGTGTTTCGCATGGTGTTCCGTTGGCATAGATCACGTCGTGGCGCTCGAGCCCAACATGGAAGAACTCGAGTTCATCGAAATCAGGCGTCGTAAGCCAGGTAATCGTGGTGCCATTGAAGAGATTGCCGGCGGCGACAAGCGCTCCGTCGATCAACAACCCGTGGGGGCGCGTCACGCAAAGATCGTCGTTCGGAACATTGGCGCCGAGGGCTGACCGAGCAACCCGGACCGGCGCCCCGAAGCGATTGCGGGTGATCGCTTTGATCGGGACCTCGCCGGCGAAGACAGTTGGCAATAGATCGCCGACAGTCAGGTCTTCGACCTTTTTTTGTCTGTTACGGTCCGGATCAGTGTGCCTCTGAGGAAACAATGGCTCTCACGCCCATCTCGGTCCCCATAGTCTCGCCCCCAACGGTCTCGCTCCCGACGGTCATCCCAATCATTGTCTTCCCGGCGAAAGCCGTCGGCCGCGGCTGTCGTTGTCTTGGCGATGATCGCGGACGCCACTATGGCACCCATTCTTATGAGATTACGGCGCGAACTCTGGACTCCGGCAGGCGGGTCTTCTCGGGTCGACATGTTTGGCTCCTCTTGGATGGCGGGGGTTTCCGCAGAGCGTCGATCATTTTGAGCGAGGCGTTCTTGAGGCGATGTGTAATACAAATGGGTCCTCCAATACCCATAGTAATGACTCGTTACACGCCTGTAATGGTTAATTTTCATGTACGTAATATTTAATTTTACCCCGCAGTTGCGAGGATTTATACGAGTGATAGTTAAATGGTTACTTTGCGAGTGGAGCGCTACGTTTCGGTGTGGGCCGCCCAGCACCGCATCACCGGCACGTCGACGGTTTGAGGTCTCGTCGCGGTCACGGTAACGGGCCGAGGGCAAAGACCCCACGAGGTCCTCGGCGCCGGGAATGCCTTCTCGGCCCCGTCGCTGATGACGAGCGCGCGTGGGATCGCGCAGGCTTTCAAGCACCCGCTCGGTGCGGGGAGGGAGCGTAGGTAGGCGGCGCTGCCGTAAACGAGTTTCGTTGAAGTGCACAAGCGTGATTTGACGATTAGTCCACATCCCGAATTCGGATCGGCAGATCGGACACTGCGTGGCATTGAACACACCGAACCGGAGTATTAACGTCGCATGCACCAGCGCCTTTGTCTCGAAGCCGCGGCGCCCGGCGAGAGTGGAGTAACGCGATGAAATCGGCTTACGGACGGCAGACCCCGGCGCCCGATTACGAGCTGACCTGCGTCGAGCCGGGCAGCCCGATGGGCGAGCTGATGCGCCGCTACTGGCAGCCGGTCTGCACATCCGACGAACTGCGCGACTTCCCGAGGAAGGAAAAGCTCCTATGCGAGGAGATTGTCGTGTTCCGCGACAAGAAGGGGCGGGTCGGCGTCCTTGACCCGCATTGCGCGCATCGCGGCACGTCTCTCGAATGGGGCCGGGTAGAGGACGAGGGGCTGCGCTGCTGCTATCACGGCTGGCTCTATGATACGCGGGGCCAATGCATCGATATGCCGTGCGAAACGGAGGAATTCCGCAAGTGCATGGACGTGTGGCAGCCCGCCTACCCGGCGACGGAATATGGCGGGCTCGTTTTCGTCTATATGGGCCCGCCCGGCACCGAGCCGTTGTTCCCCCGCTTCGACATCATCGACCCGGACCGCGGCGAGGATGTCGTGCTGCGCGGGATGCGGCTGTGGGGCGACTATGCGGTCGGGATGGTCAAGGACTGCAACTGGCTGCAGCACTACGAGAACATCGTCGACCCGTACCACCTGTTGATATTGCACCAGTGGATCAGCGGCGACCAGTTCGAGGGCGCCTTGATGCAGGGCAAGGCTACGATCGGCTGGGAGAAGACGCCGCTCGGCGTGCGCTACAATGTGATCAAGGACCTGCCGAACGGCAACCGCATGGTGCGCCACGCCGAATGCATCGTGCCGAACATGTTCATCATCCCGAGCATCCGCGAGCCCGGAACGGCGCCGAAGCGCAAGCAACGCGGCACCGAACTGTCATGGGCCGTGCCGATCGACAACCAGCATGTGCGCGGCATCAGCATCGTCGCCTGGCCGCTCGAGAATGGCGAGCCGAAGCCCGACTGGAAGCCGGGGACCGACACGATCGCCGACATCCGGCCGGGCTCGTTCCTGGAACGCAGCTACGAGGAGCGGCAGCGCAAGCCCGACGATCTCGAAGCGCAAGAGGGGCAGCGCCCGATCGCGATCCACGCGCTCGAAAACCTGGCGCATTCGGATACCGGCATCGTCATGCTGCGGCGGCTGTTGCGCGAGCAGCTGCAGCGCATCGAGCGCGGCCTCGACCCGATCAACGTCATCCGCGACCCGTCGGCGAACAAACGCATCCCGACCGGCGCCTGGAACACGATCCTGTCGCCGACGGAGGCTGCCGCACTGCCATACAGCTGACGACCTCTGACGAGAGGCGCGACCGAGGCGCGGCTTCGAGCAGACGCGACATAGCCCCTCGAAGCCTTGTTAGTGACACCTGGTAGCAACGGTTCGAATCCGGCTTCCTCCAGCGCGAAGCCTGGTGCGGTCCCCGAGGTCCTGTATCATGGTTGGGGATGCAGTGTTCTGTCCTCGCGTAAAAGTGAGCATGGCTTGGCTGTTTGTCTCCCTGTGAGCCAAGCCTTGTCCTTGGCGTCGAGCTACCGCTCGACGCTTTTTTTGCGTACCTGGCGTGAAGCGGGGCTTGGGGCGAGCGCGCTGGAGCGCGGGGACACGGCGGCGGCACGTGCGTTGATGGCGACTAATTCCCTCACTACCGGGTCTGTCCGCGCGGGGAGCCAGCCATGTGGCGCTTTCGACTTGTTTGTGGCTGGCGAGAGCGAGGCCGCACTTTCGCGGTGAGTGCGCACCTGAAGCCTGGCCGCGCGACGCCGTGGTACTCGGCACCACCGCCTTCACCAACGGCCTGATCGGGAGCTCCGGCCGTGCCGGGCAGAATTCCCGCTATACCGTGGAAAGCCGCCGAGATGCCTCGGCGGCTTTTCTAGCCGATGGACCCAGCGGAATCAGGCGCGATGATGCCAATGGTGGTGGGCTCCCGACCAGCTGGTTGGCCATTTGCTGCTGTTCGGGCGACAAGCTGGCGTATAGCGGCTTGAATGCAGACAGAAGACGGGCATCGTTGTCAGCCCGCACTTTCGCAAATTGCTCGTGCAGCTCGAGGCGCTGGACAGCGTCCATGCCAGTGCGGTTCTGCCTCGCGCTGCTGATTGTTTCGTCGAGTGCCTTGGCATTCTGGCGCATCGCCGCCGCGACTTGCTGCCACTGAGTCTCTTGCGCCGGCGTGATCTTTAGCTCGGCCTTCAAGAACGCGATGCGCCCGTCGACGAATTGTCCGGGCATCATCCGCCCCATCACGTGATCCCGCGCCTCGCTTGGTGCTGCAGTGGAATTCGCCGGTCCCGGCGCGGTTTGCGCCAAAGCGGGTGTCAGTCCGACCACAGCAACGCTCGTAAAGAGTGCTGCGGCAAGGAACGGCGTACGCAACCTGATCATTTTGGACCTCTGTCATGAACGGGGCTCGTGCCCCTCATTCACGACTTACGGACCGGCGGATCGACGCATACCCGGCAAATCGCATATTACAGCAATTTAATTGGGGGCCGGCACGCAAAACGACCTCACTTGTTACGATTGCCGTGTCACCAGACCTCTCGTTCCGAGAGCTGGTCGAGGGTTATTTCTATCGGCACCACCACAAGGTGTTCCCGGTCGTGGACAGAGATCAACTAGTCGGTTGCGTCACGACCGATCAGATCAGTGCGATTGGGCGAAGAGCAATGGGATTAGTGCACCCTAGCCGAGATCATGGAGCCGTGTTCGGACGCTAATAGGGTGTCACCCGAAAGCGGCGTGTTGGAGGCGATGACCAAGATGCAACGCACCGTGCTGCATCTGCGAGCGTCGATCCGGTGCTGCGTCATTGGCGTGCGCACTAGCAGGGCGCTGAAAAATGCCGAATTTAGCGCACTCTGGCTTCCGGGATAATGGGCAATAAGGCGGGCGGCGGGTTTGGCGGTAGGTCGAATTGGCCGCGGGCGCGCAATGGCACGCGGGCTGATGTCGGTTGTGCCTGATGGCGCAACCGCGGCGAGCAATTTGGGCAGGCGGACGAGGTCATAGGCGACCATCGCGAGGGTGAATTGCCAATCGACCTTGAGCAGTCCGCGATGCCGCATCTTGCGCAAGCCGGCCACCGTCTTGGCCCAGCCGAAGGCCTCCTCGACGCTTTGTCTACCTCGAAATTCTCCCCGATCGCCGGGCCGCCACCGCGGCGGCCTTCCTGGAGCGCTTTCTCGACCGCTTTCCGCTCCCGGTCCACACCATCCTGACCGACAACGGCTCCGAGTTCACCGACCGCTTCGCCGTCGACAAGAAGGCAAAACCCCAGGACAGACCCTCGGGCGACCACCTCTTCGACCCCACCTGCGCGGCGCGCGCCATCACCCACCGCCTCACCCAGCCCTTCCGGCCGCAAACCAACAGCCTGCCCCCGCGAAGGCGGGGGGCATGGTCGAGCGTTTCAACCGCCGCCTCGGCGAGCATCTTGCCCGGATGCCGCAAAACCGCGCCGCCCACCACCGCCGCTTTCTCAGCCATGCCGAACGCGATGCCTACCTCCACACCTTCGTCGCCGACTACAATCGCACCCGTTTGCGATGTCTCGACTACCACGCTCCTGCCGAGCTCCTCACTAAACTCGCGGGACACAACACCTGCGCCGGGGCAGGCTCTTCTCTTGTGCCAGCACGGCGGCGAGAAACTGGGCTGCCACATCGCCTCGAGCAGCCGGTCGCGGTTCTTGGTGAAGCTCGTCGCACCCCACACCGCGTCTTCGATGCCGAGCCCGACAAACCAGCGGAACAACAGATCATGGTCGATACGCTCGACCAGCTGCCGCTCCGAGCGGATCGAATAGAACGCCTGCAACAGCAGAGCACCTATCAGCCGCTCCGGCGGGATCGACTCGCGGCCGAGCGGCGACTAGAGCTTTTTAAACTCACTAGACAACGACTTGAGCGCCGCATTGGCGATCGCGGGAATCACCCGCAGCGGGTGATCCGCCCGAATCCGCTTCTCAAGGTCTATGTAGCTGAAAAGGCTACCACAAATCGCATCGTCACCGCGCATCGCTACCCCCTTCCCCTGCCCCAAGGGATCACAATGCGCAAATTTCGCCACCCTTTTTCAGCACCCGGCTAGGTCGGGAGCAATATTGACAACGTTGATGCGGTCTGGCGCAGGCTCGGCACGGTTTAGGTGTTCTTTCTCTCTCGTGCGAGGAAGGCGCGCGGAGTAAGCGCGTCGATGCCGGTTGCATTTCGAGCCGCCAATAGATCGTTGTCATTGGTCACAAGTGGCCTTTTCGCCGCTGCGCTGAGCGCTGCAGATTTGCGATCGCCCGGATCTGTGATGAGGGTAAACGCGTCAGCATCGACCGGGTCAGTAAACTCCCCCTCCGGCTGAAAGAGATCAGTGAACCCCCTCCCAGTCGAGGCGCGGAATGCGCACTAGGATCATCTCGGTTTCGCGTCGGGTCGACGTGTTGCAGATAAGGCGAGAGCGTCCATGCCGGCGGCTGTTAGGACGCGTGCGGATGCGCTCCTCGGGTTGAAGCCCGCCGCAACGAACACGTTGGTATCGATTACAATCCCTTCCATGGGCATTCCCACAGCTGGGTTTGTCATAGGGGGATCGGAGATCGCAGCCATTTGGATAGATCGAACATTAGATGTTGCTCGGAAAGGTGGCGGCCTCGATTTTGTTGCCGTCGAAATCATAAGTGAAGGCGGTGAAATAGCTCGTCTTCGCGGCCTGGCGCACGCCGGGCGCGCCGGCGCTCTTACATCCGAATTTCAGCGCGATCGAGTGGAATTCGATCACTGCCGCCTCGTCGGGGGCGCGGAGGCAGATGTGATTGCCAGAGTCATGCGGCACCTCGGTCATCAAGGGCCGCGCATTCAACCAGAACTCCGGATAGGATTTGCCGAAACCCACCGTGTAAGTGCGTTCCGCCAGCGGCACGAAGCGAAGCGGTGCTGGGATGCGCTCCTAAGCGGGCGACGCTGGCGGCAAGGTCTTTTACCGCAATCGAGACGTGATCAATCATGGTTGCTCGTTGCTAGTTTAGAGGTGCACTCTCAAACAGAGTCCATCTGACCCCCTTACGAGCTTCGGCTCCCGCCCCCTAAGCGGTACCGCCCTTTCGGCAAGCCCACGGTTAACGGGAGCGTATTTTCCGTTCCTTGACCCACGTCAATTCGGGCCCGGAATTCCGAGGTATGCGCAACCGATGTGCGCCCTGCCTAATCACTTCAAAGCCGTATCCATCCGGCGAGGGTCGTGGGCCGAGGGATCATGGGCTGATCAGCCGGTAGTTGCTGGTGGTTTGTTGTCGGCGAGCCGAAGCTTGGCAGCGTTGTGCTGGTTGGCGCAGCAGCCCTGCCAGGCCGCCGCGCTACCCCAACTAGCCTCAAACAAGCCTTCGACAAAATCGATACCCGCCTCACTGCATCGATCGACGAACTCGCATTGGCCGTATCAAACTTGACACATTCACGTCACGTGTCGTTACCCAAGCGGAGCTAGTGGTTGTCATTGCGAGCCAGGGTGGCCTCGGATCGGGATTGCTATGTCCGCGCGGGTCGAGCCCGCGGGTCCTCGCAATGACGGCAACACATTATTTTCCGACCCGGTGCCGAGAACTGGCATTCCTAGAATGCCGGAAGCAGGCGAGCACTAGAGTCTCTTATTGTTAAAACATTTATGCCAATTCTTTCCGCGACGGTATTGCTGGTACCCCCGTCAGGTTTCGCGCCCGAAAAGAAGGGGCGAGGTCAGATGAGGGATTATTGTCATTGCGAGCGCAGCGAAGCAATCTCGGGGGCACGAGATTGCTTCGTCGCTGCGCTCCTCGCAATGACAGGTAAGCCGGCCGGAGGAGGTGTGGAAAAAGTCTACTGCGTCTACATCCTGGACAAACCAGGGCAACACGGTGCTCTACACCGGCGTCACAGGTGATCTCCGGGCGCGGGTTCATCAGCATCGGGAAAAGCTGCTACCCGGATTTACGAACCGCTACAACGTCTCCAAGCTCGTCTACTATGAGACGGGAGCCGATGCGTCCGGGGCGATCGCGAGGGAGAAGCAAATAAAGGCTGGCTCGCGTCGGAAGAAGATCGAGCTCATCAATCGGCTCAATCCCGAATGGCGCGATCTGTACGGGGACCTGTAACCAGATTATCTCGTCTCCGCGGGTCAAGCCACCGGGTCCTCGCAATGAGGGGGACTGGCGAAGTGCTCTGCGCAGAGATACGTTTACGCAGCATATCGGTGGAAATGGAGATGGTCATGGCAAAGGCGTATTGGGTCGCGACTTATCGGTCGATTTCGGATGCGGCGGCGTTGGCCGGTTATGCCAAGCTCGCCGGCCCTGCGATCACCGCCGCCGGCGGGCGGTTCCTGGCTCGCGGAACCGCGGCGAAAGCCTACGAAGCGGGGCTGATCCAACGGGTGGTGATCATCGAATTCGACAGCGTCGAAAACGCCGCCGCCGCGCACGACAGCGAAGGGTACCAGGCCGCACTCAGGGTCCTCGGCAAGGCCGCCGATCGCGATCTGCGGATCGTCGAGGGTGTGGAATAACCCGCCTCCATCATTGCTCCACAGGAGACCCGACATGCCGCGTTTGAATTTCGGCGCCTTCCTCGCCCCGCACCATCCGGTCGGCGAGCATCCGATGTTGCAGTTCCGCCGCGATCTCGACCTCGTGGAGCATCTCGACCGGCTCGGTTACGACGAGTTCTGGTGTGGCGAGCACCATTCGAGCGGCTGGGAGATGATCGGCTCGCCCGAGATGTTCCTTGCCGCGGCGGGTGAGCGGTCGAAGCGCATCAAGCTCGCCACCGGGGTCATCTCGTTGCCCTACCACCATCCGTTCAATGTCGCGCAGCGCATGGTGCAGCTCGACTGGATGACCGGCGGGCGGGCGATCTTCGGGTCCGGCCCCGGCGCGCTCGCTTCCGACGCCCACACCCTGGGGATCGATCCGATGGTCCAGCGCGACCGCCAGGACGAGGCGATCGGCGTCATCCGGCGGCTGTTCAACGGCGAGCGGGTGACGGCAAAAAGCGATTGGTTCACATTGCAGGACGCGGCATTGCAGCTGTTGCCCCTGCAGGAGGAGATGCCCTTCGCCGTCGCCTCGCAGATCAGCCCATCCGGCATGACATTGGCCGGCAAGCACGGGATCGGCATCATCTCGATCGGGTCGATGTCGAGCGAGGGCCTGAACGCCCTGCCGACGCAATGGGGCTTTGCCGAGGCCGCCGCCGCCAAGCACGGCAAGACGGTCGACCGCAAGAACTGGCGCGTCCTGTTGAGCTGGCACATCGCCGAGACCCGCGAAAAGGCGCGCGCCGAGGCCCGCGAAGGCCTGCTGCGCCATCACAACCAGTACGTTGTCGGGACATTGCAGCGGCCGGATGCGAAGCCGTTCAGCGACCCCGATGAGGCGGTCGACAAGGCCGCGTTCTCGGACGGGGCCTCGGCGACAATCGGCACGCCGGACGATCTGGTCGCGCGGATCAAATCCGTGCTCGAGATCAGCGGCGGCTTCGGCACTCTCGTAGGTTTCGTGCACGACTGGGCCAACCCGGAAAACACGATGCGCAGCTGGGACATGGTGGCCCGCTACGTCGTGCCGGAAATCAACGGCTATCTCGCCGGGCTGCGCCAATCGCAGCACTTCGTCGCCACCAATCGCGGCGTCTTCGACCGCGCCAAGGAAGCGATCATGGCGAAGATTACCGAAAACGAAGCCGCGGTCGCCGCGCTCGCGGTTACGCGGGGTTCGCGGCTGGGCGACGTGGCTTCCGCCAGCAACGTCCCCGATCTCGACAAGGCCCGCGCGCAGGCCGGGCGGCGCTGAAGGGAACTCAGGAGAGAACTATGGCGCTGCTCATCGTCGATCTAGACAAGCGTATCGGCAACGCGAAGGCGTGGCGCGACACCTTCGCGGAAAAGCTTCCCGATCTGGAAATCCGCATTTGGCCCGATCCGGGAGAGGCTGGCGGATATCGAATACCTCGCCTTCATGCACCCCGACTTCGATGCACTTCCCGAATTGCCGAATCTGAAGGCGATGTTCAGCCGCTCGGCCGGGGTGGAGGCGTTTGTCGATCATCCAAAGCTGCCGAAAGCCCCGCTTGGCAAGATGGAGCCGCCGGGCGGCGATCCGATGATGACGGAATACGTCGTCATGCATGTGCTGCGCTTTCATCGCGACATGCCCGGCTATGAGGCGGCTCAGGCCAGTCGGGAGTGGCGCCGCACAAGGATCGTCCGGCCCGAGGAACGGCGCATCGGGTTCCTCGGCTACGGCATGATGGCGAAAGCGCCGGCGCTGGTACTGAAGTCGCTCGGTTTCCCGGTCTCGGCGTGGGTCCGCTCGCCGCGCGAGAAGGAGGAAGTGCCGATTTTTCACGGCGGCGACCAGCTCGAGCCGTTTCTCAATCAGACCGACATCGCCGTCTGCCTGTTGCCGCTGACGCGGGAGACCGAAGGCATCTTCTGCGCTCGCACCTTCGCAATGATGCCGAGAGGGGCGATGCTGGTGAATGTCGGGCGCGGCAAGCATGTGGTGGCCGAGGATCTGATCCGCGCGCTCAACTCGGGACAACTGTCCTACGCTGCATTGGACGCGCTGTGGCCCGAGCCCCTGCCGCCGGACAGCCCACTGTGGCTGCACCCCAAAGTCACGGTGATGCCGCACGTCGCGCGCCGGCCGACCGTCGCCCAGCTGGTGACGGAGATCACCGCGAACATCCGCAGCCTCGAAGCCGGCGGCCGGCTGTTGCAGGAAGTCGACAAAGCAATGGGATACTGATCGACTATATCCGCTGCAGGTCGCGACTCTGAACGTAATCTTGGCGCTACTTGTCACCGGCGGCCGAACCCGGCAAACAACTTTCGGTCATACCTTTCGGTAACCGGGATCCATTGAGATCGCTGGTGGCTTCGGCTCGTCGAAAGTCTAGTTTTGCGCACAGCCGCTACGGTCTCGGTATGGCGGCCTTGGTTGGCATAGCCGCTCAGCGGGTGTCGGGATCTGAGCGCTGCATGACTAGCCGATGGCAGCGATTTGCTCGTAACAGCGTGTCCTCTATCACTTGAACACCGTCTCGCGGCCGGTATCCGACGCCTGCTTGATGGCGTCGACCAAGTGATGCAGGTCGACTGCGGTCTCGAAGGTCGGTTGGCGGCTTTCGCCGTCGCGGATCGCCCGATTTCGAATCGCCTGGGCGAACAGCGTGTACATTTGACCGACATTGACGGCTTCGCCGGACGGCGTTCCGGGCGCGGCGAACTTGAAACGCTCTGGCACAGGCAGCGGCGCCAGCGTATTGGCACCCTTCGCACCGTGCAGGAAAACCTCGCTCAACTGCGGCGAATCCTCGCCCGTTGCGACCAGGGTCCCGTTGCGGCCGTAGATTTCCATGCGATAGCCGCTGCCGGCGAACGGAATGGCGCCGATATGGACCGACGCCACGGCGCCATTCGCCAGCCGGCCGCTGATCAGCACGTTATCGGGCGAGGTGACGTCGAGCCATGTGTTGGTGCCGGTGTCGAGCCACTGCTTCGCCTGGGTGGCCACCACAGCGGACAGCCGGCGGAAGTCGCCGGTGACGAAGCGCATTGCGTCGACCGTGTGGCCGTTGGCGATCGTCAATGTGTTGGCGCCGAGTTCGGCGTCGCGCTGCCAGGTGCGGTGCGACGGCCGGGACAAGACGCCCTCGCGCATCAGGCTGACGTGGACGGCCATTACCTCGCCGACAAAGCCGGCCTCGACCAGTTCCTTCATGTGCATCACGGCAGAATTGACGCGGGCCTGCAGGCCGACCGTGGTGACGAGCCCCTTGGTCTTGGCGAGCGCCGCCAGTTCCGCCGCCTCCGCCGTCGTTCGCCCGAGCGGCCATTCGCAATAGACGTGCTTGCCCGCCTCCAATGCCGCCTTGGTCGGTTCGTAGTGCGACGGCACGCGCACGACGACCGCGACCGCGTCGATCTCCGGCGAGGCGATCATCTTGCGCCAGTCGTCGAAAGCCAGACGGGCGCCCCAAGCCCGGCGCGCCGCCTCGGCACTGTCGGCCCGGGTGGTGCAGACCGCTGTCAATTCGACATCCGAACTGGCCTGCAAGGCCGGCAGGTGGGAACGCGCCGACCATGTGCCCC
Source organism: uncultured Alphaproteobacteria bacterium (assembly GCA_963736715.1). Lineage (GTDB taxonomy): Bacteria > Pseudomonadota > Alphaproteobacteria > ATCC43930 > CGMCC-115725 > AP-15. The sequence goes on along the minus strand of CAVTQA010000022.1, from coordinate 181,431 downwards.
TGACGCTGGCGCCGATCAGGCCCAGCCGAATCTTGTCCGCCATCTCGCTTCCTCCTGCGCATCGTCGTCGCGATGATGCCAGCCACTGCCGGCTGCTAACCACTGGCGGCCGGCAAATCGCCGGTTAATATGATGCGAGGCGGCCCCGTTGCGAAGGCCCGCCGCCACGAAGCGAGGAAACGCATCCCATGAAGACGACGCGTCGGCGGTATTGGGTCTTTTTCCTGCTGTTTCTGTTCAACCTGATCGCCTATGTCGATCGCGTCAACATGTCGGTCGCCGGCAAGCCGATCGCGCAGGAATTCGGTTTGTCGCCGGTGGCGCTCGGCTATCTGTTCTCCTCCTTCCTGTGGGCCTATGTGCTGATGATGCTGCCGGGCGGGCGGCTGATCGATCGCTGGGGCGCGCATGTCGTCGCGTCGGTCGCTACGGTGGTGTGGTCGGCGGCGCAGATGGCGACCGGCGTGGCGTCGAGCTTTGCCGCGATGCTGCTGACGCGGCTGGGACTCGGGATCGGCGAGGCCCCGTTCGCGCCGGTCACCTATCGCAGCGTGCGCGCCTGGGCACCCTATACCGAGCGCGGGACCGCAATCGGCGCGATCTCGGCCGGCTCTAGCCTGGGGTTGGCGCTCGGCGCGCCTTTTGTCGCGTGGCTGATCGAGGTGGCGTCGTGGCGCTGGTCGTTCATCATCACCGGGGCGATCGGGTTCGGCTGGGTAGCGCTCTGGTCGGCTGTCGTATCGACGCCGGAAAAGACGCGATGGCTGCCGCACTCGGAGCGACAGCGCATCTTCGCCGAGCGCGACGCCGGCATCGAGCCGCCGAGCCACGATGGGGTCGGCTATCTCGGCCTCATCCGCTGCCCTGCGATGTGGGGTCTCTTCGTCTCGCAGGGCTGCCTCGTCTACTCGGTCTATCTCTACATGACGTGGCTGCCCAATTACCTGCAGACCGCGCGCGGACTGTCGCTGGTCGGGTCGGGCATCTTCACGTCGATCCCGTTCTTCGCCGCCTCGGTCGTCAACATCATCGCCAACTGGTGCGGCGACAGATTGCTGTCCGCCGAGGCGGTGCGCGCCGGCAAACGCCGCTATCTGGTTGCACTCTGCCTGCTCCTGACGGCGGCTGGCTTGCTGATCCCGGTCGCGCAATCGCTCACTGCCGTAGTCGTTCTAGTCTCGATCGCGGCTTCGTTCGGCAATGTCGGGCCGGCCGCGAATGGGGCGCTGGTCGGCGATTTGTTGCGCTCGCCTGCCGATGCCGGCCGCGCCTTCGCGTTTCTGGTGCTCGGCGGCAACACCTTCGGGCTGCTCGCGCCGATCGTGACCGGCTACATCGTCGAGGCGACCGGCAGCTTCAATTCCGCCTTCATTCTGGCGGGCGCGCTGGCGCTGATTGGTGCAGTGGTGACCCTGGCTCTCGCCCGCACCCCGATCGGCGAGGTCCGAGCACCCGCCGCGGCTCAGCCAAGGCTCGCCGACTGAGGCTGGCTGCTACCGTGGAAGAATGGTGAGGAGGTAAACGGCTGCACTCAGCGCGGTAATCCAGAAGCTGGTTGGCCAGTCGGTATAGAAGGCGAGGGTGATGCCGAGCCAAGCCTCGACGAGCGCCAAAATTCCCGAGAGCAGGACGCCGGTTGCCACACCGCTGGTCAACCGCTGAGCTGCCGCGGCGGGGCCGACCATCAGCGCGAATACCAGCAACACTCCGACGATTTGCGCGCATTCGGCCGTCGTCAACGCGACAACCGCCAGAAACAATACGGAATAAAGCCGCAGCGAGACGCCCTTTGCTTCGGCCAGCTCGGGTTGCAAGGTCGCGAAAAGCAGGGGGCGGGAGATGATTGCGAGGGCTCCGAGGCTCACCGCACCGAGCGCCAGCAATGTCCAGACCGTACGGAGATCGACGGCCAACACATTGCCGAACAGCAGGGTCGTCGCCTGCGTCGCGAAGGCAGTATAAAAATGCAGAAACAGCAGGCCGAGACCCAGCGACAAGGCGAGCACCAGGCCGATTGCCACGTCCCGCTGCGCCAGCCGCTCGCCCAAGGAGCCCATGCCGATCCCGGCGGCCAATGTCATCAGCACCAAGCCCCAGAGCGGGGTGATGCCGACGAGGACGGCCCCGGTGGCGCCGGTGAACCCAACATGCGCCAAGGCATGTCCGGCAAATGTCTGGCCGCGCAGCACCAAAAAGTAGCCGACGATGCCCGCGACGATCGCGACCACAGATGCTGCCGCGAAGGCATTGCGCATGAAATCGTACTCGAACATTGCCCGGACGCAGCTAGCAACCTGGGGAAAAATGCAGGAACATTGTCATTCCGGAGCGCGGGCTTTGCCCGCGAACCCGGAATCTAGGAACACGGACCAAAGAAATCGATGGATTGGCCAGTGTTCATGGTTTCCGGGCCCGGCCCTGACGGGCCGTCCCGAAATGACACGCGAGTTTTTTCAGCAGCCTGCTAGTCCTCTGACGTATTCAGATGATTCAGTGTCATCTTGGTAGTCATGCCCGGCCTTGCGCCGGGCATCCACGGAAACGGGTACAGCATCAGCTCGCCCGCGACGGGTGGATGGCCGGGTCAAGCCCACGGCTGTCCGGTACATTTTTTGCTCTACATAGCGCATGGCATTGATTCCACTGGGCCGGGATTGTTAGGGAACGATCCGGACACGAGCGGGGGTCAATGCCATGCGTCATTACAATAGCGTTTTTCATCAGTTGCTGAAGCACATCCCGTGGGAGGAGTTCGACGCGTTGGTGAAGCAGCACCGGGCCGATGTTCGGGCTCGCCGGTTGACGACGGAAAGTCAATTTCTGGCCATGCTGTACGGGCAGCTTTCTGGCGCGGCGAGCCTGCGTGAGATTGTCGGTGGGATCGAGAGCCACCGGGCGCGGCTCTACCATCTGGGCGCCAAACTGCCGCGGCGCGCGACCTTGGCGGACGCCGGCCGAATTCTTCGCCGCGCTGCTGAGCTGATGATCGGCCGCGCCCATCGTGGACTGCGCCGCAGCTTGGCCGAGACCACCTATCTGATCGATGCGACCGGGCTCAGGCTCGACGCGCGCAGCCTCGATTGGGCACGGTTTTCCCAGGGCGTGTGCGGCGCCAAGCTGCACGTCGTTTACGATCCCGACGCCGACCGGCCGATCTTTGCCGCGATCACCCCGGCGCGGGTCAACAGCCTGCCCACGGGCTTGATGGGGTGGATGGCCCCCTCGCGGCATCTGTGTGCCAGAGTTGGGTTGTCGACAACGCCAACAGACGGGAGCCATCCACGAAGCAGGTTACAACGATTGGGCTGGATCTGGCCAAAGCGGTGTTTCAGGTGCATGGAGTTGATGCATTGGGGGCAGTGGCGCTGCGTCGCGCGGTGCGCCGGAGGCAGGTTCTGGCGTTCTTTGCCGAGCTGCCGCCCTGCCTGGTCGGGATGGCGGCGTGCGCGACGGCGCATTACTGGGCCCGGGAGATCGCCAAGCTGGGCCATGACGTGCGGCTGATCCCGCCGGCCGGAGCCTGTCCTCGGGCCGGCCAACGGCCGGACCCGTGGGCGAAGGCCTATGTGCGGCGCAACCAGAACGACCCGGCGGATGCCGCGGCGATCTGCGAGGCGGTGAGCCGGCCATCGATGCGGTTTGTCGCGATCAAGACCGAGGCGCAGAAAGCGGCCGCTGGCATTCATGCCGCTGGCATTCACAAGAGCCTGCCCCCGCGCAGGCGGGGGTGCGCGAGATGCTGATCAAGCAACGCACCATGCTGATAAACACGTTGCGCGGGCTGATGGCGGAGTTTGGCATCGTCGTCGCCGAAGGTCCGCATCACGTCGGCGAGCTCGCGGCGATCCTGGCCGATCCGGCAGACCAGCGCATTCCGCCGCCGCTGCACGAGGGCTTGCTGGCGATCGTGGAGACCTTGTGCGGGCTCGAGCGACGCATCGAGATCGTCGACAAGCCGATCCTCGACTGGGGCCGCAGCAATCAGACCTGCCAGCACCTGATCACCATCCCCGGCTACGGACCGATCCTGTCCAGTGCTATGGCAGCAATGGCCGTCGACCCCGCCGCCTTCGGCAGCGGCCGGCACTTCTCCGCCTCGTTTGGTCTGGCATCGCAGCAGGACGGGACGGGAGGAAAGAGCTTGCCCCTGCGAAGGCGGGGGTCAAACTGGGTCCGATCAGCAAGCGCGGCAACGGTTATCTGCGCCGACTGCTCGTCAACAGCAACAGCCTGCCCTCGGGCTTGACCCGATGGGGCGCCATGTCGGTGCTGTGCAGCAAGTGAGCCCAGCAGGATCCCTGGCTGGTCAAATTGCTCGCGACCAAGGAGCGCAAGGTCGCCGCCTGCGCGCTCGCCAACAAGATGGCGCGCATCGGTTGGGCGGTGATGATGCGCCAACAAGCCTATCGCCGGCCACGGCAGGATCAGCCGTGCCCCAACCTGGCTGGAGCCTGACCCCACGGATCAAGTCCGTGGGCTGAAGGCCCACGTGCTCACCGCCGTCAAGACCGCTGCGCGCCGCCTGCGGCGGTGGCCTGCGGCCCGTCTTGACCGCGGCGGCGCGCGGCGCCCTGCGGAAATCAGGCCGGGACGGAGAAACGGCTCGCTGATCGAACAAAGAAACTCGACTTTGAACCACCAAGACTTGCGAGGGTGAAGACGCGTGATGGCATCCCCGGGTCAAGCCCGAGGACCGGTCAAACCGACGGGTCGAGGGATACCTGTCACGGGTCATCGGGCAACGCGACCCCGCGGGCTTGATCAAGGCCTCGATCCCACGGAACCCATCAGGGCCTTCGGCCACCGGCCGCGACCACAGGCCGGACACATGACCGCAAGCGACCTTCAGTTGCCGACACGCGGAAAGATCCTTGCGAGCCGGGGGCCATCCACACATGACCCGGGGGACATCACCGCCGCCCAGCCGATGCCGATCGAGCCCGGCGCCACCTACGTTTTCGATCTGGTTATTACGACTATGCCTGGGGGTCCAAGCTCGACGCCGCGCAATGCCGGATCGTCACTCGCCTCAAATCCAATACCCCGTTGGCGGTGGTCGAGGAGTTGGCGGTGCCCGAGGGCAGCGCCATCCTCGCCGACAGGATCGGCCATGTGCCGGCACGCCAGAGCCTGCCCCTGGCATGAACAGGGGCAGCGGGCGCAACAACCCCTTTCAGGACGCGGTGCGCGAGGTTCGGGTCAAGCTCGACGCCGGCAAGGTGTTGCGCATCCTGTCGAACGATCTCGACGCTTCGGCCCAGGAGATCGACGATATCTACAAACGGCGCTGGGCCATCGAGCTGTTCTTCCGATGGGTCAAGCAGACCCTCAAAATCCGCCGCTTCTCGGCATCAGCGAGAATGCTGTGCGCATCCAGATCGCGGTCGCGCTGATCGCTTTTCTGTTGCTGCGGCTGGCTCAGGCGGGGCAACAGGCGGTTACCAGCCCGCTCGCCTTCGCCCGCCTGGTTCGCCTCAATCTGATGCACCGCCGACCGATCCACCGCCTGCTCGATCCCGAAACCTCGATCCCCACCAACCCCGATCAAATGGCGCTGTAATGGAACCCCTGCTGAACCGGACAGCCGTGGACTTGATCCGGCCATCCATGGAACTCGACCCGGGCTCGATCGTCACAATGAGGGCGTGGATCACCGGGTCAAGCCCGGTGATGACGACTTAAAGCGGGTTGAATATCACCAGGTCACAAACATCGCCGCCACGGCAACGGTCATGGCCGCAGTGGATAGCCAACCCATGACCCATAGCAGCGACGGCAGTGTGAATGCTCCCATCACTCTACGCCGCATCGCCATCAGCATGATCACGACCATCAATGGCACCGCCACGACGCCATTGATGACGGCCGACCAGAATAATGCCTTGATCGGATCGAGGTTGACGAAGTTGATCAGGACGCCGATCAACGTGGCGGCCGCGATCGCGCCGTAAAAGGCTTTCGCATCGAGCGGCCTGCGGGCGAGGCCGGTCGGCCAGTCCAACGCCTCGCCGAGGGCGTAGGCAGCCGACCCGGCCAGCACCGGCACGGCCAGCACTCCGATGCCGATGATGCCGGCGGCGAAGAGGGCGAAGGTGAAGACGCCGGCGATCGGCCGCAACGCCTCCGCCGCTTGCGACGAGGTCTGGATGTCGGTGATGCCGTGCGCATTGAGGGTCGCCGCCGTGGTGATGATGATGAAGAGGCTGATCAGGTTGGAGAACCCCATGCCGAGATAGGTATCGATCCGGATGCGGCCGATCTCGGACCGGGCCTCCTCCGGCGCGTCGATCAGTGCGTGGGCGGCCGGATCGACGCGCTCGTCCTCCGCTTCCTGCGAGGACTGCCAGAAGAAGCAATAAGGCGTGATCGTCGTGCCGAGCACAGCAACGATCGCCACGATGTAGTCCTTGTCCCAGCTGAGGGTCGGCACTACGAGGTTATAGGCGACCCGAGTCCATGGCACGTCAACCACCAGCGCCGTCGCGACATAGGCGAATAGTGAGACGCTCGTCCATTTGAGGATCGAGACGTAGCGTTCATAGCGCACAAAGATTTCGAGGAGCGCGCAGCCGATCGCGAAGCCGACGACATAGAGATGCGGCGGGCCGCCTATGAGCAGCCGCAGGGCCTCCCCCATCGCTCCGAGATCGGCCCCCAGATTGATGATGTTGGCGGCGAGCAGAAGTACGACGATCCCGCGCAGCAGCCAGGGCGGGTAATGCCGACGGATGTTGCCGGCGATGCCGTGCCCGGTGACGCGGCCGATGCGGGCGCTGATTTCCTGGATGGCGGCCATCAGAGGCCAGGTGAACAGCATGACCCAAGCCATGCTGTAGCCGAATTGCGCGCCTGCTTGGGAATAGGTCGCGATCCCGCTCGGATCGTCGTCGGAGGCGCCGGTGATCAACCCGGGGCCGAGCAAGGCCAGCAGCCCGCGTCTCGGGCGACGCCCCCAATGGCGCGCGATGCGCGCGGCGAGCAAGCCGGTATGCCTTTCTCCGGGCTGGGTAGCCCGCATGCGCATCCTCATCGATCAGCCCACTTGGTTGCCCCGGGTGAGGCGTGGTTTAGACGATTGCCTCGACGCTTGGCGAATGCTGCATCGCGGCGGTAGTTTGCGGGACGCGAAGGAGATGACGCATGGATGATTTCGTCGATCCGACACTGCTCGATCTCGACAGGTATGCGATCGGTCAGCCGGTGCCGCGCAGCGAGGACCCGGTGCTCGTGTCCGGAAAGGGCCGGTTCACCGACGACATCAATCTTCCGGGCCAAGCCTATTGCGCGATCGTGCGCAGCCATTATGCGCACGGCATCATCCGCGGCATCGACACCGCGGCGGCGCGCGGCATGCCGGGGGTGCTCGGGGTCTATACCGCGGCGGATCTGGAAGCCGGGGGCGTCGGCCCGCTGCCGCCGCGGCAGGTCATGAACAATCGGGACGGGACACCGATGCTGAGCCCGGTCCGGTATGCGCTGGCGACCGACAAGGTCCGCTATGTCGGGGACCCGATCGCCGCAATCGTCGCCGAGACTGCCGGGCAGGCCAAGGACGCCGCGGAAGCGGTCGTCGTCGATATCGACCCGTTGCCGGCCGTCACGTCAGCCCGGGAGGCGGCCGCGCCCGGCGCGCCGCGTCTCTACGACGACGTGCCCGGGAATGTCGGGCTCGATTTTCACTATGGCGACAGTGAGAAAGTGGCCGCCGCTTTTGCCGGCGCCCCCCATGTGACACGGCTCGATCTGCGCAACAACCGGATCGTCGTCAATGCGATGGAGCCGCGCGCCGCGGCCGCGCTGTACGACCCCGAACATCAGCATTGGACCCTCCATGTGCCGGGCCAGGGGGTGTTCGGGTTCCGCAATTACATCGCCGGCGTGTTTGGGGTCGGGCGCGACAAGCTGCGCGTAATCACCGATCGCGTCGGCGGCTCGTTCGGCATGAAGCAGCCCACCTACGCCGAATATTATTGCATCATGCACGCGGCCCGCGAGCTCGGCCGCCCGGTCAAATGGACCGACGACCGCTCGGGCAGCTTCCTGTCCGACACGCATGGCCGCGACGCCGAGACGACCGCCGAATTGGCGCTTGATCGCGACGGCAATTTTCTGGCGGTGCGGCTGACCATCTATGGCAATCTCGGCGCGACTTACGGCGCGCCGGGCCCGCCGACCCGCAATGCGGTCAGGAACACGCTCGGGGTCTACAAGACCCCGCTGATCGAAGTCTCGACCAAATGCGCGTTCACCAACACGACGCCGGTCGGCGCCTATCGCGGCGCCGGCCGGCCCGAGGCCAACTATTACATGGAGCGGCTGGTAGACGCGGCCGCGGCTGAAATGGGGATCGACCGCGTCGAGCTGCGCCGGCGCAACCATATTCCGCCCGAGGCAATGCCCTACAAGGCCCCCAACGGCACGACTTATGACAGCGGCGACTTCCCCAACCTGTTGAACCAAGCTTTGGCGCTCGCCGATTGGGAAGGCTTTGCCGCGCGCAAGGCGGAAGGCCGGGCGCGCGGCCGGCTGCGCGGGCGGGGGATCAGCGACTACCTCGAACTGACCGGCCCACCCGGCCGCGAGATGGGCGGCATCCGCTTCGAGCCGGAGGGCACCGTCACGATCATCACCGGCACGCTCGATTACGGTCAGGGCCACGCGTCGCCCTTCGCACAAGTGCTCAGCACACGGCTCGGCATCCCGTTCCAGAAGATCCGGCTATTGCAAGGCGACAGCGACGAGCTGATCGCGGGCGGCGGCACCGGCGGCTCGAAATCGATGATGACGAGCGGCACCGCTATCGTCGCAGCCGGCGACAAGGTGGTCGAGACCGGCAAGCAGATCGCCGCGCACGTGCTCGAGGCAGCGGTCGCGGACATCGAATTTCGCGCCGGCCGGTTCGTGATCGCGGGCACGGACCGCTCGGTCGGCATCATGGAATTGGCCGACAAGCTCCGCTCCGGCCTGAAGTTGCCGCCGGAATTGCCGCAGAGCCTCGACGTGCAGCTCGTCGCCGACGGCCCGCCCTCAGCTTTCCCGAACGGGTGCCATATCGCCGAGGTCGAGGTCGACCCCGAAACCGGTATGGTCGAGGTCGTGCGCTATGCGTTCGTCAACGATTTCGGCACCGTCATCAACCCGCTGCTGGTCAATGGCCAAGCCCATGGCGGGATCGTGCAGGGCATCGGCCAGGCATTGCGCGAGCATACGATCTACGACGAGCACGGTCAGTTGCTGACCGGCTCGTACATGGATTACGCATTGCCGCGCGCCGAAGACGCCCCGATGTTCACGCACGAATTCCATCCGGTTCCGGCCACAACCAACGTCCTCGGCGCAAAGGGCTGCGGCGAGGCCGGCTGCGCCGGCGGGCTCCCGTCGGTGATCAACGCGCTGGTCGACGCGCTATCGGAATACGGCATCACCCACATCGATATGCCGGCAACCCCGGAACGCGTCTGGCGAGCGATCCAGCAAGCCACGAGACATTGAGGAGGCCTTCTATGGAATTCGGCGCTTCGATCTTTTTCACCGACTACTCGATCTCACCCACCGAGCTCGCCATAGCGATGGAAGAGCGGGGGCTCGATGCTTTGTGGGTGGCCGAACACTCGCACATCCCGGTGCCGCGGCGCACTCCGGCGCCGGGCGGCGGCGAATTGCCGAAACGGTATTACGATGTGATGGACCCGTTTGTGACACTGAGCGTGGCGGCGGCGGTGACCAAGCGGCTCAAGCTCGGCACCGGGGTGTGCCTGGTGATCCAGCGCGACACGATCCAAACCGCCAAGCTCGTCGCCTCGATCGATCAGATCTCGAGCGGGCGATTTCTGTTCGGCATCGGCGGCGGCTGGAACGCCGAGGAGATCGAAAACCACGGCACGGAGTTCACGTCTCGATTCAAGAAAATGCGCGAGCAGATCGAGGCTATGAAGGAGATCTGGACCAAGTCGACCGCGGAATACCACGGCGATCTTGTCAATTTTTCGCCGATGATGACCTGGCCGAAGCCGGTGCAGAAGCCGCACCCGCCGGTCATCCTCGGCGGCGCCTTCCCGTGGGCGGCGCGCCGGGCGGTGCGCTATGGCGACGGCTGGTACCCGAACGCCAGCAGCGGCAATCCGCAGGAATACCTGCCTCGCTTCCGTCAGATGGCTGAGGAGGCCGGCCGCGACCCGAAATCCTTGCCGGTGACGTTGGGCGGCGCGCCGGAAGACCCGGATATGCTGAAACGCTACCGCGACCTCGGCGTCGTGCGGGTGAACTTTCCGGTGCCCCCGGGCAAGGCGGACGAGGTTCTGCCGATCTTGGACCGCGTGGCCAAGCTCAAACAGCACCTGGGAGCGTAGCGATGAGCAAGATTGTCCGTGCGGTCAGCCCCGACGTGGCGGAGCCCCAGGCCGGCACCTGGTCGAACTGCCTGGTGGTGAACGGGGCCGCCTACGTCGCCGGCATGACTGCCGCAGGGACTGAAGGCGACGAATACGCCCAGGCCAAGGTCATCTTCACCAAAATCCGCCATCTCCTGGAGGCGGCCGGCGGCAATATGGCCGACGTTGTCAAGGTGACGATCTTCGTCACCGACATCACGCAGCGCGAGAAGGTGTGGCAAGCAAGACGCGAATTCTTCACCGGCAACTTCCCGGCCTCGACCCTCGTCCAGGTAGCGGCCCTGGCAAACCCGTCGCTCAAAGTCGAGATTGAAGCGGTCGCGCATATCGGCGCCGGCGGTTCCTGAGAACTGAAAAGGAAGTATGATCCTCACGACGGGTAATCGTCACCCCCGCGAAAGCGGGGGTCCAGGGGCAACCGCTGCAGCCTCACCTCCCCTAGATTCCCGCTTTCGCGGGAATGACGGAAGGGGTGGATAACTCATTGAGAAATGAGCGATTGGTTCTCGGTCGGCCTCTGAGAAAGGACGATACACTGGGGGAGCGAGCATGACTGCCGCGGCAGCCAATCTCCGGGCGGGAACCGGCACGCAATACCGCAAGGCGATCACGGCCGGCGTCATCGGCAATGTCCTCGAATGGTACGATTTCGGCGTGTACGGGTATCTCGTGCCGACGATATCGCAGCTGTTCTTCCCCAGCGGCGACCCGGTCGTGTCATTGCTGTCGACCTTTGCGGTCTTCGGGGTCGGTTTTGTGATGCGGCCGGTGGGCTCGGTTCTGTTCGGCATCTACGGCGACCGTCACGGCCGCCGCAAGGCGTTGAGCACCGTGGTTTTCGTGATGGCGTTGGCGACTTTCGCGATGGGGCTGTTGCCGACCTATGGCCAAGCCGGCGTGCTCGCGCCGGTCCTCCTCGTCGTCGTGCGGCTGTTCCAGGGGCTTTCGGCGGGCGGCGAATGGGGCGGCTCGACCGCCTATATCGTCGAATTCGCGCCGCCTGCGCGCCGCGGCTTTTTTGGCTCTTGGCAATTAGTCGGAGTGGGCGGCGGCTTTTTGCTCGGCTCCTTGACTGCAGCGTTGCTCAATGCGGCGTTGCCGCAAGCCGACCGGCTGGCCTGGGGCTGGCGCCTGCCGTTTTTGTTCGGCATTGCGGTCGGCGCGGTCGGCTTCTATCTGCGCTGGCGGCTCGACGACACGCCTAAATTCACCGAGATCGAGAAGCAAGGCGCCGTCGCTGCCGCGCCGCTGGGCGAGGCTTTGAGACAATACCCGCGCGAGACCCTGCTCGGCTTCGGCGTGACATTGCGCAACACGGTCGCCTATTACATCGCGCTCGTCTACCTGACGAGCTACATCAGTTCGGTCGGCAAGCTGTCGCAGAGCATGGCACTGTGGATCGGCACGTCATGTCTCGCGGTGTTCGTGTTCCTGTTGCCGATAATGGGCTGGCTTTCCGACCACGTCGGGAGGCGGCCTTTGTTGATCGCCTCCTCGATCGGCTACGCAGTACTGGGCTATCCGTTCTTTCCTGATGGCCGCATCGGGCAATGTCGCGCTGGCTGACCTGGCGCAGCTCCTGATGGTCTTGCTTTATGTGCCATATGCGGGGGCATGCCCGGCGTTTTACGCCGAGATCTTTCCGACCCGGGTGCGCTATACGGCACTGCCGTCCGCCCGAGGCCGTGACGGAACAGCCGGACATGTCGCAGGAGGAAGTGGCCCGACGGCTATCAAAGCCTGCCGGACCTCAAGCGAGCATTCCGGAGAAGACCGCAGAGTCTATCGGCGAGCGAGTTGGAGATGCGTATGCCGACCCTGGCAGCGCCGCCGCGCGAAATCTCCCCGGAAAAATCGCCCGCCTCGCTCTACCGCACGAGAGATCAGGTGCGGTGCGCCAGATGCTCGACGAACAGCCGTTCCTGACGGTGGCCGCCAGCTTCGCGCTAGGGTACATGACCGCGCTAATGCTCCACGGCCGCCGGTAACGCAACGGCAACCGATCGGCCGCGACGAGCGCGGGATCGATATCCGCGAAGTTAAGGAGTTATGCCGGCCGGGCCGGCATGGTGCTATAGTCCGCCTATGTGCGGGCGCTTTTACCTCACAGCCGGTGCGGCTGAAATAAAGAAGAAGTTCCTCGTCGACCACGTGCCCGACCTGGTGCCGCGGTACAACATCGCTCCGACCCAGGTCTCTCCGATGGTGGTCGCGGTGGAGAAGCTCAGGGCGGTCCGTCCCGCTCGATGGGGCCTGGTGCCCTCCTGGTCACGCGATCTCTCGCTGGGCGCCCGAATGATCAACGCGCTTGCCGAGGAGATCGACGACAAGCCGGTCTTTCGGTCGGCATTTCACGCGCAACGATGCCTCGTTCCGGCGAACGGCTTTTACGAATGGCAGACGCGAGGGGCGAGGAAACAGCCCTATAAAATAATGCTGCGCAATGGAGCGCTGTGCGCGTTCGCCGGAGTGTGGGAGAGGTGGACGCCCGAGACAGGCGAGCCGGTCGAGACGTTCGCGATCATCACGACACGAGCGAACAAATTGGTCAGCGAGGTGCACGAGCGCATGCCGGTGATCATTGCGCCTGCCGATTATCAGCGCTGGCTCACCGCCCCCGACGCCACCGCAAAGCGGCTGCTGGTCCCCTATACCGGCGCGATGACCATCGCTCCAGTGAGCGATCGCGTCAATAATATCAAAGAGGATGATGTCGGACTCATTGCGCCAATGCAGGCGTAAGGAGGGTCTTTCCTCTCAGTCCACGACCGTATGGAAGGAGGCGTCCGATGACGGTCGCCCGGGAATTGGCCGAGTTTCTGACTCGGGTCGGCCCAGCCGACCTCCCGCCGCAAGCGGTCGATCATGCCGCGATGCTGATCGCCAGCACGTTCGCCAGCGCGGCCCTCGGCGCCGGGATAGAATCCTCGGTCATCATCCGCGACCTCGCGCGAGAACGCGGCGGGATCGCCGAAGCCTCGCTGTGGTTCGATGCGGGGCCAAAACTGCCGGTAGCCGAGGCAGCGCAAGTCAATGCCGTGATGAGCGACGCGGCGGCTTCCGACGACAGCGATCTGCGCAACATCGTCCATGCCGGCACGATTCTCGTGGCCACGGCGCTCGCCATGGCCGAGCGGACCGCTGCGAACGGCGAAGACGTGTTGACGGCAATCGTGCTCGGCTATGAGGCGGCCGGGCGCATCGGCGAGGCGATCACACCCGGCTTTCGCGCTCGCGGATTTCACGGCTGCCTCGTCGCGATCTTCGCCGGCGCGGTGGCCGCCGCCCGGCTGCTGAACCTCGACGCGACGAAGATGGCGCAGGCGATCGCCCTTTCCGCTACCTCGATCGGGGGATTGATGGCTGCGGCAAACACCAGCACTGCGCGCGAATATCATGCGGGGCTGGCGGCACTGCTGGGTGTTCGAGCCGCGCTCGCGGCGCAGCGAGGATATCGGGCGGAAGAAAGCGTTCTTGAGATCAAGCGCGGGTTTCTCGAGGTCTACGGCGGGGCCGAGGGTCCCTCGGCCGGTGCGAATGTGACGCGTGATCTCGGACAATCCTGGGACATCATCACCGACATGGCCGTCAAGCTGGTGCCCGGCGGTCATCCCTACCATGCGCTGGCCGAGGCCGCAGCTAATGCGGCGAAAGAAGGGAACATCGCGCCGCAGGAGATCGAAACCATCACCGTGTCGCGTCCCGGCTTCACCGCGCTGACCGGTCCGCTGCACCCGACCGATCTGATCGGCATGGCGCACAGCCCCGCCTATTTTCTTGCGGCGGGAGCGGCCGATCACGACTTCTCGTGGGTGCACGCGACCGCCGCCAAGATCGCCGACCCGGTCATTCATCAGCTGATCGACAAGGTCCGGGTCGGGCCGCCGCCGACCGGCAATACCGAGCATTACCGGCAAGGCGCGACGGTGACCATTCGGACAACGGACGGCCGGGTCAGCACGAGCACCGTCTTTGCACCCAAAGGTGCGGGCGCCGGCGGTCTCGCGTGGGCCGATATCGATCGGAAGTACCGCACCTTGATGCCTCACGCCCGACTTGAGCGATCACCAGATCGAGGCGAGCCTGGCGGCAATCCACGACTTCCGCCGCGTCGCCCACGTCTCTGAGCTGACGGGCTTGCTGCACACGCTGAGCGGCGGAGAACGACGGTAGGATGAATTCCGCTTTGGAGGGAACCATGGATGTCGGCCTGATGATGATCTTCGCCAGCTATGGCTGGGACAATATCGGTGAGCGCCATCCTCGGCTTCGACGCGTTGTGGTCGGCCGAGCACCATTTTTCGACTACTCGCGCTGCGGAATAGGATTTCCTGCCAAGCCGTCTCGGCCTCGATGCCCGCCGCGCCTCGCCTCCGCCGCAGTCTTCTCTACATGCCCGGCTCGAACCCGCGGGTGCTGGAGAAAGCGCGAACTCTGCCTGCCGACGGGCTGATCTTCGATCTCGAAGACGCCGTAGCTCCGGAAGCGAAGGAGAGCGCGCGGACGATCGTCGCGGCGGCTCTTGCCGAGGGCGGCTATGGTGGACGCGAGCTGGTGTTCCGCGTCAACACGATCGACACGCCGTGGGGGCATGCCGATCTCGCGGCAGCTGCCACGATGCCGATCGATGCGGTACTGTTGCCGAAAGTCGAGAATCCCGACCGGGTGGCGCTGACGGTGTCGCTGCTCGACGCGTTCGGCGCTCCGGAGCGGCTCGCGGTCTGGTGCATGCTCGAGACGCCGCGCGGCATCCTCTATGCCCGCGAGATTGCCGCAGCGAGCCCGCGGCTCGCCGCGCTCGTTCTCGGCACCTCGGATCTGACGAAGGACCTGCACGCGCTCCCGAGGCCGTGATCGTCTGCCGCTGCTCACCTCCGCTCAGTCTCGCCATCCTTGCAGCTCGCGCACTACGGGCTGGCGGTTCTCGACGGTGTGCACCTCGACCTCGCGGACGACGAGGGGTTCGCGGCCGCATGTCGGCAAGGCCGCGAGCTCGGCTTCGACGGCAAGACTTTGATCCACCCGAAGCAGATCGCTGCAGCCAATGCAGCGTTTGCCCCGACCCCCGCGGAAATCGAATGGTCGCGGCGGATCATCGCGGCGCATGCGCGAGGCGGCAGCCGCGGGCAAGGGCGTCGTGCTCGTCGAAGGCCGGCTGATCGAAAACCTGCACGTCGAGAACGCTCGCCGGCTGTTGGCGCTAGCCGGCGAGATCGAGCGCTCTCGAGCGATAATTGAAGCGCCGCTTGGCGAGCCTGCGTTGACACTCCCCGGCACGCGGGCTAATTCACAGCGGCGACGCAAGGGAAATGCGGAATTGCCGTAGATGAGATCCGCCGACCGGCCGCTTTCGCCGCACCTTCAGATCTACCGATGGCAACTCACCTCAGTTCTGTCGATCCTCCACCGCGCTTCCGGCGTGGCGCTGAGCGCCGGGGCGATTCTGCTCGTGTGGTGGCTGGTTGCCGCCGCGTCCGGGCCGCCGGCCTATGAAGGCGTCCAGGATTTCTTCGGCTCCTGGATCGGGCTCTTGCTGTTGTTCGGCTGGACGCTGTCGCTATTCTATCATTTGTGCAATGGGATCCGGCACCTCGTGTGGGACACCGGCCATGCGCTCGATCTCGAATCGACCTATATTGGCGGCTGGATCGTCGTCGGGGCGACCGCCGTCCTGACTTTGGTTGCCTGGATCGCCGGGATAGCTCGCTGGATTTCCTGACATGATGGCATCGCGGATGCGCTCGCCGCTCGGCCGTGCGATCGGGCTGGGTTCGGCGAAGGAGGGGGTCGAGCACTGGTGGGCCCAGCGCATTAGCGCGATTGCTCTGGTGCCGTTGAGCCTTTGGTTCGTAGCCTCCGTCATCGGCCTGGTCGGCGCCGATATCGAGACTGTGCAGAACTGGGTCGGCCTCCCGCTGCCGGCCATTCTGCTCGTATTGCTGCTTATTGCGACTTTTTATCACGCGTCGCTCGGGCTCCAGGTGGTCATCGAAGACTATGTTCATACCGAGCTCGCCAAGCTCGGCCTCGTCGTCGCCGTCCGCCTGCTCGGTTTCGGCTTCGCGGTGGCGGGGATCTTCGCAGTGCTCAGCATTGCCCTTGGATCGACGAGCTGATTGGAGCCCCGTATGGCACCGGCCTACAACATCATCGATCACAGCTATGACGTGGTCGTCGTCGGCGCCGGCGGTGCGGGTCTGCGGGCGACATTGGGAATGACCGTCGAAGGCCTGAGGACAGCCTGCGTCAGCAAGGTCTTCCCGACCCGCAGCCACACGGTTGCCGCTCAAGGAGGGGTCAGCGCGGCGCTCGGCAATGTCGGCCCCGACGACTGGCGCTGGCACATGTATGACACCGTCAAGGGTTCGGATTGGCTCGGCGACCAGGATGCGATCGAATACATGTGCCGCAATGCGATCCCTGCGGTGATCGAGCTCGAGCATTTCGGCGTGCCGTTCTCGCGCACCGAAGACGGGCGGATCTATCAGCGGCCGTTCGGCGGGCACATGATGGAGTACGGCGAGGGCGATCCGGCGCGGCGCGCCTGCGCCGCTGCCGACCGCACCGGTCACGCGCTCATCCACACGCTTTATCAGCAATGCGTTCGCAACAATGCGGAATTCTTTGTCGAATATTTTGCGCTCGACCTGATCATGGACGAGGAGGGTGCCTGCCGCGGCGTCATGGCGTGGAACCTCGAAGACGGCAGCCTGCACCGGTTTCGCGCTCATCTCGTGGTCCTCGCCACCGGCGGGTACGGCCGGACCTACTTCTCCTGCACCTCCGCCCATACTTGCACCGGCGACGGCAATGCCATGGTGCTGCGAGCCGGGTTGCCGTTACAGGATATGGAGTTCATCCAGTTTCACCCGACCGGGATCTATGGCGCCGGTTGCCTGATCACCGAGGGCGCCCGAGGCGAGGGCGGCTATCTGACGAACAGCGAGGGCGTGCGCTTTATGGAAGCCTACGCGCCGCACGCCAAAGACCTGGCGTCGCGCGACGTCGTCAGCCGGGCGATGACGATCGAGATCCGCGAGGGCCGCGGCTGCGGACCGGAGAAGGACCACATACTCCTTCACCTCGAGCATCTCTCGCCAGAAGTTCTGCACCAACGCCTGCCGGGGATTTCGGAGACGGCCAAGATCTTCGCCGGGGTTGATGTCACCCGCGAACCGATCCCTGTACTGCCGACCGTGCATTACAACATGGGCGGCATTCCGACGAACCATCACGGCGAGGTGCTGCGGCCGACCGCCGACGAACCGGACGCGACCGTTCCCGGGCTGATGGCGATAGGCGAGGCGGCGTCGGTCTCGGTGCACGGCGCCAATAGGCTCGGCTGCAACTCGCTGCTCGACATCGTCGTGTTCGGCCGCGCCGCCGCGCAACGTGCCGCCGAGCTGGTGCGCCCCGGCACGCCGCAGAAACCAATGTCGAACGGCGCCGGCGAGGAGACGGTGGCCCGGCTCGATGCGGTGCGGCAGTCGCGCGGGCCGCGCAAGACTGCCGAGATCCGCCTCGATATGCAGCGCGTCATGCAGACCAACTGCGCCGTCTTTCGCACCGCAGAAGTGCTCCGGGAAGGGGTCAGCCGGATCGACGTCGTGGCCAACAGCTTCGGCGACCTCGGCATCTCCGACCGGTCGATGATCTGGAACACCGACCTGGTCGAAGCTCTGGAGCTGGAAAATCTGCTCGAGCAGGCCGTCGTCGCCCTCCATTCGGCCGAGAACCGGACCGAAAGCCGCGGCGCGCATGCCCGCGAAGATTACCCCGAACGCGACGACCGAAACTGGATGAAGCACACGCTCGCCTGGCTCGTCGGCGATGGCGGAGTCAAACTCGGCGATCGCCCGGTCCACCTCTTTACGCTGTCGAACGAGGTGCAGACCTTCCCGCCCAAGGCGCGCGTGTACTGAAGGCTTGCTCGGATGACTTTGCTCAAATCACCGGCTTGTCTGCCTCACTCCGTCATTCCCGCGAATGCGGGATCCAGGGGTGGCAGGCTCCCGAGCCGGAGGCCCTGGACCCCCGCTTTCGAGGGTGTAACCCAATCCCGGAAAAAATTGAAAATTTGCGGTCATTGCTAGGAGTGGTCCTGTTTCTGCTGTATAATTCTATTAGTGGGGGTAGGGGGACTGCGATGAGCAAGGGCGTTCGGGTCATCGGTCCGGACCGCGCGCAGTTGCGCTGGGAGATGGTCGACTTGGACAGCCAGTTGCCGGACGACCACCGGGCGCGGCTGGTATGGGCGTTTGTCGAAGGTCTGGATCTGAGCGAGTTTTACGACCGGATCAAGGCGCGCGACGCGGTGGCTGGGCGGCCGGCAACGGATCCGCAGGTGGTGCTGGCGGTGTGGCTTTATGCGACGTTGGAGGGGATCGGCTCGGCGCGGGCGATCGACCGGCTGTGCCAGCAGCATGCGGCTTATCGCTGGCTGTGCGGCGGAGCGCCGATCAATCACGATCTGCTGGCGACGTTTCGGCGCGAGCATGCGGCGCTGTTGGATCGCCTGCTGACCCAGAGCGTGACCGGGCTGATCGCCGAGAAGCTGATCAGCTTGGAGGAGCTGGCGATCGACGGGACTAAAGTGCGCGCCTGCGCGGGCCGGGGCTCGATGAGCAAGCGCAAGCGGTTGGAGAGGATCGAGAAGGCGGTGGCGGAACGCGTCGCGGAACTGAAGAGCGAACTGGACAACGACCCCGCCGAGCCGGAACGCCGGCGCAAGAGGAGGGCGCTGCAAGCGGCCGAGGAGCGGGCGCGCCGGGTCGAGCGAGCGCAGCAGAAACTGGCGGAGCTGGTGCCGCAGCAGGCCGAGCGGGCTAAGACGCATGCCAAGGAGGAAGCCGAGAAGGGCGAACCAAGGGTCTCGGTCAGCGATCCCGAGGCGCGCTTGATGCGGCTGGCCGATGGCGCGGTGGCGCCGGGGTGGAACGTGCAGGTCGCCACCAGCAACGGCTTCATCGTTGCCATTGATCCGACCGATCGGCGCAACGACAGCGGATTGGCGCCGGGACTGGTCGAGACCATTGCCGAGCGCTGTAGCCGGGTGCCGCAGCGGCTGCTCGCCGATACCACGGCGATGACCCGGGAGGACATCGTCAAACTGGCCGAACGCCATCCCGATCTGACGGTCTACAGCCCGCCGCCGCCGGAGCGCACAGAGGTCACCGCCGAGACGCTGCGCAAGCGGCGCTGGAGACGCCGCCATGAGCCGTCGGCGGTCCAGGCGTGGCGAGCGCGAATGGCAAGCGAGAAAGGCCAAGAAATCTACCGCCGGCGCAAGCTGACCGAACGGGCGCACGGCATCATCAAGAACCGCGGCATGTCCCGGTTCCTGGTGCATGGCCGAGAGAAAGTGCGGGCGGTCTGCGTGTTGCAAGCGCTGGCCCTCAACCTGTGCTGGGCCAACACGCTGCGTCGCCGCATTGCCGCGGCGGCAGTAATGGCGATGCCGGCGATCGCATGACCGCAGCCGGACGCATCAGCAACGCCATTCCCATCCATGCAATGCTCAGCCCAATCCAGTAGGCAAAATATCCCACTTTATTATACACCCAGTGGTTGAGGCATGTTGCCGGGAGACACGTCACGCCAAAAGCGGGGATTGGGTTACACCCTCTTTCGCGGGGGCGACGACGTTGTATTCTGAGCATCTACAACTGCCATTTCGAGGCCAAGGCTGAGAACCCGCCGATGGCCGAATTCACCCTGCCGCGGAACTCGAAAATCGGGATCGGCAAGACATTCGCCGGGCCGCCGGGCGCTACTCGGTTGCGCGAGTTCAAGATCTACCGCTGGAACCCGGACGACGGGAACAACCCGGTCATCGACACGTTCGAGATCGACCTCAACGACTGCGGCCCGATGGTTCTCGACGCGATGATCAAGATCAAGAACGAGATCGACACGACCCTGACGTTCCGCCGCTCGTGCCGCGAAGGCATCTGCGGCTCCTGCGCAATGAACATCGACGGCACCAATACGCTGGCTTGTCTCAAGGCGATCGAGGACATCGAAGGCGCGGTGCGCGTCTACCCGTTACCGCATATGCCGGTCATCAAGGATCTGGTGCCCGATCTGACCCATGTCATTGCGCAATACCAATCGATCCGGCCTTGGCTGCAGACTACGAGCCCGTCGCCGCCCGACCGCGAGCGGCCGCAATCGATCGAGGAGCGCGAAAAGCTCGACGGGTTGTGGGAGTGCATTCTGTGCTTCTGCTGCACCACCTCGTGTCCGAGCTATTGGTGGAACGGCGAGCGCTATCTGGGACCCGCCGTGCTGCTGCAGGCCTATCGCTGGATCGCCGACAGCCGCGACGAGAAGACCGGCGAGCGCCTCGACGAGCTCGAAGACCCGTTCCGGCTCTATCGCTGCCACACGATCATGAACTGCACCCGAACCTGCCCGAAGAACCTCAACCCGGCCAAGGCGATCGCCGAAATCAAAAAACTGATGCTGCTGCGCCGGTAAGTCAGACGTGCGGCGCCGGCTGATAATCGATACCGATCCTGGACTGGACGACGCCGTCGCAATTCTGCTGGCGTTGGCGGCGGCCGATGAACTGGAGGTGCTGGGTATCGTCGCAGTGGCGGGCAATCTGCCGCTGTCGCAGACCGAGCGCAATGCGCGGCGCATCTGCGAGCTGGCGGAGCGTCCCGACGTCCCGGTTTATGCCGGCTGTGCGCGGCCGATGCTGCGTCCGCTCGCGACGGCGGAGCGCGTCCATGCCGAAACCAGCCGCGACCAGTTGCTGTTGCCCGAGCCGACAATGGCCCCGCAGGCGCAGCATGGCGTCGATTTTCTGATCGAGACATTGCGCCCGGCCGATCCAGGGACGATCACGCTCTGCGCTCTGGGCCCATTGACGAATATCGCAATGGCGCTCGTCAAGGCGCCGGAGATCGCCGGGCAGATCCACGAACTGGTGCTGATGGGCGGGGCCGGTTTCGAACTCGGCAATGTGACGCCGGCCGCTGAATTCAATATCCATGTGGATCCACATGCCGCGGCGATTGTCATGAATAGCGGCATCCCGATCACGATGATCCCGCTCGACGTCACGCATCAGGTTCTCAGCACGCCGTTGCGGATCGAGGCGTTGCGCTCCCTGGAAAACTCCTGCGGTCGGGCGGTCGCTGCGTTGCTCGGTTCGTTCGAGAAGAATCGTCGCGCCAAATTCGGCTCGCGCGCCAGGGCGCTGCACGATCCCTCGGTGATTGCTTATCTGCTGCGCCCAACCCTTTACGAGGGGCGCGATGTCAATGTCGCCATCGAGATTGAGAGTCCGCTGACGATAGGGATGACCGTTGTCGACTGGTGGGGTGTCACCGGGCGATCGGTCAATGCGCGGTTCATGACAAAGGTCGACGCCAACGGGTTCTACGAACTCCTGACGGAAAAGCTGGCGCGCCTGCCTTAACCCCGCAGCGCGGGCTGGAAATTGCCCACCCTCCCCGACTGTCGGATTTCTTAACACACCGCGCCGGCGACCGGCGAAAGCTAACGTGTTGATCAGCTTGGGTTCGAAAGGGGCCCTGCTTATTATCCAGACATAAGCTTGTGTAAAGTTTTCCGACAACCGCCGCGCGCGGATCTATGGGTTCAATTCTTAAGCCCTTGATTGGGCCTCGAAATTGCCCCGCACGGAAAATTGGCCCGGATTTTGCGTTAACATTAACGGATCCGATTCAAAGGGGGTAAGCATGAAATTGTGGGCGGTCAACCCTGGCGCTTCGCGCGCCTTCGGAAGCCGATATAAGCTGGCGCTTGGTGCCCTGACAGTTGGCGCACTGGCTTGGACCCCCGGACCTGCACATGCCGTTGCCATCGGCTACACGTTTCAAGATATCGTCAACACTGCTGACCCGACGTTCAATCAGGAACTGGGGATCAACAGTGCGGGAATGATAGCCGGGTACTTTGGCAGCGGAGCAGCGGGGCACCCCAATCAGGGCTATACGACGGTGCCGCCCTATACTTCCTTCACCAACGAAAACTTCCCGGGTTCGGTACAGACCCAAGTCACCGGCATCAACAATGCCGGGACCACGGTCGGCTTCTGGTCGAATACCAATATGGGCGTCGGCCTGGACAACAATTTCGGGTTCACCAACGTTGGCGGAACCTTCACCAACGTGAATCACCCGGGCGGGCCGACGACGGGCCTCTTTACCGACCAACTGCTCGGCGTGAACAACAGCAATGTCGCCGTCGGCTTTTACGTCGATGCCGGCGGGGCCACACACGGCTACACTTACAATATCGGCTCAATGACATTTTCGGGCAATATCGATGATCCGAACGGGGTCGGTGCCACGACCGCGACCGCGATCAACAATTCTGGCGAGATCGCCGGCTTTTATACCGACTCCGCGGGCGTCGTTCACGGATTCACCGACAATGCCGGTATGTTCACGACGATCGATCCGACCGGGTCGACGTCGACGATGCTGCTCGGCCTCAACGACAATGGCCTCGCGGTCGGCACTTACATCGACGCTGCGGGTGTCATGCACGGTCTCCTCTTTGATCTCAACAACGACACCTTCGAAAATGTCGACGACCCGTTCGGGATCGGCACGACGACGATCAATGGCATCAATGATCTCAATCAGCTGGTCGGCTTCTACGTGAACGGGGCAGACAACACGATCGGGCTGCTGGCCAATCCGGTAGTGCCGGAGCCCGCATCGCTTGCCCTTCTAGGCACCGCGCTGTTCGGCATCGGGGTGGTGTCGGTCGCCGGCGCAGAGCCGAGTGACCACCGCCGCGCCGCGTTCGACCGACGACTGACGCCCTTGCGGCGTCCCCTTGCGGCGGTAGAATGCCCTGCGCTGAAGTTCTGAAGGAGCAGGTCGATGATCTTTGAGATGCGAACCTACCGGCTGCAGCCCGGGTCGGTGCCAGAAGTCGAGAAGCGGTTTGGCGAGGCGCTGACGGAGCGGGTCAAGGTGTCGCCGCTCGGCGCGTTCTTTCACACCGAAGTGGGGCCGCTGAACCACATCATTCACATCTGGCCCTATGACGACCTGCAGCATCGCACGCGCGTGCGATCGCAATCGATCCCGAACTGGCCGCCAAAGATCCAGGAATTCGAAGTCGAGATGGAGAGCAAGATCGTCAACGCGGCGCCGTTCTGTCCGGCGTTCACACCTCGGCAGCACGGCAATCTCTATGAGATCCGCACCTACACGATGCTGCCGGGCGTCGCGCAGCAGGTCGTCGAACGGTGGGCCGAGAGGATCGAAGGCCGGGTCAAACTATCGCCACTTGCAGCGGCAGGCCATACCGAACTCGGCCCGCTGAACCAATGGATCCACATCTGGGCCTACAAGGACGCCAATGAACGCGCCCGCATCCGCGAGGAATCGCGCAAGGACGGCAGCTGGCCGCCGGCCACGCGCGGCATGTTCGTCAAGCAGGAGAACATGCTGGTCGTGCCAGCGTCGTTCTCGCCGTTGCGCTGACAGAGTTACCCCCAGCCGCCATCGCGCCATCGATGGTGGCTGAGGGCCTCGTCACGCTCCATCATCTCGCACCAAATAAACCGAAGAGATTCTCGAAGAACCCGCCGGTGCGCGGCGGCGCTGCAGCCATTACACCGGCGGGCGGCCGCGGTCCGTTCGGCAGCGGCCGCACCGGCATTGCCTGGGTTGCATCCAGCATGAAATGCCGCCAAGTTTGCGCCGGCAACGAGCCGCCCGTCACCTTGTTCATCGGCGTATTGTCGTCGTTGCCGAGCCACACCCCGGCGACGAGGTCGGCGGTATAGCCGATGAACCAGGCGTCGCGATAATCCTGCGTCGTGCCGGTCTTCCCGGCGGCCGGGCGGGGCAGCGCGGCGCTCCTGCCGGTGCCGTGGCCGATCACGGCGCTCAGCATCTGGTTCATGGTTCCGGTCAGCTCTGGGGTGACCACTTGTCCGAGCCCCGAGCCGGTGCGGCGGAACACGATTTTCCCCGCGCCGTCGCGGATCTCGGTTATGCCGTGCGGCCACACCCCGAAACCGCCATTGGCGAAAGGCGCGTAGGCCGAAACCAGCTCCAGCAAATTGACCTCGTTCGTGCCTAGGGCAAGGCTAATCTCGGGCGTGAGCGGTGACGAAATCCCGAGCCGGTGGGCGACCGCCACGACATTGCGCAGGCCGGCACGCTGCGCGACCTGGACCGCGATCATGTTGACCGACTGGGCCAAGCCTTCGGCCAAGGTCATCTCGCCCTGGTAATGCCCGGTATAATCGCGGGGTTGCCAATTGCCGATGTGCATCGGCTCGTCGACGAACTGGTCGGAGGGTTGCAAGCCCGCCTCCAACCCGGCGAGATAGACGAATGGCTTGAACGCGGAGCCCGGCTGCCGCTGCGCCTGGGTCGCGCGATTGAATTGGCTCCCGTTGTAGTCGCGGCCGCCGACCATCGCGCGGACCGCTCCGTCCGGCGACATCGCGACGAGCGCGCCTTGGCTCATTGCCATTTTTCCGCCCTCGCGGGTGATGACGTCCGCGATCGCAGCTTCGGCCTGCGCCTGCATGCGGGGGTCGAGCGTCGTCACCACCGTCAGGTCACGATTGCCGGTATCGGCAAAATCTCCCAGCTGCTCGGCCACCCAATCCCCGAAATAACGAGCGCTCGGCCGCGCAACGGGCACTGCGGCAAGCGAGGTTCCGCCGCTGAGGGCGGCCATTGCCTGACTGCTGGTGACAACCCCGGCATCGACCATTTTGGCGAGGACTTGCGCAGTCCGCGCCGCGGCCTTGTCGCCGTCGCGAATCGGGTTGAACCGGGTCGGTGCTTTCAAGAGGCCCGCAATGGCAGCGCTTTCGTAGAGACTCGTCTGCCTCGCCGATTTGTTGAAATACCGGTGCGCCGCCGCATCCACGCCATAGGTGCCGGCCCCGAGATAGACGCGGTTGAGATAGATCTCGAGGATTTGGTTCTTCGAAAAACGGTGCTCGAGCCAAAGTGCGAGCAGGGTTTCCTGGATCTTGCGTCCGAGGCTGCGCTCGGGTGTCAGGAACAGGTTCTTGGCGAGCTGCTGGGTGATCGTGCTGCCGCCCTGGACCACATGTCCGGCGGCGAGATTGGCGAATACGGCCCGAACGAGCCCGATCGGATCGACCCCGAAATGGCTGTAGAAGCGGCGATCTTCGGTCGCGACGACGGCCTTCGGCAGGTAGGGCGACATTTCCTTCAGGGTCAACGGCTGTCCGAACAGGTCGCCATAGGTTGTCAGCAGGCTGCCGTCCGCCGCCAAAATCGTGACGCTTGGACGCCGCTCGGCGCGGGTGAGCTCGCCGGTGTCGGGCAGCGTGAGGGCGAAATAGCCGAGGACGACGCCGCCGACGATCGCCGTCCACAGGAGCACCAACAGGCCGAGCTTGGAGGCCCGCCGCAGGAAGCCCTTGCCGCGGGCGCGTTGCCGAGCCACACGCGCTCGCGCCGGCCGCCTGATCCGGTCTGCGGGGTCGAGCCGCAGCCTCGGCTCAGCCATCGCCTCCCGCAACTATCGTCTTTCTTTCCGACACCCCTGCTCCCCCGCCGGCCAATTCGCATGGCACGCTCTCAATTATCGGGCAAACTGTGGCAGCTGTTCGACAACGAATTCAGAGGAATCCCGCTCCGTCACCGGAACCTGAGGTCGAACGAAGCCGTTGTCGGAGCAGGACGGCGGGTCACGACTTTTCTCGGAGGACGACGTATGGCTGACAGAAACGATGCCTCCTCGGGCATGATCACCCCGACCGCGGAGACAGGCCGGGTTCACTCGCCCACGGATAGCGAGCGAGAATACGGCGGGAGCGTCGTCACAGAATTCATGGACGCCGCGCGATCGGCAGCCGAATTGCTGCTCGAAGAACAGAAGCGCCAGATCGCCGATAGGATTGCGGGATTAGCCAGGGCGCTGCGGAGCGCTGCACAGCCGCTGGACGAATCGCAGAGCCGCGTCATCGCCCGCTATCTCGAAGAGGGGGCGGCGCAGGTCCATAGCCTTTCGCGCACGATGCGTGAGAGGCATTGGGGCGAGCTGGTCGCCGACACGGAGGATTTCGCACGGCGCCAGCCGACTTGGTTTGTGCTCGGCGCAGTTGCCACCGGATTTGTCGTCGGGCGCCTCTTATGGGCGTCGACCAGCGGACGGCAGCATAATGCCGATTGGTTGTCTCGGAGCGGCGAACCGCCGCGTACCGTGACGGCGGCCGTATCGAGCGGAACGGGCACTGCCGCCGGTGACCTGACCGGTAACGGCGCCCCGCTAACCGGAGCCGTGGAGACCCGTTGATGATTTCCGGCAACGGCCGCCTCGGGCCGGACATCGAAGAGCCTCGCGTGCGGTCCGGGCGTCCGCTCGCCGCGCTGCTGTCCGATCTCGCAGGCGAGACCAGCACATTGGTCCGCCAGGAGATCGCGCTGTTCAAGGCCGAGCTCAATGAAAAGCTGGGGCGGATGGGCGTGGGCGCAGGGGCGCTTGCCGCAGGAGGGGTGATCGCCTTCAGCGGCTGGCTCGCATTGGTGGCGGCGGCGATCCTTGGCCTCAGCCATGCTTTGGCGCCTTGGCTCTCCGCCCTGATCATCGGGATTTTGGTGATAGGGCTGGGCGCTGGATTGGCGCTGTTTGGGAAGAGCCGTCTCAAGGCCGACGCTTTGGTCCCGCGGCGCACGCTGAACTCACTTCGCGAGGATGAAGCTTGGATCCGGGATCAGGTCTCGTGATCCGCTGAATGGAAACGGAAGGGAAGCGAAATGATTAGAGATTCACTGAAGGGCAACGGGCTCGGTGAGGTAATTCAAGCCAACAGCGTGCCGCTTACGTTGATTGGCGTGGGTATTGCCTGGCTCGTAGCAAACAACACGGGTTTGGTGGATCGCGTAATCAACGACGAGCGCGTCCAGGCCGCACAACGGCGTATCGGGGAGCTTGCCGGCGACATCGGGATCGGTGGCGGTTCGAGCGAAGCGCCCGGCGGGCAGGTCCTGGGACCTGACGGCGAGCCGCTGGCCCGCAACGATTCGGGGCGGGGCAATGGTTGGGTGCATCAGGCGGCGGGAGCGGCGCGCGGCGCCATGAGCACAGTGCGCGACGCCGGCAGTGCCGTGCTCGATCGGGCCGGCGCAGCGGGCGATCTGGCCAACCGAGCGAGCAGTCAAGTGACGGAGAAGCTGTCGACCGATCCCTGGCTGATCGGCGTGGCCGGTTTGGTTGCAGGCGCGCTTTTTGCGGCGATATTGCCGCCCACCAGAATAGAGCAGGACTACGTCGGCGAAGCCCGCGACGGATTGTGGAACAAGGCCCATGAGCTTGGCCATGAGGCTGCCGAGCGGGTGCGGGAGCTGGCCGATTCGGCGACCCGCGGCACGACGCATTAGTCTTGCGGTGCCGGGATCGGGCCGGCGGCAAACAGGGGAGGGACAATGGCTTACCTGATCCGATGGGCGCGCGGGATGGCGTTGGGTTGGGGCCTGGTCGCCGCGCTTGCGCCCGGAGCAGCAAGAGCGCAGGTGCCGCCCGAAGCGGTCGAGATCACTGCGTGTTTGTGTCTGCAGCGGGCGGTCTCGGCGCTCTCGGCCGAAATGAACGCCAAAAATCAAGCCTTGAACGCGGTCACCCAACAGCTCGCCGACCTTGCTTCGCAGCTCGCGCGCGATCGATCGACAGTAAATGTCAACGACCCCGATGCGGTTGCTCGCTACAAGGCGCTGCTCGAACGACACGACGCCGCCTATCGCCAGTCGATCGGCCCGGTCCATGCCGAAGCCGAGCAAGCCACGGCGCGCTACAATGCGAGGGTCAGCGAGTACAACGCGCGCTGTGCCAACCGCCCATTCAATTCGGCGATTGTGGCGCAGTTGCAAGTCAATCTGGTGTGTCCGCCGCTGCAGTAAGCTGACGGCTGCAGGGGTGGCGCTCAACCGACGACTGCGTATGCGCGCGCTTACTTGGCGTCGCGTGCCGCGGACGCGCGCAAGGAAAGGGCGAGGTTAGCCCCCTTCGAGTTTGGGGATGAAGAAGATTTCGCAGCCTTCGCGGATCGGCTGGAAATAGGCGGTTTCGTGGAGGGCGCCGTCGATAGCGACGGTGGTTTCTTCTTCGAGGTGCTCGCCGAGACCGGGGTAGAGCTGGTCCATTGCCTTGATGACGCCGCGCAGGTTTTTGGCCTCGACCGTGAATTCGCGCACGCCGCCGGTGTAGCGGCGGCTGAAGCCCGAGGTGAAGACAACCCGCGCGGCCATGCTTCAACTCCTTCCTAGGGCCACGCCCTCACCCACCAAGCCCTTCGGGCCTGGTCCCCCTCTCCCGCATTGTGGGAGAGGGTGCCGAGTGCAACGAGGCGGGTGAGGGTCTCGCGCTCGTTGTTAATCGTCGGCTTGGCCCTGGTCGAGGGCGGCGCGGATCTTGGGGGGCGACATCGGCAGTTCGGTGAGGCGGCGGTGGATCGCGCTGTCGATCGCGTTGGCGATCGCCGCCATCGGCGGCACGATGTTGACCTCGCCGACACCCTTGGCGCCATAGGGGTGGGCCGGGTTCGGCACCTCGACCATGACCGCCTCGATCATCGGCATGTCGGAAGCGACCGGCACGCGGTAATCGAGGAACCCGGCATTGTCGAGCCGGCCCTGCCGATCGTAGATGTATTCCTCGTTGAGGGCCCAGCCGATGCCCTGCGCGACGCCGCCCTGGATCTGCCCCTCGACATAGGAGGGGTGGATCGCCTTGCCGACATCCTGCGCCGCGACAAAGCGCAGGATTGTCACCTTGCCGGTCTCGGGATCGACCTCGACATCGCAGAATTGCGTCGAGAAGCCCGGCGCCATGCCGCCGGCATTGACCGAGGCCGCGGCGGTGATCGGGCCGCCGGTCAATGCCTTCTTCGCCGCCAATTCCTTGAACGACATGGGCGCGAAATCGCCGACATTGCTGCTCGCGGGCTTGGCGTGGCCGTCTTCCCAGACGACGCCCTCGACATCGACGTCCCAGATCATCGCGGCCCTGGCGCGCAGTTCATCTACTACCTTCTTGCTGGCGTCGACGACCGCCATGCCGGTTGCGAAGGTGACGCGCGAGCCGCCCGTCACATGGGTGTAGCCGACCGAGGAGGTATCGGCGACGATCGAGCGGATCTGGTGGTAGTCGATCCCCAAGGTCTCGGCCGCCATCAGCGCCATCGAGGCGCGCGAGCCGCCGATGTCGGGGCTGCCGGTCGCGATGATGACGGTGCCGTCCTCGTTGACCTGCACCGAGGCGCTCGATTCGCCGCCGCCGTTGAACCAGTAGCCCGAGGCGACACCGCGCCCCTGGTTTGGCCCGAGCGGCGTCTGGTAGGCCGGGTGATTGACCAATGCCTCGACCGTCTCGGCATAGCCGCCATGGCCGAGCTTTGGCCCGTAGATCATCGGCGTGCCGGCCCGCGCGGCGTTTTTGAGCCGCAATTGCAGCGGGTCCATGCCGATCTTCTTCGCCAATATGTCGAGCACGCTCTCGGCCGCAAAAGCCGAAATCGGCGAGCCGGGCGCGCGGTAGGCCGCCGATTTGGGTCGATTGCACACAACGTCGTAACCGATCGTGTGCTGGTTCGGAATGTTGTAAGGCGCAAAGGCGCACATGCAGGCGTTCATGACAGGGGAACCCGGGAAGGCGCCGGCCTGAAATTTGAAGACGCCCTCGGCGGCGATGATCGTGCCGTCGCGCTTGACGCCGATCTTGACCCGCATCGACGAGCCCGATGTCGGGCCTGAGGCCTTGAACACCTCGTCGCGGCTCATCGTAATCTTGACCGGCCGTCCCGATTTCTTGGCGAGCAAAGCGGCGACAGGCTCGAGATAGACGACGGTCTTGCCGCCAAAGCCGCCGCCGATCTCGGCCGGCGTCACATGCACATCGCCGACCGGCATGCCGAGCAGCTTGGCGGTCAGGGCGCGGACGACGAAATGCCCTTGGCTCGACGCCCAGATCTCGGCCTTGCCGTCGTGGTCGAAGCGCGCGGCGCAGGCATGCGGCTCGATATACGCCTGGTGCACCGCCGCGGTCTTGAACTCCTTCTCGACGATCACATCGGCCTCGGCAAAGCCGGCATCGATATCGCCGATCTTAAACTCGACCCGCTTGGAGATGTTGGAGGGCCGGGTCGGCGCCGGCTCTATGCCGCGGGTGATCTGGTTCTCGAAGAGCAATGGCGCGTCCGGATTCATCGCCTCGTCCACATCGATGACGTGCGGCAGCACTTCGTAATCGACGTGGATCAGCGCAGCGGCTTCCTCGGCGACACTCTTGTTGATCGCGGCGACGGCGGCGACGGCGTGGCCCTCATAGAGCGCCTTCTCGCGCGCCATGACGTTGCGCGTGATGTGCCAGAAATTCTGCGCGACCCGCTCCGGACCCTGATACTCGAATTTGTGGTCCGGGAAATCGGCGGCGGTCACCACTGCCTTGACGCCCGGCAACGCCTCCGCCTTGGAGGTATCGATCGAGCGGATGTGCGCATGCGCATGCGGCGAGCGCAGGACCTTGCCGTAGAGAGTGCCGGCCGTCGCGAAATCCGCGCCGTACATCGCGCGCCCGGTCACTTTCGGCACGCCGTCCGGACGGATCGGCCGAGTTCCAACCCATTTAAATCGCGTCGGCGATATATCGTTCACGGCACCCTCCACTCGTCAGGTCGATCTGTTATGCATTACCGTCGCCCGACGGCGCAGCAAATGCAAGACCAACGGAGGAAGCTATGGCCTTGGAAGTAAGGCGGATCGTCACCGGACACGACACGAACGGCAAAGCCGTCGTCAAGACCGACGAGCAGCTCCAGGCCGTGAGCCGATTGGGGCGCCCGCATATCGCCGGCTGCGAAATCTGGTCGACCGACAAGATGCCGGTCGACAATTCCTCGGACGAGGCCGAGGCGGCGCAGCGCGCCGGCTTTGTCAAACGCTACAATTACGTCGGCACCGGCGAGGGCACCGTCATTCGCATCACCGAATTCGCGCCCGGGGCGCCGAAATTCATGCACCGCACCGAAACTCTCGATTACGCGCTGCTGTTGTCGGGCGAATGCGACCTCGAGCTCGACAGCGGCGAAGTCGTGCACATGAAGCCCGGGGATGTCATCGTGCAGCGCGGCACGATGCACGCCTGGGTCAACAACGGTACGGCGCCCTGCGTTTTCGCGTTCATCCTGATCGACGCGGAGGCGGCCAAAGTTGGCGGCGAGGAGCTGCGCACGCATTTCCCGGCGCCATAGGAACGCGGTATCTTCCACGCGACCCAATTGAAAGAACGGCGCTATGGAATTCGGCATGTTCCACCAATTTCCGGCCCTTCCCGGCCGCACCCAAAAAGAGGCTTTTGCCGAGGCGTTCGAGCAGATCGACGCCGCCGAGCGCTGGGGCCTGGATGCGATGTGGCTGGCCGAACTGCATTTCGATCCACAGCGCTCTGTGTTGTCGGCGCCGCTCAGCATCGCCGCTGCGGTTGGAGCCCGCACCGAGCGGATCAAGATCGGCATCGCCGTCCAGGTCTTGCCATTGTGTCACCCGCTGCGGCTGGCCGAGGAAGCCGCCACGGTCGATCACATCAGCGGCGGCCGGCTGATCTTCGGCGTCGGGCGCAGCGGGCTGCCGCGCACCTACGAAGACTACGGCGTGTCCTACACGGAGAGCCGCGACCGCTTCTCCGAGGTGCTCGACATCGTCGAGTTGGCGTGGTCGCAGCCAAGATTCTCCTTTGAAGGCAAGTACTACAATTTCAAGAATATTACGGTGGCGCCAAAACCGCTGCAGCAGCCCTACCCACCGATCAGAATCGCCGCCGCCAGCCCGGACACCTATCCCGCCGTCGGCGAGCGCGGGCTGCCGATCTTTATCAACGCACGCTACGGCTCGTTTTCGGAGTTTGCCCCGGAGATCCGGGCCTATCGTGAAGCCTACAGCGCGGCGGGTCACGAGGGCAGGGGGCAGGTTTACCTGCGCGTCCCGGCCTATCTCGCCGAAACCGAGGATCAGGCGCGCGACGAGCCCAGGGAAAGCCTGATGCATTTCTACCGGGAGCAGGCGCAACGGCTCCGGGATTCACTAAGCCGCGCCGGCACGAGGGCGATCGAAGGCCGGGCCGAGCGGCTCAAACGCATCGAAAACCTGACCTATGACGAGGCGTTGACGGGTCAGGTGCTGGTCGGCACCCCGCACCAAGTGGCCGAACGCCTGCGGGCCCTGCAGGACGAGCTCGGCATCGACGGCATCTTGGCGGAGCTCAATTGCGGCGGCCTGATCTCGCACCGGCAGGTAATGACCGCATTGCAGCTGCTCTGCCAGGAGGTCATGCCGCGCTTTCACTGATCTTTAACCCCGTCGTTCCCGCAAGCGGGAACCCAGGGCGGCAGAGTTCGGTCTGTTGCCATGGGCCCCCGCTTTCGCGGGGGCGACGACAACCAAGGACTGATTTATGCCGGGTCCTCTGCACGGGTACCGCATCGTCGATCTGACATCGAATGTCGCGGGGCCGCTGGCGACAATGATCCTCGGCGACCAGGGCGCCCATGTGATCAAGGTCGAGGCGCCGGACGGCGGCGATGCGACGCGCTCCGGCGGCAACCGGCGGGCCGGGTTTACCGCCTCTTTCCTCAACAACAACCGCAACAAGTGCTCGATCGTCCTCGATCTGAAGACGGCGGGCGGCCGCGAGGCCCTGCTGCGACTCGCGGCCGGCGCTGACGTTTTCGTGCAGAATTTCCGTCCCGGCGTAGCCGACCGGCTCGGCGTCGGCGAAAAGGCCGTGCGCGCCGTCTCACCGCGCATTGTTTACGTCTCGATCAGCGGCTTTGGGGAGAAGGGGCCTTACGCCGAGAAGCCGGCCTACGATCCGGTTATTCAGGGCTTTTCGGGGCTCGCAACCGTGCAAGCGGGCTCCGACGAGGCGCGCCCACGGCTGCTGCGAACCATACTGCCCGACAAATTGACCGCAATCACCGCCTCCCAGGCGATCACCGCGGCGCTGCTGGCACGCGCGCGCACCGGCGAAGGCCAGCATGTCCGGCTGTCGATGCTGGAAGCCGTGCTCTTCTTTATGTGGGCCTCGGATATGAGCGGCCAGACCTTTGTCGGGGACGAGCCGCCCCGTCAGGAGGCGGCGTCTGCCTTCGATCTGATCTACCAGACGGCAGATGGGTATATGACCGTGGCGGCCTTGACCGACCGGCAATGGGCCGGCTTGGCGCGTGTCGTCGGCCGTCCGGAATGGCTCGAAGATGAGCGGTTCAAGACCCCGGCGTTGCGCCAAAAGAACATCGATGCGCGGCTGGAGTTGACCCAAGCCGCGCTGATCACCCGCCCAGCCGCCGAATGGGTAGAGCTCCTGACGGCGGCCGGCGTCCCGTGCGGCCCGGTGCTGACCCGCAACCAGGTCATCCGGCATCCGCAAGTGGCGGCGCTCGGCCTTGTTATCGAAACGGAGCATCCTCGGGCCGGCCGCTTGCGCCAGACGCGGGCGGCGGCGCGCTTTTCGCACACCCCGGCGGAGATCCGCCGCGGCGCGCCAGCACTCGGCGAGCACACGCAGGAGGTTTTGACCGAGCTCGGCTACTCGGCAGCCGATATTGCGGAAATAAGCCCGGAGACCAACCGATGATCGATTTTTATTATTGGCCGACGCCGAACGGCTGGAAGGTCGCGATCATGCTTGAGGAGTGCGGCCTCGAATACCGCGTGATCCCGGTGAATATCGGGCGCGGCGACCAGTTCAAGCCCGAATTCCTCGCGATCAGCCCCAATAACCGCATGCCCGCCATCGTCGATCACGACCCCCCAACGGAGTTTGGCGAAGGGCCGGTTCCGGTGTTCGAATCCGGCACCATCCTCATTCACTTGGCCGAGCGGACCGGGCGTTTCATGCCGCAAACCAAACGCGGCCGCAAAGAATGCCTGGAATGGCTGTTCTGGCAAGTCGGCAATCTCGGCCCGATGGCCGGCCAGCTGAGCCACTTTGTGAATTACGCTCCGGGCGAACACCCCTATTCCCACAAACGCTATGCTGACGAATACAATCGGTGCCTCGGTGTCTTAGAGCGGCGGCTCGACGGGCGTGAGTTCATCCTCGACGACTACTCGATCGCTGACATGGCGAGCTGGCCCTGGGTGCTGATCGCCAAGCCGCTCGGCCAGCCGCTCGACGATTTTCCGAACGTCGCCCGCTGGCGCGAGACGATCAAGCAGCGGCCCGCCGTGCAGGCCGGCGTCGATTTGGGTAAGGACTTGCGCCGATCGGCCCCACCGACTGAAGAGGAGCGGCGGGTCCTGTTCAACCAAACTGCCAGGGATGCGCGACGGCAGCATTGATGGGGTTGCCATCTGCTCGGTTACCTCGCCGTAGCGGCGGCGTCGACGCCGGCCTTGGCGACCTGCCCATCCTGAGGAGCAGCCCCGCCGGAAGCTCCGATCGCCCCAATGATTTTGCCATCGACGATGATTGGGAAGCCGCCCTCGATTGGGGTCGCTCCACGAAGGCCGAGTGTGCGCAAGCCGAGGCCGCCTTGCGCAACCA
This sequence comes from uncultured Alphaproteobacteria bacterium, assembly GCA_963736715.1. Lineage (GTDB taxonomy): Bacteria > Pseudomonadota > Alphaproteobacteria > ATCC43930 > CGMCC-115725 > AP-15. The sequence continues at coordinate 146,515 of CAVTQA010000022.1, read as the reverse complement.
AATCTTCGAATACCTTGCTCGGCCGGCGAAAATCCAGCGCGGTGTGTGCCTTGTCTTCCGCAACACGAATTGAGCCATACTGTGTGTTGTCCATCTTGTGCAGCATCACCGTATGGCCGGTGCTGTCGAGAATGACGATGGCCATGGCCCAGTTGTTCTTCATAGCCTCCGCTTCTGCGGCCGCCATCACCTTCTTGGCCGCATCGAGACTGATCGGCGAGCCGTAAAGCGTCGTCGGAGGGGGCGAGGGTGCGGCGGGTTGCTGAGCGCCGCTAGGAAAGGAACTGCCGACGAAGAGTGCAGTCGCAATAACGAGAGGGCTAAGCCTATACATGGCGTTTCCTCCTCGGGCTCGAACCGGCATCGGCCCCATAGCTGTACCCAGGGCGGTGCAGCGCGAGAAGAGAATGGCGCGAGATGTTGACGTGTGCTAGCCTCAATTCTGCGATGCGACAGGGAAGTCCGGTGCGAGACCGGCGCTGCCCCCGCAACTGTGAGAGGCGAGTCCGCGGCAAACCGCCACTGGCTGGGTCAGACCCGGCTGGGAAGGCGCCGCGGGCGACGACCCCGAGCCAGGAGACCTCCGCATCGCGCCAGTTGGGACGATTCCTCGGGTGGAGGAGGAGGGGCCATTGCCGGCACACGGCGCGGATGGACCGCGTCTTCCCCCCGTCACCTTGGTATTGGGCGGCGCCCGCTCGGGCAAGAGCCGCTATGCCGAGCGCCTCGTCGAGGACGCCGCGAGCCGGGGCACCTATTGCGCGACCGCGGAAGCGGGCGACGCCGAGATGGCCGAGCGCATCGCCGTGCATCGGGCGCGCCGCGGCGCGTTCTGGCGCACCGTCGAGGCGCCGCTGGATCTGGCCTCGGCCATCACTGTGCATGCCGAACCCGAGTGTCCCATTCTCGTCGATTGTTTGACCCTTTGGTTGTCGAACCTGATCCTTGCCGGCAGACAACCCGGCGAAGAGATTAGCGCGTTGTGCAGCGCCTTGCGGAAGGCGCGTGGCACGGTCGTGCTCGTCAGCAACGAAGTCGGGATGGGTCTCGTCCCCGAGACGCCGCTCGGCCGTAACTTCCGCGACGCCGCCGGCGGCCTAAACCAGGCTGTTGCGGCACTCGCCGACCGCGTCGTGTTTGTCGCGGCCGGCCTGCCCCTCGTGTTGAAGGAGGGCTGACCGATGCGCCGCGTTCCAGCGACGGTGATTACCGGTTTTCTCGGCGCCGGGAAGACCAGCCTCGTGCGGCATTTGCTGGCGCATGCCGAGGGGCGGCGTCTCGCCGTCATCGTCAATGAATTCGGCGAGCTCGGCATCGACCGCGAGCTGCTGCTGGGCTGCGGCGACGCGGCGTGCGGCGAGAACGATGTTGTCGAGCTGGCCAATGGATGCCTCTGCTGCACCGTGGCCGATGACTTCGTGCCGACCTTGACGCGCCTTCTCGACCGCGACATGCCGCCCGAACACATACTGATCGAGACCTCGGGTCTGGCTCTGCCAAAACCGCTGGTGCAGGCTTTCGCATGGCCCGAGATCCGGACCCGCACCACCGTCGACGGCGTGCTGACGGTGATCGACGGCGCAGCGGTTGCCGCCGGGCTGTTCGCGGCCGACCCCGAAGCCGTCGCCCGGCAGCGCGCGGCGGATCCCGCGCTTGTCCACGACAACCCGCTAGAGGAAGTCTTCGCCGACCAGCTTGCCTGCGCCGATCTCGTGATTCTCAACAAGACCGACCTGATCGCCCCGGAGCGTCTGACTGTGCTCCGCGATGAAATCGAGGTGCAGCTTCGTCCGGGGATCAAACTCGTCAGCGCAAGCGAGAGCAGGGTGCCGCCGCAGGTGGCGCTGGGGCTGGCGGCGGCTGCCGAGGATGATCTTGCCTCCCGCCCCTCGGTGCACGAACTCGAAGCCGGGCACGATCACGACGATTTCGAGAGTTTTGTCGTGACCGCAGGGTCGGTTGAGGACGGGAATGCGTTTCTTGCCCGGCTGCGCGCCGCGATCGGCTTGCACGATGTGCTGCGGGTCAAGGGTTTTGTCGACCTGCCCGGCCGCGATCGCCGGCAGGTCGTGCAGGCGGTCGGCGACCGGTTGCAACAACATTTCGACCGGCCTTGGAACGCCGGCGAGAAGCGCGAGACGCGGCTCGTCGTGATCGGCCGCAAAGGCCTCGACCGTGCCGCCATCACATCGGCCCTAGGCGGACTGGGCGGCTGAATGCACCTGCTCGCGACGATGCCAGGGACGATCGCCGATGGTTCGGCCGCGGTCGATCTCGCCCAGACCCCGGGTGACATTATACTGCTGTCGAGCGCCGACACCGAAATCGCGCTCCTCGTATCGGCACAGAAGCGGCGGCGGGCGCAAGATCCGCTGGCACCTCGCCTGCGCCTGACGCCAATCTCGCGTCTCGGCCACAATTTCTCCGTCGACCTCTACATGGAGACGGTCGCCCAAGCCCGGCTGGTCGTGGCCCGGCTGCTCGGCGGCAGTGCGTATTGGCCCTATGGGCTCGAGCGCCTGATCGAGACTTGCCGCGTGCATGGCATCCCGCTGGCGCTGGTGCCCGGCGACGACAAACCCGATCCGGAACTCGAGCGGCTCTCTACCCTGCAGCCTGGCCAGGTCCACCGCCTGTGGCGGTACCTCGCCGAAGGAGGACCCGCCAATGCCGACAACCTGCTCCGCTTTGCCGGATCTCTGATCGGTTGTGAGACACAATGGGCGGAGCCCGCAGCCCTGCTGCGGGCCGGGCTGTACTGGCCCAATCGCGCCCTGCCCAGCCTCGGCGAAATCACCGCGTTGTGGCGCGGAGACGGCGGGATTGTGCCGATCGTGTTCTACCGGGCATTGGTGCAGTCGGGGAACACCGCGCCGGTCGATGCGCTCGTCGAAGCTCTGTCGGCCCGGCGCCTTCGTCCGCTGCCGATTTTCGTGCAGAGTCTCAAGGATCGTGAAAGTGCTGCGCTGATCGCCGAACTCTCCGCTGCAGCGCCGCCCTCGGTGATCCTCAACGCGACGGGTTTTTCAGTCGGCGCCGGTGGCAGTGCGGACCCGCTGGCGAGCGCAGACTGCCCGATCCTGCAGGTAGTGTTTGCCGGTATTGACGAGGAAAGCTGGCGCACCGGAACCCGAGGACTTGGCCCGCGCGACCTCGCAATGAATGTGGCGCTCCCGGAGATCGATGGGCGCATTCTGTCGCGGGCGGTGTCGTTCAAGGCGCCGCTCGGCCGCGACCGCGAGACCGAGGCCGATCTCGTCGGCTACAAGCCAGTCGCCGACCGCATCGCGTTTGTCGCCTACCTTGCGCGTAATTGGACGCGGCTGCGGGAGAAGCCCTCTGGGGAACGCCGTATCGCGCTGATCCTCGCCAATTATCCGAACCGCGACGGCCGGATCGGCAACGGCGTCGGTCTCGATACGCCGGCTTCGGCGATCGCGATCCTGCGCACGCTCGCACGGGCGGGCTACCAGATCGCGGACGCGCCGGAAGATCCTGAAGAATTGATCCATCGGCTGCTCGACGGTCCGACGAACGGCAACCCCGGTGCGGCTGGCGAGGAATCTCTGTCCTTCGCCGATTATTCTGCTTTTTTCGCGACCCTGCCGGTACCCGTGCAGCGGGCGGTAGCGGACCGCTGGGGCGCCGCCGAGCGCGATCCATTTTTTCGGCCGGGCCGGCTCGATTGCGGCCGCTTCGCCATTCCCGGCTTCCGCGCCGGCAATGTCGCCGTGCTGATCCAGCCGGCGCGCGGCTACAACATCGACCCGAAAGCGACCTACCACGATCCCGCCTTGGTGCCGCCGCACAGCTATTTCGCCGTGTATGCTTGGCTCGCCAACGAATTCCGCGCCGACGCCGTAATCAACCTTGGCAAGCACGGCACTCTCGAATGGCTGCCGGGTAAGGCGCTGGCTTTGTCGGCTGAATGCTTCCCGGAGGCGGTGCTCGCGCCTTTGCCGCATCTCTATCCTTTCATCGTCAACGACCCGGGCGAGGGAACTCAGGCGAAAAGGCGGGCTCAGGCGGTGATCATCGACCATTTGACGCCGCCACTGACCCGCGCAGGCAGCTACGGGCCGATGGCCGAGCTCGAGCGGCTGATCGACGAGTATTACGAGGCTGCGCTGGGCGATTCCCGCCGGCTCACTGTGCTCGCCTCGGCGATTCTCGAACAAGCCCGCGCCACCGGGCTTGAGGGTGATTGCGGCATTACCGCAGGCGATGAAACCGCCGCTGCGCTCCGGAAGCTCGACGGGTTTCTCTGCGAGTTGAAGGAGCTGCAGATACGCGATGGGCTACACGTCTTTGGCCGGAGCCCTGAGGGCGAGAGGCTGCACTCGCTGCTGGTCGCCTTCGCGCGCCCAGGACGCGGCGCCGCGCCGCAGGACGCCTCGCTGCTGCGGGCGCTTGCGGCCGATCTCGGCCTCGGCGAGGATCCGCTCGGCGCAGATCCTGCCGAGCCCTGGAGTGGAACGCGTCCTTCGGTGCTCGCCGGTCCCGGGCCGTGGCGCAGCTACGGCGACACGGTCGAGCGTCTGGAGAGGTTGGCCTTGCGTCTCGTCGCGGGCGAAGTGGCGCCTGAACCGAGCTGGTCACACTCCACTGCGGTTCTTGACTGGATCGAACGGCAGCTAGGGCCGGCCGTCACGGGAAGCGGCGCGGCCGAAATCTCCGGGCTTCTCGCCGGGCTCGACGGGCGTTTTGTTCCGCCCGGGCCCTCGGGCGCGCCGAGCCGCGGCCGGCCGGAGGTATTGCCGACCGGGCGCAACTTCTATTCGATCGACACCCGCGCCGTGCCGACGCAAGCGGCTTGGGAGCTCGGCTGGAAATCGGCCGCACTCCTGCTCGAGCGCCACGCCCAGGAATACGGAACCTACCCGGCGCGGGTCGCATTGTCGGCGTGGGGCACCGCCAACATGCGGACCGGCGGTGACGACATTGCCCAGGGATTGGCGCTGATCGGGGCGCGTCCGGTGTGGGAGCGGTCGAGCGGCCGGGTGACTGGGTTCGAAATCTTGCCGGCCTCGGTGCTCGATCGGCCGCGCGTCGATGTCACTCTGCGCGTGTCCGGCTTTTTCCGAGACGCGTTTCCCGGGCTGATCGACCTTTTCGATTCGGCCGTTCGGGCGGTCGCCGAACTCGATGAGCCAGTCTCGGTCAACCCGCTCGCTGCGCGTGTCGCGGAGGACCGGCGCGCGCTCGGATTTCGCGGCGTTCCGCCGCAGGAAGCCGCACGGCGCGCCGGCTATCGGATCTTTGGGTCGAAGCCCGGCGCATACGGGGCCGGATTGCAGACCATGATCGACGAGCGGATCTGGGACGACGAAGCCGATCTCGCCGAGGCTTATCTCGGTTGGGGCGAGTACGCATATGGGGCGGGTTGCGAGGGCCGCTCCGAGCGTGAAATGCTGGAAGCGCGTCTGGCAGATACCGATGCGGTGCTGCACAACCAGGACAACCGCGAGCACGACCTGCTCGACAGCGACGACTATTACCAGTTCGAGGGTGGTCTCGCCCTTGTCGTGCGATGCCTGTCGGGTCGCGCGCCGGCAGTGTGGCACAACGACCACTCGCGACCCGAGAGGCCGCGAATCCGCAGTCTGCGCGAGGAATTAGGACGCATCGTCCGCGGCCGTGCCGCGAACCCACGGTGGATCGCGGGCGTCATGCGGCACGGCTACAAGGGCGCCGCCGAGATTGCCGCCACAGTCGACTATCTCTTCGCCTTCGCGGCTACTTCGCGAGCGGTCGACGATGCGCATTTCGATGCGCTCTACGACGCCTACCTCGCCGACAATTCGGTGCGCGATTTTATGGCCGAGCGCAACCCTGCGGCCCTCAACGAGACCAGCCGCCGCTTCCTTGAGGCAATCGATCGCGGCCTGTGGCGCCCACGCCGCAACAGCGCCCGCGAGGACCTGACGAAATGGAGCGGGTCGTGAGCGACCTTGTCGAAATCGAGGAGGAGGTCAACCGCCGGCATAACGAAAAGATGGCCAGACGCAAGGCGGCGCGCGAGCGAATGCTGGCGACTAAGACCGAGGAACGCGGCCTCTTGATCGTCCACACCGGCAAGGGCAAGGGAAAATCGACAGCCGCCTTCGGCATGGTGCTGCGCTGCCTGGGGCACGGCATGCGGGTCGGCATTGTCCAGTTCGTCAAGGGCGTGTGGTCGACCGGAGAACGCGTCGCCCTCGAGCGGTTTGGCGATCTCGTGACCTGCCGGGCGATGGGCGAGGGCTTCACTTGGGATACGCAGGACCGCGCCCGCGACATCGCCGCCGCGCGCAATGCGTGGAAGGCGGCCAAGACAATGCTGTCGGACCCGGCCTACGCGCTGGTGCTGCTCGACGAGCTGAACATCGTATTGCGCTACGGCTACCTGCCGCTTGACGAGGTTGTGATGGTCTTGACGGGGAGGCGGCGCGACCTGCACGTAATTGTCACTGGCCGCAACGCTAGGCCCGAACTGATCGAGGTCGCCGACCTCGTCACCGAGATGACACTTGTCAAGCATCCGTTCCGGGCCGGGGTGAAGGCGCAGCCGGGGATCGAATTCTAATGGCGCGCGCGCTGATGCTGCAGGGGACCGGGTCGGATGTCGGCAAATCGCTGCTGTTGGCGGGTCTGGCCCGCGCTTTCACCCGGCGAGGCGTCAGGGTCCGGCCCTTCAAGCCGCAGAATATGTCGAACAACGCCGCGGTTACGGCCGATGGCGGCGAGATCGGCCGGGCGCAGGCATTGCAGGCACGCGCCTGCGGGACGGCCGCGCTTACCGACATGAACCCGGTGCTGCTGAAGCCGCAGTCGGAAAGCGGGGCGCAGATCGTATTGCACGGCCGGGTCTGGCGTGCCGCCGGCGCCGGCGAGTATCGCCGGCTGGCTCCCAGCCTGTTGCCGGCGATCCTCGGCTCGTTCTCCCGCCTCGCCGCGGCAGCCGACCTCGTCCTCGTCGAGGGGGCGGGTAGCCCGGCGGAGATCAATCTGCGCGACGGCGACATCGCGAACATGGGTTTTGCCGAGGCGGCCGATGTCCCGGTAGTGCTGATCGGCGACATCGAGCGCGGCGGCGTCATCGCCCAGCTGGTCGGCACACACGCGCTGCTGTCGGCGTCCGAGCGCGCGCTGCTCGCCGGGTACATCGTCAACAAATTCCGCGGCGATGTCCGGCTCTTCGACGGCGGCATCGCGGCTGTTACGGCACGAACCGGGATGCGCTGTTTTGGTATCGTGCCGTATTTTCCAGCCGCGGCGGCGCTTCCTGCAGAGGATTCTCTGGCGCTAACGCCGACCCTGACCCACTCAGCCCCCACCCTAACCCTCCCCCGCTTGCGGGGGAGGGAAGGGGAGGGGGCTGGCTTCGAGCGCGGCGAGGCGCGTGAGGGAAGGGGGCCGGTCCGGATTGCGGTCCCTTTGCTGCCGCGCATCGCCAATTTCGACGATTTCGATCCGCTTCGCGCGGAGCCGGACGTTGAGCTGGTCATGGTGCGACCAGGGAGGCCGCTGCCGCGGAACGCCGCACTTGTCATTCTTCCCGGCTCGAAGGCCACGATCAGCGATCTCGAATTTTTGCGGCGCGAGGGGTGGGATATCGACCTCCTCGCGCATCGCCGCCAGGGCGGACGAATTCTCGGTCTTTGCGGTGGCTATCAGTTGCTCGGCCGGAGCATCGCCGATCCGCTCGGTGTGGAAGGACGCAAACAGACGGTGCCCGGGCTCGGCTTTCTCGACATCGAGACCATTCTGACTGACACAAAACGCCTCACCGAATCTTCCGGCGTCGAACTGGCGAGCGGAATGCCGGTAGCGGGCTACGAAATGCACCTCGGCGAAAGCACCGGGCCGGGCCTCCAACGTCCCTTGTTGCGCCTGACGAGCGGCACGGATGGCTGCGTCAGCCCCGACGGGTTGGTTGGTGGCTGCTATATGCACGGGCTGTTTACTAGCGACTCCTTTCGTCGCGCATTTCTGGCGGGGTTGGGAGCGGAGGCCGGCGGAATCCTGTATGACCACCTGGTCGAGACCACACTCGACGCGCTCGCCGATCATCTCGAACATAATATCGATCTTTCGGCGCTCTTGGCCACGGCTCGGCCGCCTGGTCTCAGGCGAGTAGCGTAGCATGCGCTGTGAGCCAGGCGCCCAGCAACAGCCCGCCCTGGATCAAACAGGCGAGGCGGTAGACCTGCAGTCCCCGCACGATATCGGATACCCCGGCACGCGCCCTTCCGTCGCCGAGCCAGGGATCGGCGACGAGACCCTCCGGGTAGCGGCGCGGTCCGGCCAGCGCCAGACCGAGCGCCCCCGCCATCGCGCTTTCCGGCCAGCCGGCGTTGGGCGAATGGTGTTTACGCCCGTCGCGCAGCATGATGGCCAGCGCGTGACCCGGCCGGCAATTCTTGGCGAACACCGCCGCCATTGCGAGAAGCAGCCCGCTGAGCGGCGCCGGCACGGTGTTGAGAACATCGTCGAGGCGCGCCGCCGCCCATCCAAAGGCACGGTAGTGCGGGGTTCGGTGGCCGATCATGCTGTCGAGCGTGTTCGCCATCTTGTACGCAAAGAGCCCGGGCAGGCCGAGCAGCAGGTAGCAGACAACCGGCGCGACGACACCGTCGCTGAAATTTTCCGCCAGGCTTTCGATCGCGGCGCGGGCGACGCCGTGCGCGTCCAGGCTCATCGGGTCGCGGCCGACGATATGCCGTACTGCCTCGCGTCCGCCATCCAGCCCGCCATTAGCAAGCCCCGCCGCCACCGCGGCGACATGCTCGTAGAGGCTGCGCTGCGCAATGAGGACGGCAATTATGACGGCTTGGAGCGCGGCCCCAATCAAGCTGCCGCGGCAGGCGCGTTCGACGATCAGCCCAATCAACGCCGCGCCGCCGACCAGTACCAGGACCGTCACGATGCCACGTTCGCGGCGCGACGCTTCGCTGCGGATTTCACGGTTGAACTTGCGGTCGAAGAATGCGATCGCGCGGCCGGCGAGGACGATGGGGTGGGGCACATAGCGAAAGATCGCCGGCATATCGCCAAACAATGCGTCGATGACGAGACCCGCGACGAGCAGCAGCACAGGGTCGGCCGTCACCGGCGTCATTGTCGCCGCGGGAGGAACAGCTGTTGAGCAGGACGGCGGTACTCCTCTGCGGACACGGTAGCCGCGATCCCGAAGCGGTCGCGGAATTCGAGGTGGCGGCCGCGGCATTGCGCTCGCGGCTGCCGGAATTCGATTTCGCCACCGGTTACCTCGAATTCGCCCGCCCGACGATCAGCGACGGCCTCGCTCTCTTGGCGCGGCGCGGCGCCCGGCGGATCTTGGCGATCCCCGGCATGCTGTTTGCGGCAAGTCATGTCAAAAACGACCTGCCTTGGGAGATGAACAGCTTCATCGCCGAAAATCCCGGTATCGATGTGCGCTTGGGACGCGATCTTGGCATCGACCCCAAGCTGCTGCGCGCCGCGGCCGATCGGATCGCAGCAGTATCCGCCGAGACGGGAATTTCGCGCGCCGAGACCTTGCTCTTGGTGGTCGGGCGCGGCACCAACGACCCTGACGCCAATTCCAACATCTCCAAGCTCGCCCGGATGCTGTGGGAAGGCATGGGGCTGGGATGGGCGGAGGTCGCCTTCAGCGGGGTCGCCCATCCGCGGGTGGATGCCGCACTGATGAGGTGCGCAGCATTCGGTTTCCGCCGCATTATCGTGTTTCCCTATTTCCTGTTTACCGGGGTGCTGGTCAAACGGATCTACCAGCAAACCGATTCTGTCGCCGCTCTCTTTCCGGAGATCGAGTTCGTCAAGGCGCTATACCTGCGCGACCATGAGGGAGTGCTCGGCGCGTTCCAGGAACGTGTCGCCGAACTCTCCGAAGGCCAGCCGGCGATGAACTGCCAGCTGTGCAAATACCGCGCTCAGATCGTCGGCTACGAGCACGACGTGGGCATGCCGCAGACCGGGCATCATCATCATGTGCGCGGTATCGGCACCGACGGCCATCACCATCACCGCTGATCATGTTCGATGCTTTCGTGATGGTCGATTGGAGCGCGGCAACCGTGCCGCGCACCGGGCGCGACAGCATCTGGATCTGTTGGCATGCCAGAGAAGGGGAGAGGCTGGAGAATCCGCCCACCCGGCACGCCGCAAAGTCCATTCTCGCCGATTGGCTGGAGGCGGCGGTGGAACGCGGGGAGCGGGTTCTTATCGGCTTCGATTTCCCGTTCGGTTACCCCTCGGGCTTCGCCGCCCGACTTGGCCTTTCCGGGCCGCCTTGGCGTGCCGTCTGGGACGAGATCGCCGGTCTGCTACACGACTCCGAGGAAAACGGGAACAATCGCTTCACAGTCGCCGCCGAGTTCAACCGGCGAGCGTCGAACGGCTGCTTTCCTTTTTGGGGTCGTCCGCCCGGCTTTGACACTCCCTTCCTCGGACCCAAACACCATCGGGCACACGAAAGCGGCGGATTGGCCGAGCGGCGGCTGGTCGATCTGCATATCCCGAGCGCCCAGCCTTGCTGGAAATTGCTCGGCGCCGGCTCGGTCGGCGGCCAGGCCTTGACCGGCATACCGGTCGTGCGCGCGTTGCGCGACGACCCGCGCTGGATCGACCATGTGCGTATCTGGCCGTTCGAAACCGGGCTGCAGGCGCCCGAACAGGGGGCGGTTGTCATCGCGGAGGTCTATCCTTCGCTCTGGGCCGTATCCCCGGCCGATGGCGAACCCAAGGATGCGGCCCAGGTGCGTTCCGTCGCCAGGTTCTTCGCCGAGAGCGATCACGCCGGCAAGCTCGCCGCGCTTTTCGCCGGTGATCCTTCCCTGACCCCGGAACAGCGGTTCCGCGTCGAAACAGAGGAGGCCTGGACGCTCGGCGTAACCGCGGCGCGGCAGCGCCCAATTGCCGTGCCGCCGGCACCCCCTGAGCCAGCCTCCACCCTAACCCTCCCCCGCCAGCGGGGGAGGGAGAGAAACGGAGTCTTCCCAACCCTCCCCTGCAAGCGGGGGAGGGGAGGGTGGGGGCAAAGCGGGGAGACGGAGGGCCCCCCGCCGCGGGAGGGGGTTCATGGCAAGTACGCCTATATCCGGGATCCCGCCGAGATCTCACGGCGCTCGTTCGCGCTGATTCGCGAGGAAACGGATCTCACGCCCTTCCCGCGGGCGCTCGAGCCGCTGGCATTGCGCCTGGCGCATGCGGCCGGGGATAGCACAATTCTCGGCGACCTCGCCTGGTCCAAGGGCGCAGTGGAGGCAGGGCGCAAGGCGTTTGCCGCGGGCGCGCCGATATTGGTCGATTCGACCATGGTCGCGGCGGGCATCACAATCGATCCGAGCCGCATCGTCTGCACCCTGCGCGATCCCGAGACGGCAGAGCTGGCCGCGGCAGAGCGGACCACGCGCTCGGCCGCGGCGGTCGACCGATGGCTGCCGCACCTGAAGAACGCGGTGGTTGCGATTGGCAACGCGCCAACCGCGCTCTTTCGACTCCTCGAGTTGCTGGCGCAGGGCGCGCCGAAACCCGCGCTCGTTCTCGGCTTTCCGGTCGGGTTTGTCGGTGCTGCCGAGGCAAAGGCGGCGCTCGCCGATTTTGGGCATGGGCTCGAATTCATCACCCTGCGCGGCCGCCGCGGCGGCAGCGCCCTGGCCGCCGCGGCGGTCAACTCGCTCGCGAGCGCCGGGTGAGGCCGTGGCTCGCCGTCATCGGCATCGGCGAGGACGGGATCGCCGGCCTCGCGCCGGCTGCGCGGGCGCTGATCGAAACCACCGCAGTATTGGTCGGCGGCGCGCGCCATCTCGGGATGGTGCCGGATTACGGCTCCGAGCGGATCCGTTGGGAACGCCCTCTCACGGCCACGATTGACGCAATTGAGGCCCGGCGGGGCGCGAAGGTGGCCGTGTTGGCCAGCGGCGACCCGATGTGGTACGGCGTGGGTGCCACCCTGGCCCGCCGCTTCCCGCGGGAGGAAATGACGATCGTGCCGCAGCGGAGTGCTTTCAGCCTCGCGGCCGCGCGGCTCGCTTGGCCACTCGCCGATTGCGCGACGATCACCTTGCACGGCCGAGCGCTCGACACCTTGCGGCTGCACCTCGCGCCGCATCGCCGCATTTTGATCCTGTCGGAGGACGGCGGCACGCCGCGAGAGGTTGCCGCGCTCCTCACCGAGCTGGGCTGGGGACCGAGCGGGCTCACCGTGCTCGCGCATCTCGGCGGCAGCCGCGAAACGATTATCGCCGCTGAGGCGCATTCCTGGGCCGACAGCCGCGTTCCCGACCTCAACACGATCGCGGTTGCCTGCATCCCCGGCCCCGGTGCCCGAGCACTGCCGCGCCTCGCCGGTCTTCCCGACGATGCTTTCGAGCACGAGGGCCAGCTGACCAAGCGCGAGGTTCGCGCTGCGACCCTCGCGGCCCTCGCCCCCTTGCCCGGGGAAACGCTATGGGATGTCGGAGCGGGTTGCGGCTCGATTGCCATCGAATGGCTGCGTTTGGGCGAAGGCCGCTCGGCCATCGCCATCGAGCGGGATCCGGCGCGCGCCGCGCTGATCGTCCGCTACGCCGCTGCACTCGGCGTCCCCGAATTGCGCATTGCTCTCGGCACCGCGCCCGAAGCTTTCGAAGGCTTGCCACGGCCGGACGCTATCTTCATCGGCGGCGGGATCGGCGCGGCCGGTTTGCTGTCACAAGCGTGGGCGAGCCTGCCGGCAGGTGGTCGACTCGTCGCCAACGTCGTCACCACCGAGGGCGAGGCGCGGCTGCTCGAATGGCATGCCCGGCACGGAGGGACGCTGACCCGCATCGCGGTCAGCCGCGCAGAGCCGGTCGGCGGCCATCATCTTTGGCGGCCGCTCGCCACAGTGACGCAGCTCGCTACAGTGAAACCTGGCTGAGCCGTCGTGCATGCCCTCACCCGCCTCGCTGCGCTCGGCACCCTCTCCCGCAGTGCGGGAGAGGGGCTAACGTGCGTCCGGTCTTAAGCCCCGCTCCCGCACTGCGGGAGAGGGGGGACCAAGCGCCCTCGGGTCCGCGCGGAGCGCGGCCCAAGCACAGGCTCCGGGCTTGGTGGGTGAGGGTAGTCCCAGAGCGCTGGGTGTGTGAGGGGAGCGGCATCCGGCCTTATTTATTGCTGTGTCTACTGTGCCTTACCCTCTATGCCCCAGGGCTCGCGGCTATCCCGCCGCTCGACCGCGACGAAGCGCGTTTTGCGCAGGCGACGCGTCAGATGTTGGAGACTGGCGACTTCGTTCGCATCCGCTTCCAGGATGAGGCGCGCAACAAGAAGCCCATCGGGACCTATTGGCTGCAGGCGGCGGCTGTCGCGGCACTCAGTTCGCCGGAAAGCACCGCGATCTGGCCCTATCGCCTACCCTCGGCACTGGCGGCAACCGCGGCGGTTCTGCTAACCTTCGGCGTCGGCGCCCGGCTGTTGGACTCGCCTGCGGCCGGCTTCATCGCCGCAGTGCTGACGGCGAGCGCGTTGGGCGTGGTGGTCGAGGCGCACCTCGCCAAGACCGATGCGGCGCTTCTCGCCGCCGTTGTCGCAGGGCAGGGCGCGCTCGGGCTCGTCTACATCGCGACCCGAACCGGCCGCCCGGTCAGCTGGACGCTTGCGCTGTTCTTTTGGCTGGCTGAAGCCGTCGCGATCCTGCTCAAGGGGCCGCCCGGCCCGATGCTGGCGCTGTTGACGGCGGGTTGCCTGTCGATAGCCGACCGCGACATCCGCTGGGTCAAAAGATTACAGCCGCTTGCCGGCGTCTTCATCATGGCGGCGATCGTGGCGCCCTGGCTGATCGCAGTGCAAAACGCTACCGCAGGGCATTTCATCCCGAACTCATTGGCCCACGATCTCTTGCCGAAGCTCGTCGGCGCCCAGGAATCCCACGGCGCGCCGCCCGGCTATTATCTGGCGATAGTTATTGCGAGCTTCTGGCCCGGATCGCTTTTCATCTTACCGGGGCTGATCTGGGGTTTGCGGCATCGCCACGCCGCGGCCGGTCGATTTCTGCTCGCCTGGCTGGGTCCGGCGTGGATCGTCTTCGAGCTCGTTCCGACCAAGCTGCCGCATTATGTCCTGCCGCTCTACCCCGCCCTGGCGCTGCTCGCCGGCGGCGCGCTGGCGGAAGGGTTTGCAAGACATCTCGCGGGGCCGGCGCGGTTGGTCGACAGCGCCATCAGAGTGCTTTGGGGAGCGGTTACGATCGCGCTGGGAGCCGCGCTACTCATTTTGCCGCTGTGGTTCGGCGGCACGGTTTCGCCGGCGGCCATTGTCGCCGTCCCGATAATGCTCGGCCTGGCGTTGCTCCTATTGTTTCGGGATCCGCAGCCGGTGCGCGCGGCCGGACTGGTCGCCGCCATCTCCGCCGCCTTGGTGGTGCCGGCTGCGCTCGTAGTCGCGCCCGGGCTCGCCGATCTTTGGCCCAGTCGAGCGGCCGCGGCGGCGCTCGCCCGCCACCCGCCGGGTCCGGGTGAGGCCGTTTTGTCCGTCGGCTACAGCGAGCCGAGCCTCGTCTTTTTGCTCGGCACGGCAACCCGACTGGTGACCGCTGAACCCGGAGACGCCCAGCTGGCCGGTGCTGGTATGGCACTGGTCAATGACCGCGACGACGCGAAATTCCTTCAATCATTGGCCCGCCGCGGGCTGACCGCCCGAGCGCTCGACCGCGTCGAGGGGCTCGACTATCCGGCGGGCCGCGGCAAGCTCGTTCTTACCCTCTACCATTTGGAGCCGGGGTGAATGCCGGCACAGTCCGGCCGGCTCTATGGGCTCGGTGTCGGGCCGGGCGACCCGGAGCTGCTGACGTTGAAGGCGTTGCGGCTGCTGCGCGCGGTCCCGGTGGTCGCTTATCCGGCGCCTGAGCATGGCGACAGTTTCGCCCGCTCGATCGTCGCCGCCTGGATCGGCAGGCACCAGCGCGAGATCGCGATCCGCTTTCCGATGCGCCCGGGGCCGTTGCCCGCGGCGATCTACGATGCCGCCGCCGTCGCGCTAGCGGCAGAACTCGATGCCGGCGATGACGCAGCGCTGCTGTGCCAGGGGGACCCCCTGTTCTACGGCAGCTTTATAAATGTATTCACACGCCTTGCAGGCCGGTACCGGATCGAAATTGTCCCTGGCGTCTCGTCTATGACTGCCTGCGCCGCCGCCGCGGCGATCCCGCTAGTGTCGCGGGAAGACACGCTCGCAGTGATCCCAGCGACGCTCGAGGAGGACCAAATCGCAACCGGGCTCGCCGCAAACGACTCGGTCGCGATCGTCAAGCTCGGCCGCCACGTCGCAAAAGTGCGTCGGGTGCTCAAGCGGCTGGGTCGTCTCGACGGCGCGGTCTATATCGAGCACGCGACCTTGCCGACCCAGCGCGTCGCCCCCTTCGCTTGCATCAATCAAGACCCGGCTCCCTATTTCTCAATGGTGCTCGTTCGTGGCGCGGGATAGATTCATCCAGAGGGGTTTAAAGGTCGACCGCTAACGATCGCTTTGAGCCGCGACCGGTCTTTTTGGTAATAGCTCGATTTGCTCGGCGACCTTGGCTTCCGCGACGCGAATATCATAGGCGGCCTGAAGGTTGAGCCAAAACTGTGGACTTGTCTGAAACCAATGACCAAGCCGGAGTGCTGTGTCGCCCGTGATCCCTCGCTTACCCTGGATGATTTGTGTGATGCGGTTAGCTGGCACATTAATCTGACGTGCCAGTTCCGTCGGGGTGACGCCGAGTTCCAACAACTCGTCGGCAAGGATCTCGCCGGGGTGGATGGCAGGACGGGGCATCGGCTTCCCTTTTGGTCTAATGGTAATCGACGATCTCGACGTTCAAAGGACCAGCCCCGTGCGGCAGCCACTCGAAACAAATCCGCCACTGGACGTTTATCCGGATGCTGTACTGCCCGTTTCGGTCGCCCTTCAGCGCTTCAAAGGCGGTTGCTCGGGAGCGCCGCGAGATCGGTAAGGGCGGTAGCAGCGTCGAGTACCTCCAGCCTTTTTGTAAGCTTGCCGGGCGAATCCCTGGAATTCCCTGACGAACTCACCTCGCGCAAACGCCGCGCTTCGTTTGTCGCGATAGCTCAGGATCATCAGCTTCAAGTATGGCAGGATTGACGATATACGTCAATCGTAATGGCCGCCAATCGGAGTTATGATGGACGAAGTTGAGTGCGTCGTGGTCGGGGCCGGCGTCATCGGCCTGGCGGTGGCTCGGGCGCTCGCGCTGGCAGGAATTGAAGTGCTCGTCCTCGAGCAGGCCTACACGATCGGGTTCGAGACCTCGTCGCGCAACAGCGAAGTCATCCATGGCGGGCTCTATTACCCGGTCGGCAGCTTGAAGGCGCGCAGCTGCGTCGAAGGGCGCCACCTGCTCTACAGCTACTGCCGCGAACACGGGATCCCGCATGCCCGGCTGGGCAAGCTGATCGTCGCCACCAGCGAGGCGGAGATAGCCGGTCTCGAAAGGATTGCCGCGACAGCCCGCGGCAATGGGGTAGACGATCTGGAATGGCTGGATCCAAGGCAGGCCCGGGTGCTCGAGCCCGCCCTCAATTGCGTGGCAGCCGTACTGTCGCCCTCGACCGGCATTATCGACAGCCACGCGCTGATGCTCGCCTATCAGGGTGAAGCGGAGACCGCCGGTGCCACCGTCGTGCTGCGTACTCCGGTCCTCTCCGGCAGCGTGCGCCCTGGCGGTTTCGAGCTTGCCGTCGGCGGCGACGAGCCGACCGAGATCCGGTGCCGGTCTCTGGTCAACGCCGCCGGGCTCCACGCGCCCGCTCTCGCACGGGTGATCGAGGGGATACCGCCGGAGACGATCCCGCCGGCATATTTCTGCCGCGGGGTCTATTTTACTCTGAGCGGGCCCGCGCCGGTTCACCGGCTCATCTACCCCGTCCCGGTGGCGGGCGGGCTCGGGGTGCACATCACGCTGGACCTGGCAGGGCAGGCGCGCTTCGGGCCCGATGTGGAATGGATCTCTTCGGTCGATTACGCGGTCGAGCCGGCGCGCGGCGAGGTGTTCTATGCGGCAATCCGCACCTACTGGCCGGGTTTGCCGGATGGCGCCTTGCAGCCGGGTTATGCCGGCATCCGGCCGAAGATCAGCGGGCCAGCCGAGCCGGCCGCAGACTTCGTCGTGCAAGGCCTCGATACCCACGGTGTACCGGGTCTGGTAAATCTATACGGCATCGAATCGCCGGGGCTCACGGCATCGTTGCCGCTCGCCGACGAGGTAGCACGACAGCTCCGCTGGGCCGGAAGTTAATCGAGAAAGCCTCGGCAAAGGCGCCAAAGCACGAGAGGCCAGGCGAGAACTTCAGGCAGGCTGTCGCGAAACGCGTCCGCCTGATTGCGCCAATGGAAATCGTAGGGCATGGCCTGACCGGGAATCAACGCAAACAACACGGCGCCGACCGCGAGATAGACAAGGGCGAACTCGACGACTGTTTCCAAGAGTGACCACCTGTGCAAGGAGCCGGATTTTGGTGCACAGTGTCGACGGATTTCGGACGGCGTATAGGCTATTCACCCGAGCGCGACAGAGTGTCGCGGAAGTAACCTAAGTTGAAAACGAGCGTTTACGACGCCTTCGTCCGCCGACGGGGTTTGCGATGCTGATCGGTGTGCCAAAAGAGGTGAAAAACCACGAATACCGCGTCGGTCTCACCCCGGGAAGTATCAGGGAGCTGGTGCATCACGGTCACGAGGTGGTCGTTGAAATCGGCGCGGGAGCTGGCGTCGGTTTCGAGGACGCTGCCTACGAGGCTGTCGGGGCCAAGATATCATCGAGCGCGACCGAGGTGTTCACCGCCGCGGAACTGCTCGTCAAGGTCAAGGAGCCGCAACCGCAGGAGGCGGCCGCGCTGCGTGAGGGCCAGGTGCTGTTCACCTATCTGCACCTGGCCGCGGACAAAATGCTGGCTGAGGCGCTGATCCGGTCGGGCGCCGTTGCGATCGCCTACGAGACGGTGACTGACGCGCGGGGCGGGCTGCCGCTTCTCGCGCCGATGAGCGAAGTCGCGGGTCGCATGGCCGTGCAGGTCGGGGCGCACTGCCTGGAGAAGGAGCAGGGCGGCATCGGCGTGCTTCTTGGCGGTGTTCCAGGCGTCCCCGCTGCGAAGGTGGTGATCCTCGGCGGCGGCGTATCGGGGACCAATGCGGCGCGCATGGCGATGGGGATGGAGGCCTATGTCACGGTCATCGACCGCTCCCTGCCGCGGTTATACGAGCTCGACCTGCAATTCGGGGCTCAGCTCCACACGCTGTTCTCGACGATGGAGAATATCGAGCGCGAGGTGACCGCCGCTGATCTGGTTATCGGGGCAGTGCTGATCCCCGGTGCGGCGGCGCCTAAGCTCGTCAGCCGCGCCCTCGTCCGGGCGATGAAACCCGGTGCGGTGGTGGTCGACATTTCAATCGATCAGGGGGGCTGCTTCGAGACGAGCAGGCCGACCACGCACGCCGCACCGACCTATGTCGAGGAGGGCGTCGTCCATTATTGTGTGACCAATATGCCGGGGGCGGTTGCCCGGACCTCGACCGTCGCGCTCAACAACGCAACCTTGCCGTATGTGCTGGCACTCGCTGATCACGGCTGGCAGAACGCTATGCGCGAGGACGTGCATTTGCGAAACGGCCTGAACATCTGCCGCGGGCGGATCACTCATCCGGCGGTTGCCCGCGATCTGGAACTCCCGTTCACGCCGCCCGAACAAATACTCGCAGGGGCATAAACCTTAGAGTTTAGGCTACCTCGCTATGGATTGACCTTCGCGCCATCCCTATCTGAAGCTAAACAGGCTGGAGGCGGGGATATGGCGCTTCTTCCTATCACTGCGCCAGCGTACCTTGAGATGCGACCCGAGGCGTTCGGCGGTTGCGAATTGGCGCGCGCCCGGCAAATCGACGCGGCCGCGCTTGCCGCGGTCACCGAGTTGTATCGTGAGATCCTGCCACCCGGCGGCGCCATCCTCGATCTGATGTCGGGTTGGGTTAGCCATTTGCCGCCCGAAATCCCCTATTCGCGGGTCGTCGGGGTCGGCCTCAATTCGCAGGAACTGGCGGAAAATCCGTTTCTCGACGAGTGGCACGTACAGGATTTGAACTGCGATCCGCACCTGCCCTTTGCCACCGGCGAGTTCGACGCCGCAGCGATCTGCGTCGCGATCCAGTATTTGACGCGGCCGTGTGACGTGATCCGCGAAGCCGGGCGAGTGTTGAAACCGGGCGCTCCGCTGGTCGTGACATTCTCGAACCGTTGCCTGCCGACGCGCGCGATCGGGTGCTGGTGCCTGCTCGACGATGCTGGGCATCTCTGCCTGATTGCCCAACATTTCGTGCAAGCCGGGAATTGGGGCGATATCCGCTGCCTGGACCGGACGCCCCCTGGCGGCGGCGATCCGCTTTACGCGGTAATTGGGCGCAGCCTTGGTTCCGCGCCGGTCATGGCCGCTGATTAGCTGTCGTACGCGACCATCGACGTGAACGGCACGTCGATGCGGCTGCGCCCCTTCAGGAAAGACAGCTCGATGATGCACGCCGCCGCGGTGACTTCGCCGCCGCGCTGACGCACGAGGTTGATGGCAGCCTGCATCGTTCCTCCGGTTGCCAGCAGATCGTCGAGTACGGCGATCCGCTTGCCCGGCGTGATGGCGTCCTCCTGGATCTCGATGGTGTCGGTGCCATATTCGAGATCATACGTGAAGCGGGCGGTCTGGCCGGGCAGTTTGCCTTGTTTGCGAACCATGGCAAACCCGCGGCCGAGCTGATACGCCAGAGGAGCTGCGACGAGAAAGCCTCGGGATTCTATGCCGACCAGCAGGTCTGGCTCGTGGGGCCGGAGCGCTTCGGCGAGGCGGCGGACGGTCGTTTGCCACGCCTCGGGATGGGCCAGCAAGGTGGAGATGTCGTAGAAGAGGATACCCGGCTTCGGAAAATCAGGTATCGACCGAATATGTTGCTTGAGGTCCATCGTGTCGTCCTCGACGATCCTGTGGCGGCGATCGAAACGGAGATCGTTGCGGCATAGCCGCTTTTCTTGTAGTTGGGAAGGCCTCGCCCGGCGGATAAGCGCACTCTGAACCCTTGAACCTCATGGCGTCCGTCGCCGCGACACTCGTTGAATCCGAAGAGCCTGGAGCGCTGGTCCTCACAGCGGCCGGTGAATGGCTGGTGGCGACCGCCGCCGAAATCGACCGGCGGCTGCATGCTATCCAGATGCCCAGTGGCAAGCGGGTTACCCTCGATTTGGCAGGGATCGACCGGCTCGATACCGCCGGCGCCTGGTTGTTGCTGCGAACCGAACACGATCTGACCGAGCGCGGCAATGCCGTCGAGATGCGGAATTTGCGGCCGAGTTTCGAGCCGCTCATCGATCAGGTGCGCGCGGCCGCGATAATTGCTCCGGCTCGCCATCCCCGGCCTGGCTACCATACGATGACCGGTTTCATCGCCCAAATCGGGGAGGTTACGCTCGCGCTGGTCGCCCGCGCGTACAGCATCCTCGGCTTCTTCGGCCTCGTCAGCACAACCGCGCTTCGGCTAGCCCTTCACCCGCGCCGGGTGGGCATGACCGCGATTGTCGCCCAGATGGACCAGACAGGGGTCAATGCGCTGCCCATTGTTGGTCTTCTCACATTCCTGATCGGGGTCGTCATAGCCTATCAGGGCGCCGATTATCTGCGCTTCTATGGGCTCGAGAGCTACACGGTCCAACTGACCGCGGCGAGCATCCTGCGTGAGTTGGGGGTGCTGCTGACCGCGATCATTCTCGCTGGCCGATCTGGGAGCGCCTTTACCGCCCAGATCGGGACGATGCGGGTCAACGAAGAAATCGACGCGATGCGTACCATCGGCCTCGATCCGGTCGAAGTTCTGGTTCTCCCGCGTCTCTACGCGCTCATGCTGACCTTGCCGATGCTCACCCTCTTCGCCAACTTTATGGGGATTTTTGGCGGTGGCCTGATGGCGTGGGGTGTGCTCGGCATCAGTATTCCGGAATTCTTTACCCATCTATCCACGATCTCCCATTGGAGCTTCTGGATCGGCATGATCAAGTCGCCGTTTTTTGCCATCATTATTGCCTCAATCGGCTGTTATGAAGGGTTTCAGGTGACGGGCAGCGCCGAGAGCGTCGGCCGCCTGACCACCCTATCGGTGGTCGAAGCGATCTTTTTGGTGATCGTGACCGATGCCGGGTTCTCGATCTTCTTTTCCTCTTTGCATATTTGAGCATGCCGGATCACCCGGGCGAGCCGATCATCCGCGTGCATGGCCTTGTCAACCGCTTCGGGGCCGAGACAGTCCACGACGGTCTCGACCTCGACGTGTTCCGCGGCGAAGTTCTCGGCGTCGTCGGCGCGTCAGGGTCGGGGAAATCGGTGCTGTTGCGGACCATAATCGGGCTCAACAGACCGGTTGCAGGGAGTGTCGAAGTCTTCGGCCGCAATATTCTGACGATGAGTGATGACGAACAACGGGAGATCGAAAAACATTGGGGGGTGCTGTTTCAGGATGGTGCGCTGTTCAGTTCGCTGACCGTCGCGCAAAACATCGAAGTGCCATTGAAAGAACACTACGACATGCCGCTGCGCTTGATGGATGAGATCGCGGCGTTCAAGGTTGGCATCGTCGGGCTTTCCGAGGGGACCGGAGAGAAGTACCCGTCCGAGCTGTCCGGGGGGATGCGAAAGCGCTCCGGCCTTGCGCGCGCCCTCGCACTCGACCCGGAGATCGTCTTCCTCGACGAGCCCACGGCCGGGCTCGATCCGATAGCGGCCGGCGAATTCGACGTCTTGATTCGCGATTTGAGGAGCAGCCTGGGCCTTACCGTATTCATGGTGACCCACGATCTCGACAGCTTGTTTGCCATCTGCGATCGCGTCGCCGTGCTGGTCGACAAGAAAATTCGCGTCGGGACCCTAGAGCAAATGCTGCAAGACAATCACTCTTGGATCCACGCCTACTTTCACGGCCCACGCGGGCGAGCGGCGCTGCTCTCTGAAACCGGGCAATTGGGAAAAGAAACAATGCAGGCCGCAGCCTCTGTTTGAGGTGTTCCTGTATGGGAGAGAAATAGATGGAGACACGAGCCCACTATGTCGCGGTCGGTAGCTTTGTTCTCGCAGCAATTTTGCTTGCCTTTGTGACGGTTCTGTGGCTCGGACGTTCCGAGTTTTCGGAGCAAGCTAAGCGTTACTATATATTCTTCAGGGGATCGGTGGCCGGGCTCAACAAGGGTTCAAAGGTCCAATACAACGGCATCCCCGTCGGCCAGGTCGTCGATATCCGCGTCGATCCGGATGATGTGGAACAGATACAAGTGACAGTAGAGATTAATACCAACATTGTCGACATCAAGACTGACGCCCGTGCATTCCTCGACGCCAACCTCCTCAACGGCGTCGCCACAATCCAGATCCGCGGCGGGACGCAGGAGGCCAAGGAGCTGGAGCCGGAGCCAAAGCATCGCTATCCGGTAATCGCGGCGGGACAATCGGAACTCGAACAATTGAGGGCCAATCTGCCCGAACTGCTGGGGGATCTGAAGGCCGTTGCTCACAACCTCAATGCCGTGCTCGACGAGCAAAACCGAAAGGCCATTGCCGATAGTCTTCAGAACGTCCGAACAGTAACCGAAAACTTTGTCGCGCCCAGTAAGGAGGTGAGCGAGGTGGTCGAGAACGCCAATGCGGCCGTCCTCGCGCTGAAATCGTTTTTTGGGGATGTCGATCAGAGCTATGTCAGCAAAGGCGGGTTGAAAGATCAGCTTTCGCAAACACTCAATGACGCAGACAAGCTGGCAAAGAACCTCGGTGACACCAACCGGCAGTTGCAGCAAGTGCTGCAGGAGAACCGCCCGGGTCTGCACGAATTCACGCAGTCGACCTTGACCCAGGTGAGCAGCCTGGTGAGCGACATGCAGCGTTTCATTGCCGGCCTCACTCGGTTCGTTGCATCGGTCGAGCGGGATCCGGCGCGGCTGCTGTTCGGCGAGCGGCGGGAGGGATACAAACCGCAATGACCCGGCCGACGGCTCGCCTGTCGCGCCGATTCGTCCCGAGCGTCCTGATACTCACCCTGGCCGGCTGCTCGGGCTTGCTCGGGGGTGGCGAGCCTGTACACCTCTATCGCCTCACTCCGAAGAGCACCTATCCGCCGAATTTGCCGCACCGCTCCGTGCAGCTCCTCATCAACGAGCCTCTCGCCCCGGCAGGGCTCGACAAATCGCGCATCGCATTGAGCCGGTCCCCGGTCTCGATCGACTATTTTGCCGATTCGGAATGGACGGATCGCACTCCCCTCCTGGTGCAGACGGCGATTCTTCAATCCTTCGAGAACAGCAAGACGATCACCGCGATCGACCGGGAATTGGTGGGATTGCGAGCGGACTTCATCCTCGAGACCGAGATCCGTCACTTCGAGGCCGTCTACGATTCGGCCAATGGGCCGCCCGAGATCTGGGTGGCGATCATCGTCAGACTCGTCAACCCCACCAGCCGCGAGGTCATCGCGCAAACCTTGTTCGAGCGGCGCGAGCGCACTTCGGCCAACGACGTTCCCAGCATCGTACCGGCATTCGACGAGGCGCTCGGTGGCGTGATGAAGGAAATCGTCGTTTGGACGGTTACCAATCCCGCTTTGTCGGTGAAGCGCGGTTAGCTATCCTGGACGCGTTTTGTTCGCGTGAGGTGGTCGGTTGGCAAATTCGGACCGCGAAAGCTTGCGAATCAGCCAAGTCGAAATCGAGCAGATGATAGTCGCCGCGGCGATTATCCGGGACTGCCGGCGCGACCTCGCCGGCCGCAACACCGACGTTGTCGGTGAGGTCACGGAGGGGTCGCCGGTTTGCGATTGGCGTCATTACCCCGACGGAGAGGTGTTCGACCCGACAAGCCATGCGCAATATTTTTTTCATGCGCATGCACCGGACAGCCGGCCAGGCTCGGAGCGCGGCCACTTCCACACCTTTCTGCGCGCCGAAGGCATGCCGGGCGGCGTGGTGCCGCTGCTCCTTCCTGAGCTGGCGGTCGCCAATGTCGCGGCGCTGCCGCCGCAAGCCGCGCCGCTCAAGCGGGGGGAGCGAGACGAAGTGAGCCACCTAATTGCGATCGCCATCGATGCTCGCGGCGAGCCGATTCGCTTGTTTACCACCAATCGATGGGTCACCGGCGAGACGTGGTACCGGGCCGAGGATGTGACCCAGATGCTCGATCGTTTCGTGATCGCCGAGAGGGAGCCGTCCGCGGTCGTCAACCGCTGGATCGGCGCGTTGATCCGGCTCTTCCGTCCGCAGATCGCCGCGCTGTTGCAAGCCCGCGACGAGACTGTCATGGCGTGGCGGCGGCGCCGCCGCACCCATGTGTTCGAGGACCCGCGACTAGAGATTACCTCCACGCTGAATATTCAACTCGACACTCAGCTCGCCATTGTCGACAGAGCTCGCGACAGATCGGACGAAGGCGCTTTTCGGCGCGTGCCTGCGTTGCCGCCGATGGCGGAGGGCTGGGAGGAGGGCCACGCCGGCTGAGCTCCGCCGGCGGCCGGCACCTTAATTATCGGGACCCGGAATTATCGGGACCCGGGCTGCGCGAGCGGCGCTCGCGGCGGGAGGCCGTTGGCGTTCAGGCATTCTTTCAGCTTGGCGTCGCGCTTGGCGTTCGACTCGGCGCTGAAATCGGGATAAGCGGTCTGCGCCTGCTTCGCGCAGTTGTCCATCGTCTTCCAGCTTCTCAACGCCGATTGACCCTGTTGGGTCGCCACCGCGCTGAGCGGCCACAGCAAAGACACAGCAACAAGCGGGAAAGCAAATCGGTTCATCGGCACCTCCTTCTCAGATCATACAGCGTCTCCGCCCACCGCGCTGTTGCGCTTCGGGAAAAACTGATGCTCCATAGGCCAGATCCAATCGGAGGGGCTGGAATGCTGAAGATCTGGGGGCGGACAACGTCGTCCAATGTGCAGAAGGTATTGTGGTGTTGCGCCGAGCTCGGGCTGGAATATGAACGCGTCGATTTGGGCGGCCCATTTGGCGGCAATCAAGATCCGGAATACCTCGCGCTGAACCCCAACGGCCTCGTGCCGACCGTCAAAGACGGCGATCTGGTCATGTGGGAATCGAACACGATCTGCCGTTATCTCTGCACGACGCGCAACGGCGAGCGGCTCTACCCGAAAGACGCCGTGGCGCGAACGCATGTCGAGCGATGGATGGATTGGCAACTCTCCAGCGTCGGCCCGCCAATGGGCGCGTTGCTGTTCGGTCTGATCCGCACAAGGCCCGAGCAGCGCGATGCTGCCGCCGTTGAAGCGGCGCGCCGCAAGGCGCTGGCCGCCTGGACGATTGCGGATGACGAGCTCGAAGGCAGCAGCTACCTCGCAGGCGATGAGCTGACCCTGGCCGAGATCACGCTGGGAACCCTCGTCTACCGTTGGCACGCCTTTCCGATCGAGCGGCCGCCGCTCAAAAACCTCAAGGGTTGGTTCGACCGGCTGCGTGAGCGCTCCGCCTTCAAAAAGCACATCGAAATCCCGATCACGTAACGGTGAGGCGGTGGGCGGTGGGTATTGCCTTGCCGTCACCGCAGGTTAGTCTGCATCGGAAGCGATTTGGCAGGGGGGGAGAATGTTCTCTGTGACGAAATTTCGTGTATCGGGTGCCGCATTGGCGATTATCGCGGTCTGCGGAAGCGGGGTGGCGTTTGCGCAGGACAAGGAAACCGTGCTCAAGGATCGCCAAGCCACGATGAAGGAGCAAGGCAAGGACATCGGGGCTGTAAAGGCCTATCTCGATGGCAAAGGGGATCTGGCGCAAGCCAAAACGGCTGCCGCCGATCTTACGCAGACCACAAAGAAGATCCCGGAGTTGTTTCCCCCCGGTACCGGCGGGCCGAACCCGACCGGCGACTATGTCGCGAAACCGGTGATCTGGACCGACTGGAACAAGTTCCTCGACGCCCAAAAAGCCGCTGCCGCCAAGGCCGACGCGCTCCTCGTTGCGGTGAACAGCGGCGACAAGACCGCGATCGAAGCCGCCTTCAACGATCTCGGCAAGAACGGCTGCGGCGCTTGCCACACCACGTTCCGCGAAAAAATCGAGAAATAGCAGCCTTCTCCCCCGCGGCATCGGGTTAGAGTGACGGCCGGTCCAGCCGGTATTTTCTGGGGAATTTTAAGGGCAGCGGCGGTTGCGTTGCTGCCGTTTCCGAGCCTCTCGGCGGCACCAGACGCGGTCTCTCGAGGCGCCTATCTCGCGAACGCCGCCGGCTGCGAGGACTGCCACACTGATCGCGAGCATGGCGGACGGCCCTATGCCGGCGGACGAGCGCTCGCGACGCCCTTCGGCACCTTCTACAGCCCGAACATCACCCCGGATCCGGAGACTGGTATCGGCCGCTGGAGCGACGAACAGTTTCTGCGGGCATTGCGCGACGGCGTGCGCCCCGACGGCGCCAATTATTTCCCGGTATTCCCGTATCCCAGCTTTACGAAGATCACCGACGCGGATGCTCGAGAGATCAAAGCCTATCTCTTTTCATTGCCGGCAGTGCGGCAGGCCAACCGAGCACACGACATCTCCTTCCCCATCTCGTGGCGCTTCCTGCAAAACGGATGGAAGCTGTTGTTTTTCACTCCGGGCCCATTCCGGCCGGCGCCGGAGCGCTCCGAAGCGTACAACCGCGGCGCCTATCTCGTTACTGCGCTCGCCCATTGCGGCGAATGCCACACACCGCGCAACTGGTTCGGCGCGATGGAGCCGGACCGCTTTCTCGCCGGGAACCCGAACGGGCCGGACGGCAAGAGTGTCCCGAACATAACTCCCGACCCGCAGACCGGCATCGGCAGCTGGAGCGAAGAGGACATTACGACATTGCTGAAAACCGGCCAGACTCCGGAATTCGACTTCGTCGGCGGCGCGATGGGAGAGGTCGTGCGCAACACTTCTCGTCTCGACGATTCCGATCGGCGGGCGATCGCGGTTTACCTGAAATCGCTTCCGCCGATTTATTCGCAAAAGAAGGGGCGGTGAGCGCGGCTTTCGAGACTGGACGCGCCGGCAGGAGTTCCTATGATGTCGGGCCGCGCCAGATCGGGATCCTGCGGGTAGTCTTCAGGCGTTAATTGATCGAGCAAATGGTCGACTGACGATAGGGAGTGCGTCTTGGCGCGAGGGCGACCGGATAAGAGCTTGGCCCGTTTCGAGCGGGTCGCGTTGGTGCTGTCGGGCGGAGGAGCACTCGGCGCCTATCAGGCTGGCGCCTATTCGGCGCTCGAGAAATGCGGGGTCCGGCCAAACTGGATCGCGGCCACCGCTGTAGGCGCCGTCAACGCGGCGATCATTGCCGGGAATCTGCCGCATGAACGCGTGATAAGGCTGCGCCAGTTCTGGCGAGAGCTGAGCAAGTGCACGGCAACGCGGCGCCCCGGCGGTCCCGCCCGGTGGGCCAAATCGGCTCTCACGACCTTTCTGTCGGGAGGCCCGCGCTCCCCGCCATTGCAGGCGCGTAGCGACGAGCCTGTTGTTTCCGCCGCCCAATTGCGGGCGCTGATCGCCGAGACGGTCGACTTCGAGCGGATCAATTCGGGAGCCATCCGGGTCGTTTTGGGCGCATTGAACCTTACCACCGGAGCCGAGACATTCTTCGACAACGACCGGCATGTGCTCACCCCCGATCACGTGATGGCCGGCACCCCGCTGCCGGGATTGCCGCCGATCGCGATCGATGAGCAACTCTTCGGCGGGAGCGCAATCGCGGTTTCGGCGCTGGAGGATGCGCGTCCCGCCGATACTCTGTGTTTCGCGATCGATGGCTATGATCCGGTCCCCGGAACGCACGGCGGCATCAGCCGTACTGCGCGGGAAATTGCCGCGATGCGCCGCACTCACGACCTGCGCCGCAGGATTGCTTTGCTCGGTGAGCGGGTTCCTCCGGCCCAGCGCAGCGATGTCGACATCAGGAGATGCCTGTCAGAGGCGAGCAATGCGACGATGACGATTCTGCATCTGGTTCACGAGGTCAGCGCCGCCGAGTTTGCCGTCAAGATGGCCGATTTCTCGGCGGCCGCGGTTACGCGGCGGTGGCGAGCCGGAGAAAGCGACATCGGGACCAGCCTTGCGCATCCCCGCTGGCTCGCGCCGCCGCCGCGTATTTCCGGCATTGTCGTGCACGAAGTCCGCGGCGGCTTGGCCGCCCCGCCGCGCTGAGTCTCCCACTGGGAGATCAAGTCTAACTCGAATTGCGCGTATTCGCCGCGACAGACGCCCATGATTTAAGCAATTGTGTCGATCTGCCCGATAAGTCGGCGTCGTTAACCAAGTTTTGGAACATTGCGCCCGACAGTTGCAATGCTGGGGGAGGAGATCTCCCGCGCCCTTGCCTAAATGACTGGCAATACAAATATATCCTTGAAATCTCAAAAGTTTTGCTATGGGATGATTTCGCCTTTGGATGGATCGAAATGGGAACCGTTTCGATAGTTTGGAGGTTCCCGAACACCGGGGCGGGTAGATTCGAGGATATATGCTTTACGACACGTACCAGGTACACAGCGACGTACTCGCCCCGATTCGCCTGATGGCCGAGTTCTTCCGTGGCGTGCTTACCCAGCCATGGCCGCTGATCGAGAACGCGCCGCTGGTGAGGAGCGCCGCGGCGGCGATGGAGCTGCTCTCCAATGCCGGGATGTCGCACGATCGGCCGGAATTTCGCATCCGCAAGGTTGTCGTCGATGGCGAGGAGGTTGGCGTCACCGAGGAGGTCGTGGCGTCGCACCCGTTCTGTCAGCTGCTGCATTTTCGCAAGGAGGGAACTCGCGACGAGCCGACGGTCCTCGTCGTGGCGCCGCTCTCGGGTCATTTCTCGACCTTGTTGCGCGGCACTGTCGGGACCCTGTTGCCCGACCACAATGTCTACATCACCGACTGGGTGAATGCGCGAAACATTCCGCTGCTTTATGGCCGGTTCGATCTCGACGACTTTGTCGATGTGGTGAGCCGGTTCGTTCGTCTGTTGGGGCCGAACATCCATGTCGTGGCGGTGTGCCAACCTTCGGTCCCGGTGCTGGCGGCGGTGTCGCTATTGGCGACAGCGGATGACCCGTGCCAGCCGGCATCGATGATCCTGATGGGCGGCCCGATCGATCCGCGGGCGAACCCGACCGAGGTCAATCGCTTCGCGATGGCGCATTCGCTCGAATGGTTCGACCGCACCGTCATAACCACGGTCCCGGCGCGGTATCCGGGAGCCTTTCGGCGGGTCTATCCCGGCTTTCTGCAGCTCGCCGGTTTTCTCAGCATGAATTTCGACCGGCACGTCTCGGCGCACTGGTCGATGTTCCACAACCTCGTCAAGGGCGACGGCGACAGCGCGGCGGCGACCCGCGCCTTCTACAAAGAGTACAGCTCGGTGATGGATCTGCCGGCGGATTTCTACCTGCAGACGATCAAACGCGTCTTTCACGACCACGATCTGCCGCTGGGGCGTTTTCGGGTGCATGGCGACCCGGTCGAGCCGCAGGCGATCGAGCGCACCGCCTTGATGACCGTCGAGGGCGAGAATGACGACATTTGCGCGGTCGGGCAGACCGTCGCCGCGCACGATCTCTGCACGGGCATCCCGCCCGCGAAAAAGACGCACCACCTCCAGCTCAAAGTCGGCCATTACGGAGTGTTCCACGGCCGCCGCTGGCAGACCGAGACCTACCCCAAGGTCAAGGCGTTCATCCGCGCGCAGGGGTAACTAGTACCTGGTTGCGTAAATTGGTGTATGTCGTACCCATCTCGCTTCGGTATCCTCGCTCGGAAGGGACGACAAATCTCCGTCGTCCCCGCGAAAGCGGGGACCCAGAGCCTGCCCCCCTGTTCTGCCAGGGGCAGGCTCTGGCATGAACAGGGGGCGGCCGATCGGGGCATGAGCGAGAAGCGTCCTTGCGTCTACATCCTCGCCAGCAAACGTAATGGCACCCTTTATGTCGGTGTCACAAGTGATATTGTGCGCCGTGCTTGGCAACATCGTTCGAATGCTGTCGGTGGATTTGTTCGCGATTACGGAGTGCATAGGTTAGTGTTTGTCGAGTTTCACGAGATCATGGCCGATGCGATCCTCCGCGAAAAGCGCATCAAGAAATGGCGCCGCACGTGGAAACTGGAGTTGATCGAGCGCCATGATCGGCAATGGCGTGATCTTTACGAGGAGCTGGGGTGAGAGCGCCCGCCCCCTGTTCATGCCAGAGCCTGCCCCTGGCGAAAGCAGGGGGGCAGGTTCTGGGTCCCCGCTTGCGAGGCTGTAATCCAATTCCGCATATCCCACCTTTGCGCCCTTTGCTCGTCGTTCCCGCGAAAGCGGGAATCCAGGGATTTAAGTTGCTTGCCCCTGGGTCCCCGCTTGCGCGGGGACGACGAATTGTCTGTCCGCAGGATTTCCTGACAGCCTCTTGCGCGGGGACGACGAACAGGGTGGAGTGCCGCACGCTAATTTTCGCAAACGAGGTACTAGTGTGCTGTCCGTAAATCGGACCTACACACCGTATGCGGGAAGGATTCGGTTATGGTTTCTCGTCTTCCCGGCGGAGGCCGGGACCCATCCTAGCGATAGGCACCGGCCTTCGCCGGTGTGGCGGAAGAGGCGGCATGGTCCCCCACCGGAATATCGGGCAGCGCGACGCATTGCCGTCGGTGCAAATCAAGCGGCGGCTCGCGAATGGTCCTTTGGAAGCGCCAGCCACTGGGCCATCAGTTTGCCGCTGTCGGCCTTGAATCTTTCGTCGAGCAGTTGCGAGCCGAGAATCCGGTCGACCCGAAAATTGCGAAAGTCTCCTCGCAACTCGCACCACGCACCGAGCAGGGTTACGTCGACATAATACGCCATCGCGATCGGCCAGATCGTTCTCTGCGTGCGGCGGCCTTCTTCGTCGACATAGGCGATCGCAAGCTTGCGCGTCTCGCGGATCGCGTTGCGCAGCTGCGACAGGTCGATCCCGTTGACCGCCGGGGCGCTGCCCTCGGATACGAAAAGCGGCGCCGCGACAAGCTGCGATTGTAATTCCTGTGGAACCACGGCGGCCAGCTTGGCGAGCACGCTTTCTGCTGCTTTTTGGAGTTTCGGATCGCGCAGGCGACGCAACAGCCGCACGCCGATCGCAATCGCGTCGGTCTCCTCCAGAGTGAACATCAATGGCGGCAGATCAAAGCCGCGGCGCAGCACATAGCCGAGCCCGGGCGCTCCTTCGATCGGCACGCGGCTCGCCTGCAAAGCGGCGATGTCGCGATAGATCGTGCGGACCGTCACTTCCAGCTTCTCGGCGATCGCCGCTGCCGTGAGCGGATGCGGGGCCGATCGTAACGTCTGGATGATATCGAACAGGCGGTCGGCGCGGCGCATTGACGGCTCCTGACAGAACGCTGTCAGTATCACCCTGTTAACCTCCCTGAGCAACGCTTGGAAGGAGGGACGGATGGTTTCGATCCATGTCGATATAGAGCAGGCCGAGTGGACGCCCGGCATTCCGTTTTATGGACCGGCAGCGCGCTATGACGGCAAAGACATCGTGCAGCTCAAGGTGCTCAGCGACCGTCGGGCCGAGGGCGGCGGCATCGCGTGGCTCGGCAAATTCTCACCGCCACCAGGGAAGCTGATCAAGATCGTCGCGATCGCCCTTTCCGACGAGCACGTCTTCAATCTCGAAGGCGGCCGCGCAACAAAATCGGGCGCACCGGCGCGTGCCTCGGGCGGTTACACGTTAAACCCGACGGGCCAGCCGCATAGCGCCATGATCGCGACCGAAACGGTCAGCCTCATCATCTATTCCGGCGAGCCCGACCAGATCGTGTCGATGGAGGTCATTGATGTACCATTGGGGAAAAGCCGTGCGTTCGCGGTCGAGGGGTCGGAGGAATGCTGCTACGCGCCTTAATTGGCGAGGCGGCGCGGCGGGGCGTTGGCCTGTGCCTGAATGTCCGGCACGACAATCCGGCGCAACGCCTCTACGAGCGCGTCGGGTTTCGCCTCGTGCCGGGGTCTGGCGTTCCGAACAGGATCGGCGGCACGTCATTCGGAATGCTATGGGCCGCGCCTCGGCAACCGTGGATGAGCGCCCCCGATCTCCGAAGAGGCTGATCAGAAATGAGCAAATTTCTGAAGAAAAAGTTACCGCTACTAGTCGTCGTTCCCGCGAAAGCGGGAATCCAGGGAGCGGCAAGGCCGCAGCCGTAGTCCCTGGGCCCCCGCTTTCGCGGGGGCGACGATAACCCATTGCGAAGACCGACTTCATTTTTGAGCCAGGCTGTGAAGTCGAAGCGGGCTACTCAGGCCCGCTCGCGCCAGCCGCCTCGTCCCCCCGGTCGCGTGTTGGGGTCGGTGATGCAGCCAGCCAGCTCGAACTATCTGAAAGGGGCCGTATTCGGCTTCGCTGCAGTATCGATTTGGGCGAGCTGGAGCGTTATCACGCGGCTGGCCGTTACGACCAGCCTGGACGCTTGGACATCGTGGCGCTGCGCTTCGGTGTGGCGGGTCTCCTCTTGTCGCCTGTCCTCGTACAGCGAGGCCTTGCCCACGATCGTCTTGGGTGGCCTGGACTGGCCGTGATCATCGCCGGGACAGGCGCGCCTTATGCACTGGTGGCGGCGGTCGGGCTGCGCTTTGCACCCGCCTATGACGGCGGCGCGCTCAATCCGGGTTGCATGCCGCTGTTCGTCGCTATGATCGCCGCGCTCGTTCTGAGAGAAGCTCTCGACCGCGCGAAAATTGGGGCTCTCGCTAATATTGGCTGGCGCTCTGATCATCGTCGGCTGGCACGCCGCAGCCTGGAGCTCCTCGCGCACTTTCGGCGATGCGCTCTTCCTGTTCGCGGCATTCTTGACGGCATGCTTCACCGTGGTCATGCGACAGGCGGAACTCGATCCACTCCACGTGGCGGCCCTCGTCTCCACCGGATCGCTGGTGATCTACCTGCCGATCTACCTGGCACTGTATGGAACCCGACTCGCCCGGCTACCGCTCGCTGAAATTGCCGTTCAGGCGATTTTCCAGGGCGTTCTCGTGACGATCGTTTCCCTGCTTCTGTATGGCCGTGCGGTTGCCATCCTCGGCGCTTCGGGTGGCGCCGCCTTTGGAGCCTTGGTGCCGGCGCTGTCGGCACTGTTGGCACTACCGCTCCTCCATGAGTGGCCAAGCGAAACAGACTGGGTCGGCATCGTCCTCGTCTCCGCCGGGGTCTACCTGACAAGCGGAGGACCATTGCAGAGCCGGAAGCCCCAAGCTGCCGGCGCATGTACTTTATCACCTACTCCGACCGGCTATCGGACCCCGACCGGAACCGGCGTTAACCGATTAAATCGCCGCAGCGGATCAAGTGGAAGCAACGGGCAGAGTTGAGTATATCTCGCAAAAAATGACGCGGGGAAGGACCGATGGAACAACACTACGACCAGTTCGGACAGCCGATCGGCCCGCCTTTGTCGAATTGGTCGGCGCGACAACCGCCGCCGCGCACGCCGATGACAGGTCGGTTTTGCAAGGTCGAACCTCTGAATCCCGAGCGCCATGCTGAGGATCTTTTTGCCGCAAACTGCGCGGATGCCGTAGGCCGCAATTGGACCTATTTACCCGAGGACCAAGGACCCCACCCCTCGCTTGATCTCTATCGCCGTTGGGCGGAGGCAGTCGCATGCAGCGACGACCCGCTGTGGCATGCGATCATCGACAGCGAAACCGGGCGCGCGACCGGTGTGGCAGCATATGCACGGATCGACCGAACCTCCGGGGTAATCGAGGTTGGCGGCATCAACTA
The DNA here is from genome assembly GCA_963736715.1 of uncultured Alphaproteobacteria bacterium. Classification (GTDB taxonomy): domain Bacteria; phylum Pseudomonadota; class Alphaproteobacteria; order ATCC43930; family CGMCC-115725; genus AP-15. The sequence continues at coordinate 112,756 of CAVTQA010000022.1, read as the reverse complement.
CAGTCCGCGGTTGCAACGCCGGCCAGCGGCGACCGAAGCGATGTATCTGATGATGCGCCGCGTGTTCGACGAACTGGGCTATCGCCGCTGCGAATGGAAATGCGACTCGCTCAACGCTCCCTCGCAATCAGCCGCGTTGCGGCTCGGCTTCCGCTATGAAGGACTATTCCGGCAAGCGGTGGTGTACAAGGGACGCAGCCGCGACACGGCTTGGTTCTCGGTCATCGACAGCGAATGGCCGGCGTTGCGCAGGGGCTTCGAGAGGTGGCTCGACCCGGCCAACTTCGATAGCGAGGGCCGGCAACGCGCCAGCCTTTCCAGCCTTAGAGGATAAGCCCACCGCCGGGTTCGAGATCGCATTGGCTGCCGTGTGGAGTAGATTGTCATGGGTAACGCGGTGGTGATCCTCAAGGATCAGATCAGCGAGGACCAACGCTTAGCGATTACCGCACCCCTCGGTGAATTCAGCGCTGCGTGCGGCTTTGAGTTTCGTCCAACTCCGATCTGCCTATCTTTGCGTGAGGGCAATCAAATCATCGGTGGGCTCATTGGCCATACCAATTGGGAATCGCTACATATCGAGATACTCTCCGTTGCGATGCACGTACGCAGTCGGGGGTATGGGAGGCGGCTTATGGAAACCGCCGAAGGGATCGCGCGTACGCGGAACTGCGTCGGAGCCTGGGTCAACACCTATACCTTCCAGTCACCGGGCTTCTATGAGCGCCTCGGCTACCGCATTTTCGGTACGCTACCCAGTTATCCAGAAGCCGAGCAGCGCATCTTCCTCATGAAGATCCTCTGACCGCCTCGTTGCGCACCTGAGCGAATCCAAGCAGATAACCGTCCGGGTCTTGCACCAGGAATTCGTGCTGAGCGATCTCTTGCTCACCCATACGATACCGAGCTTCCTCCGCTGATGTGAACAAGGGCCAGCTTGCCGCAGCGAGGGCGTCAAGTAGCGGGTCGAGACTCTCGACGTACATCGTGAAGTTGATGCCGCGACCGAGCGGTCGCTGCAATGCACCTGTCTCCCAAGAGCCGTGGCGGAGTTCAAGCATCACCTGGGCACCACTACGTTCCAGATAGACGAAATTGTGCTCGGGCCGTTGGTAGGCGATCTCGAAGCCGAGCACGTCGCACCAGAAGTGCAAGCTTGCGGTCATGTCGAGCACCGTGAGTTCCGGCACGAGTGCCGCGAACCCGCCGGTTGGCGGATGATCAGAGGCGGTCATCGATCGAGCGCCACCCGAAGTGCCGGAGTTTTCGGCTCACCCGATCGAAGGCGAACCAGTTTCCACCATTTGTTGCGGGTTGCTCGTGACGCCGGCTGATCGGCAGTCCGGCTGGATGGCAATAGAGCAGCGTCCCTGTGCCTCCGTGTCCAATAATGGCGACGTCGCCACTGTCGGAGACTTGCGATATGACCTGTTCGACCGCGTGAACAATCCGCTCCTGGGCGTCGGCCGAGGGCTCCCAGCCCCTAACGCTGGTTTGCGGCTGGGCAAAGAACGCGTCAACCTTTGCCTCGAACTCCTGCTGGGCGAGATATCCCGTCGCCGATCGGTCATTTTCGCCGAGGCCATCAACGACGCTGTACCCGTGCAGTCTAAGCTCGTCAGCGAGTAGCTGTGCCGCGTCTCGCGCTTTGCGCTAGCTGCTGGAGAAGATATGGCGCGCCGCTTGCCCAAGGACGGGCTGCCATCGCTTGCATGCGTGCTCGCCCGCGCGCATTGAGGGGCCAATCGGGAACCGGGGCGCTCGGATCAATCTCGACGTCCGGGTGGGTGATGAAGAACACCGCTGGCGTTGAGTGAGTGACTCCCCGAGCGCGCGAACTCCGTACCACAGTTTCCGATAATCAGGGCGTCACACTCGGGGGAGGGCGAGACCCTTGCCGACATGCCCGCACCAGATGATGATCCTAAAATCGCCTTGTTCGAATTGCATACTCTGGCCCATGCATGACCGTCGGCATGCCGCGGCACTACAATCATTCAGGGAGTTTTGCTCCTGATTCGCTGCAGATGCAGCAAACGGAAATAATTGGATCAATTTATGGTTGCGGGAACGGAAGCTGCGGACTTTCCCTCGCAAAAAGTCGCACCAACTCCGGCCAAACTTGGCCATTATAGGGAAATCGTGGCCGTCGGCAGGAGGGAGGAACAAGATGCCGCTGCGTGGCAAAGTCGTCATCACCTGCGCCGTCACCGGGTCGATCCACACGCCCACAATGAGCCCCCATTTGCCGCTGACGCCGGACGAGATCGCGCGCGATGCGATTGCCGCCGCGGAGGCGGGGGCGGCGATCCTGCATCTGCATGCGCGTGACCCGAAAGACGGGCGGCCGACACCGGATCCCAATGTCTTCATGCAGTTTCTGCCGCGGATCAAGCAATCGACCGGCGCGGTCGTCAACATCACGACCGGGGGCGGTCATGGCATGAGCCTCGAGGAGCGGCTCGCTGCTCCGTTGCGCGCCAAGCCCGAGATGTGCTCGCTCAACATGGGGTCGATGAATTTCGGGCTGTTCCCTCTGTTGGAAAAGTACAAGGAGTTTAAATACCCTTGGGAGTCGCGGCACCTCGAAATGACGCGCGACTTCATCTTCCGCAACACCTTTGCCGACATCGAACGGATCCTGAAGGATTTGGGGGAGGGCTGCGGCACCCGGTTCGAGTTCGAGTGCTACGATGTCGGCCATCTCTATAACCTGGCGCATTTCCTCGATCGCGGGCTGGTCAAGCCGCCGCTCTTCGTGCAGACGATCTTCGGGATCCTCGGCGGCATTGGGGCTGATCCCGAGAATGTCGTTCACATGAAACGGATCGCCGACAAATTGTTCGGCGATTCCTATGCCTGGTCCGTGCTGGCGGCCGGCCGCCACCAATTGCCATTGGTGTCGATGGGAGCGATCATGGGCGGCAATGTCCGGGTCGGGCTCGAGGATTCGCTGTGGATCGGCCGAGGCAAGCTCGCGGAGAGCAATGCCGACCAGGTCAGCTGCGTGCGGTCTATCATCGAGAACCTCTCGCTGGAAATCGCCACCCCCGACGAAGCACGCGCGATGCTCGCGCTGAAGGGCGGCGACGCGGTCGCGTTCTGATGATCGACAAACGCGTCAAGAGCCTCGCCGAAGCCGTCAGCGGCATTGCCGATGGTGCCACGATCCTGTGCGCCGGGTTTGGCGGCGCCGGGCTGCCGGATGCGTTGTGCGAAGCGGTGGTCGAGCAGGGGGCGCGCGATCTGACTGTCGTTGCCAATAATGCCGGGACCGGGAGGAGGGGGCTCGCCGCCTTGCTCGCGGCCGGCCGGGTACGGCGGATCATCTGCTCCTTCCCGCGCAGCGCCGGCTCGGTGGTGTTCGAAGAGCTCTATGCCGCCGGCCGCATCGAATTGGAGCTGGTGCCGCAGGGGATCATCAGTGAGCGCATGCGTTGCGCCGCCGCCGGTCTCGGCGGTTTCTACTCGCCGGTTTCGGTCGGGACCCGGCTCGCCGAGGGCAAGGAGCATCGCGAGATCGACGGCCGCATGTATGTATTGGAAAAACCGCTGAAGGGCGACGTCGCTTTGCTCGCCGCCGACCGCGGCGACCGCTGGGGCAACCTCACCTACCGGAAATCCGCGCGCAATTTCAACCCGACGATGGCGATGGCGGCAAGCCTGTCGATCGCGCAGGTCCGCCACATCGTAGAGCTCGGCGAGCTCGATCCGGAAATGATCGTGACGCCCGGTATCTTTATCGACCGATTGGTCGAAGTGGCGTTTTAATCGTTTCACAATGAGACGGTGAGGCGATGAGAAACACCACCGCGCGATGCGAACAGACTGTGAGGGGTGCGCTGCATATCTCACTGTCTCATCGGCTCATTGTGAATCAATCCGAGGAGGAAAAATGCCGCTGAAACGTCGCCAAATCGCCTGGCGGGCCGCACAGGATCTCGCTGACGGCGCCTATGTGAACCTCGGGATCGGTCTCCCGACGATGGTTTCCGATTTCATTCCCGCCGATCGCGAGATCGTCCTGCACAGCGAGAACGGCGTTCTCGGTGTCGGGCCGGCGCCGGGCGACAACGAGGTCGACTGGGATCTGATCAACGCGGGCAAGCAGCCGATCACCCTCGTAACCGGCGGCAGCTATGTGCATCACACCGACTCGTTCCTGATGATCCGCGGCGGCCATCTCGACCTGGCATTGCTCGGCGCCTTCGAGGTGTCGGAGAAGGGCGACCTCGCCAACTGGACGACCGATGATCCCGGCTTTCCGCCCGGTGTCGGCGGCGCAATGGATCTGGCGGTCGGCGCCAAGGAAATCCGCGTCCTGGTCGAGCACACGACCAAATCGGGCGCGCCGCGCATCCGCCGGCAATGCGGATACCCGCTGACCGCCGCTGCGGTGGTCCGCCGGATTTACACCGACCTTGCCGTGATCGACGTTACAGCCGACGGACTCGTCGTGCGCGAGATGGTCGAGGATATCGATTTTCCAGCGCTGCAGGCAAAAACGGAGGCGGTGCTGCGCCCGGCTTCGGACCTTCGCCCGCTCCGCGCCCCTGTCGTTTAGGGTTGCTGGTCCCGCATCTTCTCGTAGCGGCCCTTCGGCACAATTTCGGCGACCGTGCCGTCGGGCGCGCGGTATTTGATCGGGACCTCGCCGGGCTTGGAGAGGATTTTGCCGCCATTAGCGACGACCTTCTCCGCAAAACCCTCGTGGTCGTCGACCTCGATGCCGAAATGGTGGATTGCCGGGCCCTCGCCAACGAGCTGGGCTTCCTCGTCCGCCTCGCTGTCATAGACCATCAGCGCGAGGTCGACATAGCCGTCGGTCAGGTGCCGCGAAATGTGTCCGCGCGACCGTGCGGTCTTGACCTGGCGAAACCCGAACACGTTTTCGTAGAATTTGGTCGCCGCCTCGAGCTCGGTGACCTTGAGCGCCACGTGGTTGATGCGTGCCATCTGCCTCTCTCCTACTCGCCGCTGCCGTTATAGGGCGCGATCACCGACCCTGTGCGGTATTCCGCCGGTTCGAGAATCACCTCGGTCTTGGTGTCCTTGAATTCGTCGATGTTGTTGCTCTTGATGTTTTGCCATTGCACTTCCAGCACCCGCGGCTTTGACCACTCGCCGTCCTTGCCGAAGCTGAGGTCGCCGACGACGGTCTTGAACGGATGGCTGCGGATGTAATCGGCGACGGCGTTCTGGTCGAGGCTCTTGGCGCCCTCGATCGCATCGCCGAGGACCTGCAGATAGGCATAAGCGAAGGGCGGCAGGTACCAGCCAAGCGGGTCGACCCCCGCCTCGCCGGCTTTCGACTGGTATTCCTTCAGGAAGTCGAGAATCCCGGTGAACTGCATCGTCGGCGCCGGAATCCACCAATCGTAATCGACGACGCCGTTGAGCTTGGGCCCGAATTGCAGCTTCACCGGGGTGAATTGCAGCCCGACCATGCCGCCGCCGAAGAACCGCGTCTTGAGCCCGCTTTCCGTCGCTGCGCGCAGCATGCCGACCGAGCCGGGCGGGTAGGAGGCGACGAACACCATATCCGGGTTGGTCGCCTGGATCGCGTGGACGATCGGCGTAAAATCAGGCGTTCCCGGCGGGTAGGTCTTGTCGTAGACCAGCTGCAGCCCGTAGGTCTTGACGTGATCGTGGATGCCTTCGGAGGCGTTCTTCGGGAACTCGGCATCCTCGGCGAGCAGCGCAAGCGTCTTCGGCTTCGGGTTCGCCGCCATCGCGACCTTGAAGAACGGCTCGGAGAAGGCGTGTTTCGGGTCCGGGCCGGTCGGCAGCATCGAGAAGTATTTCGGATAATGGAACTCGCTGTTGACCGCGAGCCCGAACAGCCCGAGGAACACCCGGTCGTGCGAGATCGCCACCGGCATCGCCGGCGCAATCAGGTTGGTGCCGTAGCCCGAGACGATGAAGTCGGCCTTGTCGACCTCGAGCAGCTTTGTATAGATGCCCGGCACGGTCGCCGGGTTGCTCTGGTCGTCGTAGTTGATCAGCTTGACCGGGCGGCCCATCAGGCCCCCCTTGGCGTTGACGTTGTCCCGCCAGATCTGCATCGCCAGCAGGGCCGATTTTCCGCCGGCGGCCAGCCCGCCGGTGAGCGCCATCCCGAAACCGATCGTGATCGGCTCCGCCGCCCTCGCGCCGCTCGCGACAAGCACCGAGGCGGCGATTACCGCGGCCGCAACGAAGCAACGATTTAACTGTTGGACCACTGCTCCCTCCCTGTTCTTATCAACTTCACCTGAGGGCAAACGTATATTTCTTGATCAGTCGCACGTCCAGCGTGGATAACACCGTCATTGCCGGGGCTCGACCCGCGAGTGTGCGGTTTAGGCTTCGATGCAATTTCAGCGGATCGACTACGGATATCTACCCAACCCAAAGCCGTCATGGCCGGACTTGATCCGTGGGCCTTCAGCCCACGGACTTGATCCGTGGGCATCCACGCGCTCGACGCTGTGTTCGTCAGGGCAGAGAGGGCCTGGATCACCGGGTCAAGCCCGGTGATGACGACTGGGTAAGGATTGCCGGACTGATCCCCTTTGGCGAACCGCCCGCGCCGGTCGCGCGCCCCTGTTCCCCCTGTTTTATCTGGTTGAGATCAGGCATCGCCAACTCCTTCAATCACAAATCTTGCACCCGCCAGCGGCCCTCCTCGCTGCTTTTGCTGTTTTTTGCAGCGAAATATCAGTCATCGCTCCACCTCGTTCGCCCATCCTGCGCCGCCCCTCGGTGCTCCCGGAGCGAACATGAAATAGGAACATTATGGCAATTTTATTGTTGCAGATGCAGCACCAGACCAAACCGACCGGCGGACACAACCGCTCGGATGAATTCGGCCCTTGTCCGGGTGCCGATCGCCTCGCGCTCCCTACAGGGGTGAGCTTGGGCTTTTTGGCTGAGATTTTGCCTTTTCAGACTTTGAGCGAGTTGCGCACAGTGGCGTAAACCACAACATCTAGTGGTGCTAACCAGACGGATGACTCCCGTAACCGTTTTTCGTCGCCCCCGCGAAAGCGGGGGTCCAGGGCTGCCGCCACTGGCTTCGCCACTCTGGATGCCCGCTTCCGCGGGCATGACGGTGAGGAGGCTGGGCGCCAAACGTCAGAAGTCTACCACTAGAGAAAGTCGGCGGGCGCTTGTGCCGACCGGCGAAAACATCAGCTTTTCCCTAAGCAGGATGTGTGATAATATACAGATAGTGTACGGGAAATTTTTATGGCCGAGCCACCAGTGACAAAACTTCTCGATCAAGCGCTCGCGGCCGCGCGCGGCCTTCCCGCGGACGCACAGGACGACATTGCCCGTGTCGTACTCCGGCTGAGCGGTGCGGATGACGAACCGCCGGCCTCACTCACGCCCGAAGAGGAAGCCGCCATCACCGCTTCAAAAGCTGCCGCTGCCCGTGGCGAATTTGCGACCGATGAGCAGGTGCGGACGGTGTGGGCCAAACACGGTCTGTGAGGCTTCGCTACACTCTTCCGGCCCTTGCCGATCTTAGCGCGATCCTCGATTACATCGCCGTCCATTCGGCCGCAGGGCGTGCGGCGAGTTCAGGCCCGTATTCAGGCCCTCACCGACCTTCTGTTACAGCATCCTCACATCGGACGCCGCACCAGCGATCCGGCGATCCGCCGGATGACGACGACGCCTTACCCCTATCTCGTTTTCTACGAGATCACGCAGACCGAGATCATCGTCCACGCCGTCCGTCACGCAGCCCGCGATCCGTCCGGAATGCCCGGCGCTGCTTGAGCGGGTCATGACTGAGCCGTTTTACGCTCCACACCAATTGGCGGAATTGCAAGAAGGCTGCTACGCCGTCAATCGGACATATGAACAATTGCTGGGAGAATATCTGTCTTTGAGGCTCACCAACGAAGCCGCTAATGAATATGCTCGACATGGTTTTGTTCGCAAACTCGCCACGCTGAAGCGCTGCACCGGCACCAGCACCGGGCGGCTAATGCTGACCGTCCTGGACGGAGGGCTCTGGCTGCCTTTTCTCGTCGCCCCCGCGAAAGCGGGGGCCCAGGGCTACAGCCGCAGTGCCCGCCGCCCCCTGTTCCAGCCAGGGGCAAGCTCTGGATGCCCGCTTTCGCGGGCATGACGGTGAGGTGGGTGGCTGGGTGCCGAACGTCGGAAACCTTCTAGCAAACGTCGACACACAGAGCCGAGCAGCAAGCGCAGCGACACAAAAATGTTACAATTGCCGCCGGGCAACGAGGACGGTTATTGCGCCGGCAATAGCGTGGGCGCGGCGGCCTTCGTCACCGGCGGCGGGTTCCATTTTACCGGTCAGCGCATCGCTCTTCGGCGCATAGAGACGCATCGTGAGGTTGAACGGCCCTTTCGGCGCCGGCAGCCAGTTCGCTTCCTTGTCGGCGCCGGGGCTTTCGTTCTGGAAATAGAGGTCGAGGGAGCCGTCGGGGTCGTAATTGAACGGCATCCAGCTGCTGACGGCGAACCGGTTGAGGGTGTTGGGCACCTGGTAGCCCTCGGGGTCACAGAGCGTGACCGACCAGAAGGCGTTGACCGGCGGGATGGCGCTGCTTTCGAAATGGAGAACATAGCGATTGGCGCCATCCAGCGGCTTGCGCGTGTCATCTGCAAGGTTGATCGGATAGATCGCGTCCTCCGGCAGGTTCGCGCCGGAACCGATACGATCATCGTCATGGTCGCGACTCGGCGATCCCCGCGAACTCGACGCGGGTGTCATCGCAGCACTATGGCCGGCCCGCCGATCTCGCCGAAGGCGACGCGATGGCGCGGCTGCTGGACCTTACCAGTCAGCGCGCCGCCGCGGGGCGACTAAAGGCGGGTCAAATTCATTGCACCGTGCCGTGCTGGCTGATGTGGGGGTACCCGGGTCCGTAGTAGACAGGCGCGTTGTAGCCGTATCCGGAGTAGGCAGGGCCGTTGTAGCCATACCCGTTGGTGCCACCGTAATAAGCCGGGGGCGGGACCGCGGAGGCGCCAGCCAGGCAGCGGGCGCTATAGGCGGCGGCCATCTGGCTGTACTCGGGAGATAGGGGAGCGGTCTGGTAGAGCGCCGTCACGCGATTGTATTGATCGACGCAGCTCTCGGATTGGGCCAAAACGGGTGCGGAACCCGCCGCGGCGCAGAGGGCAACGGCGGCTAACATGATTGCGGGTTTTTTGAGCGACATGGAACATTCTCCTTCGCGTTCTGCAGATTGCAGAACTGTTGATCGGGATGGTCTTGGGTACCGATTGTCCCGAAACGGACGAAAAGACCGATGGTTCCAGCCGCTCACGCAGCCTCAGTTTTAGACCGTCTTTGTCGGGCTTGACGCTGTCTAGGCCGATGCCCGGATAAACCGGTGGACGCCGTCCGCGCCGAGCTCGCGGTCGAGGGCGCCTTGGTGCATCAGGTAATTCAGGTGGGCGAGCGCCTCGCCGAGGGCGAAACCCATCTGGTGCCGGTCGAGGGCGCGCCGGAACAGGACCCGCATCAATTCGACAGCGGTCTTCGGGACCTCGCACGCCGCGATCACCTCGTCGCAGCGCGCCCGGTGATGCGCGGCAAGGCTCTCGATCCGCGTGTGCAATCCGAAAAACGGGAGGTTGTGCGAGGGCAGGGTAAGCGTCTCGGGCGGTACCGCGTCGCGCAATTTGGCCAAGGACGCGAGATAGCGGGCGAGGGGATCGCCGTCGGGCTCGTGTGCCTGGACGCTGATATTGGGCGAGATCCTCGGCAATACCTGGTCGCCCGCGATCAATACACCGGTCTGGGCGCAATGAAGACATGCGAGCTCCGGCGCATGGCCTTCGCCGACGATGACCCGCCACTCTCGACCGCCGATCTCGATCGCCATCCCGTCGGCAAGCCGCTGAAAGCTCGCCGGCACAGACGGGACGCCGCGGCGGTAGCTGTTCTCCCGTTCGCTGAAAAGCTCCGCTTCCGCGTCGTCGAGACCCGCGCGGCGCGCAAAACGACGCCGCATCGGAGCGAAATCCTCGGCTCCATGGCTCATCACTCGGGCGGACAGCCATTCTTTCTCGGTCACCCATAACGGCGCCTGCCAACGCTGGGTGAGCCAATCGGCGAGTCCGATGTGGTCCGGGTGATAGTGCGTCACGATGATCCGAGTGATCGGCAATCCGTCGAGCCGCAATGCAAAGATCTGTTCCCACAGCTCCTTGGTTTGGACCATCGCGTAGCCGGTGTCGACGATTGTCCAGCCCGCGCCGTCTTCGAGCACCCACAAATTGATGTGGTCGAGCGCGAAGGGGAGCGGCATGCGCAACCAATGCACGCCCGGCGCGAGCGCCAGTGTCTCGCTCGGCGCAGGAGGCGCCGCAACCGGAAACTGCAACGGGGTCAGGCTTCCGTCCATAATTTATGCTTTTCTCGGCTGGCGAATTGACCGGCAGGGTAGGACGCGGCATTAGTCCGGGACAAGCGGGATGACCGCCGGCGAGCGATGTGCCGATGGAGCGACCGCATTACCACGGCAAATGGCTCGATTATGCGTGACTTCAATGTTCCCGGGCGTTCGGCGGCGATGGCGGCGAACGGCATGGCTGCGACCTCGCAGCCAATGGCGACTTTGGCTGCCCTCGACGTGTTGCGTTCGGGCGGCAATGCGGCCGATGCCGCGATTGCGGCGGTCGCCATGCAGTGCGTCGTCGAGCCGGAGAGCACTGGGATCGGCGGCGATTGCTTCATCCTCTATTCACGGCAGGGCGCCTTGCCGGTGGCGCTCAACGGTTCCGGGCGCGCTCCTGCCAAGGCCACGGTCGATTGGTATGCCGAACGCGGCATCGGCGAGATCGGCGTACAGACGCCGCATGCGGTGACGATCCCCGGCGCGGTCGATGCGTGGTGCACGTTCAACCGTGAGTACGGCACCCGACCCCTTGCCGAACTGCTCGAGCCGGCAGCGCGCGCGGCCGAGGAGGGTTATGTGGTGATGCCGCGCGTCGCGGCCGACTGGCGCCGCGCCCAGGAGAAACTCCGCGATCCCGTTACCGCCGGGCTTTTCCTGCCGAGCGGAAGGCCGCCCAATGCAGGAGACAAGATGCGGAACGCGCCGCTCGCCGCCACCTTGCGCCGGATCGGGCGGGAGGGTCGCGAAGCCTTTTACGGCGGCGCGGTCATGCGCGAGATCGTTGCCCGACTGAAATCGCTTGGCGGATTGCATGAAGAAGAGGACTTCGCCGCCCAGCACTCGAACTGGGTCGAGCCGATCAGCGCCTCCTATCGTGGCTACGAGGTCTATGAATGCCCACCGAATGGGCAGGGAATGGCGGCCCTGATGATCCTGCGGACGCTCGCCGGCTACGCGCTCGACGGTGATGCGTTCAGCGAGGCCGACCGGTTGCATCTTCTCGCCGAAGCGAGCAAGGCGGCCTATTGGGTGCGCGACAATTTCATCTGCGACCCTGAACACGTGCCGGTAGATGTCGCGGATTTTCTGTCGGAGGCGCGCGCCGAGCGCGCGCGCCGAACCATCCGGCTCGACCGTGCGATGCCGGGGCCGCGCTGGGCGGAGATCGAGCACAAGGACACGGTTTATCTCTGCACCGTCGACCGCGACGGCAACGCCTGCTCATTCATCAACTCGCTGTTCTCGTCCTTCGGCACCGGCATCCTGGCGCCGCAATGCGGTGTCCTGCTGCACAACCGCGGCACCGGGTTCCGCACGATCCCGGGCCACCCCAACGCGATCGCGCCGCGCAAGCGGCCGCTCCACACGATCATCCCGGGCATGCTGGTCAAAGACGGCCGTGCGGTGATGCCCTTCGGGGTCATGGGCGGGCATTATCAAGCGGTCGGCCACGCGCATTTCATTCACCGGCTGCTCGACCGCGGCATGGACCCGCAGCAGGCGGCCGAGCAGCCGCGCATCCTGCCGCTGGGCGGCGTGCTGCAGGTCGAGCGCGCCAATCCCGAGCCGGTTGTTGCGGAGCTTGCGCATCGCGGGCACGAGATCCTGATGCTGGAGGTCCCGCTCGGCGGCTGCCAGGCGATCTGGATCGACCATGAGCGCGGCGTGCTGATCGGCGGTTCCGAGCCGCGCAAGGACGGGCTGGCCCTCGGCTATTGACCGAGGGCGCCGCCGAAATCCGCTTCGCCTTACGCGACGGCGTCACCCGCCTCGCGCACCTCTATCAGCGCGACCCGCTGCGCGTCTTATTCCCGGCGCCCGCCGCAGGCGATCCGCCGGTCGCGGTCATCGTCACGACATCGGGCGGGCTCGTCGCCGGCGACCGGCTGGATATACGCATCGAGCTCGCCCCAGGGGCGGCGGCGCATGTTACTGCGTCCGCGGCGGAGAAGATCTATCGGTCGACCGGCCGGACGACGACCATCAAGCAGACCTTGTCGATCGGGCCCGGCGCCGCTCTCGAATTCCTGCCGCCCGAGACGATCCTGTTCGACGGCGCCCGCCTGCGGCGCGAAACGACGGTCGATCTCGCGCCGGGCTCTGCATTTTTGGGCGGCGATATCGTGGTCTTTGGCCGCCGTGCGCGGGGAGAGCGCTTCGCCAGCGGCTTCCTGCGCGAGGTTTGGGAATTGCGCCGCGACGGCGACCTCGTCTGGGGCGACGCGCTGCACCTCGAGGACGAAGCCGGGGAGGACGAAGTCGGGGAGGACGAAGCGGGGGAGGACGATGTCGGGCGGATCATCGACGATCCCGCCTGTTTCGACGGCGCATCGGCCTTTGCGACAATGATTTTGTCGCCGCCCGCAGAAGACGCACGCAGCCTGCTCGAAACTGCCCGTGTCGTACAATCCTCCAGCGCGGCGACGGGTTTGCGCGCCGGGGCCACGGCGGTCTCCGGCCTCATTATTGCCCGGTGGCTCGCTGCGGATGCGGCCGCATTGCGCCGCGCCTATGCCGACCTCGCTTGCCATTTCCGATCGGCAGTGTTGGGATTGCCGGACCGCCTGCCTCGGGTTTGGCACGTTTAATCAGGTAATGGAAAAGATCGTCCGCGGCGTTGAAGCGGGCGTTTTGGTGTTTTCCTGACCCGATATAGACGATTTTTAAACGCTTCCTCATGTAAACCTGGATAGACGCTCCCGAGGATTATTCGCTTAATCGATGACATTGTTTGATTATTCGTTTGACCTTCCTGGTCACGACGCAACGTTACGGCAATTGGATGATATTATCGAAGAATATCAGAGAGCCTGCTATGCAACCGGTAAACGGGTTGACCAGCCACATCTCAAAGAAACCGCGCGAAAGGCAATCCAGTCGCTGAGCCCGTTCTATTCGGAAAGTGACGCCGACCGATTGCTCGAGCGCGCGGTGAGCCGGCGGCGCGCCGGCAACCGACTCAAACAACCTACACCTTAATCGCGGTTTGGTAAAGGTGTCAGCTCCGGTTGCAAGATGGCGCATGCTGACATCGCGCGTTTCACGCGGCAATTTGGGACCTATCCTGTCGATTTTTTGCGCAATAATTTCACTCGGCTGCATCGCTGAAGGTTTTTATTTGTTGGGAATGATCACCGCTGGTGCAAATTTGATTATCACCAGGTGGGCAATTCGAAGTTCAAAGAAAAATAAATTCGCTGCGAGTGGATACCAGTAAACAACGTTACGTTATATCATAACGTTGAAGGTTGACCGAATTGTAATCACCTGCCCCGGTAACGGGCGGCAAACGATCCCGGGCTCCTATCTTATTCACGCTAACTCGTACTTGGCATATCTCCTGCACGTTAACTTTCTATGTTGCGTGCCAGGTGTAGCGTGCCTAAAACAAGGTCACTCGGCAGAGCGAACCGTCCGGCATCGGCCTGGACAGTTGCCACAACTCAGCTTGTTGGGGAGCCGCTGACTGACTCAATAAACAGTAATTGTCGCTGGTTGGCTCGCGATTGTGCGACGCCAATCGCAAATCGTGGAGAGAGGAGACGGTAATGCCGAAAGTTGCCTTTCACACCGATCTCAAGAGGACCCCCGAAGCGGCGGAAATAAAAACCCACAACCGCTGGCATCCCGATATACCTTTGGTGGAGACCTACAAGCCCGGGGCGGAATTCCGCGTCGAATGCTTCGACTGGACGGGTGGCCAAATTGCTCCCGACGACAGCGCCAACGACGTGCGCGATGTCGATCTTACAAAGGTGCATTATCTGAGTGGGCCGTTTGGGGTCGACGGCGCCGAGCCGGGCGATCTGATGGTCGTCGATCTCCTCGATATCGGCTATCTGCCGGATTCGCCATGGGGGTTCACCGGCATCTTCGCCAAGGAAAACGGCGGCGGGTTTCTCGTCGACCATTATCCGCAGGCGCGCAAGGCGATCTGGGATTACCACGGAATTTATACAACCTCGCGCCACATCCCGGGCGTCCGTTGGGCTGGCATGGTTCACCCCGGCCTGATCGGGTGTCTCCCCGACCGCGAGTTGCTCGAAAGAGCAAACCGCCGTGAAGCGGAGCTGCTCGCCACCAATCCCGACCGTGTACCGCCGCTGCTCGCACCCCCACACGCGCCGACCGCGCTGATGGGGCAGATGACGGGCCGAACCGCGCAGACTGCAGCGCAGGAGGCATGGCGCACCGTGCCGCCGCGCGAGCACGGCGGCAACTGCGACATCAAGAACTTGTCGCGCGGTTCGAAGATTTATTTTCCGGTCTATGTCAAAGGCGGTGGGCTGTCGATGGGTGACATCCACTGGTCGCAAGGCGATGGTGAGATCACCTTCTGCGGTGCCATTGAGATGGCCGGCTGGATCGATATCGGCGTCGATCTGATCAAGGGCGGCATCGCGAAATACGGCATCATCAACCCAATCTTCAAGCCGAGCCCGATCGAGCCGCGCTTCTCGGAATATCTCGTGTTCGAAGGCATCTCGGTGGACGAGACGAGTGGAAAGCAGCTCTATCTCGATGCACATGTCGCCTACCGGCGGGCGTGTCTGAACGCGATCGAGTACCTCAAGAAGTTCGGGTATACCGGCGAGCAGGCGTACATGATCCTCGGCACCGCGCCCTGCGAAGGCCGGATCAGCGGAATCGTCGACATCCCGAATGCGTGCTGCACCTTGGCCATCCCGACGGAAATCTTCAATTTCGACATCCGTCCCACCGCTTCCGGCCCGACGCGCGCGGTGCCGGCGAGTGACGTCTCGGCCTGCACTTAGGGCACTCCGAGCACAGGGGCGGCTGCTCGTTGGCCGCCCCGACGGCTCCTTTCGACGACTCGCTGCCTAGCTGCCGACGCACGAAAATCGCGCGCCAGGACTTGGTTGCCGTATCCCTAAAAGAATAGGAGGGGACGATGCTACTAGGGCTGTCACTTTTTTGGGTTGGTGCTGTCCTTTTTCTCAATGGGTTGTGGGTACTGGACAAGGTCGGCGACCGGGAGATCGCGGTCATCGACGTCTTCGTCGGGACCCTGACCCTGTGTGTCGCGATCTATCTCGCCTTTGGCCCGGGTGCAAACGCCGAAAGTATCAAGGGCGCGGCCTTCCTCTTGCTCTTCACCTTCACTTATTATTGGGTTGCTTGGAACCGCTGGAATGGCGCTGACGGGCGTGGGCTCGGCTGGTTTTGCCTGTTTGTCGCCATCACATGCGCCCCGATAGCCCTGCAGAGCTTTGCCTCCGCACACACGCTATGGGACTATTGGCTGGCATTTTCTTGGCTCTCTTGGGGTGTTCTCTGGTTTCTATTTTATTTGCTGCTGGCCGCCGGAAGAAAAGAGTTAACAAGATTTACCGGTGCGCTGTGTACGCTCGAGGGGATTTATACCGGTTGGATTCCGGGCTATCTGCTTCTCACCGGCGCGATGCCCGGCGGGCCGGTGCCGCCGCACTGACGCGGAACCCGGCGCAACGGAGGAAACACGAGATGCCTCTCTATGACTATGGATGCGGAAACTGCGGACCGTTCCGGGAATGGCGTAGCATGAGCGAATGGGAGGCAAAGGCGCCCTGCCCGAGCTGCGCTCTTCCGGCGCCACGGCTCGCTGCGGCGCCGATGCTGGGGGTGCTGTCGTCGAACAACCGGATCGCTCACGAGCGCAACGAGCGCAGCGCACATGAGCCGAAGGTTGTGCGCCGCGAGGACCTGCCGCGAGATCATCGGCATCATGGCCACCGCCACGGAGTCAACCCGCTGATCAAGCAACAGTTCGGCAATGTGCACGCGAGCCCGCCCGACCGCCCTTGGATGGTGGGTCATTAGGCAACAGTGTGGATCACTTATCTGTGCGTCTTCCTCGGTGCCGCAGTCGGCGGGGTCGGGCGCTATGGGCTATCGGGCGTAGTCGCAAATTGGATCGGCGCCACGTTTCCGTGGGGTACTCTGATCGTCAATGTCACCGGCTGCTTTGTTATTGGGACCTTCAATACCTTGACGGGACCGGACGGCGTATTCTTGATACCCGCCAATCTCCGTGTCTTTGTTATGGTCGGAATGTGCGGCGGGTATACGACGTTTTCCTCGTTCAGCCTGGAAACCCTCAACCTCGCGCGAAACGGAGAGTGGTTCGCCAGCGGGGCCTATATATTGGCGTCGACCGTGTTCTGCCTGATCGGCGTCTGGTTGGGGCACATCGCGGGCATCTTGATTAATCGTTGACGCGGACCCTGGTGGACGGGAGCGGATCGATGCAGTTGGAAGAGAAGGCAGTATTGCTGCGCATCTTCATCGGCGAAAATGACCGGTTCGACCACCATCCCCTATACGAGGCGATTGTTCTCAAGGCGCGTGAGCAAGAGCTTGCCGGGGCGACGGTGTTGCGCGGACCGATGGGCTTTGGCCATTCGAGCCGGCTTCATACCGCTAAGGTCCTGCGTCTCTCCGAGGATCTTCCGGTCGTGGTGGAGATCATCGACAGCGAGCAGAAAATCGCGGCCTTCCTCCCGCTACTGGACGAGATGATCAAAGGGGGGCTCATTTCGCTCTCGGAAGTCCGCATCCTGCGCTACGGGCCCGATCGCAAAGAGATCGCAGGCCCGTAGGTGTGGCACGGTTAGTGCTACGTAAACGGGCAGGTGTAGGAATCCTATGAACCTGACCCCGCGCGAGAAGGACAAGCTTCTAGTGTCGGTGGCGGCCATGGTCGCCGAGCGCCGGCTGAAGCGTGGCGTCAAGCTCAATTACCCCGAAGCGGTGGCGCTGATCACAGATTACGTGCTCGAAGGCGCGCGCGACGGCAAGAGCGTGGCCGAGTTGATGCGCGACGGGGCCGCGGTCGTGGCGCGCGATCAGGTCATGGAGGGGGTGCCCGAGATGATCCACGAAATTCAGGTCGAGGCTACGTTTCCGGACGGCACCAAGCTCGTCACGGTGCACGAGCCGATCCGGTGAAGGAGACGGCGTCCTTGCGAGCAACGCGAAGCAATCTCGCGGCAACAGAGACTCCTCTGGACGAGATTACTTCGTCTCCCCGGAACGCTTGCCTTGGTGGGCGGCCGTCCGGGGGTCCTCGCAATGCCGGGGAGGGAGCATGACACCGGGAGAACTCATCACCGCTGCCGGCGAAATCGAAATCAACGCCGGCCGCCCGACCGTGACCCTGACTGTCGCCAATACCGGCGACCGTCCGATCCAAGTCGGCTCGCATTATCATTTCTACGAAACCAACGCGGCGCTTGCCTTCGATCGCGAGCAGGCGCGCGGTTTCCGCCTCGACATCGCCGCCGGGACGGCAACGCGCTTCGAGCCGGGGCAGAGCCGCGAGGTGAGGCTCGTCGCTTATGCCGGAGAGCGCCGTGTGATCGGCTTCAACGGCCGGATCAACGGCCGGCTGGGATAGGGCAATGCCGAGGGCGATTCCGCGCGCGGCCTATGCCGCGATGTTCGGGCCGACGACCGGCGATCGGCTGCGCTTGGCCGACACCGAACTTATCATCGAGATCGAGAGCGACCGGACGATCTACGGTGAGGAGGTCAAATTCGGCGGCGGCAAGGTCATCCGCGACGGCATGGGGCAGGGGCAGGCGACCCGCGCCGACGGCGCCGTCGACACCGTCATCACCAATGCCGTGATCCTCGACTATTGGGGCGTCGTCAAAGCCGATATCGGCATCCGCGACGGCCGCATCAGCGGGATCGGCAAAGCCGGCAACCCCGATATCCAGCCCGGCGTGGACATCGTAATCGGCCCGGGGACCGAAGCGATCGCCGGAGAGGGCCGCATCATCACCGCCGGCGGCATCGACTCGCACATCCACTTCATCTGCCCGCAACTGGTCGAAGAGGCGCTCTACAGCGGCATAACGACAATGCTCGGGGGCGGCACCGGCCCCGCTGCCGGCACCGCGGCGACGACCTGCACGCCGGGCCCCTGGCATCTTGGCCGGATAATGCAGGCAGCGGAAGGGCTGCCGGTCAATCTCGGCTTTTTCGGCAAAGGCAATGCTTCGGACCCGCGGGCACTGGTCGAGATGGTCGAGGCCGGCGCCTGCGGGTTGAAGCTTCACGAGGATTGGGGAACGACCCCGGCGGCCATCGACACCTGTCTCGGCGTCGCCGAGCAATTGGACATTGCAGTCGCGATCCATACCGACACGCTCAACGAGTTGGGTTTTGTCGAGGATACGATTGCCGCGTTCAAGGGCCGCAACATCCACGCCTTTCACACCGAAGGGGCAGGGGGCGGCCACGCCCCCGATATCATCAAATTATGCGGGCTGCCGAATGTGCTGCCTTCGTCGACCAACCCGACCCGCCCGTTCACGGTCAATACCGTCGACGAGCATCTCGACATGCTGATGGTCTGCCATCACCTCGATCCCCGCATTCCCGAGGATGTCGCCTTCGCCGAGAGCCGGATCCGGCGCGAGACGATAGCCGCTGAAGATATCCTGCACGATCTCGGCGCGTTCAGCATGATGTCCTCCGACAGCCAGGCGATGGGCCGGGTCGGCGAAGTCATCATCCGCACCTGGCAGACCGCGGACAAAATGAAGCGGCAGCGCGGCCGGCTGCCGGAGGATAGCGACCGGTCGGACAATTTCAGGGCGAAGCGCTATATCGCGAAATACACGATCAACCCGGCGCTGACGCATGGCCTCGCCGAGCACATCGGCTCGGTCGAGGTGGGCAAGCTCGCCGATCTCGTCGTGTGGTCGCCGGCCTTTTTCGGAGTAAAGCCCGATCTCATACTGAAAGCGGGGACGATCGCCGCCGCCTTGATGGGCGACCCGAACGCCTCGATCCCGACACCGCAGCCGGTCCATTATCGGCCGATGTTCGGCGCGTTCGGCCGCGCATTATCGGCGTCCTGCGTCACGTTCTTGCCTACGATTGCAATCGAGCGCCGGATCCACGAACAGCTCGGGCTGCAGCGCACCGTGCTGCCGGCGCGCGGCATCCGCGCAATCGACAAGAAGCGCATGTTGCTCAACGACGCGACGCCTCACATTGAAGTCGACCCCGAGACCTACGAGGTGCGCGCCGACGGCGTCCACCTGACTTGTGAGCCGGCTACCGTATTGCCAATGGCCCAGCGATATTTCCTTTATTGAATAATGATGATTCACAATGAGACGGCGAAGCCATGAGATGATGATAATTTGCGGTCCGCAGCGGGTTACCTCACTGCCTCACCGTCTCCCTTTCCTGCCGGGGCAGCATTGTGAATTCTTGATGCGGCGCGCGATTGCGGTGCATCGGCGCGGGGAATGGCCGAAGACGGCTGCACTTGACACGGTAACCATCCCCTATCTCGACCGGCACCGCCGGCGCATCCGCCTCGTCGCCGATTTAGGCGAGTCGTTTCTCCTTGATCTGCCTCGCGCGTATCATTTGGTCGACGGCGACGGTCTCGAACTGGAAGGCGGCGGCTACCTCTGCGTCAGTGCGGCCCCCGAGCCGCTATTCGAGATTACCGCTGCCAGTGGCTTAGATTTGCTGCGGATTGCCTGGCATCTCGGCAACCGGCACCTGCCGGTGCAAATCGCTGGCGAGCGGCTGCGCATCCGGGCCGATGGTGTCATGGCCGAGATGGTGACCGGCCTTGGCGGTCGGATCGTCGAATTGGACGCGCCGTTCGACCCGGAAGCTGGCGCCTATCATGAGCATGGCTGACCCGAAAAGCCCGCTTCCCGCCCCGCAAGAGAGCGGTTTCAGCGCCGGGCTTTACAGAATGTTGGCGTGGCTGTCGCCAGGGTTTCCGATCGGCTCCTTCTCCTTTTCTCACGGCCTCGAAGCAGCGGCTGCGAGCGGTGCCGTCCGTGACCGGGACTCACTGCAACATTGGATCAGTGCCATCCTCGCTTCGGGCGGAGGGCGCGTCGATGCGGATATCCTTCGCGATGCATATCGGGCGTCGGCGACGGACGACATCAGAGCGCTGATCGAGGCCAACCGGCGTGGCGTTGCGTTTCGCGCCACCGCCGAAACCCGGCTCGAGACAACTGCGCAAGGCGAGGCGTTCCTCGCCACCTGCCGCACCGCGTGGCCTAATCCGTTTCTCGATCGCTGGGCTGAGGGGCTCAGCGAAAGCGGCGGCGCGGTGTGCTACTCTGCAGCGGTGGGCGCCGCGACGGCGCAGGCGGGCATCGGCCTTGACTGCGCGCTGCTCGGGTATCTGCAGGCTTTGGCGTTCAATCTGGTCTCTGCCGGATTGCGGCTCGGGATTATTGGGCAAACCGACGGTCAGCGCATCGTGGCAGCGCTGGAGCCTGTCATCAGCGCGGCAGTCGCCGGCGCGTTGTCCCGCGCCCCGGAGGCGTTCGGCAGCGCGGCCTTTGCCGTCGAGCTCGCCTCGATGGATCACGAAACCCAGTACACCAGGCTCTTTCGCTCATGAGCAATCCCCTGCGGCTCGGGATCGGCGGTCCGGTCGGGTCGGGCAAGACCGCGCTTATGGACTGGCTGTGCAAATCGATGCGCGGCCGATACGACATTGCGGCGATCACCAACGACATCTACACCCGCGAGGATGCCGAATTCCTGACGCGCAGCGGCGCATTGCCGCCCGAGAGGATCCGCGGCGTCGAAACCGGCGGATGCCCTCATACCGCGATCCGCGAGGACGCCTCGATCAACCTCGCGGCCATCGCCGAGATGCGCCGCCTTTTTCCGGATCTCGATCTGATCCTGATCGAGTCCGGCGGCGACAACCTTGCCGCAACCTTCTCCCCCGAGCTTGCCGACCTGACGATCTACGTCATCGACGTCGCCGCTGGCGACAAAATCCCGCGCAAAGGCGGACCGGGGATCACCCGCTCCGACCTCCTCGTCATCAACAAGATCGATCTCGCGCCGCAGGTCGGCGCCAGCCTTGAAGTGATGGATCGCGACGCGCGCCGCATGCGCGGCGAGCGCCCCTTCGTCTTTACCAATCTCAAGACCGGCGAGGGGGTCGACACAGTCATCGATTTTCTCGTGGCGCAGGGCGGGCTTTAAGCGGTTGCCACAAGCCTGCCTCATTTGCCATTTTTTGCGATAAGTGTGAACCAGCTCACATAGAAAGCTGCCAATCCGCCGATAAACGAATGAAGCCGGCACTGACCGGCGGGAACAGCCGCATTTTGGAGGCGGATGTGGCAGACGATAAGCAGTCAGGCCCCGGACTGGGTGGAAACAGCATAATTCTACTGGTGGCGGCGGCAGCGAGCGCCGTGTACATGGGCTGGCGAAATCCGCCGCTCTTCAGCACCCGCCCGACCGAACCCGATTACGAGATCAGCCAAACCAAAAGCACACAGGACATTGATGCGCGACTGTGGCAGGACCCGTTCGGCGCGGTCAACCGCAGCATCGAAAACAAGCGCGGTGCAAAGATCGATCCAGACGACGGGCATCGCGTCGCGGATTTTCTTGCAGCACTGGAATCCGGCGCAGAATCCACCGAGACGTTGTTGATCGGGGTAGACCTTCCAGGAGATCCCTATCCGGAAGCCGTCGAAACGCGCCGGCGACTGCGCTACGCCGTCCTGTCCGCCCTGCACGTGGCAAAATATGTTCCCGCCGACGAACGGCATATCGGCTATCTGTCGACCGCGAAACCACGGAAACCGGAAACTGTCGCCTCGGGGTTTCTCCAGGTCACGCCCCCGGCCGACGGCGACGCGCTAAAGGCAGGCGTCTTTGGCGAGGGCGTCTTCAAGGTCACAACAAACGCCGCCGCCAAGCCGCAGGGGGCGGCCGACGATGATAAACTCTCGGTGCCGGCAATCGTGCCGTTCGAGCAATTCGAGGGCCTAGACAGTAAAAAGCGTGTGATTGTCCTTTGGCTCGACGAGGAGGCCCTGGCGCACCGCCAAAATCCGATCGCCAGCCTCGCCAGCCTGCTGTGCAAGTTAAATCTGGGTCAGCACAACAATGAAAGTTTTGTTTTCCTCGGACCGCAAGATTCAGACGTATTGCAGAGAATGGTGCAGGAGGTAAAAGGTGATAAAGATCAAGCTCTAAAACAAAACTGCCCATTGCCTGAAGGTGAGCTAAGCGTCTCGGCATCGGTTTCGACCAAAGCGCAACCGCACGAGGCTGCCAAAGCAAAGCAGCACAAACCCCTTACCGGCGACTTGCCCATCTACAATTACGGCGCGACTGCGAAAGACCGGATCATTATTCAACGTGCTGGTGTTCTAGAAAAAACTGACATCGCAAGCCTCTTTCGCGACCGCAACATCAATTATTACCGTACCATCAGCTCGGATGAAGAACTCGCCGAGGTGCTGGCCCAAGAGCTGAGCCGGCGCGGAATCGACCTTTGTCCCAAGCAGATTTCGCGCGACATCGTGCCGCCACCAGGCTCGCCATGCCCTCGCCCCCATCATGATCGCGTGTTCCTCCTTTCGGAATGGGATACGGCCTACGGCCGATATCTCCCGCAAAGCGTGTCCGAGACCTTCGGCGCGGATAATTCGAGCTTTGCCGGCTGCCATTTGAACACCTCGCACGGGATTATGCACGCCAGCTACTTGCGCGGGCTCGATGGTCGGCTGCCCAGCCGCCGGGCGGCGAAGGAGGCACAATCCTCCGGCGGTCAGCATGATAGGCAGACCCCTGGTCAAAGCAGCGAACAGCCGGACGGTGGGGAACCGAGCGCCACCCCGGAGACCATTGGCCGGTTCGAGAGCGCGGAAGGCCAGAGCCAATTCGATTACCTGCGCCGGCTCACAGAAACTCTCAAGGAGTGTGACAAGCAACTCCGCTTCGAAGGCGCAGGAAGAATCGCGGCAATCGGGGTTCTCGGCAGCGATGTTTACGATAAGCTTTTGCTCCTGCAAGCGCTGCGGCCTGCTTTCCCGGACGCCACTTTTTTTACCACCGATCTCGATGAACTGTTGCTTCCTCAAGATAAGCTTCGATACACGCGCAATCTTTTGGTCGCCTCCGGCTACGGCCTGACGCTTACTCCCGACCTGCAGAAGGATGTTCTGCCGTTTCGCAGCAGTTATCAGACCTCGATTTTTCTCGCGACGACGCTAGCGATCAAAAATGACGCCCTAGCCCACCCGAAGACAGAAGTGAAGGGCGACCCTTGGCCCGACACAACGGCAGCCCTCGGCTGCTGGTCGAAACAGCCGCTTCTGTTTCAAATCGGGCGCACTATTGCGCGAGGCCTGCCGACCGGTTCGGTCGATGGAGCCGACGCGGCTTGTAGGGCGCGAGGCGGACGCGCAACAGACGATTTCATAAAATACGCGTCGATCGACCCGAACGTGGATAAACTGCACCCGGAATTTACACTCGGTGCCCGCGTTGGGATCTTCCTGATCCCCATAGCGTTGCTCGGCGCGCTGTTGAGCCTTTCCGGCGTGCGCCGGGTCTGCTTTACCAAGACAGCGCCAGCCGAGGGGTCGGGTCGGCTAGAGGTCTCGGGTCAGACCAAAATCCAGCCGGGCTTAGAATGGGTCATACCGCTGCTTGTGGTCACAGTCATTACTTGGGTGCTAGCTGATCTATGCAGGAGCGAAGTACATCGGCATAGCGTAGAGCATGGCGGTCACTTTTTAGTTGCAGCTGGTCGAGGCTGGCATGGGGTGTCGATCCCGCCGCAGCGGGGTTTGTTTGTCTGGATCGGCTAGGCGCTGCGGGTTGAAGGCAGGAGTAGGGCGGCGGGGCACCGTGCCCGGGTTTTCAGGTGACCAGGCGCGGCAGGCGGTTGAGGATGATGCCAAAGACCGACTGATCGGGGGTGCTCGACGGCAGGTGCATCTTGATCTGCTTTTTCAGTTCGACGACGCCGGCGGCGATCTTGATGAGGCGCAGCCGCAGAGTGTCGAACTGCTGACGCGCCAGGCCGAGCCTTTGGGCATCAGCCGGCGCATCTACCAGAGGAGCCAATAGGCACCAGCGTGAAGGAAGAGGCGGAACTGGTTGGCGGTGGCCTCATGACAGGATGTGCGGTCGGCGGCGAGATGGTTCTTCCACGCCTTGATGTGGTTCTCCGCCTGACCGCGCGCGCAGTAGAGCCGCTCTTAGAGCGGCTTGGCGCGGCCGCCCTCCAGTTGGTGACGATAAGCGGGTGTCGATACCCGCGCACCGGCCTCGACCCGCGCGATGATGCGCTCTACCCGGCTCCAGCTGCCGGCGGCATCGTGGAATTGCGCAAAGCGCCGCACCTTGCCGCGCGCCGGCGCCGTTTGAAGCGTTCGGCAGTGGTTTTTTCCAGCGCCTCTACATGGCGCCGCAGCGCCGCATTGGCGCCAGCCCCAGCACCCAATCGACCCGGTTCTCGCGGCACCAGTCGTAGACTTGCGGGCAGGCGTAGTGAGAATCGGCGCGCAACAGGATCTCTACCCGCCGCCAGTACGCGCGGATGTCGCCAACCAGGCGGCGCAGAGGCGCGGATCTCTGGCCGCCCGGCCGCTTGCCCCGCAACAGCGCGGTGACGAAACGCCCCTCGCCATCGAACACGACGATCGGCTGTAGCCGTAATCGTCATGGTAGGCATTGAACAGGCGTAATTGCTGGCCGCCTTGCACGCCGTCGTTAGTGTCGTCGACATCTAGCACTATGCGCTTCGTCGCCCCGCGTAACGAGGCGCAGTACTGCTCGATCAACGTCCGCCCCAGACACATTTACACTCTTCTGGCCGGTTACGGCCCGCTGGCTGACAGAGTATCCCCAAAACAACGGCGATCCGATGGCGCTGCTCGAGGGCATCAGCATTTGGCCGACGATAGCGTTACGCGCTTTCGGCGGCATACTTTCGCTGTTGCTGATCTGGTGGACGCTACGGACCTTGGAGATAAACAGATACGAGACCGGGCGCGATATGGGGCTTCCAATTCGACCTGGAACTACGAGCCTTGCCGAAGACTATCAGGAAATGGTGACCAATCTGGATTTGCGCACTCGCCGCGCCAAACTGGCTGCGATGCTCTGGTTCCCGCCCGAGAGCAGCTACAGGAATCCGCAAGGATGTGACGACAGCGGCCGTCGGAGGGTAGAATTCCTGCACATCGTTACCCGATTGTCGCTCAGGTCAAGGATCCGCTGTCTTCGTGCCGCGCTCGCCACCGTCGTTATGATACTCCTATGGAGCCTGGTCCTCGCGCCCTTATTCGGCGATCTCACCGTGCCGGCCCGCGGCACCCGCGCCAGAGAAATATATTGGTGGGTAACGCTGTTGGACGTGATGCCCACCTTGTTTCTGACCTTCCTGGTCGCCGATGCTACGCTTTACTCCCGAACGTTCATATCGCGGCTGACGCAGATAAGCACTGTATGGCCAGATCCGACCTTCGCCAAATTCGCACGACGCTACTGTTTATCCCGCAATGCTCTGGCAGATTGGATTGATTTACAATATCTGGCAAAACGAACTGAGTGCATAACTCAACTTATCTATTTCCCGTTTCTCTCATTGACTGTGTTATTCTTATCTCGCAGCCATTTGTTTGACGACTTTTCGATGCCCTGGACACTGCCGGCTTCGCAGGCCATCAGCGTCGCGGTGATCATCGTCTCGGTACTGGCCTACCGCTTAGCGGCCGAAAATGCGCGTAGGGCAGCTCGCAACCACTTGACCGCGAAAATTGTCGCGGCGCGAGGCGACGAGAAGAAGGTCGGCCGGCTGGAGCGGATATTGACCGAGATCGAGAGCCTGAGAGAGGGCGCATTCGCGCCCTTAACGAGCCAGCCGATCGTCAAAGCGGTATTGCTGCCGCTAGTTACTTACGGCGGTGCCTGGCTCGCGCACATCTACGGCCTGCCCGGGACTTGACCTTGAAACGAACCTACTAAGCGCCTGAGAGCCTGAGCGGCAGGCGAGTTGTGGCCGAGTGTTCAATAGCGCGCTTCGGCTTCGAGTAGTCGCAAGGCCATCTCTAACGCGGCCTGTCGCGCCTGCGAGCGGTCGCCGGGAAAGACGCGGCGTTCGGTGCGGCATTCGCCGTCACGGCGCGCTAAACCGAACAACACCAGGCCCACGGGCTTTGTCGGGGTGGCGCCGCCGGGGCCGGCGATGCCGGCGACCGAGACCGCCAGGTCAACCGGGGCGCGGGCGAGCGCGCCTCGCGCCATCGCCGCGGCAGTCTCGGCGCTGACGGCGCCATGCGCGGCGATCGTTTCGCGAGGAACCCCCAGCAGCTCCGATTTCGCCTCGTTCGAGTAAGTTATGAATCCCCGTTCTACGACTTCGGACGAACCCGCAATCGCGGTCAGCGCGGCGGCGACCAGCCCGCCGGTGCAGGATTCCGCAGTCGCCAGTCGCCAATTGCGGGCACGGCAGGCATCGAGCACCGATTGCGCGAGGGTCAGGGTTTCAGCTTCGAACACCGAATGCTCCACCTACCGCCAACAGCACCACAAACACCAGAACAGCGTAGAGCGCGGCCAGCAGATCGTCGAGCATGATGCCGAGCCCACCCGGAACCCGACGGTCGGCCCACCCCACCGGCCAGGGTTTCCAGATGTCGAAGATCCGGAAGAGCAGGAAGGCGGCGGCATAGGATAGGGGCTCGAGGGGCGCGGGCAGCAGCACCAGCCACTGCGCTGCGACCTCGTCGATTACGATCGCGCCGGGGTCTTTTACGCCGCTCGTTTTGGCGAGCGTCCCTGCGGCCCAACAACCGACGGCAAAGACGATCACCGCGGCGATCGCAAGCCCCGCGACGCCCCACCGGCTGCGGATCGCCCAGGCGCAGGGCAGGGCGGCGAGTGAGCCCCAGGTTCCCGGCATGACCGGCAGCAGGCCCGCGCCGAACCAGGTCCCGAGCACCAGCGCCGGATGCCAAAGGGGCAGCCCGAGCCCGCGACGAGCGTTCTTCAGAACGGCAGACGCACGGTGGCGACGGCCTGCGCGGCCATGCCTTCGGCGCGGCCGGTAAAGCCGAGCTTCTCGGTGGTCGTCGCCTTGACGCTGACGCGATCGGGCGTGATGCCGAGGATCGCGGCAATCCGCTCGACCATCGCCGCGCGATAGGGTGCGATCTTGGGCCGTTCGCAGATGAGCGTGACATCGACCGCGGCGATGGCGCCGCCTCGCGCGCGCACGAGATCGGCGGCGTGGCTCAGGAACTGGTCGGACGCCGCGCCGCGCCAGCGCGGGTCGCTCGGCGGGAAATGCATGCCGATGTCGCCGGCCCCGATCGCGCCGAGCACCGCGTCGGTCAGCGCGTGCAGCCCGACATCGGCGTCCGAATGTCCGGCAAGTCTCATGCCGTGCGGAACCCTGACGCCGCATATCCAGAGATGATCACCCGGCGCAAAGGGGTGCACGTCGAAGCCCTGGCCGACGCGGATATCGCTCTGCCGGGCGGCGAGCAGGCGCTCGGCCGCGGCAAGGTCCGCTGCAGTCGTAACCTTCAGATTGTCTTCGCTGCCGTCGACGATCAGCGGCGCCAGGCCCGCTGCCTCGGCGACTGCGGCATCGTCGGTCAGCTCACGGCCGATCGCGGCGCGGTGGGCGGCGAGGATCGCATCGAAGTGAAAGCCCTGCGGGGTCTGGGCACGCCACAGGGCAGAGCGGTCGATCGTCTCTCGAATGGTCCCGCCTTCGGCGCGCTTGATCGTATCGCGCAAGGGCAGGCATGGGATCACCGCCACCGCTTTGTCGAGCCCGTCGATAACCCGGTCGAGGAGCTGCTGATCCGGAAAGGGCCGCGCCCCATCATGAATGAGTACACGGTGCGGGCAATAGGCGGCCAATGCTTCGAGGCCGAGGCGAACGGATTCCTGGCGCGTCGGGCCGCCGGCGACCGGCGGCATCACGGTCAAGCCGGCGACGCTGCTGTCGAACAGCGCTCTGTCCTCGGGCCTGATCGCGACCAACACATTTGCGATGAGCCTGTGCGCGCCGAGCGCAGCGACTGCATGGCGCAAGATAGTCGTGCCTCCGAGCGGCATGTATTGCTTGGGACGAGAGCCGCCAAATCGGCTGCCCTGGCCCGCCGCGACCACGAGCGCATAAACCGAGGACATCACTCAGCTTAACCCACTGGCCGGCCCGATGCCATTACGCCGCAATTCGCCCTAAGGATTGATGTTGCGGCGCAAAATGAAAGCGACTAACATCTGCCTAAACGATAGGCAAACTACATAATTGCGTATTCTATGGGCATCTCGATCGCTTCGGTAACTCTCGACGATCCGGTCATCCTCGCTCCGATGTCGGGGGTCAGTGATCTGCCGTTCCGTAGGCTTGTGAAGCGGCTCGGCGCCGGTCTCGTCGTTTCCGAGATGATCGCCAGCGAAGCGATGATTCGCGAGACCCGCCAGTCGATGACGATGGCCAAAAGCTGCACCGACGAGCAGCCGATGGCCGTGCAGCTGGCCGGCTGCGAGCCGCGCGTCATGGCCGAGGCGGCAAAGCTCAATGCCGACTGCGGCGCGCGGATCATCGACATCAATTTCGGTTGTCCGGTGAAAAAGGTGGTCAACGGACATGCCGGATCGGCGCTGATGCGCGACGAGGCCCATGCCGCGCGAATCCTCGAGGCGACAGTGAAGGCGGTCGACCTGCCGGTCACCCTGAAGATGCGCACCGGATGGGACGAGCGAAACCGCAACGCGCCGCGGCTCGCCCGCATCGCCGAAGCCTGCGGCATCCGCATGATCAGCGTGCACGGGCGCACCCGCTGCCAGCTTTATGCCGGCTCGGCCGACTGGCAGTTCATCCGCCAGGTCAAGGAAGCAGTATCGATCCCCGTCGTGGCCAATGGCGATATAAGCACGCTGGATGATGCCGACCGGGCATTGGCGGAATCCGGCGCCGACGGATTGATGATCGGCCGCGGCTGCTACGGACGGCCGTGGTTCGTCCGTCACGTCATCGAATGGCTGAAAACCCGGCGGCGGGTTCCGGACCCGCCGCTCGCGGCGCAGCTCGAGATCGTGCTCGGCCATTACGAGGAAATGCTCCTGCATTATGGGACTGCGGTAGGCGTGCGGATCGCGCGCAAGCACGTTGCCTGGTACTCGAAAGGCCTGCCTGGGTCGGCGGAATTTCGCGCGGCGGTCAACGAGACCATCGATGTCGCGCGCGTTCGGAACCTGATTCGATCCTTTTACGAACCGCTGCTGGCCCGCGAGCCGACATGATCATCAGGACGCCGTTTCGGCACCGCGGAAGCTCGAACCCGAAGCGACGTCCTCTCGGGGTAGCCCAGCCCGACGCGGCGGTGATCCTGGCAGCTCTCGCCTTTCCTGTGATCGTCATCGATCGAGGCGGAGGCATCCGCTTCGTCAACCCGGCCGCCGAGCAGTTCTTCGGGTCCGGCGCAGCGGCTCTGTGCGGCGGCACGCTCGCCGATCTCGTGGCGCCGCACAGCCCCTTGCTGGCGCTTGTCGACTCGGTGTGGCGGATCGGCAATACGATTTCCGAGTACGACATTCTGCTCGAGGGCCCGCGGTTCCCGGGCCGCCTGGTTACCATTCAAGGAGCGCTGACGGGCGAAGGTGCGGATATGCTCGTGCTGACACTTCACGAGCGCTCGATGGCGGAGATGATGGACCGCCACCTGACCCACCGGAATGCCGCCCGCTCGATTACCGGAATGGCGGCAATGCTCGCCCATGAGGTCAAGAACCCGCTGTCCGGGATTCGCGGCGCGGCGCAATTGCTGGAGCAGGATTCCGATCCAGCCGGACGTGAGCTGACCCAGCTGATCTGCGACGAAACCGACCGCATCGTCGCGCTCGTCGATCGCATGGAGGCGTTCTCCGATCACCGGCCGATCGAACGCGAAGTGGTCAACATCCACGAGGTGCTCGAGCGGGTACGTCGGGCGGCGCAGTCAGGTTTTGCCCGCCACATCCGACTCGTCGAAGAATACGACCCCTCGCTGCCATCGGTTCACGGCAACCGCGACCTGCTCGTTCAAGTTTTTCTAAACCTCGTCAAGAATGCGGCCGAGGCAGTGCCGAGGGGGGAAGGGGAGATCATTCTCGCGACGGCTTATCGGCACGGCCTGCGCCTTACGCGTCCGGGCGGCGAGGGCCGGCAGCACCTGCCCCTGATGGTGTCGGTGACCGACAACGGCGGCGGCATCCCGGACGACCTGCGGCCTCATCTCTTCGAACCGTTCGTCACGACAAAACGGAACGGCACTGGCCTCGGTCTTGCACTGGTCGCCAAGGTAATCGGCGACCACGGCGGCGTGATCGAATTCGACAGCCAGCCCCGGCGAACCGTGTTCCGGGTGTTTCTGCCGGTGGTTGCGCAAGACGGTGCTGCGTGATGGCGTCGACGATCCTGGTGGCAGATGACGATCGTGCGATCCGGATGGTGCTCAATCAGGCGCTGATCCGGCTCGGCCACGATGTGCGGATGACCGGCAATGCCGCAACTCTGTGGCGATGGGTTGCCGAGGGCGAGGGCGACCTCGTCATTACCGATGTGATCATGCCGGACGAGAACGGCCTCGATCTGATCCCTCGCATCAAGAAAATTCGCCCGGAGCTGCGCATCATCGTCATGAGCGCGCAGAACACGCTGCTGACCGCCGTCAAGGCGACCGAGCGGGGGGCGTTTGAATATCTCCCCAAGCCGTTTGACCTGCGCGAGCTGGTCAGCGTCGTCGAGCGGGCATTGACCGCGCCTTACGACGCGCCTGCAGCGTATGCCGACGAAGAAACAGAAGACCAGCTGCCGTTGATCGGTCGCTCGTCGGCGATGCAGGAGATCTACCGTGTTCTCGCCCGGCTGATGGGGACCGACCTTACGGTCATGATCATGGGCGAGAGCGGCACCGGCAAGGAGCTGGTCGCCCGCGCCCTGCACAATTACGGCAAGCGCCGCAGCGGCCCTTTTGTCGCGATAAATATGGCCGCGATCCCGCGCGAGCTGATCGAGAGCGAATTGTTCGGCCACGAGAAGGGGGCTTTTACCGGCGCGACGTCGCGCGGGATCGGACGATTTGAACAGGCCCAGGGCGGGACACTGTTTCTCGACGAAATCGGCGACATGCCGATCGAAGCGCAAACCCGTCTGCTAAGGGTATTGCAGGAGGGAGAATTCACCGCGGTCGGCGGCCGAGTGCCGATCCGCGCCGATGTGCGGATCATCGCCGCGACGCATCATGAGCTGCGGCACCTGATCCGGCAGGGTCTGTTTCGCGAAGACCTGTTTTACCGTTTGAACGTGGCGCCCATTCGTCTGCCGCCGCTGCGTGAACGAAGCGCCGACATACCCGCGCTGGTCCGCCACTTCGCTACCACTGGCGGTACGGGAAGGGCTGCCGTTGAAGCGGCTCGACGATGCTGCAATGGAGCGGCTGCGCACCTATCGCTGGCCCGGCAACGTGCGTGAGCTGGAAAACTTGGTGCGGCGGCTGGCGGCGCTCTATTCGCAGGAGGTAATCGGGGTCGGGATCATCGAAGCCGAACTCGGCGACGCGCCGATGACGGGTGATCACGCGGATGGGCCGAGCGGAGAGGGGCTTGCAGCAGCGGTCGAGCGTCAAATCAAGGGTTACTTCGCTGCGCATAAAGGCGGCTTGCCGGCCGCCGGACTCTACGATCGGGTGCTGCGGGAAGTGGAGCGGCCGCTGATCCTATTGACCCTCGGGGCGACCCGCGGCAACCAAATCAAGGCCGCGCATCTACTCGGCCTCAATCGCAACACATTACGCAAGAAAATCCGCGAATTGGACATCCCGGTGGTCCGCGGCTTAAAATAATAAGCGGATCGACGTTACCGCCGCCACGCCACTGAGGCATCGGCCGGAGACAATTTGAGTTGTTTGTATCAAAGCAGTCGGCGGCAGACTTCGGGTAGAGGTCGTGAATGAACCCGATGCGGCGGATGGGAATTTGGGCCGGCCGTATCGGCTTGGGCCGCAAGCTGGCGATCGCCCTGGCGATCTCGGCCCTCGCTTCGGGGATCGCGACCTACCTGGCGCTGACCGGCGCACCGCCTTTCGGGCCGCATCCCAATGCCGTCCTGTTGCTCCTCAACCTCGACCTGATCTTGCTGCTGGCGCTCGGTGCGGTGATCGCCAAACGCCTGATCGAGGTCTGGGCCGAGCGGCGGCGCGGCCTTGCGGGCTCGCGGCTGCAAATCCGACTTGTCGTGCTGTTCAGCCTGATTGCGGTCATGCCGACGATCATCGTCGCCGGCTTCTCCTATCTTTTCTTCAGCTTTGGCGTGGAGTTCTTGGTTCAGCGACAGAGTGCGCACCGCAATCACCGAATCTCTGGCCGTCGCCGAAGCCTATCTGCACGAACATCAGCAGGCGATCCGCGCCGATGTCTTGGCGATGGCCAACGACCTCAACCGCGATTCCGTGCAGCTGGCGCTCAATCCCCAGCATCTGCAGCAGGTGGTCTCGGCTCAGGCGGCCCTGCGCGGACTGACCGAGGCCATGGTATTCGACCGCGCCGGCCATATGCTGGCGCGGTCCAGTCTTTCGTTCACCCTTGGTTTCGAGCCCGTCCCCGATGACGCGATCCGCCTCGCCGACGCCGGCGACGTGGCGATAATGACCAACGACAGCGATGACCGGGTGCGGGCTTTAGTGCGTCTCAACCAGTTCGGCGACGTCTATCTCTATGTCGGGCGGTTTATCGAGCCGCGGGTTTTAAATCACATGGAGGAGACCCAGCGCGCCGCCGCGTTGTACGAGCAGATGGAAGGCCAACGCTCCGGATTTCAGATTACCTTCGCGTTGATCTTCATGATGGTGGCGATGCTGTTCCTGGTGGCGGCGGTCGCCATCGGCATTCATTTTGCCGCCCAATTTGCCGGTCCGATCAGCCGCCTGATCACTGCGGCCGAACGGGTCCGCGGCGGCGATCTCGCAGCTCGTGTGCCCGAAGGGGAGAAGGACGACGAACTGGCCTCGCTAAGCCGCGCCTTCAACCGAATGACGTACCAGATCGAGAGTCAACAACGCGAACTCAGGGAGGCGAATTGCCAGCTCGACGAGCGGCGGCGGTTTACGGAGACGGTACTGACGGGTGTCTCGGCCGGGGTGATCGGGCTCGATCGCCTGGGCCGCGTCAATCTGCCCAATCGTTCGGCCTCGGCGCTGCTCGGCACGGATCTCGAACAAGCGATTGGACAGGACCTAGCCGAGGTCGCGCCGGAAATGGCGGGCTTGCTCGACGAGGCGGAACGCCGTCCAGAGCGCCTGGCCCAGACGCAGGTGGAGCTCCTTCGCGGGAACAGCAGCCGCACCTTGCTCGTGCGCATCGCCGCCGAGCACAATGACCGCGATATAAGCGGCTTTGTCGTCACCTTCGATGATATCACCGAGCTACTGTCGGCCCAACGCAAGGCGGCCTGGGCCGATATCGCCCGTCGCATTGCCCACGAAATCAAGAATCCGCTGACGCCGATCCAGTTGGCCGCCGAACGACTGCGACGCAGGTACCTGAAAGAGATCAGGAACGACGTCGAAACCTTTACGATCTGCACGGACACGATCATTCGGCATGTCGGGGATATTGGCCGGATGATCGACGAATTCTCGTCCTTTGCAAGAATGCCGACCCCGGTGCTCAAGCCTGAAAATCTAGTAGAAATCGTGCACCGGGCCGTATTCCTGCAGCGCACCGCCCACCCCGAGATCGTTTTCGAGCCGGTGTTCCCGGCAACCCCTGTGGCGGTCAGCTGCGACGCGCGCCTGGTTGGCCAGGCGCTGATCAATATCGTCAAGAATGCGATCGAATCTATCGAAGCGCGCAGGGCAGAGGATAGCGCGAGCCCGGCAGGTCGCATCCGGGTTTCGGTCGCGCAGGACAGCGGTCAGGCCGCCGTGATCATCGAAGACAATGGGAAAGGCTTGCCGCAGCATGGACGCGAGCAGTTGACCGAGCCCTATGTCACCACGCGGACAAAGGGCACAGGCTTGGGTCTGGCCATCGTCAAGAAGATCATGGAAGATCATCACGGAGAGCTGGTCCTGGAGGATGGGGAGACGGAGGGCGCCCGCGTCAGTCTCCATTTTGCCGCCTCGGAGATACGCGCTGCGCTTCGTCTCGATGCAGCGGATGAGCCCATGGAATTGAGCCCTATCGGCCATGGCGCATGATATTCTGATCGTCGACGACGAAGCCGATATTCGGATGCTGATTGCGGGCGTCCTCAAGGACGAGGGCTACGCCACCCGCGAAGCTGCCGACACCGCACAAACCTTGGCCGCGATCCAGGCGCGGCAGCCCACGCTCGTAATCCTCGACATCTGGCTGCAGGGAGGTGGGCTCGAAGGGATCGAGATCCTGAAGCAGTTGCGCGTCGAGATGCCGTCGGTCCCGGTGGTCATGATCAGCGGCCATGGAACCATCGAAACAGCCGTCGAGGCGATCAAGCTGGGAGCCTACGATTTTCTCGAAAAGCCCTTCAAATCAGACCGCTTACTGCTGGTTGTCGAGCGCGCGATCGAGGCGGCGCAGTTGCGGCGCGAGAACGAGGAGCTGCGGCTGCGCGCCGGAGGCGACCTCGACCTCGTCGGTATCTCGCCGGCAGCCAACCAGCTGCGGCAGCACATCGAGCGGGTAGCGCCGACCGGCAGCCGGGTTCTGATTACCGGGCCGCCGGGCTCGGGTAAGGAGGTCGTCGGGCGTCTCCTGCATGCGCGCTCCCGGCGCTCTAAGGGGCCCTTCGTTCCGGTCAACTGCGCGACGATGCGGCCCGAACGGCTCGAAATCGAGCTGTTCGGGACCGAGACGCGGATCGACGGCTCGCCGCGCAAGGTGGGCACGTTCGAGCGCGCGCATGGCGGCACATTGTTCCTAGACGAAGTGGCGGACATGCCGCTCGAGACGCAGGGCAAGATCGTGCGTGCGCTGCAGGAACAGACTTTCGAGAGGGTAGGGGGGTCGAGCCGCGTCGAGGTCGATGTTCGGGTGGTCGCCTCGTCGAACCGGGAACTCGAGGGCGAGATCAACGCCGGGCGGTTCCGCGAGGATCTGTTCTACCGTTTGAAGGTCGTGCCGATTCGCCTGCCCCCGCTGCGCGACCGGCGCGAGGACATCCCTCTGATGGCGCGTCACTTCATGGCCCGGGCCTCCGAAGCGGCACGGCTCACCCCGCGCGAGTTTGGCGAGGATGCGATGGCGGCGCTGCAGGCTTATACATGGCCTGGCAATGTGCGGCAGCTGCGCAACGTCATCGACTGGCTATTGATTATGGCCCCTGGCGACGCGCGCGAGACGCTGCGCGCCGATATGCTCCCGAACGAAATCACTGCGATCGCTCCCACTGTCGTAAAATGGGACAAGGGCAGCGAAATCATGACCTTGCCGTTGCGCGATGCGAGAGAGGTATTCGAGCGGGAATACCTTATCGCTCAAGTTACCCGCTTTGGCGGCAATATATCGCGGACCGCGGCTTTTGTGGGGATGGAGCGGTCCGCCTTGCACCGCAAGTTGAAATCCTTGGGTGTCTTCGGTAATGATCGTCCGTTGAAGGTCGGGGCTTAAACCTCCGTCCCAGCTCTCGGGGAAGGGCGAGGGCGGGGTGATGGGGGATATAATCAATGTTGCGTATCGCTTACGGCGACGGGCAGTCTCTGCCGCACCCTTCGGCAACCGTACATACGGGGGATCGCGGGTATCAGCTCGCGGTCGATCTGCTGCCGGCGGCCGGGAGTAGCGTGACCGGCCCCCTCTCTCGAAGATTGCGGGAGCATCACCTGGCTCATGTCGCGGAAGCGGCGTGAGCGCCGTCAGCCTCGCGGCCGCAGCGCCGCAGGGTCTCACCCGGCCGCGGGCGATCTTGTTCGACTGGGACAACACCCTGGTCGACAGCTGGACGACAATCCACGAAGCGCTCAACGCTGTCATGGCGGCGATGGAGAAGCCGTTGTGGTCGCTGCGGGAGACTAAAGAACGCGTCAGGCTCAGTCTGCGCGAGAGCTTTCCGCTTCATTTCGGCGAGCGATGGGAAGAGGCGCGGCGCATCTATCTCGATGTTTTCCGCACGATCCATCTTGACCGGCTGAGGCCCTTGCCGGGCCGCGGTGAGTTGCTCCACGCGCTCGTCGCCGAAGGTATTTTCCTCGGGGTGGTCAGCAACAAGACCGGCGCTCTGCTGCGATGCGAGGCCGAGCGGATAGGCTGGTCGGAGCTGTTCGGCAGCGTGATCGGGGCAGGGGACGCGGCGCAGGACAAGCCGAACCCCGCCCCGGTCGCGCTCGCTCTCGCGCCAAGCGGCGTCGAGCCCGGCGAGGGCGTCTGGCTCGTCGGCGACACCGGCACCGACATGGAGTGCGCCTACAACAGCGGTTGCATTCCGGTTTTGCTCGGCAACGCAGCGACCGAGAAGGAGTTTCTCCGTTGCGAGCCACGCCTTGTCTTCCCCGATGGTGCGTCCTTGTTTCACTTTGTGCGGGGCTTGCGATTCGCCGGCGCGCGCCCATTTTGATTGTGGCAACTCGCGGGTCTCGTCCGAGTGCTTCGGCGTGAACTGGCCGGCTCGGTTCCAAGAAGGGAGTGGGGGAAGACCCATGAACTCCGGAAAAATCGCAAAACGTTCAAGACGTTTTCTTGAACCACGTCCGGAAAAACAAGACGCCGGTAACTATCTTTCTCGTGAATGGCGTCAAGCTTCAAGGGATAATTACTTGGTTCGACAATTTCTGTGTTTTGTTGCGCCGGGATGCGCATTCGCAACTGGTGTATAAGCACGCAATTTCGACGGTGATGCCGGGGCAGCCGATCCAGCTTTTCGAACCAAAGGAAATGGCCGAATCCTGAACCAAGCAGATACCCCAGCGATCGTCCACACGGGCTCGACAGGTCGCGCTCTCGTCGTATATCCGGTGTCGAAAACGGCACCTGGACGGCACTCTAAACAAGTCTCCGGCCGTTCGGTCGAAGCGCGGCTGGAAGAAGCGGTCGGTCTCGCTAAGGCAATACGTCTCGACGTAATCCGAGCCGAAGTCGCCAGCATTGCACGCCCGCGCCCCAGCAGCCTCTTAGGCAGCGGCACGGTCGAAAACCTTGGCGAGCTGATCGGCGAAAACGACATCGGGCTCGTCGTCATCGACGCTGCGTTGAGCCCGGTACAGCAGCGCAATCTCGAAAGGCGTTGGCAAGCCAAGGTCATCGACCGCACGGGCCTGATCCTGGAGATTTTCGGCGAGCGGGCCCGCACCCATGAGGGCCGATTGCAGGTGGAGCTGGCTGCGCTGACCTATCAACGGTCCCGTCTGGTGCGCTCCTGGACACATCTCGAACGTCAGCGCGGCGGGTTTGGGTTTCTCGGCGGCCCAGGCGAAAGCCAGCTCGAAATCGACCGGCGGCTGATCGGCGAGCGCATTGCCAGGTTGAAGCGCGAGCTCGACGCGACCAGACGGACGCGGAATTTGCATCGCGAGGCGCGCCGCCGCGTCCCGTATCCTGTGGTGGCGCTGGTCGGATATACCAATGCGGGGAAATCAACGCTGTTCAACCGGTTGACCAGCGCGTCGGTAACTGCCGGGGACATGCTGTTCGCGACCCTCGATCCGACGATGCGGCGGCTCGGCTTGCCGTCGGGGCGCCACGTCATACTATCCGACACGGTCGGTTTCATCTCGGATCTCCCGACCCATCTTGTTGCCGCCTTCCGCGCCACGCTCGAAGAGGTCACCGAAGCGGATATCGTCGTCCACGTCCGCGATGCGCATCATCCCGACAGCGAGGCGCAGCGTAATGATGTGCTGAACGTCCTCGTCGATCTCGGCCTCGATCAGCCGGTCGAGGAGGGACTGATCGAGGCGCTGAACAAGATCGACTTGCTCGATCCGGCGACGCGGCAAACTCTGCAACAGCAGAAGCTGCGCAATTTGCAGAGCATAGCCCTATCAGGCGCGACGGGTGAGGGATGCGACGGGTTGCTCGAGCTGATCGATAGCCGGCTCGAGAGCAATACCCGCGTCGTGCGGCTCGATGTTCCGCTGACCGACGGCAAGACTTTGGCGTGGATATACCAACGCGGCGAGGTGCTGGGCCGACGCGACGACAATGAGGCGGCACACATCTCGGCTCGATTGCCGGAAGACGACATCGCGCGGCTCCGCCATCGACAGCGCCTGCACTAAAGCTAACAAGAGGCGCGCCGCGACGCGCAAGCGCGTATCGAACGGCGGTAGCCTTCAGGCATCGCTAAACCCGGCAGCTCGCCGACAGTGAAAATGCCGAACTTCCGATGCTCCCGACTGACCCGGAACTCCCGCCGGTCGGTGCGGAGCACTGCGTAAGTCACGACCAGCACCTCTTTTCCGGGCAGCACGTGATATAGCCAGCAATCGAGTATCCTATCCGCGACAATTTCGGCGCCGAGTTCCTCGGCAAATTCGCGCTCTAGGCAGGCAACCGGATCTTCGCTGGGTTCCAGCCGACCACCCGGCAATTCCCACTCGTCGCGTTCATTCAGGAGAAGCACGACCCGGTCGTCCTCTAGGAGGACACCCTTTACCGACACCGGATACCGCATCCCGCCTTCGCCTTCGAAGCGCAATTTACTGGCTATTCGTGCTCTTCGCGCTTGACCTGCTGCCACAACCCCTCAAGCGCGTCGAGATCGTTGCCCACGCCGTGCTCGGCGGCGAGGGTCTCGACGCGCCGGAAGCGGCGCTCGAACTTCGCGGTGGCATGCCGCAGTGCTGCTTCAGGGTCGATGTCGAGCTTCCGGGCGAGGTTGGCCGCGGCAAAAAGAATGTCGCCCATCTCGTCTTCCAAGGCGCGACCCTCGGCGGGTTTTTGCAACTCAGTCTCGAGTTCGGCGATTTCTTCTTTGAGCTTGTCGAACACCGGTCGCGCATCGAGCCAGTCGAAGCCGACCCGCGCCGCGCGTTTCTGTATCTTGTCGGCGCGCAATAGGGCCGGCAGGGCCAGGGCAACTCCGTCGAGGACGCTTTCCGCCGCTCCGCTCGCTTGGGCGCGGTCCCGGCGCTCGGCCGCTTTATGTTCCTCCCAGGCCTTGTCTTGTGCCGCTCGCGAATTGATTTGGCCGCCGCCGAAGACATGCGGATGGCGCCGCTCCATCTTGTCCGCGATCGCCTCGGCAACATTTTCGAAGGCGAAGAGGCTCTGTTCCTCGGCCATCCGAGCATGGAAGACGACCTGAAAAAGAAGATCGCCGAGCTCGTCCTTCAGCGCGGCCATGTCGTCGCGCGCGATCGCGTCGGCTACCTCATAAGCCTCCTCGATCGTGTACGGCGCGATCGTCGAGAAATTCTGCTCCCGATCCCACGGGCAGCCATGCACTGGGTCCCGCAGTCGGGCCATGATGTCCAGCAGACGGTTGAGGGATCGGCTCATTGCTCGTGATCTTTGATAAATCGAGATGCGACGTTGTACGCTATCGTTTGGAGTCCAGTCATGTGCTGCGTGGCGAGACACTGCGTACCCAATCCCATTGCCTCGTTTCGCTCGAAAGAAACTCTCAGGGTCGAAGATGATCCTGTGGGATGAAGAGACCCAGCTATGAGTATGTGGAAGGCCAGATTGGCCGCAAAATTATTTCCGTGGCACATTGACTTGCTCGACAAGA
This sequence comes from uncultured Alphaproteobacteria bacterium, assembly GCA_963736715.1. Classification (GTDB taxonomy): domain Bacteria; phylum Pseudomonadota; class Alphaproteobacteria; order ATCC43930; family CGMCC-115725; genus AP-15. The sequence continues at coordinate 72,922 of CAVTQA010000022.1, read as the reverse complement.
TCAACGGCAATGCTCTGGTTCGACGCTGGATTGCGGAGCAGCGTGGCCGGATACCGGTCTTCGAACACAAGTATGATTTTTTTCGTTATGTTCATGGCGAGATATGCGGCGGGAGCACAATCGATTTTCTTGAATTCGGTGTCTACAAAGGACACACCATCCAGTTCTGGTCACAGATGAACCGCGATCCGCAGAGCCGTTTTATCGGCTTTGATTCGTTTGAAGGATTGCCGGAGCACTGGACCAAGAAAGTGCCCAAGGGTGCATTTTACGCGGGCGGCGCGGTGCCGCAGATAGATGACGAAAGGGTCAGCTTCGTCAAGGGCTGGTTCCAGAACACTCTGCCGGGCTTTCTGAACGGGTTCTCGCCCAGATCTCGCCTCATCGTTCATAACGACAGTGATCTGTATTCCTCGACGCTTTTTACTCTGGCCAACCTCAACATGTTGCTGGTTCCGGGAGTGGTGGTCATTCTCGATGACTTTTCGCACGCGACACACGTGTTTCGTGCATTCGCCGACTATAGGAGCGCCTTCTGGCGCTCGGCGCACCCGGTGGCGATGACCTCGAATTACGCATTGACGGTCGCGTTCGTGATCGACTGAGCGCACACCCCTTTATCCGGACCGCTGTAGCCGAACAGCTCTGCGGTGATCGGTTTCACCCTCTCGGGTCGGGACACCCTGCACGCCACTGCCTATCCGACTGACGACCGAGCGGCGGTGCGTTTACTAATTGGCAGAGGGGTGACATTTCAATCTGGCGCCGAAAACAGATGTCGGTGCAAGATAGAAATGTCACCCTGCGCGCAAAGTAGAGATGACACCCCGTGGGTGACGGGCGCGCGGAGGGTGAGCTGGACTGTATCCCTGCAGTGAGGTTGAGCCGCGCGATTTGGTTGCCTCGCCGGACCGGGATTTGAGTATTATTGTCGGCGACTGGTGAAGCGGAAGCGGGCTCTGCTGGGGAGCAACCCGCCGAGGAATAGCCGGTTGGAGACTCACTCCGATGGATGGGAGCCGATCGGAACTGGTCGGCTCCCGCCACCCGGCGTTGCCAAGCCGCCATCTTCGCAAGCCACCGGAGTAGATCTCCCGATACCTGAAAAACCCACCCAGCCACCGCGCGATGGCGGCTGGCTTGCGGGTGGCATCACCGTTAAACGGAATACACGGAAGGCCGCCGTGGCGATCAGCACCGTCCAAATCGCTGCCTCAGGCCGTAGCCGCGGCAGCACTGTGGCGTGGTGCCCGACCCTTCGACGGCAGACCCGGCGCCTCGAGGTTGTTCGGCGGCCGCTGCCGCGCAACGTGCCCGCGCTGCTGCCACGCCGGATAAGCGGCCTGCTGCGCCTTCACCTGCTCCAACACGGCCGACAGCCGCTTTTTGTCGACGATCGCCCCGGGTTGCACTGTCTGGATTTTGTCGAACACCTTGAAACCGAGCGTCGCTCCGTTGAACTGAACCGCGAACCGCCCGTCCGGGTAGTTCACCACCTCCACCTTCTTGCGCACCAAGCCACGGGCTAGCGGCGTCGGGTCGAGGAGCAGCATCATCCGGTCGTAGTGCAGCGTCAGGTTGCGCGTGACCGTGCGCTCCTCCCGCCAGGCCAGGATCTCGTCCAGGTCATCGGCTGGGGCCAGTGGCCGATGCAGGTCCTTGGCATTTGCTGGATCCCGGCCGAAGCGCGTGTAATGAACCCGGGCAGCCATGCGTTCGCCGCGGCAATCGGTCCTCGGGCTTGACCCGGGGATACCCCCGCCAGCCGCAGCTCCCCCGCCTTCGCGGGGGCAGGCTCTTGACCATTCGGTCCTGCAACGTGCCAAACGCGCTCCTGAGCTTGTTGAAGGGCGATGCGTCCCTTCGCCTGCGGGCTGTTGGCACAAATGATGTCGATGTTCAGCGCCAACAGCGCGCGACCGAACTGGGTCACCCGGTCGCCGCCGACAGCCTCCTTGCGGTTCACCCGGAAGATGCCGTGCTTGTCACTGTAGAGCGCCACCGGTTTGCCATGCGCCTCCAGATAGGCGCGGGTCGCCCGGAAGTAATCAAACGCCGATTCCGAGGTGACGAACCGCAGCTGCATCAACCGGCTCGTCGCATCATCCACAAAAGCCAGCAGCGTGCACGGCGGGCCGCGATCCTCAAACCAGGCGTGCTCCGAACCGTCGATTTGCACCAGTTCGCCCAAGCAATCGCGCCGCCGGCGCGGCTGATGCGGCGAGGGGAGACGATGCCGACGGTCCTGCCATAGCCCTTCGGCGATCATCCAACCGCGCAAGGTCTCGCGCGACACCGAACAGCCGTGATGCTCGGCCAGCTTCTCCGCCGCCAAGCTCGGGCCAAAGTCGCCATACCGCTCGCGCACAATCGATAGCGCCAGGCTGCGAACCTCAGCGGGTAGCCGGTGGTTGCTGGGTTGGCCGCGGCGCTTGGAAAGCAGGCTCGCGGCGCCGTCCTGCTTGAGGCCGCGCAGCAGACGAAACACCTGACGCCGCTGTAGGCCGATCAGCACACAGGCGTCACTGACACGCAGGCGACCCGACTGAACCCGCAACAGCACGTCAAGACGGCTGAACTCCTGCTTGCTCATCGACACCATCGCCACGGCGTACCTCCCGGGACCCCAGAACCCGGGGGTGTGTCACCTCTACTTTGCAGAGGGGTGTCATCTCTATATTGCGCTTACAACAGAATGTCGCATAATATATATTATGGAAAATATCTGGATCAACGGCGGCTTCTCACGAGCTCCGAGCGCCGCTACGAAACCTTTCGGTGATCCACAAGGAGATCGAGCAGAGGCGCCAGGTGATTTTGATATTTACGCCAGCGGCCGACCGCGCGACTGTAGAGCGGCTGACGTACCTGCCACGCACTGGCTGTCGTGACTGTTCGCGCGGTGCCATGGAACTCGAGGCATGCTGGCTCCCAATCGAAACCCAAAAAGGCAATTATTCGTCGGCTCTGGCCTTCGAGATCAGAGACCAGCGCCTCATACTCGACATCCAACCACTTCAGCAGTAGCACCTTGCGCCAATGTGCTATCAGGCGCTCGGTTTCCAGGTATCGTTTTGCGCAATCGGCCAAGTCATAGGAAAAAACGAGCTGGCCTGCCGTAAACTTTTGAAAATAGCAGGACAGACAAGTGTCGAGCGGATCGCGTCGACAAAAGATCACGCGGGCACCCGGATAGAGTGTTGCGATGGCGCCGAGCTTGAAGACGTTGTCAGGCATTTTATCGATTACACGTTCGGCACAGCCACCGACGGCCTTCAGGTGCTCGAGATGTGCAGCGCCGAGGCGCCTAACGGTAATTCGATGATCCGCGCGCGCCTCGGCTCCATCTTCGCCTGAGCCGCTCCGGATCGCGGTAATTATGGGGTCGAGTTGTTGTGCAAGATTGCCGATTTCCCTGAGTTCTCCCGCGCCGAACACCCGTGAATGGCTGGCCGCAATCTGCTCAACAAGGCTGGTCCCGGAGCGGGGCATGCCGACAATGAATACCGGCAGCCCCGAGCAGCTGCCCCAGTCGCCGACCGACGCAAAATATGGTGAGTCGAAGATCGCGATCGTGTAATCGATAAAATGCCTGCAACGTTAAAGTAGCAATCCTCGTGCCATCAAAATTCCTACAATTTTTTCAACCCTTTAATTGGCGTGGACTATTTGAGCTCACCCGGTTCGTCGAAATTTCTTACAGCCATCTCGTGAACCAGGCGTCGTGCCAAGCCAGTTGCAGGGGACGCCCTTCGCTTGCGCCACTCCCGAGAAGCGGCGAATTCTCGGAAAGTCGGGTTTTGACAGTCATTCTGCCCGGTTCAATAGAGCCCTGTTTCCCAGACTGGGCCCGGCCGCGCATGTAAAGTGTGCCGACAGAGTTAACGGGAAAATTGCTTTTCCCGAATGCCGCTAGGGATCTGGTAACTCGATCACCAGGCCGTCCTGGCCGGGTTCGACGCCGTCCGGCAATTCGGTGCTGAGCTCGCGGTAATCGAGGCTCTGGTCCATATGGGTCAGCACGGCGCGCCGCGGCCGCACCCTAGCGATCCACGACAAGGTCTTCGCAAGGTGAGAGTGCGTCGGATGCGGTTCGCGCCGGAGGCAGTCGACGATCCACAGCTCGATCCCGTCGATCGCGGCGAACGCCGCGTCGTCGAGTTCGGTGACGTCGGTCGAGTACGCAAAACCGCCGATCCGCAGACCGAGCGTCGTGCTGAAGCCATGGTCCTGCGCGAACGGAATCGACCTTGAACCCCGGCGATCTCGAAGGGGCCACCGATCTCGTGCGGCTCCAGGGTCGGCTTGTAGTATCTGCCAGGCTCGGCAATCGGTCGCAGGACATAGCCGAAACGCTGGCCGATCTCAGCCAGGGTCGTTGCGTCCGCAAAGAGCGGGATCGCTTGCCGCATCAGCCGGTTGATCGACCTCAGGTCATCGATCCCATGAAGATGGTCGGCGTGCGCATGGGTCACGATCACGGCGTCCAGGCGCGAGACCCTGGCGTCGATCAGCTGCTCGCGCAGATCGGGCGAAGTATCGATCAGGATGACAATGTCCCCGACCTCGACCAGCGCCGACACGCGGCGGCGGCGGTTGCGCGGATCGGTGGGATCGCAGCGGCCCCAGTTCGGGCCGATTACCGGTACGCCGGTCGAGGCGCCGCAGCCAAGGAGGGTGACCCTCATCCTGCGGACGGGGAGGCCTTGGTGAAGAGCCGGAAGAAATTGTCGTGCGTCACCGCCGCGAGGTGCTGCGGATCGAGCCCCTTGAGCGCCGCGACGGCTGCCGCGGTCGCCGCCACGAAGGCCGGCTCGTTGCGCTTGCCGCGATAGGGGACCGGCGCGAGATAGGGCGCGTCGGTCTCGACGAGCAGCCGATCGAGCGGCAGGTCGCGCACGATCCCACGCAGCTCTTCGGCATTGCGGAACGTCACGATCCCGGAGATCGAGATATAAAATCCGAGCGCGATCGCGGTTTCGGCCAGCGCCCGGCCGCTGCTGAAGCAATGCAAGACCCCGGGCGGCGGCCGCTCTTCTTCAAGGATCTGCGCGATCTCGCGATCCGCCTCGCGGGCATGGATGATCAACGGCAAACCGCTGGCGCGCGACGCCGCGATGTGGATGCGGAAAACGCGCTCCTGAGTGTCGCGCGGGCTCAGATCGTAATGAAAGTCGAGGCCGGTCTCGCCGATGCCGACGGTTTTGGGGTGTTCGGCCAGCATCAGAAGCTGCTCGGTGAGCAGCGGAGCGTGATCGGCAGCCTCGTGCGGATGCGCCCCGACCGAACACCAGATATCATCATAGGCCTCGGCGATCGCGCGCACCCCGTCGAATTGGTCGAGCCGCGTGCAGATCGTCAGCATCGTTCCGACCCCGGCCGCCCGGGCGCGGGCGATCACGTGATCCCGCTCTGCCGCGAAATCGGGGAAGTCGAGATGGCAATGGCTATCGACCAGCATGGGGTCCCTGCCCTCTGCCATTACGGGGCCGCCTCCTCGACAAAGCGCGGGAAGATAGCTTCCGGCTTTGGCAGCTGTGTTCCCGGAGCGAGCGGCGCCTCGGCCAAGGCGGCGAAATCGCGCGCCGTCTGCGGCACTGCCAGCTGATCCAGGAGCTTTCGCGCCGCGCCGGGCACGAAGGGCTGCACCAGGATCGCCAGATGCCGCAGCGTCTCGGCCAGCGTATAAAGCACGGTGCGCATCCGTCCCGGATCGCTGCGACTGAGCGCCCAGGGGGCTTGCTCGTCGACATAGCGGTTAGCCTCGCCGACTACCCGCCAGATCGCCTCGAGCGCCAGGTGAAACGCCTGCTCTGCGATATGCCCACGCACTGTCCCGAGCAAGTTTTGCGCTGCGCTCAGCAAGGCCGTGTCGACAGCGGCCAACTGCCCGCAATCGGGCACGCAGCCGCCGCAATTGCGGTTGATCATCACCAGCACGCGCTGCGCCAGATTGCCGAAATCATTGGCGAGATCGCCATTGAGCCGGCCCACGACGGCGCGGTGCGAAAAATCGCCGTCGCTGCCGAATGGCAATTCGCGCAGCACAAAATAGCGCACCGGATCGAGCCCGTAGGTATCCACGAGCTGCTTCGGCGGGATGAAATTATTCAGCGATTTCGACATTTTCTGCCCTTCGACCGTCCACCAGCCGTGGGCGAAGACGCAGCGCGGCGGCTCGAGACCGGCAGCCATCAGAAAAGCCGGCCAATAGACCGCATGAAACCGCACGATATCCTTCCCGACGACGTGAAGATCGGCGGGCCAGAAAGTCGAAAATTCGGGACTTTGGGTGTCCGGATAGCCGACCGCGGTGATGTAGTTGGCCAGCGCGTCGAGCCACACGTATATAACGTGATCGGCGTTACCTGGGACTGGAATTCCCCAGCTGAAGCTGGTTCGCGAGATCGACAGGTCGCGCAGGCCCGACTTGACGAAGCTGACGACCTCGTTGCGCCGGCTGCGCGGCGCGACTGCATCCGGATTCGCATCGTAATAAGCCAATAGCCGGTTCTGCCACGCGGAAAGCCGGAAGAAGTAGTTCTCCTCCTCCAGCCACTCGACCTCGGCGCCGGTCGGCGCCTTCCCATCGACCAACTCACCTTCGTCGTAAAACGCCTCATCGCGCACCGAATACCATCCGGCAAAGCGTCCGAGATAGATTTCCCCGCGGCTTTCCAACTCCTGCCACAGCGCCTGGACGCCACGAACATGCCGGGGCTCGGTGGTACGGATGAAATCGTCGTTGCTGATGTTCAGAAGCCGCGTCATATCGCGGAACGCTCCGGAGATCCGGTCGGTAAACTGCTGCGGTGAGACGCCGGCAAGGCGCGCCGATTGCTCGACCTTTTGGCCGTGCTCGTCGGTCCCAGTCAGGAACTTCACGCGGCGCCCGTCGAGCCGCATGAAGCGCGCCAGCACGTCGCACGCCACCGTCGTATAGGCGTGCCCCAAATGCGGCGTGTCGTTGACGTAGTAAATCGGGGTCGTGACGAAGAAGGGCCGGTCGGCGCTCATAGCTGTCTCCATCGCCCAGATATGGGCCGGGACCGATCGCAATCCAGCCGGCGACCGGCGTCGCTGATCTATTGCGCCAGTTCCTCGATGGCCAAGAACGCGCCGAGGATGGCCTGCTTGCGGTCGAGGTTGAGCTGGTCGGTGTCGGCGAAACTGCGGTCGATCCGGTCGCGCAGATCCGCCCAGCACGCCGGATCGGCGCGAGCGGCGAGACGCTGCATCGCCTCCACTTCTTCGCCGATCAGATCGTCCGGTCCGGATGGCCCGGCGGCCGTTCGAGTAACCATTCTCGCCAGAAACTGGGACAGCAGCTCGGCGCTGGCTCGGTAGGCCTCTTCCCAGTCGGGTCGGGCTGAGCTTGTCGGCGAAGGCATAGAGTTTGGCAACCTCGATCCGCGGAGCCTGTGCAAGGATGCCGAGAAGGGATTGGTAGAGTGCCAGCCCGCCGGCGTCGGCGAGCTCGATAGCCCGGCCGATGCTGCCTTCGGCCAGCCCCGCCAGCGCCTCGGCGTCAGATCGAGCGAGCTCGGGGCGGTACTGCGCGAGCAGCTGCAACACCACAGGCCGCGGTAACGCAGCCAGTGGAACGTGCCGACAGCGCGAGCGGACAGTCGGCAGCAGCCGGCCCGGGCTGTGGCTGACCAGCAGCAGCAGTCCCCGCCGCGGCGGCTCTTCGAGGATTTTGAGGAGGGCATTGGCGGCGTTGCGGTTCATCTCCTCCGCGCCATCGACAATGACGATCCGCCACCCCTCCTCCGCCGCGGTCAGCCGGAAAAAACCGGCGATTGCGCGTGTATCCTCGACGATGATGTCGCTGCGCAACCGGCGGCGCCGCGGATCATAGGCGCGCTCGACGGTGAGCAGATCGGCGTGGCCGCCGGATGCAACGCGGTGGAAGACGCCGCTCTCCGCGTCGACCGCAAGCCCGCCCTCCCCTGTTTCGCCAAACATCCCGGCCGGGAGGTCCTCGGACCGCGCGAGCAGGAAGCGAGCGAGCCGAAAGGCGAGCGTCGCCTTGCCGATGCCGCGCGGCCCGCCGAACAGCAGCGCGTGCGGCAGCCGCCCCGCCTCGACGAGCCGGAGCAGCTCGCGCTCGGCTTCCGCATGGCCGAGGAGCGCCGGGTTCTCCCGCGGCGCGAGCACGCCGGCAGCTGCGCCAGCCGACGCCTCTATCGCCACGATCGCGCCCGAACGTGCCGACGCGCGGAGCTAGTTCGGCGAATGGGTCTGAAGCCAGTCACGCAAAGCTGCATCCAACCGCGTTTGCCAACCTTCTCCAGTTGCACGAAACCTTTCAACGACATCCCGAGACAGGCGTATCGTAATCCGCTCCTTAGTGAGTGTTTTTTGCCCTGCCCTTCCTTGGACGCTGAGCTTTTGCATGAGCGGATGGCGAGAGGATTTCTTCAGCTGCCCGGAAATCCTTCAGGTCAGCCGACGTCAGCTCACGAACTTCGCCTTCATCATCGGTCAGGGGCTTGCGTTTTTTCATACCTCTTGATCTCTCTCAAGTTTGCTTTGCGAAAGCTGATCACTCTGATGCCGGATGGGGTTTCGGTGAAGCACAGCACATGGAGGCGATCGTCAAGATAACCCACCGCAACATACCGCACTTCGCCGTATTCTCGGCGTGTATCGATGGCCAGGGCTGCCGTCGTGAAATCGAAATCGATCGCTCGCTCGAAGGACAGACCGCGATCACGAATGTTCCGAGCATTCTTTGCGGGATCGAACGCGACTTCCACACCCTTTATGGATCACAAAGTGGGCGAGACGGTCGGAGCTAGCCGAGGACGACGCCGAGCCTTTGCTCAACCGCAGCGGCCACCGCGCGGTGGACCGTGTGGGGGTCGCCCGAGGCGTCGATCAAGAGGCAGCGAGTAGGGTTCTCGTCGGCGATCTGCCGGAACCCTTGGCGCAGCTTTTGGTGGAAGTCGCGGTCGAGGCGTTCGAACCGATCGGCGGGCGAGCGCGCGGCAGCGCGGGCGAGCCCGATTTCGACCGGCAGGTCGAGAATTACCGTCAGGTCCGGCGCGAATTCGCCGAGCGCGAAACGGTGCAATGCGGCGAGAACCTCAAGCGCAACTCCTCTGCCGTAGCCCTGGTAGGCCATGGTGGAATCGGCAAAGCGGTCCGACACCACCCATACGCCTTGCGCGAGAACAGGGGCGACGACGCGAGTGACGTGGTCACGCCGTGCGGCCACGAGCAACAAGGCTTCGCCGATCGCATCCCAGCGCTCGCCTTCGCCCTCGAGCAACAGCCGCCGAATCGCCTCGGCACCGGGCGAGCCGCCGGGTTCGCGGGTCGCTCGTGCCGGAATCCCCGTTCGATCCAGCGCCGCCACCAGCAATCCCACTTGCGTCGACTTGCCGGCGCCTTCGCCGCCCTCGATCGAGATGAACCGCCCCCGCGGATCCGTCACGTCAATGCCGGCCGCCCCACACAAGATAACCGGCGAGGGTCGCGACGCGGCCGAGGGGGTCCATGCGGTCGACATCCGCACCGGCGACAAGTGGCACCTCGGTCGGCGGCACATCGGGAGCGGTCACCACCAGCTTCCCGATTGCCTGGCCTTTCTTGACCGGCGTCGGAATCGGGCGGTCGTAATCGACGGTGACCTTCATGTCCTTGCGCGATTTGCGCGGCAGGGTCACGACCAGATCATTGGAGACGGTAAGCGGCACCTTCGGGTCGGAACCGAGCCACACATCGGCATCATCGACCCTGTCTCCGGCAGCGAACAGCTTGTAGTCGTTGAACTCCCTGAACGCCCATTCGATCAGCCTCTCGCTTTCCTGGGCGCGGGCTTTCATCGTCGGCAGGCCGCCGAGCACGAGGATGATGCGGCGGTCGTCGCGCTTGACCGAAGCGGTCAGGCTGTAGCCCGCCTCCTCGGTATGGCCGGTCTTCAACCCGTCGGCGCCGACCCCTTTATAGAGCAGCGGGTTGCGGTTGCCTTGTTTGATGTTATTGTATTCGTATCCCATTTCACTATAGTAGTGATAGTACTCGGGGAAATCTTCGATTGTCCGGATTGACAGAGTCGCCAAATCGCGAGCGGTCATCCAGTGGTCGGGGCTGGGCAGACCGTCGACATTGGCAAAATGGCTGTCTTTGAGCCCGATTTCCTTTGCCTTCTGGTTCATCAGCTCGACAAATGCTTCCTCGCTCCCGGCGAGGCCTTCGGCGAGGACGAGGCAGGCATCGTTGCCGGACTGAATGATCACGCCCTTCAGGAGATCATCGATTTTGATGCGCCCGCCGATCGGCACAAACATCTTCGAGCCTTGCAGCCGCCAAGCGCGCTCGCTGACCGGCAATTCATCGTCGAGCTTGGCGCGCCCCTGCTTCAGCATGCCGAAAACGACGTAGGCCGTCATGATCTTGCTCATCGAGGCCGGCGGCATGCGCTCGTCGGCGGCTTTGTCGACCAGCACCGTCCCGGTCTCAACCTCGATGACAAAGGCGTGCGTCGCCTGCGTTTCCATGCCCGCGGTCGGGTTCGCCGGGAGTTGGGCGGCGGCGGTGGGCTTTGCCTTGGGATGGCCTCTTGCGCCTACTGCCGGGTGGCCGTTGAGCCCGGCTACGAGCAAGACCGCCGCGATAACGGCGGCAATCGAGCGCGCCGTAAAAACTCTCCCGATTTTCCGATCCGCCATTTTCGCTCACTCTCTGTTTCCGACCGAAAACGCCCCGGCCCGGATGACGATCCGTACCGACTTTGCGGCAATCAGCCTCGCGCCATGCTGTCGGCCAGATACCCGACCGCGGTCGCGAAATAGGTGGATTTGTTCCACTTCATGATCGTGCGGAAATTGTCATACACGAGGAAGGCCGGCCCGCCGGCGCCATCGGGCATGACCAGCGAGGCCTCGCCCTCGCGGCCGGCGAGTGGGCCCGCATCGGTGCTGCGCACCCCGAGGCGGCTCCATTCGCCGGTCGGCCGCTTGACCTCGAGCCCGGTGTAGCTAGGATCGAACCCGGCCGGCAGCATGACCTCCCGTCCCCAGCCCTCGCCGCCGCGCCAACCCAGCCGAGCGATGAAATTCGCGATCGAGGCCAGCGCGTCGGCCCGGTCGTTCCAGATGTCTTTGCGGCCGTCACCATCGTAATCGACCGCGTATCCAAGAAAGGTCGAGGGCATGAACTGGCACTGCCCCATCGCCCCCGCCCAGGACCCCGTCATATTGTCCGCTCGGATGTGTCCCTGATCGAGAATGCGCAACGCCGAGATCAGCTCGGCGCGGAAATACGAGCTGCGGCGTCCGTCATAGGCGAGCGTGGCGAGCGACGATACGACCGAGTAATTGCCCATGACCTTGCCGAAATCGCTCTCGATCCCCCAGAGGGCCACGACGAAGCGCGGCTCGACATTGAACCGGCGCCAGATCCCGTCGAGCAACATTCGATTCTCGGCCAGCTGGGAGCGTGCGCCCTCCATGCGCTGGGATGTGACGACCTTTTCGAGATACTCGCCGAAGGTCATCGTGCGTTCCGGCTGCTTGCGGTCGAGCTCGACGACGTGCGGCAGGTATTGCGTGTTGCGCAGCGCGGCCTCAATCGTAGACGCTCGAACGCCTTGTGCCGCAGCGTCATGACGCACCCCCGACAGGAATGCGTAGAAGTCACCCTCGCCGGCTCCAGCGCGCCGCGTGGCAACGCCCGACGCGGCAAGAAACGGGACCATAAAGATCAGCCGGCGGCTCACAGGCAGAGACGTCATCAAATCAACTCACCGCTGCTTGCAACCCCGGCTCGTTTATTGCCATAAGCGAGCCAAACCTCGCAACGATCGCGGCCTCTCACGGCGGATTCCGCCCTCCCCGCCCCCGCGAGATGCCGCTTAGACCGCGGCCCGCCCCGAATCGCCATTCTTGGGACGGTCTTCGCTGCTTGTTCCCAGCGCGGTCACAGCCTATCCTGCCTCTAGGTACTCAAGGGAGGATGGCATGGGACAGATTCTGGGCCTCGGCGTCACTCACTTTCCGCCGCTCTCAGGAACCGACGAAAATCTGGGCCGCATTCTAAAGCGTGCCCTCGACGACCCGGCGATCCCGGAAAGGATGCGGGACCCGTCCGGTTGGCCAGCGGCGATGCGCGAGGAGTACGGCGCCGATGCCGGCCTGACCGCCGCCCGACACCACCGCGAGGCGCTCCTCACCGGTTTTCGCAATGCCCGGCGGGTATTGGACGAGTTCGATCCTGATCTCGTCGTGATCTGGGGCGACGACCAGTACGAGAACTTCAAGGAAGACATCATCCCGCCGTTTTGCGTGCTGGCCTATGAATTGCTGGCGACCAAGCCGTGGCAATACTATCGCGGCCCGAACGTGTGGAACGAGCCGGCGGAGAAGTCCTTCGAGTACAAGGGCCATCGCGACGCCGGGAAGTTCATCGCCAGCGGCATGCTGGAGGCCGGGTTCGACCTCTCCTACGCCTACAAGCCGCTGCACCACCAACTCGGCCATGCGTTTCTCAACACGCTGTTGTTCCTCGATTACGACCGCAAGGGTTTTCCCTACCCGGTCGTGCCGTTTCAGGTGAATTGCTACGGCAGGCGGGTGGTTGCACAGCAGGCCGGGGCGCGCGGGTTGAGCCAGTTCCCGGCGGCAGACCAGCTCGATCCCCCCTCCCCTGCCCCGTGGCGCTGCTTCGATCTCGGCGCGGCTTGCGCCCGGGTCGTCGAGAAGAGCCCGTGGCGGGTAGCGTTGATCGCCTCGTCAAGCTGGTCGCACGCCTTCCTGACGCCCAAACATTACCTGCTCTACCCCGACGTCGAAGCCGACCGCGCGCTCTATGAGGCACTGCAGGCGGCCGATTATCAGGCGTGGCGGCAACGGCCGCTGAGCGCGATCGAGGACAGCGGCCAGCAGGAGGTCCTGAACTGGATGTGCCTCGTCGGCGCAATGAACGGGCTCGGCCGGCGGCCGACCGAAACCTCCTACGTGCAGAGCTACATCTTCAACTCGAACAAATGCTTCGCGGTATTCGAGCCGTAGGATCTGTGAAGCGCGCTCATCCCTCGGGTTCTCGTCACCCCCGCGAAAGCGGGGGTCCAGGGACAACTGCCGCGGCCGCACCGCCCTGGATTCCCGCTTTCGCGGGAATGACGGATAACCCATTGAGGGCAGGAGATTCACTTCAGGTCGAGCTCTAACACCATGCCCGAGCTGCCGGGAAAGGACTTGGCGCGGGAACTGATCGAGAAAAGCCGGAACGAGAGCCGCGCGACACACGTAGAGGACGTCATTCAGGCCATCCGCCGGGATGGCCTGGACGACGATGCAGCTCACCGCCTGATCGGCCGGCTGTGGACGCTCGAGCGAATGTTTTATTACATCTATGGAGGGTGGGGTCAGGGTCTCGAAATCAACGACTTCCCGCCCTCCATAAAATACTTGTTCTCGAAGCAGATCGTCGACGAGTCGACGCACGAGATGCTCTATCTCGACGCGTTGCTGCGCAAGGGGTTCGCCGCCACACAAAAGGACGCCTTTCACCATCCCTCCGGCTGTTTCGTGCTGGATTCGGCGCTGGCCTATTATGTTTTCTCGCTGCGCAACCTGGCCACCTACCCTCACCCGATCCGGATTGCGGCGTTGAATTTGGGACCGAAAATCCTCGAGCTCGCCTGGATGGAGGGACTGACGGAAGCGATCGCCGACCCCGACCTCAAAGGCGTCTTCGAGAGCCAGTTTGTCGAGAACCGCAGCCATATCAATATGGGGCGGCGAATTGTCGAAGAATTCGTTGAAAGACCGGTCGAGGCCGAGCTGTGCCGCTGGGCCTGCGCCGTCGCGAAACGCGACTACGGCCGATTTCTCAGCGAACTCAGCGCCTTCGTGCTGGGGCAAGAGACGCCGGCGCCGCCAGCGCCGCGCCGGCAGGTGACCGATTGAAGGAGGCCGCCATGCCCAGTCTCAAGATCGATCACGAGCGCTGCACCGAATGCCGGATGTGCTACATCGTGTGCCGCGAGATCGACATCAACGCCGTCTACGTGGCATTGGAGCCCTTGCACCGCATCGAGATCGATCTGCAGAAATGCACTTACCCCGGCTGCACGGCGTGCCTGATGTATTGCCCGGCGGAAGGCTCGATCGTCGAGGTCGAGAGCGGCCGCTCGATGGTGCCGCCGCCCCCCGAAGCCTGGCAGGAGGCTTGACCCATGCATCCGATCCTCGAACAGTTTCTCGATAAATGGGTCTGGCCGACGATGCCCGGCGCGCCGGGGGCCGATTTCCGGTTCCGGCTCACCCGGGAGAAATGCCTCAAGGGCTGGGAAATTTCATTAGCGCGCACTCTCGGCGAAATCGAGGAGGAACTGGGCCGCAACGACGAAGACTGGAAGAAGGAGCGCGCCTTGCGCGGCTATGCGGCCGAGGGCGTCCACATGTCGATCAAGCAGATGTCGGGGCAGCTCTTGTCGGTCGATATCGCCGACCAGGAGCGCTACATCGATCTCCAGCGCATGCGCGCGCGCCAGATCTGGGACGAATGCAAGCACAGCAAACTGCATGCCGACGTATTGCTCGGCAAAGGCTGGATCAAGGACGAACGCGAATTGATGGACATCGCGCAAGCCAATACCCAGCCGCTGCCCGCGTATTTCGGCCTGTCGATGATGTTCCCGCACATTCACCCGCTTGGCGCGCGCCGCGCAGAACTATTACCAGGAAGCCAATGCCTGCATCGGCATCATGGCCTATCTCGACGGGTCGACGATCCGCTGGTCCGGCACGAGCATCTGAGCCAGCGCGACGAGGAGCTGATGCATTTCATGGAAGGCAAGTTCCAGATCGATTTCCTCTGCGCGACTGCGGAAACGCAGAAAGCGGTCGAGGACACGCTCGATTACCTATTGCACCAGGTCGGCGGCATAAGATGAAGGTGCGGATCGATTACGCAATCTGCAATTCCTGCGGCCTCTGCCGCGAGGTCTGCCCGGAATCGGCGATCCGCCCAATGCTATTGGAACCGCGGCACCTCTACGAGGTGCAAGGGATGAAATGCACCGGCTGCGGCGAGTGTCTCGAATACTGCCCCGCGCCCGGCGCATTGGTGCAATACGAGGCGTGATCCAGTTGTCATTGCGAGCGCAGCGAAGCAATCTCGCGCCGGGTGTTTCTCTGGCGATCGAGATTGCTTCGTCGCTGCGCGCCTCGCAATGACAGAACAGAGGGAGAAAGCAATGGCGCGGCAATACAATCTGATGTCGGCGGATGGGCATCTCGAGGTGCCGCCGGAGCGTTGGGTGCACCGGGTGCCGGAGAAACACCGTGAGCGCGCGCCGCACACGGTTCATCTGCCGGATGGCGGCGACGCGCTGATGATCGAGGGGCAGCCGCTTTTGGAAGCAAATTTCCTCGACCTGCGCGCCGGCCGCGCTGAGGGGACCTGGCAACCCTTTGGCCTCAAGGTCGCCGACGCCGCCGGCACCGGCTCACCCGAGCAGCGCGTAAAGGAGCAGGACCAGGACGGCATGGATGCCGAGGTCCTCTTTGCCGCGATGGTCGCCGGCCCGGTCTTCTGGCGCAACATCGCGCATGACGAGGTCTACAAGGCGGTGATCCGCGGGTACAACGACTGGCTCGCCGAGGAATACTGCGCCGTCGCGCCCGACCGCCTCATTGGCATGGGGGTCATTCCGATCACCAACGTCTACGACGCGATCGCCGAAATGAAGCATTGCAAAAAGCTCGGCCTCAAGGGTGTGCTGTTGGGCGCGTTGCCCAATGCCCAAGGCTATCCGACGCCGGAGGACGACAAATTCTGGTCGGCGGCGATCGACATGCAGATGCCGGTCACTGTGCATGTCCAGTTCTACCGCACCGGGGCACGCGCCACGCAGCCGACCTTCAAATATCCGAAGGAAGACCCGGTAATCATGCAGCGGCTGCGGCGGCCGTTCCTCGAATGGCTGTGCAATTTCGGCCTGGCGCCGTCGGTCAGCATCGCCCAGCTGGTGCTCGCCGGGGTCTTCGAGCGCCATCCACAGCTGAAGATCTTCTTTGCTGAGACCCGGCTCGGCTGGGTTCCGTTCTGGCTCGAGCACATGGATCTGTGGTACCAGCGCCACCTCGGCTGGGCGCAGGAATATTTGGGTTTCAAGCCGCTCAAAGAACTGCCGAGCTACTACGTGCGTGAGCACGTCTATTTCAGTGTGCAATACGAGCGGGTCGCCATCGAGGAACGCCATCATGTCGGCGTCGACCGCATCATGTTCGCGACCGACTTCCCGCACATCGAGAACGAATGGCCCAATTCCCGGCCGATTATCGACAAGATCTACGCCGATATCCCGGAACCCGACAAGCGCAAGATCTGGGCCGGCAACGCCGTCGAGTTCTTTCACCTGGCGAACTGAAGGCCCCTCACCCACCAAGCCCTTCAGGCTTGGTCCCCCCTCTCCCGCGGCGCGGGAGAGGAGCTTTAGCTCACCGCCAAGTAGCCCCTCTCCCGCACTGCGGGAGAGGGTGCCGAGCGCGGCGAGGCGGGTGAGGGTCCTCCTCGCCGTAGCGGTTCAATTCGCAAGAAAAGCCCGTGCTTCGGCGAGTTCCGGGCGATCGGTGTCGGCGCTCGCCAAGGTGACGAGCTTGCCGTAGGCCTCGCGCGCCTTTGCCGTATCGCCGGTCCCCTTGGCCGCCCGCGCGATCCCGAGGATGCTGCGGAAGCGGTTGCGCTCGGCACGCACAGTTTGCTCATATTCCTTTAGGGCCGCGGCCGGATCATTGAGCTCGAGCAGCAAGTCGGCGAGCAGTTCACGGGCCGGCACTACCTCGGCCGGGGTCGCGGGGTGCTTGTCCATCGTGGCGTCGAGATCGGCTGCGGCGCGTACCAGCTCGACGGCCTGCTTTATCGTCACCCTTGGCGTGGGCGAGGATCCCGGAGGCGGCCAGTCGTTGGACCTCGACTTGCTTGGCCCAGTAATCGTCCTTGGCCTGGTCGAGTTTCTGCTTCAATGACTGAAGCTTGGCGATTTCGGCTTCGGCTGCCGCGGTATCGCCGGTATGAGCCGCGCCGAGCGCCCGCGTGAAGGAGATCATCGCCTCCGCCCACGGGAAGCGCTCCCAGGGAAACGCCATCGGCGGCGCGGTGAGGGCGGCGGCCTCCGCCCAGTTCCGGCGTTCGACCGCATAACGCGCCGGCATCGCCGCGATGGCATAGGCCATCGGTAGATTCGGCACATTGGCCCGTCTGAAAGTCAGCAGCTCGTCGACGACCCGCTTAGCGTCGCGGTCCTGACCCATCTGCAAATAAGCGTATTCCATGTAGTCCATCGAGTGGACGGCCTCGCCATTGAAGGCGTCGGGGCCGAGCTCCTCCCTGACATAGGCGAGTCCGGCAGCAGTCGCCGCTCGGTTGGCATCGACCGATTGCCGCCACATTCCCAGCCGCGTGAAGATGTGCGACGGCATGTGGAGGGCATGCGGCACCGCCGGCGCGATCTCGGCATAGCACAGCGCCGCCGTCAGCCCATCCTCGGCCATTTCCGCCGAGTCGTTGGCGTGGATCAGGTAATGCGCGACCCCCGGATGGTTGGGCTGCTCCGCGCGCACCATTTCCAGGATCTCGCGCGCCTTCTTCTGATTGGCGTAGGTTTTGTCTGTCGGCGGCGCAGTCGCGACCAGGGCGAGGGAATAGAAGACTCCCCCTTCCCGATCATCGGGGTAGCGCAGATGCACCTGCTCCATCGCCTTTTCATAGGCAACGGCGCGCGTGCGGTGATCGACCTTGTCGTTGTCCCGGTAAAAGGCCGCGATCGCCGCGATGTAATCGCTTTCGCGATCGCTCTTCTGCTTCGCCGCCACCGCCTTCTCGACCGCCGCCGAGCCCGCCTTCAGCGACGCCGCGTTGGGCGGGTACCACAGCGGGTACCAATGGCTCATCGCGATGCCCCAATAGCCCATCGCGCAATCGGGTTCGACCTCGGTGACGGCAGTAAAGGCCTTGACCGCCTCCTCGTACCAGAAGGAGTGCAGGACCCAGACGGCCTGGTTGAACTTCTGCTGTGCCGACGGACTGCAGGAAATCGGAAAATCGACCTCGCCGCTCTTCGCCGCCGGAGCCGATTTGTCGCCCACAGCCGCTCCGGCGCTCGCTAGCCCCAAAAACGCAACAAAACCCGTCGTAAGGAGCGTGGTGGGGATACGTTTCCACTTCATGGCCGTCTCCTGCGCGGACTATTTCGATGCCGCATCACTCGGCAACTGGAGCGCTTGCACTCCGCCCCCGCCGCCATCAAAGTAATTGCCCGAGCCAAAGTAGACCGATCTCCCGACTGGTTCAATCGCCGAGCATCATACCCGGAACGCCCTTCACTTGGGTTGGGAACGCGGCCAGCAACTGGCCTTCAAGACGCCGACCACCGTCGAGGATGTCCTCAATTCGCGGATGATCGCCTACCCGTTCTGAAAGTGACCCGCCGCTTAGGCCGCCGTGCTCATGCGTAATAAGCACTCGATAAATTGCCACGTTCGCATGGTATGTGGGGTCCGCGAAACCGAACAATGGGTCCGGGCAACATGACGGCGAACCCTATATTAGTCGAGACGCATGGCTTTCTGATCGCAACTATTTCGGGAATCCGGCCTGTTCTCCTCCAGAAAAATCAGGTCGATCAGGCCAACGCGATCAACGGTAGGTTGTTGCCTGCCGACAGGCCGCGGGGCGCCCTCACCGCATGGCGTTGAAGAACCCGCGCGACGTTCAAGGCGCCGATCACCGTACAGGATGTGCTGAACTTGCGGATGATCCCCCGCCCGTTTCGACTATTGCAGTGTTGTCTGCTGACCCATGGCGCGCTTGGGCGGTCTGGCGGCAGAATTCGAAGGTCCGATTTATCGGTGATAGGTGCCGATAAGCTCGGTTTGTTGGATAACGTAGGGCTGCGCAGCCCTCAGCACATCGAGCGCCGCCGCTGGGGCCCTCAGGTCGAGTGTCGGCCGGCTAATCGCCAGCAGGCGGAAGTGATAGTGATGAATACCGCCTCCTCTGGGCGGACAAGGGCCGCTGTAGCCGGGCTTGCCAAAGTCGTTGCGCGCTTCGTGCAATGACGCGATCGGGCGGTTTGCCGAATAGCCGGCATCGAGACCTCGGGAGGCGGGCGGAATGTCGAACACCGCCCAGTGCCGGAACACGCCGGAGGGTGCATCAGGGTCCTCGACGCCAAGGACGAGGCTCTCCGTTCCCGCCGGCACGCCCGACCACGACAATGGCGGCGAGATGTCGGCGCCGTCACAGGTATATTGCGCTGCTATCTCTCCGCCCGGCGGAATGGCCGGACTGACAAGCATCAGAGGCATGGCGGTCTCCGTATTGCGCGACTGTCACTCTCAAGATAGAGACAAGAAGCGTGGCTTCCACACGAGGAGCGGGTGATGAGCGAAACGAGGCGCTTCCGCAGCGGGCTGCTGGTGTTCCCCAACCTAACGCAGCTCGACCTGACCGGCCCCTACGAGGTTCTTGCCCGGTTGTCCGGAGCGGAGACCCTCTTGTTGTGGAAGAACATGGATCCGGTGCGGTCCGAGCATGGCCTGACGATCCTGCCAATGGCGACCCTGGAATCCTGCGCACCGCTCGATCTCATCCTCGTTCCGGGTGGCCCGGGGATCAATCCATTGCTCGAGGATGCCGATGTTCTCGCCTTTCTGCGCCGCGCTGCGGTCGAGGCGCGCTATGTCGTCGGGGTATGCACCGGCTCGCTGGTGCTCGGCGCTGCCGGACTGTTGCGCGGTCGCCGCGCGGCGACCCATTGGATGTCGCGCGACCTGTTGCGCTCCTTCGCCGCCGAGCCGGTCGCACAGCGCGTCGCCGTTGACGGCAAATTCTTCACCGGCGGCGGCGTCACCGCCGGCATCGACGTGGCGCTGACCGTCGCCGCCGCGATCGCCGGAAGGGCCGCAGCCGAAGCGATCCAGCTCGGCATCGAATACGACCCGCAGCCGCCCTTCGCGTCGGGCTCGCCGGAGCAGGCCGATCCGGCGGTCATCGAGGCCGTCCTCGCCCGCGCCGAACCGCGCCAGCGCGACCGCGCCGAGCGGGTCGCCCGCGCCGCCGCGGCTCTGTAAGGATTAAGCTCCAGCTGGGCGGGCCGGAAGGAGCTTCCCGGAACCCCCTCTCCAAGCGGTGCGTTGGCCGGGGTAACGCGTCGTTATCGGGCATGTCCCCGAGACAGCAGGTCTCCACCGCGAGGCTTATCAGGAGATTTATGATGATCATGGACATCGGCCCCGCTGGAGCACGTGATTTTCCCCCGAGCCGGCGAGAGATACTGAAAACGACGACCGCTTTCGTGGCAGCGGCAGGGGCCGTCTCGGCTTCCGCGGCCGCTCAGCCGTATGGTGCTGCAAACCAGCCGAAACGGAACGTGACCAGCCCCAGCGGCAGTCTGCAGCACAAAAGAATGGTCGGGTATATGTTGGCGCACGAGCAGTTCACGGTATCCGAACTGGTCAATATCGGCGGTTGGGCGAAGCAGGCCGGCTTCGACCTGCTGGCGACGAGCGATCATCTGCAGCCTTGGCAGGCCAATGAAGGGCACTGCGGCGCAGCCTGGGTCACCCTCGCGGCAGCCGGGGAACGGACAAACCCCGCATGGATCGGCACAACCGTGACCTGTCCCACGCTGCGCTACAATCCGGCCGTTGTCGCCGAGGCGTTTGCATCGTTGAGCCTGCTTTACCCGGGCCGGGTTTTTCTCGGCGTCGGGTCGGGGGAAGCGCTGAACGAGGAAGCCGCCACCGGCGTGTGGCCAAAATGGCCCGAGCGCTGGGAACGCCTGGTCGAGGCGATCGGCATCATCCGCGCCTTGTGGAACGGCGAGCAGCTCGCGCATCAAGGCAAATACTACAATGTCGAGGCCAAGCTCTACGATCCGCCGCCGCAGCCGATTCCTCTTCTGACCGCCGCAAACGGCCGGAAATCGATGCGCCTTGCCGGGCAACATGGGGACGGGCTCATCACCGACCCCCGCACTTGGAGGCAGTACAAATCGGAATGGGAAGGCGGGGCTAAGGATGCCGGAAAAAATCCCGCCGATATGCCGGTTCTGGTCGAGCAATTTGTCGTGGTCGGCGATCAAGACGAGGCGCAGCGAGCGGCCGAATTCTGGCGCTTTCTGCCAAAGGGCTTTAAAAAGTATTACAACATCGCAAGCCCGGCCGAAATTCAGCAGCAGGCCGACAGCGAGGTGCCGCTCGAACAAATCGTCGGCGAATGGCCGGTCGGAACCGATGCCGCCATCCATATCGAGGCGATCAATAAGCTCTTCGAGAGCGGCGCGACAATCGTCAACGTCCACTCGGGGCAACCCGACCAAAAGAAAGTCATCGAATTCTATGCGAGCTCTGTCTTGCCAAAGCTAGGTATACGCTCTTAGCTAGTGCCTCGCTGCGGAAGTCAGCGTATGTGATTCCAGGTCTGGCTAACGCGCAGGTCCCTCGGCTGCTTGGGGACCGGAGAAAAAATCCTGGCCGACAACCATCCGGACTCGGGGAATCTCGGATTAGGGGAATCTCGGATTATCGGATTAGGAGACCGGCGATGACCCGAGCCCGCCTCGCTGCTCTGGCCCTGTCGCTTGCGCTCGCGCTGGGCCCGGCGGCGCGCGCCGATGACGGCCAGGTGCTGCGCTTCGTGCCGCACGCCGACCTGACGATCATCGACCCGTATTTCTCGGGCGTCTACATCACGCGCAATTACGGCTACATGGTCTACGACACGCTGTTCGCGCTCGATCACGAGTTCCGGCCGCACCCGCAGATGGTGGACAGCTGGAAGGCGAGCGACGACGGGCTCACCTGGGAATTCACGCTGCGCGCCGGGCTGAAATTCCATGACGGCCAGCCGGTGCGCGCCGCCGATGTCGTCGCCTCGCTGAAGCGCTGGGGCCAGCGCAACGACGCCTACGGCCAGGCGCTGCTCGACGCCGTCGCGGCGATCGAGGCGCTCGACGACACGCGCTTCCGGATCGCGCTCAAGCGCCCGTTCCCGATCATCGATGCGCTCGCGACGATGACCTCGCCGACGCCGTTCATCATGCCCGAGCGGCTCGCCCAGACCGACGCCTACACGCAGATCAAGGACCCGACCGGCTCCGGCCCCTTCAAGATGGTCATGAGCGAGTGGCAGCCGGGCCACAAGGTTGTCTTCGCCAGGAACGCGAAGTATGTGCCGCGCACCGAGCCGCCGGACGGCGCGAGCGGCGCTAAGATCGCCAAGGTCGACCGCGTCGAGTGGCTCTACATCCCCGACGCGGTGACCGCGCTACAGGCTTTGAAGGACGGCGAGGTCGATGCCTGGGAGAACCTGCCCAACGACTTCGTCGCGCCGCTGCGGCACGACCCCGACGTCAAGATCAAGGATCGGTCGGGGTTCGTCGGCACCATGCGTTTCAACTGGCTGCTGCCGCCGTTCGACAACGTGAAGATGCGCCAGGCGGTGCTGCAGGTGGTCAACCAGTCGGACTATATGGCGGCGATGGCGGGCGACCCGGAGAACTGGCGCACCTGCTACTCGGTCTATGCCTGCCTCGGCTACGAGGAGACCCGCGGCTCGGAGGCGCTGTCCGGCCCGCGCGACTACGACATGGCGAAGAAGCTGGTCGCCGAGGCGGGCTACCACGGAGAGCCGGTCGTCCTGCTCGACCCCGCCGACATCCCGCAGCTCCACGCCGAGGCGGCGGTCACCGCTGATCTGCTGAAGCGGCTGGGCCTCAACGTCGAGGTCGCGACGACCGAATGGGGCACAGTCATCAAGCGCATCTATTCGAAGGACCCGGTCGCCCACGGCGGCTGGAACGTGTTCGTCACCGCGTTCGCCGCCTTCGACATGCTGAACCCGGCCACGACCCGCAACCTGCGCGCGCCCGGAGCCAAGGGCGTGCTGCCGGGCTGGGCGGACGACGAGAAGCTGGAGGCGCTGCGCGCCGCGTGGTTCGCGGCGACCGACGACGCCGCGCGGCGCGAGATCGCCGCGCAAATCCAAGCGCGCGCCTTCGAGGTCGTGCCGTTCATTCCGCTGGGGCAGTACCACGCCCGTGCCGCGTTTCGCTCTTACCTGACGGGCGTGGTCGACGCGCCGATCGCGTTCCTGTGGAACATCGAGAAGGGCCGGTAGGCGTCAGCCGGCCTGCAGTATTGCCGCCGCGGCGTCGGCGAACACCTGCGCGCCGAGCACGATGCCCGCTTCCTTCGTGGCCTTGGACCGGTGGTAGCCGATGCCCTTGAATATGTCCTCGAAGGCACGGGCCCTACGGTTTGACGTAGACCGTCTCCCCTTCGACGCGGACCTGATAGACAGCGACCGCCGTCGACACGGGCCCGTTCACCAGCTCGCCGGTGCGCACATCGAATTGGGCGAAGTGGAGCGGGCACTCGATCAAATATCCGTCGAGCTTGCCCCGCGAGAGCGGTGCATTTCGGTGCCCGCAAACGTCGCTCAGTGCGTAAAAGGCACCCTCCACATTGGCCAGCACCAGGCGCTCGCCATTGACCGCCACCCATTTCATCTGGCCAGGCGCCACATCGGCCGCCTTGGCGACGGGGACGAACTCATCGGGCATCGGGAGGTTTCACCGAGCGCGACCCTCTCTCCGGGATGCCGGGAAAGGGTCGCGGTGAGAGCTCTGGTTAATTCGGCCGGAACCCAAACAGCTGCGCCGCATTGTCCGAGGTGATCCTGCGCCGGTCTTCCTCGGGGACACCCTTGAAGATGCGGCCCAGGAAATCCTGAGACTTTGGCCAGGTCGAATTCGGCATGCGGGAAGTCGCTGCCCCACAGCATCGTCTCGACGCCGATCTTGTCGCGCATTTGCACGCCGAGCTCGTCTTCCATGAACTCGACGAACATGTTGCGCCGCCAGTAATCGCTCGGCAGCAGGCCTTCGCGCGACTTCCAGCCCTTGGTGAACACCGGCCGCTCACGATAGGTGAAGTCCATCTGCTGCAGCCAGTGGGGGATCCATGCGGTCTCGTGCTCGACCGAGCCGACCTTGAGCCGCGGATAACGGTCGAACACGCCGGCAAACAGCATCGAAGACAGCGAGTAGCGCACCCAGTAATCCGTCGTCGAACGTCCGGCGCCGGTCATCTCGGCGACATTCATTGTGAATTCGTTGCCGGGCACGCCGTTGCGCGGAGTGGCGATGTGCAACAGCAATGGCAACGCTAGATCTTGCGCGGTCCACCACAAGCGATCGTAGATCGGATGACTATAGGGCTTGTCGGGCAATGGCGAGACCGGGATGAAAGCCCCGACGAGGCCCAATTTCTTGCACCGCTCAAGCTCCTGGCAGCCCTCGTTGACATCGTCGACGTTGAGCATGCCGATCCCCTTCAAGCGCTCGGGATAGGGCTTGCAGAAATCGGCGATCCAATCGTTGTAGACGCGGCAGATCTCGGTCAAGCAGTTCGCTGTCCGGAATGCGATACCAGAAGAGTCCCTGGCTCGGCTGCAGGCACGATCCCCAGACGCCGTCCTCTTCATTCTCGCGGATCATCGCATGCGCGTCGTAGCCGCCCTTGCGGACATCCTCCCAGACGCCGAGGAAATCGATCTGCGAGGGGTCTTCGAAGCGCTGGCCGGCCTGCATTACCGCCCCGAGCGTCCCGACCTGCATGCCGTCGAGCACCCAGGCGTCGTATTCCCTTCCGGTCGGGGTCTTGCGGCGCTCCATCTTGGGCGCCCGGTCGCGGAACCTCGGCTCGATACGCCCTGTATACATGTCCGGCGGTTCGACGATGTGAGAATCCGCCGAGATCAGCTTGTACTCCGCCATCACAGACCTCCTCCGTTTTCGCCGAGTGCGGGAACGCCAAGATCGGCAAGCCAAACCCTATTGCTCCTTGAAATGTCGAGTCAAGCGGCGCCCCCGCGCGCGGTTTTGCGGATTTGCCCAAAATACGGCGTACATTTGCCACCGGAGGCGTGGAACCGCCGGTGAACTGCAAAACTGGACGGCTCTTCCGATAATTCGTATCTTCCAACCTCAGCCTGGAAGTCATCGCAGCCGCTGTTTTGACGCATGTCCCATCCCGAAATGCTGGAAGCCGAGGCAAAGACAGCCAGCGAGTTCACGCCGGAACTGTCGATCGTCATGCCCTGTCTCAACGAGGCGCAGACGGTGGGAACCTGTGTTCAGAAGGCGCTGACCTACCTCGAAATGTACAACGTGCAAGGTGAGGTGATCGTTGCCGACAATGGCAGCAGCGATGGCTCGCAAGCGATTGCTGCCGGGCTCGGCGCCCGCGTGGTGCCGGTCTCTTCGAGAGGATACGGAAACGCCCTGCGCGCGGGCATCAAGGAAGCGCGCGGCCGGTTCGTGATAATGGGTGACTCCGACGACAGCTACGACTTTCTGACGTTGCAGCCGTTTCTGGAGAAGCTTCGCGACGGATATGACCTGGTGCTCGGCAACCGCTTCCGCGGTGGGATCGCGCCGGGGGCTATGCCCCCATTGCATCGATTTTTTGGCAATCCGTTCCTGACCTTGATTGGTCGAACATTGTACCGGAGCCCCAGCCGGGATTTTTATTGTGGGCTGCGCGGCTTTCGCCGCGACGCGGTGCTGTCGCTCGAACTCGATGCGGTGGGAATGGAATTCGCCCTCGAAATGATCGTGAAGGCGAGCATTCACCATCTTCGGATCACCGAGGTGCCGACCCGCTTGTCGGTCGACGGCCGTGGGCGGCCCTCTCACCTGCGCAGCTGGCGCGACGGGTGGCGCAGCCTTCGGTTTTTCCTGTTGCTCAGCCCGCGCGCCGTGTTTCTCTATCCGGGCGCCGCGGTTTTTCTGTTCGGCCTGCTGGCCACGCTGATCCTGTTTACCGGCGATGTTGCCGTCGGACAGATCGGTTTTGCCGAGCACACGATGGTCATGACCGCCGCCGCGATCAACATCGGCTTTGAATTGATGCTGTTGTGGGCCTTTGCCAAGGTGATCGCGATCCAGCGCGGGCTGCTTCTGCGCGACCCGCTGTTCGACAAACTGCGACAGGCAATGCCACTCGAGCGCGGTCTTGCGCTCGGGGCATTTATGTTGCTGCTCGGACTGATCACCTTTGGTATCGCTCTGGCCCAATGGTCCGCGGTGGGATTTGGGGAACTGGGCAGGGGCAGTGCGATACGCTTCGTCATCATCAGCAGCGCAACACTGGTGCTAGGGGCACAAATTCTCTACGGTTCTTTCTTTCTATACCTCCTCGATTACCGCGCAACGTGTCGCACCAAGGATCAGTGAGTTGGACCCCGAAAATGAGACAGCTGGCTAAGGTGGAGCCCTGCCCCTAGAAAGCGCCGATGGCGCGGGAGCAGGACATGAAGCGGACACGCAAGAAGCACAACGGGGCGTTCAAAGCCAAGGTGGCGCTGGCGGCGATCAAGGGGGATCGGACGATTGCCGAGCTAGCGAGTGAGTTCGGGGTTCATCCGAACCAGATCTACAACTGGAAGAAGCAGCTGCTAGACGGGGCGGCGATGGTGTTCGAGGCCGGCGGTTCGGCGGACGGAACGGCCAGTGAGGCCGCGGTCGATGTTCTGTACCGGCAAATCGGCCAGTTGAAGGTTGAAAACGATTTTTTGGCACGAAAACTCGGCAAATGAGCCGAGCGGAACGTCGCGGGCTGGTCGAGCGCGAAAACCCGACGCTGCCGGTATCGCAGCAGTGCCGATTGCTGGCGGTATCCCGCTCTTCGACCTATCGCCGGCCGGCCGAGGTCAGTGAGACGGACCGCGTCACCATGGGCTTGATCGATCGGCAGTATCTGGCTCGGCCCTATTACGGCTCGCGCCGCATGGCGGCGTGGCTGGCGACCCAGGGCCACGTGGTGAACCGCAAACGGGTGCAGCGCCTGATGCGGCTGATGGGGCTGGTGGCGATCTACCAGCGACCAAACACCAGCAAAGCGGCAGCGGCGCACAAGGTCTACCCGTATCTGCTTGGTGGGATTGCGATCGAGCGGGTCAATCAGGTGTGGTGCTCGGACATCACCTACATCCCGATGGCCAAAGGCTTTCTCTATCTCGTAGTGATCATGGACTGGGTGAGCCGTGCGGTGCTGGCGTGGCGACTGTCGAACACGCTTGGCACCGAGTTTTGTGTCGACGCGCTCGAGGAAGCGCTCTCCGAGCACGGCCGGCCCGAGATCTTCAATACCGACCAAGGCAGCCAGTTCACCAGCGACGGTTTCACCGGCACTCTGGAGGCCCATGACGTGACGATCAGCATGGACGGCAAGGGGCGCTGCATGGACAACATCTTCGTCGAGCGACTGTGGCGCAGCCTCAAATACGAAGAGGTCTACCTCCATGCCTATGCGACGGTGGCCGAGGCGAAGGCCGGCATTGGCGCCTGGATCAGCTTCTACAATGATGAGCGTCAGCACCAGAGCCTCGGCTATCGCACACCGCGACGAGTTTACGAGGAAGGCCTGTGGATATGTCGACGATCGGCTTCGCCGACCGGCTGTGCTTCCCCCGCTTCCCGAGCCAGCTCGGAAAGCGGGGAAATGCTCGCCTTCGCCCACATACCCACAGGCACCACAGCCAGCAAAGGAATTGATATCGACGATTCGGAAAGTGGACGCGTCGCACCAGCCGTCGCGGTAACCGCGATCGGAGCCGAGATCGAAATCGGCCGGGCTACACCTTAAAGAGCGGCTCCGGCTGTCGCACGATCGGGGTCCACCTCACAGGTCCGTCCCCGTTGACCAAATAGCGTTGCACGTTACGAGGGGACGGGAATGGAGTAGGCATGGTTATCTGTAATTGTTCCCTCCCACAACGGTCAGCGTTGGCTTTCTACAGCGCTCCAATCGATCGCCGACCAGAGGGAGCCTGGGATTGAAGCTATTGTTGTCAACTCGAGCACTGATGATACGAGCTTAGCAATCGTCGAATTGTTCTCAACTCAAGTTGTAATTCGGTCCTTTCGGCGACCTGACTGTCGATGAGGTTGGGAGGCGACTGGGGCTATGGCGTTGCCCGTTGCCGTCCGACGGCTCTCCGGTTCCGGCGCAGCTATTATATGAACGGCTGCTGGTCCAGAATTTTATCGGGATCCCAACACCGTCAATCCGACGCGATGTTTACCTCACGGCAGGTGGGCTCGATACTGCGCTGTGGTATACCGCAGACTGGGATGTTTATCTCAAGATCGCATCCATCGGCAAGATTTGTTACCATTCCGACTCCACTAGCGTGCTTTCGGGTCCACAAGAATTCACTTACTATTTTAGGAAGTCGGGATATTCTGGACTTCAGAAGACAACACAGCGCGATAGTCAATCGTCATATTAATAAACTTATTCCTGATTCAAGAGCGGCTGCGCTGCGACTTTCCGAAGCTTCCATCGAGGTGAACGTGGCCCTCGCGGCAGCGGTTGCTGGTAAATTTGGTGCAATTTGCAAGGCCATACGTTCCGTACTTGTTCTTGGACCGGCTGGTATAGCCCGGTATCTAACCTATTCGAGAATCATCGACCGGGCGCTTCCTCGATTGAGGGCCGCGGTTGCCGGAAGGTTTTGACTGAAGGCTCAAGCCTCCATCCGAGGCTTGCTCGGTCCCATGCGCAGTACGGAACGACGCGATTAAGGCTTTATCAGCAAACCTTGGCCGGTAGGGAGGCTCAACACATTAACATTCCTGGCTTCTGCAAATCTGTCAAAAGCTATTT
The DNA here is from genome assembly GCA_963736715.1 of uncultured Alphaproteobacteria bacterium. GTDB lineage: Bacteria > Pseudomonadota > Alphaproteobacteria > ATCC43930 > CGMCC-115725 > AP-15. The sequence continues at coordinate 44,228 of CAVTQA010000022.1, read as the reverse complement.
TCTGATTGATTTGTTTCCTCCATCCATAATCATCGAGAACTATGATACCTCCGGGCACCAATCGGTCCCAGAAATGCTCCGCTGCCGCAATTTCGGGTGCGGTGTTGTTCATATCTAATGTCTAATCTTAATCGTATAAGTTGTATTATGATTTTCCAAGATTGCAAAGCGAAGGTCAGGCTAATCTTCTGATCAGCAACTGCACAGAGGCGATGTAGACCCAAGTTTTGGCGCTCGCAATCGACGCCTCGAAATCCTTTGCCAAGCGGCGATTTCGGTTGAGCCAAGCGAGCGTTCGTTCGACAACCCAGCGGCGTGGCAGCAGCTTAAAGCCAGTCGCGTCAGCCGCGCGTTTGACGATCTCAATGGTCCAGTTCCCGAACTTGGCGAGGGCGTCACTCAGGTTGGGGCCGTTGTAGACGCTATCGGCGAAAAGGTGGCGCAACCAGGGAAATAGCTGGTGGATCGCCTCGATGACCAGAACCGCACCATCGCGATCTTGGATATCGGCGGGGTGCACCTCGGCCCCAACCAGCAGACCGCCAGTATCGGTCACAATATGGCGCTTGCGCCCCCAGCCTTCGCTGGGGCAGGCTCTTTGATCTTCTTGGCCGCATCCCCCGGGTCGCGGCTCTGCCGCGCCCGAACGAAAGGTAACAGATAGCCGCGGCGGTCACCTGCGAGAGCGTGTCGGGCACGACACCCCGGACAATGCGGACCTCCCGAAACGGACGGAACGTCTCCACTACGTCCTCGTAGCAAGGCTCGTAGCCACCCGGCAGAATGCCTCGTCTTCGTTCGTCCTCCGAAATAAGGCGGTCAACTAGCCCCTCATAGGTGTCCAACAGCCAAAACCGCTAAATTGAGCCGTTCGAAGTCGATGTAATGGATCACTGCCCGCGATAAGCCGCCGCGATTGACGCCGCACTCAACGAAATCGCCTTCCTTGTTGCGTACGCGCCAAGCTGCCCAGCAGCAGACATAAGCACGCCATTCAATGTCCTGGCGGCCCCACGAGCCAGTAGCCTTGCCGAGACGATATGCCTCCCTGAATTTTTGGTCCTTGCGGAAATCAGAGTTATGGACCGTAAATAGCCCATCCTGAAGCGAGCTCGATACGCCATGTATGCCAATGTCGTTACCGTCGATGGCGCGTGGAACCGAAATTTATTAGCAGCCTCATAAAGTAGATTTGTCACCATACACTTTACCCCCATTTGGGTATTAGGTAATCTGTTGAGCGTAGAACATTCGGACTCCAAGGTGCCGGTCCCTCGTTGTCGCGGTTCTCTGCGAGATGTAGGAGTCAGCAGAATACTGAAGGGGCTTTTTTCTGATGGCAACCGGATTCTGCTGCACGACGGGGACCCGTGTCCGCCGCGATCACCCAATTGGTAAGCAAGACACAGTCCCACGATCCGCCTGATCCTCGTTTATCTCTCGCGATGACGGTCGGTTGCTTCCCCCCGTCGCAAACATTGACTGGGCCGCTCGGAACCGGCATTGATCCTTGTCCGCACCGATCCCGGGGTTACCGCCATCCTTAAAATTCTGGCCACCAGCGCTCGCATTTTGGTCACTGCGGGGCTAATAGTGGCGCTAGCCATGCGGTTTGATCTAGGCCAAGCCGCCGAACTCATAAGCCATGCCAATCTGCCTCTGATCGCGGCGACGCTCCTAGTGTTGTTGATCGCGAATTTCGCGGCCGGCTGGCGCTGGCAATTCATTCTGTCGGCCGAGGCACCGTCCCCGGGGTTAGCCACGCTACTGAAGATCGTGTTTGTCGGTCTTTTCTTTAATCAGGTCCTGCCGACCGGTGTCGGCGGCGACGCCGTTCGCGCATGGCGTTGCAGCCGGGTGGGCATCGCCTTGGGCGCCGCGATCAGGAGTATTCTGCTCGATCGCGCTTGCGGCTACCTGGTGCTAGTCGTTCTTTACGCAGTGGGCCTGCCGACCTTGTTGAACATTCTGCCCGACGCGCGAGAGCGCAGCGCCGTGCTCGTCGTGCTCGCAGTCGGTCTCCTCGGGCTGCTTGCGCTAGTATCGCTGGATTGCCTGCCTCGGCCAATCCTGCGTCTTCGACTGATGGCTCCGTTTGCCGAGTTGTCGCGAGCCGGCCGGCGTCTGTTCACAAACCCCAGACAATGTGGCATCGTTCTCGGTCTGTCCGTCGTTACGATCGCCCTCACTGTCCTTGCCTTCAAGTTTGTCGGGGATGCTATCGGTAGCCGCGTTTCGCTCGGTAGCTGGATGATGATCGTGCCGCCGGTGACATTGATTCAGTTGGTACCGGTATCGCTGGCCGGTTGGGGGGTTCGGGAAGCGGCGCTGGTTGTCGCGCTCGGTTCGTTTGGGGTCCCGGCCGAGGCGGCGCTGGCGATCTCGGTTCTGGTAGGTCTCTGTCTGATCCTGGTAGGCTTGCCCGGCGGTTTGATCTGGCTTGGGGATTGGGACATTGCACCATCACCGAGGCCGAAGCGCCCAACCCCCAGCGGCGGGAGTCACGGCTCAAAGGCGGCGTGAGCAAACGGCGCAAAGGGGAAGAGGGCGAGGCGAACCGTCATCGGCACGCCAATGCTCCACACCTTGTGGACAAGAAGAACATAGTGGCTGCCCAGGATGCCCAGCACAGACAGTCCCACTGCAGCCATAAGTATCCGCCGGCGCCAAGTCTCTGAGAAACCGGCGGCGGTCATGGAAAGGGAGCGATAACCGACGAACGCCGCCAACGTCATGAATGGCGCCAAATCGAAGCGATACCGCAACGTGAAGGTAAAAAACGTGAGGATCAGGAAAACGGCGGAAGCATGGCCGATCAGTGCGATTCGCAGCATCGCCAAGCTGCGAGGTTGTAGATCCGGCCTGCACCAAAGGCGATAAAGACCGACGCCGGCAAGGATGACGGTCAGCGGGTTGGTGAGAAGTGGCGTGAACGGCGGCGCCTCTATTACGGCAGACCGAAAGAATTCGGCGAAACGCGGCACGGATTTTAGTATGTAAGGGATGCCGGTCGCATAGTAGAGCACCGCAATCCCGATGCGGTCGAGATTGAATACCCCATAATCACGGATCGTGACAATAACGTTCGGATGGCGTTGTATCCAATAGGTATAGTTGGCGCCGCCGCCAAAGGGGAGAGGATTGCCCCACCGCCCGAAATTGACAATGCCAGCCGCTGCTGCCAGCAGGCCAAGCACGAGAACGGGTAAGGAGATGCGCGGGTCACGCGCCAACGCCGAAACTGCCCTCACGAGAACTTTCCCGCTCGTCGGCCATCTCCACTCCGTCCGCTCGGGTGCATGCCGGGACCATGCTTCCCACGCGATCAGAAGCCCCGTGCCCAAGTAAAGCGCCACGCCAATTGGCGCGCGGGTATTGATGGCCAGGCCGGCAAGTGCGGCAAGTGAAGCAAGGTTGCTGGTGCGAAGGTCGCCCCCGCTGAGCGCGGTCCTCAGGACGATCAAGTTGAACGCGGCAGCGAGAACCGCCGCCCAGAGGATCGGCTCGTGATAGACCCAGGCCGAACCCAAGATGTAAATCTGCGGACCGCTCAGCACTGTCGCTGCGACCATCACGGTGAAGAGGCCGCGGATTCGGCTTCCGGCGGGGAGGCTATAATGCACAATCAGCAGCGAGCGTAATTGCAGGACCACGAAGATGACCACCGCCATTAAACAGGACAGCCGTGCGAGTTCGGCCTGTGCAATGTCGACGAATGGCATAGCCAGGAGCCGCAAGATTGCGGGGAACACGGCGAAATAGGTGTAGGTCTTGCCGTCCTGAGTGATGGCTTCGTAATCGATCGCGCTCCGATCGACTGTGAACTCGCCTCGGAGTAGATGCACCAGCATGTTATCGAAGACTTTATCCAACAATTCTGGCGCGAAAACTTGCAAAGTCCCGTTACTCAAGAGAAAGAGGTAGTAGACAGTGACGACGGCGATCAATGCGACGAAATACAAATGAAGAGAGAACGCGCGGATGCCGTGTCGTGCCCGCGTGCCGATCCTAAGAGCGCTGGTGGAAAGCCTCGGCATTTTCTGTTAACCTTGCTCGAATTATACGCTCGAGCTAGGACATCTGCCGCTCGTTTGTCTCGGCCGGAGCGGCCGAGGACAGTATCTCGGGGTGATTTCGTGAGTGTCTGTGGGACACCACGTGGCCTTGCAGCCCTATTGTGACAGCGCGCTGCCCGATGGCCAAGAGGCACCGCAATCGCTGTACTGGTGTGAGCTTCGCCCAAAGCACTGCTCGCAAATATCCAGTCAACAGCCGCAGCTGAGGTGGGACCAACTGAATCCTCCGCCCCGAAATCCACATCGCCCGATAACGGCTGGTCTGCGGGGAACTGGACTGCCCCGGGTGGCACCGTCGGTAGAACAAAGGTGTCTCGAGCAGGTGATAGCGGCCGAGTAAGCTAAGTTCTGCCAGCAGAACTTTGTCGCCACCGTAATAGGATGGCATTGCCGAGGCCCGCGCGAGCGCCGAGCGCCTCATCAGACCATAGATTTCGAAACACCAATCCATGTTGCACAATACGGCGGCGAACCGCTCGGCTGGATCGGCTGACGTCAGCGGCATGTTCGCTGTTAAACGCCACAGGTTTCCATAGGTATCCACCATTCCGTCAAGCTGCGGCGAATACCGAAGAGGTGAGCCATCTTCATTGATCAACACCGTCGCGGGGCAGCAAACTGCGACCGCCTCATCGGCATCCAGCACTCTGACGCACTCATCTATGAATTCGGGAGCCAAGATATCGTCATGACATGCCCATTTGAAATATCGCCCAGCGGAGAGACGGAATACCTCATCGTGATTGGGTCCGGCGCCGATGTTCTTTGTCTGTCGAAAATAGCGTATCCGTGTATCCCGCGTGGCGTAGCCGCGACAAATCTCAGCTGTAGCATCCGTCGACGCATTGTCGGAAATGACAAGCTCGAAATCGCCGTAGGTTTGCCCGAGAATCGACTCGATTGCCTCTGAAACGAACTTTTCGCCGTTCCAGACGGGCATGCCGATCGCCACTTTGCGCATAGCGCACCTTTCGGTTAACATCAAAGAACGGCAGCTGGCGTGATCATCTGCAATGAAGGCGGCTGACTCGTTTTCGGGGTTTGTTTTCGCTTTTTCCGATCGGCTGTCAATGTCTTTACCAAATAGATGGGTCACCGTCGCCAAACGACTCGTTGCAGCCGCCGTGAGCTCCTGACCTCTCGGATCATCAACTTGATGAATGTCGAACGCACTCAGCGCGATGCGGGTACGATCTGCGGGTGCGGTACTGACACCTGTGCGTCCGCCCGCACGCGATAAAGTACCCATCCCCCAAAGTCGCGCAGTCGCTCGAGGAGTGCACTACCGTCTAGGCCCTGTGCGAACCGAGGCGTCCTCACGAGAACGAGCTTAATGTTATTTCTGGCCAGAGCCTCGATGGACCCACCGCGATCGAGGTTGAAATGATCTGCAAAATATTTCTGGATAATTTCGGCATTGGCGTCGCGGTAATATTTGGCTCGGAGCGGCATATGGTTCGCGACATCGAGCGGGTCGGCGCCGGAAGTGAGCACGAAGCGCTCAGGCACGGTCGAGCCGGCCATCACATCGAGATAATCAAGGTTATCCGTACTGTCGATCAGCACCCTGCCGCCGTCGAAGTGCGCGAGCTCATTTTTGATGAAAAGCCCCGCCTCGCGCTCGCGGCGCCAATCCTGCAACCCGTCGTCTAGCATGCCGCTCCGGGCGATCTGTGCCGTGTGTATTGCCGGGGGAACCAGCGCGAGCAGGAGGAGCCCAGTCAATACCACTGTTCTGGAGCGGCCCTGGCGGAACAACTCACTGGTCCTCGCCAACGCCAGCGCGGTGAACGGGAGGAGGAGCAAAACCCAGGCACCCGATGTCCGCCATGGAACGGAACTTGGGATGCTCATACTCGCAATCATCACCGCGGTGATCAGCGCAAGCGGGGCAAAGAATATCGCGGCCCAGGCACAAATCACTCGATCCTTGAGCGCTAGCCAGCAAATTGCCGCGACGCCGAGCAGCAACATCGGGGTCCACAGCAGGTTCTTAATGAACGACCCCACAGGGCTGCGGATGAAAGCCGTGTGATAATCATAACCATCGGTCGCCAGGAATTGCCAGCTCGTGACGGCGAGATTGCGAAAGGATCCGTACCACCAGTAACAGTCCACAATCCAAAAGAGAGGGAAACCCAAAAGGATTATATAGGCTCCTATCAGTAGACCAGTGCCGATATTGTGACCCCGGAGCCATCGGCCAGTAAGATAGAACAGGAGCGTAACAGCAAAGAAACAAGCTTCGTAGCGGTCTGTTGAGGCGAACATTAGACAGGCGCAGCCAAAAATCAAATCCGCCCGCCAGCCCGCTTTAAGCCAGCGCAGGATGAAAATGCTGGCCCCGATCAGCAACAGATAGAAAAAGATGTCAGACATCGGCGTGACGCTGAATATCAGGCGATCGGGGATCGGCACGGCCAGCAGCATTGTGATCAAGCTGACCTTGCGATCCGCGAAGAGTGTGGCCGCGAGCTGAAACATGGCCAATAGCAGCATAAGGCCCGCTATACCGACGAGGACCCGCGGGACGACAAAGACGTCGCGGTGCACCTTCAGGAACAGGCCTACAAACACCTTATAGAACGGCGGCCACACCCACGGCTCAAGCGCATTACGCCAGGAGAGACGCAGCGCCAAAAGCGATCTTGCGCTCTCGTCGGCTGTCACCCGATAAAGGCCGAGGCTGTAAAGCCCAAGCTGAACCCCTAGCGCCAATCCTAGCACGCACACGACCATCAAGTTGTAGCCGCGTGCCGTGTGATCGGATAAGCTCGTTGTTGGTGAAGCCCGTAAGACATTCAGGACCGACATGTAGAAATGACCCCAACTCGACAGATCGCTTTGGAACTTGTATTGTAGGTCAGAGAACGATTAGATCCTGGAAGCGAAGCGCCTCATCCGGCCTGCAGTAGCCCAAAAAGCCTTGATCGCGCTTATGTCCGAGTTCGACACTTTTGTTATTGACTCTCGGTAGCCGCCTCCTGCCCTTCGAGTGCGGTAAATCGACGAAAATTGCTCATCCTTGCAAGCAGATTCCATGAGGCGCTTGTCCCTACAAGTCGGGAATTGGTGCCGACTGGCCACCGAGGCTGCCGCAACCCGTTGCCCGCCTCAACCTCAGTCTCGAAGCTCCACCAGTTTGACGGACGTGACCCACATCACACCTTGAATCTCCTGGCGATAAGTGCACGCAACCGAGGAAATGCCCGGTCAATGATCCTGGAAAAAACGAGGTACTGCCGTATCCCTCTCGGTCCAAGCACCAGCAGCGAGACAAAAGCTTTAAGTAAGAAATTGTATTGTCCCCGAAGCGCCGCGGCAAGAGCGATGTTGACGTTGATCGACGCGCGCGCGACTGGAAGGACTTGATTTTGTGCAACAAAATCAAGTTTTGTCAAGTGACGATTAATGACCATCTCGTGCTGCCGTCGAAAATCCGAGTCGTTTCTGCTTGCCAGTACAGTGAGAGAGTGGTTGTGAATTCTATAACATGCTAAGGGCATCGAATGGTAATATATTTCACCCAACCCGGCGATCTTCAAATATAGGTCCCAATCTGGTGCGTACCACAATAGGTCATCCATACCGCCAACCCTAAGATACGCATCACGCCGAATTGTAGCTGTCGGAATAGCGATGAAATTCTGCACGAGTAGCCGTTTCATAAAGACCTTAGCCGAAACCGGCGACTGGGTGGCGGGCAACGGACAGCGCCACACCCCCAATCGTTTTCCGGTTTCGTCTATGATGTAGCAAGAATGCAGATGCATGACGGCGTCCGGCTCAACGGCAATCCATTTCCTCAACTCAGCACTTCGGTTTGCCAGCCAAAGATCGTCGTCGTGCAGAATACAAATTCGATCAGCCTGCGCCTGCTCCACGCCGAAATTTATCTTTGCCGTTTGGGACTGGAGTTCGAGACGCCGTTCGGCTCGGATGTTCAGTTTGCTCGAAAAACTGCTTATTATCCGCCAGCAGGCATCGCTCGCGCTCGCGTCGATAGCGATCACTTCGATGCCTTCATCGTGCTGATCGACTAATGACTGAAGTGCGTCGCCGAGCCAACGTTCTCTGTTATGGGAAGTAACAACTACCGAGAGCCAAGGTTTCTCCATTGTCAGGAAACTATCGAAAATATGCAATGATAGCCGTGCTGGTCGATCTGATTTGGTGTTCCGGCCGACAGCCATCCCCGGTAAACAAATTCGGAACAATGGCCTCGCGACCAGCAGCAGTGGCAACCGCTCTGGACTGGCGGTGGTCCCTGGCGAACTACTTGTGACCAGAGGCCCGATATAGCCACACTCAGGCCATATCGTCCGTCCATCAGCAGATCACTGTTCATCGCTACAGGGCTCATCAGTCCCAGCCTGCACTTGAATGAGCATCAAATCGACCGACGGAAACCACCGAAGTATGGCTGCTATGAAAGCGTTTGACAACGCGTAGTGAACCACTATTAATTGGCATTTTGCATCGAAGCCGGATAAAAGCCATAATTAGAATTCTCGCAGTCAGCGTTCGCCTTCTCGTCACCGTCGCACTGTTATGGTTTCTGGTGACGCGGGTCGATCTCGGCCGGGCCATCGAGATCATCGGCCACGCCTCCGTGCCGCTCGTGGGGGCGATGCTTGGCGCCGTATTGCTCGCCAATTTACTCGTGGCCTTCCGCTGGCACGTGATCCTTGCCGCCGAGACGAAATCGCCGGGCCCTAGCACCTTATTGAAGATCGTGTTTGTCGGCCTGTTCTTTAATCAGGTTTTACCTACCGGTGTCGGCGGCGACGCCGTTCGCGCCTGGCGTTGCAGCCGGGTCGGTATCGGCGTGGGCGCCGCGATTAGCAGTATTCTGCTGGATCGCGCCTGCGGCTACCTGGTGCTGCTCGTCCTTTATGTTTTGGGCCTGCCGAGTCTGTTGAAAATTCTGCCGAACGCGCAGGAACGCGGCGCCGTACTCGCCGTGCTCGTCATCGGTCTGCTCGGATTGGTGGCGCTTGTTTCACTGGATCGCCTGCCCCGGCCGATTCTGCGTCTTCGCCTGATGACCCCATTTGCCGAACTGTCGCGAGCCAGCCGGCGTCTGTTTACGGACCCTGGACGGTGCGCCACCGTTCTTGGTTTCTCTATGATCACGATCGCCCTCTCCGTCTTTGCCCTCAAATTTGTCGGGGATGCTGTCGGCAGCCCACTCCCGCTCGGCAGCTGGATGATGATCGTGCCGCCGGTGACATTGATTCAGCTGGTGCCGATATCGCTTGCCGGGTGGGGGGTTCGGGAAGCGGCGCTGGTTGTCGCGCTCGGTTGGTTCGGGGTTCCGGCCGAGGCGGCGCTGGCGATCTCGGTTCTGGTAGGTCTTTGTCTGATCCTGGTGGGCTTGCCCGGCGGTTTGATCTGGCTTGCGGATTGGGACATTGCACCATCACCGAGGCCGAAAAGCCTAACTCCCAGCGGTTTCGACTAGCGGAGAAGCCGCTGCGGCCTCACGGCTCAAAGGCGTCAAGCGACGCAGGAACCCAGGATCGTCCGCTGACGAAACCATCAGAGAGGCGCCGTTTGAGCGCGCGCCGCCGGGGCGGCGCAGGATTGCCGTACTGGCGCTTCCAACCGGCGCCCTCGGCCGCGCGATCTTCGCCATCGCGGCTTACCGGGGGTTAGCCCCGCAAAGTCGCCGGGCTGGCAGGCGGTTTCTGTGCTCGACCGAGTGCCGCTTTTTATAGCAGCATGGGCGGATGACATATCGGTTCACCTTTGGACGCGGTGCCCGGGTCAACGCACTGCTCGGCGCCGGGCACTTTCTGTCGCATTTCTATCAACTCTGCCTGCCGCCGCTGTTCATCGCCTGGCAGAAGGCGTTCGATGTGTCGTTCGCCGAGCTGGGGCTGGCGATGGCGGTCATGGCGGGGGCGGCGGCGGTGATGCAAACGCCGATGGGGTTTCTCGTCGACCGCTACGGCGCGCGGCCGTTTCTGGTCGGCGGGACCCTGTTGATGACCCTGTCGATCGCGGCGATGGGGCTCGCCACCGCCTATTGGCAGGTCGTCGGGCTGGCGTTGCTGTCGGGCATCGGCAATTCGGTCATTCACCCGGCGGACTACGCGATCCTCAGCGGGTCGGTGGATCGGGCGAAACTGGGACGCTCCTTTGCCTTTCACACCTTTGTCGGGCATGTCGGGTTTGCCGCCGCGCCGCCGGCGACGGCGGCTCTGGCATTGCTGTTGGGGTGGCGCGGCGCGCTGCTGTTCGTCGGCCTTCTCGGCCTTCCGGTCGTCGCGACGATCCTGTGGCAGAGCCGCATTCTCACAGATCAGGCTGGGGAGCCGCGCCGCCGCGCGGCAGCGCCGGCTTCCAGCGCGCGGCTGCTGTTGAGCCGCTCGGTGCTGATGTTCTTTGCGTTCTTCATGGTGTCGTCGATGGCCGGAGCAGGCATCCAATCCTGGTTGATCACGATTCTCCACCAGGTGCACGGCCTGACGGTCGAGGCGGCCTCTTCCGCGTTGACCGGGTACATGGCCGGCATGATCGGCGGCGTGCTGGTCGGCGGGTGGGTCGCCGACCGCTCCGACCGGCATTTGCCGTTCGTCGTGATCCTGACCGTCGGCGCCGCGGCGCTGTTGTTGGTGACCGGAATCGTCTCGCTCGCCGAATTGCCGACCATCGGGGTTCTTTTCGTTGCGGGCATCATGACCGGGGCGAGCCGTACGCCGCGCGATGTGATGGTCAAGGACGCGGCCCCGCCGGGGCAGATCGGCAAGGTCTTCGGCTTTGTCAGCTCCGGCATGTCCTTGGGCGGAGCAATAATGCCGGTGCCTTACGGCATGATCATCGATGCCGGACGGCCGGATCTCGTGCTGGTCGTCGCCGCCGCGCTGCTGTTATTAAGCCTGCTATGCGTCGGCGGCGCCCGCGTCAGGCTCCGCCGTGCGCCGGTACCGGTGGCTGCAGAATAGTCATCGAAAAGAGGAGAGAGCGATGCGCAGGGTCGGACCACACTCGTTTACCGAAGTCTATTTCGCCGGCTGCAATCCGAGCTTTGTCGAGACCAGCGACGGCTATGTCATGATCAACTCGCCGCAGCAGCCGATCGACGCGGTGCGCTGGCGCGAGCGCATGGAGGACAAGGCGCCGATCCGCTACCTGATCAACACCGAGCCGCATGGCGACCATATCTCCGGCAACGCCTATTTCCCGAACATCAAAGTCGTCGGGCAGGTCAAGTTGCAGGAATGCTTCGAGCGCTACCTCTACGCGTTCGGGTCGCTCGAGGAGAAACGCGAGCGCTTCAAAGAGACCGACCCCGACAGCGTCTTTCTGGTCGGGCACCCGGACTACCGGGCATCGAACCCGCCGACCCTGACCTTTACCGACGCGCTGACCTTGCACGTCGGCAACCACACCTTCAACATCATCCATATGCCGGGCCACACCGCGCCGCAGACTTCGGTCCATGTGCCGGAAGAAGGGGTCGTGTTCACCGGCGACAACGTCTTCCACAAATGCCGCAGCTGGCTGCAGGAATGCGACCCGTGGGAGTGGCTCGCGGCGTTGCAGAGCATCGAGGCGCTCGACGTCGAGACGATCATCCCCGGGCACGGCGAACCTTGCACCAAGGCCTACCTGAAGGAGCAGGGCCAGATCGTCGAGAACTGGGTCGGATATATCGAGCAGTTCGTCGACCGCGGCCTCGGCCCCGACGAGATCCTGAAGGAGCCGCTCGAGGTCACTAAGCAGGACCCCTACCCGATCGGCCAGCGTCTCTTTATCCATGACGAAAGGCTGACCGGGATGATCGTGCGCAACCTCCACCAGCGCATCCTGGACAAAAAACAGCAAGCCGGCGCCTAAAATCTCGCAGCAACCCACCCCCGGTACGTCGGAGTCCCGGGGACCGGCCGCAGCGTCTTACTGCCCCTACAGACCACCGGGCTACAGCTAGCTTCCCGGCCGCTCGGTACTCGCCGCCTTCAATTCCTCCAAGGGGCGCGCCCCCATAGGCTCGCCAACTCGGCAACTCTGACGCTTTGATCGAGAAACGCCTGCATATTGTCGCGCAACAGCTTGGCCTGCACTTCGAGCATCTCGTTGAAGGTTCGGGCGCGCAGCAAGGCTCGGCTCGCCTCCGAAGTATGCCGCATCACCTCCTCGGCGTACCGGGCCCATGCCGCCGTGATTTCTTGCGCACAATCGGCGACCGCAGAGCCCGACCGCTGAGCAGCACTCGTTGCTGCTGCAGAAGCATCGGCGGCCTTGCGAACCCCCTGCTGGCCGAGTTCGGCTAGACGTTCGGCTTGTCGTTGAGCGGCCTGACCGCCTGCCTCATTTCCGCCGTCAGAAGTGTCGCTCCGGTTATCCTCAATGGGCCGCTCCGACCGCTTTGCGGTCTGCGGTCCTCCTTGTCTCGACTCCGCCATTGCAAACTCCGTTTCGGTTCGTGCCCTAATCAACGTTGCGGTCGAGGGCGGGCTCCCTTCTATTAAGGTTTTCTTTTGCAAGACGGGGCAGCATTTGCGGGGATGCAAAAACGGTGTATGTCGTCGGCGCATCCGCATGAAACGAATCCGTCCGTCTTCGGGCCCGTAAGGAAGTCGCATGATTCACCCCGTCATTCTGTCCGGCGGCTCGGGTACACGGCTCTGGCCGATGTCGCGCACGCTTTACCCGAAACAGCTGCTGAGCTTGCTCGGCCACGACAGCCTGCTGCAGCAGACGGTTCGCCGGGTTGCTGACCGGCAGGGCTTCGCCTCGCCCTTGCTGGTCGCCAATGAAGAGCATCGGTTCATCATTGCCGAGCAATTGCGCGAGATCGCGGCCGTTCCGCGTGCGCTCCTGCTCGAGCCGGTCGGCCGCAACACGGCCCCCGCCGCCTGCATCGCCGCCTTGGCGCTGACCGAAGCGGAACCCGATCCGCTGATGCTGGTCATGCCCTCCGACCACACGATCGGCGATCTCGCGGCCTTTGCCGACGCCATCGAGCGCGCAGCCGCCGCGGCCCGCGCCGGTGCGCTGGTCAGCTTCGGCATCGCGCCGCAGCGCGCCGAGACAGGCTACGGTTACATCCGGCGTGGCGGCGAGCTCGACGGCGCCAAGGATGTCTTTGCGGTTGCCGAATTTGTCGAGAAACCCGGACCGGAACAGGCGCAAGCCTACGTCGCCTCGGGCGAGCATTCGTGGAACAGCGGGATCTTTTTGTTTCCCGCAAGGGTCTACCTCGACGAGTTGGAGCGGCTGAGGCCCGACATGGTCGCCGCATGCCGTAACGCACTCGCGACGGCGCAACGTGATAGCGACTTTGTCCGCCTTGGCCGGGAGGCCTTTGCCGCCTGCGATAGTGACTCGATCGACTACGCGGTCATGGAGCGTACCCGGCGCGCCGCGGTCGTCCCGGTCAGCATGGGGTGGAGCGATGTCGGCTCGTGGGACGCGCTTTGGGAGATGGGCACCAAGGACCAGCACGGCACTTCGATCGAAGGCAATGTCATCGCCGAAGACACCCGCAATTGCTATCTTCGGTCCGAAGCCGGTCTCGTGGCAGCGATCGGCATCGAGGATCTGGTCGTCGTCGCGACCGCCGATGCGGTCATGGTAGCACCGCGCAACCGCACGCAGGACGTCAAGAAGCTCGTCGCCCGGCTGGTCAAAGAGCGCCGCGACGAAGCCGATGCGCTGCCGACCGTGCACCGCCCCTGGGGTACCTTCACCTCGCTGCACAACGGCCATCGCGTGCAGGTCAAGCACATCATGGTCAAGCCGGGCGGCAAGCTGTCATTGCAGATGCACCATCATCGCGCCGAGCATTGGGTTGTCGTCCAGGGCACCGCCATGATCCGCCGCGGCGACCAGGAGATGATGCTGTCCGAGGACCAATCGACCTACATCCCGATCGGCACCGCCCATCGGCTCGAAAACCCGGGCAAGATCCCGCTGCACCTGATCGAGGTGCAGTCGGGGAGCTATCTCGGCGAAGACGATATAATCCGGCTGGAGGACAGCTACGGCAGAAGCTAGCCCGGGGCCCGGAGCCCGGGGCCTTGGCCGTTGCCTGGTCGGCGACAATATAGGTGATCGTATTGGTCGTCTTGTCCAAGAGAGCGGTTACCGCTGGTTCCATATCAGCTGGAGCCTTCGCCTTCGCTGCCCGCCGCACTAGAACAAACGAGTATCCTTCCTATTCTAATACCCGTTTATCGGACGGTGGGTTCCTTGAATGCGGTATTGTGTTTGGGGAACCACTCGTAGCCCTTGAGCATGTATTGCCAATACAGGGTTGGCAGGAAGCTCACCTTGATCCACCAACCTAGCCAGCGCTCCTTGCCGGGATCGAGGACGGGCAGGGTCGGAGTGACTTTGCCGCCGTAGATGAACTCGGCGATGATCGCCTTGCCGTTGGCGGTGGTCAGCGGGCACGAGGCATAACCGTCATAGCCGCCGTCGATCGCTTGACCGTTCATTAACCTTAGAATGTTCCGCACCACCACGGGCGCCTGCTTGCGCACGGCGGCGGCGGTCTTCGAATTTGGCGTCGTGGTGACGTCGCCGAGTGCGAATACATTGGCGTGGCGCACGTGCTGCATCGAGTTCTGGTCGACTTCAACCCAGCCGGCGGGGTTGGCGAGCGGGCTCGAACTGATGTCGTCGGGCGGGCTTTGCGGCGGCGAGACGTGCAGCATGTCGTACGGCACGCTGATCCGCTGACCCTGGTCGTCGCCGCCGACGACCTCGAAAACCGCAGTCTTGGCCTTGGCGTCAACGGCGACGAGGTTGTGCTGGTAGTGCACCGGGACGCCGTAACGCTCGGCAACCTTGGCACACTCGCGGGCGAAAAACGGCACGCCGAAAATCACTGGCGCGTGCACGAAATACTGGAGATCGACGTTGGCTCGGATGCCCCCGCGCTGCAGATGGTCGGCAGTGAGATAAACGATCTTCTGCGGCGCGCCCGGACACTTGAACGGCAGCGGCGGCTGAGTGAATACCGCCTTGCTCCCGGGCTTGAGTGCGTTGATACACTCCCGAGTGTAGCTGACGTGATCCGGAGAATAGTTGCTGCACACGCCATCACGACCAAGCGCCTCGGCGAGGCCATCGATCTTGGCCCAATCGAGCTTCACGCCGGCGCAGACCACCAGATAGTCATAGGTGACCCCCTCGCCGGTGGAAAGTTCGACCTGGTTGCTCGCGGGATCGAACTTGCGCGCGGCGGCCTTGATGCGTTTGACGCCCGATGGCACCAGGCTGTCGGTCGGCCGATGCGTACGCCTGAGATCGTAGAGCCCGGCCCCGACGAGCGTGAATGCCGGCTGGTAGTAGTGCGTGTCACTCGGCTCGACGATTGCGATGTCGATCCCGCCCGGCCCGTGGCGCTTCAAGCTTGCCGCCACGGTAATTCCGGCGGTGCCGCCGCCGATGATCAACACTTTATGGTGCGTGGTCCCGGCCATTGATGGCTCCCCTGTCGAGCTGACCCACCCGCTTTGGCCCTGGGCATTCGCTCGCTGAACACCGGATCATACCAATCCAATATCCATCGCCCCCGATCATGGGATGGTTGAGCCTGGAGTGAATTTGCGATGGACTGAGGTGAAACCGTCGGCGGTCATGGACTTCGTCCGGAAAACTGGCGGTGATCCCGCGGGCACCCCGCAGCGGAGCGGCGGCCAGCGGCAGATCGGCACCCTCGCGCACGTGGCGCCGGTACAGCTCGATCCATTAAAATCGACATTCCCCGGATTCCCAGAGGCGTGGCGCGATTTTGGCCAATTTTCGGCCTCCGTGGAAGAGGTTATCGCAGGGCGACCGCCTCGGCTGACCGGATGGCTGGCGGCGCGAGCAAATGGAGCCGCACGGTCAGCAGGATGGCGACGACCGCGAGCCCGAGGGCGAGGCCCCACCACAGGCCGATTGCGCCATAGCCGAGCGGAAAGGCGAGCAACCACCCCCCGAGAAAGCCGGCGCCCCAGTACCCGAAGGCAGCCAATATCATCGGGACAAAGGTGTCCCTGTAGCCACGCAGCGCGCCGGCCGCGATCACCTGCATCCCGTCGAACACCTGGAAGATCGCCGCAATTACAATGAGACGCCGCGCGATCTCGACGGTCTCGCGATTGGCCGGGTCGGCGATGTCGACATAGACTGCGATGATGGCCTCCGGCACGGTCCACAACACAACCGCCGCAGCGCACATGAACCCGACCCCGAGGGCAAGCGCCATTAAGCCGGCCCGGCGCGCGGCGAATGCCCGGCCGGAGCCGAGCTCGTAGGCGACACGGACCGTCGCGGCCTGACCGAGACCCAGCGGCACCATAAACGGGATGCTCGCGCAATTGAGGACGAGCTGATGCGCCCCGAGTGCCGCCGCCCCCAAGAGGCCCATTAGGATCCCGGCGGCAAGAAAGACGCCGACCTCCATCCCCCTGAGCCCGCCGATCGGCAGGCCGAGGCGCAGGATGTTCGCCATCTGGGTCCGGCTCGCGGCGCAGGCGTTGCGCAGCATACGCAAACCCGCCAGACCCGGCATGATGCGGACGCACAGCGCGAGGCCAGCCAGCATCAGCCACTGATTGATCGAGCTCGCATAGCCCGAGCCGGCGACGCCGAGGGCCGGCGCCCCAAGATGGCCGAAGATCAGCACCCAGTTCAGCACCGCGTTGCCGGCAACGCAGACGAGCAGCACCGCCATCACCGGACGCGTATGCGACAGTGCAGCGAAGAGGCTGCGGAGCACCCCAAAGCCGAGAAAAGCGGGCCCACCCCAGCCGAGCGCGCGCAAATAGCGCCCGATCTCAGTCGCGAGTGCGGCATCGTAGCCCAGCCATTCGAGCAGGCGATCCAAACTCATCAGCGCGGCGACAAAGGGCAGCGCCAATAGCACGGCGAGTGCGAGGCCGGCGCCCGCGATCCGACCCGCCGCACGTCGATCGCCCGCGCCGAGCGCATGCGCGGCAAGCGGTGCCACGGCAAAAAGAATTCCCTGGAGCATGACGCCGATGGTGAAAAAAATCATCCCGCCGAGCCCGGCGGCGGCGAGCGGCATGGGGCCGAGACGCCCGACCATCACCGTGTTGGTAACGCCCATTGCCATCTGCGCGAGATTGGCCGCAGCGAGCGGCGCCGCGAGGGCCAGGGTCGCCCGCAGCTCCGCGCCGATGCCGGACCCTGCAGCTCCGCAAAGCCGCTGATTTTGTGCATCGACCGGTTGCATCGGGATCTCTCTCATCTCCAACACGGCGCCGCCGCCGCTGCCAAGCGAGACCCTCAAAAAGAAAGGGCCCCGACCGGTATCGGCGGGGCCCCGTATGGTCGCGTGTTGGTCGTATTCAGTACACGCGCATACCCTCAGGCCCCACGGCAAAGCCGCGCGAGTCGGTAGTCGCCATCAGGCGGAAGGATGCGCAAATCATGGGCGGTTTATAGATGAAGGACAGAGCCGCGTCAACCGCGAGAGCGATGGTTCGTGTATCATCCGGCCGACACCTGCAGCCACCGGGGCCTGTCGATGCCGCGGTCGTTATTGCGGGACGAGGGCACGCCTCATATAGTCCGGGGCTCATGCAGGGAGCTGCCCGCGAGACGGTATTCCGGCACCGGCATCTGCTCGGTATCGAAGGCTTGTCACCCGAGGCCATAAAGCATGTCCTCGATCTGGCCGACGGGTATGTCGAGCTGAACCGGCAGGCCGAGAAGAAGCGCGCGTTGTTGCGCGGGCGCACGATCATCAATTGTTTTTTCGAGAACTCGACGCGGACGCGCACCTCGTTCGAGGTCGCCGGCAAGCGGCTCGGCGGCGACGTGATCAACATGTCGGTCGCGGCGAGCTCGATGCACAAAGGCGAGACCCTGATCGACACGGCGATGACGTTGAGCGCGATGCACCCCGACGTGCTGATCGTGCGCCATCCCGAATCGGGCGCGGTCCAGCTGCTGTCCGAGAAACTGGACTGCGCCGTCATCAATGCCGGCGACGGCAGCCACGAGCACCCGACCCAGGCCTTGCTCGACGCCTTGACGATCCGCCGGCGCAAGGGCCGGCTCGGCGGGCTCACCGTCGCGATCTGCGGCGACGTGCTGCACAGCCGCGTCGCGCGCTCGAACATTGCGTTGCTGAACACGATGGGGGCGCGCGTGCGGGTCGTCGCGCCGCGCACGCTGTTGCCGGCCGAGATCGAGCGGCTCGGTGTCGAGGTCTTTCACGACATGACCGAGGGGCTCGCCGAGGTCGACATCGTGATGATGCTGCGGCTGCAGAGTGAGCGCATGCACGGCGCGTTCGTGCCGTCGACCCGCGAATATTTCCACTTCTTCGGGCTCGATTACGACAAATTGCGCGCGGCCAAGCCCGATGCGCTGATTATGCATCCGGGCCCGATGAACCGCGGCGTCGAGATCGGCAGCGAGGTCGCAGACGACATCGACCGCAGCCTCATTCGCCAGCAGGTCGAGATGGGGGTCGCGGTCCGCATGGCGTGTCTGGAGATCCTGACCCGCGATCTCGGGAATGGGCCGCCGGTGTTATGAGCCGGCTGCTGTTCCGCCGCGCTCGTTTGCTTGACCCGGAAAGCGGGCTCGATGCTTGCGGCGATCTGCTGGTCGAAGGCGACCGGATCGCGGCGGTCGGCGGCGATCTCGCGGTCGCGGGCCGCGACGCGGAGACGGTGAACGCCGACGGGCTGTGTCTCTCCCCTGGGCTCGTCGACATGCGCGTCCAGCTGCGCGAGCCCGGCGCCGAGCACATGGAATCGATCGAGACCGCCGGGCGGGCTGCTGCCGCTGGCGGGGTCACGACGATGGTTGCCCTGCCGAACACCGAGCCGCCGGTCGACGACGTCTCGGTCGTCGAGTTCCTCGCCCGCCGAGCGCGCGAGGTTAAGCTCGCCAAGATTTACACCTACGCCGCTGCGACCAAGGCGATTGCCGGCCGCGATCTGACCGAGATGGGCCTCCTTTCGGCGAACGGGGCGCTCGGCTTTACCGACGGGGTGCGGGCGGTGGCCGATGCGCTCGTCATGCGGCGGGTTCTCGCTTATGCCCGAACCTTCGATCTCCTGGTGTTGCAGCATCCCGAAGAGCCAAGCCTCGCTCGCGCCGGCGAAGTCAGCGAAGGCGAGATCGCGACGCGGCTGGGGCTTCCGGCGATCACGCCGATGGCCGAGGTCATCATGATCGAGCGCGACCTGAGGCTGGTCGAGATCACCAGCGCCCGCTATCACGTCGCCCATGTATCGACCGCTGCCGGGGTCGAGGCGGTGCGCCGGGCCAAGGCGCAAGGGCTGCCCGTGACTTGCGATACCGCCCCGCCCTATTTCGTGCTGAACGAGACGGCGATCGGCGACTACCGCACCTTCGCCAAGCTCTCCCCGCCATTACGCAGCGAATGGGATCGGCGCGCCGTCGTCGAAGGCTTGCGTGACGGCACGATCGACGCGATTGCCAGCGACCATGCGCCCTGGGACCAGGATTCGAAGCGCCTGCCCTTCAGCTCGGCAGCCTATGGGATCGTCGGGCTCGAAACGTTGCTGCCGCTCTCGCTCGAGCTCTATCACAACGGCCATCTCGGCCTCCTCGAGGTGATCCGGCGCCTGACCGCGAACCCGGCCCGCATTCTGCGGCTTCCGGTCGGAAGGCTAGCGCCCGGCGCGCCGGCCGACCTGGTTCTGTTCGACCCGGATCTGCCCTGGCCAATCTCCACCGACGATTTCCGCTCGAAATCGAAGAACGCGCCGTTTGACGGACGTCCGGTGAAGGGCCGGGTGCGGCGCACGCTCGTCGACGGCCGCACGATCTTTCGGGCAGAGAGTTAAGTGCCGTCGAGCTACCCTCGCCCACCCAGCCCCCACCCTAACCCTCCCCCGCAAGCGGGGGAGGGAATGGGAGCGGGATGGATCCCCCCTCTCCCGCGGTGCGGGAGAGGGCCCCTTATGTGTTACCGACGAAAGCCCCTCTCCTGCACTGCGGGAGAGGGAGGGGCCCGACGCGAAGCGTCGGGAGGGTGAGGGCATCACCTTCGCCGCGGCCATACTCGGCTACCTCCTCGGCTCGATCCCGTTCGGGCTGTTGCTGACCCGGCTCGCCGGTCATGGCGACATCCGGCAGATCGGCTCCGGCAATATCGGCGCCACCAATGTCCTGCGCACCGGCAGCAAAGGGCTCGCGGCCCTCACCCTGCTGCTCGATCTGGCGAAGGGCGCGGCAGCCGTGGTGATTGCCCAGCGCTGGGGGCAGACCGCTGCGCTGATTGCGGCGGGCTGCGTGATCCTCGGCCACATGTTTCCGGTCTGGCTCGGTTTTCGCGGCGGCAAGGCGGTCGCCACCGCGCTCGGCGTCCTGATCCCGCTCGCCTGGCCGGTGGCGCTCGTCACGGCGGTTCTTTGGGTGGCCACCGCCCTCTTGTTCCACTACTCCTCGCTTGCCGCGCTGGTTGCCGCGGTCGCCGGCGCCGCGCTCGCGGCAGTGGTGGTCGATAAGGCGACCGCGCTGCTGATCGCCGGTATCGCCTTGTTAATCATCCTGCGGCACCATGCGAATATCCGCCGGCTGCTGGCTGGCACGGAGAGCCGGATCTCTCTCGGTAAAAGCTGAGGCACGCACTGGCCGCACGCGAACTCGATCCGCAGGAGCGCCTCGACTGGCTGCGGTTGTGCCGGACCGAGACCATTGGCCCGGTCAGCTTTTACGCTTTGTTGCGCCGCTTCGGCTCCGCCCGCGCGGCGCTGGAAATGGTACCGCAGCTCGCCCGGCGCGGCGAGCGCTCCAAGACCGTGACCCCGGTCACCCGCACCGAGGCCGAGGCCGAGTTCGCCGCACTGCAGCGTCTCGGGGCGCGGCTCGTCTGTTGGGGCGAGCCAACCTACCCGAGCGGGCTCGCGGCAATCGAAGACGCGCCGCCGATCCTGACCGTGCACGGGCGGGCGGAGTTGCTCGGCAGCCCGATCGTGGCGGTGGTCGGGGCGCGCAACGCCTCGGCCAACGGCCGGCGCTTCTGCCGCGACCTCGCCGCGGCGCTCGGGCAGGGCGGCATTGTCGTCGTTTCGGGCCTGGCCCGCGGCATCGATGCCGCAGCGCATCTGGGTGCGCTCGAGACCGGCAGCGTCGCCGTTGTCGCCGGCGGCGTCGATGTCGTCTACCCTGAAGAAAACCGCGGACTACACGAGGCGATGGTGCGCCAGGGAGCAATTGTCGCCGAGCTGCCGCTCGGAACCGAGCCGCAGGCAAGACACTTTCCGCGCCGCAACCGGATCATCTCAGGGATGGCTCTCGGGGTGGTCGTGGTCGAAGCCGCGGCTCGCTCCGGTTCGCTGATCACCGCCCGATTCGCGCTGGAGCAAGGTCGCGACGTCTTCGCGGTGCCCGGCTCCCCGCTCGATCCGCGATGTCGCGGCGCGAACGATCTGATCCGGCATGGCGCGATCCTGACCGAGAACGCCGAGGACGTGCTGTCGCAGCTCCAGCTGCAGCTGAAACGGCCGGCGGCGCCGCCCCCGCCTCCGTCGGTCCCGCCGCCGGCCGTGATGCATTGGCCGCCGGTCAGGGAGCCCGCGCCAGTCGCAGATGACGCCGCGCTCGACCTGGTAATCGAAAGATTGGGGCCGACCCCGGTCGCGGTTGACGAACTGGTGCGCCAATGCCACTTGTCAGCCGCCGCAGTGGCCACCCTGCTCCTCGAGCTGGAACTTGCCGGCCGCGTCGAACGCCACCCCGGCAATCTAGTTTCCTTGCGCTGAGTGTTTGCGTCGCTTTGATTGCGCACCCACCTAAGCTGTCCCGCAGGGGCGACCTTGCGCCATAGAGCCGATTGATGAAAGTCGTCGTCGTCGAGTTGCCCGCAAAGGCGAAAACCATCAACAAGTATCTGGGCAGCGATTACAAGGTCGTCGCCAGCTACGGCCATGTCCGCGACCTTCCGGCAAAGGATGGCTCGGTTCTGCCGGAGTCGGATTTTGCGATGTCGTGGGAGGTCGACGGCAAGTCTGAAAAACACCTGAAAACGATCCTCGAGGCGGTGCGCGGTGCCGACCGTCTTTTTCTTGCGACCGACCCGGACCGCGAAGGCGAGGCGATTTCCTGGCATGTCAGCGAGGTGCTCAATTCGCGCCGCGGGCTCAAGCATCTCGACATCAAGCGCGTCGTCTTTAACGAAGTGACTAAGAACGCGGTGCTCGATGCGTTCACTCGCCCTCGCGAGATCGACCGCGAGCTGGTCGAGGCCTACCTCGCGCGCCGTGCGCTCGACTACCTCGTCGGTTTCACCTTATCGCCGGTGCTGTGGCGCAAGCTCCCGGGCAGCCGCTCGGCAGGGCGCGTTCAGTCGGTCGCGCTGCGCCTGGTCTGCGAGCGGGAATCCGAGATCGAGGCGTTCAAGTCCCGCGAATACTGGACGATCGAGGTCGAATTCAAAACCGAGGCCGGCCAGACCTTTACGGCGCGGCTGACCCATCTCGACGGCAAGCGTCTCGAGCGCTTTGATCTCGACACCGAGGCCAAGGCACGAGCCGCCGCCGACACGATCCTGCGCGCATCGGGTTTTACCGTCGCCGAGATCGACAGCCGGCAGGTCCGCCGCAACCCGTTCCCACCCTTTACGACCTCCACCTTACAGCAAGAGGCGTCGCGCAAGCTCGGGCTGTCGGCCAACCGGACGATGCAGATTGCGCAGCGGCTGTACGAGGGCATCGAGCTCGCCGGCGAGACGGTAGGGCTCATCACCTATATGCGGACCGACGGTGTGGCGATCTCGGCCGAAGCGATCGCCGCGGCTCGCCAGCTGATCGGCGGCGAGTTCGGAGCGCGTTACCTGCCGGACGCGCCGCGGGTTTACCGCAGCCCCGCCAAGAACGCGCAGGAAGCGCACGAAGCGATCCGGCCGACCGATCTCGCGCGCAAGCCCGCCGATGTCGCCTCGCATCTCGACCGCGACCAGCTCCGGCTCTATGAGCTGATCTGGAAGAGGACGGTGGCGAGCCAGATGGCATCGGCGCTCCTTGAGCAGGTCGCCGTCGACATCGCCGACGCCGCCGGGCGGCTCCGCCTGCGGGCGAATGGCTCGGTCATCCTGTTCGACGGGTTTCTCACGCTGTACCAGGAGGACCGCGACGACACCGTCGACGAGGAGGGCGAAGGCGGGCGGCTGCCGGCGATGCGCAAGGCCGAGCGGCTCGCCCGCGGCGAGGTTACGCCGAGCCAGCATTTCACGCAGCCGCCGCCGCGCTATACCGAAGCCAGTCTCGTCAAGAAACTCGAAGAGCTCGGCATCGGCCGGCCGTCGACCTATGCCTCGATCTTGCAAGTTCTGCAGGACCGCGACTATGTCCGCCTCGAAAAGCGTCGGTTTGTTCCCGAGGATCGAGGGCGCCTCGTCACCGCATTTCTGACGAACTTCTTCGAGCGCTATGTCGAGTACAATTTTACCGCCGACCTCGAAAACCAGCTCGACGATGTTTCCGGCGGACGCATCGATTGGAAGGAGGTTCTGCGGAACTTCTGGCGCGATTTCTCAGCTGCGATCGACGGCACCAAGGAGTTGACGATCAGCCAGGTGCTGACCGCTCTCGACGAGGCGCTCGGCCCGCACTTTTTCCCCAATGGTGATTCCGGGCACGACCCGCGCCTCTGCCCCGTTTGCGGCGCCGGCAGGCTCAGCCTCAAGCTCGGCAAGTTCGGCGCTTTCATCGGCTGCTCCAACTACCCGAATTGCCGCTTTACAAGGCCGCTCGCGGTGGAGAGCGACGCTGAGGCCGCCGCTCCCGAAACCGCGCTCGGCACGGACCCCGGGACCGGCTTGGCGGTCACGCTGAAAAAGGGCCCCTATGGCCATTATGTCCAGCTCGGCGAAGGCAACGGCGACTTCAAGCCCAAGCGGGTGGCCCTGCCCCGCTCCCTGAAGCCGGCCGAAATCGATATCGAGACCGCATTGCGGCTGCTCGCATTGCCGCGCGAGCTCGGCCGACATCCCGAAACCGGCGATGCGATCGTCGCCGGCATCGGCCGGTTCGGCGCGTACATCAAGCACGGATCGACGTTCAAATCGCTCGGCGCCGACGACGTGCTGACGATCGGCCTGAACCGCGCGGTCGTGCTGCTGGCCGAACCGTCTTCCACGCAGCGCCGCGGGCCGCAGCTGGTTCGCGAGCTCGGGGCCCACCCCGAAGGCGGCACGGTCGGCCTCTTTCGCGGACGCTACGGCCCCTATGTAAGCCATGACGGCGTGATCGCGTCGCTGCCGCGCAATTCTAATCCCGACACCTTCTCCCTAGCCGAGGCATTGCCGCTCCTCGCCGCGCAGCGCGACAAAGGCAAGAAACGCGGACGCAAGACCGCCAAATCCGCATCGAAGAAGGCGGCCCCCACCAAGGCCGCCAAGAATGGCGCGGCGACCGGATCGCACTACAAACTGTCATAACAGGAAAAAAATCCGCGACGGCGAAAATGACCGATGCAACAAAAAGAGCGCGGCAACAAAAACCAACGCCACTCGATCGACGGCGAAGACGCCTCGACCTCGATCCGGGACATCGCCCCGCTGAGTGGTGAAATCTCGCGCAAATAGTTCTCGGAGAGCACCGCCGCGGCGATCTGCCTTCGGCGGCCGAGCTTCTCGCCTTCATCCGCGAGAGCCCCTCCGCGGTCGGCAAGCGCGAGATCGCTCGCGCCTTCGCCGTAGCGCCGGGCAATCGCCCGGAGCTGCGCGACATGCTGCGCAATATCGAGCGTTCCGGGGCCGTCACCCGCGCCGCCAACCGGCGCTTTGTCGCCACCCCGCCGCTTCCCGAGATGACCGTTATCGAGCGGATAGGCAGCGACGAGGATGGGCTGGCGCTCGCCCGCCCGGTCGCCTGGCCGAGGCCGGAACCGGCGCCGCTCTTGCGCATCATCGAGAGCGGGGCGAGCGAGGTGTTGAAGGTCGGCGAGCGGGCCGCGGCACGGCTCGTGCCACTCGAAACCGGCGACATCGAAGCGCGGATCATCCGCAGGCTCGACAGCGCCGGTGAGCGGATCATCGGGACCTTCCAGAACACCCGCGAGGGCGGCAGGCTGGTGCCGGCCGACCGGCGTAACCGCAACGAATATCGGGTCGCGGCGCACGACACGGGCGGCGCCGGCGAAGGGGAATTGGTCGTCGCCGAGCAGCTCGTCGCGGGAAGGCTCGGCGCGCCGCGAGCCCGTGTCATCGAACGGCTGGGTCCCGCCTCGGACCCCGGCGCGATAAGCCTGCTGGCGATTGCCGCCTATGACATCCCGACCGAATTTCCTGCCGCGGCGCTCGCCGAAGCCGAGGCGGCATTGCCGGTCACCCCGGCCGGACGAGCCGATCTGCGCGATATCCCGCTGGTCACGATCGACGGCAGCGACGCCCGCGATTTCGACGACGCGGTGTGGGCCGAGCCGGACCTCGACCCAGAGAACCGCGGCGGCTGGCACCTCATCGTCGCGATCGCCGACGTCGCCTGGTATGTGCGGCCCGGCAGCGCCCTCGACCGTGAGGCCGAGCGGCGCGGCAATTCGGTCTATTTTCCCGATCGCGTCGTCCCGATGCTGCCCGAGGCGCTGTCGAATGAGCTGTGCTCGCTGAAGCCCGGCGTGGATCGCGCCTGCCTCGCCGTCCAGCTGTGGATCGACGCCGCGGGCCGCAAGCGGCGGCATCGTTTCGAGCGCGGCATCATGCGTTCCGCCGCGCGCCTGACCTATGAAGAAGTCCAGGCGGCCCGGGACGGCAGTGCCGGTTGCGGGCTGGCGCCGGCATCGCATCGCCGCTCTCTACGGCGCCTACGCAGCCCTCGCCGAGGCGCGCGCGGCGCGCGGAGCATTGGAGCTGGACCTCAGCGAGGATCGGGTCGTGCTCGATGCCGAGAAGCGGCCGGCGGCAATCGTCCGCGCCCAGCGGCTCGACAGCCATCGGCTGATCGAGGAATTCATGATCCTGGCGAATGTCGCCGCCGCCGAGGAGCTCGAAGCGCGCCGGCAACCATGCATGTACCGCGTGCACGACGCGCCCGACCCGGACAAAGTGGAGTTGCTGCGCGTCTTTCTGGAGGAGACTGGCCTTCCCGGCCTGGCATTGGCCAAAGGGCAGGCGATAAAGCCGGAACTGTTCAATCGCGTGCTGCGCCGCGCCGCCGGCACCGGGGAGGCCGTGCTGGTCAATGACCTGGTCCTGCGCTGCCAGGCTCAGGCCTCCTATAATCCGAACAATATCGGGCATTTCGGTCTGGCGCTGCGCCGCTATGCCCATTTCACCTCACCGATCCGACGCTACGCCGACCTTTTGGTGCATCGCGCGCTACTCGGAGATGCGGAAGCCGACACCGCCCGTGACCAGGTTGAAGCGATCGCCGCACACATCTCGGCAACTGAACGGCGTGCCGCCGAAGCCGAGCGGGCTGCCATTGACCGCTACCGGGCGACCCTTCTCGCCGGATCGGTCGGCAGCCTCTTTACCGCCGACATCAGCGGGGTCGCGGGTTTCGGGCTGTTCGTGAAATTGCGGGAAAACAGCGCCGACGGGCTGGTCCCGATATCGACCCTGCCCGGCGATTACTATGTCCGCGACGAGAGAGCCCAGCGATTGGTCGGACGCAATTCCGGCCGGGTCTACCGACTGGGCGCAGAGGTGCTGGTGCGCCTCGTCCAAGCCGACGGCATCGGCGGCCGCTTGGTCTTCCGCGTCGAGGAAGAGGAGACTCCCGGCCCAGCCGGCAGCGCTCGGCGCATAAGGCGAGGTCCTGGCAGGAATCTGAAAAAAGGACGCAAATGATGTACCTTCTCTGGCGTCCTGAGAGCCGCAGCCTCGCCATGGGATGGGACCGGTCGAAAAATGAAGCCATTTCGGTTCGGGGTGAACGTTCGTCACGCGCAATCGCGCGCCGAATGGGCGGAGAAGGCTCGCAAGATCGAGGATCTCGGCTACAGCACGCTGACCGCCCCCGATCATCTCACAGAGCTTATGGCGCCGATGCCAGCACTGGTCAGCGCCGCCGAGGCGACCAAACATCTTCGCGTCGGCACCAACGTGCTCAACAACGATTTTCGCCATCCGGTCTTGGTCGCGCGCGAGGCCGCGACAATCGATCTTCTGACTGAGGGGCGGTTGCAACTCGGCTTGGGCGCGGGCAGCATCCGGTCGGAATATGAGCAGGCAGGGTTGAGCTTCGATCGGGGACGCACCCGGGTTGAGCGGCTGTCCGAAGCGGTGACAACCGGCGATGCCGGGATTCCCGAAAATAGCCTTAATCGCATAGCATGGTTCTTCTAATCAGCGCTGGCGGCGCGATGACGATGGGCTGCACGAGCGGATAAAGCGCAGTGGTCTGACCGCGCCCGGCCGTACCCATGCATTCCCATTGATGCTCGAGGACATGGCGCTGCTTGCCGATCTGCTGTGATTACTGGCTTCGGAGCGCCATCCCGCTACCGGGTGCTGCCGGCGAGCTCGATCCATTCTGATTTGCTGATGAAGCCAATTCGCCGGCGACGCGCACCCGGACCCTGAGCGCATTGCCCGGCAGATAAGCGAGCGGAATGTCTTCGACATCGACCGTTTGGAGCGTCCCCCGCGCGGCGCCCGCCGCGATCGCGCGTTCTCTAGCCTGCGCTTCGGCCGCCGCAATCGCTTCTTCGCGGCTGAGGCCGCGATAGATCTGGTCGGTTTCGCCGCTCACCTGGGCGATCGCGGCGCCGACGGCATTGGCGCAGTCGCCGTGCGGCACGTGGCTCACTTGCGAAATGCCAGCGAGGCGGTCGGGCACCAAGAACGCCCCGCCGCCTACCGCGATCAGCGGCAATTCGCTGGCGTCGGTCTTCATCCTATCGACCGAGTCCTCGATTTTTGCCCGCGCTAGGTCCAGCGCCCTTTGCACAAGATTGCGCGGGAGATCGGCGACGGCACGATCGTCGCCGATCCGAGCGAGGCCGGCTGCGACCGCGACATCGGTCGCAGTCATCGTATTGCCGCCGAAGACCAGTCCCTCTTCGATCAGCCGGTAGCCAACGCTTTCCGGCCCGACCGAACGGCCGTCGGCCGAGACGAGGCTCCCGCCGCCAAGCCCGATCGACAAGAGATCCGGCATGCGGAACAACGTGCGCACGCCGCCCACTTCGACAACCGAGTTCGCCTCGCGCGGAAATCCGCGGCGCAGCTGGCCGATATCTGTCGTCGTGCCGCCGACATCGATCACCATTGCGTCTGTGAGCCCCGAGAGGAGGGCCGCGCCGCGCATCGAGTTGGTGGCGCCCGAGGCAAAGCTCATGACCGGCAGCGCGGCCGCCGTCTCGGCCTGCATCATCGTCCCGTCATTCTGTGTCAGATAAAGCGGAGCCGCGAACCCGCGCACCGCGGCGGTAAATCCCGCGATCGTCGCCCGAGCGAGATCGATCAGCGCGGCATTGAGGAGCGCAGCATTCTCGCGTTCGAGGAGACCGATGCGGCCGAGCCGGTGGGACATTGTGACGGACGCATCCGGGCACTCTTCGGACAGGATCGCCCGTGCCCGCTCCTCGCAGCCCGGATCGAG
This sequence comes from uncultured Alphaproteobacteria bacterium, assembly GCA_963736715.1. Taxonomy (GTDB): domain Bacteria; phylum Pseudomonadota; class Alphaproteobacteria; order ATCC43930; family CGMCC-115725; genus AP-15. The sequence goes on along the minus strand of CAVTQA010000022.1, from coordinate 15,655 downwards.
CGGCGAGAAAATTGCGGCGATCGCCACCGACCGGATCCCGCTGGCGCGGATTTGCCTCGCGACCCGCAGCATCGCGATTTCGTCGAACGGCACGATTGGCCGGCCGTCGTAATCGTGCCCGCCTTCGATCATGAAGACCTCGCCACGGACCTGCTCGGCGAGATCGGCGGGCCAGTCGCAGAACGGCGGCAGCGACGCGCTCGCCGGCAACCCGATCCGCACCGCGGCGACGCGCGCCAGATCGCGGCGCTGCACGACGGCGTTGACGAAATGGGTCGTGCCGATCACGACGCCGTCGATCCTGCTGCGCGCGATTCCCGGGCGGCGCGTCAGCTCTGCAAGCGCCGTCACAATGCCAGTGGTGACATCGGACGTGGTCGGCGTCTTGACGGCGTGCGCCACCCTCCCGTCCTCGAGCATGACAGCATCCGTGTTGGTGCCGCCGACATCGACGCCGATCCGCCGCATCGGCTTATGCGCCACCACTTACGCGCCCTTGGTCGAAGACCGAGCGGAAGTCGAGGTCGTAGCCGAAGGCGCGCGGTCCGACATGATCGAGCCCCTTCGGCGTCAGGAAAACCGGCGGCGCGGGGAGCACGACGACGGAGACCCGCCGGCCATAGCCGATGGTTTCGGTGCCGAATGCTTCGCCCGATACGGTGTCCAGCACGCAGACAAGTTCAGGCGACATCGCGATCGGGGCCTCGTCGCGCCAAGCCACGACCCATTCGTTCTGGAACGCGATATCGAGCCGCGATCCGCGGTCTTCATCGAGGCCTTCGATCACCGCCCGGCCGCGCAGAAACCCCTCCGTGGTGCGGCGGGCGACGTCGATGACCTTGCCGCGGAAGATGAGCTTGCCGTGCCCTTCGTCGAGGATCGCGCCCACCGGGTCCTCGTGATGCCGCTGCGCTTGCCGCACGCGGCGGCCGATGCCGATTGCTTTCGTCACGGTGAAATGAATGCCCCAATCCTTGACCTCGCGCCCGGTGCGCGGCGCCTTGCAGGTCGAGGCGATCGAGCCGAGCTCGACGCAGATCTTGCGGCTGACCCGCTCCATCCACTTCCAGCTCGGGACGTTGGTCACCACCGCCTCGATGCCGCGCGGATCGTAGAGCACGCAAGGATAGGGGCGAAGATCGCCGACTGCGACGCTGGTCATCTGCGCTTCGGGATAGGCGCGGCCCATCGTATCCGCGTCGACCACCGGAAGCCCGAGGTGGGCCGCCGCCATCAGCGGCTGAATGCCGTTGCCGCCGCCGATCTCGAGCGGCATCACCGCGCGGAACTTCGATCCCAGCAACCCTTGCTGAATTTCGACGGCGCGGGCGATGTTGCGGCTGTCGGCGAGCCGCTCCTGGCCGACGAGCGGCGCCCCCATATTGGAGACCACCGCCACCCAATCTTCGTCGGCGAGGTCGAGCGGCGACATCAGCGACACGCGATGTCCCTCGGCATAGAGCCGCCGCATGTTGAGGAGCCCCAGATAAGGGCTGCCGCCGCCCGCCGGTGCCGAGGATCCAGGCGCCGACTGCGAGCGCCTCAATGTCGTCGAGCGCGAGTTCTCTCATCGAGCTCCGATATCAAAAAGATCCGGTTTGGGCAAAAGAACGGAATTATGTAGCTGTCTACTTGATCTGGCGAGCAAGAGACTCGGAAGCCCAGTGGCCCGGTTCGTTGGAACCGCCGGGTAGGGCCGGTAGCATTGCCGGACCGCCCTTCGCAAACGGACGCCCTCGGCCCCTCCTGGCTGTTTCTGCAGCGAAATAACAGCCAAACCCACAATTGCCGTTATAAATACGAGGACCTCTGCGGCCCCTGTGATCCCCATGCTCGGAATCCTGGGCAAAGCGCCGGGCCGGTCCTTCCAAAACCAATATTGTCACCTGCTCCACCTGTTTTAGCAGGAGCACATCAGGCTCGGTCTCACAGGTTGAAGAACCGTGGGGCGGCGCGACGACATCGATATAAACGCGGTAATCGGCCGTGCTCACGGCGATAACTCCCGAATTGGTAACCGCCGACGCTAGCAGGTCTTTGCTAACTTGTCAACGAATCCTCATGTTAGTAAAGCAACGCAAACGAGCCGCGACGCGAGGGCTAAGGACACGTGGGAGCGAAAGGCTTGCGTTCGCTAGTGGTGCAAATCATAGGCTTGATACCCGGTTAGAAGGGCGGCTCTCGACCCTTCTCGGTCACTCAGCCTCGCATTCGGAACGGCTCTTCCTGCCCCTAAGCCGACGTCCACGGCAGCATCGACGACTGGCCGGATCGGGTGGAAAGCCGACCTTCGCTGAAGCCATGGTGAACGGACCGGGCGCGCCGATTGTCGCCGTTCAGTCGAGCGGCCCCGAGCCTCCGAAGCGGACATTCTGTCCGCTTGCTCTACGGCTCCTACGTGCCCGGCAGGGAGTCATGACGGGTTGGGTCGATGCCGAAGTGCCGCCGAACCGTCTGCAAAGAAGCGCAGCGCCGATCTCCAACGGGGCAGCTAGACCTACATAGCATCCGACGCCGGCCCGCTCAAGACCTGATGATGGGGCCCGGATTGCACCTAACCTCTTTTACCATTGATGTTAGCAGCGGAATAGGTCAACCTATAAGAAAACAATTGCAGCGTACTCGCTAGCGGAAGACGCAATGGGAATGTCGGAGGAATAATAATGTTCCAAATGAGAGCCAGCGGTAAATCGCTGCTTCGCGCCTTCTTGTCTGCTTCGTGCGTGCTGCCTCTTGGCGTGCTGTTAACGCATCCAGCGGCCGCGCAAGGCACGAAGAGTTGCCCAGCCTCGCCGCCTGATCCACCACCTCCTCCTACCCTAAGCGACCTGAGCGCACCGGCCGCCACGCTCATTCCGGCGGACGAATGTGAGCCTCCAAATTTCAACGGCGATCCGATACCGCACTTTGACGACTACTCGTGGCGAGCGTTCATAGCATTGGTTTGGCCGGCCAAGGCAGGACAGCGCGGCGTCCCAGATCCAAACCAGCCCCTTGGGGCCGCTGGCGTTCCTTCTGTGTTTGAGACCTATAAGACTGATTGGGAGACATTCCAGCAGAATGCGAAAACGCCGACGGAATGGAACAGCTTTTCCTTTAACTCGGTGCCGTGCAGCAATGCAAAGGACATCCAGCCCGGTGATATGGTGCTCGCTTCGTTCAATGAGTTTGGGAATGTCGGTGAAGCTGGTATCGGCACGTTAGTCAACGTTCTGGTCGCGCAAAATCAGACTTACGTAGTCTACTTAGCTGCCTATAATAAGTTGGAGTTTAATCTGATTGCCGATAAAAAGCTTTATGATGCTGCGAATCTGCCCCCGCCCAGCACGCCCGGCAATGACGCTCCGGTCGTTCCCTCGCCGATCGGGGCAATGACTCTGAAGTCGTCGTGGATCGATATGACCGTCCCAGGGATCGCTCATCCGGAGCGCTTCCATACCCGCACTGCATGGGTCAAGAATCTCGGAACCGGCGTGTGCGAAAAGAAGACCGTAGGCCTCGTAGGCCTTCACATCGTGCAGAAAACGCCGAACCGGCCGCAGTGGATTTGGTCGACGTTCGAGCAGGTCGACAACGTGCCTGACGCAGCTTCGCCGTCTAACACCAAGTTCAATTTCAATAATGGCGATGGCACCCCGATGCCGACCAACCCGACTCAGCTTGGACCAAACTATAAAATAGGCACCGCCCCCGCTTCACCGCCAAAGCCGTTCAATGTCGTTCGCGTCAGCCAGAAGCCGATCAATCCCGACACAGTGGCTACAAATAAGAATTGGCAAACGGTTCTCAAGCAGCAGGGGAGCGTTTGGCAATTCTATAAGCTGACCATGACACAATGGCCAATTTTTACGGAGCCGGGGCAGCGCTTCTTCGGTGTCCAGGCACCCGAACCATGTGGTGCAGCACCAGGCTGTGACGGTTCACCGGAAAACACGTTTCCTGGAACAATAAACGGCTTGGGGGCACCCTCCGCCTTCGCTAACACGACGCTTGAAACATTCGACCAGCAGTTTGTCTCTAAGAGTTGCATGGCATGTCACAATTCGGCGCGAAAGACGGACTTCGTGTGGTCGTTGCCCATGTTGGCTAGCAATGCACCCAGTGTCGCTCAAACTACCCCGACCACTTCACAGGTGCGTGCGAGCGCCCTAAGGGCGCTGCAAGCAATCTTGGAACAGCCTCGGTAATGGACATGTTGGGCGGGGGCAGCACAGCAACCAAGATTTGCGACTCCGTCGATTATCTGAGTTACCAAAGTTCCAGTCACAAGGAGGAACACAAGTATGAGCACCACCAATCCTCGGTACGCCGACATTTGTGCGCTTCTTGACCAACTTATCCCGCGCAACGATACCAACGTTGAAAGCGCGCCCCACCAAAGGTTTTGGTGGAAGAACCAGAACCCGCCGGCCAACCAGCCGCCCACTTACATTGATCTAACAGATTTCTTAAAACTCACCGTGGGCAACTGGATCACCGTTTCGTCCGGTCCCGGAAACCTGGTTACACCCGGCAATCCCAGTCAATCATACTTGTACTTGGCCTTGACGGGGACATCGCCTTTCGACGGTTCCCAGACTCAGATGATGCCGGACACCAGCCAGGACTCCCTTGCGAGGCACGCAACTCCCCAGGAGCAGATTATGGTGGAAACTTGGATCAATAACGGTTGCCCAGCCTAATTTTTGAGCCGCCTGACTTTAAGGGCGGGCTACATACAGCAGGAGGGGGAAGTCGCGTCAGCGCGGGAGAAGCTGGCGACCGGCCATTGCGCCAGGCTGGTGCGCCGGCTGTGCGAACGCATGACGATCGTCTTCGAGCGGGCGGATCGAACTTGGCCTAGGACTGCGAGGGCCGATTGGCTCGCCGCGTACGAACCGGATCTGGACAATTTGCACGCGGCCATGGCTGGTCTCTGGACCCGTACGGGACCCGCCTCTAGGCGTAAATCTCGTCAGCCATACCGATTGGCTGTGGCGCGAACTGCCGCTATTGCAGGAGCAGCAGCGCTGGTTTGAGTTGGCTCTTAGATTTGTCGATGACGCTACTCCGCCTACCACCGAGGCGCGCATCGGGCTTGACTCAGGTGGTATTTCTACGGCGGCGACCGGAGACGCCTTTCTCACAACCTCCGCGCCATCGAGCTGCTAAGGCAGGTGGGCGGCGAGCCGGTCCTGCTGGGACAGGCGCTGATGCAGGCAGCGCTGTCGAGCGCCCGCTATCGGGACGTCGCGGAAGCCGAGCAATGTTGCGACGAAGCACTTTCAGTCCTGCGCCGGTCTGGCAGCACAAAGTGGCTGGCCATGGCACTCCTGAATGCCGGGGCCTCCGCAAGAATGCCGGGGATTGGAAGGCTGCGCGGGCCCTCGTCCAAGAGGCGCGGGTCCTGTCCAAGGCGCTCGGTGATGTTCGCGTGCACGACCACTGCGAGGCCCAACTCGCGATGATCGCGTTCGCGGCCGGCTAAATGACGGAAGCCATCGACCGCGCGAGCCACGCAGCCGAGGCGTGCCACCGGCACGGCACCCTGACGGCTGAGTTCCTTTCCCTGCACAGGCTCGCCGGCTTTCTGATCCTCGATGATCAGATCGAGCCCGGTCGTTCCGCGGCACTTAGAGCCTTGGAACTATCACGCGCGATCGGAAACGTGGACCTGCCAGGCTCGATCGATCAGCTTGCTCTCATCCTCGCGGTGCACGGAGAGACTGACCCAGCAGCGCGCCTTGCCGGTTTTGCGGACGGCTATGCCGACCGGTACCAGCTCAGCCGCTTCGGCCTAGAGATCGCGATACGACGCAGGCTTGTTGAGCGCCTCCACCGCGCGATGAGTTCGGAGGAGTGCAAAGCCGCCATGGCCGAGGGGGCTGCCTGGAGCGAGTATGAAGCGGTCGCTGCCGCAGAGGCAGCATGACTCACTCTCCCCCAGTTCGGCATACGAAGAGGTCGAGCTAAGAGTTGAGTCGATGGATGTGGCGCCAAGTGATCGGCGGATGGAGTGCCCTCTTTGGAGGAGCGGTGTCGTTCCACTGAGCGACCGCGATGACGATGAGACCCCCACGATGTGGCACTCAATGTCGGGTTCCGGCATCGCCCGATTGATTGTCAGGCGGCCGAGTTGGGGCTTGAGCCGGCATTGCTGCTGACGCCGAAGGTCCCCTGAGGGTCGAACCCGGCCGGTACCTCGCGATCCCGCGAACGGCCGGAATCGGCGCTACCCCGCCGTTGGCTCATCAGACCTGAAAGGCCGGAATCCACCCCGAGCCGACCTCTGGCCCAGGTACCAAGCGTCAGATTTTTTATCCACCAGTGGGTCCCCTTGCGGGAGCGGATTCGAGTCAGCGGAGGTTGGTGCTCGACCCTCTGCGGTGATCGGCAGCCGGTACGCGAAAAAGGAGAAGGCCACCGGAGGTTCCGGTGGCTTCTGCCTTAGGTCAGGCGGTAGGTTGCCCCACATCCCGACTGGCCTGCGTCGAGTTGGATGAATGCCGTCATGGCATGTTCCTTCTCGGCTTTGCGCGAGTGCCCTTGATCTAACCGCCATCGCGCACAGGCCAGGGTCGAGGGTTTTCTTCCATTACGCTTGTTGAAACCCACAAACACGCCGCGGTCGTAACCCAGGGTTTCTTCGTTTGGGCTCTCAGGGTGTGAATAGGGGTAGCCTGATGGCGTCCCGGATCTTCTGAGTCTCAATTCACTCGCGAGCCGCACAATCGGCAGACTGCCCAAGACGGCAAGCCCAGCTTCACCTTGCAGGCGGTATCGAGAACGGGCACGCTGGTGCGCCCATCATGAGGAGTCGGCTACATGAAGAACGAACCCGCGGCTCCGACGCAGCCACTCGAGCCGACCTTCGACCGTACGCCGCAGCCCTTCGGCTCCGGACCGCCCGATCCGATCGTATGCGATGCTTCGGCGCGGTCGCTGCGCCAGCGCACCGTGAATTTCGCCGCCAAGCGCATGGTCGACATGCTTTATGTCAGCGGCTTGGATCGCGAGACGGCCGACCGGCATTTTCGCTGGCGGCCGGCCGCCGCGCCCGGCGACCTCGCCTCGCGCCCCGCGGCTGACGACCCGGCGCCGTTGATAGCGGCCCACCGCGCCGGGGACATCACGATCGAGACCGACGATGCCGATCGCCGCGTCAAGGTCGTGTGGAACGATCCCGATTTTGGCGAGCCGGTGCTGGGCGCGGCGATCGCCCGCCCCGGTTACGGCGGCATTCTGCTGGGCCAGCATCCCGCGCCGCTGTTCGATCCGCAGCCGATCGCGCGCCAGCTGCCGGATGCCGAGCGCCCGTGGCCATTGGGCGCGGCGGTCGAAACACCGCCGCCGGCGCCCTCTGCGCTGGCCGATGCCCTGGACCATTTCTTCACCAACTCGGCCGGTGCTTACGGCATCCTGATCGCAACGCCGGATCGGGTCTTATGCGAGCGCTACAGCGCCTTTGGCATGCCCGGCTCGCGTCGACGCCGAGCTGGTCCATGACCAAGGCCATCACCTGCACCCTGATCGGCCGCTTGATCCACGAGGGCTGGCTCGCCTCGGTCTATGATCCGGCCCCGGCGCCGCTGTGGCGCGACCCGCGCGCGATCCATCGGCTGATCACATTGGATCACCTCTTGCGCATGCGCTCGGGGCTCGGCTTTCCGGTGCAACACGAAGACGGGCGGACCACGCTCGGATTCGAGAACAGCTCGGTCTACCAGGACGCGACTGACGCGTTCGAGGCGGCGCAGCGCTCGATCGTCGCGACGATCCCGGGCTCGGTGTTCCGCTACATCAATGCCGGCCCCAATGTGCTGGGCGCCGTTATCCGCGACCAGATCGCGCGCCGCGGCCTGCCTTATCACCAGACCGTCTATAGCTTGCTCGCCGACCGGCTCGGCATGGCGAGCTATCAGCATTCCGCCGACATCGCCGGCAACCTGATCGCCTCCGGCGCCGGCTTTGCCACGTTGCGCGACTACGCCAAGATAGGGGTTCTCTACCTGCAAGACGGCGTCTGGGATGGCGAGCGCCTGCTGCCGCCCGGGTGGCCTGACTACGCGCTGACCCCGACGCATACCGGCACCAGCTACGCGGCGTGCTTCCGCACCAACATCGACCGCCTGTTCCCGGATTTGCCGCCGGAGACTGCCTGGGCATCCGGCGCGTCGGACCAGCGTATCTTTATCTTGCGCCGCCACCGCTTGACCGTCGCGGTCGCCAATGAAACCGATTACCCGATGGATTTGGCGGGTCTGAACCGCGTCATCGCCACCGCCATCGCCACATTGACATAAGGGAGCCGCCAATGCCCGCTGCCGTCCGCAATGCCGCTCGCGAAAAGCTCGATCAAGGCCAGCTGTCACTCGGGGTCGGCGTGCGCATGACGCGCAGCGTCGAAATCGCCAAGGCGATGGCGGTAGCCGGCTTCGATTGGCTGTTTCTCGACATGGAGCATGGCGTCATGTCGCTCGAAGCCTGCGCCCAGATCTCGACCGCCGCGCTCGATGCCGGCATCGCGCCGATCGCGCGCGTGCCCAATGGCGAATATGCGATTGCCACACGGGCGCTCGACAATGGCGCGCTCGGCATCGTCATGCCGCATGTGGATACCGCGGCCGAAGCCCGCGAGGTCGTCAACCGGTTGAAATATCCGCCGGTCGGCCACCGCTCGATGGGCGGCATTGGGCCGCATTACGGGCTGCGCTCCGCGAGCTCGGGCGAGGCTGCGTCGGCGCTCAATGCCGCCAATTTGACCGTCGTCATGCTCGAGACGCCGACCGCGATCGCCAATGCCGAAGAGATCGCCGCCGTGCCTGGGGTCGATGTGCTGCTGATCGGCACCAACGATTTGTGCGCCGAGATGGGCATCCACGGAGATTTCGGCAACGAGCGCGTGGCAGACGCCTATCGGGCGATGATTGCGGTCGGCGCGCAAGCATGGAAAATTTCCGGGTATGGCGGGGGTCTACAACGAGACGATCATGCCGCGCTATATCGAGATGGGCGCGCGTTTCATCCTGTCCGGCCAGGACGCGGCGTTTATGGCGGCCGGCGCGGCCCAGCGCACCGGGTTTCTGCGGAAGCTTTCGCCGAGCCAGTGAGGAGGCATTGGACGCGCATCCACATCGAAGCTGTTGCTGCGAGTCTTGCTCAAGAAGGCGCCAGGATCCCAGTGCGTCCGTCCCTCCTTCTAGGGCGCATCCGGTTTCGTGTACTCGAACAGATCGGATTGTTCGGAGAGGCGCGGTAGAGCGCGGTCGCGGTCCGACACGATCGCCGTTTCGGCTGTCACGGGCCAGGTAATCATCAGCACCGGATCGTTCCAAGCGATGCCGCGATCATGCGCCGGGCTGTAAAAGTCCGTCGTCTTGTATTGCACCTCGGTATCGTCCTCGAGCGTGCAATAGCCATGGGCAAATCCCGGCGGTATCCACAGCTGGTACCAGTTGTCGGCGGTCAGTACCGCAGCCGCATGGTGCCCGAATTTGGGCGAACCCTGCCGGATGTCGACCGCGACATCGAAAATCGCCCCGCGCGTCACCCGCACGAGCTTGCCCTGTGCCGCCGGCGGCACCTGGTAATGCAGTCCGCGCAACGTCCCCTTCAGCGGGTTGCGGACGTGGTTGTCCTGCACAAAAGCCGCGTCGATCCCGGCCGTGGCAAAATCGCGCGCGTTCCACACCTCGGAGAAAAACCCCCGTACGTCGCCGATGCGCTGCGGCATGACGACTTTGATTTCCGGCAACGCCGTTTCCATGGTGTGCACAGCGAAGGGACCCTCAGCAATTCTGGAGCTAAAACAGATAAGGAACGAAGCCTCGGCCGGGCGGCGGCGCGTCAGCCCGGGCCGGTCTGCTTGCGCAGCAGGTAGTCGGTGCGCAATTCGCCATAGGCGCGCTCGAAATTGGCCACGAAGTTCTGCAGCACGTCGCTGAGGTCTTTGGCCGATTGCGGGCTGAGCCGGATCACGAGGCGCGGGCGCAGCACCGGCGGCTGCGCCGCCCCTTCGCCGCTCCACGTCGGGAACAGCTCGTTGCCGACAAGAACCACCTCGTTCGAGGTCGCCGACAGGTTGAAACTCGACACGAAAAATGCCGGCACGCCGAGTTCGGCGACCTCGGCCGGATGCGGTGCGGGCGAGTTTTGTTGCGTCGCTGACATTGTTTAAATCCTTTCCATAAAGAAGTGCCGCGTGCTCGACGCGGCGCGGCCGCCATCGTCGGGGCAAAACCTCGCCAAACGGCTAAGATCTTACGAGACAATGCCGCGCGGTTCGAGCCTCGCCGAGCCGATCTGTGCTATCCCCGCTCAGCTTCTGCCTGACAAAATCGGCGTTCGCCTGGATCCGCTTGCGATCGGCGTCCGACAATGTCGCTGTGCAGAGAATCTTCCGGCACGACTTCAGGCATTCGTCGTAACGGCCGGTCCAGTAGGCATTGATGGCATATTCGTCGAGCAGGCCGTACTCGTAGATCCAATCTTCCGGGATGAAAGCGTTGTCGGGACGCTTGACCATGAGGCCGCGCTTCGCCAGATCGAACCCCTGCTGATAGCGCTCCTTGAGCCGGCAGAACCGCGCCGCGCCATGCAGCGCCTCGGCGCGGTCCTTGCGCGCCTCGTGCGCCTGCAAATAGCTCGCGATCACCGCATCCGCGTCGAAGCCGAGATCGGCCTCGATGCCGGCCGCCCGATAGAGGCTGATGAACACCTCCTGATCCCAGAGGCCGAGCGCGGCCCGCTCGCGATAGGCGGCGAGCGCCCTTTCCTTCTCCCCGGCTTCGAAATAGGTCTGCGCCAGGTAGAATTTGCGCCACAATTGGCAGGTTAAATACCACCAACTCTCGCAATGTGCACCCTCTAATGAAATTATCTACATCGTAGACAAAATAAAAATCGCAACAATGTTCGATCACTTTCAAAAGGCTTACGTTTCGTATGTCGCCCAGTACCCGGAACCTGGTCGGATTCCATTCGTGCGGGCCGAATGTTTCCACCGGCTCCTCGACCGGCGCGGCATCGAATCCACCGCTGCGTAAGACGGACCGATGCGGGCGATCCAATCGCGCAGGATTTGCTCGGTCCGATCCGTGTTGTTGTTCGTCCGCACGTAGAGGACGGTCGACGATTTCGGATAGTCCAGCTCCTCGATGCAGCGAAGAAACAGCGGGAGCGCCCTTTCCTTCTGCTTGGCGAGAATGGCGATCAGCACACGCGGGTAGTCATCGAGACGCGCCCACAGATCGTCTTTTTTATTCGCAATCACACTGCCCCCCCGCGCGGGCCCAACATAAAAACGCAGATTTTGCTGCGCCCATTCGCGAGTACTCTCCGGGAGGTCGGGATTGAGTGCCAGCCAACTGCTGGCCGCGGCTTCATGTTCCTTACGCACGGGGTCGCGGCAATAGAAACCCGAGATCGCGATCTCCTCCTGGAGCCCGGATTGATAGACGAAATCATCGACGAATCTGGCATCCTCCCCGGCCGGTGACAGCGGCCGCAAGCGTTGCGCGATCTACACCCGCAAATCCTCCGAGGAAGGCCTGGAGCAGGAATTCAATTCGCTGGCGGCGCAACGCGAAGCCTGCGAGGCCTTCATCCGCAGCCAGCGCGACGAGGGCTGGGTATTGGCCAAAATCCGCTATGACGACGGTGAGCGACCCGCGCTACAAAACCTGCTCGCCGATATCCGAGCGGGCCGGATGATGCCGCCGGACAGGTCGGTCGACCACGATACGTTATCGATCTTGTCGGGCGTGCCTGCCACCCGCGTGATGACTACTATCTCATCTGGAGGTCAGTCCTTTCCCCAGCCGAGCTTCTTGGCGCAGCGCCACGGTGAACTCATCGATGTAGAGCCCGGACCGGGCTCCCACGACGACGGAGGGATCTTCTACTGGAAGGCCTTGATCGCGTTGACCAGGGTCTGGACGATACCCCAGACCAGCGGAATGCCGACAAAGCCCCAGGCTAGGGCGAGCTTGGCGGCATTGTGACTGCCCGGCGGTTGACGCGTGCTTTCCATTACTCGCTCCCGAATACCGGCGCCGCTTCGACCTCGGCGTCCGCCTCGACCGCGCGCATATGGAACCGCTCATGTACCGACCTCACGAAGAAATTGCAGATGAAGCCGATGACCAAAAGCCCCGCCATCACATACATCGTCACGTTATAGGCCTGCGCCGGCGCGACGCCGTGGGTTACGTTGTATTCGCGAATATAATTCACCAACACCGGTCCGAAGATCCCGGCCATCGACCACGCCGTCAATAACAATCCGTGTATTGCTCCGACGTAGCGCGTCCCGAACATGTCGCGCAGATAAGCCGGCACCGTCGCAAACCCGCCGCCATACATGCTGAAAATCACCGCATAGCAAAGCACGAAGAGCGCTACGCTGCGGATTGCGCCGGCATAAGGCACCAGAGCATATAGGGCGGTACCGAGAGCGAAGAACACGAAATAGGTGTTCTTGCGGCCGATATAGTCGGAAGTCGACGACCAGAAGAAACGGCCGATCATGTTGAAGAGGCTGAAGAGGCCGACCAGTCCTGACGCGGCAACTGCGGTAATCTGCCCTCGGAACATCTCCTGACTCATCGCCGAAGCCTGCCCCAAGACGCCGATCCCGGCGGTCACATTGAGGCACAGGATCCACCAGATCAGCCAAAATTGAGGGGTCTTCAGCGCGTCGTAGACGAAGACGTTCTGGGTCGTCACGAGCGGTTTGGGCTGCGCCGGGGCGGTGTAGTTGGCGGGCGCCCAACCTGGGGGCGGGACGCGCACGATCGCGGCGCCGACCATTATGAAGCACAGGTAAATGAGCCCCATGACGATGAAGGTTTCGGCAACCCCGATATGGGTCGGGCTCGAAAACCGGCTCATCAGCCAGACCGAAAGCGGGGCTGCGATAAAGGCGCCCCCGCCGAACCCCATGATCGCCATGCCGGTCGCCATGCCCGGCCGATCGGGGAACCAGCGGATCAAGGTCGAGACCGGAGAGATATAGCCGATGCCGAGGCCGGTTCCGCCGATGACGCCGTAACCCAAATAGATGATCCACAGCTGGTGCAGATAAACGCCGAGCGCCGAGACGAGAAATCCGCCGGCAAAACACAGCGCCGCGGTAAACATCGCGCGGCGCGGCCCGCCTTCCTCGACCCAGCGGCCCAAGACCGCGGCAGAGCCGCCGAGGAAGAGGATCGCCAAGCTGAAGATCCAGCCGAGCTCGGTGAGCTTCCAGTCATCGGGGGCGGATTGCGTGATGCCGATCAGCTTCGTCATCGGCAGATTGAATACGCTGAACGCGTAGACTTGGCCGATGCAGAGGTGAACGCACAGCGCGGCCGGCGGGATCAGCCAGCGGCTGTAGCCCAGCGGCGCGATCGTACGGTCTCGATGCAGGAACGAACCCGCCATATTTCTTCCTCCCTAGCCAGCCAGGTAATCACGCTCGGCTTCGTGCCGAGCTTCACACTCGGATTAGGAGAATGTTACCTGGCCCATAGCTACCTTTAATACAGAGACCGAGGTTAAACCGATATTACACGGGTGATCAAGACCTGCTGTGGATCCGAACAAGTCGGAAACTAAAGAGTTCATTCGGCACATCCGCCGCTCGTTGTGGAGTAATCGCGAAGCTCGCCTGCCTGTATTTCTCTCGGGCAGGAGCTGCAGAAGCGGGCTCGGCCCGACCGCGGGCGGTGTGATCTGAAATCCGCCATTGCGCCGCGACATCATTGCGCTTTACCGAGAGAATCTGCGTCTATGATTCGACGATTGTTCCCACTCGCTTGTTTACCCCGTATAGGGCAATGGAAGGAGGCCGAGATGGTGAAACCGATCCCCGAGGGCTATCACAGCGTAACGCCCTATCTGATCCTGAACGCCGCCAGCGATGCGATCGCTTTTTACAAGAAGGCGCTCGGCGCCGCCGAGGTGATGCGCATGGACGACCCCAGCGGCAAGATCCATCATGCCGAGATCAGCATCGGCGGCTCCCGGATCATGATGGCCGACGAGCATCCCGACATCCAGGCGCTCAGCCCCAAGACGATCGGCGGCTCGCCGGTCTCGATCCACCTCTACGTCGAAGATGTCGATGCCGCGGTCGAGCGCGCTGTTGCGGCTGGAGCGAAGCTGATCCGACCGGTGGCAGATCAATTTTATGGCGACCGCGTCGGCGGCATCGAGGACCCGTTCGGCTACCGTTGGTTCATCGCGACCCACAAGGAAGATCTGACGATGGACGAGATCCGCCGGCGCGCTGCGGCGCAGGCGAGGTGACGCTTCAATCGGGCCGCCCGCGGGGTTAAATAGAACCGGGCAATACCGAGGAGATCGCGATGGACGACAAGACCCGCACCGAGCTCGAAGCCGCAACCTTCCGCCGGCTCGTGCAGCATTTGCGCGAGCGGACCGATGTGCAGAACATCGATCTGATGAACCTGGCCGGTTTTTGCCGCAACTGCCTGTCGAAATGGTATCGCGCCGAAGCCGAAGACCGGGGCCTCGCGCTCTCCGATCCCGAATCGCGCGAGATCGTCTATGGCATTCCCTATGACGAGTGGCGGGCGAAATATCAGAAGGAAGCCAGCGCCGAGCAAAAGGCTGCCTTCGCCGCGTCGCAGAAGCATTGATCCCCGATTGGGGCGCCGCTATCGTCTGCGCCGCCGCCGGGGGGGCGGCATCGCAACGGGGATGAGGGGGATCATGGCCGATTTCGGCGGCATTGCGGGTGAGCAGCTCAAATCTTTGATCGAACGCATCGAGCGGCTCGAAGACGAGAAGCGCGCGCTCGGCGAAGACATCAAAGAAGTCTACGCCGAGGCGAAGGGGACTGGCTTCGAGCCGAAAATCATGCGTCAGCTCATCAAGATCCGCAAAATGGACAAAGATGAGCACGACGAGCAGGAAAGCCTCCTCGACCTCTACAAGCGCGCGCTCGGAATGTTGCCGGATGCCGCTTCGAGCGCGCAGGCTGCGGAGTAACCGCCCGCCTTACTCGTCGGCGCATTGACAGCTGAGCCTCGGACCGCTCTCGGTCGGGTCGCGCTCGGCTTGCTCGGTCGGTGGCTTGACCCACAGCGTCCCGATCCTTGAGTTGGGCCTCGACATCGCCGGCTCATCACCGGCCTTTCGTCGGTGCGCTATCTGAACTTTCTTCGCTGTATTCGCTGTTTTTTGCAGCGAATTTACTGCCAGACCGCGACAATGACTCTGGTCCAAGCACAGCGGTGGTTCGGGAGGCTCGGCGAATGAGCCATGTAGGTTCAAACTTAGAAGCCATTCCGTTTGGAGGTCATCGAGTTGGTCTAGGGTTTGGCCCTTGTACATACCACATTATATTTATTAACGCAACAAAAATTAACGACGCAGCAATGGCCGCCTAGGCTTCGACGCCGAGTCACACAAGCCCGCTCACCGTAGCAGCCGCTATATTCGGCACCAGCCGGGCCGAAGCTCGGTGTGTGCCACTCCGTCGGTCGTTGTCGACGCGCTCGATAACTCTGTTGATAGATTATCTCGGCACGCGAATTCTACGGTATGATGTGCTTAACGATAGCCCGGAGCAGGGTGGGCTACCCCAGCCATGGCCTCGACCCGCCGTCTTGCCGCGATCCTCGCCGCCGATGTGGCCGGCTACTCGCGTCTGATGGGCGCGGACGAG
>CAVTQA010000021.1:0-60003 GCA_963736715.1 uncultured Alphaproteobacteria bacterium | reverse complement strand
AGCGCGTTCCGCGCAGCGCCAGCAGCCCCGTCGCCGCGGCGGCGATCACCGCGAACAGGCAGGCGCTCAGAAAGATGTGCGTCGGCGCCATTTTCAGAGAAAGCAGGTAGCCGCCCAGCACCGGTGCGGCGATGCCGCCGAGGCGGCCGATGCCGAGCGCCCAGCCGAGGCCGCTGGTGCGCATGCGCGCCGGGTAGAGCTTGCCGCAGGTCGCGTTGGCGCCGGTCTGGCTGCCGATGATCGTCATTCCGCAAAAGAAGATGACGGCAAGCAGGATCGCGTAGGGCAGCACGACCAGCGAGATCACCGCGATAAATACGGCGCCGATTGCATAGTGAAAGGCGAGCGACCGTTCGGGACCGACGCGGTCGATCAGCAGACCGAGGTAGAGAACCGCGAAGATTGCGCCGAGATCCCGGAGGCTCGAGGCGAATACCGCCTCGGCCGGCGTCATACCAATTAGATGCAGGACCTCGGGCAGCCAGTAGCCAAACAGGAACAGGTTCATCAGGCTGCAGAAGAAGATCACCCAGAGCAGGATGGTCTGCAGCGCATAGCCCTTGCCGAACAGCATCTTGATCGGATTTTCATGGGCGATGTCGACGGGGTGGAGCTCCGTCTGCCCCGCGACGATGTCGTAGGCGCTGGAGCAGCGCCGCCTCACGTCGCGACAGATTGGGTTTACAGGCGAGAAAGCGCGGCGATTCCGGCAGCCACAACACCAGAACCGGGACCAGCACCAGCGGGAATACCCCGCCCAAACCGAAAATGACCGGCCAGCCGAAATGGGGCAGCAGCAGGGCCACGATCTGGCCGCCGACAAACCCGCCGATCGGCGCCCCGGTGAAGGTTGCCATGATCATCGTTGCGCGCAGCCGGTGCGGCGCATAGTCGCCGGCCAGGGTGGCCGCGCCCGGAAACGCGCCGCCGATCCCGAGCCCGGTGAAGAACCGCAACACGGTCAGCATCAGCAGGGAGGGAGCAAAGGCGCTGAGCAGCGAGGCGACGCCGAAGATCGTAACGCTGGCCAGCAACAGTGGCTTGCGGCCGACCCGGTCACCGATCGGCCCGGCCGAGAGGGCGCCGACCAGGATGCCGATGCTCGACCACAGGAACGCCGTCGTGAAGGCCGGTCCCGGCAAGTTCCAGACATGCGTCAGCGAGGGCACCGCCCACGCGACCGAATTGATGTCGTAGCCGTCGCAGATTTGAATTAATGTACAGAGCGCCGCAACGCGGATCTGCAAGCCGCCGATCTTTTGGTTCTCGAGCGCCGTTTCCGTCGCCGACAAAGCCGCTTCAGCCATAGCCGTCTTCCCTTGCGCCTCCCCGCTCGCTCTGTGGCATGTTCGCGGGCGCCGCGCAAGCCTCGGATAGGCGCAGGCGCGGGTCAGACGCGCTCCGGCGCGACCTCCGCCGCCGGCTCCGGCTTCGGCTCCTCCGCTTCGATGACCTTTTCCGGGTGCGGCTGTTCGCGCGCCCAAGGCACGGTCACGACGGCGAGATCGGGTCCGCCATGACACAGCAGCGCCCAGCGCAATTTGCGCACGCGGGAGATGTCCAAGAGCAGGTAATCCCACCAGTGTTCCTTCACGATCTCGGGGATTACGACAAAGATCGGACGGCCGGGATGCAGTGTTTCGATCTCGGAGATATGCTTGAGCAAATGCCCGGCAAAGCTCCGATAGGGCGAAGGGGAGATAATCAGCTCCGGCGGCGTCAAGCCGGCCTCTTGCGCGGGGCGTTCGACATCGTCGCGCCATTGCCTGCGCAGTCGGCCCAGATGTTCTTTGGCATCGGGTCCTTCGAGCTTTGTCAGATGGATCGCCACCACGTCCGACGACAAGGTCAGTGAATAGCGCAACGCCTTTTCGGCAAGCCGGTCCCAGCGCTGCAGCGGCATCACCGCAATCGGCGACTGTAGATTATGCAGATTGGCCGGTTCGTCTTCGCGAAGCTGCTGATCGATCAGGTCGTAATATCGCTTGATCGCTTTCAGCAGGGCCAGCACCAATGGAATGGCGATGACGGTGATCCATGCCCCTTCGACAAACTTCGCGGCGAGGATCACGGCGAGGGCGGCCCCGGTCGCCAACGCGCCCGCGCCATTGATCGCGAGCCGCAAGGGCCGCCCTTGCTGCCGATGCCAATGTACCGTCATCCCGAGCTGCGAAAGCGTGAAGGCGAGAAAGGCGCCGACGGCGAATAGCGGGATCAGCCGGTCGGTAATGCCGCCAAACACAATAAGCAGCGCTCCCGCGGTGAGGGTCAGCCAAAGGATGCCGACCGAATAAACCAGCCGGCGCCCGGGCACGGTGAAGGCCCGCGGCAGATACGCGTCCTGCGCCACGATCCGGCAGAGTTGCGGGAAGGCGACGAAGCTCGTATTGGCGGAAAGGCAGAGGACGGCGAGCAGACTTCCGATCGCAATGTAATAGACGGCCCCACGCCCGACGACCGCCGCCGCGATCTGCGACAACACGCTCTGGTAGCCGGGCTGCGACTGGTCCATCGCGACCACCCGATAAGCTGGCGCGAGATAGGCGATAGCGGCGAGCAATACGGCGAGGGTCAATACGATGGCCGCCAGGGTGCGGTGGGCGTATTTTGTGGTTGGATCCCGGAACGTGCTCACTCCGTTGCTGACTGCCTCGACCCCGGTCATGGCGGTGCAGCCGCTCGCAAACGCGCGCAGCAGCAGCCATAATGTCACTGCCTCGCTTGCCTCAGGGAGTGGCGGAGGCGGCACAACCGAGTGCGGATTTCCCGCTGCACCGAGGGTCTTGATGATCCCGAACAGCAACAGCCCGCCAAAGCTCGCGACGAAGAGGTAGGTCGGTACCGAGAAGATGATCCCGGCTTCCATCGTGCCGCGCAGATTGACGATCGTGATCAGTGCGAGGATTCCCAGGCAGAGTGGCAGTGTATAGGGGTGCAGCGGCGGGACCGCCGAAGTCAGCGCTCCGACCCCTGCCGAGATGCCGACCGCTACGTTCAGCACATAATCGATCATCAGCGCAGTCGCGGCGAGGAGTCCGGCATTGGCGCCGAGATTTTCCCTGGCGACGGTGTAGGACCCGGCATTGCTCGGATAGGCCTCGATCGTCTGCCAATAGGAGACGAACAGCATCAGCAGCAACAGCAGAACGGCCAGCATGACCGGACGAATCTCACCTAGCCCGGCGGAACCGGCGGCCATCAAGATGACCAGCGCCGCCTCAGGCCCGTAGGCCGAGGAGCTGAGCCCGTCCAGGCCCATTGCTGCGAAACCCTCGAGAGTCGTGATCTTGCGCCCTTGGGCCTCGGCGTTGGCTAATCGTTGCCCGATCAGAATGTTGAGGAGATTCATCCCGTTGTGTCTCGCTCCAAGCCGCTCTGCTTTTGCAAACAGGGGCGAAGCGGTGGATGTCCCCACAGAGGCTCTTGGCGTCAGCGGAAGTGCGACCCCAGCTCCCTACCAATTCATGTTCCGCGGATTGCGAGTTCTCGCTATGCTTCGAGGGACATCTCAGGCAGCAGCAGCCGCCACGGCAGAACAGGAAAGACTCCGATGAACGACATAGCCCCGATGCGCCAGCTCAGCCCTGTCACGCAGCCGATCAGCCCGGCTAAATTCGCCCATTTCGTGCTGCGGACCGGACAATTCGAAACGATGGCCAAGTGGTATCAGACGGTCCTCGCGGCGCGAGTGGTGTTCCGCGACGACCGGCTGTGCTTCTTGTCGTATGACGACGAGCACCATCGCCTGGCGCTGATCAACATCCCCGGCCTGCCGGTGCGCGATCCCGACGCGGTCGGGACCGACCACGTCGCCTACTCGTACAACAACCTCGGTGAGCTGCTGTCGACCTATCGCCGGTTGAAGGGGGCCGGCATAGTGCCGCATTGGCCGATCAACCATGGCGTCACCACGTCGATGTACTACCGAGATCCCGACAACAACCGTGTCGAGCTGCAGATCGACAATTTCGCGACGCCGGCCGAGCTCGACGGCTATTTCCACAGCCGTGCCTTTGCCGAGAACCCGGTTGGGGTGACCTACGATCCCGAAGAGCTTTGCCGCCGATACGAGGCTGGCGAGGCGATGGCCGATCTGCTCCGCATCCCGCCGATGCCCGAGGGAAAAACCCCCTGGGACATGCTGGCGAGCCACTGACCGCTCCTCAACCACGAACAAGGGTGGCGGGAGGTTCCGATGCCGGCAGGATCGCAGCGGCGCGACCTATGGGACAACCCGATGGGAACGGACGGGTTCGAATTTGTCGAATACACCGGACCCGACCCGGAGGCGCTGGCTGCGCTGTTCGAGAAAATGGGGTTTGTCGCCGCGGCGCGTCACCGCTCCAAGAACGTCACCCTCTATAAGCAGGGTGAGGTCAACTTTATCCTGAACGCCGAGCCGGGGAGCTTTGCGCAGGCCTTTGCCCGATTGCACGGCCCGTCGGTTTGCGCGATCGCCTTCCGCGTCGCCGACGCCGCCCAGGCCTATGAGCGGGCGATCGCGCTCGGCGCCAAGCCGGTGCACGGCAAAGTCGGGCCGATGGAACTCAATATCCCGGCCATCGAGGGTATCGGCGGCAGCCTGATCTACCTCGTCGATCGGTACGGTGAGCGGACGATCTACGATGTCGACTTCACTCCCGCTCGTCGCCGATCCGCGCCCCCTGGCGTCGGGCTTACCGCGATCGACCACCTGACCCATAATGTCCATCGCGGGCGGATGGAGCTGTGGGCCGAGTTTTACGAGCGCCTGTTCAACTTCCGAGAGATCCGCTACTTCGACATCGAAGGCAAGCTGACCGGGCTCAAGTCGAAGGCGATGACGAGCCCATGCGGGCGGATCCGCATCCCGATCAACGAGAGCGCCGACGACAAATCGCAGATCGCGGAATACCTCGAAGCCTATCACGGCGAGGGGATTCAGCACATCGCGCTCGCCACCGCCGACATTTACGCGACCGTCGAGGCGCTTCAGTCCCGCGCCGTCTCGTTCATGTCTGTCCCGGACACCTATTACGAGGCGGTCGATGACCGTGTGCCGGGGCACGCCGAGGATCTCGCGCGGTTGCAGCGCGACCGTATTCTGATCGACGGCGCGCCCGGCGACGGGCAGGGCCTCCTGCTGCAGATTTTCACGGAAACGGTGATCGGCCCGATTTTCTTCGAGATTATCCAGCGCAAAGGGAATGAGGGTTTCGGCGAGGGCAACTTTCGCGCCCTCTTCGAATTGATCGAGCGCGACCAGATCCGCCGAGGCGTCCTCAAATCCGATGCTGTATGACTAAACGTCGAATGGAAGGCCCTGGCCTCGAGGGCCGGACGGTGCTACACCGACCGTGCTGTATGCACGCCCGCAGGAGAGGTCGCGCGACTAGGCGCGGCGCCGAAGGAGCAACCGCCCCGGAAACTCTCAGGCAAAAGGACCGCGGGCGGAAGGGCGCTCTGGAAAGCAGCGGCCGGAAATAGGTTCCGGCAGCTCACCGAAGGAGTAAGCCTCGGCCGGCGGCTCGCCCGCGGCCGCGGTGAATCTCTCAGGGTCCACGACAGAGGGGGCAAGGTTCGGGCGCGTCGGCGTCCGCTCTGTCGGAGGTGCGCGGGTGACCCTTGTCGAGACGGCGCCGCCGCTCAAGCGGACGCCGCTTTACGCTCTCCACCGCGAGCTCGGCGCGAGGATGGTCTCCTTCGCCGGCTACGAGATGCCGGTCCAATATCCGAGCGGCATCCTCGCCGAGCATCTCCATACCCGGTCCCAAGCGGGACTTTTCGATGTCTCGCACATGGGACAGATCCGGCTTTCCGGGGCGGGCTGCGTCACGGCGCTCGAGCAGCTCGTGCCGGGCGATCTCGAGGCCCTCGCGCCGCTGCGGATGCGCTATACGCTGCTTCTTAACGAAACGGGCGGCATCCTCGACGATCTGATGGCGACGCGGCTCGCAGACGGGCTCTTCCTCGTCGTCAACGCCGCGCCCAAGGAGGCCGACCTCGCACATCTTCGTGGTCGTCTCGGCAGCAGCGCGAGCATCGAGCCTCTCGCTGATCGGGCATTGCTGGCGCTTCAGGGCCCCGCTGCAGCCGCCGTGCTGTCCCGCTTCGTCGAAGGCATCGCTCGGCTACGGTTCATGTCGGCCGCAGAGGTGTCCATCGGCGGCGCTCAATGCCTGGTCACCCGCTCCGGCTACACCGGCGAGGACGGATTTGAAATCTCGCTGCCGGCCAGCGCGGCCGAGGGGTTCGCGCGAAGGCTGATCGCCGAGCCCGAGGTGTCACCGATCGGCCTTGGCGCCCGCGATTCGCTGCGCCTCGAGGCGGGTCTCTGTCTTTATGGGCATGACATCGATGAAACCACGAGCCCGATCGAGGCCGATCTCGCCTGGACGATCGGCAAGAGAAGGCGCGCGGAAGGCGGCTTCCCCGGTGCCGCCACGATATTGCGTCAGCTCACCCAAGGAACGCGCCGGCGGCGCGTCGGCATCCGTCCGGACGGGCGCGCGCCGGCGCGGGAGGACACCGAGATTGTCGACGACACCGGGAACAGGCTGGGGAAAGTGACGAGCGGCGGCTTCGGCCCCTCGGTCGGAGGACCGGTCGCAATGGGCTTCGTGGCTTCCGCGCATGCCGCGGAGGGCACGTGGCTGCATCTCCTGGTGCGCGGCGCTCCGCGGCCGGCGCGGATCGTCCGGTTGCCGTTCGTTCCGACCCGCTATTACCGCGGCTGAGCACGTGGAGCTGATCGTGATGCAAGCGTCGCGCGTCCCTTCGAGACAGCTGCTTCGCAGCTTCCTCAGGTTGAGGAATTTCTTAACGCCTCAAAGGCTCCCCTCATGCTTTGAGGAGCGCCCATCGGGCGCGTCTCGAAGCACGCACGACATCGATACAGCTTAGTTTTTCGCAGGCTCTCAGGAGGAAATACTGATGGCCCTACTCCGCTTCACGAAGGACCATGAATGGATTCGGCTCGACGGCGACCTCGCGACCGTCGGCATCACCGACTATGCGCAGTCGCAGCTCGGCGATGTCGTCTATGTCGAGTTGCCGGAAATCGGCCGCCGGGTTGAGAAAGGCAAGGAGGCTGCGGTCGTCGAGTCGGTCAAGGCGGCTAGCGAAGTCTATGCGCCGGTCTCGGGGGAGGTTGCCGAGGTCAACGAGGAGCTCGCCGCCGACCCGGCAAAGGTCAATGCCGACCCGATGGGCGAGGGGTGGTTTCTAAAGCTGCGCCTTTCCGACCCCAAGGAACTCGACGGACTATTGGACGAAGCCGGGTATCAAAGCTTTGTCGAGGAGCAGCACTGATGCGCTACCTGCCGCTCACCGCGAGCGACCGGGTGGAGATGCTGGCGGCGATCGGGGTCGAATTGGTCGATGCGCTGTTTGAGGATGTGCCCCCAGCGGCGCGTCTTTCCGGGCCTGTCGATCTCCCTCGGGCTATGGGCGAGATCGAGGTCGAGGGGTTGGTCTCGCGCATGGCGGCACGAAACGTCGCCGCCGGCTCGGTCCCGTTCTTTATCGGCGGCGGGGTGTACCGCCATCACGTCCCGGCAGCCGTCGACCACCTGATCCAGCGCGGCGAGTTCCTGACCTCCTACACGCCGTACCAGCCGGAAATTTCACAAGGCACGCTGCAATATCTGTTCGAGTTTCAGACCCAGGTCGCGCTGTTGACCGGGATGGAGGTTGCGAACGCGTCGCTCTATGACGGGGCGACCGCCTGCGCCGAGGCGGTGATGATGGCCAACCGCGTCACTGGCCGCCGTAAGGCCGTGCTGTCGGGCGGGCTTCACCCGCATTACCGCGAGGTCTGTGAGACCTATGGGCGGTTTGTCGGGTTCGAGTTGTCGATGCAGGACCCCTCGGCCGACGAAGATCTCGGTCGGCTCGTCGATCGCGACACCTCCTGTGTCGTGGTCCAGAACCCCGAATTTTTTCGGCGAAGTCCGGGATTACTCCGGGCTCGCGCAGTCCTGCCATGATGCCGGCGCCCTGCTCGTCGTCGTCGTCACCGAGATCCTGTCGCTCGGCGCCATTCGCGCCGCCCGGCGAGATGGGCGCGGATATCGTCGCGGCCGAGGGCCAATCGCTCGGCAATGCTCTCAACTTCGGCGGGCCGCATGTCGGGCTGTTCGCCACCCGCGACAGGTTCGTGCGTCAGATGCCGGGGCGCCTCGTCGGGCAGACGGTCGACGCCGATGGCCGGCGGGGTTGGGTCCTGACCCTGTCGACCCGCGAGCAGCACATTCGGCGCGAACGGGCGACCAGCAACATCTGCACCAATTCGGGATTGTGCGCGCTCGCTTTCACAATTCATCTGGCGCTGCTTGGGGAAGCGGGGCTGACGCGGCTCGCGCGCCTCAACCATGCCGCGGCTGTCTCGCTCGCCGAGCGGCTCGAGCAGGTGCCGGGGATGCGCCTCCTGAACCGCGCCTTCTTCAATGAGTTCGCGGTGCGGCTGCCGCGGCCAGCGGCAGAGATCGTCGAATTGCTCGCCGGAAAGGGCGTCCTCGCCGGGTGTTCCGGTCAGCCGCTTCTATCCCGATAACGAGGCGCTGGCGGATCTGCTGCTTATCGCGGCGACCGAGATGACGACCGCAGAAGACATGGACCGGCTCGAAGCAGCCTTGCGCGAGGTGCTGTCATGAACGATTGGAGCCGGGCCGTCAGCGCTCACCAAGTCGATGCTTCAGCGTTGTTCGAGACCGTTAGCGGCAATCGCGGGCTTCAGATTGAAGAGGCGCTGATCTTCGAGCAGGATTCGCCGGGGCATTGCGGCGTCGACCTGCCCGAGCCGGCGACATTTTGCAACCGCCTCGGCGGCCTCGAGCGGCAAGACATCATTGGTCTTCCGGGGCTCAGCGAGCCGCAGGTCGTGCGCCACTTCACCCGCTTGTCGCAAAAGAACTACGCGATCGACACCGGACTTTACCCGCTCGGCTCGTGCACGATGAAGCACAACCCGCGCCTGAATGAAAAACTGGCGCGCCTGCCCGGTCTCGCCGACATCCACCCGCTGCAGCCGGTATCCACCGTGCCGGGAGCGCTCGAGCTGATCGACACCCTCGCGCATTGGCTCAAAACATTGACTGGGATGCCGGCGATCGCATTGAGTCCGGCGGCAGGCGCGCATGGCGAGCTGTGCGGAATCATGTCGCATCCGCGCGGCGCTCGAGGCGCGCGGCGACCGGCGGATCCGCGTTCTGGTTCCGGAATCGGCGCATGGCACGAACCCGGCGACCGCCGCGGCGTGCGGCTATACCGTCGATCCGATCCCCGCCGATGCGACAGGGCGGGTCGACCGCGCCGCGCTAGAGGCAAAGCTCGGCCCCGATGTCGCCGCGCTGATGCTGACCAATCCGAACACCTGCGGGCTGTTTGAGCGCGAGATCATCGAGATCGCCGAAGCGGTACATCGGGCAGGCGCGTTCTTCTACTGCGACGGTGCGAACTTCAACGCGATCGTCGGGCGCGTGCGGCCGGCCGATCTCGGCATCGACTGCATGCACCTCAACCTGCACAAGACGTTTTCGACGCCGCATGGCGGAGGCGGGCCGGGAAGCGGGCCGGTTGCGCTCAGCGCGATCCTCGCCCCCTACGCGCCGTTGCCGTGGATTGTGCATGGACCGGACGGGCTCGAACTGCTCGAGCACAAGACCGGCCCGGCCGAGAATTCACTCGGCCGGCTGAAGGGGTTCCACGGCCAAATGGGCATGTTCGTCCGGGCGCTGGCCTACATGATGAGCCACGGTTCTGACGGGCTGCGGCAGGTGGCCGAAGACGCGGTGCTCAACGCCAATTACCTGCGCGCCCGGCTCGCCGACGATCTCAGCCTGTCCTTCCCCGGCCCGTGCATGCACGAGGTGCTGTTCGACGATCGCTTTCTGAAGGACACCGGGGTGACGACGCTCGATTTCGCAAAGGCGCTGATCGACGAGGGATATCACCCGATGACGATGTACTTCCCGCTGATCGTGCACGGGGCGATGCTGATCGAGCCGACCGAGACCGAGAGCAAGGCCTCGCTGGACCGGTTCATTGGGGTCGTAAAGACGCTCGCCGCAGCCGCGCGGTCGGGCGACGCGGCTCGTTTTCGCGCGGCGCCGGTCTATACGCCGCGCCGCCGCCTCGACGAAACCACCGCCGCCCGCAAGCCTGTGCTGCGCTGGCGCCCGGCCCCGGTGCAGCGACAAGCGGCAGAGTAGGGCGCAAAGATGTTGGCTGACCGCGTCCATCTGAGCGTCGCAGAGGCGCGCGAGCATTCCGAGCGCGCGCTGCGCGGCATCGGCTACGACACCGAAGAAGCGCTGATCATCGCCGATCACGCCATCGATGCAGCGCTTTGCGGCTATGAATATTCGGGGCTGGCGAAACTCCTCAACATCCCAGAGCACCGGCGCTTCAAGCGGCCGCGCTCCGCGATGAAGGTGATCCGCGAGACCGAACTCTCGACGCTCTACGACGGCGGGAACAATGTCGGCATGCTGGTCATGTACCATGCGGCTCGCGCTGCGATCGACAAGGCGGCGGCCCGCGGGGTTGCGATCGTCGGGGTGACGAACAGCTGGATGAGCGGGCGCAGCGCCTATTACATGGAGATGGTCGCCAAAGCGGACCTCGTCGGCATGCACACGGCCGCCTCGACGCGCAGCGTCGCCCCGGTTGGCGGCGCGCGGCCGGCGCTCGGCACCAACCCGATCGCCTTCGGCATCCCATCGTCGCGCGGGCCGGTGGTTCTCGACATGGGGACCTCAGCGTTCATGGGGACCGATCTGGCCTATCGCGCGCGGGTCGGGCGGCTGCTTCCCGAGGGGGTGGCGGTCGACGCCGAAGGACGGCCGACGCGCGATCCGGCCGTGGCCCGGCTCGGGGCGCTGCTCCCGTTCGGGGGCTATAAGGGCTTCGGGCTGGCCTTCATCGTCCAGGCATTGGGCGTGCTCGCCGGCTCGGCGTTCGATCCGGACAAGGACGACGGCTACCTATTCGTCGTGATGAAACCCGATCTGCTGATCGATCCCGAGGACTTTAAGCAGCAAATCAGTGCGCTGATCGACCGGATCAAGGCAACGCCACGTCAGCCCGGCGTCGACGAAATTCGCATTCCGGGGGAGCGCGCGTTTCGCAGTCGAGAACAGGCGTTGCGCGACGGGATCGAGATCGACCGCGTCGTCTACGAGGCGCTCAAATCTCTGCACCTTGACTAAAGGCCGGCTGCGAGTTCACAGAATTAGGATGAGATCGGGTCGGCTCTCCTGGGTCTTCGCGCCATGGCACGTCGCCGCTCTCGCAACCGGTGCGAAATCGTTCCGCGACAATCCGGTGATCGGCAGCCCGGCGCTCAATCGCGCCGGACTGCATGTCGCGCGCGTGCGGCTGGCCCATCGGATGACCGAATGGCGCCGTCAGAGACTGTCCGCATTGATTTGCGAAGGGGACCGGGCGGCTTTCGAGCGCGACGGCTTTATTCTCAAACCCGACTTTCTGCCCGCAGCCGATTATGCGGCGCTCAAGGAGCAGGTTTTTTCGTTCCGAGGCCCAGCGCGGCATCAGCTCCAGGGCGATGCGATGACCCGGCGCATCGCTCTCGACCGCCGAACTCTGGCCCGTCTACCGACTTTGCGGGGCTTGGTCGAGAGCCCGGAATGGCTCGGCCTGGTGCGCTATGTCGGGTCGTACATGCTCGAACCGCTAACCTATATCCAGACGATCTTCTCGCATGTGCACCAGGCGCCGCCCGACCCGCAGACGCGGCTGCACGCCGATGCGTTTCATCCGTCGGTCAAGGCCTGGTTCTTTTTGACGGACGTCGCCGAAGAGGATGGCCCCTTCATCTATGTGCCGGGGTCGCATCGGCCGACCCGCCGGCGCCTCGGCTGGGAACGCCGCGCGTCGATGACGGCGGCGCGCAGCGCCGATTTCCAATCCTCCCGCGGCTCCTTGCGGATCATGCCCGAGACGGTGCGCCGCCTCGGCTTTGGCGAGCCGCAGGCTTTTGCGGTGCCGCAGAACACGTTGGTCGTGGCCGACACTGTCGGCTTCCACGCGCGCGGCCTCAGCGCCCGCCCGTCGGTTCGTGTCGAAATATGGGCTTACGGGCGCCGCAACCCCTTCCTGCCCTGGCTCGGCTTCGATCTTGCCGGGCTGCCCTTCGTCAAGGGCCGCGCCGTGCCCCTGTACTGGTCGGCCATGGATGTTGCCGAAAGGCTGCACTTGGGTGCCAACCCCTGGCAGAGCGCCGGAACCGCTACCCCGATCGATTATCCGGCGGTGTCCGACAATTACTAGCGAGCCCCGAACGCGCGCCCATACCGGGCGAACACCTCGTTGAATTCGGCGACGGCGGCCCGTGGGCCTCTGGGGTGGGACCAGATGGCGCTGATGACGGCGAGGAAGTCGGCGCCGGCTTCGACGAGGGTTCCGCAATTCTCTTGCGTGATGCCGCCGATCGCGCAGCACGGGACGACCGTGGTTTCGCTCCAGTCGCGGATTAGCTCGGGGTCAGCATGGTGCTTGGTGGCGACCTTGGTCGTGCTCGGGAAGAAGGCGCCGAAAGCGACGTAGTCGGTGCCGGCTTCGGCGGCGGTGATCGCGCGGTCGCGGCTGGCGCCGCAGGTCACCCCGACGATGCGGTCGGGGCCGAGCAGCCGCCTGGCCTCGGCATAGGGCATGTCTTCTTCCCCGACATGGACGCCGTCGCAATCGAGCTCGGCAGCCAGGTCGGGGCGGTCGTTCATGATGAATGCGACGCCGAGGTCTTGGGCGATGGGCTTCAGCACCTTGGTGGCGCGCCGGACCTCGTCGTCACCGCAGTCCTTCAGGCGCAGCTGCAATGAGGCGACATCGCCGCCGGCGAGCGCCTCTTCGAGATCTTTCGCAAACCGGTCGGGGTCGAGCGCGGGCGGCGTGATCAGGTAGAGCCGCGTCGTCGCCCGCGTCTCGCGCTGCGCCAAGCTCAGTCCCCGCCCTGATTGACGGGGTCGGCGAGTTCCATCGGCTTTCCTTCCTCACAAGGGGGCGGGGCACCCTT
This sequence comes from uncultured Alphaproteobacteria bacterium, assembly GCA_963736715.1. Taxonomy (GTDB): domain Bacteria; phylum Pseudomonadota; class Alphaproteobacteria; order ATCC43930; family CGMCC-115725; genus AP-15. The sequence goes on along the minus strand of CAVTQA010000021.1, from coordinate 46,991 downwards.
TCAACTAACACCGGATCCCGTCCTTATCAAACCGGGTGAGATTAGACGAGAACCTCGGCACGATGCCTCTCGACGTGCTGGAGCACCAGGAGCCGCCGCGATAAGACGGCGGGCTCGACCCTATCGGAGACAAACAATGCCGAAATCCCTCACCGTCTTGCTGCTCGCCGCCTTCGCCTCGGCGAGCGCCCTCTACTCGGACGCAGAAACCGTGCTCGCCCAAGGTGCCGAGCCGAGCCTCCCCGGCGCTCCGGAGCCGACGCGGAATTTTCCGGGCGGACCCCGGCTGCCAGGGGGCCCGCCGGGCGGCTCCGGAAACTATGCGGTAAGCGCGGCGGCAAACGATCACGCCTCGTTTCTGTGGGTCGTAGACAACGTTCAGCGCGCCGTCGTCTTGTGCGAAAAGACCGACGGCGGCAAGGACTTCATCTGCATCAAGAAGCCCCTGCCTTGACATGATCGGTCTCGAAGCGCGACATCGAAGGTTGGCGGCAACCTTGTTGGGGGGATTCAGCGGATGGCGCTCTCCGATGTAAAGGCTCTCACCTTCGACGTATTCGGTACCGTCGTGAACTGGCGCGACAGCATCGCCCGCGAGGCGAAAAGCTTTCTCGGGTCAAAGGGCTATGAGAAGGATTGGCATGCTTTCGCGGACCGTTGGCGGGCCCGATATCAGCCGGCAATGGAGAAGGTGCGCAACGGCGAGCGGCCCTGGGCCAGGCTCGACGATCTGCATCGCGAGAACCTGATCGAAATGTTGAGGGAATTTGAAATCAGCAGTCTCGGCGAGGCGGAGATCGACCACCTCAACCGCGCCTGGCATCGGCTCGACGGGTGGCCCGACAGCGTCGAAGGGCTCACCCGCCTCAAGCGCAAATTCATCCTCGCGACTTTGTCGAACGGCAATGTCGCGCTGATGGTCAACATGGCCAAATACGCCGGCCTGCCGTGGGACGTCATCCTCGGCGCGGAGATCGCCCACGCCTACAAACCCCAGCCCGAGGCTTACGACCGCTCTGCCGCGCTGCTCGACCTCAGACCCGAGCAGTGCATGATGGTGGCGGCGCATAATGGCGATCTCATCGCGGCGCGCGGTCGCGGGTTTCGCACCGCTTTTGTCAGCCGGCCGCTCGAGCACGGCCCCAACAAGACCCGGGACCTCAAAGCCGAGCACGACTTCGACGTGATCGCCGACAATTTCATCGATCTGGCAACCAAGCTCGGCTGCTAGCACATATCCATTTCTGTGCGGTTACGATCGCTCGGAGGCATCCGATCGTATACGACACGAAAAAGAGGAACTTTGGCCGCGGCTGAGATCGCGGACCTGGCGCGCAATGCCCTCGGGATAGAGCCACGACGATCGCACAGCCGCATTAACGCTGATGGAATCGATGCCGAGCCCGGCGAGGAACTGCGCGATCTCTGGGTAGTTCGCCGGTGCCTCGCCGCAAGTCCCGACATCGGACCTGCTCTGCGCTGTTGCGGTCATCGAGCCATGATCCGCGACGAATTGGTGGGCGGCCCTGCTTCAGATCGACACAGAGATTCACCTGCCAATAGCGCTATTGATCTAGATCAAGGCCGATAAAAGTAGTGTGCCTTTCTTTGTCCCTGCCGAATGCGAAGGTCCCACGGCTTCCGCTTATTCGATGTTTTTCAAAGGGACCATGCCATCACTGCCATTCAAAGCGCTTATTCAAGTCGTCGGGGTAATAGCTGCCTCGGCCCAAGCTCAGTTGCTGCCGACCTGGGAAACGCACATCACGCTCACCCAGCAGGATATCGATATGATCCGTGGCGCCGTGACCAACGAAGTGCACGGCAAACCGGTGGGAACAAAAGCCCACTGGACCAATCCAGCCTCTGGCAATTCGGGGACCATGAAGCTGGTCAAAAAACTCACGCGGCAAAACCAGCATCGAATGGCTGCCGCAGACCGGATATTGCGGCACGATGTCCGCCCGCAGCACGCCGAGCTTTGCGGAACGCATCATCGACGGCAAGCATCATTACCCGCGCTTGCCAAAGTGCCTCGAGTATCGGCTGTTCGCCCACCGAGATCCAAACACCTCCTCCATCGTCGCGATTTCCTCGCGTGCCTCGATCACGCTCCCGGGGTTGGTGGGTGAGGGTAGTTGCCGCTTACTCCGCAGCTCGGGCGCCGAGGGCTGCCAGACGGCGTTGAGCGTCGAGCACGGTCGCGTGTTGCCCCGAGGCTTGCTTGAGATGGAAATCGAATTCGGCGGTGTAGTAAGGCGGTTCGATGCCGAGTCGGGCCGCTTCGCTGTCGCGGGTCTCGTGCCGCACGAAATCGCAGATCAACGAATCCTTGACCGCGAAGACCGCATCGCTGCCCAGATACTCGTCGCGCCGGTCGAAGATGTGGGTCGTGACCGGCTCGTAGCCGTCCGCTGAAACCACGAAGTGGATGTGCGCCGGGCGCCACGGATGGCGGCCGGTCGCGCGCAGCATCGCTCCGACCGGCCCGTCGGAGGGGATCGGGTAATTGACCGGCAGGACGGTGCGGATCAGATAACGGCCCTCGGCGTCGGTGTGGAACCTGCCGCGCATGTGGAGGTCGCCCTCGAGGCTCTCGTCCTGCGAGTTGTAGAGGCCGCTCGACTGCGTTTGCCAGACATCGAGGAGCGCGCCCTCGATCGGCTGGCCGTCGAGGTCGAGAACCCGGCCGCTGACCAGGGTCGCGACGCCGGTCTTGTCGAGCCGGGCGATGTTGCCGCCGGCCGGCAATTCGGGGGCGCCCAATCGGTGAAAAGGCCCGAACACTGTCGACTCGGTCGCCCCGTCGGGTTTGCGGTGGTTGATCAGATCGACCACCATTGACACCCCGAGCGTGTCCGAGAACAGGATGAATTCCTGGCGCTTATCGCTGCACATTCGGCCGGCTTCGGTCAGGATTTCGATCGCCTGAAACCACTCCGCCTCGGTCAGCTCGACCTCCTTGACGAAGGCGTGCAGATGCTTGACGAGGCCGAGCATGATCTGCCGCAGCCGTGGGTCTGGCGTCTGCGCAAAGCGCTGCAGAGCTTCGGCCGTAATGTCGCTTTCGGTTTTGTTGCGCTGGACCGGCATTGCCATTCTCCCTCGTGCGTTGGCACGAGAAATATACCGGAAACCGGCGGGCGCCGCACCGAAAGCGAACCCCTTGCCTCTCCCCGCCGGGCGCGCTTGTGTTTCGGGCGGGGAGAGGCAAGGTGATGTCGGAGCCGGTCAGACGGCGTCGGCGACTTTCTGGCCGTTGGGACTGCCGAGCCCGGTGCAGGCATCCCATCCAGTGGAGGCCGCGAAGTCCCCGTTATTGCCCTGCGGTACATTATGCAAAGCTGTCGCATTTACGTAGAGGTGGGGATTGATGAACCCGGCCCGCTGGGCTTTTGCCGCATTGATGCGCGCGAGCAGGCCGGCCCACAGCGGCGCGACCGCACTCGTTCCGCCGATGACCGTGTTCTGGCCGTCGACCCGCACATCGTAGCCGGTTTGCGGGTCGGCAACGCCGCAGACATCGGGTACGCCCCGCATCGCCAAGGCCTGTGTTCCGCCGTGGGTCCGCGTGACCTGCAGCCCCTCCTGGTATGGCGGCAGCGCAAAAAAGCTGCTGACGCCGCCGCCGGTTGCGCCGTTGTTTGGGCCCTCGTTCCACACCGTCTCCTGTGTGATGGCGGTCCCGGAGGCTTGCAGATTGGTGCCGCCGCAAGCCAGGCAAAACGGGCTCGCCGCCGGGAAATCGACGTGATCGGCGCCGTCACCGACGCCGTCATCCGACCCGTTGTCGCCCGCTGCTACGCACACTGTGATCCCCATCGTGGCCGCAGCCTGGAAAGCCTGGTCAAATGCAGTCATCGCCTGCTGTGTCCAGGACGATTCCGGGCCGCCCCAGCTGATAGAGATAACCGAGGGTTTATTTGTGGTGTCGTGAATTGCCGAGGTGATCGCGTCGAGGAAGCCGGCATCGGTGTTCGGCGTGAAATAAACGACGATCTTGGCGCCGGGCGCGATTGCCCCGGCGACCTCGATGTCGAGCATCACCTCGCCGTCCGGTCCATTGCCGGAGCCCGTCGGCTGGTTCTTCCCATGGTCGACAGATGCGGCGAGGACTCTTGGCTGGCTGACCTGCAATCCCGAGAAATACTGTTGCAGATCTGCGGTACGATAGCCGCCGCCGAGCTCGATGATGGCGATGCACTCGCCTTGTCCGGTTCCGGCGGGAAACCCATACAGTGCAGCCAGCTGGGTCGGGGTAAAGGAGGTGGACGCCGCAGCGGCGGCATGCCACTGCACATTACCGTGCGTGGGGCGGGTGCGAAAATGCGGGCGTGCCTGGGGCCGATTGTCGAGACCGAGCACGGCGGTAACCACTCCGTGCAACTCGTCGGGCAGATGGATCGCCCCGATTCTGCCGCGATACGAGCCGCCGGCATGTTGGAATTGCTGCAAATCCACGCCAAAAGCATCATTGAACTGGGCGACTGTGCCGGAGAGCACGACCGCACGCCTGCCTGCGTGCTCCTCGACGACGGCAAGACCGTGCTGGTTCGCGAATTGCTTTACGGCTTGGATGTCGGTCGGGTCCGCCCCGAATTGGTCGTCGTATTCCTCATGGGTCAGGTGACGCTCGGACTTGTCGCCGGCGGCGATTTTCCTGACCCTTTCCTGCAATGCGTCATGCTGACGATGGCGCAAGACCAAGGTAACCTCCAGCCGCTCCGTCGGGTCGGCTTTCCCGGTCGAATGTGCGCCTGGCAGTGGTTGCCTCTCGCTACCAATCAGCGGATTCTTTGGCATAGCTCCACACTCCTTAAGTTGTTGACATGCGCCGCGCAGGATCTGCGAACGGCTCTGCAACGGCACGAAGCGGCAGCCGGACCGAACTCGAATTTTTCTTTAACGCTGGTTAGGCCGGGATCGCCAAACGACCCAACAAATTAACTATGCCACAAGTATTCGTAAAAATCAAGCGCGATCCCAACAGGCGCGCTTGGTTTAGGGCGAGGCGATAGCGGCAAGCGTTCGTTGGCGGCGGCCCAGTGGCCAATGCTCGCCGAGCAGTGCCAGCGCGACAGTCAATGCCATGAATACGACGCTGGCGCCGAATACCCAACGCGGGGCGCCGCTGTCCATGATCCAGCCGAACAGCATCGGCCCGATGGTGCCGCCGATGCTGAACCCGGTCGTGACGATCCCGAACGCGCGTCCAACGGCGCCGGGCGGAGCGGCGGCGCGGACCAGCATGTCGCGAGACGGCATGATCATGCCCGAGAGAAAGCCCGCCAGGCCCATCGCTCCGACGAGCACCGTCGGTGCGAACCCGACCGTTGCGATCAGCAGCATGATGACGGCGTTGATCGCAAACCCGGCGGCAGCGACATCCCCGTGCCGACGCGTCAGATCGGCGATGAACCCGCCGCCCAGCACCCCAAAGGCGCTCGCCGCCAAAAACGCGGTGAGCGCCAGGTTCGCCGTTGAGAACGGCAATGCGTAGGCGCCCATCAGCGCGACGACCGAAAAGTTGCTGATGCCGCTGGTGGACAGGCTGAGGAGGATGAAAAAGACCGTCAGCCCGAGGATGGCCGGGCTGAACACCTTGCCGTTCTGGCGCGCCTGCCGCCCGGCGCGAGCCGCGGGCCGCGATGGGCCGGCCTCACCCTCGATTTCCGGCGCGAGCAGCAGCGGCACGGCGACGACAAAACCAACCAGCCCGGCGACGATCAGCGCGAATTTCATGCCTACCGTCGCGGCCAGGACCAGCATCGTGGCCGGCGCAATCGCGCCTCCGAACATGCCGGCGAAAGTATGCACCGAAAAGGCCTTGCCGATGCGGGAGGCGGCAATCCTGGCCGACAGGATGGCGTAATCGGCCGGATGATAAACCGCATTGGCGATCCCGATCAGCGCTGCCGCAACGAGCAGCCAAGGGTATGAATTTACCAGCCCGATCGAGGCGATCGCGGACCCGCCGAGGCAAAGCGCCAAAATCAGCAACCGGCGCGAACCCATTCGGTCGGCGAGATAGCCCATGGGCAGCTGCGCGGCGACCGACGCGGCGGCGCCGATCGTCAGCGCGAAGCCGAGTTCGACAAAACCGACGCCGAAATGCTGCTTGAGAAACGGAAACAGTGGCGGCAGCACCAGCATGTGAAAATGAGAAACGAAATGTGCCGCCGAGACGAGTCCGATCGCCCGAGGCTCCCCACTCTTCCCGCGACGACCGAGGGCGATTGCATCGCTTGTCATTCTTCGCAACCTACTCCGACGCTCGAATAAATCGGGTCAGGCCTAGCTGCAGTGCGAGCCGAGGGCAATTGCCAGCTTCGCGGTCGTGCTATGCAGGCTTATGCGGCTGCCGCGACCGCCATTTTGAGGCGATCGTACTCGGCGCGCACGATTTCGGCGCCATAGACGCGCTCGAGCCGTCGCACGGTGAAATGACCGCGCGCCACATCCTGAAAGTGCTCGATGAAGGCGAGATTGACGGCCGCACCGCCTACGGCGCCGACCACCGCGACGGTTTGCGCAGCGATCTTCTGGGACACGACGACGCCGAACCGCGAAGCGATCTGCGTCAGGAAACGGACGAGAAACGGCGCCCCCTCGCGGATCGCACCCTTGTCCAACGCGAAATCGGCAACCTCGACCAGTCCGCGGGCGAGCATCGCGCGGACCGCAAAATAATCGGCCTCCACGCCCGTCTCGTCGGTCGAGGGACCGCCGAGCGCGAACACTTCGAGGCACGCCAGCCCGGTGCGCGGGTCTGCCAGGTCCTCGCCTTCCTGCTGTGCGATCGCCGCGATGGCGCGCAGCATGATCGTGGTCGAAACCGGCAGCTCGACCGTCAGCGCGGCAAGACCGAACGCGCCGCCGATCGCCCCCGAGGTGCAGGCGAGCCCGGAATGAAGCTTGCGGCCGCCGGCAAAGCGGCGGTTACGCAGACTGTACAAAGCGACGTCGAGCGCCCGCTCCAAGGCACGCTTCGCCACCTTGGCGACCGCCGTCGAGGCGGCCGCCGGCAACGCCCGTTGCACAAAGCCGACGGGCTTTCCGGCGAGCCCCGCGAGCCGTCCGGCAACGCTCGTGCTTTCGAGCCGCCGCACCGCTGCGGCAAGGGCTTCCTTATCCGCTGGCGAAAAATTCATGCCATGTAGCTGAGCCTGCGACCAAGTTCGCACAAGAGCGCACCCCCATTGTGTCCGCTGTCCGGGGCTGCGAAAATTCTGCAGAGCCGATGCCGCGATTTCAGATCATCTTCAACAAGGCCCAATTTCAGAGGGTAGTGCCGCGGCTGATGCTCCACCGCGAGGGCCTCGGGAATTCAAGAAAACACCTCATCCTGTGAGGAGGCCACATAGTGGCCGTCTCGAAGGCGCACTACGGTCCTGCAGTTCTCTTTAAAATGCCGGAGATACGACAATGACAGCAGTGCAGGCCGTCACTGACAACGGTGCTGGCGGGATGGAAATTGCGCTGCGCCAAGGTCGCGATTTCGGCACGGCGGAAACCCTTTACGCGGCGCAACTTTCTAAGCGGATTGGCTTGCCCTCCGGTGTGGTTTCGACCGCCGCCACGATCGGCGTCTTGCCAGGCGAACCGCGGCCCCGCATGCCGCCAGTTGCGCTCCCCGCCGAGATAGGCGTCGTCGATCTCGATCCGTCCCGTCAGGCGCTTTGTGGCGTCCCGCTCCATCATCGCCTGCATGAGCTTGTGCTTGATCTTCCAGGCGGTGGTCTGGGTGACGCCAAGCCGGCGGCCCAACTCGATGCTGGAGATGCCGCCCTTGCTCTGAGTGAGGTGGTACATGGCGCGAAACCAAATGCACAGCGGCACCTTGGTTGCCGCGAAAATCGTTCCGGCGATCACGGATGTCTGCCGTCGACAGGCGGCACACTGGTAAAGCGCCCGGGTCTTCACGAAGCTGTGATGCTGCCCTGCGCAAGACCGGGCAGACAAAGCCGGATGGCCAGCGCCAGCGCATCACCGCCTCCCGGCACTGATCCTCCGTTCCGTAAAGAACAGCAAACTGGGCCTCGCTGAGCCCCTTTTGAAATTGCACCTTGTTGCGCGCCATCGTTCAAACCCGCAGAAACAGCCGTATGTTCCTGTTTTGTACCACACCTTGATGGCTGAGGATAGTGCGTAATCAGGAAAATTCATGCCCTGTAGCTGAGCCTGCGACCAAGTTCACACAAGAGCGCACCCCATTGTGTCCGCTGTCCGGGGCTGCGAAAATTCTGCAGAGCCGATCCCGCGATTTCAGATCATCTTCAACAAGGCCCAATTTCAGAGCGTAGTGCCGCGGCTGATGCTCCACCGCGAGGGCCTCGGGAATTCAAGAAAACACCTCATCCTGTGAGGAGGCCACATAGTGGCCGTCTCGAAGGCGCACTACGGTCCTGCAGTTCTCTTTAAAATGCCGGAGATACGACAATGACAGAACCACCCACCCATGACATTCACCCGTTGGTCTTTGCGTTAAGAAGGAGGCTCACAGCTTTGAGCCGCCATCGGCCGGATCGTGTCGCCGGTGATCCAGCAGGCATCGTCGGATGCGAAGAAGGCGAATGGCCGATATCGGCCAATTCGCCGATGCGCTGCAGTGCCTGCATCCCGAGGCGCGCCGGCGCTCCAGGGGGGCGCCGGCTGACAGCGACCTCCCGGAAAGCTCAACGGAAGAAGGTTTAGGCCTCTCTTCGTTCTTCGATCGCGTCGACCCGGTTGGGGTAAAAGGCGAGATAATCCTTGATCGGCGTGACCGCGGCGTAGGGAGCCTCATAACTCCACACCGCGTTCTTCGAGCGCTCGCCGCCGAGCGGGATGCTGTAATAGCTGCAATCGCCTTTGTACGGGCAGTAGGTGGCGTGGTCGGTGCGCGCGAGGAGCGCCATGTCGACATCCTTGCGCGGGATGTATTGAACCGCGGGATAGGCGGCTTCGCGTAAGGTCAGCGCTTCTCGCGTGTCGGCGACGACCCGGCCGGCGACCGAGACCACGATCCGGGCGGGATTGCGTTCGATCGTGATCGGATGATCGGGCCCGGGAATTTTGACCGGCTTTGCTGCGGTTGCGACATTCGGTTCCACGGCTTCACCTCGCTGTGTCTGGGTTTCGGGTTCGCATCTTACCCCGCCGACTTCCCGCCATCGACCGAAAGCACATGGCCGCTGATAAAGGACGCCTTCTCGGAGCAAAGAAACAGGATGGCGTTGGCGATCTCGTCGGGCTCGCCGACCCGGCCGAGCGGCACGGTCGAGACGAGGCCGGCCTTTCTCTCCGCGTTGCCGGTAAAGCGATTGAGCATCCCGGTCTCGGTCGGCCCCGGTGCCACGGCGTTGACGCGAACGCCCGAGCCAGCGACCTCGAGCGCCGCGGATGTGGTGAGCCCCTCGACGGCGTGCTTGCTGGCGGCATAGACGGAGGCGTTGGGGGTGCCCGCATGACCGTAGGTCGACGAAACATTGACGATGCTGCCGCTGCGCTGAGCCTGCATCACGCGCAGCTCATGCTTCATGCTGAGCAGCGTGCCGAGCACGTTGGTATCGAACGTCGCGGCGTAGCTGTCGGCGGTCTGTTCCGTCACCCGGCCGGGCTTGCCCTCGGTGCCGGCGCTGTTGACGGCCGCATCCAGACGACCGAAGCGCGCGACCGTCTGATCGACCAGGCTGCGCACATCGTCGTCGCGGCGCACGTCGGCGCGGATGAACTCCGCTTTGCCGCCGAACTCGCGCAGCTCAGCGGCCAAAGCCTGGCCGGCCTCCTCATGACGGCCGGAAATGACGACGCGATTGCCTTCTCGCGCCAAGGCAAAGGCCGCTGCACGTCCGATTCCAGTCAGCGCGCCGGTAATCAAGACCACGGGGGTACTCATATCGCTACTCCAAGGATCTCGGTGCCGGTTCCGATGCCGAGCCGAACACTTGGGTTTTCCTGGCAGCTCTGAGAAAGACTTTGTAAGGTCGACGTCATACCTAGAAGGCATGGCACGAGGGATATGGAGCTGCGGCATCTACGCTATTTCGTGGCCGTCGCCGAGGAAAGAAGCCTGACACTCGCAGCCGATCGGCGGCTGCATACCGCACAGCCCTCATTGAGCCGGCAGATCCGCGACCTGGAGTCGGAAGTCGGCGTCCAACTCCTGATGCGCAGCCCTCGCGGGATCGAGTTGACGGCGGCCGGTCGGGCGTTTCTCGATCACGCGCGGCTGGCGCTCTCTCAAGTCGAGGCGGCCGGCGAAGCGGCGCGCCGGGCCGCTTATCCGGCCAAGCCGTCCTTCGTGATCGGCTTCCTGACGGGAGTCGAGATGGAGTGGCTTCCTGCGGCCATGCGGGTCCTGCGCGATGAATTGTCAAATATCGATGTCATCATCTCCAGCCAAACCTCGCCGGAACTCGCGGGCGCTCTCTTGCGGGGAAAACTCGACGCGGCTTTTTTGCGGCGGGAGAGGCAGATGCCGGACTTGGCGTTCGAGCTTCTGACCAAGGAACCGCTCGTCGCCGTCCTGCGCAGCGACCATCGCCTCGCGGCGCTCGAGGCTATCGGCCCGTATGATCTCGTCGGCGAGACATTCATAAGCGTGGCGGAGAACGCCCCCACCCTCCGCGTCGTCATTGACGACTACCTAAAAACATCGGGCATCGACATTACGCCCGATCACGAAGTAACCAGTCTTTCGATGGCAATATCATTAGTGGTGTCGACCCAGGGCATCGCCTTGCTGCCACTTTATGCACAGAATTTCCTGCCGCCTTCGGTGACAAGTCGTCCGATAAAGGGTGAAACACCAACGATCGACTTGGTCCTCGGCTACCACAAGGAAAACAAGTCGACGCTTCTCAAGCTGTTTCTGTCGAGGGTGGACGATCTAGCCTGATCTATGCAGGAGCGAAGTACATCGGCATAGCGTAGAGCATGGCGGTCACTTTTTAGTTGCAGCTGGTCGAGGCTGGCATGGGGTGTCGATCCCGCCGCAGCGGGGTTTGTTTGTCTGGATCGGCTAGGCGCTGGGGGTTGAAGGCAGGAGTAGGGCGGCGGGGCACCGTGCCCCGGTTTTCAGGTGACCAGGCGCGGCAGGCGGTTGAGGATGATGCCAAAGACCGACTGATCGGGGGTGCTCGACGGCAGGTGGATCTTGATCTGCTTTTTCAGTTCGACGACGCGGGCGGCGATCTTGATGAGGCGCAGCCGCAGAGTGTCGAACTGCATGACGCGCCAGGCCGAGCCTTTGGGCATCAGCCGGCGCATCGACCAGAGGAGCCAATAGGCACCAGCGTGAAGGAAGAGGCGGAACTGGTTGGCGGTGGCCTCATGACAGGATGTGCGGTCGGCGGCGAGATGGTTCTTCCACGCCTTGATGTGGTTCTCCGCCTGACCGCGCGCGCAGTAGAGCCGCTCATAGAGCGGCTTGGCGCGGCCGCCCTCCAGGTTGGTGACGATAAAGCGGGTGTCGATACCCGCGGCACCGGCCTCGACCCGCGCGATGATGCGCTCGACCCGGCTCCAGCTGCCGGCGGCATCGTGGAATTGCGCAAAGCGCCGCACCTTGCCGCGCGCCGGCGCCGTGGTGAAGCGTTCGGCAGTGGTTTTTTCCAGCGCCTCGACATGGCGCCGCAGCGCCGCATTGGGCGCCAGCCCCAGCACCCAATCGACCCGGTTCTCGCGGCACCAGTCGAAGACTTGCGGGCAGGCGTAGTGAGAATCGGCGCGCAACAGGATCTCGACCCGCGGCCAGAAGGCGCGGATGGCGCCAACCAGGCGGCGCAGAAAGGCGCGGATCTCATGGCCGCCCGGCCGCTTGCCCGGGCGCAACAGCGCGGTGACGAAACGCCCCTCGCCATCGAACACGACGATCGGCTGGAAGCCGTAATCGTCATGGAAGGCATTGAACAGGCGTAATTGCTGGCCGCCGTGCACGCGGTCGAAAGTGTCGTCGACATCGAGCACGATGCGCTTCGGCGCCCGGCGGAACGAGGCGCAGTACTGCTCGATCAACGCCCGCCCCAGACGCAACAGCGCCCGTGCGTCGGGCAGGTTTTCCAGTCGCGAGATCGTCGATTGCGAACACAATTCTTCATCCGAGGGCAACCGATCCAGCGCCAGCTTGAACATCGGGTCGGCACGCAGCAAATCGGCATCGTTGCCGTCTTCATAACCGGCGGCGATCATCAGCATGCGAAAGCGAATGATCGCGGCCAACCGGTGCACAACCCGCTCCGGCGCACGCGGGTCCTTCAGACATGCGGCCAAGCGGTCGGCCAATCCCAGCCGACTTTCGATCTCGCGCAAGGCCAGCAATCCGCCTTCCGAAGACAGCCGGCCGCCGTCAAAACGGGCGACCACAGCCTTGCCCTGAACCGGTGACAGGCCTGGCAGAAACGGCGTAACATCAACCATGGCGGGTGTCGCCTCCGACGATCGGCAAATTCAGCTTCGACAACCAAATCTTACGCCCGATCAATGGCTTGCGCTACACCCGCCAGCTCTCATGCCTAATCCGGGCTAATCGCCCGCGTGTCGAAAACGAGCCACTGAGCGCAGCGACGGAGGTCAGCCCCGCCGGCCGCGAGTTCACCGTAGCGCGGCTCGGTGCACGCCGCAATTCGCCGCCATCTGGTTAACCTACTTCGCGTACTGTGCGGCGCATTCGAGGCCGATTCACATGGTCAGCTACGCGATCGACTGCGGCGTGCCGGCAATGGCCGCCGCAATCGTCTTCGAGACGGCGGGCGTCGCATCGCTCATCGGCCGCGTCATCGGCGGGCTCGCGGCCGACCGCATCGGCGCGAAGCGCATGATCGTCTTCGGCCTGGTGCTCTAGGCCATCTCCGTAAGCCCTTATCTGTTCACCCGAGACCTCGCGAGCTTTTACGGCTCGCGCTGATCTTCGGGTTTTCCTACGGCGCCGTGATGCCGCTCTACGCAATCCTCGTCCGCGAATATTTTGGCGCCCGGATCATGGGAACATGTTCGAGATGCCTCACTGGGAATGACATCAGTTCGGCCGGCGGCTCGCTCTATGACGCCGATGGAGCTATCTCTGGCTCTATATCGGTTCGGGCGCCGCAAAGGACCGAGTCGGGGGCACTTCGCATTGGTCGCGCGCGGGAATAGGCTTATAGCCGTCCTGCGAGCGAGGGCGCGAGCACATGACGGCTGTCGCACTTGAAAACAGAACCAACCGGCTGTTCGGCCGCGAGGCCGACCTAGAGCGCCTGCTGCAGCGGACGAAGCGCACCGGGTTGACTGCGATTGTCGGCCAGGCGCAGATCGGCAAAAGCTGGCTGCTGATGGAGCTGGCGCGCCGGCTCGACCGGGAGACTGAGCCGCGCTGCCTTGTGGGGCTTACGCGCTCGCCCAAAGGTGCAAACGATCCGCTGCTGCAGGTCGTCAGCGACCTCTATCAGCGCTGGCTCGCCGATGCCGGCGCCTGGGAGCAGCTCAAGGCAGTCTGGGACCAACAGAGGGACGGGCTGTTGCCCGCCTTCGCGAGATTTGTCGGCAAGCTGTCGGAAAAGGCCGCAAAGCTCGTTCCGATTCTCGGCGAGTTGGGGGGCACGGCGATCAGAGAATCCCTTGAGGGTCTCGTTGCCGCCACCGAGGACCTTCGCAGTGGCCGGCTGATCGTGTCGCGACTGGAATACACGCAGGCGCAAGAGCTGGTCAGCTCGGTGCATAACATCATCGGACGCCGCATCGCACTGGTAATGGACCAGTGGGAGGAAACCCGCGACCTCGCACTGCAGCGGAATACGTTTCGCGATTTTTTGCGCGAGCCGGAGCAATGGCCGGATTGTCACCTTCTGCTCGGCGCACGGATAGGCGGCGATGCGGCGGAGCTGTTGCGCGAGCTGGAACGCGAGTTCCCGGGCGGCGCCCATGTCCACATGCTCGGTGAAATGGACCTTACAGCCGAGACCGAGCGGCGGCGGATGGTTGGTTTTTTGCACGCACAGCCCCAGCTTCGGTCACTTGAAAATGTCGGCGACAGCCAGGTTCTGGAGCTCGTTGGCGGCTATCCGCGCGTGGTCAGCCGCTGGGTCGCCGAGGACGCACGCGAGACCGCACGAACTTTCGACGGCCTCGAACGCTTGGCGAAGGAGGCGAATGAATTCCGCTACAGCGATCTCGAAAAGCTGCTGCTCGCGCTCGACGGCGACCGTCGCAAGCTGGCCGTTCGTATCGCTCTTGTCCCGCTCGCTGAGGACACGGATATGTGGCAAGCGCTGCGACCGGTCATCCTCGCCGATCTCGACGCCAATGCGCTCGATGACCTCAAGAACGAGAACGTCCTCGACAGACAGGCAGAAGCGCCCAAATTTGGGCACCGGACACGGCGCGAGGCCGCGTGCGCCTTCCTCGCAGCCCGCCGCCGTGAGGCGGTCAGGGGCGAGACGGAAGGTCTAATTTTCGCGCTCGGCCGCTCGGTCACTGCGATCAATACGAGCACGATCCCGTACGCCGCGGCCTTGGTGGGTCTCCGCGACGCAGCCACGCGCGACAGTCTCGGAGTGCTACCGCTCGCATTGTGCGAAGCTGCGCTGAGACTCTTCGGTGAGCACCTGCCGTCACCTGATTCGCTGATCGAGGGTGCCCGAGAGGTACGGAGATTGCGTAAGTCTGGGTCTCGAAATCTTCCTCGCCGCTGGGCTGTTCAACACGCAGAATGATGCCAAGGCGGAGGACGATCTCGCCCGCCGCGACACCTTGCTCGACGAATTGCGCGCGCTGGCCCGAGCCTTTCCCGATGACGCCGCCGTGCGCGAATCGCTGCGCTAGGGTTTGTTCAATACGCAGATCGACGCCAAGGCGGAGGACGATCTTGCCCGCCGCGATGCTTTGCTCGACGAATTGCGCGCGCTGGCCCGAGCCTTCCCCGATGATGCTCGCGGTGCGCGAGCAGCTGGCGAGGGGGCTGTGTCAACACGCTGAACGATGCCAAGGCGGAGGACGATCTCGCCCGCCGCGACGCTTTGCTCGACGAATTGCGCGCGCTGGCCCGAGCCTTCCCCGATGACGCCGCGGTGCGCGAACGGCTGGCGATGGGGCTGTTCAACACGCGGATCGACGCCAAGGCGGAGGACGATCTCGCCCGCCGCGACGCTTTGCTCGACGAATTGCGCGCGCTGGCCCGAGCCTTCCCCGACGACGCCGGGGTGCGCGAGCTGCTGGCGAGGGGGCTGTTCAACACGCAGATCGCCGCCAAGGCGGAGCACGATCTCGCCCGCCGCGACGGATTGCTCGCCGAATTGCGCGCGCTGGCCCGAGCCTTCCCCGATGACGCCGCGGTACGCCAGTGGCTGGCGAGGGGGCTGTTCAACACGCTGAACGACGCCAAGGCGGAGGACGATCTCGCCCGCCGCGACGGCTTGCTCGACGAATTGCGCGCGCTGGCCCGAGCCTTCCCCGATGACGCCGCGGTGCGCGAGCGGCTGGCGATGGGGCTGTTCAACACGCAGATCGACGCCAAGGCGGAGGACGATCTCGCCCGTCGCGACGCTCTTCTCGACGAATTGCGCGCGCTGGCCCGAGCCTTCCCCGATGACGCCGCCTTGCGCGAGCGGCTGGCGGTGGGCCTGTTCAACACGCAGATCTACGCCAAGGCGGAGGACGATCTCGCCCGCCGCGACGCTCTTCTCGACGAATTGCGCGCGCTGGCCCGAGCCTTCCCCGATGACGCCGCGGTGCGCGACCTGGTCGACCGTATGCAAGCGGTCAGCGAGTTACGGGCTATGCACCCGCCCTGATCTCCGGCGTCCGCCTTGCCTCGCCTGCCGACATCGCGCTACTCGTTCCGCAGCGAATGAAGCGGAGGGAACGGGATGATCGCGGGCGAATTTGATGTCGTCGTTGTCGGGGCCGGCAATGCCGGCATATGCGCGGCGTTAGCGGCGCGCGGGGAGGGGGCCCGGGTGCTGGTGCTCGAGGCGGCGCCGTTTGACGAGCGCGGCGGCAACAGCCGGTTTACCGCGGGCGCGCTGCGGTTTGTCTATAACGGCGTCGACGATCTCCTGAAGCTCTGCGACCTCAGCGAGACCGAGCTCGCGACCAGCGATTTCGGGACCTACACCACCGACCAATACTACGATGACCTCGGCCGGCTTGACCGATTATCGCAGCAATCCGGACATGGCCGAGTTGCTCGTCATGAAGAGCCAGGAGACGCTGCTGTGGATGCGCAGCCAAGGGATCCGGTTTGCGCCGATGTATTCGCGGCAAGCCTTCAAGCACGAGGGTAAGTTCGTGTTCTGGGGCGGCCTTGCGCTCGAAGCCTGGGGCGGCGGTCCGGGGCTCGTCGAGGGCCTCTTCAAGGCGGCCGACGAGCGGCAGATCCAGGTCGTCTATGAGGCGCGCGGCGAGGCGCTGATCGCCGACGATGACGGCGTGCACGGCGTCGTCGCCAAAGTCGAGGGCAAGACCACCCGGATCCCGGCCAAGGCCGTCATCCTCGCCAGCGGTGGGTTCGAGGCCAATGCCGAGATGCGCACCCGCTATCTCGGGCCCGGCTGGGACCTCGCCAAGGTTCGCGGCACCCGTTTCAACACCGGGGCGGGGATCAAGATGGCGCTCGACATCGGCGCGATGCCCTACGGCAACTGGTCCGGCTGCCACGCGGTCGGCTGGGATTACAATGCGCCCGAATTCGGCGACCTCGCGGTCGGCGACAATTTCCAGAAGCACAGCTACCCGTTCGCCATCATGGTCAATGCCGACGGCGTGCGATTCTGCGACGAAGGAGCCGATTTCCGCAATTACACCTATGCCAAATACGGCCGTCTGATCCTCGAGCAGCCGCACCAATTCGCGTGGCAGATCTTCGACCAGCAGGTCGTGCATTTGCAGCGCGACGAATACCGTATCCGCCAGGTGACCAAGGTCACCGCCGATACGATCGACGCGCTCGCCGACAAGATGGCCGAATATGCGCCGGTCGATAAGGCTCGGTTTCTCACTACGATCCGCGAATACAATGCGGCGGTGCAGCGCGACATCCCCTACAACCCGACGGTCAAGGACGGGCGCACCACCAACGGCCTCGCGATCGATAAGACGAACTGGGCCATGCCGATCGAGAAGCCGCCCTACGAGGCCTATTGCACGACCTGCGGCGTCACCTTCACGTTTGGCGGCTTGCGCATCGACACCGACGGGCGGGTGCTCGACAGCGCGCAGAAGCCGATCCCCGGCCTTTATGCCGCGGGCGAACTCGTCGGCGGCCTCTTCTATTTCAACTACCCGGGCGGCACCGGCCTCGTATCCGGCTCGGTGTTCGGCAAGATCGCCGGAACCACCGCCGGAACTGCAGTCCTGCGGCGCTGAACCGCATGGCAGCTCATGCCGAGAGAGAAGCGTGTTGCTAATTTGACGTGGATATGCTAGAATGATATCGCGAAACTAAAATAGCACCTGAGTGAGGCGCACAGCCGATAACAGCGTAGATCAGCCAGGATCAGCCAAGGTCCCCGCTGTTCTTAAAGTGCCGGGCCGCTGGAAAATCGAGGAATTCTGCGGAGAAGATTTGATGCGTGGCTGATAACTCGTGGCAAAAACAGCAAAAATCAGCCAGCTGAGTTTGGCATCCCCGCCCTGGCCCCGGGTCGGGGAGGGCAGGGATGAACCACCATCGATTAGCGATAGTAGGCGTAGTGGCGATGCCACCCATGAGGGCCCCAGCCCCAGGCATGCCATGGATGATGGTGACGCCAATACCAGGCATGTGGATGCCAGCAATGCCAAGCAAAACCATTCCACGCGCACGCCGCATCTGCCGGTTGCACAAAGGCAGCAGTGCCGATTGCCAAGGCGGCGAGCGTCGCCAGGACGACTTTCCTCATCCCTTTACCTCCTCGATGCTTGTCCACTGAAGGCAAAACGAGGAGAGAAATGGCTTCACTCCCTTTAACCACAAATTTTTTACTGGTCCGATGCGTCAGCTGCCGGACATCGCGGCCAGAATGGCTTCTACCGCGGCCTGCGGGTCTGTAGCCCGCATCACCTCGCCCATAACCGCAACTCCGCTCGCTCCGGCAGACAAGCAGAGCGGGGCTGTCGCAGCATTTATCCCACCGAGTGCAATGACCGGGCCCGGTACCTGCGCTGCGATCTCGGCCAAGCCGTCGAGACCGATCGCCGGGCCGTAGCCCGGCTTGCTGACGCTGACAAAGACCGGGCTGACGGTGACGTAATCGGCGCCGGAACCCAGCAGCGCCGAGGCTTCCTCGGCGGAATGTGCCGAAGCGCCGATGAGCAGCCCGCCGGGAAGGCGGGCGCGGGCGGCTTCGGGGTTTCCTGCGCTCGGCAGGTGCACCCCGCCCGCGCCGACCACCACCGCCGCATCGACATCCTCGTGGACGGTCACGGTTGCTCCCCAGCGGCGGCCGAGCGCCACCAGGGCGCTGAGCAACGCTCGGCGTTCCGCTGCCGGCAGATCCTTCTCGCGCAGGCTCAGCCACCGGCATCCGCCGGCGAAAGTCGCCTCGGCGAGTTCTTCGAGCGGCCGGCCCGCCTGGCGGCGGTCCGATATGACCAGCAGAGGCGGAACCGGGAGCCTCACGGGAGCCCCCTCTTACGGCCGGGGCGGGGCAAGGAGCAGCTCGGCCTCGATCGTCACCCGGACCATCGCCTCGCCGGGCTCGGCGACCGGCGCCGCCATTGCCGTCGCGGCAAGACGCGGTACCGGCCCGCCGCCCGTTTCGGCATTGCCGACGCGCACATCACGGAACCGAACGAAGGCCAGGTGCAAGCGGTCGGCGATCGAAGCGGCACGGTGGTCGAGCGCCGCAAGGGCCTCGTCGGTCAGATCCTCCTCGGCCCCGCGGACCGTCTCGGGCGAAATATCGTAGGCCAGGGACGAGGTCGACAGACCATCGGATTGCAGCGCACCGGCCAGCTTCAAGATCGAATCCGCGTCTTTCCCGGTCAAGATGACGGACTGGCTGCCGCGCCAGCGGGCGGGGCCGTTCTGCGGGCGCTCCTCGCCGACATTGTAGGAGCCGGTCTCGACCCGCACACCCTGCACCTGCCGCGCGCGATCGAGCGCCGCGGCCATCCGTCGATTTATCGCGGTCTGGACCGAGCGGGCATCCGCCCCGGTCTCCTCGACCCTGAGCTCGATGCGCAAGAGGTCGCGGATCACCGAGCGCTCCGCCGTCTGGCTGAGATGGAGCACAGTCATGCGTTGATCGGCGTCTTGCGCCAGCGCGTGGGCCGACGCGAACAGCGCGACGGCAATCGCGAGAAATGCCCTCACCCGCCGCGCTCCGCTCGGTACCCTCTACCCCGCATTCGTATTATGTTCCCATGTATTCAGAGCGTCCATTATGGATCAGTTGGTCGCGCGCGGCTATTACCCAGGGGCACGCGGGTACCGAAGTAGGCGGGATTGGATGGAGAAGCCGAGTTTGCGCGCGCTGGTCACACGGCCTCGGGAAGAAGCGCAGGGCTTGATCGCGGCCCTGGCAGTCCGGGCCATCGAGGCGGTCGTCGAACCATTGATGGAGATCCATTGGCAGGCGGCGGAGGCGATCGATCTAGCCGGGATACAAGCGATCCTGTGCACCAGCGCCAATGGTGTACGAGCTTTGGCGCGGGCGAGCGGCGAGCGCAGTGTGCCGCTGTTGGCGGTTGGTGATGCAACGGCGGCGCGCGCACGCGCCGAGGGTTTCGGGTCTGTCGAGAGCGCCCGCGGCGACGTGGGAGATCTCGTCCGCTTGGCGGAAACGCGGCTGCGCCCCCAAACCGGGCCGCTGTTGCATGTCGCCGGAAATGTCATTGCGGGCGATCTTGCCGGCTTGTTGCGCGCGCAGGGATTTACCGTCGAGAGGCGTGTCCTCTACGAAGCCCGGGCGGCGGCCGCGCTGAGTCCGGCGACAGTCGACAGCTTGCGCGCGGGTGCGATCGCCTTCGCGCTGTTTTTCTCGCCGCGGACCGCGGAGATTTTTGCTAGGCTTGCCGGTATCGCCGGGGTCGGCGAGTGCTGCGCGAGGGTCACCGCGGTGTCGATCAGCGGGGCTGCCGATGCCTCCCTCGCCGGGTTGCCGTGGCATGACAGGCGCATAGCCGAGCGTCCTAATCAGTCGGCCCTACTTGATGCGTTCGACCAAGTGCTCCGTCGATGGCGCGAGATTAACCAGGAATAGCGACACAATGTCAGAACGGGAGAGCGAACAGGGCCCGGCAGAAGAGGGCGCCGTGCCTGCGGAGCCGGGCTCGACGCCGGCGTTCGAACCGGAGAGGCCCCCCGGTGGACCTCCGCGTCGATCTGGTCGAGCTGCGCTGTGGCTCGCGGGTTTGTTGATCCTCATTGTCGCCGGCGTTGCCTCGTCGCCTTTTTGGGCGCCTCAGATCGAGCCGTTCTTCCCCTGGGGCGCGAACCGCGACGAATATGCGGCGCTCGCGGCGCGGGTGGCGGCGGTCGAAGTGCGTCCCGTTGCACCCAACACGGGAATCGATGCCGTCCAATCGGCGATTAGCGCATTGACGCGCCGTGTCGACCAGCTCGATTCCCGATTGGCGGCAATAGATAAGCGCCCGGCGCCCGCGAGCGCCGATACCGATGCGATCAATTCGGCTCTGAGCGCGCTGGGACGCCGCGTCGATCAACTCGAGGCCGCGGGCAAACCCGACCTTGGTCCCATCCGGGCCGGAATGCAGCAACTCGAGCAACGGCTCGCCGCGATCGACACCCAATCCGCTTCGCGAATGGCGAGCGACACTGCCGCGTCCAAGGATATGCAGCAGGAGCTCTCCCGCGTCGGCAAAGTCGAAGGCGAACTCGCGGACCGAGTGGCGGCGCTCGAGCGCGAGGCACAGTCGCAAGACAAGGCCGAGCTGCGCACAGACGGCATGCTGGCGCTGCTGCTGGGGCAAATGCGCGAGGCGATCGAGCAGGCGCGGCCGTTCCCGGCCGAGTTCAATGCGTTCGTCAGGCTCGCTCGAGGTTCCGACCTCGCCGCTGCTGCCGAGCCGCTCGCCGAACCCGCTCGAAACGGCGTGGCAAGCCGCGCCGTTCTGGTGAAAGGCTTGACCGAGCTGGCCGGCCGGATGGCCGCGGGGAGCGAACCTGCCGTCAATTCGGATTGGCGCGAGCAGACCCTCGCCCGGTTGCGCGGCCTGGTGACGATCCGCCGCATGGACAGTCCACCGCACACCGGGTCCGATGGCGCGATTGGCGTCGCCCAGGACGCACTTGCCCGTGGCGATCTGGCGGGCGCGGTGGCCGCGCTCGAACCGCTGACCGGAACGGACGCCGAGGCGGCGCGCCCTTGGCTGCTCATGGCCCGTGAACGGCTCGCGGCGGAGAAGGCGCTCGACCATGTTGAGGAGCTGCTGACGGAGCGTCTGGGCAGCCCCCCGGCTGCTCCGCGTGCCGCCCCGGCCAAGGTTCCCGACGAGCCGGAGAAGGCGAGAACACGATCGTGATCCGCGGCGTTCTCGGCCTTGTCGTCTTCGCGGGGGTTATCACCGCGGCGATTTTTTTTGCTGATCATCCCGGGCAGGTCGAGATTGTGTGGCAGGGCTGGCAGGTGGAGACCTCGGTCGGCTTGCTCGCCGCGGCCGCGGTGCTCGCTGGCTTGTCGATTGCTTTGCTTTTTTGGCTCGCGTCTCTGATCCTCGGCAGCCCGCGCGCATTTCTGCGGCACCGGCGCGAGCGCCGACGTCGTGCCGGTTACCGTGCTCTGACTCGGGGCATGGTAGCGGTTGCAGCGGGTGATCCGCAGGAGGCTCAACGTTGCGCTCGCAGGGCCGATGCGCTGCTCGCCGACCCGCCATTGACGCTGCTCCTGTCCGCCCAGGCGGCGCAGCTCGGGGGCGACGAGACGGCTGCCAAAAAGTTTTTCACGGCCATGCTGGACCGACCCGAGATGGAATTTCTCGGACTTCGCGGCCTCCTTCACCAAGCACTGCGTGCCGGCGACCGAGGAACGGCGCTGCGCCTGACCGAGCGCGCCGCCACTTTGCGTCCGGACACCACCTGGGTCGTCGAGAGCCTGTTCGAGCTCGAAGCACGCGAAGGACGATGGGAGGCCGCCCAAGAGACGCTCGCGCAAGCGGTCAAGCGCCGGATCATTCCGCGCGAGCGGGCCCGTCATCATCGCGGGGTGATCCTTTACGAACTCAGCCATGCCGCGATCGCCAATGGCGACCGGGCGCGCGGGCGCAGTCTGGCGGCCCGGGCGCAGTCACTGACCACGGACCTTGCCGCTCCGGCAGCCCATCACGCCCGATTGCTGCTCCACGATCGCCGCACCGGACCTGCGGCAAGGGCCGTCGAAAGCGCCTGGCGGACGATCCCCCATCCGGATCTCGCGCAGGTTTACGCCGCGATCCACGACGGCGCGTCCCCTCTCGACAGGTTCAAGAGCCTCGACCGGCTGGCGGCGCAAAACCCCGATGCGCGGGAAACTCATCTGGCCTTGGCGGAAGCGGCGCTCGATGCGCAACTCTGGGGCGAGGCGCGCCGCCACCTCGAACAGGCGCTCAGCGCGCCGGCGCCGCCGGTTATCGCCAGATTGCCAAACCCCGCTCCCTTCCCCGTAACGCCCGACCCTGACGAGGACACCAGCCTGGCCGGCCCGACGCCGCGTCTGTGTCTGATGATGGCGCGCCTAGAGGAAGCGGAACACGGAGTTGGCCCGGAATCGCGCGAATGGCTCGACCGGGCCGTGACCGCGATGCCCGATCCACGCTATGTCTGCGCCACTTGTGGTGGAGAAAGCCTCGAATGGCGATCGCTCTGTCCGCATTGCGGCAGTTTTGACGCGCTGGCGTGGCGGACACCCGCCTGGGCCACTGCCGGCAGCACTCTCCCGATTTTGGCAAAACCGCCGAATGCCGAAGAACGGAAGTTGCCAGCCGGGCACTCGGCGAGCAGCTGAAACTGTCGCGAATTGGCTTGGCGACGGCGGGATTAGACGTTAAAAGCTCATCCCGGTGGGCGCCGCGGTCGCCTACCGGTCGCTGCCCCGGTAGCTCAGCGGTAGAGCACCCGCTTCGTAAGCGGTAGGTCGTTGGTTCAAATCCAACTCGGGGCACCATCTGGTCCAAGACAGCGCATCAGAAGGTGGGCCGCTGAATGAAACAGCCGACAATGATTGAAACCATCGCAAGGCGGCTGCTCGCCCGGCAGGGCATCGGCGTGATCTGGCAACTTCATTTGCGCGCTTCCGCTTCGCATCTGAAGGGTAATTGGTTATCTGCAGCGGCTTTGATCGGCATTGCGGACGCCGCCGAAAGACAGTGGGCCGGCTGGGCCGGTTCGCCGTGACCGTCCTGCTGCACCGGCATCGGCTGCAGCTGATGGCGCGCGCCTGATCCGACCGCGCCCGAGGTGACGCCGAGCCGACCACGGCATGGAAGCACATTCCGAGCTTACCCGTACCACACTTGCGGTCCTCTTCGTCGGCGGGCTGATCGCCGCCTCGTTCTGGATATTGTGGCCGTTTCTGCCGGCGGTCATCTGGGCGACGACGCTGGTTGTTGCGACCTGGCCCATCATGCTGCATGTCCAGCTGCGGCTCTGGCACAAGCGCGGGCTGGCGGTTGCGGTGATGACCATCGCACTGCTGGTGATCTTTGTATTGCCGTTCTGGCTAGCGATCGCAACGATCACACAGCATTTCGACCGCATTGCCGGCTGGGCAGCTTCTTTGGCATCTTTTCAGCTGCCGCCGCCGCCGCATTGGCTGGCTGGTTTGCCGTTCTTTGGGACGTATGCCGCCTCGGCGTGGGCAAGCGCTGCGGCCAGCGGGATCGAGCCATTTGTGGCGAAGGCGGCGCCTTACGCGGGCGGCGCTGCGGCGTGGTTCGTCAGCGCATTGGGCGGCTTTGGGGTCCTCTTCGTACAGTTCGTCCTGACCGTCATCATCGCCGTGATCCTCTATGGAAGCGGCGAGCACGCGGCCACCCTCGTCCGCCGCTTCGGTCGTCGTCTCGCCGGCGAGCGGGGTGAACAATCGGTCCTCCTGGCAGGTCAAGCTATCCGCAGCGTCGCTCTCGGCGTAGTCGTAACTGCAGTCGGACAATCGGTGCTGGGCGGCCTTGGCTTGGCCTTGGCGGGCGTGCCACTCGCAACGGTGCTGACGGCAGTGATGTTCATGCTCTGCATCGCCCAGCTCGGACCCTTGCCGGTGCTGGTGCCGGCGGTGGTCTGGCTCTATTGGAGCGGTGAATTGGTCTGGGGCACCGTCCTTGTCGTCTGGAGCGTGCTGCTCAGCACGACAGACAGTGTCGTCCGTCCATTGCTGATCCGCAGGGGAGCCCATCTGCCGTTACTTCTGCTGCTCGCCGGGGTGATCGGCGGTCTCATTGCTTTTGGTCTTGTGGGTATCTTTCTCGGCCCGGTGGTGCTGGCGGTGGCATACACCTTGCTGTTGTCGTGGATGGCGGAGGCGAATAGACCCGACGACGAAATTGCTGCGCCTCGCCGCTGAGGATTGCGCCTGCCGCGAGCCGACTTGTCGCTCCGTGTCCAGCGTGGTAAGGGAGATGATCTTGCACCAATGCTTCCAGTGGACAGTGCAATTCATCGTAAGGGGGCGATGAACGCCATGACTTTTGGGATCTCAAATCTCTGCCGATTGACTTTTCTGTTTCTCTCACTAAGTGGCGCGACTGTAGCGAGCGCGCAGACGCCACCTAATACCCCGACCCGCGAGATCCCTCGGTTCCTTGTGTATTTTGACGAATTCAGCGCGAACCTGTCCGATGAAGCAAAAGGGACGATCGCCGATGCCGCAAAGCGGGCGCGGGATGCTGGTGCGAAGGCCATTGTCGTCCAAGCACGCGCGAGCGCCACTGGCCGACCGGATACAAACAAATATCTCGCGCAGACGCGTAGCTCGATTGTCGCGGACCAGCTCGAAGAAGACGGTATTGCAAGGACGATGATCCGGCAGGAGCCAATCGGCCAGACCGGATCGAGCGACCCGTCTGTCTATAACCGCCGGGTCGATATCATCCTCGAACGCTGACTTGCCGCTGGAGTGGGGATAATGCGCTACCAGCTGATCGTCAGCGCGCCCTCGCGCATTTCGAAGCTCTTCAGGCGCCTGAGAAAACTCATCCCGAGCAGCGACTGATCCAGATTTTCGATCACTGCGGCCGGCACGTTTTCGATCGAGAGATGCTCGATGCGAACCTCGCGCAGCATCACCGGCGCGAAACGCACCCGGCCATTGGCGGTCTGGGTGAGCTGATTGAAGCTGAGCTCGCTGCGCCCGATCCCTGCGGCGCGGGCATCGTCGAGAGTTAGGGCGACGAGGCTCGCACCGGTATCGACGACGAAGCGAGTTGGGGCGCCGTTGACTGTGGCCGTCAAGCTGAAGTGTCCGCGCCGGTCGGCGCGGTAAACCAGTGTGCGGTTGGAAGGCGGTCTTAGAACGGTAAGCGCCGAAGGGGCGTTGGCCGGCGGCGGTGTGCCGGTCGAGTTGGGCACTCTCGCATCGGGGGTCACCAGCCCAGGTTCGGCACGGCCCGCAGTGGGACGAAGATTCCAAAATATCCAACTGTAAATCTGACCATCTGCGTATTTTACTTGGCACAGCTTATTATCGTCGGCGACGATTACACCGGACCTGCCCTCTTTGTCGATGACATGCTCACCGGCGACGCACTTCGTCAATTCTTGCGGCGCGGCAGCCGCGTTGCCCAGCGCCAAGACAGCGAATGCCAAGGCCATCCTGTTCATGACTTCGCTCCTTTTAAAGTGTGGCGCGGAGTTCGCCTTGAGCATACAGCGCCGCCCAGAGATGCTATAGTCATGATGAATTGTGGACCGTTGGTGATCTATCAGAAATGCCGCAGATCAAGTTGAAAGTTGTTCGCGACGCGATTTTACCGCCGCCCTGGAGCGCACCACCGGGAGCCGGACCGCTGTTTACCGGAAGCGGCGACACCGACTATGTCTGCGGCGTTTGCGAGTTCATCATTGCCGCGAGCATCGGTTCGGCACAGCGCATCGCCTCGATCGAGACAGAATGTCCTTGCTGCGGCGCCGTTAATGAAGTGACCACCGGCGCAGATTAAGGTGCAAGCAATCGGCTAGACCGGCCGGACGAATTCTGCCGGCTCGCGCTTGACCGTTCGTCGCCCGCGCTTGAAGACCGCGAGCGGTTGGCGGATCTCTGCCACTGCCTGTTCCGGCGACCCGGCATCGATGACGACGATATCGGCCTGGTTGCCGACGGCGATCCCGTAATCCCTCAGGTTGAGGAGCCGTGCCGAGCGCTCCGTCAGCATCGCGAAAATTTCGCGCAGCTGTGCCGGCTGTGCGATCTGCAGGACGTTGGCATGGAGATTTGCCATGCGGATGAGCGAGCAATCGCCATAGGGCGTCACCGGATTGAGCACATTGTTGGTCGACAGCGAACAGTTGACGCCATGCTCGACGAGAAAATTGGCGTCGGCTACGCCCCGGCGGACGTTGTGGTCCTGGTCCCGTCCCATGACGAAAAGGTCGGTCAACGGCAGGACGGTAACCGCTACCCCGGTATCGGCCAGGCGTCGCGCCAAGGCCGCGACCTCGCTCGGCGGCATCGTCGACAGTTTGGCCATATGGCCGACCGACACCCGTCCGCCGCGGCGGTATTGCTCGGTCAGTTCGCAGACGAGATGGATGTCCATTGCCTCGGGCGTGTCGCCGACATCGAGATGGATATCGGTATCGACATCGAATTCGCGGGCAAGCTCGAAGATCCGCCGGATCTGACCGGCATGGTCGGTGTCGTATCGCGGCGCGCCCCCGATAACTCGGGCGCCGCGTTTCAGAGCCTCGACCAACAGCTCGTCAGTGCCGGGATAATTGGTCAGCCCGTCCTGCGGAAAAACGCAGATTTCGATGTCGATGGCCCACCGGTAATCGGCAACCAGCGACTGCACCCCTTCAAATCCGCGCAACCCGATAGCGGGGTCGACCTCAACTTGGGTGCGCATCCGCGTCGCGCCGTGGAGGATGCATTCGGTAAGCGTACGCTCCGCCCTGGCGCGCACATCCTCGACGGTAAAGCCGCTTTTCAACGCCGCGACCTGCTTCATCGGGCTGATCCTGCGCCCGGTTTCGGGCGGCGCGCGGCCTATGATGCGGGATTTGTCGAGATGGATGTGCGTCTCGATCAGCCCGCCGCAGGCCAGCCGCCCGCCGGCATTGTACGTCTCCGCCTCCGCTGCCAAACCCTTCTCGATGGCGACAATCTTCCCGCCCGCAACACCGATGTCCACCGGCTCCACCGCGCGGCTACCCGGGAGCCGAACATTGCGTACGATGAGATCCATCCGTCGCACTCTCCTCGTCGATAAAGGCTCTAGCGGCACAAATCGGCATCATGCGGAAATCCGGCGCCGGGAAAGTACCGCCGCGCGGCTCTGCAATATAGCGGGAGAAACCCCACCCCCTCTCCGTCATCGCCATCGGGCGCCATGCTCATCACCTACCAAGGGACCGAGACCGCATCGGTCTCGGGATAAGGTTGGGAGGATTGCATGGTCCGCAAGTTATCGATGGTTGCAGCCGTTGCGCTCGTCGCCCTGATCTCCTCGATCAGCATCGGGACCGCCGAAGCCTATCCATGGGGCTGGCATGGCGGCTGGGGTTACGCCGGCTGGGGTTACCACTACTGGGGACCTCGTTATTACGGTTACGGATACGTTCCGTATCTCGGACCGCGATGCTACGTGAGCGTATACGGCAACACCGTCTGCTATTGACCGCGCTTCGGCTGGCGGGACAAACTCCCGCCAGCCGGTCGCCGCCATCGGTAAGGAAACCCGATGAAGACACGTGTTGCATTGATCCATGCTGTTGCCGTGGCGATCGAGCCGGTGCAGCAGGCCTTCCGTCAGCTCTGGCCGGAGGCGGAATGCACCAATATCCTTGATGACTCGCTGAGCGTCGATCGCGAGCGGGATGGCTTGTTGACTGAGACAATGAGGCATCGCATCAGGACCCTCGCGGAATATGGCGCTGCAACTGGCGCCGGCGGGATACTGTTTACTTGCTCCGCGTTCGGGGAGGCGATTGCGGCTGCAGCCTCCGCAATGCCGATCCCGGTGCTCAAGCCCAATGAAGCTATGTTCGAGGCGGCCTTGGGAATGGGTGGGCGCATTGGCATGCTGGCGACATTCTTGCCGAGCGTCGCCTCGATGGAGGACGAATTTCGCGAAATGGCCGAAGCGATCGGCAACCGCGTGACAATCGAAACCTATTGCGTACCTGGCGCCATGGCTGCCTTGAAGGCGGGTGACGGAGCCGAGCACGATCGGCTGATCGCCGAGGCCGCACCGCGCTTTGCCGATTGCGATGCGGTTCTGCTGGCGCATTTCTCGACCACGCGTGCCGCCTCCGCGGTAGCCGCTGTGCTCGATCGGCCGGCTCTGACCAGTCCTGCCAGCGCCGTCGCCAAGCTGAAGGGAATTATTGCAATGCGTTAGCAGAGCTCGATTGCACGCGCACAGCAAACCCGGTCACGCGTAAATCTTTACAAGCTCGCCATGCGCCCACTTGACGGCGTCCTCGGGCGGGGTGCCTTGCACCGCTTTGGCGTACATATCGGAAATTATGTACTTGGAGATTACCTCGGCGGCCTTGCGGTTGGCCGGCCCGGCATAGCCGGCAAAGTGACCGCTTTCGGCCGCGGTGCGGAACGGCAGCATGACCGGGTCTTCCTTCCACAGCGGGTGGTTCTCCCACATCTTGGTGGGACCGACCGAAAAGCCTTGCTGCGTGACCCACCATTGCTCGTAGATTTTCTCGGTGTGGAACCAGCGCAGGAAATCCTTTGCCGCCTTCTGGTTCTTGCCATAGCCCATGACCATGTCGGCGAACGGCACATGCCAGCTGAACTGGCCTGCCGGTCCCTTGGGCAACGCCGTGTGGAAGCAATCGTCCTTGAGCGGCTTGCCGTCCTCGGTCTTGTAGCTGTCGGGCTTCTTCTTGGCTTCGAGATAGATCGAGGCGCCGTTGTTGGTGGCGCTGATCGTGCCAGAGAGGAACGCGCGATTATTGCCTGAATCGTCCCACGCGAAAGCACCATCGTCGCAGGCGTCCTTCCACAGGCCGACCGCGAACTTGACCGACTCGACTGTCCCGGGGCTGTTGAGCACGACGGTCTTGCCGTCGGCTTCGACCTCCTTGCCGCCCCACGACCAGAGATACGGATACCAGAACGCGTTCGCGTCGCCAAAGGCGTGCGCCAATGTCTGGCCGAGGGGATGTCCCTTGGCCTTCAATTTCTTGCCGGCCTCGCGCCATTCCTCCCAGGTTTCCGGGTATTTTTCCGGCCCGTAGCCGATTTCGTTCCACCACGAGGTGCGGTTGACGATCTGCAAGCCGACAATCGTGTTCGGGACGGCGATCCACTTCTTGCCGTCGAAGGCGATCGCTTTGGAGGTTTCGTAATAGCCGCCCTGCGCCTTGCCGATTTCCTCGGCAACGTCGCTGACATCGGCGACGCTCTCGGCATAGAGCTGGGCCCAGTTGTTGATCGAGCTGATGATGTCGGGACCGCCGCCGGACGAGACGGCGGAGGTGACCCGCGCCTGGATCGTCAGGCCGTCGACGGTCTCCAGGTTGAACTTGATGCCGAGGTCCTTTTGGCACTGATCGAGGATCTTCGTTCTGAGCGTCTGGTCGGAGACCGGCACATAATCGGACCCCCTGACCCAATGAAGCGTGGCGCCTTGCGCAAAAGCCGGCGCCCGCCCAGAAGCCAGGATACCCGCTAGCCCGCCGCCCGCGGCTATTGCACCCGCGCCGGAAAGCTGCAACACGCGGCGACGACTGTATCGCATCATTGCTACCCCCTATCAGGAATTATTTGGGTTCTTTTTGCCAGATCAAATCGTAGCTGCAAGAGTAAGCCATTTGGCGCGCGTGGACAGTGCCGTTGCTGTCTATTTTGCCGCGGATGGTTATCTCTACACCTGGCGATGCTCCTGCTCCTCTACTCGCCGGCGTGGGGTTTAATCGCATCGCCAGCTCCCCCTTTGGCCCGACCGTCCCTTCTAACCCTGCCGCTGTCAGGCGGCCGCGTGTGGGATAGCGCACCTCACCGTTCACGATGGTGAGCGGCCGGCCCCTGTAATCCCCACATCGGCCTACCCGGTTTGATCTCGTCGTCGTGTAAGTTTCATTCACTTTCGTTGCAGAGACGAACGTGTAGGTGCCGTCAAATTGCGTGCTGGCGGCCGGAGGCGATGGGGTCTGCGCATCCGCGGCAGCAAACAAACCGAAAAATCCTGCGATACACAGCAATCCCACGCGCTTTTCCATGTGCTTCCCCTTCTATTTCGCGGCGTTTTCTTGTTTCTGTCTCAGAGCCCGCTTCGGGACCGGTCGCATAATCGCTCAGGTTATCGTCATCCCCGCGGAAGCGGGGATCCAGAGCCTGCCCCTGGCTTGAACAGGGGGGAACCGCTGCGGCCTTGCGGGCCTGGATTCCCGCTTTCGCGGGAATGACGAGAGTAGCGCGTAGCCATTAAGCCTCATTTTACCTGGATGCTTTTTGCCACACGAAATCATAACTGCACGAGTGGCTGAGCTGGCGGACGCGCGCCGTGCCGCCGCCGTCTATGGTACCGCTGACACTTAGGTCGATGGGCTGGTTGGACCAGCTACTGGGCGCAATCGCTCGCATTGCCAGCTCGCCCTGCGGCCCGACCGTTCCTCTGACCCGGTAGCCTGTGGCGGTGGTGTAGTGCGCCTGCCCGTTCAGAATGTGCAGCGGACCCGCTCTTCGGTTCGGACATGGCCCCGTCTGCCCTTTCCTCGTCGTGTAGGTCGTATTTACCAGCGCGGAGGAAACAGGCCGATATGTACCGTCGAATTCCGTTCCGGCCGTCGAAGGCGGCGGCGTTTGCGCATCGGCCGCAGCAACCAAGCCGCAAAATCCTACGACCCACAACCATCCAATGTTCTTCTGCATGCGCCTGCTCCCCCATTTTGCCGGGTCAGATCGCCACTTCGGAATGCATGTCAAAGAAGTGCAGGCCCTCCGGGTTCAGCGCGAGACGCAAGCGATCGTGGATCTTGGCGCGCACGTTCGGCTCGACGGAAGCGACCATCGTGTCCGGTCCTGCCGCCACATCCAACAGGATCTCCGAGCCGAGCTTCTCGACGACCTCGACCATGACGTCGAAGCCGAGCTCGGTCGGATCGGCGGCCGAGGCCAGGTGCAGATCCTCGGGCCGGATCCCTAGAGTGACCTCTTGTCCCACATATCGGCCGAGCCGGTTCGCGTATTCGGGCGGAGCCTTGATCTGCATGCCGGCGTTGGCGGCCCAGATCGCGCCGTTCTCTCGATTAACTTTGACCGTTGCAAAATTCATTGCCGGCGAGCCGAGGAAGCCGGCGACAAACCGGTTGGCCGGCTCGTTGTAGAGTTCGAGCGGCTCGCCGACCTGCTGCACGATGCCGTCGCGCATGACGACGACCCGGTCGCCCAGGGTCATCGCCTCGACCTGATCATGGGTCACGTAAATCGCGGTGGTGCCGAGGCGGTCGTGCAATTTCTTGAGTTCCACGCGCATCTGCACGCGCAGCTTGGCGTCGAGGTTCGACAACGGCTCGTCGAACAGGAAGACCTGCGGGTGCCTCACGATTGCCCGTCCGAGAGCGA
Organism: uncultured Alphaproteobacteria bacterium; assembly: GCA_963736715.1. Lineage (GTDB taxonomy): Bacteria > Pseudomonadota > Alphaproteobacteria > ATCC43930 > CGMCC-115725 > AP-15. The sequence goes on along the minus strand of CAVTQA010000021.1, from coordinate 15,378 downwards.
CGCGCTGGCGCTGGCCGCCCGATAATTGTCGCGGCTTGCGCCGGAGGAGCTCCTGAATACCGAGGATCTCGGCCGCCTCCTGCACCCGCTTGGCGATGTCGGCGCGGTCGAATTTCCGCATCTTCAGGCCAAAAGCCATGTTGTCGTAGACGCTCATATGCGGGTAGAGCGCGTAATTCTGGAATACCATCGCGATGTCGCGATCCATCGGCGGCAGTTCGTTGATCACCTTGTCGTCGATCAGGATCCGCCCCGACGTAATCGATTCGAGCCCGGCCACCATCCTCAACGTCGTGGTCTTGCCGCAGCCGGAAGGACCGACAAAGACCATGAATTCCTTGTCGCGGATGTCGAGATTCACGTCCTTGACGGCATGAACCTCATCGAACTTTTTGTTCAAGCTGCGGATGACGACCTGAGCCATTACTTTCTCATTTATCCCTTGACTGAGCCGGTGAGGCTGGCGACGTAGTGCTCGACGAAGAAGGAATAGACAAACGCGACCGGGATCGAGCCCAACAGCGCCCCGGCCATCAATTCACCCCAATAGAACACGTCGCCGCGAACCAGCTCGGAGGTGACGCCGACCGGCACGGTCTTCTGTTCGGGCGAGGACAGGAAGACCAGAGCATAGATGAACTCGTTCCACGACAGGGTGAAGGCAAAGATCCCGGCGGACAGGATCCCCGGCACGGCGATCGGGAAGATGATGTAGACCATCGCCCTCCAGCGCGTCGCACCGTCGATGCGGGCGCATTCCTCGAGCTCCTTGGGGATGGATTTGAAATAGCCCATCATCAGCCATGTGCAGAACGGGATCAAAAAGGTCGGGTAGGTCAGGATCAATGCCCAGGGCGAGTCGCCGAGCTTGAAATTGCGGATGATGTCGGCGAGCGGAATAAACAACAGGGTCTGCGGCACCAGGTAGGTGATGAAGATCATCGTGCCCAAACTGCCGGCAAACGGAAACTTCAACCGTGACAGCGCATAGCCGGCCAGCAGCCCGCAGAACAGCGAGATTGCCGTCGCGGCGAGCGAGATGATCATTGTGTTCAGCATCCACGTGCCGAACAGAGTCTCCGTCAGCAGATCCCTGATGTGCTCCAGGGTCGGATGCAATGTCCAGAAAGGGGTGTAGTTGGGCGCGTTCCAGGGCCGGTACAGCTCACTGTCTGGTCGCACCGTCGTGACCAGCATCCAATAAAACGGAAACAGCAGTGCGACGATAAATGCGGTCAGCGGAAAGTAAAAGAAGACCCAGCGTCGCCAAATGGCGCCCTCGATCATGGCTCAATGGGTCTCCACCCGGCGGATGTAGAGCAACTGGACGATGACGACGAGCAGCAGCACCGGGAAGACGGCGAGCGAGATCGTGGCGCCTTGGCTCAACAGGCCCGTGCCGATGCCGATCTGGTAGGCGTAGGTGGCAAACAGCTGGGTCGCGTTTGCCGGTCCGCCGCCCGTCAGCACATAGACCAGCTGAAAGTCGGCGAAGGTCTGGATCACCGAAAACAGCACGATGACCAGGGTCACCGGCAACAGCAACGGCCAGGTCACGTGCCGGAAACGCTGCCAGGCCCGCGCGCCGTCAATGGCCGCAGCTTCGTGCAATTCGGGGCTGATGGTCTGCAATCCGGCGAGCAGGCTGATCGCGTAGAACGGCACGCCGCGCCAGACGTTGACGATAATCACCGAGATCATTGCCAGGTTCGGGTCGCCGAGCCAGTTGATCCGGCTGTGGATGATCCCGACGTGGAACAACAGGTAATTGATGACGCTGAAGGTGGGGTCGAACATCCACTTCCAGGCGAGGGTCGACAGCACGGTCGGGATGATGAAGGGCAAGAGTATGAAGGCGCGGGTGAAGGCTTTGCCCTTGAAATTGTTGTTCAGGAGCAGGGCCAGCCACAAACCCAATGCGAGTTTGAATATTGTCGTTACGACCGTGTAGAGGCACGTGTTCCAGACGGCGACGCGGAAGATGCCGTCATTCCACACCTCGGCGAAATTCCGCAGCCCGACAAAATGCCCCGGGACCCCCACCTTGGCGTCGGTAACCGACAACTCGACGCCCTTGACGAACGGGTAAGCGATGAACAGCCCCAACAGCACGACGGTCGGCAACAGCAACGTGGCCGCCAGCCAGCGTTCGTCCTCGAGAAGCCGGGTCAGCGGGCCGCGTCGGGGTGTACCCGCATAGGGCCGGACGGCTGCATAGGTGAAGGTCATCTGAAGGCTCTCCAGAGGTCAGGTATAGACCTTGACCAGCTCCTCATGGGCCCACTTCACCGCGTCCTCAGCCGGCATGCCTTGCACGGCCTTCGCGTACATGTCGACAATAATGTATTTGGTCTGGGCTTCCGCCGAGGCGCGGCCCGGGGGGCCGGCATAGCCCATCAGCCGCCCCTTGCGCGGCAGGTCGCGGAACGGCAGCAATACCGGGTCGGCGCTCCACACCTTGTCCTCTTCCCACATCAGTGTCGGCCCGTCGGTATAGCCTTGCTGCGAGGTGAACCATTGCTCGAAGACCGGCTTCGAGGAGACCCAGCGCAGGAAGTCCTTGGCCGGCTTCTGGTTCTTTGAATAGTTCATCACTGTATGGGTGAACGTGCCAGGCAGGTTGAACTGGCCGCCGGGACCCTTGGGAAGGGGAGCATGCAGGATGTCTTGATACATCGGCGACCCCTTCTCGGTCTGATAGGTGTCCGGCTTGCGCTTGGCCTCGAGATAGATCGAGGCGCCGTTGTTGGTGGCGCTGATGCTGCCAGACAAGAACGCGCGGTTGTTGCTCGAGTTGTCCCAGGCGAGCCCACCCTCGTCGCAGGCCTCCTTCCAAAAGGGAACCGCATATTTGACCAACTCGATGGTTTCCTTGCTGTTGAGCGCAACCGTCTTGCCGTCGGCCTCGACCTCCTTGCCACCCCATGACCATAGATAGGGATACCAGAAGCCTGGCGGGTCGCCGAAGGAATGGCTGAGCGCCTGCCCGATCGGGCGGCCCTTGGCCTTCAGCTGTTTGCCGGCATCGCGGAAGGTATCCCAAGTGTCGGGAAACTTGCCGTCGCTGTACCCGATCTCCTCGAACCACGATTTGCGGTAGGCGACCAGGCCGCCGCCGATCGCCCACGGGACGGCGATCCATTTGTTGCCGACGGTCGACACCGCCTTTGCGATATCGTAATATCCGCCTTGTGCTTTGCCGAGCTCCTCGGCCACATCGCTGACATCGGCCAGACTTTCGGTGTAGAGCTGCGGCCAGTTGTTGAGCGTCATAAAGATGTCTGGCCCCGAGCCGGACTGGATCGCCGCGGTTATGCGGGCCTGAATGTCGTTGGCGTTGATCGTCTCGATATTGAGCTTGATGCCGAGGGCCTTATCGCATTCCGAGGCGATCTTGGTGCGCAGCACCTGATCGGAAGCCGGCACAAAATCGGACCACCGCAGCCAATGCACCGTGGTCGCCTGCGCATAGGCAGGCGCCCGCCCCGAGGCCAGGATCCCGGCGATCCCGACGGTGCTCGCCGCGATCGCGCCGGCGCCGGAAAGTTTCAGTAGGCTACGCCGGTCGATTCGCGCCATGATCTTCCCTCCCTGGCAACCCCAACGGGTTTTCGCAATCTATCATGTTGTTTAAATCCATCGGGAGCGCGGCACAAGTCGGTTCAGGGCCATTGGAGATGCCGGGGGAGATGATCGTGGAGATGACCGGAGAGAGCATATGAGCGAGGCAAGGGGGATCACCGTTCTGGCGATTTGCGGCAGCCTGCGCGCGGGCTCCTACAACAAGGCGGCGTTGCGCACCGCGATCGAGGAGAAGCCGCCTGGGATGACGATCGAGACCGCCGATATCGGCTCGATCCCGCTCTACAACGAAGACGTCCGTGCGCTCGGCTTCCCGCCGCCGGTCGAGAGGCTCCGGTCGCAGATCGCCGCGGCCGACGCGTTGCTCTTTGTAACCCCCGAATACAACTACTCGATGCCGGGCGTCTTGAAGAACGCGATCGACTGGGCTTCGCGCCCGCCCGACCAGCCCTTCGCCGGCAAGCCGGTGGCGATCATGGGCGCCGCCGCCGGGATGGCGGGCTCGGCCCGCGCCCAATACGATTTGCGCCGGAGCTGCGTCTATCTCGACATGCACCCGCTGAACAGGCCCGAGGTGCTGATCGGCCAGGCGCACACCAAGTTCGACGCGGCCGGCCGCCTGACCGACGATGCCGGGCGCGGCTTTATCCGCGACATGCTCGTCGCTCTCGAGAAATGGACCCGGCTGATCGGCCGGAAATAACGAATTGAGAGGAGGAACGCCATGGATCTGGATTTCACCGGCAAGGTCGCGCTGATCACCGGCGGCGCCAACGGCATCGGCCGCGCGACGGCGCTCGGTTTCGCCAAGGGCGGCGCCAAGGTCGTTCTCGTCGACCGCGATCAGGCGAGCGGCGAGGCGACCGCCGGGGTCATCCGGCAGCAGGGCGGCGAGGCGCGCTTTGTCAGCGCCGATGTGACCAAATCGGCCGAGGTGCGGGATTATGTGAAGGCGGCGCTCGACGCCTACGGCGCGATCGACTGCTTCTTCAACAACGCCGGCATCGAGGGCAAATGGGCGCACACCGCCGAATATGACGAGGACATGTTCGACGCGGTGATCGGCGTCAACGTCAAGGGCGTCTTTCTCGGGCTGCGCCACGTATTGCCGGTGATGCTGCAGCAGAAGCGCGGCGCGATCGTCAACACCGCCTCGGTCGCCGGCCTCGTGGCGACCCCCGGCATGCCGGCCTATGTCGCCTCCAAGCACGCGGTGATCGGCCTGACCAAGACCGCCGCCGGCGAGGTCGCGCGGCAAGGCATCCGCGTCAACGCGGTCTGCCCCGGCCCGGTCGACACGCGGATGATCCACTCGCTCGAAGCCCAGCTCAACCCCTCCGACCCGGCGAGCGTCAGCCGGCGCTATCAGTCGGCCATCCCGATGGGCCGCTACGTCAACCCGGAGGAAATCGCCAACACGGTCCTCTTCCTGTGCTCCGACCTCGCCTCCGCGATCACCGGCGCGCAATACGTCATCGACGGCGGCCGCACCGCCACCGGCGGCGCCGTGACCCAGGCCATGGAGAGCTGATAAGCGGAGCTACTCCTCCTCGCCGATCAAGGTCAGGACCAGCGAGCGGCGGTGCGGCGAGGCGCGGTGCTCGAGCAGGAAGATGCCCTGCCAGGTGCCGAGCTGCAGCCGCCCATCGGTCACGGGGATGCTGAGCTGCGTCTGGGTCAGCGCGCTCTTGATGTGGGCCGGCATGTCGTCCGGCCCTTCGTCGTTGTGGCGGTAGAGCGCGACGTCCTCCGGCACGATCCGGCGCAGAAAAGCGTCGAGGTCGCGCCGAACATCGGGCGACGCATTCTCCTGGATCAGCAGCGAAGCCGAGGTGTGCGGGATATAGACGGTCAACAGGCCGACCGAGATGCGCTGGCGTTCGGTCCACTCCGCGACCTCGGCGGTGATTTCCTTGATCTCGCGCGGCGCGGTTTCGATCGAAAGGCGGGTCTGGGCGATATGCATCGTCGATAATCTCCGAGAGGAGATGTGGGGTTCCAGACCGGGTCCGGCGACACCCTTCCGCGGCGCCGCCGGCCGGCTTATCCTCGCCCTCCGACGACGAGGGTTTTCCGATGCGATCTGCTGTCTCGGCTGCGGTCTTCCTGGCTGCTCTGCTGGCTTTCGCCGGAGGCGTGGGCGCGCAGACCACCGATTTGCTGCTCGTGCTTGCAGCCGATGTGTCGCGCAGCATCGACGAAAGCGAGTTCGCGCTGCAGCGCAAGGGTTATTCTGCGGCACTGACCGACCCGCGCGTGCTCGCGGCGATCCGCGGCGGGACTACCGGTACGATCGCGATCTGCTTTGTCGAATGGTCCGGCGCCGGCGAGCAGAACGTCGTCGCCGACTGGACGGTGATCCGCGACGAGGAGGATGCGGGCGGTCTCGCAGCGGCGATCCTCGCCGCGCCGCGCTCGTTCATCGGACGCACTTCGATCAGCGGCGCCATCGACTTTGCGATGGAGCGGTTTGCCGCCGCGCAACCGCGCGCCAGCCGCCGAATTATCGATATCTCCGGCGACGGCACCAACAATTCCGGCCGGCCGGTTACCGATGCGCGTGACGAGGCCGTAGGGAAGGGGGTGACGATCAACGGGCTCGCCATCGTCAACGACAAGCCGAACCCGGGCTATGCGTTCCACACCCAGCCGCCGGGCGGTCTGCCCGAGTGGTACCGGCAGAACGTCATCGGCGGTCCGGGCGCTTTTCTGCGGGTCGTCGAGGATTTTCATTCCTTTGCCGACGCGATGACCAACAAGCTGGTCAGCGAAATCGCCGCGGCCGCCCCCGACATCCGCTCGGCGCGCCGCTGAGCTATGGCGGGGTTTGCGATCGGAGGTCGATGTCGCGGTGATCGGCGCCGGCGCTGCCGGCATCGGCGCGGCACGGCGGCTGGTCGATAAAGGCTCGGTCTCGGTTCTCGTGCTCGAAGCGCGCGACCGGGTGGGCGGGCGCGTGCACACGATCGAGCCGGCCGGCTTTCCGCTCGACCGCGGCGCCGAATGGCTGCATTCGGCCGACCGCAACCCATTGTCGCCGATCGCCCGGGAATTCGGCTTCCGGGTCCACCAACGGCCGCCGGAATGGACGACCCGGCTGCGCCGCAGCGGCGAAACGGTCGAGGCCGAAGCCGATTGGCTCGCGACGCGCGAAGCCCAAACCCGGGCGCGCCGGAGAGCCGCAGCGGAACCGCTCGACCGGCCGTTGGCGAGCCTGGTGCCGCCCGGCGGGCGCTGGAACGAATTGCTCGACGCGACCAGTACTTGGGGGAACGGCGCCGAGCTCGACCGCGTCTCGGTCAAGGACTACGTCCGCTACGAGGACAGCGGGGTCAACTGGCGGCTGGGCGAGGGTTATGGCCGGTTCTTCGAGAGACTTGCAGAGGGGCTCCCGGTGGCGCTCGGCGCGGCGGTGTCGCGCATCGACCATGGCGGCCGGGCGATCCGGCTCGAAACGACGCGCGGCACGGTTACGGCGCGGCGGGTCATCGTCACGGTGCCGACCTCGATCCTCGCCGCGGAAGTGCTGCGCTTCGACCCGCCTCTCCCCGACAAGCTCGCCGCCGCGGCCGGCTTGCCGCTCGGGGTCGACAACAAGCTCTTCATCTCGCTGACGGGCTCGCTTCCCGGGATCGAGCCGGACATGTTTCTCGTCGGCTCGACGACCTCGCGCGAAACGATGACCTACCAGGTGCGGCCCCTCGATCAGGCCGGCGATCTACACCTTTTTCGGCGGGCGGTTCGCGGCGGCGCTCGAGCGGGAAGGGCAGGGGGCGATGTTCTCCTTCGCCGCCGACGAGCTCGCGCGCCGCTTCGGCAACGACATCCGCCGCAAGATAGCGCCGCTCGCCTCGACCGCCTGGCTGCAAGACCCCTGGGCGCGCGGCTCCTATTCCTATGCGCTGCCGGGCCATGCCGAGGATCGCGCGGTGCTCGCCGCACCGGTCGACAACCGCCTGTTCTTCGCCGGCGAGGCCACCTCCCCCAATTTCTTCTCGACCGCGCACGGCGCTTACCTCTCCGGCCTCACCGCCGCCGAAGCCGCCCTCGCGAGTTTGGCACAAATACAACTCTGAGTTGAGTAGTTTATGACAATTGGCTGTTTCTGCAGCACGTCTACAGCCAATACTCGCTCACTGGTTGCAATCACGCCATATCCCGTCGCCGCCCGCACCGTTCGGAGGATACGACAGGAAGTTGGCAATTTTGCGTCGAGGCGGATTTCGGATACTTTGAACCCGTCAACACGAGGAGACAGTCGTCATGAAGGTGGTCACGCTCAAAGACATACCGAATGTCCCAGTGGAAGGCGCCGAGCGGATCGAAGGCTGGACCGGGCCGGTTTCCCGGTCACGTCAGACCATCATCGAGCCCGGGAATTCCGCGAACTACAACTGCAGCGTCGTCAACTTCAGCCAAGGCTGCACGACGGGCTGGCATACCCATAGCTGCGACCAGATACTGGTCGTGACCTCGGGCTCCGGCATGGTCGCGACGGAGCACGAACAGCGCGAGATCAATATCGGCGACGTCGTGCACATCAAGGCCGGCGAACGCCATTGGCACGGCGCCAAGGCCAATACGACAATGGGCCACATCACGATCACCGCCGTCGGCGGCCAAGCCACCTGGGGTTAATCTTGCTCGGCCAGGACTCTGCCTCCCACGAGCACTAAAAGCCGGGGCGGGTGCGCGCGAACCGCACCCTGCCCCTCAGCGGCAGCACTCCGTGGAAAATGGCGTTGCGCAGCACCCTGGAATCGCGGCTCGCGCCGTCATCCAAATGCAATAAAACTGCAATGGATTTGACATGCGCTTCGCGCGAGCGGTGAGGAGGGCGAGGGATGAGGAAAAGAGGCAATATCAGCAGATACACGGCTGAGGAGCTCACGGCGAAGGAAGCACGCGGCGAGGACAGAACCGATTGGGCGGCGGTCGCCGCCAAGACCGAGGACGAGCTCGCGGCGGACATGGCGAGCGATCCCGCCTGGGAGGGGGTTCCCGGCGATTGGGTGAGCCGCGCCGATGCCGCGACCGGGCTGATGCGGCGGCCAGGAGAGAATAAGCGTCAGGTCACGATGCGCTTTGACGCGGACGTGCTCGAGTTCTTCAAGCGCGCCGGTCGCGGCTGGCAGGGCCGCATGAACGCCGTGCTGCGCAGCTTCATGGATCGGCAGGGGCATCGTCACTGAAGCGCGGCACGGACTTAAAGTCAAAGGAGCCCGAGAAACCACGCGATGCCAGATCTCAAGCCGCCCTCGTATGCCGAGCAGCTTACCATATTCGCGGATTTGCTGGGCTTTGAAGAAGCCATAGGGACGGCGGATGACAGCCTGAGATTATCGATTCTGAAGCTGCTGACGGATCTCGCGGTGCTGAGAGCCGATTTCTTCATTTCATCCACTCAGGTCATCGCTGCGCCGGTCGTATAGGCCGGTCGTGCGCGGGCTTACTTGCGCCGCCATCTGCCGAGCGGTTTCGAGAAGGCCACCGTTCTTGAGGTAGGCGGTGATGCCGGTCGCGCGGAAGCTGTGGTTGCCGATGCGGGTCTTGATGCCCGCCGCGTCCGAGGCCGGTTCCGTGCTGAGCTTGGGATCGCCCGCCACCCCTATTTACCCAGCAACTGAGCGATCGACGAGCGGGAGCATACCCAATTCGGGGTTTTCATGGACTGGGTATACCTTGTTCTGTCGCGGCCGGCGCATTCGTCAGGCGCATTCGTCAACGGAGCAGCAGCGGGAAATCTGCCTTCGACCAGCTCCTGTCAGCCCCGCGGCATCGACGACAGACAGGCGTCCGGTCAGCAACATCGATCAGCACAGGCAGGCGCGTCAGCTCGTTGTGGCTCATTATGATCACCGTCCTCCCACGTTACCTCGACAAGCCTCAGGCACACCGAGGAGCATGACGTCTCTATCGGTGAGGCCGGTGACGTTTCTATCGGTGATCTACACCCGCTGTCGGCATAATTCACGATTTTGGAAATCCGGCCGGATCATGCTACCACTCAACAATGTTGCTTGGGGTCACTACGCCAAATTGTATACTTAAATTCAGAAGCCTGCGCGAGTTGATCGTTTCGATGAATAACTTTAACGCTACCAGTGAGAAGATCGATAAGCAGCTACGCGTCTTCGCCTGATGCACAATGATCGATCGTATTCAGCTCATCCGGAATATCGGACAATTCGATTCCGTTTCGGCCGGCGGCCAGATCCGCTCAAAAAATTGACTTTAGTCTACGCTGAAAATGGGCGTGGCAAGACGACGCTCGCAGCGGTTTTGCGGTCTTTGGGCAGCGGCTACCCGGTACCAATTATCGAGCGGCAACGCCTAGCGGCAGCGGATCCGCCGCACGTGGTGCTGACCCCCAGTACTGGCGTGCCAGTCGTGTTTCAACATAGAGTGTGGTCGCGGCCGCTCGCCGATATAGCAGTCTTCGATGACGTGTTCGTCGCTGAAAATGTGCACGCTGGCCTTGTGATCGAGGCCGAGCAGCGACAGAACCTCCATGAGCTTATCCTCGGCGCGCAAGGGGTGGCCCTAAATCGAGCGTTGCAGACCCATGTAGACAAAATTGAGGAACACAACCGAACGCTTCGGTCGAAATCCGATGCGATCCCCGCTGCCGTCCGTAGCTCATTTTCGGTCGATGCCTTCTGCGCTCTGCCGGAGAGATCCAACATCGATACCACGATCCAAGAGGCAGAACGGAATCTGGCGGCAGCGCGCTCAGCGGACGCGGTGCGCCAGCAGGCCGGCTTCGAGTTCATAAGTTTGCCGGTATTCGGCACTGACGCGATTACGACGCTTTTACAGCGTGGCCTTGCTGAACTCGACGCGAGCGCGGTGGGGCGCGTACAGGCGCATTTCGGTAGCCTCGGCACCGGCGGGGAAACATGGATCGCCGATGGGATGAAGCGGCTGGCGCTGGCCGCTGCCGCCGCGGGCCACGAAATTTGCCCGTTCTGTGCGCAGGATCTCAGAGGATCCCCGATCCTCGTCCATTATCGGGCATATTTCAGCGCCGCCTACGACATGCTGAAGCAGGCGATCGCGCGCGAAACAGCAACCCTGAGCGCTACTCACAGCGGCGAGGTGGTGGCGGCATTTGAACGATCAGTCCGCACGGCCGTCGAGCGGCGCCAATTCTGGTCGCAATTTACCGAAGTGCCCGCAGTGGATCTCGACACGGCGGCGATCGCGCGAGCCTGGAAGGCGGTCCTTGAGCCGCTTCTCGCGGCGCTGCGGACGAAGCAAGCGGCGCCGCTGGAGCGCCTAGCATTGCCGGCCGAAGTGGCCCCGGCACTGGCCGGTTATGATACGCTGCGAGCGGAGGTCGCGCGGCTGAGCGATATGCTGCAGGCAGTGAACGAGCTCATAGCAATCGTCAAGGAAAAGGCATCCGTGGCAAACCTCGCGGCGTTGACCGCGGACCTGTCGCAACTGCAGGCCGTCCAGAGGCGCTACCGACCAGAGGTCGCGGCGCTGTGCGACGACTATGTGAACGAAAAAGTCGCGAAGACGGAGACGGGAAAGGCTACGGGATCGTGCGCGCGCGGACCTGGTACAATATCGAACGGGAATCTTCCCGCAATACGAGGTTGTCATCAATAATTATCTCCAAAGGTTCAACGCTGGCTTTAGGTTGACAGAGGTAACCTCGGTTAACACGCGCGGAGGTTCCGCCGTTTCATACAGCGTGCTGATAAACGCGGTAGCTGTGCCGCTCGCCACCGGCAATCCGCAAGGACCGTCCTTCCGCAACACATTGAGCGCCGGCGACCGCAATGCGCTGGCTTTGGCATTCTTCTTCCTGATTACGCATGATCCTCAGCCAGTTTGAGGAGGCGGTATGGCATCGGCGGGGTTCGGACTGCGACATAGCCGAGGCGTGGCATCATGGCGGCGAGATCGTATCGGCGGTTGAAGCGGTACTCGAATTCGGCGAGGTAGCGGGGTACATGCTTGTCGCGGATGGTGCGGTAAGTGCCAGTGATGGCGCTCTTGATGTTGCCGAGGGCGGTGTTGACCCACTTGAAAGCAGGGTTCAGGGCGGCCTTGCGACCGGATCCAGTGATGATCGGCTGGTGAACGCAGCCGGCGTTGCCGACCCCAGTGAAGCAGTGCAGGCCGTCACTGACAACGGTGCTGGCGGGATGGAAATTGCGCTGCGCCAAGGTCGCGATTTCGGCACGGCGGAAACCCTTTACGCGGCGCAACTTCAAGCGGATTGGCTTGCCCTCCGGTGTGGTTTCGACCGCCGCCACGATCGGCGTCTTGCCAGGCGAACCGCGGCCCCGCATGCCGCCGTTGCGCTCCCCGCCGAGATAGGCGTCGTCGATCTCGATCCGTCCCGTCAGGCGCTTTGTGGCGTCCCGCTCCATCATCGCCTGCATGAGCTTGTGCTTGATCTTCCAGGCGGTGGTCTGGGTGACGCCAAGCCGGCGGCCCAACTCAATGCTGGAGATGCCGCCCTTGCTCTGAGTGAGGTGGTACATGGCGCGAAACCAAATGCACAGCGGCACCTTGGTTGCCGCGAAAATCGTTCCGGCGATCACGGATGTCTGCCGTCGACAGGCGGCACACTGGTAAAGCGCCCGGGTCTTCACGAAGCTGTGATGCTCCCCTGCGCAAACCGGGCAGACAAAGCCGGATGGCCAGCGCCAGCGCATCACCGCCTCCCGGCACTGATCCTCTGTTCCGTAAAGAACAGCAAACTGGGCCTCGCTGAGCCCCTTTTGAAATTGCACCTTGTTGCGCGCCATCGTTCAAACCCGCAGAAACAGCCGTATGTTCCTGTTTTGTACCATGCCTTGATGGCTGAGGATAGTGCGTAATCAGGTTCTTCTTTGCGTCACTGGAACGCGACCCGCGGCGAGCGCAAAAGATTGTGGTGATCGACGACCCGATCTCCAGCCTCGACGAGCACCGCTCGTTGGTGACAATTCAGGAAATGCGACGTCTAATGGATACGGTGGAGCAAGTTATCGTGCTCTCGCACTCCAAGGGGTTCCTTTGCGCCCTTTGGCAAGGCACCGACACCGCGATGCGATCGGCGATCAAGCTGGACCGCGACGGGGTGGGTTCGACGTTATCGGCTTGGGATGTAAATCAGGATGCGATTACCGAGCACGACCGTCACTACCGGCTAGTGCTCGATCATCTTGGGACGCATAACGCGGCCGAAGAGCGCGCTGTTGCCGCCGCGCTGCGGCCGATTTTGGAATCGTTTTATGCGAGTAGCGTATTCTGATGTTTTCCCACCCGGCTCGCTTCTTGCGACCCTTCATCGGAATTTGTCAGCAGAGGGTTGGCACCCCTCAAGAGATATTGTCGGCGGCCGACACGGCCGAGCTACGCGATCTTCTCGATTACGCAAATCAGTTTCACCATAACACCAATCCCGCCTGGCAGACGGTGACGATCAACGATAGCGAGCTAACCCACTTCAGCCAGCGGGTGATGGCATTCACGCGGCGGAGCTAAGACTTCGAACCTTGTGCCGACGCGTTGGGATATCGCTGATTGGCTACGGCTGCGCTGGAGCCGAGGGGCCTCGGTCACCCGATACCAAGCGGTCACGCTGATCCCGAATGTAGCGGACCACCCCGCGCGAAAGAGCGGGTAAGCAGGCATCTAAATTTTTCCCGACAGAATCCATGCCGAAGGACACCGGATAGTCAGCCGGCAATACTGTCGCGGCCACCCGGGTGCGGGTGCGCGGTTCGCTGCTCTCGTGGCAATACGCGGCAGGCTTAGGTCACGCCTTCAGCAAGGCCGCCATCACACGGTCGCGGGTCAAGGGCAGGTCGCGGCGGCGGGCGCCGAGCGCGTGCGCGGCGGCGTTGCCGATCGCGGCGACGGTGGGGCCGCCGCTGGCTTCGCCGACACCGAGAGGCGGGAGATCGGCGGAGGGGTTCACCAGCTCGACCAGCGCCTCGGGCACCTCACTGAAGCGCAGCACCGGGTAGCTCTGCCAGTCGCGCCAGCTGATGCCGCCGGTGTCGAGCCGCACACCTTCCTTCAAGGCCCAGCTCGCTGCCTGGATGATGCCGCCTTCGAGCTGGTTGAGCGCGCCGTCCGGGTTAATGACGAGCCCGGCGTCGGCGGCGCACTACACGCGCAGCAGACGGACACTTTTTGTCGATCCCGACCTCGGCGACGACGGCGGCCAGATACTTGTAGCGGGCATTGCTCGGCGGCGGGCGGGGCGTTCGGGTCATTCTGATAGCCGCCGCGCTGAAAGCGTTCTGGCGGCGGTGGACTTGGTATAAGCAACGACCAACACCAGTGCCCGAGTATGGCAATCGTTGCCCTATAGCGAGGAAAACATCCGCAGCTCCTTCCTTTCCGCATTTATGTTTTTGCGCTTGATATTCGTAACCCGCCACGTTACGAGTATCACAATGATTGTGCGGTTTCGTCACAAGGGGTTGGAACGGTTGTTCATGTCCGGTGATACCAGCGGGGTCAATGCTCAGCACGCGCGCAGGCTGCGGCAAATCCTACTGGCTCTGAACAACTCCACCGGTCCGGCAGGAATGAATGTGCCGGGTTTGCGGCTTCACCGATTGCAAGGCGAGCGGCGCGGGCAATGGGCTGTTTCGGTATCGGGCAATTGGCGCGTCGTTTTTGAGTTCGATGGGGCGGACGCCACCGATGTCGATCTGGTGGATTACCACTGACCGCACGCGAGGAGGTGAGAAACGATGTCGAGAATGCATGACCCGCCTCATCCCGGCGAAATCATCAAGGAGTTGTGTCTCGAACCGCTCGGCCTTTCCGTCACTGACGCGGCGAAGGGCCTCGGTGTAACGCGCAAGGCGCTGTCGGAACTGCTCAAGGGCCACACCGGCGTGTCGCCGGAAATGGCGATACGGTTGGAACAGGCATTCGGCAGCACCGCCGAAACGTGGCTCAAGATGCAGCTCGAATTTGATCTGTGGCAGGCGAAACAGCGCGCGGGCAATCTGAGGTGACGCGCTTTGCCAGCCCGGTTCCGTGCTGAGCCTCAAAGGTTTGGATAACTCAGCCGGACAATTGTCGTCGTCAACCGGCCGTGGGGTGCGCCAGGCCCGAGGTCACGCCTTCAGCAACGCCGCCATGACGCGGTCGCGGGTCAGCGGCAGGTCGCGGAGGCGGGTGCCGAGGGCATGCGCGACGGCATTGCCGATCGCGGCGACGGTGGGGCCCGCCGCTCGCTTCGCCGACGCCGAGCGGCGGGAGATCGGCGGAGGGGTTGACCAGCTCGACCAATACCTCGGGCACCTCGCTGAAGCGCAGCACCGGGTAGCTCTCCCAATCGCGCGAGCTGATGCCGCCGGCGTCGAGCCGCACCCCTTCCTTCAACGCCCAGCTCGCGGCCTGGATGATGCCGCCTTCGAGCTGGTTGAGCGCGCCGTCCGGGTTGATGACGAGCCCGGCATCCGCCGCGCACCACACGCGCAGCAGCCGGACAACTCTCGTCGACCTCGACTTCGGCGACGGCGGCGGCGTAGGCGGCGAGGTTCTTGTAGCGCGCGAAACCGATCCCGCGGCCGCGTCCGGTGCCGGGCGGCAGTCCGGGTCTCCAATCGGCGAAGGCGGGCGGCATGTTCGACGACCGCGCGGGCCCGCGCATCCGACAGAACCGATAGCCGGTAGGCGACCGGATCCATGCCGGCCCCGCTCGGCCAATTCTTCCATAGAAAGACTCTATCGCGAAGACGTTGAGTGCTCGCGCCGAGCCCGCGCAGAGACGAGGTGCGCACCGGCGTTTCGGCGATCAGGTGATGGAGGATGCGCTTGGCCGGG
>CAVTQA010000020.1:0-130982 GCA_963736715.1 uncultured Alphaproteobacteria bacterium | reverse complement strand
CCCATCCTATTCCACAGCATACGATTTGATCGTGATCGCAATATGCGAGGTTTGGACCTGGGCCCAATGGCGGCGGCTCCCGCGCAGATCCCGGGCGCCAAGGTGTTCGTCCAGCATTGCATGCATTGCTGTCATCGCATACAATTTACTCATTTGGGCTAAGTGAGGACGCCGATGACCACGTTGACCATCCGCAACGTCGATGCGGCAACAAAGGAGCGGCTGCGCGTCCGCGCCGCGCGCAACGGCCGCTCGATGGAAGCCGAATTGCGCCAGATCCTGAGCGACACCTTGGCCTCGGAGAGCGGCCGTGAGCCCAACCTGGGCGAAGCGATCCGCCGGCGCTTTGCCCCTTTGGGAGGTGTCGACCTCGACCCGCATCCGCCCGTGCCGGTCGGCGCGCCGCCCGGATTTGACCGGTGATCGTTCTCGATACCAATGTCATTTCCGAATTGATGCGAGCGAAGCCGCATCCGGCGGTGCTGGCCTGGGTGGCGGCGCAACCGCGTGCAACGCTCTACACAACGAGCATCAATCAGACCGAGATCCTTTACGGGATCGCGATGCTGCCCGCAGGACGGCGGCGCAACGCTCTCGCTGCGGCGGCGGAGGCGATGTTCGCCGAGGACCTGGCCGGCCGGGTCCTACCCTATGACCGCGCCGCGGCCGCCCGCTACGCCGAGATCGTGGTCGCTCGTCGCCGTGTCGGCAACCCGATCGAGGCATTTGATGCGCTGATCGCCGCGACGGCGCTGACCGCGGGCACCAGTCTCGCGACGTGCGATCTCGGCGGCTTCGACGGCTGCGGTCTCATGCTGATCGACCCATGGGTCTCATCCTGACGGACCGATGGCGGCGGCGCACTGATCCTGGCCGCGGCCGAGCGCCCGCGACTTCCCGCAAAGCTTGCCCCTGGCGTGAACAGGGGGCCGGTCTACCTGCTCGGCCTCGGCGAGAGTGTCGAGACGCCGATGGTCAGCCTTGCCCGTCATTCCCGCGACAGCGGGAAGCCAGGGCCACAAGGGTCTCGACCGTCCCCCTGGACCCCCGTTTTCGCGGGGGTGACGAAAGAAACACGTCCTCGCGCGCGTTCCGCGTCGCCGGCCCCAAAGCCTTTGCCGAGGCCGGCATCACGCACAACGACGTCGACCATCTGATGATTTACGACGCCCCCTGTTCGCTGCCAGGGGCAAGCTTCGCGCATCTGCCGATCTACGGCCTCGAAGATTTCGGCTTTGTGCCGCGCGGCGAGGCCGGCCGTTTCATCGCCGAGCGCAACACCGCCCCCGCGCACATCCCCGGCGCCAAAATCTCGGTCTGCCACGGCGTCGGCGGCATGTTCACCGCCTCCGGCACGATCATCTTCACGAACGAGTTGCCTTAGAGCGGCCGGGTGCAAGCGGAATTTGCCTTGTTGGCCGTTCCCGCTTAATACCGCGTTATCGTTCCTCTGATCGCGCTTCTGGAGACCCTTTCTTCGGCATGTCGTTCGGGGCGGCAATGGTACGGAAGCTGAAGCTCGCGCTATTTCCATCGCTGGTGACGGCGGCGCTGTTGGTCGGACTTTGCCGGGCGAGCCTGGGGCAAGGTGATGCCGATCTAGAAGCGCCGGGTCTGGCGCCTTTCCACACTACCTTGGCTGCCGGCGCAACGACGCTATTTCAGAATGTCCGCATCTTCAACGGTAAGAATGCCACGCTCTCTGCTCCGTCCAATGTGCTGGTCAGAGGCAACACGATTGAGCAGATATCTGCAAGTCCGATCGCCGTCGAGAGGAATGCTGATGTCCACATCATTGCGGCGAACGGGCGCGTGCTGATGCCAGGCCTCATTGACGCGCATTGGCATGCATTCATGGCAGCGACGCCGGAGATCCTCCTGATGACCGCCGACTCCTCCTACCTTCAGCTGTTGGCGGCGCGTCAGGCAGAAGCGACTCTGATGAGAGGCTTCACGACGATACGCGACCTCGGCGGTCCCGTGTTCGGGCTCAAGCGCGCCATTGATGAAGGCGTCATGATTGGCCCGCGCATCTATCCTTCGGGCGCTTTCATCTCGCAAACCTCAGGGCATGGAGATTTTCGGTTTGTCTTTGAGGTTCCGCGGACATTGGGCGGCCCGTTGAGCCACTCCGAGGTCGAGGGTGTCGCCGCCATCGCCGACAGTCCTGATGAGGTGCGCCTGCGCACGCGCGAGCAGTTGAGAAACGGCGCGAGCCAGATCAAGCTTATGGCGGGTGGAGGCGTCGCCTCGCCTCACAATCCGATCGAGTCGACCCAGTACACCGAAGCCGAAATTCGTGCCGCGGTTGAGGCGGCGGAGAATTGGGGCACCTATGTGACCGTACACGCCTATACGCCCCGCGCGATCCGACAAGCGGTTGCCGCCGGCGTCAAATGCATCGAGCATGGACAATTGATCGATGAACCGACCGCCAAACTACTGGCAGACAAGGGTATCTGGTGGAGCTTGCAGCCACTCCTGGATGATGAAGACGTGCCGCCGCTAAGCCCGGAGTCCCGGAAGAAAGCACTGGAAGTTTTCGCCGGAACGGACAATGCCTACCAGCTGGCGAAGAAGTACAAGGTCAAGACGGCTTTTGGCAGCGACGTTCTGTTCGATGCAAGGATTGCCAGCCGGCAGGGGGCGATACTGGCCAAGTTGGTCCGCTGGTACACCCCTGCCGAAGCGCTCGAGATGGCCACCGCAGACAATGGCGAGTTGATGGCGTTGTCTGGATTTATCAACCCCTATCCGGGCAAGCTTGGCGTCGTGGAAGAGGGCGCACTCGCAGATCTGCTGCTGGTCGACGGCAATCCTTTGGAAAATATTAAGCTCATTGAAGACCCCGAGAAACACTTTTTGGTTATTATGAAAGATGGTGTGATGTACAAAAATACACTGCCCAAGTGAGGACTATGTCAGTAAGAGCCTCGACTCTGACGCCCAAACTCCGAAAATGAAGACCGGTCCGGTAATTGCGTAATTGGTCATCGGAATTGGCGGCTGCTCGTTCATGATCCATGTGCGCCACACGCCGCCGCGGCGATCGCCTCGGGCCTCTGCGAGACGGTATTGATCACGCATGGCGAGAGCGGCCGCTCCGGCGTCGGGCGCACCCGCAATGCCGTGGCGCCGACGAGCCTGGCGGGCCAGTTCGAGCAACCCTATGGGCCAATGGGGCCGCCGACTTTGTTCGCGAGCCTGGTGCTGCGCTACATGATCTTCTCCGTCAGCCCCGCGAAAGCGGGGGCCCAGAGCCTGCCCCTGGCTTGAACAGGGGGGCGAGCGACGAGGTCCCGGAGCTCTGGGTTCCCGCTTTCGCGGGAACGACGAAATAAAAGCACGAGCAATTGGCGATGGTCTCGGTCGTGCAGCGCGAATGGGCGGCGAAGAACCCCGCGACACCTTCAAGGCGCCGATCACGGTCGAGGACGTGCTGAATTCGCGGATGATCGCCTACCCGTTCCGCTTATTGCAGTGCTGCCTGGTGACCGGCGGCGGCGGCGCACTGATCCTGGCCGCGGCCGAGCGCCCGCGACTTCCCGCAAAAGCCTGCCCCTGGCCGCGAACAGGGGCCGGTCTACCTGCTCGGCACCGGCGAGAACGTCGAGACCCCGATGGTCACGTCACCCGTCATTCCCGCGAAAGCGGGAATTTAGGGCCGGCGGGCTGCAACCGTCCCCCTGGACCCCCGCTTCCACGGGACGATAATCCATTGCGGCGCGGCGAGGCCGGCGCCTTCATCGCCGAGCGCAACACCGCCCCCGGCGGCAAATTGCCTCTAACACCAATGGCGGCGGCCTTTCGTATATGCATTCCGGCATGTACGGCATGTACGCGCCGCAGGAGAGCGTGCGCCAGATGCGCGGCACCGGCCCCGCCCAAATCCCCGACGCCCGGATCTCGGTCTGCCACGGCGTCGGCGGCATGTTCGCCGCCTCCCGCAGGATCATCATCTCGACCGAGCCGCAGTGAGCGCCGGACCTCGATTGGGCGGCCCGTAGGACTTCACATCTCGACAAGAGTAAATACATTTCGTAAAGATCAGGGATGCGGTTCACGTGGGATCCGGCCAAAAACGCCGCAAACGTCCGCAGGCATGGGATCGCTTTTCAGGACGCAGCGCGGATATTCGACGGACCAACCGTAGAGTGAGCCGATGATAGATACGACTATGGCGAGGTGCGGATCTACGCGATCGGTCTCGTCAACGGCCTCGAGATCACTGTGATCTACACCGACCGCGATCCGGATGAGCGTCACATCATATCCGCGTGGAGGTCAGAGCCGCATGAGCGAAGATATTTCTGGAACCACATTGACGCCTGAGCCCAAGACTAACTGGCGGCGTCTCCGCTCGATGACCGAGGAGGAGCTGCGCGCCGCGATCATCGACGATCCCGATGCAAAGCCGACCGACGAGGCTTTCTGGAAGGACGCGCGGGTGGTCATGCCCCGGCGGAAGCAGACCGTGACGATGCGCTTGGACGCCGACCTGCTTGATTGGTTCCGTCGAGAACGCGGTTATCAAACGCGAATAAATGCCATACTACGGGCTTACATGAATGCGCACACCGAGGACAGCTCGTCGGTGAAAATGAAGAGAACCCGGACGCCAAGCTCTATTTACGAGCTTTTCGAACAAGCGATGACCACCCGGAAACAAATTCTCTGCACATACAATGGGCGCCCTCGCGAGCTTTGCCCCATCATTCTTGGCCACTCGCAAGGGCAAGAGAAGGCGCTGACCTTTCAATTTGGTGGGCAAAGCGAGAAGGGGCTGCCGCCGGGAGGTCAGTGGCGTTGCCTCTGGCTTTCGAAGGTAAGAAATGTTCGCCTCCGCGATGGACCTTGGCATGCCGGTGACCGCCACGACCAGCCGCAAGACTGCGTCGAAATCGTCGATCTCGACGTCAACCCAGCAAGCCCCTACAACCCAAAACGGCGTCTTTAAAGTCCGGGACGCCGGTGACGGTCGCGCATTATTTCGGCCTCACGCCGAAATGGGTCGACGGCACCGCGGCCGGCGGCTGCTCGTTCATGATCCATGTGCGCCACGCCGCGGCGATCGCCTCGGGCCTCTGCGAGACGGTGCTGATCACGCATGGCGAGAGCGGCCGCTCCGGCGTCGGGCGCACCCGCAATGTCGTGGCGCCGACCAGCCTCGCCGGCCAGCCCCCTCCCTTCCCTCCCCCGCAAGCGGGGGAGGGTTAGGGTGGGGGTGGGCCGATGGGGCCACCGACTTTGTTCACGATCCCGGACTTGCGCTACGTGATGTTTCCCGTCGCCTCCGCGAAAGCGGGGGCCCAGGGGCGAGCGACGAGGCCTCGGAGCCCTGGGTTCCCGCTTGCGCGGGAACGACGAAATAAACCGACGAGCAATTGGCGTCAGTCTCGGTCGTGCAGCGCGAAATGGGCCGCGAACCCGCGCGCCACCGTCAAGACGCCGATCACCGTCGAGGATGTCCTCAACTCGCGGATGATCGCCTACCCGTTCCGCTTATTGCAGTGCTGCCTCGTACCGATGGCGGCGGCGCGTTGATCCTGAACGGGGGCCGTCTACTGCCTCGGCACCAGCGAGAGCGTCGAGACCCCATCGTCACTTCACCCGCCATTTCCGCGAAGGCAGGAAGCCAGTGTCGAACGATCTACCGGGCGGAACGCGATGAGCGGCAGTTGCGCGACGAGCCGGCGGCGAGCATTTTCGGAACCATCGTAATGCCAGCCGAGGAGGCGGCTCAACACCGCGCGGATGAGCGGTGCGATGAACCAATTGCGTCGCTGATAGCCGCTGATCACCCTCATTGCCTCTTCCTCGTCGAGGAAACGGTGGTCAGCGGCGAAATGTTGTGAACCGATGAGCACCTCCAGGCCCGGTGTTGCCTCGATGTTGCGCAGCCAGTCGGCGTTGCGGCCAAAGGCGCTCATCACGACCGCCTCGGGACCTTCTTTGCGGTACTCGATGACTTCCAGGACAGTGTGGCGGCGCAAGCCAGTGCGACGCCCGACATGGATCAGCAGCAGGAACCGGTGTCCAAGCAGCCGGCCGCAGTTCCAACGGTAGAGATAGACCGGGGCCCGAAAGAGGCGGCGCAGCGTGCCGTTCAATCGGGTGCGCCCAGCGGCATCCTCTGGCTTATGCGGGTTGCCAGCGGGATCGAAACGCTAGCGCGGCAGCGGGTTGCCCTTGGTTTCGCGGCCGAGCAGCATCGCGAGGATGCTGAGCAGAGCGAAGCAGGTCATGAAGGCGGTCACCCGGTTGAAACTGCCGCCGAAGGCGCCCACCAGAAGCCCCGCAACGAGCGGGCCGAAGCTGGTGATGATGCGGGCGCTGCCGGTGCAGAACCCGACTGCAGTCGAGCGGATATGGGTCGGGAACAGCTCCGGCAGATAGACCGCGTAGCCGGAGAATACGCCAAACACGAAGAAGCCGAAGATCGGCAGGACGACCGGGTACCACGGCTCGTAGGCAGGCAGGGCCAAATAGAGGATGAGGCCGAAGACGATCGTGCCGGTGCTGTAGAAAATCACGGTCAAGCGACGGCCGATAATGTCGCAGATAAAACCAAAGGCGATGTAACCGCAGATGCCGCCGAGGCTCCACAACATGATGCCTTTGCTGACGAACGGCACCGCGGCGGTGGCGTCGGCGGCGCCGCTCTTCTGCGCCATCAAGGACAGGATCGTCGGCAGCCAGATGTTGGTGGTCCAGATCGCCAGCAGCGAGCCGAGGCCGAACAACACCCCGACCATCGTGTTGTAGCGGTGCTCCCTGGAGAACAGCTGAAACGGCACAAAGCGCATGAATTCGCGGTCGCCGGCTTCGCTGCGCAACCCCGCGGCGACGGCGCGGCGGCGCTCACGGACATCGGCGAAGCGCTCCGGGTCGAGCATTCGGCCGCGCATGATCGCCAGAATGATTGCCGGCACGACGCCGACAAAGAACACGTAGCGCCAGCCATACGGGCCAACGAGGCCATAGGCCCAGGCGCCGATGAACGTGCCGACTGCTCCGCCGGTCATCATCGTCGCGGCGATCTTCGCCCGGTGGGTCTCGGCGAGCGTCTCGGCGAGCAACGGGATCCCGACCATCAACTCGGCGCCGGTGCCGAGCCCGGCGATAAAGCGGTAAATGGCAAAATCGAAAATCCCTTGCGAGAGGCCTTGCAGCGCGGTGAAAACGCTGTAGAGCGCAATGCTGAAGGCGAGCGTGCGCACCCGGCCGATATAGTCGGCGAGGATGCCGAACAGAAACCCGCCAAAAGCCCAGCCCAACAGCCCCGCCATGCTGAGGAGGCCGCCATATTTGCCGATATCGGCCAATGGTGGGTTGCCGCCCAGCAGTTCGGTCATCGCCGGCTTCAATACCAGCGAGTAGAGCCCGAAATCGGCCGCATCGAGCGTCCAGCCGAGCCAGACGACGAGAAAAACCAGCCATTGATACCGGCTGACCGCTGCGCAGCCCGCCAAATTGCGCTACGGCTACCCCGCTCTTGTCCACCGGCCACCTCCCTGTTGTTCAGGTTCGTATCACCAGGTTCGTATATTCGTATAAAGGTGTGTGGCACCTACTATGGGGAGAGTATTGGGTCAAGCGCTTCCCGTAAAAAGGCTAGGATCGGAACCTTCGCCATCACCCGGCATTTCGTCATTGGAATGAAGTGGAGGGTGCCATGACGGAAAGTCCGAAAGCGCTGATTGTCGGGGCGGGTCCGACCGGATTGGTCATGGCCCATGAACTCGCGCGCGACGGGATCCAATGCCGGCTGATCGACAAAGCCTCGCACCGCGCGATGGAGTCGCGAGCGATCGCGATCCACTCGCGGACTGTCGAGACATTCGAACTGATGGGACTCGCCGACGCTTTCCTGAGCGCCGGTCATCGCATCACCGGAGTCAACGTGTATGGCGAGAGAGGACGCATCGCCCATGCCGCGTTCGGCATGCTGGAAACGCGATACCCGTTTGTTCTCGGGGTGCCGCAAGACGAAACGGAACGAATCCTAGAGGAGCGCCTCGCCGGGCACGGGGTGCGGGTCGAGCGCAACACCGAGCTGGTCTCGCTGGCGCAGCGCGAATCCGGCGTTTCGGCCCGCCTGCGCACCGCCGACCGGGTAGAAGAGGTCGAGGCCGACTGGCTCCTCGGCTGTGACGGGGCGCACAGCACAGTTCGCGAACAGCTGGGAATTTCCTTCTCGGGCGCGACTTATCCGGAGCTTTTCGTTCTGGCCGACATAAAGGTTGACGGCGACCTCGACCATGCCGAGGCACAAGTCTGGCTGCACCGCGAGGGGGCGCTGGCGTTTTTTCCACTGCCGGAGGATCGCTGGCGACTCATCATCACCAACTCGCCGCCCGACTGGCACGGCGAACCCAGCCTCGCGCAATGTCAGGCATTGGTCGACGAGCGCGGCCTCGAGCGTCTGCGGCTCGGCGATCCGCGATGGACGTCGGTGTTCCGCATCCACCGGCGGGAGGCTGCGCGTTTTCGCCAGGACCGCGTGTTTCTGCTCGGCGATGCCGCGCACATCCATAGCCCCGTCGGCGGCCAGGGCATGAATATGGGCATTCAGGACTCGTTCAACCTCGCCTGGAAATTGAGCCTCGTTTTGCGGAGCGGTGGCAATGCGCAGCTGCTGGACAGCTACGAGGCCGAGCGCAAACCGGTCGACGAAGCGGTGATCCGGCAGACCGATCGCGGCACCCGTCTTATATCCTTGCACGGGTCGGTCGCCCGCTTTGTCCGCGATCATCTGATGTCCTTGCTGACGCAGATCCCGGCGGCGGCGGAAAAGCTCGGCGAGGGGCTTTCGGGGCTTGCGGTCAATTACCGGCGCAGCCCTATCGTCGAAGAACACGGCGCTGGGATGGCCGGCCCCGCCGCGGGCGACCGGGCGCCCGATGCGCAACTCGTCGCAGCGAAGGGCGGGGCGCCGCTGCGGCTCTACAACCTTTTCGCGGAGCACCGCCACGTTCTGCTGCTCTTAGGCGGCGGCCCCGAGGCCTTGCCGCCTACTCTGCCCCGCCTTCCGGAAAGCGTCTTTGCAGCATATCGCGTCGTCCCGCCCGGGACATCCGGCGGCGATTATGTGGATTGTGAGGGCATAGTCGCGCAACGCTACGGGTCGGCTCCGGCCGCATATTTGGTACGCCCGGACGGGTATGTCGGTCTTCGCTGCGACTGGCGCACGGTTTCTGCGAACCTGCCCCGCTACCTCGCCAAGGTCTTTTCGTCGGCCGGGTTTGCCGGCTCTGGTTGAGGGGCTGGCGCAGCGCCGGTGCCGGACACCGGGTCTGAGGAATTGTTGGACTGCTCGGGCGCCGGCGCTGACCGTTGCGCCATGGAAGGGCTGGTGACGACATCGAAATCACTGTGGGACATGAGGGGACCGGCTGGCCTATTCAGAGCCCGCCGACTGGTTTTTTCCCGTCCGACGCGTCTTGGGAGCGGTGCTGGTCCGGGGCGGCAGGGCAGCGGATGCAGAAGCGGTGTACCGGGACGATCTCAGCCGTCACCCGAACAATGGCTGAGCATTGTTCGGGCTTCCTCAATCGCTGAAGATGCAGGGCCGCACCGGCGAGGCCTCGGCAGCGCAGCAGCAATTCGACACCGCGTTTTAGACGGCCGCCCTCACCCCCGACCCTCTCCCCGCAACGGGTGCAACCGGGGAAAGGGAGGCCAACGCGAGTCCTATGAGGGCATCTGGCCCATGAAGTCGCGCTTGCCGATCTCGACGCCGAGACTGCGCAGGATGTTGTAGGCCGTCGTTGTGTGGAAATAGAAATTCGGCATCGCGAAGTGATAGAGGTAGGTCTGGGCACGGAAATTGCGCGGCTGCCCGCCGGCAGTGATGGTGACCTGCTGGTCCTCCCGTCCGTCGAGCTGGTCGGCCTTCAGGCCCTTCAAGAAATCGATCGTCTTGTCGATCCGCGCCTTCATCTCCGCCCAATTGTTGTCGATCGCCGGCAGGCTCGGCACCTCGACCCCGGCGGCGCGCCCGGCGCCAAAGGCGTGCTCGCTCGCCTGCCGCACCTGGCGAGCAAACGTGAACATGTCGGGATAGAGCCGCCAATTCAGCAGTGCGTTCTCGTCCCATTTGTGCGCATTGGCATGCGCCTCGGCCTTTTCGATCACTCCCTTCAAGCCGCCGAGCAGCTGCAGGAATACCGGCACTGACGCATGATACATGGAGATCGGCATGGCATGGTCCTCCTCGGTCGTTGCTGACGTTGATGCCGCGCGGATCTTAGCGGGCCGCGAGAAGCGCGTGAAGACCCCCTGCCGACCGAACGCATACTCGTTTGAGAGAAATCTTAACTTCGCTGTGCCTCGATGCTCCGTCCTGCTCGGAGCCTGGAAGTTTGCCCACCCTGTTCCCCACCGATCTCCGTCGCCGGTGCCGAGTCACCACAATCGAGATCGTCGCCGTCGGCATCATCGTGATCCTGGCGATGTGGACGACAGTTGCGGCCTCGATCACGACCGCAAGAGAAGCGGCGATGGATCGCACGCGGTCGGAAGGGCGTAACCTCGCGGCTGCTTTCGCCGACGAATTGACCCAAATTCTCGGCGGCGTCGCCGGCGCGATGGAGATCGTCGCCCATCGCATGCGCACCGCGCATGGAACCTTGGATATCCATGCCTGGGCGCGCGAGATCCCGCTGCTGTCAAACGCGACGATTCAAGCGGCAATCATAGGGCCCGACGGAAGGCTCCTCTCGACCACGCTCGACGCTGCGCCGGAGCCGATCGACCTCAGCGACCGCGAGCACTTCCGCATCCATCTCGATGGCCGGTTTCAGGGTATCTTCATCGGTAAGCCGGTGACCGGGCGCGTCTCACACCAGACCACGATCAACGTGACGCGGCGCGTCGACGCCGAGGACGGCACCTTTCTCGGCGTCATCATGTTCGCGCTCTCGCCGGCTAATCTCACCACCCTCAACACATCGATCGATCTGGGTCCGCGCGGCAGCATCGCTCTGATCGGGCTGGACGACATTGTGCGGGCCCGCTTTACACGGGAAGATCCGAACGGGCTGGCCGGCATCGGTCAGCGGGTCGGACATCCCTGGGCAGCCGCCATCCCCGCAAATGGCGAGGGGACGTTCATCAAGGAAAGCGTTATCGATCACATCACACGGTTCTTCAGCTATCGCCGCGTCGGGGATTATCCGCTGGTCGTCACCGTCGGTTCCGACCTCCGTGAGGCGCTTGCGTCATCTCGTGAGCATGAGAGGGTGATCGCCGCGATCGCCGGCTTGGCAACATTTTTGCTGGCGGGCCTCGCAGCGTATCTCATTCGCGAGATCCGCCAGCGCACCTCGCACGAGATTGCGTTGGCTGACGAGCGCGACAAGCTTCAGGCCGCCAGTGACCGCCTGAAAGCCGATATTGCCCTCCGAAAGGAGGTCGAACAGAAGCTCCGGGAGATGGAAGCGACCTTGCGCGACGCCGTCGACAGCATTTCCGAGGGGTTCGTCATCTACGATCGCGATGATTGTTTTGTGATGTGCAATGAACCCTATCGGCGACTGTATCCGAAAGCGGCGCGCCTGATGGTGCCGGGAACGCCCTTTGAGGAACTTCTGTGGGCCGGTCTCGACACCGGCTGGTATGCCGATGCGGTCGGGTGCGAACCGGAGTGGCTCGCCAGTCGGATGAACACGTTCAATCGGCCGTCCGGGGTGATAGAGCAGCCGCTCGCCGACGGCCGCTATGTGATGATCTCCATGCGTCGCATGCAAAACGGCGGAATTGCCGGGTTGCACATCGATATCACCCACATGAAACTCACCGAAGGCCAACTTCGGCAGAACCGGGACAATCTCGATCGCGCCCAGCGGCTCGCTAAAATCGGCAGCTTCGAGCGCGATCTCCGGACCGGAGAGGTGACCGGGTCGGAGGAGTTCTACCGAATATTCGGGTTCGATCCGCAGATGCCGGCGCCGACGAAGCATGAGTTCCTGCCTCACATTCATCCGGACGACCGCGCCGCATACGAAGCCTCGATGGCTGCTTCCGACCAAGGCCTCCAAGCTTCCCCGCTGACGTACCGCTTTCGGTCTCACGACGGGTCGATCAAATGGATTTACACAGAGATTGAAACGATTTTCGACGACGGGGGCAATCCGGTCCGGCGGATCGGCACGATCAGGGACGTGACGGAAACGCGGGAGGCCGAGGAGCGTCAAAGAGAGCTGGAGCGCCAGCTGCTTCATTCGCAGAAACTCGATGCGCTCGGCACCCTCGCCGGGGGCATCGCGCACGATCTCAACAACACCCTGATGCCGATCCTCGCGCTGTCGCAGCTGCTGATGCAGCAAATGCCCGAAGGAAGCAGCGAAAGGGAGGATCTGGAAACGGTCGTGCAGGCGAGCCGCCACGGCCGCGACCTCGTGCAGCGCATTCTCGCCTTCAGCCGAGATCAGAAAGCGGCGAAGACGAGGGTGGATCTCGCCGCGAGCATCCGCCAGGCCCTGCAGATGCTGCGCCCGACCATCCCTGCTACCGTGCTGATCAGACAAGAGATCGAGGATGTTCCGTCCATTCTGGCGGATGCCGGTCAGCTTCAGCAGATCATCGTCAATTTGGTCACCAATGCCCGGCAGGCCATCGGGAACGATCTGGGGACGGTCACCATCGGGGTTTCGCCGGCGAGCACGCGTTCAAAACACCGCCGCAGCGGCGATTTCGTTCGCCTTCGGGTCGCCGATACCGGCTGCGGTATGGATGCCGAGACGAAGGATCGGATCTTCGAGCCCTTCTTTACGACAAAAGATGTCGGCGAGGGCACTGGGCTTGGACTCTCTGTCGTCCACGGCATCATCGCTGATCACGGCGGACGCATCGAGGTGGAAAGCCAACCAGGCAAAGGGACCGAGTTTACCATTCTCCTGCCGGCCGCTGAGTTTGAGACATCAGTGGACGGAGCGGCAGTGGACGGAGCGGCAGCAGCGTAAGGCTGCGAAACCGTTCGCTCCGGTGGCCGTCGTAAGGGAAGGCTCCGTTAAATCGTTATTGCCGAGTTTGCGGTTACGTGAGGGCATCGCGCTACACGAGGCTGACCCCATGAAGGTTTTGGTGATCGACGACGACCATCTGGTCCGGTACACGCTTTCTAAAATCCTTCAGCGCAACGGGTACCATGTGGCGACCGCCTCGGACGGCAAGCGTGCGATGGCCGTCTTCCGGGACGAGCGCCCCGATGTCGTGATCACCGACATCATCATGCCGGAGCAGGAGGGCATTGAAACCATCCTCAAGATCCGGTGCGAGCGTCCGGAGGTCAAGATCATCGCTATTTCGGGCGGTGCACGGAACCACAACCTCGGTTATTTGGGGATGGCCGAGGCGTTTGGGGCAGACGACGTTCTTTCAAAGCCCTTCGAGGCAGAGGAGCTGCTGAGCCGACTGGCCCGGTTTGACCTCGGGGCGTCCAACGTTGGAGGAGTTGCGACCTAGTACCTGGTTGCGTAAATTGGTGTATGTCGTACCCATCTCGCTTCGGTATCCTCGCTCGGAAGGGACGACAAATCTCCGTCGTCCCCGCGAAAGCGGGGACCCAGTGCTTAGTAGTCTTTGTCGAGTTTCACGAGACCATCGCCGATGCGATCCTCCGCGAAAAGCGCATCAAGAAATGGCGCCGCACGTGGAAACTGGAGTTGATCGAGAGCCATAATCGGCAATGGCGTGATCTTTACGAGGAACTGGCGTGAGAGCGCTCGCCCCCTGTTCATGCCAGAGCCTGCCCCTGGCGAAAGCAGGGGGGCAGGCTCTGGGTCCCCGCTTGCGAGGCTGTAATCCAATTCCGCATATCCCACCTTTGCGCCCTTTGCTCGTCGTTCCCGCGAAAGCGGGAATCCAGGGATTTAAGTCGCTTGCCCCTGGGTCCCCGCTTGCGCGGGGACGACGAATTGTCTGTCCGCAGGATTTCCTGACAGCCTCTTGCGCGGGGACGACGAACAGGGTGGAGTGCCGCACGCTAATTTTCGCAACGAGGTACTAGTCCCGAAGCGGGCGGCAGGGCGCGCCCCGCCTTTCTTTCGCCAGGAGGTTAGCGAACGCTGCCGGGCGACTCGCTCCGTCGTCTCTTCGCCGCCGTTGACAGTTCCTGCCGCTGCCGATACCACACCGCACCCCAACAAGAATACGGTCCCTTGCACAGCGTACGGGAGGAAGATGCGGGTGTTTTGCCCCCACTCTTAGAAGTCAGGGACCTGCACACCGAGTTTCGCACCGGGGCCGGTGTCGTGCCCGCGGTCGACGGCATCTCCTACACCGTCGAGCGCGGCGAGACGGTGGCGATTGTCGGCGAAAGCGGGTCGGGCAAAACCGCCGGGGCGCTCTCGATCCTTCGCCTGATCCCGGATCCGCCGGGACGGATCACACGGGGCGAGATCCTCTTTTCCGGCCGCGACCTGAGGCGTTTGTCCGACGAGGAGATCCGTCAGGTCCGCGGTGGCGAGATCGGCATGATCTTCCAGGAGCCGATGACCTCGCTCAACCCGGTGCTGACGATCGGCCGCCAGATCACCGAGACGATCGAGCAGCATCGCGGAGCCGATCGCGCCGCTTCGCAGAAGCGAGCCGTCGAGTTGTTGAGCATGGTCGGCATCGCCGATCCGGCGCGGCGTCTCAAGCAGTATCCGCATCAGCTCTCGGGCGGCATGCGCCAGCGCATCATGATCGCGATCGCATTGGCCTGCGACCCCAAGATGATCATTGCCGACGAGCCGACGACGGCGCTCGACGTGACCATTCAGGCGCAGATCCTCGAGCTGATGAAGCAGCTGACGCAGCGGCTCGACGTGGCGCTGATCATCATCACCCATAATCTCGGGGTGGTGGCGCGCTACGCCAATCGCGTCAATGTCATGTATGCCGGGCGCATCGTCGAAAGCGGCCCCGCCGCCCAGATCTACCACGACCCGCGCCACCCCTACACGATGGCGCTGCTGCGCTCCGTGCCGCGGCTCGACCGCCCGCGTCAGGCGCGGCTCGACCCGGTTGACGGCCAGCCACCCGACCTGACCCGGCTCGACGCCGGCTGCTCGTTCCGGCCGCGCTGCCGCTTTGCCGTCGAGGCCTGCGCCAGTCGCGCCCGGCGCCGCTGCACGACAGGCGAGGGCTCGCATTCAGCGGCGTGCTTCCGCAGCCGCGAGCTAGCGGTCGAGACTGCACCGCCGGCCCGGCGGCTCGAGCCGGCGAGCGGCGTGGCCGCTTCCTGATCAGGCTCGTACGAGAGGCAGAGATGAGGATCGCTTCGTGGTGGTTGACGGCAGGCATGGCCGGCATCGCGCTCGGGGCCGCGGCCCTGGCGGCAGCGCCTGGTGAAGAGGAATCAGGCAAGCGCGGCGGAACTCTTACATATGTGATCCCGGAGGACGCGCCGCCCAGTTTTGACGGCCATCGCGAAGGCACCTTTGCGACTCTGCATTCGGTTGCCCCGTTTTACAGCGTGCTGATCCGGGTCAACCCCGACAACCCATCCTCGACGACCGACTTTGTCTGCGACCTCTGCACGGCGATGCCGCAACCGACCGACGGCGGCAAGACTTATACGTTCAAAATCCGTGGCGCTGTCAAATTCCACGATGGCTCGCTACTGACCGCTGCCGATGTTGCGAAAAGCTGGCAGATGATCATCGACCCGCCCCAAGGAATGCTGAGCGCGCGTCAGAGCTGGTACGAAATGGTCGACAAGGTCGAGGCGCCCGATCCGTCGACCGTTGTCTTCCATCTCAAGTTCGCGACCGATGCCTTCTTGCCAGCGCTCGCCGACCCCTTCACATTCATCTACAAGAAGGACATTCTCGACAAGGATCCGCGCTGGTACGAAAAGAATATTCTCGGCTCGGGTCCGTTCAAATTCGCCGAATTCGAAACAGGCCAGGCGATCAAGGGGGTTCGCAACCCCGATTATTATCGCAAGGGGTTGCCCTATCTCGACGGTTTCAGCGGCATTTACGCGCCGAAGCAAGCGGTTCGGGTCGAAGCCATTCGCAGCGATCGGGCTGCGATCGAGTTCCGCGGTTTTCCACCCTCGACGCTAGACGAGCTTAAGAGAGCCCTCAACGGTCAGCTCGCCGTTCAGGAGAGCGATTGGAATTGCGGCAACCTGGTAACTCCGAACCATAGGAAAAAACCGTTTGACGACCCCCGGGTGCGGCGCGCGCTGACCCTAGCGATCGACCGTTGGCATGGCGCACCGGCGCTGTCGAAGATCGCCAATGTACGCACCGTCGGCGGGATCGTGTTTCCCGCCTCGCCGCTGGCGGCGACGAAGGAGGAGTTGCAGCAGATCGCCGGTTTCTGGCCCGATATCGAAAAATCGCGGGCGGAGGCAAAACGCCTACTGAAAGAGGCCGGAGCCGAGGGGTTGAGTTTCGAGCTTTTGAACCGCAATGTCGACCAGCCGTACAAATATGTCGGCACCTGGCTGGTCGACGAGTGGAGCAAGATCGGATTGCACGTGACGCAGCGCGTGCTCCCTGGAGGTCCGGAATTGGACGCGCTGCGCACCGGCAATTTCGAGGTCGCACTCATCGCCAATTGCCACGGCGTGCCTAACCCGTTGTTGGACGTGCAGACATTCCTGCCAAGCTACGCCGCGGCATACGGCTATTACCAGGATCAGTCCGAACTCGATCTTTACGACAAGATGCTGCGTGAGACAGATTTCGCGAAACAGCGCGACCTGATGCGCCAATTCGAAAAATACGTCGTTGATGAACAGGCCCATCAGATCTGGGTATTGTGGTGGTACCGCATCGTCCCTTACCGGTCTTACGTAAAGGGCTGGAAGATCAGTCCCAGCCATTACATCAACCAGGATCTGGCGACAGTGTGGCTCGATAAATAACAAAATCTATGATGGACAGAAGGCTTTACTGGGGGGAGTTCCAATGGAGGCGAGATCAGCGATAGTGGCGGCGAGCCTCGGCGCCGTACTGGTTGCGGCGCCGTTCGCCGCGTCGGCGCAGGAAACCCCGAAAAATGGCGGCACGCTGAATTACGTGATCCCAGCGGACGCGCCGCCCAGCTTTGATGCGCACCGCGAGACGACGTTCGCGACAATACATTCAGCTGCGCCGTTCTACAGTGTGCTCATTCGGGTCGATCCGAACAATCCGGGTTCGACCACCGACTTTGTCTGCGATCTGTGCACGGCAATGCCGCAGCCGATCGACGGCGGCCGGACCTACACCTTCAAGATCCGCAGCGGCGTCAAATTCCATGATGGCTCACCGCTGACCGCAGCGGATGTGGCAGCCAGCTGGCAGCACATCATCCATCCGCCGGAGGGCGTGCTGAGCCCGCGCGAAAGCCATTATGTGATGATCGACACGGTCGAGGCACCCGATCCCGCTACCGTGGTGTTCCGTCTGAAATTCGCGACGAATGCGTTTCTGCCGGCCCTCGCCGACCCTTATAGCTGGATCTACAATAAGGAAATACTCGACAAGGACCCGCGCTGGTACGAGCACAACATTCTCGGCTCGGGCCCGTTCAAATTCGTCGATTATCAGGTCGGCCAATCGATAAAGGGGGTGCGCAATCCCGATTATTATCACAAGGGGCTGCCCCATCTCGACGGCTTTACGGGGATCTATGCCGACAAGCAGGCAGTGCGCGTCGAGGCGATCCGCGCCGACCGCGCGGCAATCGAGTTCCGCGGCTTTCCGCCCGCGGTGCGTCACGAGCTTGTCAGTGCGCTGGACGACAAGATCACGGTACAGACCAGCGACTGGAACTGTGGCAGTTTCATAGAGCCCAACCACAAGAGAAAGCCATTTGACGATGCCCGGGTGCGCCGCGCATTGACGCTGGCAATCGACCGCTGGCATGGCGCGCCGCAGCTTGCCAAGATCGCCAATGTGCGTACGGTGGGGGGCATCGTCTTCCCCGGCTCACCGCTGGCTGCGGATAAGGAGGAACTCCAGGACGTAGCGGGGTATTCAACCGACATCGAGAAGTCGCGCGCCGAGGCCAAACGTCTTTTAAAGGAGGCGGGGGCCGAGGGACTGACCTTCGAGCTCTTAAACCGCAACGTCGATCAGCCCTACAAGTACAACGCCACCTGGGTGATCGACGAGTGGAGCAAGATTGGACTCCGCGTGACGCAGCGCGTGGTGCCGACGGGTCCGTGGTTCGAGGCAATGCGGCAAGGCAATTTCGACGCCGTGCTGGCCGGCAATTGCCAGAGCGTCGTCAACCCGCTGCTCGACGTGCAAAGATATTTGCCCAACTACGCTGCAAACTATGGACAATTCGAGGATCAGCAGGAGATCGAAATCTACGACAAAATGTTGCATGAGACCGACTTTACGAATCAGCGCGCGCTGATGCGCCAGTTCGAGAAACACGTACTCGATGACCAGGCCCACGAGATTTTTCTGCTGTGGTGGTACCGGGCGGTGCCCTACCGGTCCTACGTTAAGGGCTGGAAGATCAGCCCCAGTCATTACCTCAACCAGGATCTGGCGACCATATGGCTGGACAAATAAGGCCGCGAACGAGACCACAGCCCTTTCACACCGGTGCTGGCCGGGTGCGTCCTTCGAGACGGGCGCTACGCGGCCTCCTCAGGATGAGGTATTTCCTTAATATCATCAGAGGCTTGCTTCATCCTGAGGAACGCCCAAAGGGCGCGTCTCGAAGGGCGCACGGTTGTAAGGCAGTTCTTATCGCGGCAGCGCTCTTTGCAATACCCGCGATGGCCGATGAGGAGCCGAAATACGGCGGGACTCTCACCTACATGATCCCGGCGGATGCGCCGCCGAGCTTTGACGGGCATCGCGAGAGCACCTATGCCACAGTGCATTCGGTCGCGCCGTTCTACAGTGTGTTGATCCGCGTCGACCCGGACAACCCGGCGGACATTACCCATTTGGTCTGCGATCTCTGTACCGAGATTCCGCAGCCCACGGACGACGGTAAGACCTACACGTTCAAGATCCGTCAGGACGTCAAATTTCATGACGGCTCACCTTTGACCGCCGCCGACGTGGCCGCGAGCTACGACAAGATCATCTTTCCGGCCAACGGCCAATTGAGCGCTCGCTCGAGCAATTATCTGATGGTCGACAAGGTCGAGGCGCCGGACACGGGCACTGTCGTCTTTCATCTCAAATTTGCGACCACCGCTTTTCTGCCGGCGCTCGCCGACCCGTTCAACTTCATCTACAAGAAGGAAATTCTCGACAAGGATCCCCGCTGGTACGAGAAGAACATTCTCGGCTCCGGTCCATTCAAGTTTGTCGATTACCAGGTCGGCCAGTCGATAAAAGGCGAAAAGTATCGGGACTACTACCATAAAGGGCGGCCCTATCTCGACGCCTTCACCGGCATCTACGCCGACAAGCAAGCGGTACGGGTCGAGGCGATCCGCGCCGACCGCGCTGCGATCGAATTCCGCAGTATGCCGCCCTCGGCGCGCGACGAGCTCGTCAAGGCGCTCGGCGACAAGATCACGGTGCAGGAAAGCGATTGGAACGTCGCCAGCGGCGTCACCCCCAACCACAAGCGCAAACCGTTCGACGACCCGCGCGTGCGCCGCGCATTGACGTTGGCGATCGACCGATGGGGCGGCGCCCCGGGGCTGTCGAAGGTCGCGATCGTCAAGACGGTCGGCGGCATTGTGTTCCCCGGCTCGCCACTGGCGGCGACCCGCGAAGAGCTGGAACAGATTGCCGGGTACTGGCCGGACATCGAGAAATCGCGGGCTGAAGCGCGGCGGCTATTGAAAGAAGCCGGCGCCGAGGGGCTCTCCTTCGAGCTCCTCAACCGCAATGTCGACCAGCCTTTCAAATACGTCGCGACGTGGCTGATCGACGAATGGAGCAAGATCGGACTGCACGTAAAGCAGCGCGTTGTGCCGACGGGCCCCTGGTTCGAAGCGATGCGCAACGGCGATTTCGATGTCGTTCTCGAAGCTCCGGGCCACGGCATGGTCAATCCGCTGCTCGACATCCAGAAAGCTCTGCCCGCCACCGTCGACAGCGAGAACTATGGCAATTACGACGATCCGCAAGAAGTCGAGATTTACGAGAAGATGCTGCGCGAGACTGATCCCGCGCGGCAGCGGGCGCTGATGCGCCAGTTCGAAAAACTCGTGCTGGATGACCAGGCGCACATGATCTGGGTATTGTGGTGGCACCGCATTGTGCCGTACCGGTCCTATGTAAAGGGTTTCAAGATTGCCCCGACGCACTTCATCAACCAGGACCTGGCGACAATCTGGCTCGACAAGTAAATTTTGGGAGGTCTGGGTGAATTTCAAAATATGGGTGTTACTGTCTGTCGTCGCGACGGCCTTTATCAACGCGGGCGCTGCAGAGGAAGAGCCGAAGCGCGGCGGGATCCTGACCTACATGATCCCGGCCGACGCGCCGCCGAGCTTTGACGCGCATCGCGAGGAGACCTATGCGACGATCCACTCGGCCGCGCCGTTCTACAGCGTCTTGATCCGGGCCAACCCCTACGATCCTGGCAAAACCGACGATCTCGTCTGCGATCTGTGCACGGCGATGCCGAAGCCGACCGACGACGGCAAGACTTACACCTTCAAGATCCGCGAAGGGGTCAAGTTCACCGACGGTTCGCCATTGACAGCGAAGGATGTCGCGGCGAGCTGGAATGAGATCGTCTTCCCGCCGGAGGGCGTCATCAGCGCCCGACAGAGTAACTTCGTCATGGTGGACAAAGTCGAGGCCACCGATCCGGCCACCGTGGTTTTCCGGCTGAAATTCGCCACCGACGCGTTTCTGCCGGCATTGGCCGACCCCTATGCCTGGATCTATAAAAAGGCGATCCTCGACAAGGACCCGCACTGGTACGAAAAGAACATCCTCGGCTCCGGCCCGTTCAAATTCGTCAGCTACGATACCGGCCAATCGATCAAGGGCGAGCGCAACCCGGACTATTTCCGCAAGGGCCTACCCTATCTCGACGGTTTTACCGGCATCTATGCCGACAAGCAGGCGGTCCGCGTCGAGGCGATCCGCGCCGACCGGGCAGCAATCGAATTTCGCGGCTTTCCGCCAGCCACGGTCGACGAGCTGAAAAAGGCGCTCGGCGACAAGATTACCGTCCAGACCAGCGACTGGAACTGTGGCGGGGTGATAACCCCGAACCACCAGAAGCAAGCCGTTCGACGACGTCCGCGTACGGCGCGCCTTGACCTTAGCGATCGACCGCTGGGGCAGCGCACCGGAACTGTCCAAGATCGCGATCGTGCATACGGTCGGCGGCCTGACCTTCCCGGATTCGCCGCTCGCCCCGACCAAGGAGGAGCTGCAGCAGATCGCCGGCTATTGGCCCGACATCGAAAAGTCGCGGGCCGAGGCGCGGCGCTTGCTGAAAGAGGCCGGAGCCGAGGGGCTCCACTTCGAACTGCTAAACCGCAACGTCGACCAACCCTATAAATACTATGGAATCTGGGTCGTCGACCAGTGGAGCAAGATCGGACTGCATGTGACGCAGAAGGTATTGCCCACCGGGCCTTGGTTCGAGGCGTTGCGCAGCGGCAGTTTCGATGTCAGCACCGAGGGTAACTGCCAGAACGTTGTCAATCCGCTCGCCGATGTCGGCAAATACCTGCCGCATTCGGTGTCTAGCTCGAACTACGGGCAGTTCGACGACCCGAAGGAAATCGAGATGTACGACCAGCAATTGCGCGAACTCGACAAGACCAAGCAGAAGGCCGATTTGCTCGAGTTCAACAAATACGTCCTCGATGAGCAAGCCCATGCGATCTACCTGCTGTGGTGGCAGCGGATCGTGCCGTACCGGTCCTATGTCAAAGGCTGGAAAATCGGTCCCAGCCATTACGTCAACCAAGACCTCGGCACGATCTGGCTCGACAAATGACGGTGACCCCGGACTCCAAGCCGCTCCTCGAAGTCAGGGGATTGCAGATGCATTTCCCGGTCACCGAAGGGATCGTCATCAATCGCAAAGTCGGTGAGGTGAAGGCAGTCGACGGCATCGATTTCACGGTGCGGCGCGGCGAGACCTTGGGGCTGGTGGGCGAGAGCGGCTGCGGCAAGACGACGACCGGACGCTGCATCCTGCGGCTCGAAAAGCCGACCGCCGGCGCGATCCTCTACGACGGCGTCGACATCGCCAAGCTGGAACGCAGAGAACTCGTGGCGCTGCGGCGCCGGATCCAAGTCATCTTTCAGGATCCGTACAGCTCGTTGAACCCGCGCATGAAGGTTGGCGAGATCATCGCCGAACCGATCATGGTTCACGGTATCGAGCGCGATGCAACCCGTCGCACGGCGCGAGTGCGGGAACTTCTATCTGTCTGCGGCCTCGATCCGAAATTCGCCGACCGTTATCCGCATGAAATGTCGGGCGGCCAACGCCAGCGCGTCGGGATCGCCCGTGCCCTCGCCTTGGAACCGGAGTTCATCGTCTGCGATGAGGCGGTCTCGGCGCTCGACGTGTCGATCCAGGCGCAGGTCATCAACCTGCTGGAGGATCTCCGCGAGAAATTCGGCCTGACCTATCTGTTCATCGCTCATGACCTCTCGGTGGTGCGGCATCTGTGCCAGCGGGTAGCGGTCATGTATCTCGGCCGCATCGTCGAGCTGGCGGACTGCGACGAGCTCTTCGACAACCCGCTTCATCCCTACACCCAGGCGCTTGCTGGCGGCGGTGCCCGTGCCCGATCCGACCGTCGAGGCGGAGCGCATTTTCCGGCCGGTCAAGGGCGAGGTGCCGAGCCCGATCAATCCGCCCTCGGGCTGCGTCTTCCACCCGCGCTGCCCGATCGCAGTCGAGCGGTGCAAGCAGGATCGGCCCGAACTACGCGAACTGCGGCCAGGCCACTGGGTCGCGTGCAGCGAGGTGCGATTGCACTGAGCGGTCCAATCAACGAAGGTGCCACTGCCTAAGAACGGCGGCCGTAGGCGGGTTCACCCAGCTCGCCGTCCTGTCGGTTCGACCAGCACATTGACCACGCGGGCGGCGAGAGTGAGCTCGCGCCAGGTCTCGTCCTCGATCGGCACGCCGTGGGCGAGGCGCTCGGCGCGGATGCGCCGCTCGGCATCGCCGGGAATCAGGACGGGCTCGTCCAGCGGGCCAGCGGTGAGGCGGCGCGCCTACTCGTCGGGGAAGCCGGCGCGGCGCAACCCGACATTGACAGTCTTCTCGCGCAGTGCCCACTGCTGGGGGTTTGTGATCCAGGGTTGATAGGCACGCCATTGCGCCATCGAGCCGACTTCCGGCTTTAGCTTGATTGCATCGGCCAGTGCGGTCTTCGCCTCGTCGAGATCGTCATCGAGGCCAAGCGCTCCGGCAAGGTAAAGATGAAAAAAATAGATTTGGGGATTCTCCGTGCGCGCCTTGCGGAGGAGATCCGCAGCCTCGCCCACGTGGCCCAATAGGAGCTGGCACACCCCCAATGACCAATTAGTAAAGCCCGGGTTCGGTGAGAGTCCATCCAGCCGCGCCGCATTATCAATCGCCGTGATGCCCTCCTTCGGTCGCCCGAGGAACATCAATGTCTGCCCGAGGTTCAGCCAGGCGTGTGCGTCGTTGCGGTCGAGCGCGACCGCTGTCTCCAATTCAATGCGTGATTCCGTCAACCGATTTTGGAACCGGCGCAGCATTCCCATTACCTCATGCGCCATCGCGCTGTTCGGATCGCGTTCGAGGGCTTCGAGCAACAACGCTTCGGCGTGTGCTTCATCCTGATGGACGGAGCTGCTGAACCCTGAGCCCACCCCGGTGGTTAAGATCACTCCGATGCCGACCCGCGCATCGATCGATCGCGGATCGATCTGGAGCGCCTGCTCGAAAGCGTGCAACGCCTCTTGTCGGGTCGAAGCGGCACTCGGTCGGTTGTATAGAGCGAAACCGCGCATAACGAGGTCGCGTGCGTCAGGGTCCAGAACCTTTTCCAACTCGATCCGGCGACTGGCCGCCTCGATGAGTTCTACGTTGAGGGTCCGCGCGAGACGGCCGGTGATCTCCGCCTGCGCTTCTGCGAGGTTCGCCCTATTGGTCTCGAAGCGGTCCGCCCAGAGCTCCGCGCCGCTTTCTGCATCGATCAATTGCACGTTGACCCGGATTTGGTCACCACTCCGCCAGACGCTCCCCTCGAGGACATAGCGAACGCCGAGTTCACGGCCGATCTGCTTCACGTCGACGGCTTTGCCCTTAAAGGTTGACGCAGTGCTTGGGGCGATCACAAAGCTGCCGGAAATTCGCGATAGGTCGGTGGTCAGATCGTCGGTGATCGCATCGACGAAATATTCCTGACCAGGATCATTGCCTAGATTGGTAAAGGGCAGCACCACCATCGACAGGTGTGGTGGAGAGCGGGCGCCACCGAACCATCGGAAGTCGGCGGCGATCCCCAACCCGGCCAAGGCAACCACTATCAGGGCGGCTCCAATGCCGCGGCGAAGCGAGTGCGGACCTGCACCAGTCGGCGTCGGAGCGGTCACGGGCGGTAATCGATTATCCGCGACGCCGTTCGTGTGGCCGTCACCGCGGGGATCTCCTACGGCACCGGCTCGCGCATCGGGCTCGATCCGCGTTACCGCCAACACAAAACGATACCCACGGCCGGGGGTTGTTCGGATGCAGCTGCCATCTGCCCGGCCGTCATCGAGGACCCTGCGAAGCGCCGATATCTGAACGGTCAGGTTGCTGTCCTCGACCACTGTTCCTGGCCAGACGGCAGCGATGAGATCGTCTTTCGAGACCAGATCTCCTGCCCGCTCGACGAGCATGCCGAGAATGTCGAGAGCGCGCGAGCCGATTACGACTGGAACGAGGCCGCCGTGCTCTTCCGCACGGAACAGGCCGCCCCCGCGCCGGTCGAGCCGGAAGCCTTCGAACAGGAAGATGTCGGTCGCGGCGAGCGTGTGCATGCTTCCGCCTCCCAGCGGCCGCGACGTCCTGGGCGGCCGATTTTTGCGCGCAACGCCCTAAACCCATTGGATTTCGCAGGTTTTAGGACAGTTTCGGAAGATTTTATCCCCAATTCGTTGCACCTTCCACATCGTCGTACCTCCTATCCCGCCGCGAGCCCGGTAGTCGTAGGGGCAGTCGGGCTTCGTTATGGGAAGAAGGAGTTGTGGACATGAAAGCGAGGTATTTGATTTCCGCGGCTGCACTCTTTACGCTGGCAGCGGCAGCGCCATCCTTAGGCGACGATGGTGGGCGTGGGTGCTCGAATGCGAGCCTCTACGGCCGATATGGATTGGCGACCCACGGCGAGCGTATAGGCGTCTACGACGCCTCGGGGGTTATCCACCTCTACACCTACAATGGCGATCCGGCTCCCATAAGGGTTGATCAAGTCACAAACGAAACCTTTGACGGCCATGGTACCGCCACTCAGTTCGAATACGTGTTTGCCAATGGTTCGAGCCAAACGCCGAGCGGCTTTGTCGGGCCGGCAACCGGCACCTACCAGGTGAATTCGGATTGCAGTGGCTCAGAAATCCTCACCTACTCGAGCGGTTTTGAGATAAATCGGGTTTTTGTGTTATCGAACGGGGGAAGAACGATCCATATTTTAACCACCGGGATCCATCCACCTTCCCTTCCCATCGGACCATCGACGGGCGTGGATTCAGCCTCTGCGGGCGTGGATTGCTCAAAGGGCTGCGATCTTGCGGTTCAATTCTACACTGACGGTGAGCGCTACTGACTATCGAGTAGAGTTCGCGGCTGCGGCGCTTCGATCAGCACATTAATACCACGGGCGGCGACAGTGAGCTCGCGCCAGGTCTCGTCGTCGATGGGCACGCCGTTGGCGATGCGCTCGGCGCGGGTCCGGCGCTCGGGGTCGCCGGGGATCAGCACCGGCTCGTCTGGGCGCGCCGGCGGCGAGGCGGTGATGTAGGCGGTCATCGCCGCGATCTCCTGCGCCAGCCACTCGCGATCGACGAGGCGCGACGGGTCGATGACGATCGTCAGCATGCCGTTCGTCGCCGTGCCGCGGCCCTGCCGTTCGGGCCGCATCGTGCCGCTGCCGCACAAGGCGCCGGCCAGCATCTCGCAGACAAAGGCGAGCGCATAGCCCTTGTGCTCGCCGAAGGTCATCAACGCACCGCGCGGCTGGCGATACATCGCGCCGGGGTCGGTCGTCGGCTTGCCCTCGCCGTCGAGCAGGATGCCGGGTTTCAATTTCTCGCCCTTGTTGCGGGCGACCCGCACCTTGCCCATCGCGACGACGCTCGTCGCCATGTCGAGGATGATCGGCCGGTCGGGCTCGGGCCCCGGTATGGCGATGCAAACGGGGTTGGTGCTGAAGCGCGCATCGGTGCCGCGCCACGGCGCCACTGCCGGGCGCGCATCGGTGACGTTGACAAAATGGAACGAGACGAGACCAGCCGCGGCGCAGATCTCGCCATAGGTGCCGACCCGGCCGATGTGGTGCGGGTTGCGCAAAGCGACGACCGCAACCCCGGTCTCGCGCGCCTTGGCGATGCCGACCATCGTTGCTTCGCGCGCGGCGATCTGGCCCCAGGCGCGCTCGCCGTCATAGACGATCAAGGAGCCATCCTCGCTGACGATGCGGCCCTTGCGGTTGGCGAAGACCGTGCCGTTCGCGAGATGTTGTAGGTAGTTCGGGATCAATCCGACACCGTGGCTATCGTGGCCGCGCAGATTGGCCTCGATCAGGTGGTCGGCAATGAGTTGCGCCTCGTCGGGCTGACTGCCGGCAGCTTCGAAGACCCGCAACGCGATCCGGTGCAATTCCGCATGATCCATCAGCATCATTGACGAGAGTCCTCAGTCGGCATCGCGCCCCGAGGCCGCGATGCGCAATGGGTGGGCCGGGTAAACGCCGAGGATCTTGACCTCGCGCGAGAAGAAGGCGAGCTCCTCGAGCGCCAGCGCCAACGGGCGGTCCTCGGGATGCGCCTCGACATCGGCGTAGAACTGGGTCGCCGCGAACGCGCCGCCGACCATGTAGCTCTCGAGCTTGGTCATGTTGACGCCGTTGGTCGCGAACCCGCCCATCGCCTTGTACAGCGCCGCCGGCACATTGCGGACGCGGAACAAAAAGGTCGTCACTGTCGGGCTGCCGCGCGGCGGCCGCTTGGGCTCGCGCGACATGATCAGAAAACGCGTCGTGTTGTGCTCGGCGTCCTCGATGTTCTCCTTCAGCGAGACGAGACCGTAGATCTGCCCGGCGAGCTCCGAGGCGATTGCCGCGACCGTGGGATCGCCGCGCTCGGCGATTTCGGCCGCCGCTCCGGCCGTGTCCGCCGCGACAACCGGATCGAGGCCGAGCGAGCGGATCAGCTTGCGGCATTGCGACAGCGCGTGGACGTGGCTGCGGACCGTGCGGATCGTTCGCCAGGGTTGCGCCGGGCAGGGCCAGCAGGTGATGGTTCACCCGCTCGAAATGCTCGCCGATGATGTGGAGGCCCGAATCCGGCATCAAGTGATGGATGTCGGCAACGCGGCCGGCGACCGAGTTCTCGATCGGCATCATGGCCAGCGCCGCCCGATTTTCGCGCACCGCAGCGAAGGCATCCTCGAATTGGTTGCACGGCAAAGTCGCCATCTCGGGAAAGACGCGACGGCAGGCAAGGTCGGAATAGGCGCCGAAGGCGCCCTGGAACGCGATCGTCGGTGCCGGGTTCTGAAAGCTGCTCCCATTGATCTGCTCTCCATCCGTCACCCCCGCGAAAGCGGGGGTCCAGGATTGCCGACGACACCCTGCTGTCCCTGGGTTCCCGCTTTCGCGGGAATGACGGGATGAAGCCCTGCTAGGCGGCGGGCGCGGGCGAGGTCGGCCGGCGTGTCGACCTGCACGCCGAGGCGGGCGGCCTCGATCAGGCTGACCGAGATGCGCATGCCGGCTTCGAGGGCGCGCAGCTGTTCGAGATGCTCGCGCTGCTCGAGGACGCCGCGCGGCAGCCCGACAAACCGTTCGAGCGCGGCGCGGCGATAAGCGTAAAGCCCGATATGCTCGTAATGCGGTCCCGGCCCCCACGGCACGATGGCCTTGCTGAAAGTAGAGCGCGCGCGACGGCCGCGAGGGATCGGTAAAGCCGGCGACGACTTTGTTGACGCTGGTATCGGCGAGCGCCGCTTCGTCCTCGATGATCGCGGCCAAGGTCGCGATGTCGGTCTCGGGGTCGGCGAGGCCGGCGACCGCGACACGGACCGCCGCCGGGTCGAGAAGCGGCAGATCACCTTGCACATTCACCACGGCGTCATGGAGGCCGCCCGGATCGATCCGCTCGATCGCCTCGTGAATGCGGTCCGAGCCGGTGGGATGGTGCGGGTCGGTCAAAACGGCCCGCCCGCCCGCCGATTCGACGGCGTCGGCGATGGCGCGGTCGGCGCAGGCGACGACGACGGGTCCGAGATCGGCGGCGACGGCGCGGCGCCAGACATGCACGATCATCGGGGTTCCGGCGATATCGGCGAGCGGCTTGCCCGGCAACCGTGTGGCGGCGAGCCGGGCGGGAATGAGGATGATCGGGTTCTCGGGTGCGGTTCTGGTCACGGGTATTGCTTAAAACTTGCTTCGATAGCGACAACATGCCCGGTTCGTGCGGGCGCCGGAAGCATGATATTCGTCCCAACCGCGGGAGGTTCGGGCATCGATGTCGTCATTCGAGTGGAACAAGATCATTGCCTCGGTGCTCACGGCGATGATCGTCGCGATGGCGTCCGGGATCTTGGCGGGTCAGCTGGTCCGCCCGAAGGAACTGGAAAAACCTGTATTTGTCGTGGCGGGCGCCGAGCCGAGCGCGAGCGCCCCGGCGGAGGGGGCGGCAGCCGGCCCCGAGCCGATCGGGCCATTGCTCGCCAAGGCCGATCCGAAAAAAGGCGAGCAGATCGCCAAGGTTTGTGCTGCATGCCACACCTTGACCAAGGGCGGGCCGAACAAGATCGGGCCGAACTTGTGGGATATCACCGAGGAGGCCATGGCCGAGGTGCCCGGCTATCAGTTCT
Source organism: uncultured Alphaproteobacteria bacterium (assembly GCA_963736715.1). Taxonomy (GTDB): domain Bacteria; phylum Pseudomonadota; class Alphaproteobacteria; order ATCC43930; family CGMCC-115725; genus AP-15. Next base: position 102,032 of record CAVTQA010000020.1, on the reverse strand, counting down.
CCGCCGCGATGGAAGCTCACAAAGGCGAAAAGTGGGATCCTGAAAAGCTCAACGAATGGCTGTGGAAGCCGCAGGCCATGATCAAGGGCACCAAGATGACCTTTGCCGGCATCCCCAAAGGCCAAGACCGTGCAGATGTGATCGCCTATCTAGAGACACTGAAATAGAGAGGGTAGGGTGACAAAGAGGGCCCCTCACCCCAGCCCTCTCCCCGCAAGCGGGGCGAGGGAGCAAGCCGCTGAGCCCCTCTCCCCGCTGTCAGCGGGGAGAGGGAGGGGCCCGCGCAGCGGGAAGGTGAGAGGCGGCCTCAGTGCCAGCGAGCGAAGTCGACGAATTTCTTGCGCTCGCGCTGCGCCTGGCCGATGCGGCGGGCGAGGTGATCCGGCCATATTTTCGCCAACCGCTCGCGGTCGACGACAAGCCGGATCTGTCGCCGGTGACCGCGGCCGACCGGGCGGCGGAGAGGCCATGCGAGCGCTGATCGAGGACCGGTTCCCGGAGCACGGCATCGTCGGGGAAGAGTTCGGCCGCGCCCGCGACGATGCCGAATTCGTCTGGGTGTTGGATCCGATCGACGGCACGAAATCCTTTATCAGCGGCGTTCCGCTGTTCGGCACATTGATCGCGCTGACCCGCGCCGGCGCCCGATCCTCGGCATCATCGACCAGCCGATCTCGCGCGAGCGCTGGGTGGGCCTTGCGGGACGTCCTACGAGCTTGAACGGCGCGGTGGTGCATTGCCGGCCCTGCTCTGCACTCGATGCCGCTACGCTGTTTGCGACGACACCCGATATGTTCAAGAAACCGGATGCCGCGGCTTTCGCGCGGGTATCGGGCTCGGTGAAGCTGACGCGTTTCGGCGCCGATTGCTACGCCTATGGTCTCCTGGCCGCCGGCTTCGTCGATCTCGTCCTTGAAGCCAGCCTCAAACCGTACGATTTTTGCGCGATGGTTCCGATCGTCGAGGGCGCCGGCGGCATCGCAACCGATTGGCGCGGATCCGGTCTCGATCTCGACTCGGACGGCCGTATCTTGGTGGCAGGCGACCGCCGCACGCATCGGGCGGCGCTGGATCTTCTCGGCGGTTGAGCTTTTCGCGCGGAGTTGAAGTCATGCGCAGAGTTGCTGCAAGCCTTGTCGCGCTCTTCTTGTCGCTCGGACCGGTGGCTGTCGCGGCTGCGGCCACGACGCCGGGAATGTCGTTGTTCGGCGACCTCAAATACGCCCCGGACTTCAAGCATTTCGATTACGTCAACCCCGACGCGCCGAAGGGCGGCACGATGCGGCTCGCCGCAATCGGCACCTTCGATACGCTCAACCCCTTTGTCGTCAAGGGTATCCCGGCCGCCGGTATCGGCCAGATCTTCGACACCTTGGCGGTAGCCTCCGAGGACGAGCCGAGCAGCGAATACGGCCTCGTCGCCGAAAAGATCGAGCTCGCTCCCGACAAGCTTTCCGTCCTCTACACGTTGCGCGAGGAAGCGCGTTTTCACGACGGAACCCCGATGACCCCCGAGGACGTCATCTGGACCTTTGACACGTTGCGGGCGAAAGGGGCTCCCTCCTACCGCGCCTATTATGGCGACGTCACCAAAGTCGAGAAAGAAGGCGAGCGTGGCGTGCGGTTCTCGTTCAAATCGGCCGAGAACCGCGAGTTGCCGCAGATCCTCGGCCAGATGCCGGTACTGTCGAAGGCGTATTGGTCGGGTCGCGACTTCGAGAAGACGACGCTCGACCCGCCGCTCGGCAGCGGCCCGTACAAGATCGAATCCGTCGACCCGGGCCGCTCGATCACCTACCGGCGGGTTGCCGATTATTGGGCGGCCGATCTGCCGGTCATGAAGGGCCGCTACAATGTCGAAACCATCCGCTACGACTATTATCGCGACGCGACGATATCGCTCGAGGCGTTCAAGGCCGGCCAATACGACGTCAAGCTCGAAAATTCGTCGAAGGACTGGGCGACCGGGTATGACGGCCCGGCCTTGCGCGCCAGTCTGATCAAAAAAGAAGAAATCCCGAACGGGTTGCCGAGCGGCATGCAGGGTTTTGCGTACAATCTGCGCCGCCCATTGTTCCAGGACCCGAAGGTGCGGGAGGCCTTGGCCTATGCCTTCGATTTCGAATGGTCGAACAAGAATTTGTTCTACGGCGCCTATAAGCGCACGCGCAGCTATTTCGATAATTCCGAGCTCGCGGCGACCGGGGCGCCGCAGGGGGAGGAATCAAAGATCCTCGAAGAATTCCGCGGCCAGATCCCCGATCGCGTGTTCACGACGGAATACGACCCGCCGAAATACGACGGTTCCGGCAACATCCGCGACGGCGTGCGCGCGGCGCTGAAATTGCTGAAGGAGGCCGGCTGGACCTTCAAGGGCGAGAAGCTGGTCAATGACGAGACGGGTCAGCCGTTCGAATTCGAGATCCTGCTCGACAATCCGCAATTCGAGCGGATCGTGCTGCCGTTTGCGAAGAACCTGGAGCGCATGGGCATCACGGCGCGCGTGCGCACCGTCGATAACGCGCAATACCAGAAGCGCCTGGAGACCTTCGACTACGACATGACAGTCGTCGCATTCGGTGAATCGTTGTCGCCGGGCAACGAGCAGCGCGAATACTGGGGCTCGCAGGCCGCAGACGAGCAGGGAAGCCGCAATTTGCTCGGCATCAAGAGCAAGGTGGTCGACGAACTGATCGAGGAGCTGGTACGGGCGCCCGATCGGGCCAGCCTGGTGGCCCATACGCATGCCCTCGACCGGGTCTTGCAGTACGGCTATTACCTGATCCCGCACTACCACATCGCGTCGTTCCGGGTGGCCTATTGGGACAAATTCCGCCGCCCCACGATCTCGCCGAAATACGCGGTCGGCCTCGACACCTGGTGGATCGACCCGACGGCCGAGCAGTCGGTCGAAGCCAAGAAAGGCGAAGTGACCAAGCAGTGATCATTTTGCCCCTCACCCACCAAGCGCTGTGCGCTTGGTCCCCCCTCTCCCGCACTGCGGGAGAGGAGCTTCGAGCTCAATGTGTTGTAGCCCCTCTCCCGCACTGCGCCCTCTCGGCGCACGCGCGCGTGCGCCTGCCGGGTGGCGCATCCGCGATGCGCCAGGGGTGCCGAGCGCAGCGAGGCGGGTGAGGGTAAGGGCGCATGATCGCCTACGCGATCCGCCGCATTGCGCTGATCATCCCGACCCTGTTCGCGATCATGGTGGTCAATTTTGTGATCGTGCAGGCCGCGCCGGGCGGGCCGGTCGAGCAGATGATCTCGCGTCTCAAAGGCGGCACGGTCAGTGCGACCGAGCGGGTCAGCGGCGGCACCGGCGAGTTCAAAACGCAGCCCGGCGTCAGCGATACCCGCTATCGGGGCGCGCGCGGCCTCGATCCGGCACTGATCAAGGAGCTCGAAAAGCAATACGGCTTCGACAAGCCGCCGCTCGAGCGCTTTTTGTTGATGATGCGCAACTATATCACCTTCGATTTCGGCACCAGCTTCTTCCGCGACCGTCGCGTCGTCGATCTGATCAAGGACAAATTGCCGGTGTCGATCTCGATCGGGTTGTGGACCACCCTGATCACCTACCTGGTCTCGATCCCGCTCGGCATCAGAAAGGCAGTGCGCGACGGCAGCCGGTTCGACGTATGGACCAGTGCCGTGATCGTCGTCGGCTACGCGGTGCCGAGTTTTCTGTTTGCGGTATTGCTGATCGTGCTGTTCGCCGGCGGCAGCTATCTCTCGATCTTCCCGTTGCGCGGCCTCGTCAGCGACAACTGGGCGTCATTGTCGTGGCCAATGCGCATCGCCGATTATTTCTGGCACATCGCATTGCCGATCAGCGCATTGGTGATCTCCGGGTTCGCGACTCTGACGATGCTGACCAAGAACTGCTTTCTGGAGGAGATCAACAAGCAATACGTGTTGACCGCCCGGTCCAAGGGGCTGACCGAGCGCCGGGTGCTCTACGGCCATATCTTCCGGAATGCGATGCTGCTAGTCGTCGCCGGCTTTCCCGCGGCGCTGATCGGCATTCTCTTCACCGGATCCTTGCTGATCGAGGTGATCTTCTCGCTCGACGGCCTGGGCCTTCTCGGCTTCGAGGCGGCGATCAACCGCGACTACCCGATCATGTTCGCAACGCTCTACGTCTTCACGTTGATCGGCCTCCTCCTCAAACTGGTCAGCGATCTGACCTACATGCTGATCGACCCCCGCATCGATTTCGCCGCCCGCCGAGTCTGACGCTGTCGCGTCCACCGTCTGCGATCTCCGGTACCGGCCTGACAAGCCAAACGTCAGTAGTAGCCTGTGCCGCCGTTGACGTGGATGGTCTGGCCGGTGATGAAGCCGCCGTCGTCGCTGACCAGAAAGAGGCAGGTGGCGGCGATCTCGTCGACATGCCCCTGACGGCCGAGCGGAATGCCCGCGGCGCTCGGCACCCGCCCCTGATACCACTCGGGATTGTCCCGCCTGGTGTCGATGCTGCCCGGGGAGACCACGTTGGCCCGGATATTCTGGGCGGCGAACTCGGAGGCCAAGGCTCGCGCCAGCCCGACCAAGCCCATTTTGGCCGCCGAGACGTGGACGCGTCCGCTGCCGCCGGTGAAGGCGCCTTCCCCGGTGAAGAACAGGATGCGGCCATAACGGTTCGCGACCATCGAATCGATCACCGCCCGCGTGCAGTAGAGAGCGCCATCGAGGACGACCCCCCTGACGTACTCCCAGTCTTGTGTTGTCACCTCCGTGAAGGGCTTGTGCGGCCGGATCGCGGCATTGTTGATGAGGATGTCGATGCGGCCGAACTCCGAAATTGCCCGCGCCACCATCGCGTCGACCTGATCTTTCTTGGCGACGTCGGCAATGACGGCGAGCGCCTTGACCCCGCGGTCCCGGGCCTCGCGCGCGACGGCGTCGGCCTCGGCCTGGTTGGAGCGGGCGTTGACGACGACGTGCGCCCCTTCCCCGGCCAGCTTCAACACCGTTGCGCGCCCGATATTGCGGCCCGAGCCGGTTACCAGCGCGACTTTCCCGTCGAGCTTACCCATCAGCGCACCTCCATGCGATGTTCGAGAGTGGAAGGGACCCGCATTCTACCGAGGCAACTGCCTAGGCGTGCTCCTGCGAGATGTCGCGGTTGGTGAGATCCGGCATCAGCGCCGTCGCGATGATCGAGACCACTGCGCAGAAGAGGATATAGACGGCGATCACATAACCCGATCCGGTCGCCGCGAGGAGCGCCGTCGCGATCAGCGGCGCCGGGCCGCCGGCGATGACCGAAGCGAGCTGATAGCCGATCGAGCAGCCGCTGTAGCGCAGCCGCGGCGTGAAGCCTTCCGCGATCAGCGCGGCTTGCGGTCCGTACATCAGATCATGCGGCACAAAGGACAGGATGATGCCGAGAAAGATCCAGGCCGGAACCATCGTGTTCAGCATCGCGAAGTAGATGAAGCCGAAGATCCCGGTCGCGACCGAGCCGATTATGTAGATGCGCTTGCGGCCGAACCGGTCCGACAAATGCCCCGCCAATGGGATCGTGACAAACGACACCAGCCCCGCCGCAATCAGCGCCGTCAAAAGGAAATCGCGCGAGGTGTGCAGCACCTGCGTGCCATAGGTGAAGACGAAGGCGAGATAGATGTAAGCGGGGGCCTGCTCGGCCATCCGGGCGAAGGCCGACAGGATGATCTGCCTTGGCTGGCGCTTGATGACTTCGAGCACGGGGACCCGCTCGATCCGCTCTTCCGCGACCAGGCGGCGGAAGACCGGCGTCTCGAGGACGCCGAGCCGGATGTAGAGCCCGACCGCGACCATGACGATGCTCAGCATGAACGGGATGCGCCAGCCCCAGACGAGGAACTGGTCGCCTGAAATCGCGCTGAACACGAACACCGCTAGATTTGCCAACAGCAGCCCGGCCGGTCCGCCGAATTGCGGCCAAGAGGTGATAAAGCCGCGATGGCGGTTGGTGCGCGCCCATTCCATCGCCAGCAGCACCGAGCCGCCCCATTCGCCGCCGACCCCGATCCCCTGGATGAAGCGGATGATCGTCAGGATGACGGCGCCCCAGATGCCGATCGAGTCGTAAGTCGGCACAAAGCCCACGGCGAAAGTCGCCAATCCGGTCGTCAGTAGCGTAGCGATCAGCGTCCCCTTGCGCCCGATGCGGTCGCCGAAATGACCGAAGAACGCCGCCCCGATCGGCCGGGCGATAAAACCGACGGTATAGATCGCGAAGGCCTCCAGCACCCCGACCAGCGGGTCTGATTTCGGGAAGAACAGCTTGCCGAAGGCGAGGCCGGTGACGATGCTGTAGAGCAGGAAGTCGTACCACTCGATCGTCGTGCCGACCGTGCTCGCGATCACCGCCCGCCGCAACTGCGCGCGGTGATCGGCCTCGGAGAGTGGGGTTGATGCGATGTCGATTGCTGTCATGCGGCGCTTCCCCAGGATTGTTATTGCCAAATTATCTGGGTTCTTATCGCATCATGACCATCCGGTCGAGCCTTCCGCAGTGTGCCGCTTGAATTCGGGGGCGCCTGTTTGACCTTGTGTGTCTGCCCCCTCGGTGCTGGCGCGGGCATACCCGAGCGGTTTTGCGCGTGGGTTTCAGTCATATCTTACGCAAACCCTAATCCATTGATGATAAGAGCAAGAGCCGGAGTCACAAAAGTCTTGAATTATGAACGGCAGGACTCCACCGGAGTCAGCCTGCAACCGTATCGCGGCGGCCCGTCCCGCGGTGGCGCTGGACGGCACCAAGATCCATATTGCGGACATAGCATCCCGAACGGGAGGCAAGGAGATAAATATGGCGAAAGACACCCACGTCACGGCACCGACCCGCTTCATCGAGGCTAATGGAATCCGCTACGCATACAGGCGCTTCGGCTCGGAAAGCGGCACGCCGCTTGTCTTCCTTCAACACTTCCGCGGCGGCCTTGACAACTGGGATCCGCTCGTCACGGACGGGCTTGCCCAAGGGCGTCCCGTAATCCTCTTCAACAATGCAGGTGTCGCCAGTTCGAGCGGCGAAACGCCGAACACCATCGAAGCGATGGGCGATCACGTCGCCGCATTCGTCAACGCCCTGGGATTACCTCAGGTCGATGTGCTCGGCTTCTCCATCGGAGGCTACGTTGCGCAGAGTTTCGTGCTGCGCCATCCCAATCTCGTTAGGCGCCTCGTGCTCGCCGGGACCGGACCGCGAAACGGCGAACCGTCGAAGAATTCGCGTGTTTTGGAAGTTGCCGGCAATCCCGTGCCGGTCTGCGAGGATTTTTTGTTTCTCTTCTTCTCGCCTTCGGAAGCAAGTCAGGCGGCCGGAAGGGCATTTTGGGATCGCCGTCATCAGCGCAAGGATGCTGATCCGCCTTCGTCGATTCAGACCATGAAGGCGCAGCAAGCGGCTATAATGGAATGGCGGGAGCCACGAGGCGAACGCTATGCTGATTTGAAGACGATCAAGCAGCCGACGCTGGTCGTGAACGGCAATGACGACATCATGGTGCCCACAATCAACTCGTTCACGCTTTCGCAGCACGTTCCGAATGCACAACTGATTGTGTATCCGGACTCCGGTCATGGCGCGCTCTTCCAGTATCCCGAGCTCTTCGTGGCGCACACGAAGCTCTTCCTAGAGGCATGAAACAAACATCGAGCCCGCTTCCGCCGCGCCGTTAGCAGCCGGTTGGGCGTTTGCGGCAACCGGGGCGCATCAATATCTTGGGTTTCCCGCTTTGCCTCCGCACGCGCCAAAGTCGTGTAATGTCCATGATGCCAAATTTTTTCAACTAAAAAACAAGTCCTTCCGCTAACGGTGGAGACTTTTTCGGCCGCCCGGCACCGGCGACGAAAACTATTGGGCTGCACCCGCTCACGGGTCGCCTATCCTCGATCGGTCACTTTGGCGCCCGCCGCCAGATGCCCTCTGGAGACGGACAACATGTGATTATGGCAATTTTGTTGTTGCTGCAATGCGGGAGAGGGGGAACCATCGCGCTGGCGATGGTAGGAGAGGGCCTGCCTCCGACACGCCTACACGCGATCGGCGCCGAAGGCCCAGCGTCGGGCGATTTGGTGGCCGATCGCCAGAGGCGGCGGCAGGGTGGCAAGACCCGGAATGGGGTCGTCCGAGCGCGACCGTTCGACCATGGCCCGCACCTCGTCCCGCTCGAACCAGCGCACCTCGGCGAGTTCTTCGGGATCGATCGTGATCTCCTCGCTGAGCGCCTCGCCCAGAAAGCCCATCATCAGGCTCGACGGGAACGGCCAAGGCTGCGAGGCGAGATAGCTCACTCGTCCGACTTGAATGCCCGATTCCTCGAGTACTTCGCGCCGCACTGCCTCTTCCGGCGTCTCGCCCGGCTCCATGAAGCCGGCGAGGCACGAAAACCGGGCGCCAGGCCGCCGGTGGCCGCGGCCAAGCAGACAGCGCTCACCCTTGACGGCAAGCATGATTACGACCGGGTCGACGCGAGGAAAGTGGTGCGCCTTGCAGTTGGGGCAATGCCGTACCCACCCTCCCGACGCAATGACGCTGGGTGTTCCACATCTGGCGCAAAACCGATGCCGGTCGTGCCAGTCGATCAGCGAGCGCGCCTCGGCGAGGATCGCCGCCTCGCCGCCATCGATCATCGGTGCGGCCGCGCGCGCATCCATTACGACGCTGCCGTTGCCGCTCGGGATCTCGGTCGAGCCGGCGTCGAGCGCGAAAAACGCGCGGCCGTCGCGGATGCCGAGCAGAATGAGAGTGCTGCCGTTGTCGATCAGCGGCCGCCACGGGGCGACATTCTGCCAATCCAACGCCGCCGCAGAAGAGTGGCGAACGGGCGGTTTGAGGCCATGTAACGGGAGCACCCGGGTGGCGGGATCTGCAAGCAGCGACGCGACCCAGCCGGCGTCCTGGCGACGCTGGCTGACGCGGTCGAGCGGGTTGCCCGCAAAGCAATAAATCTCTTCCATTCCGATACCATAGCCTCTCTATGCCGGTCGCAGTCAAACACGACAATATTGCAATTGGTGCGGCCTCACGCCATGTCGCCGGCGAGCAGCATGCGGCCATATGGGGCCATTGCAGCCTGGCGGCTCGCGGCGTGGTGGGTCAGGATGGTCATCACGTCGCGCCGGATGGCCCCCAGCTGGTCGCTGTCATAGACCCAGCGGGCGCCGTTCATCTCGCACAGGCGGTCGAGCGCCCAGCTCACCTGGTGCTGCGCGTAGACCATGTCGCGCCGCGCGCGCAATGCCTCCGCCTCGGTGATCTTGCGGCCCGAGCTGACCGCGGCGGTACTCGATTCGCGCCCGGTGTGCAGCAGCATCGTCGCGACATCGATCGCCGCGGCGGCCTCTCCGATCGCCATCTGCACGACCTCGGATTCGGCCAGCTTTGTCACTCCGCGCGATACCCGGCCCGCCAGCGCGGCGCAGGCGATATCGAGCGCGCGGCGGCCGAGCGCGATCGCGACCGGCGGCAACGAGTAGGACACCAGGAACCCGCGCGGCGCGCGCAGCACCGGATAATCGGGATGCACCAGCGCACCCGGCGGGGTGCCGGCAAAGAGATCGCTGACCATCACGCAGCGGTGCTCGGGGATGAAGACATCGTGCAAGGCCAGCGACTTGCTGCCGGTGCCCGCGAGGCCGAGCACCTGCCAGTCATCGACGATCTCGACCTCGGCGAGCGGCGCCAGCAGATAGGCGATGTGCCGCGGGTCGCCCATCTCCGCGAGGAAGGCGCCGAGGATTGCCCATTGCGCATAGTCGCAGCCGCTGGAGAACGGAAACCGTCCGCTCAGGCGCCAACCTCCGGCGACACGCTTGGCGGCGGCGCGCGGCGCCAGCGAAGACGAGGCGACCGCCTCGGGATCGTCGCCCCACACGTCGATCTGCGCCTTCTCGGGGTATTGCGCGATGATCCATTGATGTTCGGCCAGCACCGCATAGACCCAGGCCGAGGACGCGCAGCCATAGGTCAATTCCTCGACGATGCGGGAGAACAGGCTGAACCGGCCCTGTATGCCGCCGAAGCGCTTCGGCTGCAGGATCCGGAGGACGCCGGCCGCGTGATACTCGGCGATAGTCTCCACCGGCAGCCGCCGCGCCGCGGCGGCTGCCGGTGCGCGGCCAGCGAGTTGAGGAACCAGCGCCCGCGCGCGATCCAGCATCGCGCGCTCCTCGTCCGGCAATGTGCTGTCATCCGCGAGGGAAGGAATTCGGCCACAGCCTCTCATGCACTACACTCTGGCGGAAAAAACCGTCTGGTGCTCGCAGTAATACCACGTCGGAAACCTTGCCGCGTACGGCTATTCCGATCAGCCCTCGCGCGGCTCGAACCGATAGGGCGTCGCGCTCGAGGTCAGCGGATCGAGTGCGAGCCGGTGCTCGAGCGGGGGAAAGGCCCGGCTGCGGCAGTCGGAGCGATTGCACAGGCGGCAAGACAAGCCGATGCCGACCTTGGCCCGTTCGAGGTCGAGCCCGTCGGCATAGGCGACCTCCTCGGCGTGCGCCACGCTGCAGCCCATCGCCACGACATGGACAGGGCGGGGTTCGCGCCAATGTGTCGCGGGCCGCGCCACGGCGCGGGCGAAGCAAAGATAGGCGTCGCCGTCGGGCAGCTCGGCGACTTGCACCTGGACCGCACCGGGCTGCGAAAAGGCGGTATGCACCACCCAGCGCGGGCACGAGCCGCCGTAACGCGCAAACGGGAAGCCCGCCGCCGAGAAACGCTTCGACACGTTCCCCGCCGGGTCGACGCGGACAAAAAAGAACGGCACGCCGCGCGCCCCGGGCCGCTGCAAGGTGGACATGCGGTGACAGGCCTGTTCGAAGGAAACCCCGAAGCGTGCCGCCATCGCCTCCATGTCGTGGCGCAGCTCCTGCGCCGACGCGAGGTATGCGGCGTACGGCATCAGGATGGCGCCGGCGACATAGTTGAGGAGGCCCACGCGGATCAGCATCGCCGCTTCCGCCGAAGACGGCGCGGCCTCGCGCAACACGGTTTCTACCGCGTCGCGCGCTTCGAAGAGGGCGAGCTGGAACGCCATGTGGAACCCGCGGCTCTCTCGCGGCAGGGTCTCGGCGAGGGCAAGCCGGCGGGTCTCCGGATCAAAGCGGCGCAGCACCCCGTCGAGCGGCTGCACAGTGACGGTGAGGCCGTGCGTTTTGCGCAGCCTTTCGGCGATGGCGTGGTTCATCTCGGCCGGGGCGGCGCTGCAGGTGGCGGCGATCCCGTCGGCGGCCTCTTCGAGCGTCGGGAAATGGTTGGCGCGGTCATCGAAGAAATCGCGCGCCTCTTCATTGGGCAGCAGGATGCGCCGCCCTGACGGGAGGGCGATGCCTCCGGCGTCCTCGCGGGCGACCCGCCACGCGCGATAAAGCGCGAGCACCGCGCGCGCCGCATTCGGACCCGAGCCGGCCAAGGCGGCAATTTCGGCTTCGGGCACCGCGTCGACGCCCAGCAAGGGATCGGAGAAAGCCTCGCGCAGCCCGATCTCGAGCCGACGTTCCTGCGAGCCTGAGAGCATGGCGAGGTCGAGGTGGAATATTTCAGCGAGCTTGATCAGCAATGTGCCGCTCACCGCGCGCTGATCGTGCTCGATCAGGTTCAAATAACTCGCCGAGATGCCGAGCCGGTTCGCCAGTGCCTGCTGCGACAGGTTCCGCTCAGTGCGCAGCCGCCGCACGGTACGCCCGATCTGGACACGCGACATTTTTACAGCCTTTACAAAAATTGAGCGCAGTCTGTGAAGACACCAACAGAATTGCATTGATCATGCCACATTGGGGCTCGCCGCTGCAGCTGCAATGTTGTTATTGAAATCACGGTGTTATTAACAAGGAACTGAACATGCAGCCCGAGGGATTTTCAGGCGTTCGCCGAGACTACGGCCCCGCGGATGTCGAGCGGCTGGCAGGCTCCTTCCGCATTCGTCATACATTGGCGGAAATGGGCGCCGCGCGGTTGCGGCATCTGTTGAACACCGAGCCCTTCGTGCCGACCCTCGGTGCCCTGACCGGCAATCAGGCCGTGCAGCAGGTCAAGGCCGGTTTGAAGGCTATTTATCTATCCGGCTGGCAAGTCGCCGCCGACGCCAATACTGCCGGGCAGATGTATCCGGACCAGTCGCTCTATCCAGTGGATTCGATGCCCAATGTCGTCAGGCGCATCAACAATGCACTGCGCCGCGCCGACCAGATCGCCCACTCGGAAGGCGATGGTGACGACACTTACTGGATGGCGCCGATCATTGCCGATGCCGAGGCCGGGTTCGGCGGCGCGCTCAACGCCTACGAGCTGATGAAGGCGATGATCGAGGCGGGCGCGGCGGGCGTGCATTTCGAGGACCAGCTCGCGTCGGAAAAGAAATGCGGTCATCTGGGCGGCAAGGTCCTCGTGCCGATTAGTCAGCACATCCGCACGCTCAACGCCGCCCGTCTCGCGGCCGATGTCGAGGGCGTGCCGACCGTGCTGCTCTGCCGCACCGACGCGCAATCGGCGCACCTGTTGACCAGCGACATCGACGAGCGCGACGGACCGTTCATCAGCGGCGAGCGCACCGCGGAGGGCTTCTTCCGCATCCGCCCGGGGCTCGGCGTCGAATACGCCATTGCACGCAGCCTCGCCTATGCGCCTTACGCCGACCTCCTGTGGTGGGAGACGAGCGAGCCCGACCTCGGCGAGGCCGAGCGGTTTGCGGCTGCGATCCATCGCGAGTTCCCGGGCAAATTGCTGGCGTACAACTGCTCGCCGAGCTTCAACTGGCGAAAAAAGCTGGCTCCCGAGAGGCTGGCGAGCTTTCAGCACGACATCGCGCAAATGGGATACCGGTTCCAGTTTGTCACTTTGGCCGGCTTTCATAGCCTCAACCTCGCGATGTTCGAACTGGCGCGCGATTACAGCGAGCGCGGTATGGCGGCGTATTCCGAATTGCAGCAGGCTGAGTTCGCAGCCGAGGCTGACGGCTATACTGCAACCCGGCATCAGCGCGAGGTCGGCGTCGGCTACTTCGATGCGGTGGCGATGGTGATTTCGGGCGGCCGCTCCTCGACGACGGCGCTGGCCGGCAGCACCGAGACGGCGCAATTCCGCGAGGATCGACCGGCAGACCCCTCACAGCACGGCCATGACGAGGGTTTGGTGCACAACCACGACTGGGCAGTGCACGATTGGGCGGCGCAATGACCGCGGGCGTCGCCATTCGCGGGCCGATGAAGCCCGGCTACGAGAAGGTGCTCACACCGGAGGCGATCGACTTTGCCGTCGAGCTCGAGCGCGAATTCGGGGCAGAGCGGCGGCGTCTCCTCGCCCGCCGCGCCGAGATCCAGCGCCGGCTCGATGCCGGATGGAAGCCCGATTTCCTGCCCGAGACCAAGGCGATCCGCGACGGCGACTGGCGGGTGGCGCCGATCCCGCCCGACCTTCAGGACCGCCGCGTCGAGATCACCGGCCCGACCGACCGCAAGATGGTGATCAATGCGCTGAATTGCGGCGCCAATGTCTTCATGGCCGATTTCGAGGACGCCAACACGCCGACCTGGGACAACCTGATCGAAGGCCAAGCCAATCTCCGTGAAGCGGTGCGCCGGACGATCACCTTCGATGACCAGCAGACGGGGCGGCATTACGCCTTGAATGGCAACACCGCGGTGCTGTTCGTGCGGCCGCGCGGCTGGCATCTGCCGGAAAAGCACGTCCTCGTCGACGGCGAGCCGATGTCGGGCGCGCTCTTCGACTTCGCGTCGTTCTTTTTCCACAACGCCAGGGAACTGGTGGCGCGCGGCGCGGGCCCTTACTTCTACCTGCCGAAGCTGGAGAGCCACCTCGAAGCGCGGCTGTGGAACAACGTCTTCCTGCACGCTCAGGCAAGACTCGGATTGCCGAGAGGCACAATCCGCGCGACCGTGCTGATCGAGACGATCCTTGCCGCCTTCGAGATGGACGAGATCCTCTGGGAGCTGCGCGACCACTCGGCCGGGCTCAATTGCGGGCGATGGGATTACATCTACAGCTTTATCAAGAAATTCGCGGAAGACCCGGCTTGCGTCATGCCGGACCGGGCGCAGGTCACGATGACCAGCCATTTTCTGCGCAGCTACAGCCTATTGCTGATCAAGACCTGCCACCGCCGCGACATCCACGCTATGGGCGGAATGGCGGCGCAGATCCCGATCCGCGACGACCCCGCCGCGAATGAAGCGGCGATGGAGAAGGTGCGCGCCGACAAGCAGCGCGAGGCTGGCGACGGTCACGACGGCACCTGGGTCGCCCATCCCGGGCTTGTTGCGATCGCCAGGGAGATCTTCGACCGCGAGATGCCGCAGCCCAACCAGATCGCCCGCAAGCGCCAGGACGTCCACGTCACCGCATCGGATCTTCTCGCGGTTGCTGAAGGCACGATCACCGAAGCCGGGCTCAGGCAGAACCTCAATGTCGGGATCGGCTATATCGAGGCGTGGCTGCGCGGCATCGGTTGCGTGCCGCTCTACAATCTGATGGAGGACGCCGCGACCGCCGAAATCAGCCGCGCGCAGGTGTGGCAATGGATCCGCCACCGCGCGCATCTCGACGACGGCCGTGCCATCGACCGAGCGCTGTGCCTCAAGCTGCTGGACGAAGAACTTGCGAAACTGCGTGCGTCAAACGGGGATCGCGTTCACGTGGAGGCTGCCGAACTCTTTGCAAGGCTGATCGAGGCGCCAGTCTTCCCCGAATTTCTGACCGTTCCGGCTTACGAGATGATTACGGCGGAGGCATAACGCTTCCCGGCACCACCCCGCCACTTGTCCGAGATCGTCACTCACCGTCATTGACCCGGCGGACCCCTCAGCGATGAATGGGTCAGTGCTGATCGACTAGGGAAGCGACATGGCGCGATTGACCGATCTACCTCCTGCGACTGCAAAGCGCTACGCCGAGCTTGAATGCCCGAGTTTCACGACGACGCCGTGGGTGAACGGCCCGCCACTGGCCGCGCGGCGTGTGGCGATCGTCTCGTCGGCCGGTCTGGTCGTCAGAGGCGAAAAGCCATTTCGTGGACGCGACCCCGATTACCGGGTGATACCTTCCGAAACGCGGCCCGATCAGCTGATGTTCAGCCATATCTCGATCAACCTCGACCGCAGCGGCTTCCAGGAAGACTGGAATGTGGTGTTCCCGCTCGACCGCCTGCGCGAGCTTGCCGCCGAGGGGGTGATCGGATCGGTGGCGGCGACCCATTATTCCTTCATGGGCGCGACCGATCCGCTGCAGATGGAGGGCTACGCGCGTGACGTCGCGTCTCGGCTGAAGGGCGACGGGGTCGACGCTGTTCTGCTCTCTCCCGTTTGACCGCTCTGCACGCGCGCCGTGAGCGCGCTGGGGCATTATCTCGAAGAAGCGGGCGTCCCGAGCGTGGCGATCAGCCTCATTCGGCCGCAGACCGAAAAAACCAAGCCGCCGCGTGCGCTGTGGGTACCGTTCGAGCTGGGCCGCCCGTTCGGTCCGCCGAGCGACGCGGCCTTCCAAAAGCGGGTGATCCTCGCGGCATTGCGCCTGCTCGAACGCGAGCGCGGCCCCGTGATCATCGAGGATTTCCCGGAGGAGGATCCGCGAGAACGGCCCGACCCCGGCTGGCGGGCGCCGTTCGCCAAACCCAACCTCGATGGCGCCTCCGCGACGCGGCTCGCCACGGCGCTGGAGGACGAGAGCGAGCGGGTCGAAGCCACGTATCGGCGCGCTGCCAAAGCGCGGGAGCGAACGATCGTCGGGCTCAGCGGGCTCTCTGTCAGCGAGGCGGGTCGTTACATGGCCAGCTGGCTGCGGGGACACAATCCGGAAAGCCCGAGCGCAGAGATGTCGGCGCCGCTGACACTGCGTTTCGCGGTCGACGATCTGAAGGCGGCCTACATCGAGGTCGCTCTTTCCGGCTCCGCCAAACCGTCGAGCAAGCAGCTGGGCGACTGGTTGTGGAACGACACCGCGGCCGGCGCGGCGATCTTCGCCTTGCGCAGCATGTATCTGACCAGCGAAGACGAGCGCCTCAAGGCCATAGCCGGCCTGTTCCTAGTGCCTGGGGTGCGAGCGCCGCCGAGCGGGTGATCTGCGCCCGAGCTAACCCCGCGCTGACGGCTGCCGCAGCGGAGCCCCGAGGAGCATCTCGGCGAGCGACTGTTTAGCGGCTCGACCCGCAATACCGCGATCCGCTATTGTCCGATCGAGGTGCGGCGGCCCCACCGCGGCTCGTCCGTCACCTTTCGGTGCAACTAGTCGGGGGGATCGCCATGTCCGTGGATCAGGGCCCAGTCGAGCGCATTGTCAGAGGGATCCTGACGCTCGCCTTTGCATTGGCGCTCGCCGATGGAACGGCGCAGGCTGCCGACACTCTCCACTTCGCGGTCGGGCCGCTGCAACCGACGCCGGGCGAAACCAAGAAAGCCTTCGATCCTTTCTTTAAGCACCTCGCCGAGCGGCTCGGCGTCGCTTATACACTCGAGGCGACGACCGACTGGGCGGGCATCGCAGTGGCATTGGTCAGCGGGCAGGTCGACGTTGCTTGGATGGGACCTTGGGGCTATGTGATCGCGCACAATCAGGGCGCCGGTGACGCGATCGCCACGGCAAAATACGACGGCAAGCCAGTCTATCACGCGATTGTGATCGCCCGGCCGAACCTCCAGATCAACAAATGGCCCGACGACGGCAAAGGGCTGCGAATATCCTTTGCCGATGTGGGTTCGACTTCCGGCTGGCTCATCCCAACCTTCTGGTTCAAATCCCGCGGGCTCGACCCGAAGACCTATTTCCAATATCATGAGGGCGCCACCCACGCGGCCAACGAGATCGCGGTGGCCAATGGCCAAACCGACCTCGCGACCGACTACGATCGAAACCGCACGGCAATGATCGAAAGCGGCGCCATCTCGCCGCAAGCGACCAAGATCGTCTGGACATCGGATGACCTGCCAAATGATGCGATGGCAGTGCGCGCCGGGCTCGATCCCGCTATGGCAAAAAAGGTGCAGGACATAGTGACTGCAATCACGGATGAGCAGGCTCCACCATCTTGCCCAAGCACTATACCGGCTTCATCGCATCGAGCCACGCCAACTACAAGCTTATCGAGGACGCCGGCATCGCCGTCGGAGCTCTCAAAAACCAGAAATGAGGACCGGTGACGCCGGAGCCTTTTATCCGGATCCGGCGCGGTCCTGGATAGCGGTAGCGCCGGTTCGCTTTGTCGCGACGCTCCTGCTTGTGCTGCTGGTCTACGGCTTGTCGTTCTATTTCGTCGATTTCGATGTCGGCCGGCTGTGGAGCGGGCTGCCGAAGCTGGCGCATTGGGCAGCCAAGGCTTGGCCGCCCGACACGAGCGAGCTCGGTGTCCTGATCGAACGAGCCATAGAGACACTAGCGATGGCGGTGGTCGGTACGAGCATCGGCGTCATCATCGCCGCGCCGTGCTGCATTCTCGCGGCGCAGAACATCACGCCGAGCCGGCTTCTCTACACGCCCATGCGTTGGTTTCTCAATACTCTGCGCGGGATCGATTCCTTTATTTTCGCCTTGCTATTTGTTGCGGCCGTCGGTTTGGGGCCCTTCGCCGGGGTGCTCGGCATCGGCCTTCATTCTGCCGGCACGATTGCGAAGCTGTGGTCGGAAGCGATCGAGGCCGTGGAGCCCGGCCCGCTCGAAGCGGCGGCCCTGACCGGCGCCAACCGCCTCAAGGTCATCAGTTACGCCTTGCTACCGGACATTCTGCCCAACCTGACGTCGATCACGCTCTATGTCTGGGAGTTCAATGTCCGCTCCTCGACCGTGCTCGGGGTCGTCGGCGCGGGCGGGATCGGGCAGGAATTGAAGAACAGTGTCGACCTGTTGGATTTCGCGCGGCTTTTCACGATCATCCTGATCATCCTTGCGATGGTGACTGCGATCGATCAGTTCAGCGCCTGGCTGCGGCGGAGACTGGTGTGAGCGCGGTAGCTGCCGATCCGGCAATACGCATCGTCGGACTGAGCAAGCGGTTCGGCGACCGTATCGTGCTCGACGATGTTTCCTTTGAGGTGGCGGCGGGCGAGGTCGTCGCGATACTCGGCGCCAGCGGCGCCGGCAAGACGACACTGTTCCGATGCGTCACACGCCTCGCGCAATCCGACAGCGGGCAGATCTTTCTGGGCGAGCATGCCATACGGACCCTCGGCGGCCGCCAGCTGTCGATGGCGCGCAGCGAAATTGGCCTGATCTTCCAGCAGTTCAATCTCATCCGGCGACTGAACGCATTGGACAACGTCTTGGTCGGCCGCCTCGGTGAAGTAGCGACCTGGCGCGTGATGCTGCGCCGTTTCCCGCACCGGGATCGGCAACTGGCGCTCGCCGCGCTCGACCGGGTCGGCATGCTGCCCTATGCCTTGCAGCGCGCCGACCGCTTGTCGGGCGGTCAGCAGCAGCGCGTGGCTATTGCGCGGGCGCTCGCCCAGCAGAGCCGATTTGTGCTGGCCGACGAGCCGGTCGCCAGCCTCGATCCGGAATCGGCAAAGAGCGTTCTGGCGATTTTGCGCGACATTGCGCGCGAGCGGATGATCGCCGTCCTCGTCAGTCTGCACCAGGTCGAATTTGCAATCCAGTTCGCCGATCGCGTCATCGGTCTGCGCGCCGGCCGGATGATCGCCGACCGGGCAGCCGCCGCGTTTGCTGAAGCCGATCATCGCATGATCTTCGCGACTTGAAGACGGGTTTGCCGGAAGGAATTTTGTCATGACGGTTCGGGCCTTGGTTTTCGACGCCTATGGCACGCTCTACGACGTTCAATCCGTACTGACGAAGGCCGAGGCCTTGTGCCCAGGGAAAGGCGAGGTGATCACGCAGATCTGGCGGCTGAAGCAATTGGAATACACTTGGCTGCGCAGCTTGATGCAGGAATATGCGGACTTTTGGGAGGTGACGGGTGCCGCGCTCGACTTTGCATTGCGGGCGGCGGCGGTCGAGCCGAATGACGCTATCCGCGGACCCTTGATGGAGAATTATCTCCACCTCGATCCCTATCCGGAAGCCCAAGAGGCGCTCGCCGCGCTCGCGGGACACAAGCTCGCCATCCTGTCGAACGGCAACCCGCGAATGCTCCGAGAACTCGTTCGAAATTCCGGACTGGACCGTTGGATCGAGGCCGCGATCAGCGTCGACAGCGTCCGTGCATACAAGCCGCACCCGTCCTGTTATGCCCTCGTCGCGCCGGCGCTCGGCGTGCCGAAGGAGGAAGTGCTTTTCATCTCGTCTAACGGCTTCGACGTCGCCGGCGCCAAGGCCTTCGGTTTCGATGTCGCCTGGATCCGCCGCAGTAGCGGGGGCGCTCCGGCCACGATGTTCGGTATGCTGCGCGGACGCGCCGAAGAGCTCGGTCACGCTCCCGATCATACCGTCTCGTCATTGACCGATTTGCCCGAGCTCCTCCGAGCGCGCTGTTAACGGAACCGGCCGGCAGAAAAAGGCCTGATATCGATCGAGGGCGGCCGGCCGGCGACGAGGTCGGCGACGATCTTGCCGGTCATCGGCGCCGAAGTCATGCCGACATGGCCGTGGCCGAAGGCGTAGATCACGTCCGGCGTCGCGCTCGAGGGGCCGAGAACCGGCAGCGAGTTGGGCAGGCTCGGCCGATGGCCCATCCACACCGAGATCCGCTCCTGCGGGTGCGATGCGGCGAGGCCGGGCAGCATCTTGCGCCCCTGCTCGAGCAATATCTGGGCGCGCCGCCAATCGGGCGGCGCCTCCAGACCGGCAAGCTCGACCGTGCCGGCAAAGCGCAGCCCCGTATCCATTGGGGTCGCGACGAATTTGCCATCGGCATCGGCGGTCGGAATGCGCGGCATTGTTTCCGGATCGCGGATCATCAGATGATAGCCGCGCTCGGTCTCGAGCGGCGCCTTGTCGCCCAGCGCCGCGGCAAGCGGTTTCGAGTAGGCCCCGGCGCAGACGATCGCGGCGTCGGCAGCGAGGTCGCCGGTGTCGGTCTCGATCGCGGCGAGCCGGCCGCTTTCGAGCCGAAAGCCGTTCGCCCGCGCCCGCACCAGCTCACCGCCCGAGCGGAGGAAGTGCTCGACGAGACGCTCGACCAATGCCAGTGGGTTTGAGGTATGCCCGTTCTCGCGGACCAGCACGCCGCGCAGGTAGTCGCGCGACAAAGCGGGCTCCAGTTGGCGCAATTCGTCGGCGCCGAACTCGTCGATCTCGACCCCGTTCTCGCGCCGCAGATCCCAGGCGAACCGATCCTTTTCCAGACCATCGGCCGAACGGTAAACGTAAAGATGACCTTGGCGATGAACGAGGTCCTCGGCGCCCGCTGCGCTGACCAGCGGTTTCAGCGCATCGAGGGTCGGCCCGACGAGGGGGCGCAAGGCGCGCGCTGCCTCTCGCGCCTTTTCGGGTGTGCCGGCGCGGACGAAGCGCAGCAGCCACGGCGCGATTGCCGGCAGATAACTCCAGCGCAGCGCCAAAGGGGCGAGCGGGTCGAAGAGCCAGCCCGGAACGTTCCAAACGACGCCGGGCATTGCTGCCGGGGTGACCGACGAGCCGTTGAAGCATCCGGCGTTGCCGAAGGAGGCGCCATGGCCGGGTTCGTCTTTTTCGATCAGAAAGACGCTGTGGCCGTCGCGCTGCAACCAACTCGCCGCGCACACCCCGACCATGCCGGCCCCGATCACGCCGACCCGCTTTGCCCCGATCCCCCCTGCCCCGATTGGCGGCATCGTCCCTCTCCTCCGCAATCGACTGCGATCTTAGTGGCCACCGCCGACCGTGGAACGGAATGTCCTCACGGTTGCGGCCCTTGATATTAGCGGCTGTTCGAGGGACGCGCAGAGGTTCCTGAGCGATCGAACGGGCGGTCCCGAAATGCGGTGTGCCAGGCCGGCCGGTCCCAGAGCATACCGAGAAGTGTGCTTTGTTGCGGCTTTCCGGCTGTCAGGGGAACGGCGCGATCCCGTTCTATCCCGAGCAGTGGCAAGTAGTGGGTGCCAACTCGGTTTCTTCCGCGCCGACAGTTGGCAGGCTGGCCTATGTCGTTCCGCTCGCCTTCAGATCAAGAGGAAGTCGCTTAAATCGCTTCGATAGCTTGCACAGTACTCATGGTCGTAAGTCCAGCAACCGCGCCGAGCAATCCGGCAATGTTCTTATCCATATAGTTCTTCCGTTCTTGCAACGCCGCGAGGTTGGCTCGTATAAGAAAGATTAGCCAATTAGAGCGTTCCAGATATGGAAAACGACCAGCACTTTGCTGCGACACAGCCACCGGTCAACCTCTCGACAAGAAAAATTGTTACTCACGCCGAAGGACAATTTAAGCAAACTCGAATGAGTTGACCCCGCGATGTAGCTCACGAGCCGTTCCCGCCGCTTCCCACCGCACCCCCCTATCGCGACGAATCCCAGCCGCGATACCGCAAGCAAGGCACAGCGGGCCGTGCATTCCACCGCCGAATTGGCAATAAATCTGCTAGGAAATAATGGTATGGTCCGACACGTTCAACTGAGCTGATCGCCGTCGGCTGGAGCAAGCGGCGGCCGCCGTAGTTCAATCCTTAAGGGGAAATCGATCCGATGCGCATCGCGGTGATCGGGACGGGGTATGTGGGGCTGGTTTCGGGGGCATGTTTTTCCGAATTCGGCGCGTCGGTGACCTGTGTCGACATGGATTCGGCAAAGATTGCGCGGTTGCGGCGCGGTGAAATGCCGATCTATGAGCCGGGGCTGGAGGCGTTGGTGGCGGCCAATGCGGCGGCGGGGCGGCTGTCCTTTACCACCGAGCTTCTGCCGGCGATCGAGGGAGCCGATGCGGTCTTCATCGCGGTCGGCACCCCGTCGCGGCGCGGCGACGGCCACGCCGATCTCAGCTATGTCTTTGCGGCGGCTGCGGAGATCGGCCGGGCTTTGGCCGAGGCCCGAACCGGGGGCTACACCGTCGTCGTGACCAAGTCGACGGTGCCGGTAGGCACCGGGCGCGAGGTCGCCGCTATCCTGCGCCGGGTCTGCCCGAGCGGTGACTTCGACGTCGCCTCAAACCCGGAATTTCTGCGCGAAGGCTCGGCGATCGAGGACTTCATGCGCCCCGACCGGGTGGTGATCGGCGTCGACGGCGACCGGGCCCGGGAGGTGATGCGCCAGCTCTACCGGCCGCTCTATCTGAGCGAGACGCCGATGTTGTTCACCGACATCGAGACTGCCGAATTGGTCAAATACGCGGCAAACGCCTTTCTCGCGACCAAGATCACCTTCATCAACGAGATCGCCGATCTGTGCGAACGGGTCGGCGCCGATGTCCAGGATGTCGCCCGCGGCATCGGGCTCGACGGCCGCATTGGACGCAAGTTTCTGCATGCCGGGCCGGGTTTTGGCGGCTCGTGCTTTCCCAAGGACTGCCAGGCCTTGGTGCGCACCGCCCATGAGGCGGCCGCGGGTCTGGCGATCGTCGAGACGGTGGTGCAGGTCAACGAGGCGCGCAAGGCGCGCATGGCCGACAAGATCATCGCCGCCTGCGGCGGCGCGGTCGCCGGCAAGACGATCGCCGTCCTCGGCCTCACCTTCAAGCCCAACACCGACGATATGCGCGACAGCCCCAGCCTTGCCATCCTGCCGCGCCTCACCGCGGCGGGCGCGGCGATCCGCGCCTTCGACCCGGCCGGGATCGACGAAGCGAGAAACCTGATGCCCGACCTCGTCTATTGCGACGACGCCTACGAAGCGGCCGAAGGCGCCGATGCGCTGGTGCTCTTGACCGAATGGAACGAATTCCGTGCCCTCGATCTCGGCCGCATCGAGCGGTTGCTCGCAGAGCCGCTGGTCATCGACCTGCGCAACATTTATCAGCCGGCCGAAATGGCGGCGGCGGGCCTGTCCTATGTCAGCATCGGTCGCCCGCCGCAGCTCTGCAGAGCCTGAACCTATCATAACCCCGGATTTCGCATGAGCTCTGTTCGAAAGCGCGTTCTCGTGACCGGCGGCGCGGGTTTTCTCGGCTCGCATCTCTGCGAGCGACTGGTGGCCCGCGGCGACGACGTGTTGTGCGTCGACAATTACTTTACCGGCCGCAAGGACAACATCGCCGGTCTGTTGGGGGTTTCGCATTTCGAGGCGATGCGTCACGACATTACGCATCCCCTCTTTGTCGAGGCCGACGAGATCTACAACCTCGCCTGCCCGGCCTCGCCGATCCACTACCAGTTCGATCCGGTCCAGACCACCAAGACCAGCGTGATCGGCGCGATCAACATGCTCGGCCTCGCCAAGCGGCTGAAAGCCAAAATTTTCCAGGCTTCCACCTCGGAGGTCTATGGCGACCCAACCCTCCATCCGCAACCCGAAGCCTATCGCGGCAATGTCAATCCGATCGGTCCGCGTGCCTGCTACGACGAGGGCAAGCGCTGCGCCGAGACCCTGTTTTTCGACTATTACCGCCAGCACAATCTGCGGATCCGCATCGTCCGGATCTTCAACACCTATGGCCCGCGCATGCACCCCCATGACGGCCGCGTCGTCTCCAACTTTATCGTCCAGGCCCTGCAGGGCGCCCCGATCACCCTCTATGGCGACGGCAGCCAGACCCGCGCCTTCTGCTATGTCGACGATCTGGTCGACGGCTTCCTCGCGCTGATGGCCACCTCGGACGACATCACCGGCCCGATCAACCTCGGCAACCCAGTCGAGACCTCGGTCGCCGAACTCGCCGGCATGATCATCGAGTTGACCGGCTCGCGCTCGAAGATCACCCGCCGGCCACTTCCTATCGACGATCCGGTCCAGCGTTGTCCCGATATCGGCGAAGCCGAGCGGGTTCTTGGTTGGTATCCCAAGACAGCCCTGAAAGACGGCCTGACCCGTACCATCGACTACTTCGACCGGTTGCTCGGCTCGAATCTTGGACGCGGGCACGAGGTATCCCCGTAGGAGGCGCTTGTGAGGGTTCTGGTGTTCGGGGCCGGAGGGCAGGTCGGCCGCGAGATTTGCCGCGCAATTTGGCCTCCATCGTTTGAGCTCAGACCCCTCGATCGCAGCGCGGCCGACATCACCAAGGCAGCAGCCGTAAGCGCCGCGATTGCGCGGGAACGACCCCATCTGGTCGTCAATCTCGCCGCTTATACCGCCGTCGATCGCGCCGAAAGCGAGCCAGAAGCGGCTTGGGCGGTTAATTGTGCCGGAGCCGCTCACATTGCAGCAGTTTGCGGCGAGGACGGGACGCCGCTCGTTCATCTGTCGACCGACTACGTGTTCGACGGGCGCAAAAGCGGACCGTACCGCGAGGTGGACGCGGTCAACCCGCTCAATGTCTATGGGCGCAGCAAGGAGGCCGGCGAGCGCGCCGTGCGGGCGGCGGCGCGTTGCCACATCATCTTGCGCACCGCTTGGGTATACGGCGCCTACGGGGCAAATTTCGTAAAAACCATACTGCGGCTCGGGGCCGAGCGGCCGGTCTTACGGGTTGTCGCAGACCAGCGCGGCTGCCCCACCGGTGCCGCCGATATCGCTGCCGCACTGATCGCGATCGCCCGGCAAATCGAGCGCGGCGGGACGGAATGGGGCACCTTCCATTTTGCTGCGGCCGGCAGCACCAGCTGGCATGGATTTGCCGAGGAGATCGTCGCCTTGGCACAGACCCGCGGCGCGTGGCCGAGTGGATCGGGGCCGCGGGTCGAGCCGATCACCACTGATCAATATCCGACAGCGGCGCAGCGGCCGATGAACTCGGTGCTCGATTGCCGCAAGATCGCCACGCTCGGCATTTTCCCGCCAACGTGGCGGTCGAGCCTTCCCGCTGTGGTTCGAGAGTTGGTCGGGGCAGGAAGCCGATGAAGGGGATCATTCTGGCCGGTGGTCACGGCACCCGGCTCTACCCGGCCACTCTGGCGCTCAGCAAACAGCTGTTGCCCGTCTACGACAAGCCGATGGTGTATTATCCGCTGACGACCCTGATGCTGTCAGGTGTCCGGGAAATTCTGGTCGTCACGACCCCAGCGGAACTGCCCCGTTTTGCCGATTTGCTGCGTGACGGCGGACAGTGGGGCCTCTCGATTCGATATGCCGAACAGGCGAGGCCAGAGGGGCTGGCGCAGGCCCTCATCATCGGGCGAAGCTTCATCGGCAGCGACCACGTCGCGCTGGTTTTGGGGGACAACATCTTCTACGGCAATGGACTTCCCGCCCTGCTCCGACAGGCGGCGACGCCGCGCTCGGGCGCCACGATCTTCGCCTATCAAGTGCGCCACCCGGAAACCTATGGCGTCGTCGAATTCGGCGCCGATGGCGCACCCATTGCCATCGTCGAAAAACCGCGGCAGCCGCGCTCTCATTGGGCTGTCACCGGTCTCTACGTCTACGATAATTCCGCGCCGGAGATCGCTGCCTCCCTAAAGCCTTCGGCCCGCGGAGAGCTGGAGATCACTGATCTCAATAACGCCTACCTGTCTCGGGGAATGCTCAGGGTCGAGCGGTTCGGGCGCGGCTACGCCTGGTTTGATACCGGCACCCACGATTCGTTGTTGGAGGCATCCGAATTCGTACGCACGATAGAGCTGCGACAGGGCCTGAAGATCGCCTGCGTCGAGGAGGTCGCCTATCGCATGGGCTATATCAACGTAGACCAGTTGCTCAAGCTCGCCAGGCAATTCAGCACGAGCGGATACGGCAGCTATCTAGAGCGGCTCATCGAGGAACCTTGCTGACCCGGCAACTCCTCAAATTATCTTGCGCGCCCGCAATTCCTGGAGGATCTGCTCGGCAGCGGCCTCGGGCGTCACGCCAATCGTCGTGATACGGATCTCGGAGGCCTCCGGTGGCTCATAAGCGGAGTCGAGACCGGTGAAATGCTCGAGCCGCCCGGCCCTCGCCTTGGCGTAAAGCCCCTTGGGGTCTCGGCGTATGCATTCCTCGAGCGGCGTGTCGACAAACGCTTCGAGAAAAACGGTGGGACCGGTCAGCTCGCGAACCATGCGGCGCTCTGCGCGAAACGGCGAGATAAACGAGCAGATCACAATAAGCCCAGCCTCGGCCATCAGTTTTGCGACCTCGCCGACCCGTCTGATGTTTTCGACCCGGTCGGCGTCGGTGAAGCCGAGGTCACGATTGAGACCGTGCCGAACATTGTCGCCGTCGAGCAGCATGGTATGCCGGCCGAGCGCAAGCAGTTTTCTCTCGACAATGTCGGCGATCGTCGATTTTCCGGCGCCCGACAATCCGGTTAGCCACAGCACGGCCGGTGACTGATCCTTTAGAGCGGCGCGTTGCTCCCGACCGACCGTCAGCGCTTGCCAATGGATATTGCTGGCCCGGCGCAGGCCGAAGGCGATCATTCCAGCCCCCGCCGTCTCGTTGGTGAGGCGGTCGATCAAGATGAACGCGCCGGTGTCGTGGCAGATGGAATATGGATCGAAGGCCACAGGCGCCGCGGTCGACAGGTTGCAGAACCCAATCTCGTTGAGCCCGAGCGTCCGGTCCGCCAGATGCGCCAGCGTCTCCACATCGATGCGGTGCTTGAGCGCGGTAATGGTGGCCGGCACGGTGCGCTTCCCGATCTTCAGCAGATAAGAGCGGCCGGGGACGAGCGGCTGGTCGCTCATCCAGATCACATGCGCGGCGAACTGGTCGACGCATTCGGGCGGCTCGCAAGGGTCCGCGAGCAGATCGCCGCGCGCAATGTCGATATCGGTTTCGAAGGTCAGGGTAACGGCATCACCCTCCCGTGCGCGATCGGCTGAACCGTCGAAGGTGACGATTTCCTTGAGCCTTGCGGACCGACCCGAACCCGCCAACAAAACATTGTCGCCGGGGGCGATCGAGCCTGACACCACGGTACCTGAGAAGCCGCGGAAGTCGCCGTTCGGGCGATTGACCCATTGCACCGGGAAACGGAACGGCCGTTTGGCGCAGCCGTCCGAAATGTCGACGGAGTTGAGATGTTCGATCAGGGTGGGTCCCCCATACCAGGGCATCCGCGCCGAGATCTCGGTGACATTGTCGCCGAACCGCGCCGAGAGCGGAATTGCCGCGACGGAGACTTCGCCAAGGTCAGCAGCGAAGGCGGAAAAGTGCTCAGCAATGTCATCGAAGCGGCGCCGCTCAAACCCGACGAGGTCCATCTTGTTGACGGCGAGCACGATCTTCCGGATGCCGAGCAGGCAACAAATGTAGGCGTGCCGCTTGGTTTGCGGCAGCACGCCCTTGCGCGCGTCGACCAGGATCACGGCGAGCTCGGAGGTCGAAGCACCAGTGGCCATATTGCGCGTGTATTGCTCGTGCCCCGGCGTATCGGCGACGATAAAAGCGCGCTTCGGCGTCGCAAAGAACCGATGTGCGACATCGATGGTGATGCGCTGCTGCCGCTCGTCTTCGAGCCCGTCGAGCAGCAGCGAGAAATCAACCTCGTCACCGGTCGTCCCGAACCGCCGGGATTCGCGCTGCAGTGCGCCGAACTGGTCGTCGGGGATCGAACCGCATTCGTAGAGCAGCCGACCGATCAATGTCGATTTGCCGTCGTCGACCGACCCGCAGGTCAGCAGACGCAGCAGATCTTTGCCCGGCCGAGCGGACGGTTCGCCATGCGGGCGGGACATCAAAAATAACCTTCTCGCTTCTTGCGTTCCATTGCGGCTTCCTCGTCGCCGTCGATCAGCCGGCCCTGTCGTTCGGAATGGCGCGTATTGCGCAACTCGGCGACGATTTGGGCCGGCGTAGCAGCGGGCGATTCGATGGCGCCGGTCAGCGGGTAGCATCCCAAGGTGCGGAAGCGGACGCGCCGCAATTCGGGCCGCTCGCCCGGCTTCAGCGGCAAACGATCGTCGTCGACCATGATCCAAACCCCACCGCGGCTGATTACCGGGCGCGACTTGGCGAAGTAGAGCGGTACGACGGGAATTTCTTCGGTTGCGATATATTCCCAGATGTCCAACTCGGTCCAGTTGGACAGCGGGAACACGCGCATCGATTGCCCCTCGCGCAATCGGGTGTTGTAGAGCCGCCAGAGTTCGGGCCTCTGGTTCTTCGGGTCCCAGGCATGGTCGGCGCTGCGCACCGAGAAGATCCGCTCTTTGGCGCGGCTCTTTTCCTCGTCCCGGCGCGCCCCGCCGAGTGCCGCGTCAAAACCATGGCGGTCGAGCGCCTGCTTCAGCGCTTCGGTCTTCATTACCGCCGTGTGCAATGCCGACCCCGAAGTGATCGGGTCGATGCCCCGTGCCGTGCCCTCTTCGTTGGTGTGGACGACGAGATCGAGCCCGAGCCGGCGCGCCGTATAGTCGCGAAACGCGATCATGTCGCGAAACTTCCAGCCGGTGTCGATATGAAGGAGCGGAAAAGGCGGCTCGCCGGGGAAGAACGCTTTGCGCGCCAAGTGCAGCATCACGCTCGAATCTTTGCCGACCGAATAGAGCAGGACCGGGTTGCGGAATTCGGCAGCCACCTCGCGCATGATGCCGATCGATTCGGCTTCGAGGCGCTTCAGATGTTCGGGCAAGAGCCGAGCGGACGGGGCTTGGTCGCGGACAATAGGCAAAGAATGCCCTTCAATACGCAGCCGAAAGCGGCGGTCGGGCGAGCGGCGCGTCTTTGGCTCAATGCAGCTTCGGCGTCTTGAGAAAACGCGTCCGATCAGCTGACAGGATGCGAACGGTGAGCGTCTCGTTTTCGCGTACCACCTGCATCACTACCTCGCTGCCGGCGGGCCCCCCCGCCCACACCTTCCGCCACAGCCCGGCGAGGCTCGCGACCGGATCGTCGCGCACTGCCAGGATGCGGTCCCCCGGGCGCAGCCCGGCTTTGCTTGCAGGCCCTTTCTCGGAGAGCCCAGCGACCACGATCGCGTCCTCCACCTCGGCAGCGTACAGCCCGAGCCATGGGCGGGGCGGCCGGTTCGGCCCTCCATATGTCAGCACGTCGTCGAGAATCGGGGGCAGCAGCTCGATCGGCACCACCATATTGACATCGCGGCGCAGTTCGCGGCCGTTGGCGTGCTGAACATGCAACGAGCCGATGCCGATCAGGCGGCCATCGGCCCCGATCAGCGCGGCGCCGCCCCAAAACGGGTGTGCCGGTGCCGTAAAAATCGCGCGGTCGAGGACATATTCCCAATATCCGGCAAATTCCTGCCTGGCGACGACCCTCGCCGACAGCGCGTGGCGCCGGCCTCCTTCGGCAGCCATGATGGCGTGGTCGCCGGCGCCGACCCGCACCCCGATGCCGAGATCGATCGGCGGCACGCTCAACCGCCCGAGCGCCTGCACGAGACCGAAGCCGGTCTCCTGGTCATAGGCGAGGACATGCCCTTGCACGGCGCCACCGCCCTCTGAGGTGAGCCACATGGTCTCGGCTTCGGTGATCAGATACCCGATCGTCAGCACCAACCCGTCCTCACGGATCAGAACACCGCTGCCGGCACGTTCGGTGCCGAGTGTCCCCGCGGTGAAGGCATCCTCGGGGACAGTCGCGCGCAAGCCGAGGACGGCGCTCAGCGCACGGTCCAGATCGAAGGAGCAATCCGCCTGCTTCGGCTGGATCTCGCCCGGTATCTCCCAATCTACGGTTCGCGACATTTTGGCGGCTCGTTCATAGCGGGTAGTCGCATCATAACCACAAACGCCCCCGCCGGGTTTAGCTTCTTTTCAGAGTGTGTTGCCTGTGGGGCTGGCAGGGTCTTCGCGGGCTCCTTGGTGTGCCCGATAACTACTTGACAATCCGATAAGACCAAATTATGTCAGCAGCACTCTTGGGGAAAGAGTGCTAATTCCGCATTTGGTTTGAGTTCGAGGAGGTATTCATGAAATTCCGTCCACTGCACGACCGCGTCCTGATCCGGCGCGTCGAGGGCGAGGAGAAGACGGCGGGCGGTATCATCATTCCCGATACGGCGAAAGAAAAGCCTATGGAGGGCGAGGTGGTGGCCGCCGGTCCGGGTGCGCGGGGCGATGATGGCAAGCTCCAGCCGATGGACGTCAAAGCGGGCGACCGTGTGCTGTTCGGCAAATGGTCGGGCACCGAGGTCAAGCTCGAGGGCGAAGAGCTGATCATCATGAAAGAGTCCGACATCATGGGCGTGCTCGATCACGGCGCCGCCGCACAAAAGGTTGCTTGAGGAGAAAAGAGAGATGGCTGCCAAAGAAGTCAAATTTCATGGCGACGCGCGCGAACGCATGCTGCGCGGCGTCGACATCCTCGCTAATGCAGTCAAAGTGACGTTGGGCCCGAAGGGGCGAAATGTTGTCCTCGACAAATCGTTTGGCGCACCGCGCATTACCAAAGACGGCGTTACTGTCGCCAAAGAGATCGAGCTGCCCGACAAATTCGAGAATATGGGCGCTCAAATGGTGCGTGAGGTCGCATCGAAGACCAGCGATCAGGCGGGCGACGGAACCACTACTGCGACCCTCTTGGCCCAGGCTATCGTGCGCGAGGGAGCGAAGGCGGTCGCGGCGGGCATGAACCCGATGGACCTGAAGCGCGGCATCGACGTCGCCGTGGCCGCGGTCGTCGAGGACATCAAGAAGCGCTCGAAGAAAATCTCGACGAACGAAGAAATCGCGCAGGTCGGTACGATTTCCGCCAATGGCGAGCGCGAAGTCGGCGAAATGATCGCGCAGGCGATGCAAAAAGTCGGCAATGAGGGCGTCATTACGGTCGAGGAGGCGAAGAGCCTGGAGACGGAGCTCGATGTCGTGGAGGGCATGCAGTTCGACCGCGGTTACCTCTCGCCGTATTTCGTGACCAATGCCGAGAAGATGATTGCCGAGCTTGAGAACCCGTACATTCTGATCCATGAGAAAAAGCTTTCCGGGCTACAGGCGATGCTGCCGGTGCTCGAGTCGGTGGTGCAGAGCGGCAGACCTCTGCTGATCGTTGCCGAGGATGTCGAGGGTGAGGCCTTGGCGACGCTCGTCGTCAACAAGCTGCGCGGCGGGCTCAAGGTGGCCGCGGTCAAGGCGCCGGGCTTTGGCGATCGCCGCAAGGCGATGCTCGAGGATATCGCCGTCCTAACCGCCGGGCAGGTCATCAGCGAAGATCTCGGCATCAAGCTTGAGAACGTCACTCTCGACATGCTGGGTCAGGCCAAGCGGGTGCGCGTCGAGAAAGAAAACACGACGATCATCGACGGCGCCGGCAAGAAAGAGGACATCGAGGGCCGCATCGCGCAGATCAAGCAGCAGATCGAGGAGACGACCTCGGACTATGACCGCGAAAAGCTGCAGGAACGCCTAGCCAAGCTCGCCGGTGGCGTCGCTGTGATCAGAGTCGGCGGTTCGACCGAGATCGAGGTCAAGGAGAAGAAGGACCGGGTCGACGACGCGATGCACGCAACCCGTGCCGCGGTCGAGGAAGGTGTCGTCGCGGGCGGCGGGGCCGCACTTCTGTATGCGATCCGCTCGCTCGAGGGACTGAAGCCGGCAAACAACGACCAGAAGGTCGGCATCGACATCGTCAAGAAGGCGCTGTCCTACCCGGCCCGCCAGATCGCCGAGAACTCCGGCACCGACGGGTCGATCATCGTCGGCAAGCTGCTTGACAGCACCGACCCGAATTACGGGTACGATGCTCAAAAGGGCGAGTTCACCGACATGATCCGGTCCGGAATCATCGATCCGACCAAGGTCGTGCGGCACGCGCTGCAGGACGCGTCATCGGTAGCGGGTCTGTTGATTACCACTGAAGCGATGGTCGCCGAAAAGCCGGAGCCGAAGACCCCGCCGGCCATGCCGCCCGGCGGCGGGATGGGCGGAATGGACTTCTGAGCCACCACCCAAACGCTCGTCCAAAACCGCCTGCCCGCCCACGGGCAGGCGGTTTTTCTTTACCACGAGGATGGGTTGCATAAAGCCCGAATTGGATCGATCCTGGCCCGGCATATGTTTTGCGTGCCGGAGAGAGGAGGTCCGATGGGCGAAGTCATTCCGTTCCCGTCACGCAATGTTGCCGAAGCGGCGGTAGGAACTGTCGGAAGGCGGCGTCCTCCGGCGACCGTTTTTCAAGACCGTGGCTGGCGCATTCTCGAACTGCCGAGCAGCGGACAATTTCTCGCGGTATCGAGCTATTGCCGCCGCGGCATCGTGGTCGGCCGCTTCGCTCCGCAGGCCGCTGCGGAGAACCACCACGAAGGCACCGAAATCGCCATCCTGACGCGCTGCGGCGCCGACGAGAAGCTGGCACGCTGCACGATTGCTTGGCTGAATTCGGGTGGGCCGTGCACCGCCATTCTCGGCTCCTTCGTCGTTGCTGTGGGAGGCCGCTATCGATATTGGCGCGACGCCATCGTCGAGGTCGCGGCGATCGGCGGGACCAGGCTCGCCAGGCTGCTCGACGGCAGCATCGCTATTGCCCGAGAACCCGAGCCGGTGCCGCTGCTCGACTTATTTGCCCCGGACAAAGAGAACCGGTGTCGCGCCGCCTTCCATCGCCTGCCGCGCGAGATGCGTGCCGCCATTCTGCGCTGGGCTGATCCGCGGGCGCAATTTGGCGAGTGGCCGGATGCGGCCTCGCGGCTTTAGCCGGCATTTCGCGCTTGCGCCTACCGCAGCCCTGCTCTGCTTAGCCAAACTGCCGATCCGCACGACACTCCGCATCCTTGCCAGCCGAAAGCGTCCTGCCCATACTCATTGTGATGCGGCGTCTTTTGTCAGATCCGATTTTCGAGGCTGCGGCCAACGCGCCGATGCGGTCGTGCGACCATCCCGGTTGCGTCGGCGGCGGTCATTTTCGCGCGCCGAAATCCCGGCTCGATCTGCATGATTATCACTGGTTTTGCCTCGATCACGTACGCGCCTACAACTCCGCATGGAACTATTACGCGGGGATGAGTGATGCCGAGATCGAGGCCGAGATCCGCCACGACACCGTCTGGCAGCGCCCGAGCTGGCGGTTGGGCGATCGCCACGGCCCCGGTTACGCCGATCGGATCCGCGATCCTTTAGGCGTGTTATCCGGCGGTCGGGAGAGGGCCGGAGAGCGCAGCCGGCGCAATGGGGACCAGGGGCGGGACGACCACGGGCGGGATCCCGCGCGGCGCGCGCTGTCGGCGCGCGAGCAGGCGCTTGCCGTTTTCGAAATCGAGCCGCCCTTCACCCTGGTGCACCTCAAGGCGCGGTATAAGGTCCTGGTCAAGCTGCATCATCCCGACGCCCATGGCGGCGACAAGGCAGCCGAGGAGAAGCTCAAGATCATCAATCAGGCTTATGCCACCTTGAAGGCGAGCTACTTCGCATGAAACATCGCGCTGACGCGCCTCGAACCCATCCTGCTCCACCCCGTCCTAATCCACTACTGGGATAAAAGCGAATAATGCCATCCGTCCAGCCAACGGCTCCCACCCCAGCCTTTCCTTTGGAACAGCCCGACATCACGATCTCGGTCCGCCAGACCTTCGGGATCAACAGCGATCTGCAGGTCCCGGCGTTCAGCCAGGCGAGCGAGCACGTCCCTGATCTCGACGACGCCTATCGTTTCGATCGCGATACGACACTCGCGATCCTCGCCGGGTTCGCGTTCAACCGGCGCGTGATGATCCAGGGCTACCACGGCACCGGCAAATCGACCCATGTCGAGCAAGTTGCCGCGCGGCTCAATTGGCCCTGTATCCGCGTCAACCTCGACAGCCACATCAGCCGCATCGATCTCGTCGGCAAGGACGCGATTGTCTTGCGCGACAACAAGCAAGTCACTGAATTCCGCGAGGGTCTTTTGCCCTGGGCGTTGCAGCATCCGGTCGCGTTGTGCTTCGACGAATACGATGCCGGACGCCCCGACGTCATGTTCGTGATCCAGCGGATACTGGAGGTGGAGGGCAAGCTGACCCTGCTCGACCAGAACCGGGTGATCCGGCCGCATTCCTGCTTCCGGCTGTTCTCGACGGCGAACACCGTCGGCCTCGGGCGACACGACCGGGCTCTATCACGGCACCCAGCAGATCAACCAGGGTCAGATGGACCGCTGGAACATCGTCGCGACATTGAACTACCTGCCGCACGACGCCGAGGTCGACATCGTATTGTCGAAAGTGCCGGACTACGACAACGAGGAAGACCGGCGGACGATCAGCGCGATGGTGGCGCTGGCCGATCTGACCCGCGCCGGCTTTATCAACGGCGACATCTCGACCGTCATGTCGCCGCGCACGGTCATGACCTGGGCCGAGAACGCCCGCATTTTCGGCGATCTGGCCTTTGGTTTCCGGCTGACCTTCCTCAATAAATGCGACGAGACGGAGCGCCCGACGGTGGCCGAATACTACCAGCGCTGCTTCGGCACCGAGCTGGCGGAGACCGGCGTCAATGCGACGTTGATGTAGCAGCCCATGCGCCTCCCCGTCATGCCCGAGCTTGATCCGGGCATCCACGCAATGTCTCCGGCGCCCCGAGCTCGGCATAGATTGCCGGGTCAAGCCCGGCAATGACGGGCTAAGCCGGATGGCCCAGGAGTTTTCCCCGACCGAGATTTTCAAACGCGCCACTGCAGCGACGTTGCGGGCGATCGCCGAGCGCGACGATGTGACCGTGGGCTTCGGGCCGGAACCGGCCGGCCAGAGCGGCGCGCGGGTGCGCCTGCCGAACCCGCCGCGCGACCTCCCGGCCGAAGAGGCGGCGCAGTTGCGCGGCGCCGCCGACAGCGTCGCGTTGCGGCTGCGCTATCACGACGATGCGGTGCACAGCAAACGCGTGCCGAGCGGGCCGCTCGCAAGAGCGGTCTTCGACGCCGTCGAGCAGGCGCGGGTCGAGGCGCTGGGCTCGCGGCGCATGGCCGGGGTCGCCTCAAATCTGGAAGCGATGCTCGATGAGCAGTATCGCCGGCAAGGCTATGAGCGGATCACCGAGCGCACCGAAAGCACGATGGCCGAGGCGGTGCGGCTATTGACTCGCGAGGCATTGACGAAAGAGCGGCCGCCGCCTGCGGCGCGGCGAGTTGTCGATCTGTGGCGCCCCTGGCTTGAATCGCGCATTGGCAAGGATTTCGGCGAGCTCGACCGCGCGATCCTCGATCAGGACGCCTATGCGCGGGCAACCCGCCGGCTGCTGCAGGATCTCGACATCGATTTTGGCGAGGCCGACGAGTCGGAGGACACCGAAGAGCAGGAGGGCGGCGAGGAATCGGAAAGCGAAAACCAGAGCGAGGGCGAAGGCGCCACAGCCGGCGCCCAGGCTTCCGACGAGGGCTCGCCCGCCGAGGGGGCGGCCGAGGACGCGCAGGACGCCGCCGAGGCCGGCGACGGCGAGATGATGCCGGGTTCGAGCGACGACGACCCGGGCCGGCCGGGCCGCCCCGGGCAGATGCCGCGCGGCCGCAACGACGACACAGCGGTCTACCGCGCCTTCAGCGTCGCTGCGGACGAGGTCGTCGAAGCCGATCAGCTGTGCGACGCCGACGAGCTGTCACGGCTGCGCCATCTGCTCGACCAGCAGCTTGCGCATTTGCAGAGCGTCATCGCGCGCCTCGCCAACCGATTGCAGCGCAAGTTGATGGCCAAGCAAACCCGCGCCTGGGAATTCGATCTCGATGAAGGGCTGCTCGATGCCGCGCGGCTGTCGCGCATCGTCGCTAACCCGGTTCTGCCGTTGGCCTACAAGCGCGAGCGCGAGACCGATTTTCGCGACACCGTCGTGACTCTCTTGATCGACAATTCGGGGTCGATGCGCGGCCGGCCGATAACGGTGGCGGCGATGAGCGCCGACATTCTCGCGCGCACCCTGGAGCGCTGCGGCGTCAAGGTCGAGATCCTCGGCTTTACGACCCGCGCCTGGAAGGGCGGGCAGTCGCGCGAGCGCTGGATCGCCGCCGGCAAGCCGCCCAACCCGGGCCGGCTCAACGATCTGCGCCACATCGTCTACAAATCGGCCGACGCGCCGTGGCGGCGAGCCCGGCGCAGCCTCGGGCTGATGCTGCGCGAGGGCATCCTCAAGGAGAACATCGACGGCGAGGCCTTGATCTGGGCGCATGAGCGATTACGTTGCCGCCCCGAGCAGCGCCGCATCCTGATGGTGATCTCGGACGGCGCGCCAGTCGACGATTCGACCCTATCGGTCAACCCCGGCAACTACCTCGAAAAGCACCTGCGCGAGGTGATCCATGACATCGAGCGCCTGGGCGAAGTTGAGCTCACCGCGATCGGCATCGGTCACGACGTGACCCGCTACTACCGCCGCGCCGTCACGATCGTCGACGCCGAGCAGTTGGGCGGCGTCATGCTCGAGCGTCTCGCCGAACTCTTCGAAGAAGACCGCGGCGCCAACACCCGCGTGCGTAGCCGCCGGGTTGCGTGAGCTGAGCCGGATTGGCAATTGGGCAGCATACGGAAGGGGAAGCCATGCCCAACCGCATCAACCGTGCGATCGAACTTTTGGAGCACGACCAGGCGATCTATTACACCGGCGGCCATAGCGGACATGTGCTGACGTATCCGCAGGGGTGCGAAGACGCGCATGTCTGGGCCGATTACATTAATGTCGGCATGGAGCACGGGGCGTTCGACATGACCGGCCTCGCCGAATACATGCGCGGGCTCGTCGAGAGCGGCCCGACGCGCTCGGGTCACCGCACGCCGACCGTCATCGTCGAGGCGCCGGTCAACGGCACGGATGCCGCCAATGTCCGCTTCAACGCGTGGCAGTTCCGTCAAATCCTCGGGCGCGGCGCGCATGGCGTGCTGCTCTGCCAGGCGGAATCGGCGTCAGCGGTCCGCGCCTTTGTCGAAAGTTGCCGTTATCCGCACCAGGCGGCCGGGGTCGATCAGTCTTTACCCACGCCGAGCGAGCGAATGCGCGGGGCGGCCGCAGAGGCGAGCAACGGCCGCCTCGGGACCGGCACGCGCGGCCGCGGCTCGGAAGCAACTGCGGCTCCGGTATGGGGGATTGCGCCGGAGGAATACATGCAGCGCTGTGATCCCTGGCCACTCAACCCCAATGGCGAATTGCTGCTCGGCGTCAAGCTCGAAAGCCCGGAGGGGATCGCCAATAGCGAGGAGATCCTCGCCGTTCCGGGCCTCGGTTTCGCCGAATTGGGACCGGGCGACCTCGGACTGGCGCTCGGCTATTTATCAGTCCCGCGCGACCCGTATCCGCCCGAGATGAAACAGGCGCGCGAGCGTGTCTTTGCCGCCTGCCGGAAAAACCGCGTGCCGTTTCTCGAAACCTGCTCGCCCGAGAACGTCGCCGCCAAACTCGACGAGGGTGTGCGCGTCATTGCCGGCCACCAAGAGGAGACGGCAAAGATCGGCCGGGCGCGCCAGAAGCGGACAATGCCGGTGTAGAATTGCGGTTCGTTTACAGGGCGCCAAAAAGCGATGTCAGATATTTCTTACGGCGTCCGATCTCGGGTTTGAGTCATGGGATCCCGGCGAGGCGGAAATACCGCTGTAACTTTAAATAATTCGTTCCCGTCAGGGTCCTTGGTCACGGTCGACTGGGGGCATTCCACTTAAAGAGATCGATAGTCTGCTGTACCTTGGATGCTGGTGCCTTGCTTACCGTGAACGTACCACATGCCATTTAAGTTGCGTGATCGGCTTTTTCTGATCGTGCTGTGAGGTCGCCGGTCAGTATAGCCCCGATTCGTGGCTCCAATGGGAGCTGGTAAGAGCGGTATCGCATGGCTCAGAGTCGGCGACACACTTGATCAGCTCTACGCGGACGCGAAACGGGCTTGTATTCTTGTTCCTGAAATATTGGTCCGGTATCGTGGCGTATCGGCGATCGCTCGGCTGTCCGCCGATGTTGTAACCCTCACATAAAGAATTTCGCGACGGGCAATCGGCATTTTTGCCGGCGGGTGTACAATTCTCCAATGGTTGTTGAACGGCAGTGCTCCCGGGACAAAAACTGATATCTGCAGAGGTCACGATAGCTGGCGAGCTGCCGACGGTTCGCAGCGTCAGATACAGTACTCGCTATTTGCCTCGGAAATCTCCTGGTGAACGCTCTTTTCCAGATTAATAAGGCCAGTTTTCCAATCTAGTGTTTTGCTTATCGATTGCCTCCTGAGTATCCTTGATTTGCCGGTCGAGCTCGGCCACATGCGTCTCGACGCCGTAATTCTTTTCTCA
Organism: uncultured Alphaproteobacteria bacterium; assembly: GCA_963736715.1. Classification (GTDB taxonomy): domain Bacteria; phylum Pseudomonadota; class Alphaproteobacteria; order ATCC43930; family CGMCC-115725; genus AP-15. Next base: position 64,017 of record CAVTQA010000020.1, on the reverse strand, counting down.
GGCCTGTCTGATGGGATTCCGGCGCTACGGTCCATTTGACCGAACCCCCACGGCAAGCGCAAAGCCGGCCCCCGCGGCGACGATCAGAGATCCCGGTGCTGTTTTGCTCCCGACGCGCCACACAAGGGCTGCGAGCAGCAAGACTGCCAGCGCCAAATTGACTCCGGTCATAACGACCGCCGCGCCTGTCCGGGCGCAGACACCCCTTCTTACCCCCCTGTCGATGACACGCTGGCTCATCCCGACCATACGAGCGGGATTGCCTCACCGGCCATCCTCTCGAAAAGTTATTCTTGGACCCAGCGCTCGTCAACGGTGTGAAACACCGTTTTCGGGTGGAGCGTTTCTACAGCGCTGTCGCTTAGCCCAGGCACAGACGGCTGTTCGACTGGCTATTGCCGCTGGCGAGAGCTAGGGCGTGTACACCAGACCAGAAACCCAGAGGGCGCCAAGGAATGCCAAAACCAGAGCAGTTGTTAACACAAGCTCAGTCATTTTGTCTCATCCGGCCAGCCCATTGGCCGAGGCAACGCTAAAGCGCGGTGCGCCGCCGTTATCGGTCGCGTCGAGAACGATTGTGAAGGTCGAGGATCGCACGGAAGCATATGCGGCGATGACCGCATCCAGCTGGCAAAGGTGGGTCTCATGTCTTTCGTACCGGCCCCGCCCAGCAGAAACGAAAATCCGGGCCGGCAGATCGGCGGGCATCTCGAGGGTAAGCAGACGATGCGAGAGCTGCCGGAATTTATCGAGCCGCTCCCGACCGGACTGAAAGCACGGATGGAACAGTCGAGCCACGCTCCAGCCGTCACGGACGAAACGGAGGCAACGCTCGGATCCCGCACCGGACTGCCCGTCTCCTGAAGCTGCCGGCTCGGCATACCCGCCGAGCGGCAAGAGACGGGCCACCGCCGGAGCAAGCACACTCTCGTAAATTACGACATTGGCGTTGCTGAGCGCTCGATATTCGAGGGGCGCAAATCCGGGCGCAGTCTCCGGCAGCTCAACGAGCCATAATTGGCCCGGCCGCATGACCGGGAGCTCTGAGAGGTTGAGCGTTGTTGCCGCATGCCATTCATCGGGACCGCCGGCAGTCGGAGGGAGCGGGGTAGGGCTCCACCTTGAAGAACCGAGTTCGTGTGGCATCGTCTCGGACATCAGCGGGTCCTCCATTGGGATGTACAATGAATCGTATTCACAGACTCATTTGTCAATATACGACTATATTAGCGTACATAACATGTATAATATGGGACCGATCAGAGGTCGGGCAGAGCGTCGAAGGCATCAATCCTATCGGAGCTGGAGCAGGCCCGCGTTTACACAACGTGGGCGCGGCACTCGCCAAAGCCGATCGGCGTGCAACCGGCCTTCCGGCAATGCGCGCGGAAAATCACCTCGTCGCCGTTCTCCAGGAAGGTACGGGTTTCGCCGGAGGCGAGCATTGTCTGCCGCTGGCCGTCGGCGCTCAGCTCCATGAGGCTGCCATAGCCCTCCGGCGTCGGCCCGGAGATCGTGCCGGTGCCGAAAAGATCACCGGCTACAAGATTGCAGCCGCCGCAAGTATGGTGCGCGACCAGTTGGGCGAGGGTCCAGTATAGGTCGGTCGTGTTGCTGGCCGACATACGGTGCGGCGGCAGGCCCTTGGCCCGCAGGCCTTCGGTCAGCAGCAGGGCTTCCAACGCGATATCGAAGGCTCCCGTCTGCTGGTCGGCGTCGTCCCACAGATAAGGCAGCGGCCGCGGATCCCCGGCCGGCCGCGGCGGCTGCGCGACCCGGAACGGGGCGAGCGCCTCGCTCGTGATCACCCAGGGGGACACTGTGGTGCCGAAATTCTTGGCGAGAAACGGCCCGAGCGGCTGCGATTCCCAACCCTGTACGTCGCGCGCCGACCAGTCGTTGACGAGACCGAGACCGAACAGATGATCCCCAGCCTCGGCGATCGGGATCGGCTCGCCGAGCTCGTTGCCGGGTCCGATCCACACCGCGAGTTCGAGCTCGTAGTCGAGCTTTTGAGCCGACCCGAAGGTCGGGGCATCCTCGTTGATGGCTTTGCGTTGGCCGCTCGGCCGGCGGATCGGCACACCCGACGGCCGCACCGAGGACGCCCGGCTGTGATAGGCGACCGGGACATGTTTGTAATTGGGGTTTAGCGGATTGTTCGGATCGCGCCGCATGCCGCCGTTTCTCGCGTGGTGGATGCCGGCGAAGAAATCGGTAAAGCTGCCGATCGCGGCCGGCAGGTGTAAGGTGCAGTCGGCGGCGTTGTGCAGCAGCCGTGCCGCGATCGCCGGGATCTTTGCCCGGTCGGGGCCGTCTGACGACAGCAGCGCCGACAGCCGCCGGCGCAGCGCCAGGCGTGCATTCTTGCCGGAGGCCATCAACGGGTTCAAAGTTGCTCCGGCCGCGGCTTCTGCTGCGCGCGCTGCCTCCCCGGAAAACAGCCCCGCCTCCAGTCCGGCCTGCAGGTCGAGGATCTGGTCCCCGATCGCAACCCCGCCGCGCGGCGAGCCCCCGGCCGGGCTGAAGACCCCAAACGGGAGGTTCTGGATCGGGAACTCGGCATGGCCCTGAGCGGAGGCGACCCAGCTGGCGCGCCGCGGGTCATGCGTTTCGTCGATCAAGCTCATCACCGCTATCTCCCGTCGGTAGACCCGAAGCCAATGTTCCCCTGGCCGTCAGCGATGGCCGGCAAAAATCCCGGAAGCGAGGTAGCTCGGACCCCGCAGCGCGAAATTCCCGCCCGTCTCGGTGGCAGGATTTCCGGGAAGATTGCCGAAGAAACTCCCGTTGGCCGAACCCGTGAGACCGGAACCAGACAATGCGCCCGAATACCCCGCGCCTAGGCCGTTGACTGTCCCGGAAACGGTCTTGCCGTCGAAATTGCCGATCGTGAACGCCCCCGTGTGGTTGCCGAAATTGTAGGTGTTGGTGAAACCTCCCGAGGCGAGATAGCTCGCTCCGCTGTTGACCACCGACCCGAACGCGTTGCCGCTGAAGGTCCCGATACCGGTTGCCGGCAAGCTGGTGCTCACCACTCCGGCAACCCAGGGGTTGATATGCGCCACGTCCTGGCGGATGACTGCGGTTCCGGCAGTATTGGGGGTGTCGAGCGCGCCGGTCCAATAGCCCCATTGCAGGAACTGGCACGAACTGCAAAGGCCGTTCGGCAACAGAGTGTTCATCGGCACCGTGCCCGAGGTGACCATGGCCACCCGTGAGGCTTGCGTCGGGTCACCATTGAGCTGGATGTTCACGCCGTTGACTTGCGAGGCCGTATCGGGGTTTTCCAGAGCAGCGTAACGGATGTCGTCGACGAAAGTGCTGCGAGACCGCGAGGTGCCGGTAAAGCCGCCGAACTGTACCGTCAGGGTGTTGGTGCCGAACGGATCGCTCCCGGTAAAGGTGGCGCCGACCCGGTTGTTCGTCGCATTGGTCTGGACTGACGTGGTGCCGGCCACTGCATAGGGCGAGCCGACGGAGCCCCCGACGACGGGATACATGACGCCGCCAAAATAGCCGGTGGTCGTCTGCGTCGTTCTGGTGCCGAAACCGGTGCTGGCGGTCGGGGTCGCGGGCTGGTTAAAGGCATAGGTGGAGGCGGTACCGCCCAACGGGATCTGATTTGCTACCTGGTTCGGCACGAAGTTCTGGTTGGTGTTGTATTGGTTTTGATCCAGGACGAAGCCGCTGATCGGGAGCGGCCCGGTCCCCGTCCCGAAAATATTGTTGCCGTTGCCATCGGGCACGGTTGCGGCACCCGAGCCGATCCTAACCGGCGCTGTTGTTCCATTCGCCGCGAACGAGCCGCGCACGACGCCGTCCCCGGCTACGGTTCCCGTATCGGTCGAGGTAAAGAAACTCCCGGTCTGCACCACAAGCGCTGAGGTTTGGGCTGCGCCTGTTCCATTGATCGCCAGGCTCGCCTGCAGAGAGCGAGTGCCGATAGCGCTCGGATTTGTGGTGGAATTGAATGCGCCGAATGGCGACTGCGCCGGTGCCACTACATAGAACGGCGAGATGCTTGGGTTGGGAATATTGCCGCCGGTGCTCTGCGTGATGAACGGTATCGGCGACTGCAGAGCGGCGTCCTGCTGAAGCGTGTAGGTGTAAAGCTGGGGACTCCCAGGCGCCGTCGTAATGAAGGGGGAGTTCGAAGGCACAGGCTGGCCGCCGAAGATGAAGCCGCGCTCCTGCTGAATAGCAGGAGCGGTAGGCGTTAGGTTGGCATAGAAAAAGGTTGAATTGGGCGCCATGTAGCTCGTCCCGGTGAACTGGCCGAATGGGCTGGCCGTGCCGGCGGGGCCGAAATTCACAAAGCCCGGGCTGGTAGAGCCCGGAGCGAGAGGGAACTGTATCGAGCCCGGGCCGAGCGCCGCTGCAAATACGCCATTGGCTGGCTGGCCGGCCGGGTATGTCAGCGTACCGCCGGTATAGGCAATCCTGTTGCTGGGACCCTGGTTGATGAACCCCTGAGTAGTCGCAGTGCCGCTGCCCGGCGTGTCCTTGAAGAGGCCGGCATAGCTGATGACGACCGGTGGTGGCGGGGGCGGCATTACCGGCGTTCCAGGTGTGACCGGTGTTACAGGGTCGTCGGCGTTGTCGGCGTCGTTTGAGCTTGGGAGGCTCGTTATGCTCTGCTGAACCACTGGGCTGTTGGCGGTTACCTGAAGGGTCGTCGTGGCTTGCTGAACGGCGTTGGTCACTCTGGGCGGCTGTTGCGTTTGCGCCTGGACGCCGGCCGTGCTTGAAACTGCCGTGGCGATGCCGCTCTTCGCGACCGCGGCGTCGGTCGGGATCGTGCGGGCGCCGCCGTTTCCGCCGGGCCGGCCGTCGAGCTGCGCGAGCAGCGCCGCTGCCGCGCCCGGCGGGGTCGGTGACGGCGTCGACGGTGCGGCGCCCCGTCCCGCCACGGTGACCTGAAACCCGGGCCGCGTTATTGTTTGCGCAAGGCCGTTCAACCCCGTCACGGTCACGCCGGCGCCATACCCGAAGATCACCTGCAGTTGGCCGTCCGGGGTCAAATCCACCAGGATCAAGCCGCCGCGGATCCCGATCGTCGCCGAGGGCGTCTGCATCGTGACCGCGTTGTCCTGTTTACTGAGCTTGCCGCCGACAAAGCGGAAGACCCCGCGCGTCAAGCTGGCCGCCAGCTTGCCGGTGCCGGCATTCGGATCATAGACAAACTCGTCGATGACCATGTCCGAGCGCGGCCCGACGGTCATCGTCGATTGGTCGACGAACAAGATTTGTGTTTGCCCCTCCGGCCCGGTGGTGATGCGCTCGTTGAAGACGACCTCTTGTCCGAGCACCAGCCGTCGCGGCGCCGCGCCCGGAGGAATTCCGGTAGCTTCTTGGTTGACCGCGCTGTTGACGCCGACACGTTGCTGGGCAACCGACGGCGCGCCCGCCAGCCCGGTGCCGAACAGCAAGGCGGCCAACATGAGGGCGCGAAGCAGACGGCATGCGACCGGGGTCATCGAGCCCTCCTCAAAAGCGGATCTGCGGACCGATCAAGATCGAAGTGTTGTTATAAGAGTAGAGCGGCAGGTTGGACGAGACGATATCGCGCTCGAGCTGCGCGACAACGGCGATCGTGGCCGTCACCGGCCAAGTCTGGGTCACGCCAAATCGCCAACGTTGCGTCAATTGCGTGCTGAAGCCGTTGGGATAGACACCGGGAAAAGCGTTGCCGCTGGTGTTACAACAAGGGTCCGGGGCTGCGTAGTAGCTCCACGCACGACCGACAAAGGGCGCAGTCTCCCAAAAATCGGAGGTAAATCCGGTCGGATCCTGGTAGCGAATACGGTAGGAGCCCGCTACGGCATAGGTCGTGTTGGTATAGAAGGCCAGCTGCGTCAACTGATCGAGATAATCGAACTCGAGATTCAAAACAGTATTCTCGGTGATCGGTTTAGCGGCCGAAAAGGTGACAAGCTTGTCATTGCCATTGAGACCCGTCGACAGCGGACGGTCGGGGGCGTTGGTGTAATTCTTGTGCCGAAATTCGAAAGCCGCTCTCAACGCCAGGTCGTTCCAGACGATCTCGTCATATTCGATCCCGGGACCCCCGGCGGCGAAGTATTGGTTCCACCCCAGTCCTACCTCGTCGCCGATAATGTAGGGCTTCAAGGATGCTGCCTTTACACCGATCAGATTTGGAAAGTTGAAGCGCGGGCCGCCGGTCACCTCGAGGAGGCTGAGGTCGAGCCGATTCACCGCAGGATTGAAATAGTGGTTCAGGTAAGTGACGCTGGTAACCTCTAAGGTATCGTGGTTCTGTGTTTCCATATCGTAGCTATAGAGCAGCGAGCTGCTGCCGAACATGCTCCCGGATGCCTGCTTGACGAATTGGTTGCCGAGCACCACGGGGCCGATCGGTGACAATATCAGCGACGAGCCGGCGACGTTGGCGTCGGTTTGATACTGGCCGCCGAAGAAGACATATCCGGACAGATGATGGCGCGATTGGCTCTTTTCGATGTCCGCCAGATATTGCTCAACGCGTGCGCGAACCTCGGGCGGCGGGTTGGCGGCGGCAGCCTTGTCGAAATAATCACGGGCAAGTTCATAGGAGCCCATTCGATAGTAAAGCGCTCCGAGCTCCAACTGAACCCGCGGCAGATTTGGGTTGAACAGCAGCATCCGTTCGAGCGCCGAAACTGCGGCTTCATAATCCCCCAATCTCGCCGAGACATCGGCATAGGCGAAGGTCACATCGAGGTTTGCCGGATCACGAAACATCTGCTGGAACAGCGCTTCTTTTTGTGCTTCGAGATTGGCCTTGTCCTGGGGCGGCACCTCCTGCGCGGTCGCCCCCTCCAGCGGCGCGACGAGCAGCGCGAGCGCAAAAAAGCCACAGACTACTCGCCACAATCTTCCGGAAACGAGAGTCGCGCCCGTATTCCGTTTGACAGGGTTCACCGCCTCTCCCCCGATTTGCGGCACCGCACTTCCAGTTTGGTTAACTCGGCAAAAATTTACCTTAACGCGATTTGTTAGTCAAGGTTTTCAACCGTATTCATGGTAAATTTCGCGGACTGGATCGGATCGAGAGGCCGTTGGTCAGCGCTGCGACGAACGGCTTGGCGCAGCGCGATTTATGTGCTGCCGCTCGCGGTCCTGTTCGCGGCGGCTGGTGCGCGGGTCGCCGCTCCCGACCTGCTCGAGCGGATGTCGCTGATCTGTTTCGACCTCTATCAGCGCGCCGCACCGCGAAAACCCGAAGGCGACACGCCGATACGCATTGTCGATATCGACGACGACAGCCTCAAAAAGATCGGCCAATGGCCATGGCCGCGCACGCTCGTTGCACAACTGATCGATAAGCTGCGCGAGGCCGGCGCAACGATCATTGCTTTCGATATCGACTTCGCCGAGCCGGACCGTACGTCACCCAAATTGCTTCTGCCTTTGATGGCTCAGAGCGGTGTCGGAGCAGAAGAGGCGAAAAAGCTTCTGGCGGCGCTGCCAGATCCCGATCAACGGCTCGCCGAGGCTATCGGCACGGCGCCTACCGTGACTGGGTTTATATTGACCAACCATGGCGAGACCCGGCCGCCTGCCGCGAAGGCGGGCTTTGCTTTCGCCGGCGACGATCCGCTCGGCCGGGTCGACAGCTTTCCAGCGGCCGTTGCCAACTTGCCGGCTCTGGAAGCCGCCGCCGCCGGCAATGGCTTCCTCAATCAATATACCGACTGGGATCATGTGGTCCGCCGGATTCCGCTGATCCTGAAGCTCGGCGATAAGCCTTATCCTTCGCTCGCCGCCGAGGTCCTCCGGCTCGCCTTTGGCGCGCACGGCTATGTTGGTCGCGCCGCCGGGGCAAACGGTGAGAAGAACTTTGGCGAAAAGACCGGGCTGACCGCGATCCGCGTCGGCCCGCTGACGGTACCGACCGATGCCGCCGGGCGGGTATGGCTGTATTACGCGCCGCCACGGCCCGACCGCCTCGTCTCTGCGGCTGACGTTCTCGCGGGGAATTTCGATGCTGCGCTCTTTGCCGACCACATCGTGCTGGTCGGAACCTCGGCGGCCGGCGTGATCAACGATCGCCAGGCGACACCGATAGCACGGGACGTCCCGGGAGTGGAGATCCATGCCCAATTGATCGAGCAGATCCTTCAGGGGACGTTTCTCGTTCGGCCCGATTGGGCGGTCGGCGCCGAAATACTGTTCACGCTGCTGTGCGGGATTGGGCTGATCTTCGGCGTGTCGCGCATCGGGGCGTTGCCGAGCGCCATCCTCGGCGCCGCTGCCGTGGTCGACTGCCGTGGGGATTTCATGGCTCGCATTCCGGCAGGCGCAGCTGCTTGATCGACCCCGTCTACCCTTGGGCGGTCATCACCCTTGTCTACCTCGTCGCATCGCTGCTTGGCTATCTGCGGACAGAAGCGCGGCAGCGCGAGATCCGCAACGCCTTTTCTCACTTTATGTCGCCGCACTACGTTCAAGAGCTCGCGGCGCACCCCGAGAAGCTTGTCCTCGGCGGCGAGACGCGAACGATGACGATCATGTTCTGCGACATTCGCGGGTTCACCACCCTCGCCGAAGGCATGGACGCCAGAACGTTGACAAGATTTATGAACAGCTTTCTGGCGCCGATGACGGAGATCATCACCGAGCAGAAAGGAACGATCGACAAATACATCGGCGATTGCATCATGGCGTTCTGGAACGCCCCGCTCGACGACCCGGAACACGCCCAGAACGCGGTTCGGGCGGCCCAGGCGATGCGCCGCGAACTGGCCGAGCTGAACCGCGGCTGGGAAAGCGAGGCGCTGGCGGCCGGCAAATCGTTCGAGCCGGTCAAGATAGGCATCGGGATCAACACGGGTGAATGTGTCGTCGGTAATTTCGGCTCGCAGGAACATTTCGATTATTCGCTGCTCGGAGACCCCGTGAACCTTGCGTCGCGGCTGGAAGGCCTGGGCAAGGTCTACGGCGTAGATCTGGTCATCGGCGAGGAGACCGCTGCGCGGCTCGACGATCCGGCGCTGATCGAGATCGATATCGTCGCGGTCAAAGGAAAGACCCAGGCCGGTCGCGTCTACACGCTGCCCCCGGAAGCCCGATCGAGGAGGCGCAATTCATCGACCGGCACTCGGCCCTGCTGAGGGCTTACCGGCGACAGGATTGGGCGGCGGCACTGCGCCTCCTCGATGACGGCCTGCTCGCCGCGGCACGCCATCTCGCACCCGTCTACGACCTCTACCGGCGGCGGATCGCGCAGTTCCAGATCGAGGCTCCGCCGCAGAACTGGGATGGCGTCTTTACGGCCGAGGAAAAGTGATGCCGGCCACAGATGCGCGAGTGGAGGTTGTCAGGATCGCTTCGCGAACTCGGGACTGAGCCGCGCAGATCGAGCCGCGCGTGGCGCTGCGTCGGCCATGTCCTCATAGTCGCGGAAATACAGCTTCATCGTGCGAAGCTCGGCGCTGCATTGCTGGCGCAATTTGGCTATCTGCGGGTCAAGCTGCGGCGCGGCGGCGGCTTCGTCCTCGTCCGGCCACCTCGTACCACTGATGATCCGAACGGCGGCTTTGATCTCGCGGGCGATGCGGGCTAGCCCGCTCTGCCGCGCAAAGGGTTCGCTGTAGAAGCCAAGGCGGTTGATGTCGCTGGCGTGAAGGCAGCGGAAATCCCGCGCAGGTGGGCAAGGCGCTGTTCAATCGCGGCGGTTGCTTCGGCGGCGATGACGGCTTTGCTGGTGGGTTCGGCCATGCAGTCGATTTGCCACTGGCCGGGGGCGCTGTCAAATGTGTCCACCAATTAGAGATGTCACCGTCTCTGCCATTTAGAAATGTCACTGCCGTCGGGGTCGGGCGGCGGGCGGGCGCGGAGCCCCAGCGTAGCGCAGCGCCCGACCGGCGCCCGATTGAGTGGAGCTCGAAACCGCACCACTGGTCTACCGAGCGAGCGCCAGCTCGCTCGGCTCGTAGAACGGCTAAGCCGACCTTGAACAGACGAGCGTCGCGCTGATCGCGTCGGCGCTGCCCACTGCGACGCTCAGGCCCGCGACGCAGCTGTTCATCACGGATCATCGCCAATATTGGCCCCAGCCGCTTGTTGTCGGCGACGGCACCTTGGTCGACCTGGCGAAGCTTATCGAAGGTGCGGTAGGCGAGCTCAATGCCGTTATGACGGATCGAAAGACGTCCATCGGGATAGTCGATAACGGTCACCCGCTTGCCGATCGCCGCGTTGGCCTGGTCGGTCGGTTCCAGGATGAAAATCACCTTGTCGTACTGCAGCGTCAGCGCCCGGGAGAGGGTGCGCTCCTCCTTCCAGGCAAAGGCGTCCTCCAGATCATCTCGGGCATGCAATGGCCGGTGCAGATCTTTCTTATCGGCCGGCACCTTGGCAAAGCGCGCGTTGTAGTCGGCCACGAACCCCGGAAGGAGGGCGTTCCCTTCGGCCAGGGAGCATGCCCCGGCAAGCCGCAGCTCCTTGACCAGCCGGTCTTGCAAGGTCTTGTGCGCCCGCTCGACCCGCCCCTTCGCCTGGCTCGAATTGGCGCAGATGATGTCGATGTTCAGTGCATGCAGTGCACGGCCAAACTGGGTCACGCCGTCACCACCCAGCGCGCCTTGATGGTTGACGCGGAAAACCCCGTGCTTGTCGCTGTAGAATTCCACCGGCTTGCCCCAGACCTCCAGGTAGGCGCGGGCGGCATGGAAATAAGCGAAAGTCGACTCGCTCTCGACAAATTGAACATGCATCAGCCGGCTCGTCGCATCGTCGATGAACACGAGCAGCGTGCATTGCGGACCGCGGTCCTCAAACCACCAATGCTCGCAGCCGTCGATCTGCACCAGTTCCCCGACGCACTCGCGGCGATGGCGGGGCTGATGAACGCGCTTGCGCCGCTGCTTGCGGTCAGCCCAAATCCCGGCCTCGATCATCCACAGCCGCAGCGTCTCGCGGCCGAGCGCGATCTCGTGCACCTCGCGCAGTTTCTCGGCCGCCAGGGTCGGGCCAAAATCCCAATACTGCTCGCGAATGATCGCTAAGGCTTTGTTCCGAATATCCTCGGGCTTGCGCCGGTTGCTCGGACGACCGCGCCGTTTCGAGATCAACCCCGTCGCGCCCTCGCTCCGGTACGCCTTCACCAGCCGGAACACCTGGCGCCGCTCGAGCCCCAGCAGCTGCGCTGCCGTCTCAACCGTCAGCCGTCGTCGATCCAGATCCCGCAGCACCTCGAGCCGCGTAAGCTCTCCACCGCTCATCAGCCGAACCGTCACCCCAAACACCCCTCGGAAAATCCGCCGGGACTGTCATTTCAAACTGGCACAGAGGTGACATTTTAATCGGGCGCCTACAGCCTTCGATCAAATAGTTTCTGACACCCATTTCCGCTCTGGTCGATCGTTCGCTCATGAGCCGTCGGGGTGTGACCGCGCGATTACCTTAACTCGGTTAGCTTCCACTCTGAAATGGCCACGTGCCCCGGGCGCCAGCGGGCATAAGAGTGGCGCTCAGCCGCCAAAGTTCTGACGGCCACTGGCTGCTTTGGCGCAACCTTGTCGCCCGAGTGGGTCCCGGCGAAGGTCCGGAATCCACCCACTGCTGCCGATCTCCGCGCGATAAAGGAGGGACCGCCGTCGACCCTAAGCCGACCTTCGCCTGTGGCTGCTTCCGTGCAGTTTCAGCGGAGCCGGGGCTGGTGGCGATCTATTGAACGTCCGGAGACTAGCAAACCAATCTGGGAGGCCCGGCCGAGCGAGTTGTCGCCATCTACAACCGGCGCGGCACGGCTGAGCAGCTGAGCAGTGGATCAAAGAGGGTAAGGGCGCGATCAAGTAGACGCGGCTGTCATATCGGACCTTCGCCGCCCACACCGTGCGTCACCAGCTTCATGTGCTGGCCTATAATCTTGGGATTTCATGCGGACGCTGGCGATGCGGAAGACGGCGGAGCTGTGGTCCCTGAGCAGCCTGCGCGAGAAGCTGATCAAGATCGGCGCGAAGATCGTTCGCCACGGGCGCTATGTCGCGTTTCAAAGGCCGAGGGTCGGGTGTCGCCGCAGATGTTCGCCCGACATCCTGTCGCTGATCGCTCGGCTGCGGGTACCGCCTGCGCCAGCATGAGGGGGCAAAGGGATCAAATGCGGCAGGCGACGACGGCAAAGGTGTGCTTTGATCTCACCAAATCAGCGCGCTTCGCGGTTCCGGTGCCATCAACGGCTGGCTTCGATAGCCTTTGCTCACGCTGAGCACGATTGCCGTTGCCCAAGCGGATCCTGGCCCCAAAACAGCGGGAATTTGACGAATGTCGGTCCAGATCTCTTCTTCAAAACGCTAATCGAAAAACATTCTGGTTGGCGTTAATTCCCCACACAACCAGTCCAAATACAGAGATCTGAGTCAGCTGCCCAGGAACCTGCTCGAATTGTTGCGAGGTAAAATCAAACACGAAGATATTCTGGTTGACGTTGATTCCCCATACGCCTATGGGACCGAGAAGTGGCCCACCTACCGCAATGGATTTGAGTTTCCCTGGGACGTTGACGAAGGTTAGCGAGGTAGCATCTAACCGGAAGACGTTCTGGTTGGCGTCGATTCCCCACACCTCCGTGCCCAGGACACCAACAGCGATTGCCGTAAGACTCCCTGGAATTTGCCGGAACCCTCTCTCTAGCGTATTGCCGTCAATTGTTATCTCATTGAATACGAACACATTTTGACTAGCGTTTATCCCCCAAACGGCCGGGCCATCTACGGCGATTTGGGTGAGCTTTCCAGGGACCTGCACGAAGCCCGTGCCATCGTATTGGTAAACGTTCTGATTGGCGTCGATTCCCCAGGTAGCACCGCCGTGCGCGGCGATTTGACTGAGGTTCCCTGGGATCTGGACAAACATTGCCTGGTCCGGATCGAGTTTAAAAACACTTCCATTGGCGTTTATGCCCCAAACGGTGTCGCCATCCACGGCAATTTGTGTCAAATTCCCCGGTATGTTTTGAAACGCCATACCGTCGAATTCGAAGATGTTCTGGGCGCTATTGATCCCCCAAACTGCGGCCGCGCCCGTCTGCGTGCCCCCAACAGAGATGCTGGTTAGTTGCCCCGGAACCGGGCTGAAGGATTGTGCTGATGCACATATGGGCATCACGCTGCACAACAAAACCAAGGAGAGCCAGAACGGAGCGCGCTTCATCACCGTTCCTCCAGTTTGAGACCGAGCTTCTGGGAACGCGAAGTTACGCATCTATTTTCGCCGTTCGCGGGATCTATTGCAATAGGGTGTCAAGGTTTTCGGCGACGGAATGCGAATTTTACGTTCGCGGCACAGCAACTCCATCGCTCGAGCGGCAGCAGCGCGACGCAGCGGCGTGAGGCCATCCGTCCGGTCATGTCGCCTCACCCCGAATGAGTGTCAATGGCGCGACCAGGCGGGAATGGGCGTTTTCCACCCATTGCCGACGCCCAACGAGACCCCCGAGCCCGCCTGCGACGTCCGGCTTGGGGCTCCGACGCTGCCATCGCCCGGTGAAGGCCGATCCACCATGTGGTTGCCACAATCGCATGGTAATTTCGTCGGTGTCGGCGGCTGCGGTCTGCCAAGGTTATTTTGGAAGGTTTATTTTGATGGGAGTTGGCGATACCTGATCTCAACCTGATAAAACAGGTGAAACAGGCGGTGGCGAGGAGACGGCTGCGCGGCTCGACGGTCCGGAATTGATCGAGATCGACCTCTTGCGTTAAAGGCAAAACCCAGCCGGGATGTACACGCTGCCCCGGAAGAGATCGAGAAGGCGTAATTTATCGACCGGTATTCGGCGCTGCTGAGGGCTTACCGGGGACAGGATTGGGCGGCGGCACTGCGCCTCCTCGATGACGGCTGCTCGCCGCGGCACGCCATCTCGCGCCCGTCTACGACCTCTACCGGCGGCGGATCGCGCAGTTCCAGATCGAGGCTCCGCCGCAGAACTGGGATGGTGTCTTTACGGCTGAGGAGAAGTAATGCCGGTCACACGTGGGGGGAGTGGAGCTTGTCAGGATCGCTTCGCGACCTCGAGGATCGCTTCGCGGCCTCGGGACTGAGCCGCGCGGATCGAGCCGGGTGTGGCGGCTGCGCCGGGCCGACGCAAGGCGAGGAGGCCGAAAACCAGGGCGAGCGCCAGGGATGCGACGACGACGACGACCATCGACAGAGCGCTGTGTTGCGGCAGTCGGCCGATCAGCAATGTGCCGAGCGCCGCGATCATCATCTGCAAGAACCCGAGCAGCCCGGAAGCAGCGCCGGCGATGCGCGGGTGGACGCTGAGACCGGCCGCGAGCGCCGGAGGTTGGCTCAGACCGTTGCCGATGGAGCTGATCGCCATCGGCACGAACAACGCCCACGGCGTCAGCTCGACGAGACACCAGACCGCGAGCATTACGCCCGAGGCGAGCGACAATGTCAGGCCGACGATCAGAAGACGGGCGCTGCCGACGGCCACGGACAAGCGCGCGACACCGGCATTGCCGACGATATAAGCGGCCATTGGCAGCAGGATCATCAGCCCGTATGTGCTCAGCGGCTCATGCAGCACCTCGGACAAGAGGTAAGGCGCGCTCGCCAAAAAAGTGAACCATGAGGCGCTCGTGAAGGCGGTCGTCAACGCAAAGCCGAGAAAGGGCGGGGAACGCAGCAGCAGCACGAAGGACCGACCCATTGCTGCCAGATTGGCCGGCGCGGGATTGCGATGGGTTTCTTCGAGACGCGCCGCCGTCAGGACCAGCACCGCCGCACCGAGCGCGCCGAGAAGCGCGAAATCGGCGCGCCAGCCGACCCATTGGGCCAAGTATGCGCCGATCGCCGGCGATATCGAAGGCGCCAGGCTCATCGCCATCATGATCGTCGCGATCGCGCTTGCCGAGCGCTCGCGGTCGAACAGGTCGCGCACGATCGCCCGGCCCAGCACCATGCCGGCGCACCCGCCGCAGGCCTCGATCACGCGGCCGACAATCAGCATCGGCAACGACCAGGCGAGCCCGCACACCACAGTCCCGGCGAGGAACAGGGCGAGCCCGGCGATCAGCACCGGGCGGCGTCCGAAGCGATCGGAGACGGGACCATAGACGAGCTGCCCGATGGCGATACCGGCGAGAAAGAGCGTCAATATCAGCTGGACCGTGCCGGCGGGGGCTGCGAACGCCACGGCCAGCAACGGCAGCGACGGCACCGGCATGTGCAGCGCCGCCGGCGCGATCGCGGCTACCGCGACCAGGAGGCCGAGGGGTGCCCGAGGGCTCATAAACGCCAGCCGGACGGATCAGAACGGCACCGTGCCGCGAACCACGCTGCGGTGCAGGACGCGCCGATGTCGGCCGATTTCGTAATTGGCCACGGCGCGGTGAAGGAGGCAGCGATTGTCCCACATCACCAGATCGCCGATGCGCCAGCGGTGGGTATAGACGAATTGCGGCTTCGTCGTGTGCTCCAGCAGTTCGTCGAGGAGCGCCCTTCCTTCCGCCTCGGGCATCCCGAGAATGTGGGAGGCATGATTGCCGAGATAAAGCGCCTTTCTGCCCGTTTCCGGATGGGTGCGCACCAGTGGATGGTCGACCGGCGGGTGTTCCCGCAAATCCGCTGGCGAACGCGGGCTTGCGTCCGGTTCGCGGGCGCCCGCTCCCCAATAAAACACGACCCGCAATCCCTTAATCTGACGTTTTGTTGCCTCGGCCAGCGCGGCATAACCCAGGGCGGTATTGGCAAATTCCGTATCGCCGCCGTGCGGCGGCAGCTCGACCGCATAGAGCGCGGTCATCATCGGCGGCACAGGGTAATAAGATTTGTCGGTGTGCCAGCGGTAGTTGCTGACCGGTGACGAGGACCGGTTCACGGGATTGCCGTCACTGTCGAGATTCGAGATTACGTGAGCGGCCGAATAACGCTTTGTTTGTGCGTTTCGCCCGCCGTGGCGCTCGATCTCCCCGAAATTGGCTATAAACTCGAATTGCTGTTCCCGGCTCAGCACCTGTTCGGGAAACACCACGACGTGATGGATGCGAAACGCCTCGCGGATCTGCTCCCGACAGCTCGGCGGCAGCGGTGTCGACAGGTCGAGACCGGTGATCGTGACGCCCGCGGCTTCCGACAACGGCGCGCCGAAGATGCAACTCATTTCCCTCCCCGATTCGAAATTCATTTCGTAGAGTTAGGCCGAACGAGCGAAAAAAAAGCAACGGCGCTCCTCAATAATACCTCATCCCAGCGCCCGAAACACAGGCGGAGTGTGAGACGCGCGTCTTCAAGGTTTGGTTCCGAACGCGGGAACAAAGGTTGAAAGGAGGCGTTGGAGCGGGCAACATCTTTTGAACGGGTGTCACCCGGTAAATGGCTTTATCAGAACTTTGATGTCCGAAGCGGTGACCGCACGCCACGTTGCGCTCGACCTGATCGGTGCGGTGCTCCGCCGCAAGCGACCGCTCGACGATGCGATCGAAGACAGCTCTGCGATGCATCAGCTGTCCGGTCGCGACCGCGCCTTTGCACGACTCTTGGTTGCGACGGTGCTGCGCCGGCTGGGCCAGATCGACGCCTTGATCGCCGATTGCCTCAATATGCCGCTGGCGCCGCGCGCGGCGGTCGTGCAGGACATCTTGCGCCTTGGCGTCGCGCAACTGCTGTTTTTGCGTACCCCGCCGCATGCTGCGGTGGCGACCAGCGTTGATATCGCGCAAAGCTGCGGGTTTGTATCGCACAAGGGGCTGGTCAACGCCGTGTTGCGGCGGTTGAGTGTCGAAGGCGCCGCTCGTGTCGAGGAGCAGGATGCCCCGCGTCTCAACACGCCCGATTGGCTGTGGTGGTCGTGGAGCAGGACCTACGGGGAAGCGACCGCTCGGGCTATCGCCACCGCACATTTAAAGGAAGCGCCCCTTGATCTCACGTTGCGCGACGACGCTGAGACGTGGTGCGCCACACTCGACGGGGTCTTGCTCCCGACCGGCACCTTGCGTCGGGCTGCGGGCGGCGCCCTCGCGACCCTGCCCGGTTATGCCGAGGGCGCTTGGTGGGTCCAGGACGCCGCCGCGGCCCTGCCTGCACGACTTTTTGGCGATATTGCCGGACGCGAGGTGATCGATCTGTGTGCCGCACCGGGGGGCAAAACCGCGCAGCTCGCGGCCGTCGGGGCTCGGGTGACGGCGGTCGACCGCTCGACCCGCCGTCTCGATCGGCTCGTCGCCAACCTGCAGCGGCTCGATCTGCCGGTCGAGGCGGTCGGGGCCGATGCATTGACCTGGCGCCCTCCGCATCCGGTCGAGGCGGTGCTGCTCGACGCCCCTTGCAGTACGACCGGCGCGATTCGCCGCCACCCCGACGTGCCGCATCTTAAATTGCCCGAGGACGTCGCGCGGCTCTCGGCGGTTCAAGAGAATTTGTTACGGGCGGCCGTCGACATGCTCCAGCCCGGTGGCACTTTAATTTACTGCACCTGTTCGCTGGAGCCGGAAGAAGGGCTGGAACGCATCGAAGCTCTGCTTTACGCCGGGCTATCGGTGGAGCGGCGCGAGATTCGGCCCGACGAGGTCGGCGCGAACCCCGAATGGATCACCCCGGAGGGAGACCTGCGGACCCTGCCCTGCCATTTCGGCGAATACGACGGCATCGACGGCTTCTACTGCGCAAGGCTGGTGAAGCTCAGCCCTTAAAGTAAAAAAATATCCCAACGGGAGTGCGATCCTCGGGGCTCCGCTAGTGCTCTACCTGCCCGCGATCCTCGGCGGCTTGCGGTGGGTGACTTTCCTTGTTACGAGACCGTATGCGGTTTCCTCTCCGGCAATGCTTTTGCAAGCGGCCTTCGGTCGCGCCGGCCCAGGTCATACAGCGCGGGGCTGGCAGATGACGGCAGCCGCCAGCGGAAGCGGAAGGGGTAGACCACCGATTGCCGCACACGGAGTTGGATCCGATTCTCCCGGGCTGTTGACTCGGTTGCGGCGGGACGCCCTCCAGGCTCTCGCCGCGGGTCGCCTCTACCGGCACACCCTGGTCGGAAAGGTTCCCGCCGACCTTCGGCTCAGAATTGTTCAGCGCTGGCCAGGTGACGCCAAGCGCGGCGCAGCGATAGCTGCCGGTGAGATCGAGCTCGCCGGCGAGCTTGTCCGCGCCCCGGCGCCGCGCTGGTTTCCGCCCTCGGCGGGGCTGCAATGGCTCGCTGCATGGCACGGCTTCGGATGGATTGCCGATCTTGCCGCGGCGGGCGGCGGCGCGCGCGAAGCAACGCGCGACCTGGTGCAAAGCTGGATCGCCGAGAACACCGGCTGGACCGGTATCGGATGGCGGTCCGACGTGCTGGCGACGCGGGTCTTTGCCTGGATTGCGCACTTCGACGAGATCGTGAGGCGCGATCAGGACGATCCGCTGCGCCGGGAGATGCTGACGAGCCTCGTTGCCCAGCTCCGCCACTTGGCGCGAACCGCCTCCTGGGAGGTCGCCGGTGCGGGCCGAGTGCGAGCACTCAAAGGCGTGATCGCCGGCATGACAGTGCTCGGCGGGTTCGAGTCGCGCTTGGCAAGAGTGCTCAAGAGCCTCGAACGCGAGTTGTCGGTTCAGATCCTTCCGGATGGCGGGCACCTGTCGCGCAGCCCGTCGCTGCAATTGCAGGTGCTACAGGATTTGATCGATACGCGGGCTGTATTGCGATCAGCGCAGATCGAGGTCCCGGCCGCGCTCAAAGATGCCATCGAGCGAATGGCGCCGATGCTGCGCTTTTTTCGCCATGGCGACCGCCGGCTGGCGCTATTCAACGATTCGCTCGAAGAAGACGGGGTTCTTATCGACCTGATTCTGACACGGTCCGAGACCAAGGGGCGCGCGCCGTCGCATGCGCCCGACACCGGCTTCGACCGGCTGCAGGCCTTCAAGAGCCTCGTTCTGATCGACACCGGGAAGCCGCCAACGCGCGGCTTCGACGACCACGCGCATGCCGGGCCCTTGTCTTTCGAGTTGAGCCATGAGCGCGAGCGGATCATCGTCAATTGCGGCGCCTATCGCGGCCCCAAGCCTAATTGGTGGCGGGTCGCGCGGGCGAGCGCTGCACATTCGGTCACGGTCGTCGCCGACACCAACTCGGTCGAGATCCGTGCCGACGGCACACTCGGCCGCACCCCGGCCTCGGTCGCTCGCGAGCGTGCCGAGCATGAGGGCCAGCAATGGATTTCCGCGACGCATGACGGCTATCGCGAACGCTTCGGGCTGATCTATGCACGCCAGCTCTTCCTTTCCGCCGACGGCGAGGATTTGCGCGGCGAGGATCGGCTGACCGGTCTCCCCGGAGCGGCCTTTGCCGTGCGCTTCCACCTGCACCCGTCGGTTCAGGCGGAGCTGGTCCGAGAGGGCAGTGCCGCGCTGCTGCGCATGGCGAGCGGCATCGTGTGGCGGCTGCGCGCCGCCGGCGGCGAGATGGGTCTCGGCGAAAGCATCTATCTCGGCTCCGGCGAGGCGAGAAGGACGCAGCAGGTCGTGCTGAGCGGGACCGTACCGCCCGGGGGCGTGACGGTGCGCTGGGCGATTCGTCGAGAGCCGCGCAGGTCCATCGCGGATCAGGTGCAGGATGATCAATTTCCGATAGATCAAGCTCCCAGGAATTCGGCCGCGCAGGCTTCCTCCCCCGAGGATCAACCGCCC
This sequence comes from uncultured Alphaproteobacteria bacterium, assembly GCA_963736715.1. GTDB lineage: Bacteria > Pseudomonadota > Alphaproteobacteria > ATCC43930 > CGMCC-115725 > AP-15. The sequence goes on along the minus strand of CAVTQA010000020.1, from coordinate 44,403 downwards.
AGCGGTGGGTGAGGCCGTGTGGTCCGTGGCGGTCGCCGTCACGACCGGCTTGCTGACCTGCCTGACGACCAGGGTGCTCATTCCGATCCTCGCCCACCGGAAGATCCTCGATCGCCCGAACGAGCGATCATCCCACTGGGTGGCGACACCCCGCGGCGGCGGGATCGCGGTGATCGGCTCGGTACTGCTGGCCTGGATCCTGCTCACCCGAACCGATTCGGCGCAGTCAGGCGTCTTTGGGATCGCCCTTGGCGCCGTGTTGCTGGCGGCGGTTTCATGGCTCGACGATCTGCGTGATCTCTCCCCACCCGTACGGCTGGTCGCGCAATCCGCCGCCGTGGCGATCGGCATCTTCGTCCTGCCCGGGCCGCGGGACCTTTTCTTTCTTGTCGCGATCGGCCTCGTCTGGGTCTGGTGGATCAATCTGTTCAACTTCATGGACGGGATCGACGGGCTGGCCGGCAGCGAAGCTGCGGCAATCGGCGCAGGTCTGCTGCTGTTCACGGCTGTTGGAGCCGGTTCGGATCCAGCGCTGCGCGCGCTTGCTGCCGCGGTGACTGGGGCGGCCATCGGTTTTCTCGTCTGGAACTGGTCGCCGGCGCGGATTTTCCTCGGCGATGTCGGCAGCGTGCCGCTCGGTTATGTGCTCGGCTTCTTGCTGCTCGACCTCGCGGTTCGCGGACACTGGACGATCGCGCTTATCCTGCCGCTCTATTTCCTTGCGGACGCGACGATCACGCTCGTTCGACGCTTGCTGCGCGGCGAGCGGGTGTGGCAGGCTCACCGCGAGCATTTCTACCAGCAGGCCGTTCGTCGCGGCCTCGGCCACGCGGCCGTGGTCAAACGGGTGATCGCCGCCGATGTAGTGCTGATCGGCTGCGGCTGGGCGTCGGAGAACGGGTGGGGCAGCGTATCGCTCGCCGTGTCCGCCGCGACCGTCGCAACTTTGCTGGTGGCGCTCGCCCGCGGCTCTTGAGACTTGCCGAAGCTTCCGACGGAGCCCTATATCCGCGGCGATGAGCGCAAACCATCTCCCGATCCGATCGCGCGCTGATTTCGGTCAGCGAAAAGAGTGGGATCGTTGCATTCGCCGGGGCGCTCGCCGCTCGCGGCGTGACGATAATCTCGACCGGCGGCTCGGCGCAGACCCTCGCCGCAGCCGGGATTCCGGTCACCGAGGTGGCGGAAGTCACCGGCGTCAAGGAATTCCTCGATGGCCGGGTCAAGACCTTGCACCCGGCCATTCATGCGGGACTCCTCGCCCGGCGCGACCGGCCGGATCACCTCGCCGCACTGGCGGAGCGGCGAATTCCACCGATCGACTTCCTCGTCTGCAATCTCTACCCCTTCGCCGAGACGGTCGCATCCGACGCGAGCCCCGAGGATTGCCTCGAGAACATCGATATCGGCGGCGTGGCGCTGATCCGCGCCGCCGCCAAGAACCACGACGCCGTCACAGTCGTCACCGACCCCGCCGATTACGACCGTGTGCTGGCGGAACTGGCCGCCGAAGGCGGGGCGGTCGGCCTAGAAGTGCGCCGCGAGCTTGCGCGCAAGGCGTTCGCGTTGACCGCAGCCTACGATGCCGAGATAGCCGAATGGATGGGGCGCGATGGGCAGACCTCTTTTCCCGAGACCTTCGTCCTCACCGGGCATTTGGCGGACCGGCTGCGGTATGGAGAAAATCCGCATCAATCGGCGGCGTTCTACCGCATCGGCCAAAGTCGCCCAGGGGTGGCGACCGCGCGTCAGCTCCAGGGCAAAGAGCTGTCCTACAACAATTACGGCGACGCCGACGCCGCCTTCGAGTTGGTTGCCGAATTTAGGTCGCCTGCCGTTGCGATCATCAAGCACGCCAACCCCTGCGGCGCAGCGATCGGCGCCACCTTGTACGAAGCCTGGGACAAGGCGCTCGCCTGCGATCCGGTCAGCGCTTTCGGCGGCATCGTCGCGCTCAATCGGTGCCTCGATGGACCGACTGCCGAGGCGATCGCCCGGCTTCTCATTGAAGTCGTTATCGTCCCCGAGGCCGATGAAGCCGCGCGAGCGATTCTTGCCCGCAGGACGGGGTTACGCCTTCTCGTCACCAGGGAGATGCCCGACCCGAATGCCGCGGGCCGTAGCTTTCGCTTAGTAGCCGGCGGCATCCTCGTCCAGGAGCGCGATCGGATCTCCGTCGGGCGGGAGGGACTGCGCACCGTAACCCGCCGAGCGCCGAGCGAGAGCGAGATTGCCAATCTGTTATTCGCCGACATCGTCGCAAAGCACGTCAAATCCAATGCGATCGTCTTCGCCCGCGGCCGGGCGACGGTCGGGATCGGCGCCGGTCAGATGAGCCGCGTCGACAGCGTCAGGATTGCCGCCGCGAAGGCGGCCGAGGTGGGCAAGTCAGCGGGACTGGCGCAATCGCCGACAGTCGGCTCGGTGCTCGCCTCGGATGCCTTCTTCCCCTTTGCCGACGGGCTCGAAGCGGCGATCGAGGCGGGGGTTACCGCCGTCATCCATCCCGGCGGGTCGGTGCGCGACAAAGAGGTCATTGACGCGGCGGACGCCGCCGACATCGCGATGGTATTCACCGGCATCCGCCATTTCCGCCACTAGATCCGCCACGCAATACGGCGTATGAGGCAGGCGCGCGCGTTTCAGCAACTCGGTCTCCAGCGGAAAGTAGACGATCTTCGCGACCTAGAGGTCATGCCGCAACAGTTCGGCCGGCATCGGCAAACCTGGATACTTGGCCATGCCCACCGGGGTGGCATTGATAATGCCGTCGACCTCGCCGACCGCGGCGGCGAGGTCGCGTGGCGCCGCGGTGCGCCCTATGCCAAAGCGCTCCGCGAGGCTGGCCGCGACCCGCTCGGCCCGCGTCTGATCGGTGTCGACGATCATCAGCTGAGCGACGCCGAGGGTTAGCGCGGCATGCCCCATTGCCGCCCCTGCGCCGCCGCCCCGAACTGGACGACGCGCTCGCGCTTCACGTCCGGCAGACCGCGGCGGAAGCTCTCGGCAAATCCGCACCAATCGGTGTTATGGCCGATCCGCCGCCCGTTCGCAGCTGAAAATGATAGGAGGCGGCGCTGTCCAGCTCGCTGTTCAGCAATAAATTAATCCGCCCTTGCCGAAACAGATCGACCGCCTTCGAGCGATGGCTCCCGGCGCGCCGGAACCCGAGATGTCCGAGAAAGACGGCTAGATCGTCTCCGGAGGCCTCGTCTAACGCGAACTCGACAAACTCCACGCCGTCGACGGTGGCAATCGAGCGAGGGAACGGGAACGGCGCTGGACACACGACCCCTCCGTTCAGATGTCGAGGAACGCGGTTTCGGTTTCGCCGCGCGATCCGCGTTGCAGCCGGATGTCGAGCCTCCAATGGCTCTCGCTCTCGGGTTGGGCGAGCAGAGTTGCGCGGCGCTGGGCATCCTCGATCGAGGACAACAGCGGATCGGTCTCGTTGAGCGGGTCGCCGACAAAATAGGCGCGCGTCATTAGGGCCTTAAGAAGGCCGCGGGCATGCACGGCGATGGCGAAGTGGGGAGCCTGCTGCGAATTGCCGCGGCCAGGCACCGGCCCCGGTTTCACGGTCGTGAAGGAAAAATCGCCCCGCTGATCGGTGCGACAGCGTCCGAACCCCGGAAAACTCTCGTCAGCGGCCGGATCGGCCTGCCATAGCTCCACAGCGGCATCGGTCACCGGATTGCCGTCGCCGTCGATGACCGAGCCGGATAGCGTGACCCGCGCGCCGGCGGCGCCGAAGCGCGTCAAATCGGCCCATTCCGGGTGCTCGATCAGGTGCCAGAACGGCCCGATGGTCTGGCTGCTGGTGGCGCTCGGCACGGCTCAAGCCTCCATCGGCGTTGCCTCGTGGCCGCGCAGTATGACGTCCCACCGGTAACCCAGCGCCCATTCGGGCTCGGTCACCATCATGTCGAGGGCGCAGACGAGGCGATTGCGCGCCGCCGCATCAGGGATCGACAGGAAGATCGGATCGAGCTCGAGCAATGGGTCGCCCGGGAAGTACATCTGGGTGATCAGCCGGGCGGCGAAGCCCGACCCGAAGAACGAAAAATGGATATGGTTCGGCCGCCACGCATTGTGGTGGTTGCGCCACGGATAGGCGCCGGGCTTGATCGAGGTGAACCGGTACCAGCCCTCATCGTCGGTATAAACCCGGCCCTCGCCGCGAAAATTCGGATCGACCGCTGCGTCATGCTGGTCCGCCGGGTGCTGATAGCGGCCGGAGGCGTTGGCCTGCCAGATCTCGACGATGGCGCGCGGAACCGGGCGGCCGTCCTCGTCGGTAATCCGGCCGCGCACGATGATGCGTTCGCCGAGCGCCGTTTTCCCGTTAACTATCGACAAATCCGGGAGCGGCGGGAAATGCGCGGTGCTGAAGCGCGGCCCGGCGGTCTCGGTAATCGTGTGGGGCAGCCGCACCAGGCTTTCCTGCGGGTGGCGTTTGTGGGTGCTGCCGTAGGCGGGGGCGTCATAGGGCGGCTGCGTCCCCGGCGCATACGGCCGGAACGGTAGCGGATCACGCTCGCTCTGCATTTCCCTGTCCTCCCTTAGCAAGCGGCCTCGATGACGGGTCCCTTCTTTTGTCTCAGCGCTTCGAGCGCCTCGGGCGTGTCGATGTCGACGAGGATGGCGTCGTCGTCCATTTCGACTTCGGCGACGAGCTCGGCATGCTCGCCGATCAGGTGCTTGGCACCGACATCGCCGGCGAGCTCGGCCATTTCGGGAAAGAACCGCTTTGACCACAGGACGGGGTTGCCGCGCTTGCCGCGGCGCGTGGGCACGATTATGGCCCGGCCTTCGAGCGGGTTAAACGCCGCGATCAGCCGGTCGATGTGCCGGCCGGAAATCAGCGGCATGTCGCCCAAGCAAATCAGCGCGCCGTCGAGATCGGACGGCAGCGCCGCAATTCCACGCTTCAGCGAGGTCGAGAGACCGCCGGCAAATTCCGGATTGCGCACGCGTTCGACTGGGAGCTTGCCGAGCGCCGCGTCGACCGCGTCGGCCTGATTGCCGAGCACCGCGATGATCGGCCGTGCTCGCGAGGCAAGCACCCTCCGGGCTACATAGGCCACCATCGGCGTGCCATCGACTTCGGCAAGCAGTTTGTTGGGGCCGCCCATGCGCCGCGATTGCCCTGCGGCGAGTAGGAGAGCGCCGATACGGGGGCCGGCAGGCTTTGCCGCGGGCCTTTGCTCGGCGGGCGTTGCTTCGGCGCGGGGGAGCGGCCGCGATGGGATTTCGGCGAGAAGGCCGCCGCTGCCCATACGCATGATCTCTGCGGAACCGACGGGCAGCCCGGCGACCAGCCTCTCGAGCACCCAGTCGAAGCCATTGACCTTGGGCGATCGGGCGCAACCAGGGAGCCCGAGCACGACCCGCTCCGCGACATGCCCGAGGAGCAGCAGATTGCCCGGATCGACCGGCATCCCGAAATGGTCGATCCTGCCGCCCGCAGCGACGATCGCCGCGGGAATCACGTCACGCCGATCGAGGATCGCCGAGGCACCGTGAATCAGCAGAATGTCGATGCCGTGGCCGAGCGCATCGCGAATTGTTGACGCCAAATCATTTGTCTCGTGCGCACACCGCTCCTCGAAAACGAGCCGGCAGCCGAGTGCGGCGAGGCGGCCTTCGGTCACTTGCCGGGTCTTGTCGAGGACGCTCTCCTTGAGCCCGGGGAGGCGCGTCTGCACAAGCCCGACCGAACGCGGCACAAACGGAGCAACGCGCAGCAGCGGACCGTCCGCGGCCGCGGCGTCGATGCAGCGCGCGACTGCCGTCTCTGGTGCTGCGAACGGGATGATCTTGACCGTGGCGACCATCTGCTTGGGTTCGACCGTCGCGAATGGCGGCAGAGTGCCGAGCGTCACCGTCTCGTCGACCAGGTTGAGGCGGTCGAGCCGTTCCGGATCGAACACCAGAAGTCCCCGCGTCTTGGCGAAGAGGTTGGCCCGACCCGTGAACGGGGCCGCCGCTTCGATCTCCGCTCCGGCTGCGGCCGCAGCAACCCGCCAAGCGGCCTCGTCTTCGCCGATATCGCCAGGTTCGAGCCGGGCGACCACGATCCGCGACAAACCCGAGGCAGCGATCAGCTCGACATCGGCATGCGACAGTATCCGCGCCTTTTTCAGCGCCGTTGTCCCGAGCTTCAGGCTGTGCGCGAGGATCGCCCCTTCTGCTTCGGCGACGGGAACCTCGCCGAAGTTCACGCTGCCTCCGCCGCCTCGCCGTGACGCAGGACCTGGGTCATCTCGGCGACGATCGAGATCGCCACCTCGGCCGGCGACACAGCGCCGATTGCGAGCCCGATCGGCCCGTGGATGCGGGCGAGATCATCGTCACTGAAGCCCAGTTCCTTGAGCCGCGCGCAGCGCCCTGCGTGATTGCGGCGCGAGCCGAGCGCACCGATGTAGAAGCAGTCCGAACGCAACGCCGCGGCCAGCGCCGGGTCATCGAGCTTTGGGTCGTGGGTCAAGGCCACGACAGCCGAGCCGCGATCGGGCTGCAACCGTTCGAGCGCTTCGTCGGGCCATTCCTGTGTCAGCTCGACATCCGGAAACCGCGCCTGCGTCGCGAACGCTCCGCGGGGGTCGATGACCGTCACGGCGTAGTCGGCCATTGTCAGCATCCGCGCCAGCGGTTGCGCGATATGCACTGCACCGATAATGAAGCAGCGATGCGGCGGCGTGAGCACTTCTACGAACACGCGGCCGGCCGCCGTCTCGATGGTCCGGTTGCGGCCGGTGCGCCAAGCTTCGCCAACCCGGTCGAGCGCCGCATCGTCGAGTGCCAGGTCCCCCTCCGCATGCTCGCCGTCGAGCAGCATTTGCCGGCCCGTTGCGAGATCGGTTGCAAGAGCAATGCTGCGGTGCTCACGCTCCGCGGCTACAACGCGGTCGAGAATGCGTCCTTTCATTCGACGCGCTCGACAAAGATCTGGATCTTGCCGCCGCAGGCGAGGCCGACTTCCCAGGCCTGGTCGTTGGTGACGCCGAAATCGAGAAGCCGCGGCTTGCCGTCACGGATCGCTTCGAGCGCCTCCTCGACAACCGCGCCCTCGACGCAGCCGCCCGAGACCGAGCCGACCATGGCTCCCGTATCGTTGACTGCGAGCTTGGCACCGACCGGGCGCGGTGAGGAGCCCCACGTCGTGACGACGGTGGCCAACGCCACGCCCGACCCCGCCTCGCGCCAACGCGCTGCCTGTTCCAGAATTTCTGCCGTATCGCTCATGCTGCCCTCTCCTGGTTTGCGCGCCATGGCATCGCCGCCATCCCGCGCCGCGTGGTCGGCGTGCTCAGCACCTCGATCAACGTCTCGAGGCTTTCGAGATTGTGCACCGGACGGAACTCGTCGACATACGGCATCATCGCCTTCATGCCGAGAGATCTTGGCTCGAAACCCTCGTAGCGCAACAGCGGGTTCAGCCAAATCAACCGCCGGCACGACCGGTGCAACCGGTCCATTTCATGAGCGAGACCGGCGCCGGCATCGCGGTCGAGCCCGTCGGTGATCAGCAGCACGATAGCTCCCTGGCCCAGCAGACGCCGTGACCACAGCCGGTTGAATTCGGCGAGCGCGTGGCCGATGCGGGTTCCGCCCGACCAGTCCGTCACCGCCTCGGCGACGCGGTCGAGCGCCATATCGACATCCCGGTGGCGCAGATATCGCGTGATGTTGGTGAGCCGCGTCCCGAAGACGAAAGTATGCACCCGGTCGCGGTCATTGGTCACCGAGTGCATGAAATGCAGGAAAATGCGGCTGTAGCGGCTCATCGAGCCGGAAATGTCGCACAGCACGACCAGCGGCGGAGGGCGCCGGCGCCGGCTGCGCCGCTTCAGCTCGATGAGGCCGCCCGAGCGCAGCGCCGCTCGTAAAGTTGCGCGCATATCGGCGCGGGCGCCATGGCGGTCCGGTGCGAAACGCCGGGTCGGGACGTCCTGCACCGGCAGGCGCAGCCTGGCGATCGCCGCCTTGGCACGGGCCAGCTCTTCCAACGACATCTTCTCGAAATCCATGCCGCGCAGCTGCTCGCGGTCGGAGAAGCTCATCGCCGCGTCGACCTCGGTCTCGGTCTCCTCGGCTTCGCCCTCTTTGCCGATATCCGGGTGGAGCGCCTCCGCAAGGCGCCGCACCATCGCCGCGCCCTCGTCCTCGGCACCGTCGATCCGCATTTCCGGCAACACGAGCCCCATCATCTTTTTCAGAAGATCCGGATTGCGCCAGAACACATGAAACGCCTGGTCGAAGATCAGCCGCTGATCCGGCCGATTGACGAACACGGCGTGGAGGGTCCAGTAGAAATCGCGCCGATCGGTGATGCCGACCATCCTGACCGCGGCCACCGCGTCGATGACCTTGCCCGGCCCGACCGGCAGCCCCGCCGCGCGCAACGTGCGCGCGAAGTGCATCAGATTGGCGAGCAGCCTGCCGCTCTCGGGAACTTCCCCTCTCCGCCCGCTCGCAGGGGGAGAGGGAGGGGACCCGTCGCGGGACGCGATGGGGAGATCAGGTTCGTCTGGCACCGGATCACGCCGCCGCCGCCGCGGCCTCGACCTTGACTTGATCGAGGATGCGGGCGGCTTCGCTGCCGTGCAGGCGGGCGATGTCGTCCTGATATTTGAGCAGCACGCCCAACGTGTCGTTGATCGCGTGCGGCGTCAGTTCCAGTACGTCGAGCTGCATCAAGGCTTCGGTCCAGTCGATCGTCTCGGCGATGCCGGGAAGCTTGAACAAATCCATCGTCCGCAACCTTTGCACAAACCCGACAACCTCGCGGGACAGGTGCTCGCTGGCGCCCGGCGCCTTGCGCTGCAAGATTTCGAGCTCGCGCGCGGCGGTCGGGTAGTCCACCCAATAATAGAAGCACCGCCGCTTCAGCGCGTCGTGGATCTCGCGGGTGCGGTTCGAGGTGATGATGACGATCGGCGGATGCTCGGCATGAATGGTGCCGATCTCCGGGATCGTTACTTGAAAATCCGAGAGCAGCTCGAGGAGGTAGGCCTCGAACGGTTCGTCGGTGCGGTCGAGTTCGTCGATCAGCAATACCGGCGCGCCGGCGATATCCGGCTCCAGCGCCTGCAACAACGGCCGTTTGATCAGAAACCGGTCGGAAAAAATCGTGCCCTCGATTTCCGAACGGTCCTCCTCGGCGGCCTCGGCGAGCCGGATCTCGATCATCTGGCGCGCATAGTCCCATTCATAGACCGCCGAGGCGACATCGAGACCCTCATAGCATTGCAGCCGAATGAGCCGGCGACGCAACGCGCTCGCCAGTACCTTGGCGATCTCGGTCTTGCCGACGCCGGCCTCGCCTTCGAGAAACAGCGGCCGGCTCAGATGCAACGCCAAATGCACCGCCGTCGCGAGGCTGCGGTCGGCGACGTAATCGGCGCTGCCGAGCAGCGCCAGCGTGTCGTCGACAGAGGAAGGGAGGGTGCTCATCCGGACACAATTCCGATCAACAAAAACCCCTCCCGACAGGAGAGGGTGAGGGCTTATGCGGCCTGGCGATAGCGCCGGATCCGCTCTCGACATGAAGGAATTTAGTGCGCCGGCCTCACCGCCACCACCCACGCCGCCTGTTGATCGGAAGGCAGCATCGGACTAAGTTTAGTCCGAATTTAGGAGAGGCGATGCGCACCATCAACATTCATGCGGCAAAGACCCAACTCTCGCGCTTGGTCGATGCCGCCGCGGCAGGCGAGGAAATCATCATCGCAAAATCGGGCAAGCCTATCGCCCGGTTGGGGCCACTTTCCGGGCCGCGACGAAAGCGCACACTCGGCATATTAGCAGGAAGGCTGCGCGTGCCGGAGGATTTCGACGCCGATTTGCCGGATGAGGTTCTCAATGCCTTTGAGGGCCGCTGATGCGCGTCCTGCTCGATACGCATGTTCTGCTGTGGGCCCTGGCGCAGCCGCATCGTCTCGATGAGGAGACACGCGCCACGATCGAAAGCGGCGCCAGCGAAGTGCTGTTCAGCGTTGCAAGCATTTGGGAAATCGCCATCAAGGCGGGGCTGGGCCGCGCGGATTTCACGGTCAAGCCGGCCGAGATCGCCCGCACGGCCGTCGACATCGGGTTTGTCGAACTGGTGATCCGATCGGATGCCGCGGCTCTCGTCGCGGAGTTACCTCGTTATCACCGCGATCCATTCGACCGGGTTCTGGTCGCGCAGGCCATGACCGAGCCGGCAATGCTCTACACCGCGGACGATCGCCTCGCGCGCTATTCGGAATTGGTCAGGCGTATCGCGGCGCGCTAGCCCGGGGGTCTAAGCTTCGCCCGGATCAGGCGGCCGCGCCGGCGATGGCAACCCAGACCGCGGCAAGCAGCAGCAGGACGGCGCCGATCGGCGCCAAGAGCCGGCGCCCAGTGGGCAGATTCTTTTCGGCCGCCATGACTGCGCCCAATGCCAGCATCCGGCCTATATTGGCGGAGCCGATCACGAACATCATCAGCATCAGGCACCAGCAGCAGCCGACGCAGAAGCCTCTGTCGGGCCTTGCCGGGCGGCCGCGACTCGCTGGCCGGATTCCTTGTCGTCGTGGGCTGGGTGCTAATGCTCTCCGCGATGCTTGTACGCCATGACCCGCTCCGTGTGCGAAGAACGGTCTATTATGGCGCGCTCTTGTCAACCCGGGGGAGCTAAATTCGAAGACGGAGCCGAACCCCTCGGCCTCGCGCAACCATAGGAGGCCGCGATGGTCTCACTCGATCAATTCATCGTCTGGATAATCATCGGTCTGCTCGGCGGCAGCCTCGCCGGGCTGATAATTACGCGGGAACGCAAGGGCTTTGGCGTTTTACGGAATCTGGGGCTGGGCTTGGTCGGCGCTCTCCTCGGCGGTCTGCTGTTCCGCCTGCTGGGCCTTTTCCCCGAACTGGACAAAATCACCGTCTCGCTCAGAGATGTCGTGGCCGCCGTCGTCGGATCTCTACTCATCCTCGCGGCTCTCTGGCTAGTGCAGCACTTTCGCCGTTCTCCCTGAGCGAGACGCGACGGCAAGCGCATCTAGCGCGGTCGCATTGCGCTTATCAGCTGTTCCGGCTTGATCGGCGTCGCGTTCACCTCGACGCCGAACGGGGCCAAGGCGTCGCAGACGGCGTTGGCGATGGCTGCCGGCGGGGCGACGGCGCCGCCCTCGCCGACCCCCTTGACGCCGAGCGGGTTGAGCGGCGACGGCGAGTGCTGGTGAACGATCCGCATTGCCGGGATGTCGCCGGCGGTCGGGAGCGCGTAATCCATCAACGAACCGCTCAGCAATTGCCCGTTCGCATCATAGGCGATCGCCTCGAACAAGATGCCGCCGAGCCCCTGAGCGGCGCCGCCCATGATCTGGCCCTCGACCAGCATCGGATTGACGACGACGCCGCAATCATGCGCGACGGCGTAGTCCTCGATGCCAACGCGCCCGGTCTCGGGGTCGACATCGACGATCGCGACATGCACGGCATAGCTCCAAGTGACCGTTTGCGGCTGCCAGTAATAAATCTCCTCGAGGCCGGCTTCGACCCCTGGCGGGCGTTCGTTGTCCCAGCCCGGACGCGCCGCCTGGGCGATCCTGGCGAGGCTCACCGTGGCCCCCGGTACGCCTCCGGGGACCCCTACCACGCCGACGCCGCCATTGCGCAATTCGAGATCGGCCGGCGCGCATTCCAGCAGGTTGGCGGCGATGGCGAAGACCTTTTCCCGGAGCCGCTCGCTCGCGTGGTGCATCGCCGCCGACAGGGTGACCGTGCTGCGGCTCGCCATCGTGCCAAACCCGATCGCGATCGCAGCCGTGTCGGCGAGGGAGATCACGACGTCCTCCGGCGCGACCTTCCAAAGGTCGGCCGCCACCTGCGCGAAGATCGTCTCCATGCCCTGGCCCTGCGGGCAGGCCCCGGACGAGACGTAGATTTTTCCTGACGGGTCGATGCGGACGAAGGCGCTTTCGAACGGCCCGACGCCGGTCCCCTCGATATAGCAGCCGATGCCGAGCCCGAGGTGGCGGCCCGCTTTCCGCGCCTCGCTCTGACGCCGGCGGAACGCCTCGACCCCGCCGACCGCATCCAGCGCCTTTTGCAACGCGGCGGGATAATCCCCGCTGTCATAGACGATCGGCTCGCCATCCCGGTAAGGGATGCCGACATTGTATGGCATCTCGTCGGCGCGGATCATGTTGCGCCGGCGCACCTCAGCCGGCTCCAGGCCCAGGGTGCGCGCCACCAAATCGATGGTCCGCTCCATCGCGAAGGCGGCTTCCGGGCGCCCGGCGCCGCGGTATGGGGCGTTCGGGACCTTGTTGGTGACGACGATCCTGCCCGACGCCGCCAAATTCCCGATCTTGTAGGGGCCGGTCAGGTGGACGGCGGTGTTGTAGGCGACACCGGACCCGATCGGGTTCCACGCGCCGCAATCGACAATGTAATCGTCGCGCAATGCGAGGATATGACCCTCATCGTCAAACCCGACCTCGACATCGTGCAACTGGTCGCGCGAATGCGTCGCGCTCATCAGGTGCTCGCTGCGCCCCTCGATCCAACGCACCGGCCGGCCGAGTTTGCGCGCGAGGAAAGTGACCAGCAGGTCTTCGGGGTAAACATGCCCCTTGCCGCCAAACCCGCCACCGACGTCGAGCGCGACGCAGCGCACCCGCGCCTCGGGCAGGCCCAACAGTGCGGCGGCTTCGCGCCGCACCCAGTGAACCACCTGCGTCGAGGACCAGATCGTCGCCGAGTTGGTGCGCGGATCATAGGCGCTGACGACGCCGCGGCACTCGAGCGGCACGGCGGCGTAGCGGTGGTGATAAAACCGGCGGCGCAGCCGGTGCGGCGCGCCGGCCAGCGCGGCGTCGACATCGCCCCTGCCGACCGAAAAGGCGCCGATCAAATTGGTCTGAAACCGGTCATGGACAATCGGGCTGTCCGAGCGCAACGCCGCCTCTGGGTCGACCACTGCCGGCAACTCTTCGAGGTCCCAGGTCACCCGTTCGGCCGCGTCTTCGGCCTGGTCGCGGCTCTCCGCGACAATGACCGCAACCGCCTCGCCGACATGCCGCACCTTGTCGTGCGCCAATAGCGGCTGCTGCGGATTGAGGAATTTATGCTGAATGACCGAGGTCCATTTGCTCGGCATCGAGATTTGCCCCTCCGGCACCGGCGGCAGCAGCTGCAACAGATCGGCGCCGTTGAGAGCGAGCACCACGCCGGGCGCGGCGGCGGCGCGCGACAGGTCGACCGAGCGAATGCGCGCATGCGCTACCGGGCTGCGGACCAAAACGGCGTGCAGCATGCGCGGCAGGACGAGATCGGCGATGAACTGCCCCTGGCCCCTCAGCAGCCGGTGGTCTTCGCGCCGCAACAGCGAGCGGCCGACATAAAGGGGGCCAATGTCGCTCATGGTTAAGACCTCACTCCCGCCCGCGCGAGTTTGTGGGAATTACCGAACTCGGTCAAACGAGACCGAGCCGCCGGGTTAAGCGGGTGCGACTGCCCCTTGCGATGTGTCGCTATATCTGGGACGGAGTACCGCAAGAAGGAAATGTTCAAGCCATATTCGCTCTCGGGCATCAGCGATGGTGAGAACCTGCACGGCTAGGTTTTGGCGGATGTGCTGCGATCCGCCGAGCGTCGTTCGAGGGGTGTGCCTTTCTCCCCGAGTCTTACATTTTCGCGGCGTTGGTGCTGAACAAGCTGCTCAGATTGGTGACGACCAGGGTGAAACGCGGCGATTGCCCCGACCGCGATCAATGCGGCGATCAACGCATACTCGATCGCCGTAACCCCGAAATCGTCTTTGACCAAATTCGTAACAAGTCTACGCGAGGGAATTCTCCTTGGTTCAATAAAAGCAATCTGGCGCAGGCTGCCGCGAAATCGCTTTAAAATAACGGTAAAAAATATTAGCTCTTTTTCTAGTACGGCGTGCGGGATGACAACGCCTCGAAAACCCGATTATTACCGGCCATCGTTACTCTGATGAGATCATAACCGAACGCCAAACAACCTCAAGCAAAGCGCGATGTGCCACTGGCGCGCGCTGCCGTAGAATAACTGAACTCGGTCAAACGGGACCGACCCGTCAGCGGATGCAATCGAACGAGACTTGATCACACGAGCAGAGCGTTCAAAAGCGCCTAGCGTCTGGGTGAAGGCCAATCCCTTGTCTTCTGGTCGGTGGGTTTCGATTTGCCTCGCGGATGGCTCGGCATTCGATCAGATATGTGATAGGGAAGAAAAATAATTGGAGGCCGGGGCTGCTTCCACTCCGGGCATTCCGCGCCCCGCGATACCTTGCGAGCCGCCGCGGGACGATGTTTCGCTATCTACGCCCTCTCGGGGCGCGTTCAACCGGGCATGCGGCTCCGCCCTTTGGGGAGCTAGAGGGGCGTGTCCGACGAACCCCAATGCACCGGGCCGCGTGGCCGGTATCAATTCACCGACGAAGAAATCGAGGGCTTCCTCGCTGCGAAGTGGCGAATGGAGGAATGCGAAGTATGTCGTCAGGCGACAATCTGGGGGTATTTTAGGCCTCGACCACTGTCGCTCATCCCTGCGTCGGATGGGACCACCCACACTATTGGCCAGGCGCTTACTTCCGTTCTAAGATTGTCTTGTAACAATTGCGGCAACACGAAATTCCTGGACTCGGAAGTCATCAAACGCTGGCTGGACGCCAACCTAAAATGAACACGCCGCCGCGTGTCGTAAGTGAGGATAACATCGCCGAATTTCTTGCGGAGAAGGTTGCGCCGAGCGGGAGCGGTTCCCATGATCCGAGTATGGACGCAGCGTGGAAATCCTCAGTCGATACCCAACTCGGAGAGTTGAAGGGCGCGGTCGATGGTTTACGGTCCAGTTTTACCATCCTTAGCGGAGCAATTGGATTAGTGGCTGCGGTGATGGCCATAGGTTTTGCTTTCTTCGGCGTCCAATTCAATCGCCTGGATGCAAAAATTGACACGATCCCCCCGCGGCTATCCGAAGAATTCCGCGCGATGCGCGCGGAAATGGCCGCTCAGACCAGCGCCATCGCGAATTCCATCACGGCCACAAAGCAGGCGCAGCCTCAGATTTTTGTGCTCCCCGAACCGCAACCAGCGCCAACCCAGCAACCGCACTCACCTCAGATAGTGCCGTCTCCTCGTCAGTCACCGAGACCATAACCCCTGTTTATCCGCCATCGCCGCGTTGTGGGAGGTGCTGTGATAAGAATCATAAGCTTCTCTGGCGGCAAAAAAAATCGCGACGGACCTGTGCCCCACAATGGCGGGCGCTGTGGATATTCGGCCCGTCTTTTGTGCAACAATCGTCGCAGCAAGGGCAGGGCGGATGTAATCCGCCGTTTTTGCCTCCATCGGAATCCCGCTTGTCGGATAACCGAGACAAGCAACCTTACGATCAGGCCCCGGTATCCCGGAAAATAAGACGGCGGATTGCATCCGCCCTACGCCTGCTCGACCCGATAAATGCACGGACTGAATCATTGCGCGATTCGTGTCGAGCGTCACGTGTGCGGGGCTTTCCCCTACCTCTTTGCCGCAGCCAGGCTTTCTTCAGGCAACGGGGGTATAGGAGATGGTAAAATAGTATACCCTATCGGTGTGCCTCCAAGTAAGTTATTTGGCGAAGTGCATAGTCCGGCCTCGGCGGAATTGGCCACAAATGCCTCCTGAGGTATTGTGAATGAACCGCTGCTTGGGGCATTTGCATAGAAATATGCACCGACCGTTCCGTTTGCCCGTATGGAGGTTTGTCCCTGGGCGGCGTCAGTGAATGTAATAGTCAGAAAACGCGGCAAGAGGTATACTCCCGGAGCCGCGTCCCCTTGTCCCGGGTTGAGGACTACGGTCACAGGATAATCTTCATCGAGGGGCGGCGAAAATCCGCGCAAAAACTGGAAGCCCCATGTAAACCCAGCGGCAGCTTCGCCGGGTACCAACTCCACGGAGTTGTTCTCACCCGCCAGCGACACACAGGAATCGCCCGCAAGAACGTTCAACACCAGGGGTATCGGAGTTCTGGTTCCACGTCGTGCCATTTACAAGAATCTCCGCTACGAAGCGATTCGCGGATGGGCTTACCTGTTGGGGTGCTGTGCAGGTCACGTCGATTTCAAGCATCCCTTGCGCCTCCACGAGAAGCGGCTTTGTCCCGTCCGACTGACCGGTCATCACATAAACCCAGTTCGGGCCGAAGCCAGGACGTATCGCAGGCTTGCGTGAAGAGCGGAAAGGAACGACGGAAAAAGGGCTTGGGATTGGTTGTGCCTGGACGGGCATCACCGGGCTAACCGCACCTTTGGCGGCCGGAAAGGGGCCGGGTGGGTTGGGGGGTGCAATGCTGCGGCGGTAGGCTGTGAGTAATAAGCCGCTAAACTGTGCCTTGCCCGACCCTTGTATGCTCGCTGTCACCTGTGCCGTCGACGGCACAGGTGCAGCAACGCTGTACGCGTAGTCGCTTGCACCTGCAGGAACTAAAGGAAAGTAGAACTTCAGTGCCCCAGGATCGAACATAATGGAAGAAGGCATGACATCCCCTCCGACATTCACGGACAGACCGCCCATCCGCCTCTCCTCTTAAGATTTCCAACACCCCGCCGCCCGCTTCGGCTCCATGAGACGCTGAATAATGTCATGCGCTCGGGGCTTGCGCGCTTTTGATGAATGATTAGGGGGATCAATGTCAGGGCCGACAGCTTAAGTGCGTCGTCGGTACGCCATGCGTCAGCTACGCCGAGGGTAGATTTGCGGGAGGTAGGACTTGTACAGGACACTTGCTGTGTATTGCAGAAGTGTTGACTTCTGCACCCGCCGATTTGGGTGGTAAGAAGCCGACATTGTACCGCCATCCAACCGCCGAACATGACCCGATTTAGAACTCAGCCCGCCGCAAGCCGTTAGGCTCGACGGCAACCCTTACCGTGCTAAAATTTCGCGGGTCATGGCAGAGGGGGCCGTGAAGCAAGAGAACAACGCAGGCGGACGGTCAGGGCTGATCGGGCGGCGCGATCTCATCGCGATGGTCGGCGGCGCGGCGGTGGCGTGGCCGCTTGCGGCGCGCGCGCAGGAGCGCGCCCTGCCGGTGATCGGCTTCCTCAATGGTGGCGCAGCCGACCGATCGAAGGGATTTCTGGTTGGCGTCCCGCGCGGCCTGAACGAGATGGGCTTTGTCGAGGGCCGCAACTTTGCGGCCGAGTATCGCTGGGCTGATGATCACCTCGATCGACTGCCGGCGTTGGCGGCCGATTTGGTGCAGCGCCGGGTTGCTGTGATCGTCACCGGGGGCGGCCCGCAACCGGCATTGGCGGCCAAAGCAGCGACCTCGACCATCCCGATCGTGTTCTTCACGGGCGAAGACCCGGTGAAGTCCGGCCTCGTTCCCCGCTACAACCGGCCGGGCAGTAATCTGACCGGCTTCAATTTCATGATCTCCGAACTCGAACAGAAGCGCGTCGACCTGCTGCACCAGTTAGTACCTACCGCCGGCGTGGTTGCGGCCCTCTGTGATCCTCACGACTCGGGGGCGGCGGCGAGATTGGCGGAGGCAGTGGGCGCAGCCAAATCCCTTGGGCTAGAACTGGTTACAGTCAATGCGAGCGATCCGGCACAGTTCGACGCCGCTTTCGCGCAGGCAGAGCATGCGGGAGCGGGCGCGATGCTGGTCACAGCGGTCGAGCTTTTCACAGTGAGCCGCGCCAATCGCGACCGCCTAGTGGAATTGGCAGCGAAACATCGCTTGCCCGCGATGTTTTCATTGAGCGAGACGGCCGAAACCGGCGGACTCATCAGCTACAGCGCCGATCCGGTGGACGGTTACCGCCAAGTGGGCATCTATGTCGGCCGCATCCTCAAGGGTGAGAATCCCGGTGACCTGCCGATCATGCAGCCGACCAAATTCACCCTCGCCATCAACCTCAAGACCGCGAAGGCGCTGGGCATCACTGTGCCCCCTACGCTCCTCGCCGTGGCCGACGAGGTGATCGAGTAACGCGCCGCCGAATGTCGCTTTATGGCACTGAGGGGCGGTGGAGCAAACTTCCGCTTCGGGTCGGAGAGCGGCCGGCCGGCTCCAGAATTCTTGATTTCTGTTCACGTCGTGCTGTCGGCTGCCCTCGAACACGGGCGCGCTGATCCTCGACAGACAACTCGTCCCTCGTTTGTGTCGCCTTAATCACATTAATGTTTATTGACTTTTTAGCAAACATATGCTAACATCGGCGGTTGCCAATGATTTGGGAGTTATCGCGTGAGCATGGCCGATTATCGCGCTATTATCGGTGTCGTCGGGCCCCGCCCACGGTTCTTCAACCGATTGGGAGAACCGAGCCTGATCTGGACCTGATAAAACAGGTGGAACAGGTGACAACGTTCGTCTTGGAAGGGCCGGCCCCGGCGCTCTGCCAGGATTCGGAGCATAGGGATCACGAGGGCGCTAGAGATCCTCGTATTTCTATTTTTGCAATTATTGGTTTGGCTGATATTTCGCTGCAAAAAACAGCAAAAACAGCTAGGAGTGGCCGAGGGCGCACTGTTCCGGAGCGCTCGTCCGGCATGCTCCCGGCCGCCCGGGTAATTCCACGAACCGAGCCACTCGGGCTGTCGACCTGTTGCGCGGCCAACTTCGGTGAGACAGCTACATTGCCGCTGGCTCGGCGATGCTCGATGCCTCGATTAATCGCCGCTATGATGGGGCGATGGAGGCATCCGGCGCGGATAACCTCGGGGAGGACAGCCATGCAGCCGTTGCGGAGTTTTCTGTTTGCGCCGGGGAACCATGCGCGGCGGGTCGAGAAGGCGCTGTCCCTCGACGCCGACGCGGTGCATCCTCGATCTCGAAGATGCGGTCGCGGCTCTCGGCGGGCAGAAGTCGCGAAGATAAACGGATCGTACTCGACGATGCCTGTTAGAGTGATCCGACGCAGTCTAGATGGGAGTTGCAAATGCGGAAGAGCGTCAAAGCGAGCACGACGATCCGCGCGAACAAGCGCAAGGCCAAGCTGAAGGCGAAACACCGCCGACAGCGAGCGCGAGCGACCGCCTGAGCGTTGGATCATCTACGCCGAGCCGATACACTTGATTGCCACAGCAGGAGCGCCGGTGTTACGCCAAGCTCCATTCCCAACCCGAAAAGGGACGAAGCGTCCGCATTCCGGTTAAGCAGCAGCCCGAACAAGTGGCCGAGGTCGCGGCGAACCGCACCGCGGCCGACATATCGATCCACCCGGAGCTCGGGTCGATCGAGATGTGGTCGTTCCGTGCCCTCGACGAGGCTGTAGAATTGGGCTACCGCGCCGCCGCGCCCGGCATCGAGCGGATCAAGCAAGGGCTGATGGTCGAAACCCGGAAATGGGCGAATTTCTGGAGGTGAGAGAACGGACGCCCTCACACCGCGCAGGTGTCCTTACAGGCGTTGGGGGTCGATCGAGATCGAAGCCGGAAGGTCGCTGCCGACAAAAATCGGCCGCAGGACGTGCGACTGAAAACGCCACAGCCGGTCGTCGCCGAGCACGCATTGGGCTTCGAAATCCGCAATCATGGCGGGCGGTTTTGCCCACCGAAAGGGTGGCCGGCCGTCGGCGCGGTAGAGGCTCATCACCCCGACCGTCCAGACGCAACGGGCATCGTCCTGGAGTACCCGGAGATTGCTGACCAGGTGACGGGTGGTGGTAGTGCCGTGCTGCCGCCGCCGAGCATAGAAGGCACGGACCTTTTCTGCTCCTTCGAACCGGTTGTTGCCGACCGCGAAGAGCGCCTCCGGCAAATAAAACTCGTGCGCCCGGCTGCCGCCGTTGTGATCCACGTCGGCCCAGTAGTTGGTCATCAGCTGATTGAGCGCATACCACAGCGCCAGATCATCGGTGTCCAGCATGTGCCTCGGGTTCCTCCCAAAGATGAGCTGACATCTCCCGCTTTCTCCGACGAGTGAGTGTCGCTCGTAATATTCCCAGCCCTCCTTGCGCCGGTTCGCGCGCGGCGTCAATCGTGGTGGCGTCCCTTCTTAGGGGGGGTGCTCGCGGGATTAGCGGTCCAGCCCTAATCGGCCGATCGCCGGCAGCTTTAGCGCCGGCACAGCGGCGTCGACGCCGATATTGAGCCCCAGGACATTCAGCTCGAACCCCTCGTCGACGGCGAGGAGGACGCCGGCAAGGCCATAGAGTGAAACCTGAAACCCGGAGCCGCTGGGCGCCGCCGCAAACAACGCACCTCCGGGCAAGAAATCTTTGCCGACCGCATTCGACGGCAGGTCGAGGCCGAGCCCGGGGACCTGGCGAGCTATATACGCGGTGAACGTGTTGCTGTTGGGGCCGGGCCAGGCGCGATACTCGTGCGGATAGGGATACCGGGCGACCGCGGCACGGATTTCCTCGATCATCGCGTCGATACCAGGTCCCCGCCGGTCAACGATGACCCGTGGTCGGGCGCCGAACCAATAATTGTCGGGACCCATCCGGTCGACACGAACCGCCGGGGCGCCATCGGCGACGCCGAAGCCCAGCACCTCGTACCGCGTATAGCGTTGGGCCCCGGTCGGCTTCACCGCGATCCAGGTGTGCACTGCGAGCACCCCCCGCCAGGAGACCGCGCGTGCGGCATAGACCTGAACCACGGCTTCCGGCGTGGTCGCCGGGTCGGGTGCAAGGCCACTGGAGTCGCGGCGCGCCTCGTACCACGGCACCCCATTGCGCCCATAGGGCAGGCAACCGCTAACCAGCACCGGCAGCACGAACAGCGCGAGCAGCAACAGACCGAACGAGTTTGCGATATTCATGGACCCCTTGGGGACACTACTACGACACGCCCGACGACCACCACTACGCCGGCGTAGCGAGCGCCGGGGTTCGTCAGATAAGATCGCCAGATAAGATCGCTGGAATGTCGCCGGGAGGGGAGCATGCATCGATGTTCAAGTTTTGGGGCGTGCTATTGGGGCTGGTCATGACTGCGTCATCCGCCGCGGCGCAGCCGCCTACAGCGGATTCGGCGCTGATCGAGGACCTCGTCGCCGCCAATCGCATCCTCTATGATCAAGGGGTCGTCGACGGCTTCGGCCACGTCAGCGTGCGTCACGACAAGAACCCCGAGCATTTCCTGTTGGCGCGCAGCATGGCGCCCGGCCTGGTCACCGCCGCCGACATTATGGAATTCGACCGCGACGGCAATGCGATCGAACCGAAGGGCCGGGCTGTCTATCTCGAACGATTTATCCACAGCGAGATCTACAAGGCCCATCGCGCGATAAAGGCGGTCGTGCACAGCCATTCGCCCGCGGTGATCCCGTTCGGGGTGACCAGCGTAAAACTTCGGCCGGTGTTCCATTTGAGCTCGTTCCTGGCGGGCGGGGCGCCGGTGTTCGAGATTCGTGAGGCGGGCGGCCCGGCTACCGATATGCTGATCCGCACGCCCGAACTCGGCGCGGCGCTGGCGCACGCACTCGGAACCGCGCCGGTCGCACTGATGCGCGGCCATGGGGATGTCGTCGTCGCCCCCTCCCTCCAGGAAGCTGTCTTCCGCGCGATCTATACCGAGGTCAATGCCCGGCTCGAAGCCGAGGCGCTGCAGCTCGGGCAGGGCCAGGTTGTCTTTTTGAACGACGAGGAAGCGGCCAAGGCGACCGCGACCAACGCCGGCGTCCTGTTGCGCGCCTGGGATTTGTGGAAGGCAAGAGCGCTCCCGGCGAAACCCTGATTGTACATCCACCCGCCGAAAACCGCGCCGGTAGTCGCTTATGGCTGGGGTGATCACAGAATATGGTCTTCGGGTGAACCAACCGCGAAAAGGCGAGCCGCTATGCCCGCTGGTGCCAAAGCTGACCCATTGTTCGGGATCGTCGAGAACAGCCGGCACTCATTATGTAACCGACCTGACGGTCGGGCTCGGCGAGGTTGTATTCGACTACCTGAAAGACGCTTAAGTCACGCTAAAAGGAAAATCGCAATGTCCCGTTTCGATGGAAGGGTGGCCATTATTACCGGCGCGGCCAGCGGCATCGGTAAGGAGATCGCGCTGCGCTTCGCCGCCGAGGGCGGCACTCCGGTTATCGCCGACCTCAATCTCGACGCTGCGGACGCGACCGTGCGGGAGATTAAGGAAAAAGGCTCGGATGCCTTTGCGGTTGGCATGAACGTGGCCGATGAGGCCGCGGTCGAGAAAGGCGTCGCCGACACGATGGCAAAATATGGCCGGATCGACGTGCTGGTCAGCAATGCCGGGATCCAGATCGTCGACCCGGTCGTAGACTTCCCGTTTGCCGACTGGAAACGCCTGCTGGCGATCCATCTCGACGGTGCCTTTCTGACGACCAAGGCTTGCTTGAAGCACATGTACAAGGCAAAATCTGGCAGCATCATCTATATGGGCTCGGTGCATTCCAAGCAGGCTTCGGTGCTGAAGGCGCCCTACGTCACCGCCAAGCACGGGTTGCTCGGACTCTGTCGCGTGGTGGCGAAGGAGGGAGCCCAGTACAACGTGCGCGCCAACGTCGTCTGCCCAGGCTTTGTGCGCACCCCGCTGGTCGACAAGCAGATCCCCGAGCAGGCAAAAGAGCTCGGCATCACCGAAGAGGACGTCATCAAACACGTCATGCTGAAGGACACCGTCGACGGCGAGTTCACGACCATCGAGGATGTCGCCGAAGCGGTGCTGTTCTTCGCCGGCTTCAAGACAAACGCGCTGACCGGTCAGTCATTGGTCGTCAGTCACGGCTGGTTCATGGAGTAGCGATAGGATGCAGGCGTCTCATAAGCACGCCACGGCTTACGCCGACGCTCATATGGGCTCGCCGACGACTTCGCCGCGCTTCAGTGCCGGCAATCATCTTCGAAACTCAGGATACATTGCCGCCACGGTGGCGAGATCGATGCATTGATTAGCAAGGTCGCGCTCGACCGCCCCAAGATCGCGCTCGGAAGCAAGGCCATAGCCGCCGGCTCGTCATTGCCGCAGTCGTAGCAGGCCGGCCCCGGATCGGCGCCGGCGCTGCGCGGCCCGACTTTAAACAACCCGCCGGTGTCGACGAACGCGATCGATCCACCGCCGGCTCCAACCGTATGGATGTCGAGCATCGGGGCCTTGATCGGATAGCCGTGGACCACCGCCTCGCGGGCGAGCCTCGCCCTCCTGCATCAGGGCGACATCGGTGGACGTGCCGCCGTGTCGAAATCGATCACGCCGCCATTGGATTGCGTCAGATATGGCGTCGCGGTGATGCCGAGCGCTGTCAGCCGGTCGGCAACGCCCCGAATATAGAACGCCATGATCGGTCCGAGATACGCGTTGACTACGGTCGTGGACAGCCGCTCGTATTCGCGGAACTCGGGCGCCACCTCGTGCGAGGCGCAAACGAAGGCTTCAGGGAATTCGTCGGTGACGATGCGCCGCGCCGCGGCCTCGTGCGTGGGATCAAGGAAGCTGTAGAGAAAGCAGACGGCGACTGCCTTGACGCGGGCATCCCGCAAAACGCGCACTGCGTTGCGTACCGCAGTCTGGTCGAGCACGGTTTCGACGCGCCCGTCATGGCGCAGGCGTTCGGGCACTTCAATGCGTAGCCTGCGGTCGACGAGAACAGGCGGCTTGTCCGCCTGCAGATCGTAAAGGTCGGGTCTTTTTTGCCGGCCGATTTCGAGAAGATCGCGAAAACCGTCACTGGTGATCAAACCGGTTGGTAAGCCGCGATGCTAAATCAGCGCATTGGTCGCCACTGTCGTCCCGTGGCCGAAATACGAAACATCGTTTGCTTTCGCGCCCATCTGAGAGAGTGCCTCGCCGACCCCCTCTGCGATCGCATTCGAGGGATCGGCAGGGGTGGAGGAGACTTTCCAAACCGCGATGCGGCCGCTGCTCTCGTCGAACAGGCAGATATCGGTGAATGTACCACCCGAATCGATGCCGATCCGCCACACCATTGGTCAGTCCCGCTCTTTGCTGATCCGTTTCTGATAATCGCGGGACATCGCTGCCGGGCGATGCAGATCGAGATACCGGCGTTCGGAGCGGCGTGCGACCTGTCTGGCGCAGGCGTGATCGACCCTCGCGCTCCCGACGAAAGCCACGATACTCTCGAGAAATAGAAGCGAGGATCAACCCCACAAGATCACGAGAGGTAGAAATGACCGAGCTGCCGCCGCTGCCGGATGATGTTCTTCCGTCCGGCATCCGATCCCGGTTTGTGCGCGACATCAACGGGCTGAGAATGCACGTGCTGGAGGCCGGCTTCGAGACACGCGGCCGGCCGCTGGTCCTGCTCCTGCACGGCTTC
Organism: uncultured Alphaproteobacteria bacterium; assembly: GCA_963736715.1. Classification (GTDB taxonomy): domain Bacteria; phylum Pseudomonadota; class Alphaproteobacteria; order ATCC43930; family CGMCC-115725; genus AP-15. The sequence continues at coordinate 20,145 of CAVTQA010000020.1, read as the reverse complement.
CCGGAACTCGCCTACTCCTGGCGAAAGGTGATGGTGCCGCTCGCCGCCGCAGGCTTCCGCGTCGTGGCGCCCGACCAGCGGGGTTATGGTCGCACGACCGGGTGGGACGCGGAATATGATGGGGACCTCGGCTCGTTTCGCATTCTGAATGCGATCAGGGACGCGTTGAGGCTAGTCTCGGCGCTCGGCTATCGCGAAGTCGCACTCGTCGGGGGGCACGATTTCGGAGCTTCGGTCGCGGCTTGGTGCGCCCTCGTGCGCCCCGACGTGTTTCGCTCAGTCGCTCTGATGAGCGCACCCTTTGCCGGCCCGCCGGCGCTGCCCTTCGATACCGCCGACAACCCGTCACAGTCGAAACCGCCCGACAACAGCATCCACGATGAATTGGCTAAGCTGGACCGCCCCCGCAAGCATTACCAGTGGTATTACTCGACCCGCCCGGCCAATGCCGATATGCGGCACTGCCCGCAAGGCGTCCACGCTTTTCTGCGAGGCTATTTCCACTACAAAAGTGCGGATTGGACGGGGAACAAGCCATTTCCGTTGAAATCGTGGACCGCCAGCGAATTGGCCAAAATGCCAACCTATTACATAATGGATCTGGACAAGAACATGGCCGAGACGGTGGCGCCGGTGATGCCCTCCGCTGCCGAAATTGCCTCCTGCCAATGGCTTCCGGAGGGCGAACTCCGCGTCTACAGCACCGAATACGAACGCACCGGTTTCCAGGGTGGATTGCAGTGGTATCGCGCCCGCACGCAAGGCCTCTACGATGCCGAGCTGGAGCTATTCTCGGGCCGCACGATCGACGTGCCTTCAATCTTCATCGCCGGCAAGAGCGACTGGGGCACCTACCAGCGTCCCGGTAATTTCGAGCGCATGCAGCAGAGCGCGTGCACCCGCATGCTCGGCTGCCATCTTATCGACGGTGCCGGGCATTGGGTGCAACAAGAACAACCCGAGCGGGTCAGCGAGCTGCTGCTGCGGTTTGCCCAGCAGCAGTGAGTGGATGCGAGCGGAACGGTTTGGGCGGAGATGCTTAACGAGGCCTTAACCCAATTCGTGAGAGAGTGCACTAACGACCGTCCAAGTTCATTGCTTCGGTATGCTGAAAGCGGGGCGCTGAATGCCTCTGTCGATCGTCGAAGAGGAGGACGGCCGCATCGCGGTCAGCAGCCCGTACCACCCTAAGTTCCCGGCCGGCGCCCGCAGCCTCGGCGGAATATGGAACCCCGACCGGCGCGTATGGGTGTTTGACTCCGCCGACCATGATCGCGTCAAGTCGCTGTGCCGTGAGATATACGGCACGGACGGGGTCGAAAATGGCAAAGACGGGAAGGCGCCGTTCCCGGTCGCCGTCGGGCATGGCAGGAACGAGTTCGCCGAAGCGGTAACGGCTGTGCCGCACTATTACGGCCATCGCCGCAGGCTGCGCGAGCGGCTGGTTGCGGCCGGGGCCGAGAGTCTGCCCGATTACGAGCTCTTAGAAATGCTGCTGTTCGCCGCCAACCCGCAAGGCGATGTGAAGCCGGCGGCGAAGTCGCTCCTCGCGCATTTCGGCGGCTTTGGCAAAGTGATGAGCGCCGACCCCGAGGCGCTGTCCGAAGCCGGGCTCGGCCTCGCCGGCATCGCCGCGATCAAATCGGTGCGTGAGGCGGCCCTGCGGCTGATGCGCCTCGAATTGCAGGAGCGGCCGGTCGTCAATTCCTGGGACAAGCTGATCGACTATTGCAACGCCCAGGTCGCGCACAACCAAATCGAGGAGTTCCACATCCTGTTCCTCGACCGCAAGAACGTGCTGATCAAACATGAGCGCCAACAGCGGGGCACGATCGACCACACGCCGGTCTATCCGCGCGAGGTCGTCAAGCGCGCGCTCGATCTCGGCGCCTCGGCGATAATCCTGGTGCACAACCACCCCTCGGGCGACCCGACCCCGTCCAAGGCCGACATCGCCGTCACCCAGGACATCAAAAAAGCCGCGGCCCCGCTCGGCGTCGTTTTGCACGACCATCTGATCATCGGGGGCAATGGCCATACCAGCCTACGCGACCTTGGGCTGATCTAGGGTTGAGGTCGGCGACATTTATCGGACGCGCCGCGGTTCCGAGCAAGGCGTGACCGCCCCTGTTGCGACCGGCTATAATACTCAGCTGAACGAACTGACCGCCGCCGAGCGGCGCGTGCGTAGAGGAGGAAAGCCCGTGAAACTCACGCCCGAGCAGATCCGTCAGTTTGAGGAGGAGGGCTATTTCTTCCTGCCCGGCTGCTTCTCCGACGAGGAAGTCGCGGTCCTGCGCGACGAGGCGGAGGAGATCTATCGATCGGGTCGCCCAGAGGTGTGGCGGGAGAAAACCGGCGCGCCGCGCACCGCTTTTGCCGCGCACACCTATAACGAGGCGTTTCGCCTCCTGGGAACGCATCCGCGGTTGGTCGAACCGCTGGAGCAGGTCTTTGGCGAAGGGGTCTACACGCACCAGTTCAAGATCAACGCGAAGGCGGCGTTCGAGGGCGATGTCTGGCAATGGCACCAGGATTACGGCACCTGGGCGCGCGACGACGGCATGCCCGAGCCGCGTGCGATGAACATCGCCGTGTTCATGGACGAGGTGATGGCGATCAACGGCCCGCTGATGTTGATCCCGAAGAGCCATAAGCACGGGACGCTGGCGGCAGAACACGATGTCGAGACGACGTCCTATCCTTTATGGACGCTCGACAAGGAAACCGTCACCAGGCTGGCGCAGGAAGGCGGCATCGTTGCGCCGACCGGGAAGCCCGGCTCGGTGCTGATGTTCCACGGCAATCTGGTGCACGGCTCAGCGCCGAACATCACGCCTTATCCGCGCCGCATCGTTTACCTGACGCTCTGCGCGGTCTCGAACTATATCCGCACGCCGACACGGCCGGAGTGGATTGCCCATCGCGACTTCACGCCGATCGAGCCCGTCGCGGACGACGCGCTGCTGAACTACGCCCGCAGTTATTACAAGAGAGCGGCCGCCTCTTTTACCTCAATCAAGGCGAAAGGTCCGAGAGATCCGTCGGGATGGTCAAAGAACAGATCGACATCGGAGTCTTCACGCGCCTCCCCCCGGGCGGTCGCACCGAACAGGTAGAGATGCTCAACGCCGAGCCGATTCAACTCGGCTTCGTGTCGCTTGAGCTTGGCAATAACTCCGCTGTGTCCCATTAAGCTGGCGCAAATTGAGCCGCCGCGTGGCCTCGCGAATCAGGCTCGCCAACTGCGGTCCCGAGAGCACAACCGTCAGACAAGACTTGCTCGACCACAGCGCTCCACACCGCATACGCCTGCCCTGAAGTTAAGCTGTCTATTTTGCAACCCTGTTGCAATGTCGGGCTAATAAATGAATACAGAGGGCCTATCGGCCTGATCACGGGCTTTGAAAATCCAATTGGCTGAGGTTGAGCGGGCCGACAGGGGACGAAAGAGAAGGGTTTTCTCGATGACCATGTCTCGCCGCCGTAGAGACGCAGCCCGCACTCTGGAATTTGGTTTTCGATAAGGTCCATAGTAATTCTTCGATGTAAATCGGACGCCCAGTTTGGCAAGGCGCCACCCCGTCGGACCGGCGCGTGGATTTCCACGACAAAAACCGTGTCAAGCATAAACCTCCCGCTTTTATTACTACCAAATAGAATTATATCTCCGGTACTGAGAGAACGAAGTGTTGCTTTGGCTGGTTGTTGACAAAAGACATATCGGAACCGATCGCCGAATACGAGAGGATCAGTATTCTGAAGGCCGTTCCGCTCACCGCACGACAGACGTGTATTGCAGGACTGCTCTATGCTTTCGGGAAGATTTTTAAGAACCTCAAGGTTAAGCTGTGGCAGGTGAAGATATTCTGGACGAAAAGGCCTCCCGCTGCGAACAAATCTGCGCACTTGACTCTGCGGTTCCCACTCGCCCCAGAAAGTCATGGTGCCCCCGGTAGGTGGATCCTGCGGATTCCGGGTCCATGCACCATCAGCGAGCAGGAATTTCCTTTTATGGTTGCCGCGATTCCAATCCTTCCAACCCAAGTGGCCATGCCACCGGTCTGCTCCGTGCTCTGGGCCGGGGTGGATAAATTGAACGACGCGCCTGATACTCACGCCAAGCCTCACTCTTGTAGAATGCTAATTGCGGCTAAAGGCCCGCTCTTTTGTTCTCAAATAAAAAAACCCTCCCCTTCTACCCAGACGATTTTGCAATTTCGGATACCTGGGCGAGACTTATAAGCAGAATGGTGCTCCGCGCAGTGACTTTTCACATAAAAGGCCACATTTCCCTATTTCGGGGTCGGTGAGGCTACAGCCGGGCCGGCCCGGCGTCTCCTAATTGCAGAAACGAGCTATTTCCGAGATCGATACCGAGCCGCGCTAGTCGAGCGGGTTGGCTGTCGCGGAAGTCAGTCTTGAAAATCACCGGCCAAGGAAATGCGCATAGAGACAAGCCGCGCGGCGGGCTAATTCTTCCCGCAGCGAAGTGGTCACTCCGAACGAGGATTGAAGGTTGGTGCTCCACGCAACAACGCATACTTTCCCGAATAGCCGCCCAGATTCGAGAAGAGTTGGCTGATGGGAAAAGCCGCGGATGATTTCTTTATACTCGATCTCGAGTGTTCCTTGCGTTGCCGTCTGCAGTTGCCTCCACACAGACGCGCCGTTGACGAGGAGCAGGCGGATGCTTTCATTCCGTAGCTGACCGGCAAGAAAGGCAGCATCCTCCGCAATTAGCTTTTTGCGCACGGATGAGGCTAGGTTTCCCCATGTGGGATTCGTCGCCCATTGGACTAAATCGAGGTGGCAGGCAGTTCCATCATAATAGGATGCGCCGCAGATCCCTAAAATCGGCTCCAATATGTCAAACCAGCGTCGATATGGTTGCCGCTGAAAGTACAAATTGCAATCGTTTAGAACTTGGAAAACCACATGCGGGGGTGCGGTGGCGAGGTCGGATAAACCTAGTGAGGCATGGGTGGCAAGGCGGCGGTTATCTCCTTCGAGTAAAACCCCTGCATTATCTGTAAACTCTCCTCGCTCGGATTGAGACCAAGAGTCGCCACACAGGCGCTAGGGGCATCTCCAAACGCCAGAACGGGGGTCGAGCCGGGAACCACACACGTCCGTTTAGGCGGTGAACGGCGGATGCGGGCTTCTATGTATGCCGGGATCACCATTTCTTAGGTTTTGAACGAGCATCACGATCAAATAGGCCGAGCGCCAGCAGTTGAAACAAGATCGCGCCGAGTTGCACGGCATCCCGTCTTTTGAGAGCCCGCGCGGCCAGTGCAGACCTGTTGCCAGGACATTATAACTCATTGCCCGTGAAAACGGCGTTGATGCCGTGGCGCTGCAACACCCGCACCCGGAATTGTTCCTCGCCAGCCTGTACGATTGCTCTCGGCGAAGGCTTGATAGACAGACGATCATTGAATTACCATATTCGCATTGTACTCTTATGTGCATCGGCACCTGTGAGCGGGTGCGAGGTTGCCGTGAAGGAGTTGCCGATGCCTGATCTCGACCAGATAAAACAGGAGGAACAGGGAGCGCGGGACGGGCGCGAGCGGTTTCCCAAGGGCAAGTGGGGCGATCCCGCCGGTCAGCCGCGCGGCTGCCGCGACCACGTCAACCGCGCTGCCCGGCTGTTGCTCGCCGGCGAGGGCGAGGAGCTGACCCGCAAAGCCGTCGAACTGTCGGTCGCGACGGCAACACTGGCCGCGAAATGAACCACCCGTCATATCCGCATCGCGGCGGCTGCCATTGCGGCAATCTTGCTCTGCACTTGCGGCTGTCGGAGGCACCCGAGGACACACCGCTGCGTGCCTGCGGCTGTTCGTTCTGCCGCGCCCACAACACGCGCACCGCCAGCGATCCGCAGGGGTCGGTCGAGATCTGGGCCGGAGACTGGTCGCTGGGTGGAATCCTACCGTTTCGGCTCGGGCACCGCCGAATTCCTGATTTGCCGTCGGTGCGGCGCGTATATCGGCGTTGTCTGCGAGACGACGGCCGGCACTCGCGCAGTCATCAACACCAACTGTCTCGAAGACCGGGCCGCCTTCAACCGGCAACCCGCCCCGGTAGGTCACGACGGCGAAACAACCGAAGACCTGTTTGCCCGACGCGCCGCCAATTGGACGCCTGCGAATATCCGCCGTTGAGAAGAATGCGCCAGTTTATCAGGAGCACGTAATGTCAATAGCCGCGCTAACACAGCCGCTCGACTTCTCTCGCGAGATGCGGGGCTTTATCGGGCGCCATACCGACAAGAGCTTCGATTGGGATGCCTTCCCCGGAAGCCGCGGTTTCCCCGAATTGGAGCGGGCGCAGATGCGCTATATCGGCGCCGGCGGCTCACCCAAAGCCGACGACCCAGGCACACTCAAGCCGGGGCAGTTCACCCTGAGTTTGGTGCATCAGCCCGTTGGCAAATACGCCGCCTGTCATTCCCATGAGGTCGTCGAACATTTTCTCGTCCTCGAGGGTGTGCTGACGGTCGGCTGGGCGTGGGGCGACGAGGTCATCGAGGCTCGCTTGGGGCCAAAAGACATGGTGCTGAACAAGGCCGGCCGGCCGCACGGCTTCCGCAACGACGGGGTCGAGCCGGTGCTGATGTCGATCAGCGTCGGCACGGGCATGCCGAAGCCGCCGGTCTATGTCTGCCACCCGCGCGACAGCGATCCGGAGGCCGCCCGCCGGTTCGGCGCCGCGCCGGGGAAAACCCGCGTCTTCGACCCCGACAGCGATGATCCGCGCCAGCGGGAATTCGCTCGGCATATCGTGCGCTACGCCGATCGAAGGCCGGTCCGGGACGCCGGATTCGCCCGATTGGTCTATGTAGGCAAGGGCGGTGCTCCACCCGGTCAGTATCGGATGGACATGGTCCATCTGCCGAAGGACGTCGGAGTACGTGGTTATTCGCGCTCTGTCGAGGACGCGTATCTCGTCACCGAGGGCTGCATCACTGTCGGCTGGGAGACGTCCGGGCATACGGTCGAAGAGTGTCTTGGCCCGAAGGACGTGATCCTCAACCCGTCTGGGCGGGTGCACTATTTCCGCAATGATAGTGTTACCGACGCAGAGTTTATGCTGCTCGTCGGCGCCCCACAGGCGGAGGACATCCGGTTTCAAATGGCATGACCGTTGCCGACGCCAACAGCCGTTTCCTGCCGCCGATCTCGACAACGGTACCTTCGTCTAGGTCTAGCAATGCGTGGCGCGGCCGGGAAGTCCAGTCGAAAATGACCCAGCTTTTAATTTGGTTATTGCGACGCCACTGGCCACGGCACTGTGTGGCCGGTCAGGAAATCGCTGCCCCCCGCGCTACTGCAGCGCCGGCGCGTGCAGTGTGGCGAGATCGGACTGGGCTTCTTCGATGCCCTGGACGGCCGCCTGCTCGAACCACAGGCGCGCCTCCGCCGGGTCCGGCTCGCCGGCGACGCCTTCGGCGAGGTAGCGGCCGAGCATCAGCTGGGCCTGGCCGTGGCCCAGCTCGGCGGCGCCGCGGAACCAGCGTTGCGCAGCCGCCCGGTCCTCGGGCAGGTCGTGACCGCCGGCATAGAGCGCGCCCAACGCGAACATTGCGCCGCTGTGGCCCGCGGCGGCGGCCTTCTCGAACAGTTCCAGCGCCATGGCCGTGTCGCGCGGGCCGCCGCGGCCATTGACCATCATTTCGGCAAGCGCCACCTGCGCCTCGCGCAGACCCGCCGCGGCGGCGCGCGCGATCCAGCCGCGCGCCGCTTCCGGATCCGCCGCGATGCCGTGCCCGTCGGCCAGCATCCGGCCGTACATGTACTGCGCCTCCGCCACGCCCTCGGCGGCGCGGCGCAGCCAGTGCGCCGCCTGCTGCGCGTCGGGCTCGACACCGATGCCCTTGTCGAGGCAGAGCCCGAGGTTGAACGCGGCGACCAGATCGCCGGAGGCGGCAGCCTGCTCGAACCAATGCGCAACCTTTGCCGGGTCCTCGGCATTCCCAGCGCCGTCGAGCACGAGATTGGCGAGGTCGACCTGCGAGGCCGGGTCGCCGCCGTCGCCCGAGACCCGCAGCCAGCGCGCCGCCTCGTCGGGGTCCGCCGCCACCCCGGCGCCGGTCAGATACAATGAGCCCAGCGCGCGGGCGGCGGCGGTGTGACCCGCCTCCGCGGCGCGGCGATACCAGCCGGCGGCCTCGGTGTAGTTGGGCGGCAGCCTTCCGTTCTTGACATAGAGATCGCCGACCAATGCCGCGGCATCCGGGTCGCCGGCCAGTGCGGCGCGGCGCAGCCAGGATTCGCCGAGCACGAGGTCCTGCTCGACGTCGCGCCCTTCCATCAGCGCCAGCCCCCAGCGCAGCTGCGCCGAGCGTTGTCCGCGCTCGGCCGCGTGCCGGTAGAGCTCCGCCGCGACCGTGGGGTCACCCGCCACCCCGACCCCCTGCTCGGTCAATACCGCGAGCAGATAGATTGCGGTCGGCAATTCGGCTTGGGCGGCACGGCGCAAATGCTCGGCGACCTCGCGCCTGCCCGCCTCGTCCTTGGTGCGCGGCGCCAAGGACAGCGCATAGCCGAGGCAGCCCTCGGGGCAGCCCGCCGCCGCCGAGCGCTGGTACCAGCGATGCGCCTCCTCCAGATCGCGCATCTCTTGCGGGCCGCAAGTCAGCGCATAGCCGAGCACCGCCTGGGCCTTCGCTGAACCCGCCTCCGCTGCCGGTCGCGCCCATTTGAGGGCCGAAGCGAAGTCCGGCTCGCCCGGCTCCTCTTCGGCAAACAGACGGTCCGCCCGAGCGCCGTTCACCTGGCCGGCGAGACCGTGGACGCACAGCCCGGCAAGCACGGTCTGCGCGTCGACATGCCCGTGGCCGGCGGCACGTTGCAGCCAGCGCGCACCCTCGACCCGGCTGGCCGGCACCCCGGCGCCTTCGAGATAGCAGCAGCCGACGCGGTATTCCGCTTCGCCGATCCCGGCCTTGGCCGAGCGCGTCAGCAATGGGAAGGCCTCGGCGACTTTGCCCTGGTCGCTGAGCCGCACCGCCCGGCGCAATGCCGTCTCGGGCGACGCTAGTCCGATCAGCCGGTCGAGGACGAGCATCAGACCCCTAGTTAGTATCACGGCTCGCGCATGCCCTCCTGCGCGAGCGGCATCATGCGGCCGAGCAGGTATTTCAGCACGGTCCGCTTGCCGACTTTGATATCGGCGGTGACCGGCATGCCGGGGATCACGCGAAACCCACCCGGCACATCATGCAAGGCCACCTTGTCGATGGCGATGCGGGTCCGGTAAAACGGCTCGGTGCTGGTCTGCGGCACCGGCACGGCGCTCGTCGGGTTGCGCGCCTCGTCCTGCGCGGTGAAGCTGTCCGGGCTGACGATGCGCACCGTGCCCTCCGCCATGCCGTATTGCGAATAGGGGAAGGTGTCGAACTTGATCGCCACCGGGTCCCCGACATGGACAAAGCCGTTCTCGCGGCCGAAGATGTTGGCCTCGATCTCGAGCGGCGCGTCGGCCGGCACCAAAGTAAGAAAGTGCTGCCCCGACTGCATCACCGAGCCAACCGACACCTTGGCGACCGACTGCACGGTGGCGTCGGCCTCGGCGCGCAACTCGACCAGTTCGCGGCGCAGTTTGGCCTTGTTCAATTGCTCGCGCGCGTCGCTCAATTTGCGTGTCGCCTCCGACAGTTTTTGCGACACCTCGGCGCGCCACCCCTGGATAAAGGCATCGCGCTCGGCGGTCATCGCCGCGAGGTTGCGCCGCGCACCCTCCGCGGTCTGCTGTGCATTGGCCAATGACCGCGCCATCTCGGTGCGGGTGTCCATCGCCGCCAGGGTATTGAGCCGGCTGCCGACCTGCCGCGCTTCGAGCTGCGCACGCATCTGCTCGACAGACTGCGCCAGCCCCAAGCGGTCGCGGTAGCCCGCCGCATCGGATTGCGAGCGCGCGATGACCGCGGCGAGTTCGTCGAATTTGCGCGCATAGCCCTCGACCTTAGCGGTGTACTCGGCCTTGCGGTGGGCATAGATCGCGCCCTGCAATGCCATGTCGGGGTCGAGCCCGCTATAGTCGAACGGCTTGTTCTCGGCCTCGGCCTGGATGCGCGCCACCTCGGCTTCCAGGCTCGACACCTGCGCCGTCAAGGCGCCGAGATCCGCCGCGGCAAAGGTCGGGTCGAGCTTAGCCAACACCTCGCCGGCCTTGACCTGCTGGCCCTCGCGCACCTCGATCGAGCGCACGATTGCGGTCTCCAACGGCTGGACCAAGATCGTCGGCGCCTTCGAGACGGCGATGCCGTGCACCGTCACGACCTGGTCGACCGGGATCAGCCCCATCGTCGTGATCATCACGATCACCAGGCTGGTGATGACCCACACCGTGCCGCGCGCCGAGCGCGGGATCGGCGCATTGATGATCGCCGTCGACGGCCACTGGAATTCGAGGATCGCCGGCAAGGTCGGGTCCGCCCCGCCCCGCTGCCGCACCGCCAGCGCATTGGATGAAGACTTGCTCATGAGCAATAGGCTTTTCTAATCGCCGCGGACGAGGCGAGGCGTGATGGCGCCGCGCGGGCCGCGGCCGTCCATGTGGCGGTGCTGCTGCGCCCACAGCTGGCGGTAGAGGTGGCAGCGGTCGAGCAGGACCTGGTGCGGCGCGATGTCGATCAGCTTGCCTTGCTCCAGAACGAGGATCTGGTCGCATTCGGTCAGCGACGACAGGCGGTGCGAGACGATGACCATTGTCCGCCCCGCGGCGATGCGCGACAGGTTGGCGCTGACCACCGCCTCGCTCTCCGGGTCGAGGGCGCTCGTCGCCTCGTCGAGGATCAGGATCCGCGGGTCGTGGATCAAGGCCCGGGCGATCGCGATCCGCTGCTTCTGCCCGCCCGACAGGTTGGGCGAGCCCTCCTCGACATAGGTCTCGTAGCCGTTCGGCATGCGCTCGATGAATTCTTCGGCGCCCGCCAAACGCGCCGCATTGACCGCATCGGGCAGGGTCAGCCCGGGACGCCCCGAGATGATGTTGTCGCGGATCGAGCCGCGGAACAGAAAATTGTCCTGCAACACGACCCCGAGGCTCTGCCGCAGATGTCTTAAATTGATCTCGCGCAGATCGGCCCCGTCGATTTTGAGGAACCCGCTGTAGTCGCGGTTGATCCCTTGCAGCAGCCGGGCGATCGTCGATTTGCCCGAGCCGCTCTTGCCGACGATGCCGAGCATCGTGCCGGCCGGGATCGAAAAGCTCACCCCCGACAAGGCCGGGATCTTGGTGCCGCCATAGGTGAAGGTGACGTCCTGAAAGCTGATCGCGCCGGCGAATTTGGGCCGCAATCCGCCCGAGGCGGCGTCGATCTCCAAGCGCCGGTTCAAGACCGCCCCGGCCTCGCCGATCGCCGCATTGACCTCCTCGTATTCCTGCACCAGCCGCGCCATCCCGACCAATGGCTGCGCCACCCGCCCGCTCAGCATCATGAACGCAAACAATCCGCCGACCATGTAGCCCGTATTGTCGTCCATCGCCCAATAGGCGCCGAGCATCAACGTGCCCATCGTCATGAAGCGCTCGATCGGCGTCACCAATGTCTGCGGCCAGTTCGACAATCGGGCGAATTCGAGCCGCCATTTGCCGGTCTCGGCGACCCGCTCGTCCCATTGGGCGCGGCGCTGCGGCTCCAACGCCAGGGCCTTCACCGTCTTGATGCCGACGATCGTCTCGCCCAATGTCGCCGCCTTCCAGGTCTCCGCCCCGACGACCCGGCTGTACATCTCCCGCATCGGCTTCAGATACGCCAGGATGATGACCGAGATCACTGCGGCGCAAAGCAGCACGACCCACGCCAATGGCGCATTGAGCCAGAACAGGAACGGCAGCAATACCGCGAGGGTCAACATGTCGAGAAACGTCGCCAGCAGCTGCCCGGTCAAAAATTCACGGACCCGGTAGACCTGCGCCACCTGGTACATCGTCTCGCCGGCCGGGTGGCGCTCGAAATAATCGAGCGGCAAGCGCAATAACCGGCTGAACAGATGCAGGTTGAGCTTGGTGTCGAGCCGCGCCCCGACCACCGCGATGATGGCGCGGCGGGCATATGCCGGCGGGCATTTCGCGCCCTACAAGGTGTTCGAATCCTACGCGATCCTGCACGCCTATCTCGGCCTCGAACACGTCGCGCGCACCAGCAACAGCATGTGGTACGACGTCGTCATCCCCAATTATTTCGATCTCGGCGATTTCGAATTCTCCGCCGAGAAGGACGATTATTTCCTCTTCCTTGGCCGGGTCTACAGCGGCAAGGGCATCCACGTCGCGGTGCAGATCGTCGAGGAGATCGGCGGCCGGCTCGTCGTCGCCGGGCCGGGCGAGGTCGAGCAATACATGGCGCGCACCGGGCGGCCGGTGTCCGACTATGTCACCCATGTCGGCCTCGCCGATACCGAGACGCGCAAGCGCCTGATGAGCCGCGCCAAGGCGATGCTGCTGCCGTCGACCTTCCTCGAGCCGTTTTGCGGCGTCCAGGTCGAAGCGATGCTGTCCGGCACGCCGATCGTCACCAACGATTACGGCGCCTTTGCCGAGATCAACCTGCACGGCGTCACCGGCTTCCGCTGCCGCACCTTCGAGCAGTTCGTCTGGGCGGCGCGCAACATCGGGCGGATCTCGCCGCAATCCTGCCGCGACTGGGCGGCGGCGAACTATTCGATCGAGCGCGTCGGCGACATGTACGAGGATTATTTCGCCACCGTCATGAACGTCTCCACCGGCAAAGGCTGGTACGAGCTCAACGACGGGCGGCAGAATCTGGATTGGCTGCGCCGCTGGTACCCGGAAGATCCGGCGCTGCACGGCCGCGAACCGCCGGCTGCGCCACCCGCTGCCGCGCCGGCTTGCGCTGTGACGACATTGCCCGAAACGGGGGCTCGACCGATTGCGAAATCGCGCCGGCAAAAGATCTGTCTGGCGATGCTCGTCAAGAACGAGGCACCGGTCATCGCGCGCTGCCTTGCACCAGTGCGGCCGCTGATCGATCATTGGGTCGTCGTCGACGCCGGCTCGACCGACGGCACGCCGGACATCGTCCGCAATGCTTTGAACGACGTTCCGGGCGAATTGCACGAGCGGCCCTGGGTCGATTTCGGGCACAACCGCACCGAAGCGCTGCGCCTCGCGCAAGAGCACGGCGATTACACGCTGATGATCGACGCCGGCGAGGTGCTCGAACTGCCGCCCGGTTTCAGGATGCCGCATCTCAACGCTGATTCCTACGTGATTGACACCGGTGAGCAGGAGCGCCTTTGGCGTCCCCAGATTGTGCGCAGTGGGCTGCCCTGGCGCTATGAGGGCGTCTTGCACGAGTTCCTCAGCTGCAGAGCGGAGCCCGAGGGCGGCCGGATAATGCCCCATGAGCGAAGTCAGAAGCGGCTTCCGGGCGCGCGCATCCACCTCGGAAACGACAGCGCGCGGCGGCGCAATCGGGGAAGCGGGCATTATCGCCGGGAGGCAGGCCTGCTCCAGCGCGAGCTCGCCACCGAGACCGACCCGTTTTTGGCTGCCCGCTACAAATTCTACCTGGCGCAGACCCATCTCGACGCCGGCGAGAAGGAAAAGGCGCTCGCCGCCTATCGCGAGCGGGCCGCGCTCGGCCTCTGGGATCAGGAGGTGTTCATCAGCCTCTATCGATCGGCCGGCATCGAGGCCGACCTCGCCTTCGACGAGGACGCGGTGATCGCGAGCTACATGCTGGCGCACCAGGCGCGCAAGGACCGCGCCGAGGCGCTGCATGGCGCGGCGCGGTTCTGCCGGCTCAAGGAGCGCTACCAGCAGGGGTTCGATCTGGCGAAGCGCGGCCTTCTGGTCAAGCGACCCGACAACGCCTTCATCCCGGAAGATTGGATCTACGAGTACGGCCTGCTCGACGAATATGCCATCAATGCCTACTGGACCGGCCGTTACGACGAATGCCTGAAGTCGTGCCGGAAGATTCTCAGCACAGCGACATTGTCGGACGCCGATCGCAAGCGGATCAAGGCGAACGCCGATTTCGCCAGGCAGAAGCTGAGCGGGGGATAGCATAGATCTACCTCGGGCGCTAGTGAGGTTCGCATCGGGTAGTGGGTCATTTTGAATTGTGACAGTTGGATCGAGAGGTTATCGCCAGTGATGAGCGGCAAACTGAAGCGAACGTAGCAGATAGAATTGTTCCGGTATTGCCGCTCGGTTCAGCGGCCGCCTCCTAAGCCGGCGAAGCCGGAACAACGGCAAAACAAACAGGCTAAAAACCAAACAGGCTAAAATAGACGCAGGAGATGCGGGAGCAGGAGGGGAGGTTGAGGCAGCCGCTGACGGCGCGTTACCGCGAACGCCTCGCCGGGGTGCTGTCCTGCTATGACCGGATCATCGTCACCGGCACGCTGCCGGGAGCCTGTTACGCCAAGGGAATGACGGGATTTCTTTCTGCCCGGCAGATCCGGATCTTCGACTATCCGCGATTTGCCGAACCGCTTCGCGATCGAGTGCGCGAGCGCGCCGCCGAGTTGGCGAGTGCCGCTGGCATTACCATCGAACACATTGCCGAGAACCACATCCGCAAGGAGGACGTCGTCGCCAGGGTGCTTGTCGTCCGTGGCGACCGTCCCGGCCTGGTGCATATCATCTCGGCGATGGAAGCCTGCGACACCTACAAGCCCTGGCATGACAAGCACACGCATCGCACCTTCTTGCGGCCGGATACTGGCAAATGCCTGCACTACTACTTCTACTTCATCGACGCCGAGTTGGGCCTGATCTATCTCCGCGTGCCGACCCCAGCCTTCGCCGGGGCAGGCTCTGGTGCCCGTTCCGTCTGCAGTTCTATTGCAATGGGCATAGCTGGCTGGCCCGCCAACTCACCGCCGCCGCATGCAGCGCCACCGCCATCTCGAATTCATTCGCTTCCTCAATGCTGTCGAGCGCCAAATCACGACCGACGCCGATTCACGTCGTCCTCGACAACTATGCCGCCCTTATGTCTTGGCGCAAGCCCTGCTGCACCGAGTTTCTGGGGCACCTCAAACCGTCGAATGACCCATCGCGCTGCGACGATCATTGCTATCAGCATGATGACCGCCTCCGATAGCATCGCCACCATTCGACCGAAAGGGGCACTGCCCAGAGTTCCCGGATCGGACCTAAAATCCACCCGACAGCCAAGAGAAGCAGGAAATAGATTACGCCTGCCTTGACAGATCGCATTCACCAATCCTGAAGAGGGTATTGGTGAGCGATCGACTACGCCTCCACGATTTCCGGTTCCAAGCTGGTCACAAAGGCTACGACCTCATTGCGCTCCAGTTCGGACACATTGAATGTGTCGAGGCTCACCGCTAGACAGCGCATGAAAGCCGCGTAGTCGGCCTTTGTAATGCCCATCCCTTTGTGGGACATCTTCATGTCCCTACCGAGGTAAAAGGTCGGTCCTCCTGCGGCTGCGGCTATAAAATCAACAGCCAGTTGGCGCTCGCGGTTATGGGTATCAACGCTGCGGGGGCTAGTCCAAAATCGGCTAAGCAGTGCGTCCGAACGCAGCCTCGGGAGCAGGTCGTCAACGACCGCGGCGATTGCGTCATACCCGCCCAAACGGGTGTAAAGAGAAGCTGGTTTGTCTTGCATTGGTGAGTTCTCCCTATCTGGTAACTGCTACCTCCTATTTGCGGCTGTCTGGTCGCTAGTCCAGCGATGTTATTGCGGGAAGTCGCCCGGCATACCCGATTTGACGGGTCGCACAGCGAGATTACCCCTGCTCGGGCTTGCCGCCAAGGTGAATGAACCGATGCCGGACGTATGATGCTGACGCGGCTGTCGGTCCTAGTGCCGCTGCTGCGATCGAGTGTCGCCCTGTTTTCGGCGGGCTATGCGACATTTGCGGTGGCATTCGCCTCGCCACTGACGACTGGCGTCGAGGATTGAGGGTGAATCTCAGGCCAAAACTCAGCTAGCAGGCTCGCCTCCTCGATCTGCCGCCCGTCGACAAGCTCCCAGCCGACCATCATCGCACCAGCGTCGAAGGCGCGAAGGGCAAGCGTGCGCAGGCGCAGCTGTTCCGGCACCCTATCGACCGCATCGAACTGCTCCTCGCCCTTGCGGACATAGATGGCAAAGGGCATGCGGTACGGCGATTCGACCGGATGGTGCTCGTAGTTGACCAGCAGCAGTTCGTCGCCGGGCCGAGAATCGGTCAGGCTGACCCGGCAGGGATAACCCGGGCTGCGCTCGTCGGCGATGCGCCGGACAATGCCCCATGCCACCAAAGCTTCGTCCGACAATGTGAAAAATTCGGCGAACGGCTCGGCCGGCAATCCTCTGATGCTCAATTTCTCCAGAATGGCGGATGCCCGCAATCTAGTGATTGCGCGCGCGGGCTCTATCCGTTTCTTGCGGTCTCATCCGCAAGGGTTGCGGCCGCGTCGAACCCGCCTCGCCGCTCACCGGCAGGCGGTGCAGGAGTTCATCACCAATCCGCCGGGATACCGGATCGCCACCTCCAGCGGCGGCGTGCTAACCGGGCGGGGGGCCGACATCATCCTGATCGACGATCCGTTGAAGCCGGAGGAGGCGCTCTCCGACGCGCAGCGGCAAGCCGCCAACGAGTGGTTCGATCACACCCTCTATAGCCGGCAGAACGACAAGCGACATGGCGCCATCGTCGTCATCATGCAGCGGCTGCTCGAAGACGACCTCATCGGCCACGTGCTCGCGCAGGAGCCATGGGACATCGTCCGCTTTCCGGCGATCGCCGAAGCGGACGAAGTGCACGAGATCGAGACCACCATCTGGGGACCTTGCCGCTTCATCCGCCGGCAGGGCGAAGCGCTGCATCCGGAACGCGAGCCGCTCGACACGCTCGATCGCATCCGCCGGACGATCGGCGAATACAACTTCGCCGGCCAATATCAACAAACCCCCGCGCCACTGGGCGGCGGCCTGGTCATGCCGGACAGGCGTCCCGCTTCATCCCCCCTAAAACGAGCAGCAGCGCACCCATGACTGGTATCGCCAGCTGGCGCAAGCTCTGACAGAGGGATAGGGGTGCCGGAGCGGACGCTGCGGTTCGGCGTGCTTTCTCCTGCTCGGCTTGCCCATTCCACTGAGCCGATTGCCCACACGGTCTTGACGGGTGAGCGGTTTGCGCTGCTCCTCGAATTCTTGCGGGCGCCCGGCGCAGCTTCCGCTCGGCGATGCTCTCGAACCTGTCTCCCTCGGCTGACACAATCCCGCTGGACCCGCGAGCCTGGCCAGTTATCTCCCTGGATGCACCGCCCCTAGCGGTTGATCCGCCCAATGTCGATGTTCGGTGCGCCGTAGAACCCCGCGCCTGAAACGCGGCGGGGGCGGCGGCGGTATGTAGTTGCGAACGGTCCCCATGATCCCAAACCGCTGCATCTTGCGCTCTCCGCGCCGCCGAGGACAGGTCCGCGAAGCTTTTGTGTTGTATTGATGACGTTGTTTCGTTCCGACTGGCACGCTCGGCATCTGTGCTCGCGTCAACCGCGCCGGGGGTCGTCCAGTGTTCGGCGCTCGCCAGCGCCCGCGCCAGCAGCAGCACCCATGCGCGGCGTTGAAATTGGCGACGCTGACGGTGCCGCCGAGCGCTCCGATCTGCAACGTCAGCATGTCCGTGCCGCTGGGCGTGTCGGTGATGCTGTCGTTTTCCGCCGTTGATCGAGACCGTGTCGCGATGGCCGTTCAGCACCAGTGACGCCGTACTGTTGTTGCCGAGGGTGAAGGTGTCGTTGCCGGTACCGGCGGTGACGCTCTCGCCGGTACCGCTGGATCAGCTCTCGTTTATCGGGAACCGAACAGCGGTGGAAGGGGTTTTACGTGTATCGTCAAATTGCAAGGCAGGACAGAATGACCAAGCAGCTATTGGCCGGTGTAGCCGCCTTCGGATTGATGTGGGGAGTTGCGTTCGCACAGAGTTACCCGCCCGCTCCACCGCCGGTCGCCGCGCCTCAGTCAGTTGGCGTGCCCGGCTCTACAACGACAACGAGGACGGTCGCGCCGACCACCGGCCACACGACCACAATCACCAAGGGCGTGGACGCTAACGGCAACGAGATCACCAAGAAGGACACCTACCGAGAGGGCATCACTGGCAGCAGTGAAACGCATACAAAAACGTTCACTGACCCTGACGGCGGCACGACAACGCGCTCGAAGACGACGACGAAGGAGGAGTAACAGCATCTTCGTGTCCAACGAGGGTTCGAATCCATCTCCCTCCGGCAGGATAAGTTATGCGCAGCGGCAAAACGGTGGCGAGAGACGCGATTTGACTGACCTTTAGCCCTCGCGATCGCAGCCGACGCCGCAGATTGCGGGCTAGAAACCCAATTCTTCTTGCTTACCAACCGTACCCTCAAGATACTCGCTCCCATCCGAACTGCCAGAACTTTTGATCTCCGGAGCGCGGCGGTGCCGCTGATCATGTATGGTACCGCCTGGAAGGAGGACCGTACTCCGCGACGGTTCCGATGCTGGATGCAGTCCTGAGATTCTATTCGCTGCGACCAGGGCTGCCGCGCCGAGGCTCGAGACCCCTGGCCCCGATCTACGGCCGGTTCACCGAAGGCTTTGATACGCCCGATCTGAAAGAGGCAAAGGCGCTTCTGGACCATTTAAACGGAGCGCCCTCATTTACCCGTTTCGCAGGCCCGCCAAGCGAAACGGGCGGCCGAAAGCCGCTGTGGAGGTTTTAGCCCGCGCGCGAGGACAGATACCGATCGGAAACGGCGATCGATGATTATACTAGGCGGTGCGACATCAGGAGAAGTACAACGGAGATCTCGGCGTCGTGTCTTGCATCGACATGGAGGAAGGCGAGCTCAGCGTTGATTTCGACGGCCGTGAAGTCAACTATGGCTTTGGCGAACTCGACGAGCTGGTGCTGGCTTATGCAACGACGATTTATAAAAGCCGGGTTCGGAATACCCAGCCGTAGTTATCCCATTGCCGACCCAACACTATCCGATGGCAGAGGAACCTGGTCTACACGGGGTGACGCGCGGCAAGCGCCAAGTGATGCTCGTCGGGCAGCGGAAGGCGCTGGCGATTGCGATCAAGGGAAGCCGAGCGAGGCGTCGGTGGTCGAAGCTGCGGGAATGGCTGATCGGCGGTGATAGACTCAGCCGAAGCGGACCGAGAGTTGACTGATATTTACGTCGATGGGGATGCCTGTCCGGTACGCGAGGAGATCTACCGCGTGGCTACGCGTCTTCGGCTCAACGTCTTGGTAATCTCTAATGGCTCGCGACCAATCCGCCCACCCGGCACGTCGAACGTGAGGATGGTTCTCGTTGGCGACAGCGCAGATGCAGCCGACGACTGGATTGCCGAGCGCATCGGGGTCACTGACGTGTGCGTCACTTCCGACATTCCCCTGGCATCGCGCTGCCTCAGGAAAGGAGCGCGCGTCGTCTCCCCGACTGGAAAACAGTGGACACAGGCGAATATTGGAAACGCGCTTGCCAGTCGTGATATAGCCCGGCATCTGCGGGAGCTGGGAGAAATTACCCGAGGGCCGGCCCCGCTGACAAAGCAAGATAGGTCACAGTTTCTCAGCGCACTCGATACAGCCGTGCGAGCTGCGTTGCGAGAGGCGGCCCGCAGCTGAGCCATTTTTCGGGAGGCTAAAATTCAGCGCTGCATGTCCGAGGAATTTGCAAGCCGAGCGTGTGTTTCAGCCCCAAGCGGGACCCCACCCCGAATGTAAAGGAAGGCATTGGAATCGCCTGCAGAATAGGTAGCGTGACGGGTCCCGTTCGGCGCCGATCGGGACCCCCACCTCCTGGGCGATTTCCGCGGTGATATCAAAATGGTCCGGCCCATTTCGCCGGGGTCCCGGTTGCGCGCCGATTTACAGCGATGATGGCCTATGCCGTGCTCGGGCGCGGGATGCTGAGCGTCGAGGTACTCAAGGCGGAGGAAATGGCAGTGGACGATATTCGCCCGGAGCTGCCTCGCTTCCACAGCGCCAATCTCGCGAATAACCTTCGGCTGCGCTCGGCGTTCGAGGCCATCGCGCGCGAAGAACGCCACGCTCGCCCAGCTCGCCATTGCTTGGCCAATGACCCAGGGCTCGCGCGCGGGTGCCTTCATCGTGCCGATACCGGGCGCGAAATCGCGCGAACACCT
>CAVTQA010000019.1:0-368958 GCA_963736715.1 uncultured Alphaproteobacteria bacterium | reverse complement strand
CTCCAGCTCTGCCAGATCCCGTAATCCTTTTCGCGGTTGGCCGGCCGGTCCGGCCGCAGCCGCGCATGTTCGAGCAGCAATTTGGGAAACGTATCCGGCGGCCCGTCGCGCGGATGGGGCGCGGCGGTCTGCCGCGCTCGCTCGGACGCAAGGACGTCTGCGCTCACCGTTGCTCCTGTGCCGCCATCCGCATCTCCAAGTCCCGGCCGATTACGCCATAGCCAGTTTGAATCGATAGCGACGCCACCGGGAATTCGCCAGGAGTCAGAAGCATCGCAAAGGGTTCAAGCAATCGCGCCGCGGCAGCTCACGTACCAAAAAGTCGAGCAACAAAAGATTATCATGCGTGGAGTATAGACGATCACCGGATCCGCGCCTCGGAGAATCTGGCGTGATACGGGCCGGTGTGATCATGGACGGCAAAAGCGCAAAGCATCTTGGCCTACAGCCGTGGGGTTCATTGCAGAGGCAAGGATTCTTGGCGGAGAAGGATTTAAGAGGGGAATTCGGCGATCGCCCGCTTTGAGCATTCGATCCTCATGCGCTCCGAAACACGGCGAAGGCTGCTTTGACTTCCTCCTCGCTCGCGGCTTCCCCGGCAAGCCCCTCGTCGATGGCTGCCAATTCGTCGGGTGTCGCGTCGTATTCGGCGCCGGCAAGTTCTGCCTCGATTTCGAGTGCGATCTCTGCCAGCGCTTGCCGCCGGTCCTCCGGCCAGGTCGGGACGCGTTCCAATACTACCTTAACTTGGTCTTTGGTCATGGGGTCCTGCCCGATCCTAGCCGGTGCGAGATTGCTTCGTCGCCTGAAGGCTCCTGCCAATGACTCCCGCTGACGCCATTGCGAGCGAAGCGAAGCAATCTCGGCCCAGCCGTTTAGTGCGGTGCGTTAGCGGTCGATGCCGCCCATGCAGAGGTGTTTGACTTCGAGGAACTCCTCGATGCCCGTATTTCGAGCCCCGGTTGGCTATCAGATGGGGCCGATGCCGCTTTCAGTCATGCCGCCGAAGGGCGCGATCTCGGTCGAGATGATGCCCTCGTTCATGCCGACGATGCCTATTCGAGGCCCTCGGCAATACGCCAGATGCGGCCGCCTCTCCTCCCTCCCCTGCGCGCGCCGCAAGCGGGGGAGGGTTAGGGTGGGGGTGTCGTTGGCCATCTCGACCGCCTCGTCTTCGCTCTTGAAGCGGTAGAGCGGGGCGACCGGGCCGAAGGTCTCCTCCTTGGTAATGACCATGTCGGTCATCACATCGGTCAGCACCGTCGCCTCGAAGAAGCTTCCGCCTTGCGCTGCGCGCTTGCCGCCGGCACGACTTTGGCGCCCCTTCTTCACCGCTTCGGCGATGTGCGCCTCGACTTTCTCGACCGCTCTCATATCGATCAGCGGCCCGATCACGGCGCCTGGCTCGAACCCGTCGGCGACCTTCATCGCCGGGGCGGTCTCGGCGAGGCGCTTGGTGAACGCGTCGTAGGCGCCGTCCTGCATCAGGATCCGGTTGGCGCAGATGCAGGTCCGGCCGGGATTGCGATATTTCGACGATCGCGCCCTTTACCGCCATCTCGATATCGGCGTCGTCAAAGACGATGAACGGTGCGTTGCCGCCCAATTCCAGCGAGAGCTTCTTCATTGTACCGGCGCACTGCTCCATCAGCAATTTGCCGACCTCGTCGAGCCGGTGAAGGTCAATTTGCGGACGGTCGGGTTACTGGTCAGCTCGCCGCCGATCTCGTTCGACGGGCCGGTCACGCAGGAAAAGACACCCTTCGGCACGCCGGCGCGCTCGGCGAGCTCGCACAAGGCCAAGGCCGAGAACGGTGTCGCGGTCGCCGGCTTCAATACCATCGTGCAGCCGGCCGCCAGTGCCGGGCCGGCCTTGCGGGTGATCATCGCCGCCGGGAAATTCCATGGCGTGATCGCGGCGCACACGCCGACCGGCTCCTTGGTCACGACGATGCGCTTGTCGGCGGCGTGCGCAGAGATTGTGTCGCCATAGACTCGCTTGCCCTCCTCGCCAAACCACTCGATGAAGGCTGCGGCATAGGCGATCTCGCCGCGCAACTCGGTCAAAAGCTTGCCCTGCTCGGCGGTCATCAGCGCGGCGAGATCCTCCTGGTTCGCCATCATCAGGGTCGAACCCGATTCGATCTAGGAAATGAGGTTCGTACTTTGTTCTTGATGCCTAGTTTCAATGGGTGATAGTTTCGCCCGAGGTCAGGTTGCCGTCTCGTAGCCAATACTCTCCCTATGTAGGTGTTAACTCTCAAGGAAGCACGCTTAACGGGAGATTAGCTGAAGGGAGCCAATTTGCCGGACAATTTGGACGACTTGTCAGACGACGATCTGATAGATCTCATCATCAGGAGCCAACGGCTATCAAGCGGCAAGGCAGGTAGCGGTG
This sequence comes from uncultured Alphaproteobacteria bacterium, assembly GCA_963736715.1. GTDB lineage: Bacteria > Pseudomonadota > Alphaproteobacteria > ATCC43930 > CGMCC-115725 > AP-15. Next base: position 366,560 of record CAVTQA010000019.1, on the reverse strand, counting down.
ATAGAGCGAGCTACCAGCAAGTGAAGATGCCGGTCTTCTATGAATTCTTCGCGGGCGGCGGCATGGCTCGCGCTGGACTTGGGTCCCGATGGCGCTGCTCCTTCGCCAATGAAATCGATCAGAAGAAGGCCGCCGCCTACACGGCAAATTGGGGTAATGACGTATTGTGCGTTGAAGACGTGGCGAACCTGACGGTGGCCGATCTCCCTGGCACCGCGGATCTGGCCTGGGCCTCGTTTCCCTGCCAAGATCTGTCATTGGCGGGCGCGGGCGCTGGGCTCACCGGAGATAGATCTGGCACGTTTTGGCCGTTCTGGAAGCTGATTGAGGCACTTGTCGATGAGCAGCGAGCGCCAGCGTTAATTGTTTTGGAAAACGTCTGCGGCGTGCTCTCCTCCCATCAGGGCCGCGACTTCGCGCGGATTGCGGCCGGGTTCGCCGAGTGTGGTTACCGCTTCGGAGCTCTTGTCATCGACGCCGTAAGATTTCTGCCTCAGTCGAGGCGTCGAGTGTTCATCCTGGGAGCCCGCGAAAACGTCCCGTTGCCGCGTAGGCTATTCGGCGCGCCGGATTTGCGATGGCACCCGAGGGCGCTCGTTGCCGCCTTCGAACAGCTCGACAACCCGGTCTCAGCTCGCTGGGTCTGGTGGTCAATTCCATCGCCCAGCGGAGCGAAAATCGCTTTCGCTGATCTGATCGAGGATCACCCCGCGGATGTAGAATGGCACTCCGAGGCGGAAACTAACAAGCTCGTCTCGATGATGAGCCGTGTAAATCTGGCCAAGCTGCGTATGGCGCAGAAAACCGGACGTCGCATAGTAGGTTCGATCTACAAACGTACGCGGCACGACGAAGCGGGGAACAAGGTTCAGCGCGCCGAAGTTCGGTTTGATGACATCGCTGGTTGCCTACGGACTCCCGTCGGAGGTTCGAGCCGCCAATCCATCATACTCATAGACGGACACGGCATCCGTTCGCGCTTGCTTTCTGCGCGCGAGGCCGCACGATTGATGGGATTGCCCGATGATTTCAAGCTGCCGCGTAACTACAATGAAGCCTATCATCTCGCCGGCGACGGAGTGGCGGTTCCGGTAGTAAGGCACTTGGCTGCACACCTGATCGAGCCGCTGGTTGAGGCCCAAGCGGAATCGATCCGGTTGGCAGCCGCTTAACGATTTTCGGTGGAATGGCCCGAACGCGTCGCCTCGCGGGATCGGAGCCGCATAACCAGTTGTTCCGCAGAAGGGCGCTCGGAGCGCTGACCACCAAAATCGGGGTTTATACGCTTTGCGACCTGGACGAAACGCCAATCTACGTCGGCCAGAGCGTTGACGGCATCCGGGCGAGGGTCAACCGACACCTGACCTCAGCGCGCTCCGACGTAATTGCGAACCGCCAAATCGACGTGTGGGAGATCGCCTACGTTAAGGCTTGGCCAGTAAACAACGTGGGGGACATCGCGAGGCTTGAAGCAATCTTGTATAGGATGTTCGATCATCAGAAGCGTTTGATGAACGGTTCTATCCCGCAACTAATTGGAACAATGCCTGCAGACGTTCCATCACCAGCTCAGACGATTCAGGTGATGGCCGACGAGGACATCCGCATAAGGCGCGATCCCGCGCTTCGACTGCCGCGGCAGATCGAGCATATTGGGCGGCTAGTGGATCACATTTTGAACGTTAAGGACTCTCCACAGCTGCGCCAAGCTCTTGCGGCCCATTTCGACCGTCTCGGTGCCTATCGCGACGCGTTCTTGCAGCAAGGAGCCCCAGTCATACGTGCCGCCGGAAAAACTGAAGACGAGTGAAGCACGTAGTCGGATCATGCGGGCTGTGCGATCGCGCGATACGGGCCCCGAAATGCGCGTCCGTCGTCTCCTTTATGCGATGGGCTATCGCTATCGACTGCATGCGAGCGAGCTCCCCGGAAAACCCGATGTAGTGTTTCGGCGACGCAGGGCCGTCATTTTCGTGCATGGCTGTTTTTGGCACGGGCACAATTGCCAACGCGGCGCTCGAAAACCACGAGACAACGCCCAGTACTGGGCCCAGAAGATCGCGAAGAACTCGTCGCGTGACCGAGGTAACCAGCAGCTATTAGCCGCTGCTGGTTGGCGCGCGCTCGTCCTGTGGGAATGCGAAACTCAGGACTTGTCCCATGTGGCAATGGCATTGAGGGAATTCTTGGGATCATTGGAATAATAGGGCATCCGCTGAGTGGCAATGTGGTGACGCGCGCAAGCACTTTTTGCACGCGCGCCATAACCCTTCTACGATCGCAGGGTTATTGGAAAAAAGCATTATAGTTATTTATTTGCGCGATGTCCTGCTTCGAATATTCGACCGTCATGCCTCTCGGAACACGGCGAGGGCTGCCTTGACTTCCTCCTCAATCGCAGCTTGCCCGGCAAGCCCTTCGTCGATCGCCGCCAATTCGTCTGATGTCGCGTCGTATTCGGCGCCGGCGAGTTCTGTCTCGATTTCGAGGGCAATCTCTGCCAGCTCCTATCGCCGGTCGTCCGGCCAGGTCGGGATCCGTTCGAATACTGCCTTGACCTGATCCTTGGTCATGGCGGTCTGTACCCGATCCTGGCCGGTTTGTCTTATCCGATCCTGGCTGGCCCGTTTAGTACAATCCCTCACCGGTCGATACCGCCCATGCAGAGGTATTTGACTTCGAGGAATTCCTCGATGCCGTATTTCGAGCCTTCGCGGCCGATGCCGCTTTCCTTCATGCCGCCGAAGGGGGCGATCTCGGTCGAGATGATGCCTTCGTTGATGCCGACGATGCCGTATTCGAGGGCCTCGGCGACGCGCCAGATGCGGCCGATGTCGCGGCTGTAGAAATAGGCGGCGAGGCCGAATTCGGTGTCGTTGGCCATCTTGATGGCCTCGTCCTCGGTCTTGAAGCGGTAGAGCGGGGCGACCGGGCCGAAGGTCTCCTCCTTGGTGATGACCATGTCGGTCGTCACATCGGTCAGCACCGTCGGCTCGAAGAAGCTGCCGCCCTGCGCGGCGCGCTTGCCGCCGGTGACGACCTTGGCGCCCTTCTTGACGGCATCGGCGATGTGCGCCTCGACCTTCTCGACCGCCTTCATGTCGATCAGCGGCCCGATCACGGCGCCCGGCTCGAACCCGTCGGCGACCTTCATCGCACCGGCGGTCTCGGCGAGGCGCTTGGTGAACGCGTCATAGACGCCGTCCTGCACCAGAATACGGTTGGCGCAGACGCAGGTCTGGCCGGCATTCCGGTATTTCGAGGCGATGGCACCCTTGACCGCCATCTCGATATCGGCGTCGTCAAAGACGATGAACGGCGCGTTGCCGCCGAATTCCAGCGAGGTCTTCTTGACCGTCGCGGCGCACTGCTCCATCAGCAATTTGCCGACCTCGGTCGAGCCGGTGAAGGTCAATTTGCGGACGATCGGGTTCGAGGTCAGCTCGCCGCCGATCTCGTTCGACGGGCCGGTCACGCAGGAAAAGACACCCTTCGGCACGCCGGCGCGCTCGGCCAGTTCGCACAGGGCCAAGGCCGAGAACGGTGTCGCAGTCGCCGGCTTCAGTACCATCGTGCAGCCGGCGGCCAATGCCGGGCCCGCCTTGCGGGTGATCATCGCCGCCGGGAAGTTCCACGGCGTGATCGCGGCGCTCACGCCGATCGGCTCCTTGGTCACGACGATGCGCTTGTCGGCGGCGTGCGCAGAGATTGTGTCGCCATAGACTCGCTTGCCCTCCTCGCCAAACCACTCGATGAAGGCTGCGGCATAGGCGATCTCGCCGGTCATCGGCTTGTCCTGCTCGGCGCCTAATTCGGATATCGGCGCGGGCAGTCAGCTGGTGAGCGAGCAGCGCCAGGGGCCCGTCGCGACCGAGACGACAAGATCAAGATCTAGGTCTCCATGCTCGGGGACGAGCCCGCGGACATCAAGATCGGCGGCACTGATATTTATTTTGAGCAGAACCCTACAGGTGGCCGTGGCTGGCCTGGCCCAAACCGTTGGGCTTAAAGCGGCCGCCGCTTTCCCGTGCAATCATTAACTGGCGGCCAGCGACCTCGGGCAACGCTCGCACCGCTAATAGAGGGCGACAGTCTGGTTTGCGTCTTTAACCCCGATCGCGTCCTCGCGAAGGTCAACCGAGGAAACCAAGTGATGAACGTCGTACCACTCGTATGTGATATGGTTTCATTCTGGGAGAAAGCCGGCTTTTTCCAGTCCGCTGTAATATGCTTCAAGGGCTTCCTTGACCTTAGCAATTGCACGGCCATATTTTGGTTGGTCGTAGTATTCCTTTATCTTTGCGAGCGACCGATAGGCCGGAATCTCCGGCGGTATTCGTCCAAATCTGCTTTCGCTTCAGGTTCTCCGAGCCGCTCCTTATGGGCGTAGGCGCTGATCAGATGCGCCCAACTGAACCACGTTGTGGGTCTCACATCGACGGATTTTTTCAGCCAATGAATGGCGGGATCGTAATCTTTCATGTGAAAATATGCGCGCCCCATGAACCAATAACACAGGCCGAGTTCCGGTCGCCCTGGCTGAGTTGGATCGCTTTCGTCAACAGCTCCGGCGCCTTCTCTGCTTCCCCCTGTAGAATGTGTGCATTGGCCTTGTGCGCATACGCGTCCGCAAGATCGAAATCGAGTTTCAGCGCGTCGTCCAATGCTTTAATCTCATCCTCCAAATTCCCTTCGACCTCGTGGATTTTAGCCTTCGCGACATGTGCCAGTGCAACCGACCGGTCGAGCGCATCGGCTTTCTGTAAGGCATCCTTCGCCTGTACGATGTTCGCATCGCTGGCGTTGTTCCAACCTCTCAAGTAATCGATCATCAATACGTGAGCGGTTCCAGCCCAAGCTTCGGCAGCCGCCTTTTTATAATCGCGGCGCGCAGCGAGAGTCTTCTCAGGGGTCCAATGAGCCATGGCGCGCACCTCCTATCATAGGCATGGGATCTGTCGTCCGCGCGGCGACACTGCAGCGACTTTCGACTCTTGGCCAGCTGAAAGTGGAGCCGGCGGCGCCTTTTATCGGCCGGTGACGGCCTCTGAAGTTCGAGGGGGTCGGAAAGCTCGCCTTTGAAACCGCTCGGCCCAGAGGGAATTCGCTGAGCTGGTGTCGGTGAGCTCTGCACTGGCTTGCACCCTCGTTCCGATCCTCTGGATGCTGCTGTTCCAGACACTTAGGGGAAGCCGGCAGTTCTCTTGGCGATATCCAGGCCCCTAAAATATTCTTGAAGCGATGCCTGGAGCTGAGGAGCCGCACCGCGATATTTTGCTTGGGTGTAGTACTCCTTGATGTTTGGATCGAGCGGCCAATTCGTCTGAAATTTCCGGCGGTATGCGTTCAAAGCTGCTTTCGCGTCAGCTTCTCCGAGCCCTTCTGTCAGCGCATAGGCGCTGATCAAATGCGCCCAACTGAACCACGTTGTAGGTCTCTCTTCGACGGATTTTTGCAGCCATTGAATAGCGTCTTTGTAATTTTTCACGTTAAAATATGCGCGCCCCATAAACCAATAAAACAGGCCAAGCTCCGGGTCGCGCGGGCTGAGTCGGATCGCTTTCCTCAACAGCTCCGGCGCCTCTTGTGCTCGCCCGAGTAAAATCAGCGTATTGGCTTGGTGCGCATACGCGACCGAAAGATTGGGATCGAGTTGCAGTGCCTCGTTCAATGCGTCAATCTCACCCTGCAAATCCCCTTTGACCTCGCGAATTTTGCCCGCCGCGACATGTGCGAGCGCGACCGATCGGTCGATCGCGTAGGCTTTCCGTACCGCCTCCTCCGCCCGCACCACCACCTCCATGGTGGCGTTGTTCCAAGTTCTCAAGAAATCGATCATTAATACGTGAGCGAGTTCGGCCCAAGCATCTGCCGAGTTCGGTCAAGCGCCGTCGCCTTTTCAAGTTCGCGGCGGGCAGCCAGGGTGTTTTGGGGGCTGAGTTTGTTGATCAGATAAGCCTTGGCACGCAACCTCATGTCGTAGGCATCAGGATCTGTTGTCTGCTGGGCGAGGCTGCGGCGACTTTCAACTCTGACTAGCTGAAGGTGGAGTGAAGCCGCAATCCGGCCAGTGACCGCCTCCTGCAGTTCGAAGGGGTCGGTAAGCTCGCTTTGAAACCGCTCGGCCCAGAGAGCACTTGCCGAGCTGGTGTCGATAAGCTCTGCATTGGCTTGCACCCTCGTTCCGATCCTTTGGATGCTACCTGCCAAAATATAGCGTACACCAAATTCCCGCCTGATTTCCCGCGCGTCGACAGCTTTGTCCTTAAAGGTGAAAGCCGTGGCCCGTGCGATTACGATGGTATCCGCAAGTCGGGACAAATCGGTCGTCAAATCATCGGTTACCGCGTCGGCGAAATAATCGTCGCTCGGTCCGTTCAAATTGCGAAACGGCAGCACCATAACCGATGCTTGCGAGGAAAGGAGCGGTAGTCGATGCAACGTCGGCAGTCCCGCGATCCCGACAGTCGTCACCACCGCCACCACGCCTACGCTGAAGATGGTCGCGCGACTAAGGCGAAACATACGTCCGGCGAAGCGACGACCGAAGATCCTTGGGGTGTCGGAACAGTTTCGACACTCTTGCGACGGCGCGCTTGTAACGCGATAAACTCGGATCGGGCGGTCAATATTCTTGACCCATCGATCTCCCGTGTCTTCGAATGAAAGACCAGGATGCCCACGCAACTGTTCGCGGACGGCCGCTGTGACAGATATCCCACCGGGTTCTGCCAACGCTTCGAGCCGGGCAGCAATATTGACGCTGTTGCCGTAAACGTCATTTTCCTGGACGATAACATCGCCCGAATTGATGCCGATGCGCAGTTGCAGCTTGCGGTCGCCGCCGGCATCATCGTAGGTGGCCAAACCGCGCTGGATATCGACGGCGCAATTCACCGCGTTGACGGCGCTGTCGAACTCAACGAGCAGTTCGTCGCCCTTGCTGCGGACGAGTCGACCCTCGTTCAGCGCGACAGTTGGTTCGATCACGGTTTTGACGCAATCGGCAAGCCGGATGTGTGTGCCTTCCTCGTCGACGCTCATCAGACGGCTATAGCCGACGACATCAGCGAGAAGGACCGCGGTAAGCTTCCGTTTGAGGTGAACGCGTTCCATTCGGGTCAGCTCATTTTCCCTGTTCAAAGCCGACATTTCCCGATTCCGGGTGTTCTAGGGCAAAGATCGCGCTTTCGGGCGTCTTTGGCAATGATAAATCGGTTCCATGTGCACGGAGGATTCCAAGAAGCCAGTCGACTGCGCTGAGGCGCTTGCATTATTGGTATTTGACTGGACAGCGTCGGCTAATGCTTGCTTGGCGTTGTTCTTGCTGTGGTCGAGAAGGAATAAGCAAATCCCCCAGCAGGGACCGGCTGAATAGCTAAAGAGAATAGTATTTGCTGGCGCATGGCCTTTTTCCCGAGAGTTATATTGGGAAGGCACGATTAATCTTTACAACAAACTGTCCCCACGGGATGTGTCCCCCACTGGACAGCTGATCGCGGGTTCCGCTGATCCGATCAGGATCGTGAGGAGCGTGCCGGGGAAGAGGGTATGGCGCATTGGAACCCCCGATTGGCTAAACTCCGGCGAAAATCCGCAAGGTCAGATGGCCGCGCCGGAGCTGACCCTCAGATCCTTGGTGGGCAACAGTTCACATCGTCCAGTGTGGTTAAGGGGCTGCGGGCGGAGTGTGAAGTAGCTCACAGATGCCCAAATTTTTTTTCACCACTCTAGAGTGCGATCATGCCTTCATCGACGCATTAAAGTGAGCCTTTCCCGAAAACAAACCATCTCGAAAAGTCACTTAAACCGTAGCCTGAAGAGGTGACCCCTGTAAGCCACCTGCCCTCTCAGAACACACTGGTTGGTGTAGCCAGCGGCAAGAGCGACAGCGCACACGAGCAGAGAGGGTCTACGACCCCCTACTGCTGCTCCGCTACCTTTCGTCGGATACTTTAGCGGTCGATGCCGCCCATGCAGAGGTATTTGACTTCGAGGAATTCCTCGATGCCGTATTTCGAGCCTTCGCGGCCGATGCCGCTTTCCTTCATGCCGCCGAAGGGGGCGATCTCGGTCGAGATGATGCCTTCGTTGATGCCGACGATGCCGTATTCGAGGGCCTCGGCGACGCGCCAGATGCGGCCGATGTCGCGGCTGTAGAAATAGGCGGCGAGGCCGAATTCGGTGTCGTTGGCCATCTTGATCGCCTCGGCCTCGGTCTTGAAGCGGTAGAGCGGCGCGACCGGGCCGAAGGTCTCCTCCTTGGTGATCACCATGTCGGTCGTCACATCGGTCAATACCGTCGGCTCGAAGAAGCTGCCGCCCTGCGCGGCGCGCTTGCCGCCGGTGACCACCTTGGCGCCCTTCTTCACGGCGTCGGCGATGTGCGCCTCGACCTTCTCGACCGCCTTCATGTCGATCAGCGGCCCGATCACCGCGCCCGGCTCGAACCCGTCGGCGACCTTCATCGCGCCGGCGGTCTCGGCGAGGCGCTTGGTGAAGGCGTCGTAGACGCCGTCCTGCACCAAAATCCGGTTGGCGCAGACGCAGGTCTGGCCGGCGTTCCGATATTTCGAGGCGATCGCGCCCTTGACCGCGGCCTCGATATCGGCGTCGTCAAAGACGATGAACGGCGCGTTGCCGCCCAATTCCAACGACAATTTCTTGACCGTGCCGGCGCACTGCTCCATCAGCAATTTGCCGACCTCGGTCGAGCCGGTGAAGGTCAATTTGCGGACGATCGGGTTCGAGGTCATCTCGCCGCCGATCTCCTTGGAGCCGCCGGTGACGCAGGAAAAGACGCCCTTTGGCACGCCGGCGCGCTCGGCCAGTTCGCACAGGGCCAAGGCCGAAAAGGGGGTCGCGGTCGCCGGCTTCAACACCATCGTGCAGCCGGCGGCCAAGGCCGGGCCCGCCTTGCGGGTGATCATCGCCGCCGGGAAGTTCCACGGCGTGATCGCGGCGGTGACGCCGATCGGCTCCTTGGTCACGACGATGCGCTTGTCGGAGGCGTGCGCCGGGATCGTGTCGCCGTAGATGCGCTTGCCCTCCTCGCCGAACCACTCGATGAAGGCGGCGGCATAGGCGATCTCGCCCTTCGACTCGGCCAAGGGCTTGCCCTGCTCGGCGGTCATCAGGGTCGCGAGATCCTCCTGGTTCGCCATCATCAGGTCGAACCATTTGCGCAGGACCTGCGCGCGCTCCTTGGCGGTCTTGCCGCGCCAGCCGGGCAAGGCGCGGTCCGCCGCCTCGATCGCCTGGCGGGTCTCCTCGGCGCCCATCCTGCGGCACCGTGCCCAAGGTCTCGCCGGTCGCCGGGTTGGTGACCGGGATCGTGCCGCGGTTCAACGCGTCGACCCACTCGCCATTGACGTAGCATTGCTGGCGGAACAGCTTCGGATCCTTGAGCTCCATCGCGCACCTCCCTCGGCTTGGTGATTAAGGATAGGTACGGCCCGCCGGAGGGTTTGACAAGGCGCGCTCGGCTCGTGCGAGATGCACTCGCAGGCTGATATAGTGGGCATTACGGAACGAGGCCGAATAAGCGTGACAGGACTGCTGCATGACCGGTGACACAGCCGACCTCAAGGCGCTGCTCGCGCATGTCGCGCAGGGGCGCACCCTCGGCGAGAGCGAGGCGGAGGCGGCGTTCGACATCATCATGAGCGGCGACGCCACGCCGTCGCAGATGGGCGCCTTTCTGATGGCGTTGCGGGTGCGCGGCGAGACCGTCGACGAGATCACCGGGGCGGCGCGGATCATGCGCGCGAAGGCCGTGGCGATCGACGCGCCGCCCGGTACGATCGACACCTGCGGCACCGGCGGGGATTCCTCGGGCAGCTTCAATATCTCGACCGCCAGCGCGCTGGTGGCCGCCGGTTGCGGCGTGCCGGTCGCCAAGCACGGCAATCGCGCGCTCTCCTCGAAATCGGGATCGGCGGATGTGCTGACCGCGCTCGGCGTCAATATCGACGCCGACCTCGCGATCGTGCGGCAGTGTTTGTGGGAAATCGGTCTCGGCTTTCTGATGGCGCCGCGCCACCACAGCGCGACGCGCCATGTCGCGCCGACCCGGGTCGAGCTCGGCACGCGGACGATCTTCAACCTGCTCGGGCCGTTGTCGAGCCCGGCAATGGCGCGCCGCCAGCTCGTCGGCGTGTTCGCGCCCGAGTGGGTCCGGCCGATGGCCGAGGTGCTCGGGCGGCTCGGCGCCGAGCACGCCTGGGTCGTGCATGGCGACGGCCTCGACGAGCTGACCACCGCAGGCGTGACGACGGTCGCCGCGTTCGAGGACGGCAAGGTCCGGACGTTCGAGGTCGTTCCGGAGGATTTCGGGCTGCCGAGAGCACGGCTCGAAGATATTCGAGGGGGCGAGCCGCAGTACAATGCCGGTCTGATGCGGGACCTGCTCGCCGGCGTCGGCGGACCGTTGCGGGATGTTGTGCTGTTGAACAGCGGCGCCGCCCTGCTCGTCGCCGGCCGAGTGACGACGGTCGAAGCGGGTATTGAGCTCGCAGCCAGGTCGATCGACTCGGGTGCCGCGCAACGGGTGCTGGACGAGCTGGTCGCCCGCACCAATGAACCCGCAGTTGCGGAGGCGATTGCTCGATGAGGGATGTGCTCGCCGAGATCTGCGCCGAGAAACGCGCCCATGTCGCCCGCGCGAAAGCCGTGCGGTCCGAGGCCGCGCTGCTTGCCGGGATTTCCGAGGCGCCGCCGGTGCGGCCGTTTGCGGCGGCGCTCGAGCGCCATCTCGCCGAAGGGCGCTACGGGCTGATCGCCGAAATCAAGAAGGCCTCGCCCAGCGCCGGTCTGATCCGGAAGGATTTCGATCGCTCGGAAGCTCGCCAGCGCGTATGCGGCGGGCGGCGCCAGCTGCCTGTCGGTGCTCACCGATGTGCCCTATTTCCAGGGCAGCGATGACGACCTCACCGCGGCGCGCGAGGGGGTCCGCCTGCCGGTGCTGCGCAAGGATTTTATCCTCGACCCGTATCAGGTCCTGGAAAGCCGGAATATCGGGGCCGACTGCATCCTGCTGATCATGGCGGCGCTATCCGATATGGAGGCCGCAGAGCTGGCGGCGGCCGCCGCCGAGTTCGGTCTCGACGTGCTCGCCGAAATCCATGACGGTGCCGAGCTCGATCGCGCTCTGCGCCTTCCGGTGCAGCTGATCGGCATCAACAACCGCAACCTGAAGACGCTCGAAACCGATCTGCGCACCGCCGAAACCCTGGCGCCGGAAGTGCCGTCGGACCGCATCGTCGTCGCCGAAAGCGGGATCCGCCGATCCACGGATCTCGACCGCTTGGCCGCTGCCGGCGCGCGGTGCTTCCTGGTGGGGGAGACATTGATGCGTGAGCCCGACGTGACTGCGGCGACTCGCCGGCTGCTGGGCCTTCCCGCCGATCCTGGTTTTACCCATCTCGATGCCGAGGGACGGGCGCGGATGGTCGACGTCTCCGACAAGCAGGAGACCGACCGGGTGGCGATCGCCGGCGCCCGCGTCGTAATGCGCCCGGAGACGCTCGAACGCATCCGCTCCGGCGATGTCGCCAAGGGCGATGTGCTCGCCGTCGCCCGATTGGCCGGCATCATGGCCGCAAAACGCACCGCGGAATTGATCCCGCTGTGCCACCCGCTCGCCCTGACTTCGGTGAAAGTCGACCTCGAATGCGTGCCCGAGCGCTCCGCGGTCGAGATCACCGCGACCTGCAAATTGCGCGGCCGCACCGGGGTCGAAATGGAAGCCCTGACGGCGGCGAGCGTCGCGGCGCTGACCGTTTACGACATGTGCAAGGCCGTCGACCGCGGGATGGTCGTAACCGACCTGCGCCTGTTGCGCAAATCGGGCGGCAAATCCGGGAATTGGGAGGCAGAACGGTGATCTCCGTCGAAGAAGCACTCTCGCGTCTGCTCGCGCCGCTCGAAAAGCTCCCGCTCGAGCAGATCTCGATCGTCGATGCGCATCGGCCGCGTTCTTGGCCGAGGATGTGGCTGCCCGCCGGACGCAGCCGCCCTTCGCGGTATCGGCGATGGATGGCTACGCGGTGCGCGCCGAGGATTTGGCCGCGGTCCCGGTCGAATTGCGGATCGTCGCCGAAGTACCGGCGGGGGCGGGCTTTGGCGGGCATGTCGGCCCCGGCGAAGCCGCCCGCATCTTCACCGGCGCGCCGATGCCGGCGGGCACCGACACGATCGTCATTCAGGAGGACACCGAGCGCGACGGCGACCGTGTCCGGGTGCTCGAAGGCGCCGCGCGCGGCCGCTACGTGCGGCGCGAAGGGCTCGATTTTGGCGAAGGCGACGTGCTGCTGCGGGCCGGAAGGCGGCTGACGGCGCGCGACATCGGCCTCGCCGCGGCGATGAACCGGCCGTGGCTCTTTGTGCATCGCCGGCCGCGTGTCGGCATCCTGTCGACCGGCGACGAGATCGTCATGCCCGGCGATCCGATCGGGCCGCACCAGATCGTCAGCTCGAACAGCCTGGCGCTCGCGGCTTTTGTCGCGGCCTGCGGCGGAATCCCGGTGTCGGTCGGCAACGCCCCGGACGACCCGGCGGCGCTGCGCCAGGTCGCCGCCGCGACGCGCGGGGTCGACCTGCTGGTCACGACCGGCGGCGCTTCGGTCGGCGAGCACGATCTGGTGCGCGACGTGCTCGGCGCCGACGGGCTGGAGCTCGATTTCTGGCAGATCGCGATGCGGCCCGGCAAGCCGCTGATGGTCGGCCGCTACCGCGGAACGCCGATGGTCGGACTGCCGGGCAACCCGGTCTCGACCCTGGTCTGCGCGCTGCTGTTTTTGCGGCCCGCGCTCGACCGGCTGAGCGGCGCCGCATCAGCGGAGGAAGCGGCGCCGACAGCGCGGCTCGGCACAGCATTGCCAAAGAACGACCGGCGGCAGGATTATTTGCGGTCGAGGCTGGCCCGCGCTGCGGACGGCACCCTCGAAGTGTTCCCGTTCGAGGTGCAGGACAGCTCGATGATGCGCCTTCTCTCGGCGGCGGATTGTCTTGTCGTCCGACCGCCGCACGCCCCCGCAATCGCAGCCGGCGCCACCGTGCCGATCGTGCCGTTCCCCGGCGGCGTGCTGCCGATCTGATCAGTAGGGAGGGACCGCAATGAGCTCGTTCGAGGAATACGCCAACAAATACCAGACGGCGAGAATGGAGCGCCGGAACGGCATCCTGCAGGTCACATTGCATACCGAGGGTCAGTCACTGCGCTGGGGGTTTCTGCCGCATGGCGAATTGCCGGAAGCCTTTCACGACATTGGCGCGGACCGCGAAAACAAGGTCGTGATCCTGACCGGCACGGGCGCCGAATTCTCCGGGCCTCGCGCAACACCCGGAACATCATCCTTCCCATCCCGGCCGTCGATCGAGCGGATCGACCGCATCCATTGGGAAGGCCGCCATCTGCTGATGAACCTCCTCAATATCGAGGTGCCGGTGATCAGTGCGATCAATGGCCCGGCCTGGCGCCATTCCGAGATCCCGCTGCTTTGCGACATCGTGCTCGCCGCCGACACTGCGCAATTCCAGGATTCGGCGCATTTCATGTCCGATGTCGTGCCGGGCGACGGCATGCACATTGTCTATCCGCTGCTGCTGGGCATGAACCGCGGGCGCTATTTCCTGATGACCGGCCAGACATTGGACGCCGCCGAAGCATTGCGGCTGGGCCTCGTCGCCGAAGTACTGCCGCCCGACAAGCTGATGGCGCGCGCCTGGGAACTGGCCGAGGATCTGACCCGCAAACCGACACTGCTATTGCGCTACACGCGGCTGCTCTTCACCGAATACCTCCGGCGCCAAATGCACGACCTGTTAGGCTACGGCCTCGCAATGGAGAGCCTGGCCCTGTTCGAGAAACCGGAAGCGCCCAAGAGCTAAATCAGCCAAGTAGATCGGAGGGAAAACATGAATAGACGTGCTTTCTTGGCCGCCTCTGCGGCCACTGCAACCATGGCAGGAGCGAGGACCGCAGCTGCCGACACGCTGCCCTTGGGTCCGCTGCCGGACATGCGCTACCCGGACGCCCGCATCGAAAGCGCCGACAAGAAATTCTTCGGCACCCACTTCCCGGCATTCGCCGGCACTGCCGGAGTCGAGCGGGTTGCCACGGGGTTCCGCTGGGCCGAGGGTCCGGCGTTCTTTCGCGAGGGCAATTATCTGATCTTCAGCGACATCCCCAACAACCGGATGATGCGCCTCTTGTGGGATGACAACCATCTCAGCGTCTTCCGCGAGCCGTCGAACAACTCCAATGGCAATACGCACGATCCGCAGGGGCGCCTCGTGACCTGCGAGCACCGTGCCCGCCGCGTGACCCGCACCGAGCTTGACGGGACTATTACCGTCATTGCGGACAAGTACAACGGCAAGCGGCTGAATTCGCCGAACGACGTGGTGGTGGCCTCCAATGGCTCGATCTGGTTCACCGATCCGACCTACGGCATCGGCGGCAACTACGAAGGCCTCAAGCAAGCCCAAGAGCAGGATAAGCACTATGTCTTCCGCGTGGACGGCAAGACGGGCGAGATCAAGCCGATTGTCGATGATTTCACGCAACCCAACGGCATCCTTCTCTCACCGGACGAAAAGAGGCTGTACGTCATCGACAGCGGCATCACCGATGGCGGTCCGTCGCATATCCGGGTGTTCGACGTCGACATCGAGACCGGCAAGCTGACCAACGGCAAGGTCTTCGCCGAGGGTTTTGCGCCGGGCATTACCGACGGAATGCGCTGCGATATTGACGGCAATGTGTGGTGCAGCATGGGCTGGGCCGACCCGAAGGAGGACGGAGTGCGCTGCTACAGCCCTTCGGGCGATCTGCTCGGCAAGATCCACCTGCCGGAGACCTGCGCCAATCTGTGCTTTGGCGGGCCGCTCAGAAACCGTCTGTTCGTCTGCGGCAGCACGTCGGTCTACGCGCTCTATGTCGGCACGCAGGGCGCGCTGAAACCGTAGTCCGGTCAGCGCGGCGCCTTGGCCTCGGAGGTTGCCGGCTGAGGTTTTTCCGGGCAATCGGGGCGGGGCAGCGAGCCACGGCGCTCTGGCGGCACACGGCAATTGTCGACACGCTGAGTGTCAGAGGCTTTGTCGGAGAGACGCTCTTTGAGCGTCCGTGCCTCCTGGGCAATCGCTCGGTGGCACTGACGCAATCAGGACGAAGCTCAGAGCCAATGCTTTCCACATCGATTAGAGCGCCTTTCGAAAGGTCAGATTGATGCGGCGATTGCCGGTCAGCGGATCGTCGCCTTCGGCAAGCGGAGCGATGCCGTGATAGACGAGGCGATCGGGACCGCCCCAAACGACAATATCGCCGCTTTCCAGCAGAATGCGCCGAGGCCGGTCGCCGCGACGATTGCCTCCGAACAGGAAAATCGCCGGTAATCCAAGCGAGACCGATACGATCGGCGCTGCCAGATCGCGCTCGTTCTCGTCACGGTGCAGCGATAACCGGGTCCCGGGTTCGTACCGATTTATCAGACAAGCGTCAGGCTCGAAGCCGGGGTACCCCGCGGCCGCCGCAGCGCTTTCGGCAAGAAACCGAAACGCCTCCGGCATTGCGGGCCAGGGAGCACCGGTGATTGGGTCGATTTGCTCGTAGCGATATCCTTTACGGTCCGTCACCCAGCCGGCGCGGCCGCAATTGGTCATGCCCACCGACATCCGGAACCCGCCGGGCGTCATCATGTTGCGAAACGGCGCGACAGCAGTGATGCCGTCCACCTCTGCAACCAGCCGCGCAGCCATATCGCGGGCGAACCCGCGCAACACTACCGCTGCTTCGCTGAGCCGCTCGACAGCACGCGCCGGCTCGAGGCTGCTCAGCAGATCGCCCAATGCTCGATTACCCGAGCGGGATCTCGCGCAATGCCGTCGTGTCCTGGCGCGCGCCGGCGAGCACGTAATTGACATCGGTTCCGGCGATTACGAACCTCGCGCCGAGCCGGATCAACTCGCCCTGCAATGCGACATTGTGGCGGATGCCGCCGACCCCCAGCACCTTGCCGTGGCTACGGCAGGCGTCGGCAACCCGTTCGTAGGCCTCGCGCAGACGCGGGTGGTCGACCTGGCCCGGGATGCCGTAATCGGTCGTCAGATCGCCCGAGCCGATCAGCAGCACGTCGATCCCGGGCAATGCTGCGATCGCCGCGGCATTGTCGATGCCCTCGGCGGTTTCCAGCATGACGATAAGCGCGGTCTCCGCATTGAGCCGCTCGTTGATCTCGCCGAGCGGCATTGCGCGGTAGCCGAGCGCCGGCCCGAGCCCCATCACCGAGCGCTGGCCGAGAGGCGGGAAGCGGCAATTGCGCACCACCGCCTTCGGCTTCGCTGCGGTTGTTGACGTGCGGGACGATGACGCCCTGCGCGCCGCCGTCGAGCACCCGGCTCGACCAGTGCGCGTCATGGCTCGGCACGCGCACCAGCGGGGTGATGCCGATGCCGATCGCCGCAGCGCAGATCGTCGCGGCCGTGTCGATCGAATAGGGGCTGTGCTCCATGTCGACATAGAGCGCGTCGTAACCGCCGGCCTTGGCGACCATCGCGATGTCGACAGCTGCGCGCGAGCCGCAAATTCATGCACAGCACCAGCTCGCCGGCGGCGAGCTTTTGCTTCATCGAATTGGTCATCGATGCCCTCACCCGCCTCGCTACGCTCGGCACCCTCTCCACGCGGTGCGGGAGAGGGGCTAAAAGCAGCCACATCTTCTAAGCCCCTCTACCGCACTGCGGGAGAGGGGGGACCCAGCCCGCCAGGGGCTGGGTGGGTGAGGGCCAGTTCAGCCGCAGGCGACGGCGTAGACGTCGCGGACGCCTTCGGGGAGCCGGCTCTCGTTCCAGCTGCGGCCGCCGTCCTGGGTGCCGAACACCTGGCCGAAGCGGGAGACGCCGTAGACCTGGTTCGGGTCGCGCGGATGCACCGCGACGCCCATCATCGTCGCCTCGGCCTTGACGCCGTGGTCGAAGCGCTTCCAGGTCTGGCCGACATCGTCGCTGCGGTAGATCGACCCGTCGGTGCTGCGCGCCGCCGGGCTGAGGCAGGCATACATGACCTTGGGGTCGTGCGGCGAGACGCGGATGTCGCGGCCATAGGTCAGTGGCGAGAACCGGCTGATCTCCATGTCCTGCCAATGCTCGCCGCGGTCGTTGCTGCGGAAGAGGCCCATGCGGTTGGCGAGGAACACGGTGCCGGGGGCCGCGGCGCTGCAGGTCAGCGCGTGGCCGTCGAGCATGCCCTCGATCTCGGTCTGGCTGCCGATGCGGCTGCGTATTTGGGCTCCTCGCAGAAGCGGATCAGATCGGCCGTGCAGTCCTCCCAGCTCTCGCCGCCGTTGCGGCTGCGCATCGCGCCGTTGGCTTCCAATGTCGCATAGACGTCGTCGGGTGAATTGGGATCGACATCGAGCCGCATGACCCGGCACGCGAACCCCATGATCACCCGGTCGGGAAGGCCCGGGTCTGCCATCTTGCGCCAGGTGTCGCCGCCGTCGTCGCTGCGATAGACACCCGGGGGCGTCGCGCCGGCATAAACCACGCGCGGGTTCTTCGGGTGGATGCAGACCGACCAGATGTCGGCATCCTCGGGAAGGCGGAGCCGCTCCCAGGTGTTGCCGCGATTGGTGCTGCGATAGGCCCCCTTCGTGCTGCCGACATAGACCACATCGGGGTTTTCCGGATGGACCGTGATCGCGTGGACATCGGCGTCTTCCGGCACACCGTTGGTCAGATGCTCCCACCGGTTGTCGCCCGCAGCCTGACGGAAAATACCGCCGGCCGTCGCTCCCATCGATCGCGCCGTGCCGGCATAAACATGAGTAGTCGCCATCATTCTCCTCCCTCGCCTGGATTGCCGCAGCGATCATACCCCTCTATTAGAGCTTGTCACAAAGCTTTAGCGGTTGGAGAGGGCGATGAGCGGCACAGCGATTACAGAGCGGCGAAGGCTCGGCAAGGCGGGACCGGAGGTCTCGGCGATCGGTCTCGGCTGCATGTCTTTGTCCGGCGTCTACGGCACGAGCGACGACGAGGCCGGGATCCGGCTGATCCATCGGGCGATCGAGCTCGGCGTCGACCATTTCGACAGCTCGGACATGTATGGCTGGGGCCAGAACGAGGAACTCCTCGGCCGGGCATTGAAGGGCCGGCGCAACGGTGTCGTGATCGTGACCAAATTTGGCCAGACCCGCCGGCCGGGCGGCGCCAACGGCGTCGACGGGACCCCCGCCTATGTTGTTCAGGCGTGCGATGGCGAGCCTGAAGCGCCTCGGTGTCGATGTCATCGATCTCTATTACCAGCACCGGGTCGATCCGGCAGTGCCGGTCGAGGATACGGTCGGCGCAATGTCCCGGCTCGTCGAACAGGGCAAGGTCCGTTATCTGGGGCTGTGCGAGGCCCGGCCGGAGCGCATCCGGCGGGCCCACGCCGCTCACCCGATCGCCGCCGTGCAGAGCGAATTCTCACTTCTCTACCGGCAGGAGGCGACCGAGACGCGCGAGCTGACCCGCGACCTCGGCATCGCCTTTGTCGCCTATGCCCCGCTCGGCCGCAGCCTATTGACCGGCGACGTCCCCGATCTCGGAAATTTGGCCGAGGGCGACACCCGCGGCCGTCACCCCCGCTTCATGGGCGACAATTTCGCCAAGAACCGCGAGCTGGTGCAACGCATCGAAGCGATCGCCGAGGAAAAAGGCTGCACCCCCGCGCAGCTCTGCCTCGCCTGGCTGTTGGCGCAGGGTCCCGATGTGATCCCGATCCCCGGCACCAAGCGCATCGAACGGCTGGAGGAAAATCTCGGCGCGATGCGGGTGCGTTTGACCGAGGCCGATATCGATCGCATCTCGACGGCAATACCGATCGGCGCTGCCGCCGGCACCCGCTACCCCGAAGGCGGAATGCGGGGCGTCTATATCTGAGGTTTGCCCGTTACCGGGCGGATCGCTTAAACTCCGATGATCGAACGAGGAAGTGAGGAGAGCATGGCGTCACCGACAAAGCTGTCGCATATCGTGTTGCAGACCAATCGCCGGCGCGAGATGATCGATTGGTACTGCACGGTGCTCGGCGCCGAGATACTTTACGAAGCCGAGCGCATCTCGTTCATCAGTTATGACGACGAGCATCACCGGGTCGCCTTCCTCGATCCCGGGCCGCTGACGGAGCGGCAGCCGGACGCGGCGGGCCTGAATCACGTCGCGTTCACGTTCGGCGGTCTCGACGATCTGATCGACAATTATCAGCGGCTCAAGGAGCTCGGCATCCGCCCGCATCGCTGCGTCAATCACGGCGTGACGACGTCGATGTACTACCACGATCCCGACCACAACCAGGTCGAGCTATTGGTCGACAATTTCGCAACGGCGGCCGACGGACAAGCCTACATGCGGCGGCGCTCGACCGCCGACAGGAACCCGGTCGGAATCGTCTATGACCCGGAAGAGCTGGTCGCGCGCGTCCGCGATGGGCTGCGCGTCGAGGAGCTCGCCTCGATTAACTAAGACGGGCAACCGACTCAGCTCGCGAGCGGGTGCGGGCGCGGGTTCGAGCCGTCGGTAAACCGCGACAGGCGGAACGGCGCCGGGTCGACGAGGGTCGGGTCGCCGGCGACCATGTCCGCCGCCAGCTTGCCGGCCCCCGGGCCGATGCCGAAGCCGTGCCCAGAGAACCCGGTAGCGATGAAAAAGCCGGGCAGGCTCTCGACCGGTGAGATGACCGGTATCGCGTCGGGCATGACGTCGATCATGCCACCCCAGCTTTCGGCGACCACCGCGTTGCGGAACACCGGGAACGCTTCGGCCGTGGCGGCCCGCGCCCGATCGACGACAAACTGGTCGGGCTCCGGATCGAGCACGCGCATCGCCTCGAACGGTGATGTCTCGTCCAGACCCCAACGCCGCGGGGTGCGCCATTCCTCGACCCAGCGGCGGCCGACGCGGAACCGCAACTTCTTCCAGTGCAGCCGCGCCGCGGGTAGGTAGTCGAAGAACAGCCGAAAATTATCGGGTACGAGGTCGATCGTCCGGACCCCGAGGGTCGCGACGGTGTAGCCGCCGTCCATCCGTTTGCGAAACCCGAAAAGGCCTCCCGATGCCGAGATCTCCGGGCCGCCTTCGAGCGGCTGGGTGCGCATGACCGTCGCCAGCACTTTGAGCTGCGGCAGCGCGATGCCGAGATTGCCGCAGAACAGCCGGCACCATGCGCCGCCGGCGAGTACGACCTTGTCGCACGAGATGCGGCCCTTTTCGGTCACCACCGCCGAGACGCGCCCGCCTGCTGTTTCGATGCCGCGTGCGGCGCATTGGGTCACGATCGCCGCGCCGTGCCGCCGCGCCGCCTCGGCGATCGCCGGAGCCGCCCTCTGCGGCTCGGCTTTGCCGTCGCTGGCGGTGTAGAGCGCGCCCGTCCAGTTCCCTGTCAAACCGGGCATCAGCTCCGCCGCTTCGGCACGGGTGAGTATGCGGGTGTCGAGCTGATATTGGCGAGCGTGCTCGAGCCAGGCCTCGAGCTGCCCGAGCTCGGCCTGGGTCTCGGCCAGAGTACATGATCCCTGCTTGGCGAAAGCCGGTCTCCGCCTCGACCAACTCGTTCATGCCCTGCCAGAGCCGCAGGCTCTCGATGATCAGCGGCAATTCGCGCGGATCGCGCCCCATCTTGCGGCACCAGCCCCAATTGCGGCTCGACTGCTCGCCGGCAATGTGCCCCTTCTCGCACAGGACGACGCGGACACCCTTCTGAGCCAGGAACAGCGCCGTGCTGGCGCCGATGATCCCGCCGCCGACGATGACGACATCGGCGCGCGCCGGCAGCATGTCGTCGGAACGTACCGGATCGACCCTTGGGGCCATTGGGCTATTTGGGCAACCGGTCGTCACTCCCGCGAAAGCGGGGGCCCAGGGCAAGCGGTCGAGAACTGCCGCCCTGGGTTCCCGCGTTCGCGGGAAAGACGAAACAAGCAGGGTAACGTTCTGACTTCATGCCCTTTCAATCGATCGCGGCGTGCACGAGGTTGGCAACGCGGTCGAGCCGGGCGGTGTGCCACGGATCGGGCGACATGAAATTCGTGATGTAAGTGAACGACACGCCGCTCGTCGGGTCGGCCCACGAATATGAGGTGCCCGCGCCGCCGTGGCCGAAGGTCTCCGGCGCGCCGATCGTGCCGAGGCCGCGGATGCGGTCGCTGTCGCCGCGGACGTGCGGCCCAAGGCCGCGATGCATCGGAATGCCGCCCATCGCGTCGTCGCCGCGGTCGCCGGTGTGGCTGCGCGTCACGTAGCTGACGAGGCGCGGCGACAGCAGCCGGACATTGCCGAGCCGGCCGCGGCCGAGCAGCGTCTGATAGAACGCCGCCATCCCGCGTGCGGTCGCATAGCCGCCGCCGCTCGGCATCCCCGCTGCTTTGAACTCAGCAGAGTTATCGCGCGGCTCCGGCGCATAGGTGTCGGCGCAACGCTCCTGCTCGCCCGGCGGGACACCGACAAAGATGTCCTTTGCGAGCCCGAGCGGCGCCAGCACCTGTTCCCGGATCACGTCGCGATAGTCCTGCCCGGTAACCGCCTCGATGACCATCGCCTGAGTCAGATGCGCCGCGCGCGGGTGATATTGCAGCCGTGTACCCGGCGTCCAGTCGAGCGAGAAGTCGCAGACTTCGGCGCGCATCCTCGCGTGGTCCGTCCACGTCGCCTTGGTCACGTCGCCGCTCGGAAAGCCGCCCTGATGGGTCATGACCTGATGCAAAGTGATCTCGCCCTTGCCGCGCTTGGCGAACTCCGGTAGGTGGTCCGCGATCCGGTCCATAAAGGAAAGTTTACCTTCCTCGATCAATGTCCAGACCGCGCAGCTGGTCAGGACCTTGGTCTGGCTGAACAGCAGGAAAAGCGTGTCGTCCGTTGCCGGCAGGTTCCGGCCCTCGGTCTTCGCATTGCCGTAGGTGCGGAACAGCGCCAGCTTGCCGTGACGCGCCAGCGCTATCTGCGCGCCGGGGTAACGGCCTTCCTCGATATGCTGGCGGATCAGCCGATCGAGATGCTGCAGCGGCGTCGCGGCGAAGCCGAGGCTGGTCGGGTCAGCGGAAGGCAACGGGTAGTCGGGCATGGCGGTCTCCTCACAAGGTCCTGCTGCAATGCTACATGACCGCGCGCGCTTGTGGGAGGGGCATCCATGCTCCCGGATAGGCGGGAGGATAGGTTCGGCGTAAGATCGCGCCACAGCTGTTTCCCGGGGAGGACGAAATGCGCGAAGCCGTTATCGTATCGACCGCCCGCACGCCGATCGGCAGGGCTTATCGCGGTGCTTTCAACGACACCCAGGCGCAGGCACTCGCCGGCCACGTGGTCGCCGAAGCAGTGCGGCGCGCCGGGGTCGATCCGGCCGAAGTCGAGGATGTCGTGCTTGGCGCCGCGCTGCAGCAAGGCTCCAGCGGCTTCAATTTGGCCCGCCAGGCGGCGGTCCGCGGCGGGCTGCCGGTTTCGGTCGCCGGGATGACGATCGATCGCCAATGCGCTTCGGGCCTGATGGCGATCGCCACCGCAGCGAAGCAGATCGCGGATGATGGAATGGAAATCGCTGTCGGCGGTGGGGCAGAGTCGATCTCGCTGGTCCAGAACGACAAGCGCAACGATTACCGCACGCAAGATCCCTGGCTGGTGGAGCACCGGCCCGATCTTTACATGACGATGATAGAGACGGCGGAGATCGTCGCCGAGCGATACCAGGTTACCCGCGACGCGCAGGACGAATACGCCCTGCAGTCCCAGCAACGTACCGCGGGCGCGCAGGCGGCGGGACGTCTCGATCAGGAGATCGCTCCGCTGCCCTCGATTATGCGGGTCGAAAACCGCGAGACCGGCGAGATTTCCGAGGTCGCGGTGACGCTGGAAAAGGATGAAGGCAACCGGCCATCGACGACGCTTGCGGCTTTGGCGTCGTTGAAACCAGTGTTCCGCGACGGGCAGACCGTAAAAGAGGGCCGCTTCATCACGGCGGGGAACGCTTCTCAGCTGTCCGACGGCGCATCCGCCTCGCTGCTGATGGAGGCAAAGCAGGCTGAACACCGCGGGTTGCAGCCGCTCGGGGCCTATCGCGGTATCGCAGTCGCCGGCTGCGCGCCGGACGAGATGGGGATCGGCCCGGTTTTTGCCGTTCCAAAGCTGTTGCGGCAGCACGGGCTCACAGTCGAGGATATCGGGCTCTGGGAGCTCAACGAGGCCTTCGCCGTGCAGGCTCTTTATTGCCGGAACCGGCTCGGCATCGACCCCGAGCGGTACAATGTCGACGGTGGCGCCATTTCGATCGGTCACCCCTACGGAATGTCCGGCGCCCGGATGGTCGGTCACGCGCTGATCGAGGGTAAGCGCCGCGGGGTTCGTTATGTTGTCGTCACCATGTGCGTCGGTGGCGGCATGGGCGCGGCCGGGCTATTCGAGGTTTTGTGAGACCTGTTGCGGCGCGAACACTGCTGTTCGCCAGCGGCGCCCAAGACGAATTAAGAAATTAACTACGAATATCGGTCTAATACGAACCAAAAGCTGATATTTTCATTTAGCACCTATGACGCACGAACCCTTATGGGATTTACTAAATGGCTGATCACTACTTTGGTTGCGACACAGGCAATTACTGCACATGCAATTGCGGGTGAGCGAGCGGGCTTGCGTGACGCTTCGGCCGTGCCCGGCAAATTCACCCATTCGGGCCGTCCGGCGGCCAGGAACGCGGATCCGACGGCGCCGCTCGACCGGGTGGCGAGCGCGGTGGATGGAGCGGAGTCGAGCCACGGAAGCGACATGGCGATGTGGCGCCCGGATCCGTCCGGACCGCAAGGACCGATGCAGGTCAGCGAGGCGGCGGCCACGGATGTCGGCGGCGGGGACCGATTTGATGCATTGCAGAACCGCGCAATAGGAAGAGCGTATCTATTACAGCTGTACGGGCGGTACGGCAATTGGCCCGACGCGATCGCCGCTTACAATTGGGGTCTCGGCAAGATGGACGCCTGGGTCAAAGCCGGGCGACCTCCCGACCAATTTCTCGTCGGTGTCGCGGCATATTTGCGGCGCGTCCTCCATGAAAGCGGCCTGTGCGACGGTGCCGAGCCCCGCCGGCGCCGGCAAACGAGCGAAGAGCCGCGGGAGAGCGCATCGGCGCCGCCGAACTCGCTTGTCTACGCTGCATGTTCCGGACCCGACGCTTGGGCCGGAGCATCCGGTTTTGGCGGCGGACCGACTCGATTTTCCCGAAAACTCGACCAGGCGCTGCAGTTGGCTTTGCAGCGTGCAGCGCAGGGCAGGTGATCGGGTGTTACGCCGCGAACAGCAAACCCGCGATCCGAAAGGTGATATTCCACAGAAAGAGCGACAACGCGATGTTTGACAGCATCGCCGTGCCGAAGGGCATTGGCTCTTGCAACCGTGTTATTGTCGCGGGCGCCATCGGGCTCCTCCGGTTGACTCTCGCACGGCAGATCCCGCGCTCAATGTTCACTAGCAAACATCGTGCCATGCCGTTAAGAGATTCAAACTGCTATGTTCCGCTTCCCGTACACGGCAAGCTGTAAATTTTTCCGACGCAAAGGCGTGGTCAACCAGACCGTTCGTTGCTGTTTTCCATGTCAACAAATTTGCAATGAAAGTCTGGTAAATCTGCGACTCATCTCCTGTTGCGCGCAACACCGGCCCGGCCTGTTGACCGTGGAGAAACCGAAATGATGGAGATTTTTCTGATACAGCTGCTGGCTGCGGGCCTCGGCGCCCTCAGCACTGCATGGGCCGACTGGTCATATAACGGGGCGCGGATTAGTCGGGGCCTTCACGCGTTCTGGGTTGCCGCTTCTATCGCGGTGATTTGCGTGCCGGTCGTGTCTTGGACTTCGATGGTGTTCCTTGGTTCGGGGCTGCTCGGCCAATCAGCCGTCGGCACAGTTATCGGCGCGATATTTCTTTGGGTGTATCGAAACCTGCCTAAGCCCCGTCAGGTCCGTAAATTTGGGCCGGGCCTCTCCGAGGCCCGCGGAGCGGCCCCATTACCCCCGGCGTCCAGCCTCGATGGGTAAGGCGCGATGCGGAGCGGTCCGATCTTGGGTCAGCGGCTGCCTTTTGCTGCGACATGCTCGGCTTTTGAAAGGGTCAGCTTCTCGGGGTGAACGATCGTCTTGTTCACTGCCGCACGCGCCGCGCCGAGATTGGGGAATTCGGCCTCGACTCCTTCACGCTGCAGCACATAGGACGCAGACATGGCCTTGCCGCTTTTTTGGTCGGCGACCGTGCGCTTGATGATCGTCCAGTGGACGCGGCGGGTGCCATCTCCGTCCGAATCTTCGGTGACGTCCTCGAAACCTCGGTCGACCACCGACTCGAGTGCGTAGAGCTTCTGCTCCCGCTTTCTCAGCGGAGCCTCCCGACCTCTTCCCGGCGGCCGGCCGCTCGACCGCCGGTCCCGCCGCCCTCGGGCGTCCGAGCCCTGATCCCGTCGATCCGGCGCTCGCCCACCCGCATCACTCAGCCCCGCAGCCCCTTCCCGCGGCTGGCGCGGACCATGCCCGCGCGGCTCCCTTGTTCGTGCCGCAGGGTCGCGTGGCCGCCGGTTGCGCGAACGACCCGGCCAAGGCTGCCCAGCCGTCCCGGGTTCGGATTGTGTTGTGCCCTCGGTAACAGCGACGGACCCGTTCGGGCTTCGGCCGCCGGAATCCGCCGGGTCCGCCAGACCTGGTCTACGCGCCGGCCGGCGGCGCCGACGGCGAGGGCGGGGTGGCTCACCAGCCATCCCAGGCGCAGGCTGAGCCTGCGTCGCGTCTTCGGCGGGAGCAACCGCCGTCGTGTCTGGCTGAGCGCTCCCGTCGACCGGACCATCGCCGCTCACCGGCGATGGTTGCGACGTCTCGCGCGGTGGCCCGCGACGGCGGCGGCGCCGATGACGCGGGGGCTTCGGCGCCTGAGCGTCTCCCTGGGTATCTCCGGCGGTATCTCCGGCGATATCTCCGGGGGTATCTCCGGCGGTATCTCCCTGGGCATCGACCCGCGTGTGTTGAACCGTATCGCCCGCCGATTGCGCCTCTTCCGGTGTGTTTCCAGCCGCTACCGCTGCGCCTGGCGAGACTGACGCCGGCGGGGGTCGGCGCCGCCGCCGTCGGCGCCGTAGGCGCGGCTGGTAAGCTTCGCCGCCCGGCGATGACGGGCCGGCCGGGTTGGCAGCGTCCGGGGCGTCCCCGACGGTTGCGCTCGGCGTTTCGCTCTCTACACTCGCCGTAGGAGCGCTAGGCGGATCGTCGGAAGAAGGCGGCATCGGGGCGTTTCCTCGATCGGAGATATGGTTTCGGGTAACGGTATCACGACGAGCGGGGCGTCGCGATGTCAACCGCGCAAGACCAGAGTCGGAGCTAGTAATGCAAGGCCGAGCCATCAATTCGAGCGTGATTGGCGGGGCGATGCTGCCCCATGCCCCGCAATTCTTCACGATGCCCGAAACCGAGGACCGCGATACGGTCGAGCGGGTCCGGGCCACGGCGGCTGAAATCGGCGCCAGACTGAAGGCCTTGGCGCCCGAACTTTGGATCATCTTTTCGAATGACCACGCCGAGCAATTCTTCCATAAGGCGGCGCCGCCCTTCACGATCCATGTCGGGGACGCGGCCGAGGGCGGGTTCGCGGGCCGGAATTTCCGCTGGAAGGTTCCGGGCGAGATTGGTTTGGAACTCGTCCGGCAGCTGTATCGGCAGGGCTTCGACCCGGCGTTCACCAGCCTTGCCAAGATCGATTACGCGATCGGCATCCCGCTCACCCATCTCGGTGTCGAGGACTCGGTCCTGCCGATCTATCTCAATGCCTACCTGCCGCCGCAGCCGACGATGGAGCGCTGCTATGCCTTTGGCCAGGCGGTAGCGCGGATCGTTTCCGCGATGGGCCTGAGGACAGCGGTCGTGGCGAGCGGCGGAATGTCGCATTTTCCCGGCACCGAGCGCTATCCTCACCCGGAACTCGCCTGGGACGAGGCGGTCATGGCTCAACTCAACAGCGGCAATCTGAAATCGCTGATCGGCTGGGACGAAGCGGCGCTCGATGAAGCCGGCAATGTCGAATTGCGCTGCTGGGCGGCAGCCGCCGGCGCGCTCGGCGACCGCAAGCCCGACATCGCCGCATTGGAACCGAGCTGGCACCACAACTACGCTTCGCTCGGATTTTTCACGCCGCCGCCTGACGGCCCCAATCCACATTATCCCTCTATCAATCCGGAGCTGGTGGAGCTGACGACCGCTCTGCACGGATTGGCGCACGACGAAGGCAGGCGCGCCGAATATCTCGCCGACGCCGCAGCCTATGCCGGCCATTTTCGGCTGACGCCGCCACAGCGCACAGCTTTGCTCGGGCTCGACACACAAGCGCTGGTAAAATTGGGCGTCCATCCGCTGGTCGCATTTCTCGCCAACATGCAGGTCGAACGGCAACGCAAGGACTGATCGCAGACCTTACTGGCTCGATACGAGCCCCCTGACGTTCAGCACTGCGATCGGGCGGCTGAGGCCTCGCAATGCAATATCGCCGAGATGCTGCAGCTCCGCCAAATTGTCGATGGCGGCGGCCACCCGCTGGGTCACCAGAATTTGGCCATCTTTGGCCTCGGCGCAGAGCCGGGCCGCCACATTGGTGACGGTGCCGATCGCGGTGTAGTCGAAGCGGCCTTCGAAACCGATTGGTCCCAATGTGGCATAGCCTTGGGCGATCCCAACGCCGAAGCCGATCTCATGTCCACGGGCCGTCCATGAGCGCGCGAGCGAGGCGACCGTCTCCCGCATGTCGACCGCAAGCCGAACGGCGCGCAGGGCGGCGTCGGGGCAGGGTATCGGATCATTGAAGATCACGATCAGACCGTCGCCGGTAAAGCTATCGATCATCCCTTCGTAGCGGTGGATGAGCGGTCCGAGCGCGCAATGATATTCGCTCAGAACCGCCATCACGTCTTCCGGCTCGGCGGTTTCGGCCAGCGCAGTAAAGCCGCGCATATCACAGAACAGGACGACAATGTCGCGCCGGTGGCTTTCGAGAATCGCCTCGCCACCCGAAGCGACGATCGTCTCCGCAATCTGCGGCGGGAGAAACCGCTTCAGCCGGCCGGTCCGCTCGATTTCGCCGACCTGCGCCGCAACCCGCTCCTCAAGTGTCTTGTTCCATGTGGCGAGCTCGGCCGCCTGCTCCCCGAGCCGCTGCGCCTGCGCCTGCACGGTGTCGTGCAGGGTCTTGATGCGCAGCATCGCGCGCACCCGCGCCGACAGCGCGGCATGATCGACCGGTTTCGTCAGATAATCGTCACCGCCGCTTTCGAGCCCGGCAATGACATCGGAGGCGTCGGCTTTGGCGGTGACGAGGATCACCGGAATGAAAGGCAGCGAAGCCTCGGCCTTCAGCCGCTTGACGGCCTCGATGCCGTCCAGTTTGGGCATCATGATGTCGAGCAGGATTAGATCGGGCAGCAACTCGCGGGTTTTTTCCAGCGCATCGATCCCGTCTCCCGCAGTCACGACCTCATAGCCCTGGCTTTCGAGGCGCATCTGCAGAATCTCGACATTGTCCGCAACGTCATCGACGACAAGGATCAGCGGCGGATCACGCATCTTCTTCTCTCCAAGAGAACAACTCACCGCAGTGGTCGCAGAGGAGCGCAGTGGACGCGTAGTGGACACGGCAAGGCTCATCCGACCCTGAACTGGGTGAGGCTCGCGCAATGCATTCCCGTGCGCATCATCCTCTACGCGCCCCCACCCGACGCCCCGTTTCGAATGGGGATGACGGCAGAGCGCCACAATCACCGGCTTCCGCCGAACGGCAGACCGCTGAGCGTTCAGGGAGCTCCGGTCGCCTCCGCGCAATGAAATCCGCGACGAGTACCCGAGGCCGCCGACTCGCGACAGTCACCTTTCGCATTCCGTACCCGGCTCTGGTCTTCGCGGACATTCTGCTGCTGACCGTGCCGCCGGGTCGCCGCCCATCCACCAAGCTGTCGAGGTGACCGGCGCCGCATTTCTCGGTGCTAGCTTCGTGATCCTACTGGCGGTCACCATCTCTGATCAACCCTGGCTCTGCCTGCCGGTGCTGAATGCGCTCGCCCTCGCCGGTGCTGCGTGGGCGGTCGCAATGGCCCAAGGTTGGTTCGTGCCGCCGGCGGCCGGCGAGAGGGACCCGGCAACAAACCGGCGAAGCCTGCCAGCGGGGCCCTCAATTGTGCAGTGCAGAGTGGACCTCGACGGACGCGAGGCCTTGGACCAGAGCAACTTGTCCGCAGAGCGTCAGCCGTATTGGGTGCGCAAACGGCGACGATAACAGACCAGGGCCTTGACCCGGTGATCTGCGCATTCTTACAGTCCGACAGAGTTCGTTCGGGGCGAGGGATGACGGTACGTGCGGAAGGAGGGGGTTAGAGTTGTGACAGCGCCCGCGCTCATTCGCAATCGCTGCAGCGGACACCGAGCCTGCCGACCGTGAAGGTTCCGCTCGCCTGGCGCATCTTGAGTTACGACAAGAGACGGACCGGGCTCGCGCTGATCGGGATTTTCATGGCGATCCTGCTGGTATTTGTCGAGCTCGGCTTTTTCTATGCCGTGCCACGGGGCGGTCTGTTGCTGTACGACAATATGAGGTTCGATCTGCTGCTCGCCTCGGACGAATACGAGTATCAGGCTCAGCCCGGCGCCTTTCCGATCAGCCGACTAGGCCCGGTCAGGTCCTCGCCCGATGTCGAGAAGGCCGCGCCGATCTATTTCGGCTATGCCAAATGGAAGAGTGGCGAAGGGGGCGTGTGGCCGGATGTTTTTGTGATCGGCTTCGACCCCGAGAGCCACGTCTTTATTCCCGAAAGCATCAACCGACAGACCAGTGTCTTACAACGGGCTGACACGGTTCTCGTCGACAGCACCACCCGTCCGATGTTCGGGCCCCTCGACACCGGCCGGATCGTAGAAATCGGCGACCGCAACGTGTCGATCGGCGGGCAATATCTGCTGGGCACAGGTTTCATGGGCCTCGGGGTCGTGCTGGCAAGCGAGGCAAATTTTGCCCGGCTGTTTCCGCAACGGGGGCTGAATGTTGTCAATCTCGGCGCGATCCAGCTGAAGCCCGGCGTGGACCCCGATCGCGCCGCCGATGATTTGCGCAAGGTGGTCGGATCTGGCCTCCATGTCTTTACGCATAAGGCGCTAGAGGCGCAGGAAACGGCGTATTGGACGACCCGCACCTCGGTCGGGATCATCTTCGGGTCGGGGCTGCTGATCTCTTTTGTGGTGGGGATCATGATCGTCTATCAGATCGTCTCGACGCAGGTCAGCCGGCAATTGCCGCAGTTCGCCACCCTGAAGGCGATCGGCTATCCCGACCGATCGCTGGCCGGCACGGTCAGCGTGATGTCGCTGCTGATCGTCATTTCCGGGTTCATTCCGGCCTTGGGTGCCGCATTGGGGCTCTACTCGGTTATCCGCCAAGAGACGTTGCTGCCGGTGACGATGAGCGAGATGCGCCTCCTCGCCGTGTTCGCCGCCGCGCTCGCCATGGCTTTGATTTCAGCGCTCCTCTCCGTCGGCAGTCTGCGCCGCGCCGCGCCCGCCGACGTGTTCTGAGAGGGCTGCATTTTTGTCGGCTACCTCCGCTCCCCTCCGGCACCCTCCTGCGGGGTTCGCCGCAAGGGCGCGACCGGGCTCGGTCCCGCTGGCCTGGCGCAATCTTGTTTCGAACAAGTCGCGCCTCCTGCGCTCGGCCGGCGGCATCGGCTTCGCGGTGCTGCTTATGCTGATGCAGCTCGGCTTCGAACAGGCGTTCTTCGAGAGCGCGCTCGTGGTAATCCGCGGCCTCGACGGCGATATTCTGCTGCAGAGCACCCACAAATATCAGTTTGCTACGCGAGACCCGTTTCCCCGCGCCGATCTCGATAAGGCGCGTGACGTGCCGGGTGTCGCGAGCGCGCGGGCGCTTTACGCCGACTGGTTCGATTTCTTTTGGAAGAACCCGATCGATGGCAAGATTTTCCTCGTCCGCGCCTTCGGCTTTGATCCAGATGCGCCGGTCTTTTCGTTCGCCGAGGTCAACGCTAACCGAGCCAAATTAAAGGAGCCGAATACCGTGCTGGTCGACAGGCGCGCGCGACGCTTTCTGGGCATGGACAGCGGCGCGACGGAAGCCGAGCTCAACGGTACGAAGGTCAAGATCGTCGGCGGCTTTGCTCTCGGCCCTGATTTCCAGAGCGACGGCACGGTCATCATGAGCGACCGCACATTCGCGAGCCTGCTACGTGGTCCCGCCGGAGATCCCGCCTCCGTCGATGTCGGCGTCCTCAAGGTCCGCGATGGCGATGATCCGACTGCCGTCCAGCAATCCTTGAGGAAAGCATTGCCCGACACGATCGCGGTGTTCACCAAGCCGCAGCTGATCGAGTTCGAGCGCAAGTTTCAGGCAGACGTGTCTTCAGCCGGACCGATCTTTGCGATGGGCACGATCGTCGGCTTTGTAGTTGGAATGCTGATCTCGTATCAAGTCACCTACACCGATCTTTCCGACCAGCTGCCGCAATATGCGACGTTGAAGGCAATGGGATATAAATCCGGCTATCTGCTGAGAGTGGTTTTTGAGCAGGCGTCGTTCAATGCCCTGGCCGGATGGGTCCCGGCATTGCTGCTGAGCATCCTGCTCTATTACGTCATCGGCCGGTTCGCGCTACTGCCGCTGCACATGACCATGCGGGTGATGCTCGTCAGCCTCGGCCTAACCCTGGGCATGTGCCTGATCTCGGCGGCGATCGCCGTGCGGCGGGTGATCACGGCCGATCCAGCGGAGGTGTTCTGATGTGCGCCGCTCTCGTCGCCGAGCGGGCGGCTGCGCCGCCGGTCGCGCCGCCTACGGCAGCGGGACCGGCGGTGCGGGTGCACGGGCTGAACCACTATTACGGTGAGGGCGAAGCGCGCAACCAGGTCCTGTTCGGCAACGCGATCGAGATCCCCGCGGGTCAGCTCGTCGTGATGACCGGCCCCTCGGGGGCCGGCAAGACCACTTTGTTGACCCTGATCGGGGCACTGCGCTCGGTTCACGAAGGCAGGATCGAGGTGCTGGGCCGCGATCTCTCGCGACTTGGCGGCGGCGAACTCGTCGAAGTGCGGCGCGACATCGGTTTCATCTTTCAGATGCACAATCTGTTTGATGCGCTCTCCGCCTATGAAAACGTCAAGATGGCGGCGCAGCTCGCTAATGGGGAACTGGGCGACATGCGGCAGCGCTGCGCCGGGATCCTGGAGCGGCTGGGGCTCGGCCACCGCATCGACCACAAGCCGAGGTTCCTGTCGGGCGGCGAGCGCCAGCGGGTCGCGATCGGCCGCGCTCTCGTCAATCGGCCAAGGCTGATCCTCGCCGACGAGCCGACCGCGGCTCTCGACAAAGATTCGACAATGAACGTCATCGATCTGCTCAAGCAGACCACGATCGATTACGGCGCAGCCGTAATGATGGTTACCCACGACCACCGGATCATCGATTCTGCCGACCGTCTGGTCCACATGGTCGACGGCCGGATCATGTCCGATGTGGTGCTGCACGATGCCCTGCGGATCTGCGAGTTCCTGCGCCCGATCGATTTGTTCAAGACGCTGACGCCGCAACAGCTCACGGATGTCGCGGAGCACATGAAGAAGCGTTATTACGCTGCCGGCGAGACGATCATCCGCGAGGGGGAGCCCGGGGAAGAGTTCTTCCTAATCTCGGATGGCGAAGTCGAGGTGATCCGTTCCGATCACGAAGTCGCGCGGCTGGGGCCGGGGGATTTTTTTGGCGAGGTGGCGCTGATCAGCGGCGAGCCACGCAACGCCACCGTCGTCGCCGAGGGCGGGGTCGACACTTATGCGCTCGGCAAAACCGATTTTCAGACTGCGCTCGCGACCAGCCAGAGCTTCCGCGACCAGCTCTATCGCGTCTATTTCATGCGCCATTGACGAGATAGAGACCTTCGCCGCGAAGGCGATGCTTGCCCTGGCATCGCCGACAGCTGATATAGTGAAACGGGAGCCGGCGGCGGACAGGTCCCTCGCCAACCCGGTCAGGTCCGGAAGGAAGCAGCCGTAACGAGTCCCGATCTGGGTCGTTCGTCCGGTCTCCCTTGTCTCGGCACGGTTTCGAGAATGAGCGATTTGGCGGCGGCATATCGCGTCCTCGCCCGCAAATATCGGCCTTCGACCTTCGCCGAGCTGATCGGGCAGGAGGCCATGGTGCGCACCCTGTCGAACGCGATCGCGACGGGGCGGATCGCCCACGCTTTCATCCTGACCGGTGTGCGCGGCGTCGGCAAGACGACGACGGCCCGCATTCTGGCGCGTGCTCTCAATTGCGTCGGACCGGACGGCTCGGGTGGCGCGACGGCCGAGCCTTGCGGCCGGTGCGCGCAGTGCCTTGCGATCGCCGACGACCGCCATGTCGATGTGATGGAGATGGACGCCGCTTCGCGCACCGGCGTCGACGACATCCGCGAGTTGACTGAGGGGGTACGCTACCGGCCGGTCTTCGGGCGCTACAAGGTCTATATCATCGACGAAGTGCACATGCTCTCGAAGAACGCCTTCAATGCGCTGTTGAAGACGCTCGAAGAGCCGCCGCCCGACGTCAAATTCGTGTTCGCGACAACCGAGATCAACAAGGTCCCAGTCACAGTCCTGTCGCGCTGTCAGCGTTTCTCGTTGCGCCGGGTCCCGGTCGAACAGCTGATCCCGCATTATCGCCGGATCGCCGAGGCGGAGGGCGTCGAGATCGAGCCGGCAGCCCTCGCGCTGATCGCCCGGGCGGCCGACGGCTCGGTACGGGACGGGCTGTCTCTGCTCGACCAGGCGATCGCTCTTTCGGGCGGGCGGGTTGCGGAAGCCGCCGTGCGCGACATGCTGGGGATCGCCGATCGCGGGCTCGTCTTCGATTTGCTGGAGAGCATGCTGCGTGGCGATGCGCCGGCGGCGCTCGCGCAGATGCGTCATCTTTATCAGGGCGGGGCGGACCCGCTGGTGATCTTGCAGGATCTCCTCGACCTCAGCCATTTCGTGACCCGGCTGAAGCTCGCACCGGAGGCCGGCACCGGCGATCCGGTCGCCGAAGGCGACCGTGCGCGGGCCCGGCCGCTCGCCGAAAGGCTAACGATCCCGGTCCTCGCCCGGGTCTGGCAGATGCTGCTGAAGGGCCTCGAAGAAGTGCAAGTTGCGCCCTCGCCGATCCAGGCCGCCGAAATGGTGCTCGTGCGGCTCGCCTACGTTGCCGATCTGCCTGCGCCGGCTGAATTGGTCCGCTCGGTCGTGGCAGCCCCAGGCCTTGCCGGGACCGCCGCGGG
Organism: uncultured Alphaproteobacteria bacterium; assembly: GCA_963736715.1. GTDB lineage: Bacteria > Pseudomonadota > Alphaproteobacteria > ATCC43930 > CGMCC-115725 > AP-15. The sequence goes on along the minus strand of CAVTQA010000019.1, from coordinate 332,230 downwards.
AAGCGGGGGCAACGGCGCGGCCATCCTCGAGCGCGTCTGCCGCTTCGCCCGCCGTTGCCGTCGGGCAGCCCTCGGAAACCCCCTCGTCGCGGCCGATCGTTGGGAATACGTTGCGAGCCATTGCCGAGCTTCCCGCTGCTCGGGCCGAGCCCGCAAACGACCCGATGCCTCAAAGTTTTGCCGAGGTCATCGCTTTGTTCGACAGACGGCGCGAGGCGCTGCTGCGATCCCACCTCTTGTCGGATGTTCATCTGGTTCATTTCGAACTAGGCCGGATCGAGGTCCGCCCGGCTGCCGACGCACCGCGCGACCTGACGAATCGTCTCGGCCAATTGCTGAGCGAGTGGACCGGACGCCGTTGGCTGATCGCTGTTTCCGAGGCGCAAGGAGAGCCGACCGTGCGCGAGCAGGAGGAGGGCCGCCAGCGCGACCTGCGGAACGAGGTCACGAGCCACCCGTTGGTGCAGGCGGTGCTCGAGACGTTTCCGGGCGCGACAATTGCCGCGGTTCGAGAGCGCTTTGCGGCGGCCGAGCCCGATGGGGATCAGACATCGCCGGAAGACCCCGGAGAAGACGCCGATACAGGAGAGGACGGAACATGAAGAACATCGGCCAGCTGATGAAGCAGGCTCAGGAGATGCAGACCAAGATGGCCGAGGTGCAGGCCCAGCTCGAGGCCGTCGAGATGACCGGCGCGGCCGGCGCCGGCATGGTTCAGCTGACCCTGAACGGCAAGGGCGATCTAAAAAAGATAAAGATCGACAAGAGCCTTCTCACCCCTGAAGAGGGCGAGGTGCTGGAAGACTTGATCGTGGCCGCGTTCAACGACGCCCGCGCCAAAGTCTCTGCCTACGCCGAGCAGGAAATGCAAAAGCTGACCGGCGGCCTGCAATTGCCGGGGGGTTTGAAGCTGCCGTTCTAGCGGCTACTCGCGCCCGGCCGCCCCGCCACACTAGACGGTGGTGGGCTCCGAAGGTGCCGCCCGACGCAGGAAATGTCCGAACTCGACACCTTGATCCAGCTCCTCGCCAAGCTGCCTGGCCTCGGCCCCCGCTCGGCAAGGCGTGCTGCGCTGCATTTGATCAAGCGGCGCGAGAGCCTGCTCGAGCCGCTGGCGGCGGCACTGGCCAAGGCGGCGGAAGCGATCCGCCCATGCGCGATCTGCGGCAATCTCGATACGGTCGAACCCTGCGCGATCTGCCGCGATCCGGAGAGGGACATGACGGCAATCTGCGTCGTCGAAGATCTCGCGGACCTCTGGGCGCTCGAACGAACCGGGGCGTTTCGCGGACGTTATCACGTGCTGGGCGGGACCTTGTCGGCGCTCGACGGTATCGGGCCGGATGATCTCAATATTGAGCGGCTCCTTGCCCGCCTTCGACCGGGTCAGGAATTGATCCTCGCGCTGAATGCAACTGTCGAGGGGCAAACTACGGCCCATTATCTCGCAGACCGCCTCGCCGGCAGAGATGTCAGGATCACCCGCCTCGCCCAGGGAGTGCCGATCGGCGGCGAACTCGATTATCTCGACGACGGCACCCTGACCGCCGCTCTAAAGGCTCGCCGCGCCGTGTCAGCGAGTTGAACCACTCGGTTCTATTTTTTTGCTCCGGCGCCGTTCCCCGACGATCGCCGCGCCGACTGGCGTCCGGTGCCTCGCCCGAGTCCGATTTTCTTGGCGAATTCTGAGCGTTGTTCGGCATAGTTTGGCGCCACCATCGGATAATCCGCCGGAAGGCTCCATTTTGCGCGGTATTCGTCGGGCGTCATATTATAAGTCGACCGCAGGTGCCGCTTCAGCATCTTGAGCTTTTTGCCGTCCTCGAGGCAAACCAGATAATCGGGGGTAACCGATTTGCGCACCGGCACCGCCGGTTTGAGCGGCTCAGGCTGAGATTCCGCGGGCTGGCCTTCGAGTGATTTGAGAGAGTTGTAAACGGCGTTGATGACTTCGGCCAATTGCGCGGTCGGCAACGTATTGTTGCTCACATAAGCCGCGACAACATCGGCGGTCATCCGCAACAACTCCTCCTCTGCTATCTTCGGCGCTGCCGGTTCTGCCATTTTTCGCCCCGGGAAGTCCTAAAATTCGAATTGGCTCGCATAATTGATGCACGAATTTCTTGTGTCAACCGAAACTTTAGCGGGAGGACAGTAATCAGCATTGCTGCGGCCATCGAACGACTTGTCAGGCACCAGATCGTCCCCGACCTGGTTCTACGGGATGGCAAACTCGTCAGGAGATGGATCTGGCAAACAAGGCCGCGCTATTCGGCATCTTCTCCCAATTTCCAGCTCGACCTTGGTTTCGCGGCGGAACCGCGATTTATGGTAGGCGGCTGGCATTATCGAGCGAGATCTGGTAGGGTTCACCCGGCCAGATGCCCGGGCGCCCAGATTGGCGATCGGGAATTTCTGCCCGTGACCGGAAACCGGCCCCAGTGGAGGTGTCCCGGGGTGACGGTTTACCCCGTTTCCGACAACAAGTGGTCCTGATGCCTTCAGTCCCTTCCTCTGTTTACGCCGGCGTCGCCGACAATTTCTTCTGTAACACATTGCTCGAGACTGATCCCGAGATCGCCGCGGCGATCGATCGCGAACTAGAACGCCAGCAGTTTCAGATCGAGCTGATCGCCAGCGAGAACATCGTCTCCCGGGCTGTGCTGGAAGCCCAGGGCTCGGTGCTGACGAACAAATACGCCGAAGGCTATCCCGGCCGCCGATATTATGGCGGATGCGAATTCGTCGATGTCGCCGAGACGCTCGCGATCGAGCGTGCCAAGCGGCTTTTCGGATGTGGCTTCGCCAATGTGCAGCCGCATTCCGGCGCGCAGGCCAATCAGGCCGTGTTCGTCGCGCTGCTCGAGCCGGGCGCCACCATTCTCGGGATGGCGCTTGCCGCGGGCGGACATCTGACCCACGGAGCGCGGCCGAATCTGTCAGGCAAATGGTTCAATGCGATCGCCTATGGCGTGCGCGCGGAGGATGGCCGCATCGATTTCGACGAAGTCGAGAGCCTCGCCCGCCTGCATCGGCCAAAGCTGATCATAGCCGGTGGAAGCGCCTATTCACGCATCATCGACTTCGCCCGGTTTCGTGCTATCGCCGATGATGTCGGCGCCCATCTGATGGTGGATATGGCGCATTTCGCGGGGCTCGTCGCGGGCGGCGTCTATCCGAGCCCGCTGCCGCATGCGCATGTCGTCACGACCACGACGCACAAGACGTTGCGCGGGCCGCGAGGGGGGCTGATCCTGTCCGATGACGCGGAAATCGGGAAACGGATCAACTCGGCCGTTTTCCCGGCTCTGCAGGGCGGGCCGCTGATGCATGTGATCGCTGCCAAGGCGGTCGCTCTGCACGAAGCGCTGCAGCCTGGCTTCAGGTCTTACGCCAAATCGATCGTCGAGAACGCCAAAGTACTCGCGGCAACTTTGGTCGAGGCCGGGCTCGAGATCGTCTCCGGCGGGACCGACTCGCATCTGATGCTGGTCGATCTGCGGCCGCTGAGCGTGACCGGCCGCGACGCCGAGATCAGCCTCGAGCGCGCCGGCATTACGTGCAACAAGAACGGCATTCCTTTCGACCCGCAAAAGCCGACGGTGACCTCCGGGATTCGCCTCGGCTCGCCGGCGGCAACGACGCGCGGGTTCGGCCCGGAGGAGTTCCGCAACGTCGGGAGCTACATCGTCGAGGTTCTGCGCGGGCTTGCGCGACGGCCAGCCGACAATGGGTCGACCGAGACGCGTATGCGAGAGAATGTCCGCAATCTCTGCGCCCGCTTTCCGATTTACGGTGGGCAAAGCGAGCCGAAGAACCTGACCGACTAGAACTGGAGGAGGAGATGCGCTGTCCGTTTTGCGGAGCCGACGACACCCAGGTCAAGGATTCGCGGCCGACCGATGATCGCGGCGCGATTCGGCGCCGGCGCTTCTGCCCGAATTGTGCGGCCCGGTTCACGACCTTCGAGCGCGTGCAGCTGCGCGAATTGACCGTCATAAAAAAGCACGGACAACGCGAGCCCTTCGAGCGGGACAAGCTCGCCCGTTCGATTTACATCGCCCTGCGCAAGCGGCCGGTCGAGCCGGATCGCGTCGAGCGCATCATCAATTCACTGGTACGGCAGCTGGAGAGTTCCGGCGAAACCGATATTCCGAGCGATATGATCGGCGGCCTCGTCATGGAGGCGCTCGCCAGCCTCGACCAAGTCGCCTACATCCGTTTCGCTTCGGTCTACCGCAATTTTCGCGAGGCCAAGGATTTCGGGGATTTTGTCGGGCGGATCGCCGCGGATGGCGACTGAGCTGCCGGCGGACGCAGCGACATCCTCGAGCGATGGACGTCTCGATCTGCGCTGGATGCGCGTCTCATTGGCGCTGGCGCGGCGCGGGCTAGGCACGGCCTGGCCGAACCCGGCAGTCGGTTGCGTAATTGTCGATCGGGGCCGCGTTGTAGGGCGGGGGTGGACGCAGCCGGGCGGACGGCCGCATGGCGAGACGGAGGCGCTCGGCCGGGCGGGTGAAGCTGCTAGCGGCGCTACCGCCTATGTCAGTCTCGAACCTTGTTGCCATTGGGGCCGCACCCCGCCCTGCACCGATGCGCTGATCGCCGCAGGGATACGGCGCGTGGTGGTCGCATTGGAGGACGCCGACCCGCGCGTCGCCGGCGATGGCGTGCGGCGACTGCGCGCGGCGGGACTCGACGTCGAGACCGGGCTCTGTGAAGCGGAAGCTGCTGAAATCAACGCCGGTTTCTTCTGCCGTCTCCGCAATGGCCGGCCGCTGGTCACACTGAAGCTAGCCACCTCACTCGACGGCCGTATCGCGACCGGGCGCGGCGAGAGCCAATGGATCAGCGGTCCGCCAGCACGGGAGCGCGCACACGCGTTGCGGGCCGCCCACGACGCAATCATGGTCGGCACGGGAACGGCCCTGGCCGACGATCCCCAGCTGACCTGTCGGCTGCCGGGCCTGGCGCAACGTTCACCGGTGCGCGTCGTCGTCGATCGGCATTTGCGCATCCCGCCGACGATGCGCCTCATTTCCGACGCCCGAGCGGTTCCGACTTGGGTCCTGACCTTGCCTTCGGCAGATCCCGAACGGCGGCGAGCGTTCCTGTCCGCCGGTGCGACGGTCATCGACATCGATCCCGGTCCCGACGGCAACGGCAGCCTCGCGGGCGCCCTTGCGGCGCTCGGCGAGCGCGGCATCACCCGGCTGCTCGTTGAAGGTGGCGGGCGTCTGGCAGCCGCCTTCGCGCGCGCTGGTCTTGTAGATCGCCTGGTTTGGGTGCACGCACCGGTGCTGATCGGCGGCGACGGTATTCCGGCAATCGCCGAATTCGGTCTCGAGGTTCTCGCGAAGGCGCCGAGCTTTAAGCGCCTATCGACGGAAACGGTCGGCGATGATGTTCTGACCGTGTTCCGCGTTCGCGAGTAGGCTCTATTTGCGGCGACGCGCGACAATGATCGGGTACAGGTACCAAAGCCCGATCAGGAACATGAATGCCAACCCGCCGGTGAATGACCCGATGGCATCAGCAAGCCGATGGCGCAGACGAGGAGCGCCAGCGCCACCCCGTGGGCGTAACGCGCATATTCCGGGAACTCGTCGAACCTTGCGCTGAACACCCCGCGAAACCCGAACCCGAGCAGAATCTGCGCCCCGAGGATCAGTATCCGGGTTTCCGCGAGCGCGATCTTCACCTTTTCCGACAGCTTCATAGCGTTTCAACACCGGAACGGCGCGCGAAGAGGAGGGCAGACCGGAAAAAAAGTTTCGCGGTGTCCTGCGGAGGCGAGCGACTGATCGCAGGCCTGCATTGATGGAACGGAGCTATGGCTGTCCTCTGTTCGTGAGGCGGTCGCAGCCATCGGCGGGCGCAGCCGTCTAATAATCGGCAGATGCCATCCCGTTGATCGCCCGAGGTGAGCGGTGGAGGACCGCGGTGAAGTCGCAAAAGCCGCTCGATTGGCTCAATTTTTTCCTGGCAGACGTGAAGGATGGGCTCGGGCCTTTCCTGGCGATTTACCTGCTGTCGAGCCGCCATTGGGATCCCGGCAGGATTGGGGTGGTCATGATGATAGCTGGCGTCGCCACGGTGGCGGCGCGCGCGCCGTTCGGCGCCTTGATCGACTGGACGCGGTGGAAGCGCACATTGATTGTCATTGCCGCGGTCACCGTTGCGCTCGGCGCGGTTGGAATGTCTTTGTTCCCGAATTTCTGGGTTGTTGCCGCCGCACAGGCGGTGATCGGAAGCGCCGATGCCGTGTTTCCTGCAGCGGTCGGCGCTATCTCCTTAGGAATTGTCGGCCCCCTTTTGTTCACGAGAAGGGTCGGCAGAAACGAGGCATTCAACCATGCCGGTAATGCCTTTACCGCGATCGCAGCAGGTATTGCCGGCTGGCTTCTGGCGCCCCGTGCCGTCCTCTGGCTCGTTGCCGCGCTGGCTGCCACGAGCATTCTCGCCGTGCTCGCGATCAATTCGCGTTCAATCGATCATGACCTGGCACGCGGCTCCGACAAGGACCGCGACGGCCAGCCGAGCGGTCTGCGGGTCATCTTTGAATGCAAGCCGCTGCTGATTTTCACGACCTCGATAACGCTCTTTCATTTTGCCAATGCGGCGATGCTGCCCCTGCTCGGGGAAAAGCTCGCCCAGAGCAACAAAGGCGTCGAGACCTTGTTCATGGCGGCATGCATCGTAACGGCGCAAATCGTCATGGTGCCGATGGCCGTATTGGTCGGACAGCAGGCGGATAGCTGGGGGCGCAAGCCGATCTTTCTCGCCGGCTTCGCCGCATTGCCGATACGCGGCGTGCTTTATACGCTGACCCAGAACCCATACGCTCTGGTGTCGATCCAGGTGCTGGACGGGATCGGCGCCGGGATTTTCGGCGCGCTGTTCTTTATCGTCATCGCCGATCTGACGCGGGGAACGGGGCGGTACAACCTTGCACAAGGCGCCGCATCGGCATGCTGGGGATTGGGTGCCGCGCTCAGCAATTCGGTCGCGGGATTTATCGTCGACAAGGCCGGCTTCTCGGCGGCATTTGCGTTTTTGGCCGGCTGCGCACTCGCCGCCTTCCTGCTGCTGTGGATCGCGATGCCGGAGACCGGTGAGACCAAAGCGACGCCCTCGGCGGAGCGGAACCACTCGAAGGCGCCGGCGCCCGTCGGCTGAAAATGGCACGGTTTTTCAGCTTGGTCCCCGAGGCTGCCGCCATTGCCATCTTTGCGATGACCTACCTGGTCGTGGCGATCGGCCGGCTACCCGGCTTCCGGCTCGACCGGGCCGGCGCCGCGCTGGTCGGGGCTAGTCTGATGGTGGCGGTCGGCGCTCTGCCGCTCGAGGAAGCGCCAAAGGCGATCGACTTCGATACGATCATCCTGCTGCTGGGCGTCATGATCGTCGTTGCCAATCTGCGGCTTTCGGGGTTCTTCCGTCTCGTCAGTGGCTGGGTCGTCACCCGGACCCGGTATCCGATCGTGCTGCTCGCCTCGATCGTCCTGGTCTCGGGTATCTTCTCGGCCTTTCTGGTGAACGATACGGTTTGCCTGGTCCTGACGCCGCTGGTCCTCGACCTCGTAACCCGCCTCCGGCGCAACCCCGTCCCTTACCTGCTGGCTATCGCGATGGCGTCGAATATCGGCAGCACGGCGACGATCACCGGCAACCCGCAAAACATGATCATCGGCACTCTGTCGCATATCCCGTATGGCACCTTTGCCGCCGCACTGTCTCCGATTGCCGGGATCGGGCTGGTGCTGAGCGTGGTGCTGATCGCACTTGTCTACCGCTCCGAATTCAGGACGCGTCAGCGGCTCCGGGGCGGGCCCCGGCTGGCGCATGCCGATTGGCCGATCATCGTCAAGTCGGTGGCAGTCTCGCTCGCGATGATCGCGGGTTTCTTTGCGGGCGTTCCGCCGGCCGAAGTCGCGATCGTCGCCGGCGCTGTCCTGCTGCTCACTAGGCGCATAAAATCCGAAAAGGTCTATGCCGAGATCGACTGGACTTTGCTGCTGATGTTCGCCGGTCTGTTCATCGTCGTTGCCGGGCTCGAACACAGCGTGCTTTCGCCGGAGGTCATCGGCGCTGTCGGCCAACTGCATCTGGAGCGCATTCCGGTTCTGAGCGCGGTTACCGCCATTCTCTCAAACATCGTCAGCAACGTCCCAGCGGTGCTCGTGCTGAAGCCGTTCATTGCGCAGTTGCAATCCCAGCAGCAGGCTTGGCTCACTGTCGCAATGGCATCGACCCTCGCCGGCAACTTTACCCCGGTTGGCTCGGTCGCCAATCTGATCGTGGTGCAGCGGGCAAGGGCGCAAAATGTCGAGATCGGATTTTGGGAATACCTCAAGGTTGGCGCGCCGCTGACGGTGTTGACGATCGGTATCGGCGTGCTGTGGCTCGAATTTGGGTGAGAACAACGCTATGGCGTCGATGACCCGTTGCGGCGAAAGTCCAGTCCGCGCCAGGCGCGCACCGCAGTTGCGATCACGGCTAGTGAAGCTGAACTGCCGTCGGCCTCGCCTTTTTCGAAATCGCCCTCGATAACCGCCATCTGGTTGGTCACATGGGCGAAGCACAGGACCGGCTTGCGGCGCGCCCGGGCGAACGCGTAAAGCCCGGCAGCCTCCATTTCGACAGCCAGAATATTGCGCTCGCGGCAGCGCTCGATTGCAGCGGCGGTCTCGCGGAACGGCGCATCGGTCGTCCAACTGGCGCCACGGTGCATCGGCTGGAGTGCGCCCGCAAACGCGCTCATCGCGGTTTGGACCAGCACCTCGTCGGCCTCGGCGAACTCCGCCGGCGGCAAGTAATGGTAACTCGTGCCCTCGTCGCGCAGCGCGCGATCAATCAGGATGAAGTAGGGCGGCGCCCCCTGCTCGACGATCTGCCCGGCCGAGGTCATGCTGATCAGCAACCGGCAGCCGGACGCAAACAGCTGCTCCGCCAGCAACACGGCAAAGGAGGCACCTACGGCGCAGCCGATGATGCCGAAATGTTCGTCCCCGTGGTCGAATTCGTAGAGGTCGGTGTGATAACACGCCCAACCGGCCGAGCGGCGGCTCCGTCCGCTTTTGGCGAGCGCCCGGACGATGTCGCCGTCGGGGTCGAGCAGACAGACTTCCGGCACCGCCGTTATCGGCAAACTCTTCTGCCGCCGCGCCTCCCGCAACAGATTTTCCGGCTCGAACACCGATGGCGCGGTAAAATCCTTCCCGGCCAGTATCGGCGGTGGGTGAGACAATTTCGGCGTAACCCCAATCAACCTCGACCCCGGCAGTCGGCGCGGGCTCAGGTATCTCGGCCGACCATACGCGGTCAAGCGCAGGTGCGCGCGATCAAAAGAAGTTGAGGCCTCGCCGGGTGTCGATCATTTATGGTCACAAGGCGCAATGGCGGAGAATGGCGATGGGCATGCTGGTGAATGGCGTCTGGCAAGACGAAGATCCGCCGACAGTGGCTTCGGACGGCAGCTTTGTGCGGCTCGAATTAGGGTTCCGGGACAGCGTGACACGCGATGGGTCGTCCGGGTTCAAGCCTGAGGCGGGCCGCTACTACCTGGTCACCGCTCCATCCTGCCCATGGGCGCACCGCACCGTGCTGATGCGCAAGCTGAAGGGGCTCGAAGACGCGATCCCGATCCTGCAGTCGGACCTTCCTAAGGGGCAGGGCTGGGCCTATTCGCGCGGTTTCGACGATCTCCGGCCGGTCGACGGCGTTTTCCATGTCCATCAGGTTTATAGCGCCGCACGCCCCGGTTTCACCGGCCGCGCCACGGTCCCCGTCTTGTGGGACCGCAAGACGAGCACGATCGTCAACAATGAATCCTCCGAGATCATTCGCATGCTGAACTCGGAATTTGACGAATTCGGCAATGCGGTGCTCGACCTCTACCCCGCGGCGCTGCGCAGTGCGATCGACGAGACCAATGCCTTTGTTTACGATGCGATCAACAACGGGGTCTATCGCTGCGGCTTTGCCAAAACCCAAGCGGCTTACGAACAAAGTTTTTGCAAACTGTTCGCGGCGCTCGAGAGCCTCGAGGAGCGCCTCAGCCGTCAGCGCTACCTAGTGGGCGACCGTTTCACCGAGGCCGATCTCCGGTTGTTCCCAACCTTGGTTCGCTTCGATGCAGTCTATTACAGCCATTTCAAATGCAATCTGCGGCGGCTCGCCGACTATCTCAACCTGTCGAACTACACCCGCGACATCTATCAAATGCCGCGCGTGGCCGAGACCGTCGATATCCCGGGCATCAAGCTCGGCTACTATGGCGGCATGCGCAACCTCAACCCCAGCGGCATCATCCCGCTCGGCCCCGAACTGGATTTCTCCGCGCCTCACGACCGTGGGCGACTGGCCAAAGCGGCCTGAACGGTGCAATGGAGGCGTACCAATACCCGCAATATTACGCAATCGCTTTAGCCCCGAGCAATCCCGGGCGCGAGATTGACTTTTTCGAAGCTGCAATCGACAGGTTCTCGAGAGCCAAAGTTCGCCGGGTTTTCGAGATCGGCGCCGGCACTGCGCCGTATCTGGAGGAATGGCACAAGCGGGGTTACGTCTATTGCGGGCTCGATCTGAGCCCGGCAATGATCGAATTCGCCCGCGAAAAGGCGCAGCTTTTGGGCATTGAGGCCGAGTTTATCCTGGGCGACATGCGCGACCTCGACCGCGGGCTCGGGCCCTTCGACCTCACCTATGTGCTGCTCGGCTCGCTCTATGTCCGATCCAACCGCGAATTTGTCGATCACCTCGACCGCATGGCAGCCGTGCTCGTGCCGGGCGGGCTCTACCTATTGGACAGTTTTGTCTGGTTTCGGATTTTTCACGACTACAAGCGAAGCTGGACCCGGCGCAAAGGCGGTGTGACCGTACGTACCCGCTACCGCGCCGAACTGACCGATCCGATGGCGCAAACCTATGACGAGTGCCTGACCTTCACCGTCGATGATCATGGCGAGGCCGTGGTCATCAACGGCCGGGTTCCCGCCAAGGTGTTTTTCCCGCAGGAATTTTTGGCCCTTGTGGAGCTGAGCGCCCGGTTCGAATTCCTCGGGTGGTACAATGACTTCAGCTATACCGCAGAGCTGAAGCCGGAGGGCCGGCACCTAGCTATTCTGCGGAAGCGCTGATAGCTACAAGCCGCTCGACGGCTTCGGGTTCTTCCTCGATGTCGAGCGCGTCGTTGAATTTGTTGAAGAAACCGCAGAGCGTGATACGCAAGGTCAGCTCGACCAGCTGTGCCTCGCTGAAATACTCGTTCAGCCGAGCGAAGAGCGCGTCGGGGATGCGGCTTGGCCGCTCCCAGGCGGCAATCGCGTATTCGACGACAAGCTTGTCCCTCTCGTCGAATTCCGGGTGGTCGCGGTAATCGAGTACCCGTTCGACGGCGGCGGGCGAGACACCCTCGACAACGAGGAACGGCGTGTGGTGCGCCACGCAATAATCACACTCGTTGAGCTTGGAGACGGTGACGATCGCCAATTCGAGGACGCGCTTCGGCAATGTCGCGGCCTCGCGCAGTTCGAGCAGCATCGTCATCAGGTGGCGCAGCGCCCCCGGCACATGAGCGAACACCGCGGCTTGATTGCGGAATGGGCCATACGCCCCGGCGAACCGCTCGTAGATCGCGGCGAGATCGGGTGGCAGCTCGCTCGAGGGGATATTGCGCACCCGCGCCATGGTCATCAGAGCCCGGTAAACAAGCGCTGCGCATCGGCTTGCGCCATTGCCGGCGCCAATGTGTCGAACCGACCGGTCGCCCGCAGCTCATCGGCGACCTGCCGCGCCATCGACATCGCCATCAGCGCCAATTGGCTGGCGGTGCTGGTGCGGGCGACGCCGAGCGCTTCGAGCTCGGCAACGCTCGGCGATCCGGCGCGCACATTGATGTTGATCGGCGCGCCGAGCGCCTTCACCAGCCGCCCGATCGTCGCGGGATCGCGCAACCCGATCGGATATACGCAATCCGCTCCGGCAGAGAGATAAGCCCGGCCACGCTCGACGGTCTCGTCGAAGCGAGAGGCTTCATCCCCGATGTTCCGCAGATAGAGATCCGTTCTGCCGTTGATGACGATCGGCACGGCGGCCGCCTTTGCCGCCTCCCGCGCAGCGCGGATCCGGTCGGCGGCCTCCTGCGGGCTGCGGATCGGGACCGGGCCGCGCGGCGTCCCGTCCTCGAGATTGACCCCGACCGCGCCGGCCTCAATGATCTCCGACACTGAGCGCATCACCGCATCTGCCGTCTCACCGTAGCCCGCCTCGATATCGGCGGTGACCGGCACCCGCGCCGCGCGCACGATGCGGGCCGTCGCAGCGACGACCTCTGCCCATGGCGTCTGTTCGCCGTCGGCATAACCGAGGGACCACGCAACGCCTCCGCTCGTCGTCGCGATCGCATCGAAGCCGCCGGCAACAAACACCCTCGCACTCATCGCGTCCCAGGCGTTCGGCAGCAGCAGCAACCGCGACCCGTGGTGCTTGTTGCGAAACAGCTCCGCCTGCTGCGCCTGCTCTGCTCGGTTCATCCCGCAGCTCCATCGAAGTGGCCGTTCGACGCGTCGCCACAACCTCTTCTCGGGAACCACCAAGGTCAAGCCGGCGATTATCTGCCGGCTTTCGCCAGGAATGCTGGGGAACTATGCCCCAAAAGCCTGATGGCCAACTCCAGCAAGTTCCCGGAAGATTCCCTTTTACGCGATCGCCGAACGGATTACACTGAGATACCCGGAGAAATTTGAAGACGGTGGTTGCGATGAACACCGATGTTGCCGAGGCCGACACGGCCGAGCGGGTCGTTGCGGGGTTTCTCTGTGGGTATCATAAAATCTGGCAGAATTACTTTCCCGGCTTGAACAAGCGTACGCATTGGCATGTCATGTTCTCGGCGAGATGCAGTCCGGAGGAGGGCGTTTCGTGCCGCTCGATCCACCGCACGCTCTACGGTTTGTACGGCACCGACATCCGGACCTGTATTGAGCGGGTAAGGGACTGCGAAAAGGACGGCTTCATCCGAATTCTGGACGCGTCCGGCCAGCCTTGCACTGCTTCTCCCACATCTCTGACCGCCGCCACCGAGAAATTGCACGAGGCCTTCGACCACCATTGCCGAGAGACAATGGAAGAGCTTTGCAAAGCTTTCGGAGACCGCGAGAGCTCGCGCGTGGCAGGGGTCGATCGTGACCGGGCTACGATCTCCGCGATTTTCGGGTTTTTCAATTCTTATGATCAGAAATGGCGGGAGACCTGCGAGCTGGTGATCAGAAATAAAGGGCTTACCCCGGCCTACGCCAACGATGCGATGGACCATCTGGTCACTTACCAATATTGGGCCATCGTAATGCTGCTGTGGTCGGCTAGCCCGTTCGGTGGCGGTCGTCCAAACGCGTCGGCTCTCGTCATCGACGAAATCAACAGCAGGATGTGGGACGCGCTGCGGCTCGGTCATCTCGCGATCAAAGAGCGCGTCGGCAATTTGATCCGCTGGGGTTTTTTCGCCGAGCAGACAATAAAGAAACACAAGGCCGTGGCGCTGACGCCGGTCGCCGGCTCGGCAATCAGCGAGAGCCTCGCGGCGACCAAACCGCCGCTACACGACCTCTATACCAAGCTAGTCCCACAAGAGGCGACGGCCTAGTCTCTCTCAGTAGAGACGGGTCCTGTAGCTCTCTGCCGTGGCCCGCTCCGCCTCCTCGACCGAAATGCCGCCGATCTGGTCGGCGAGGATACGGCCGAGAGACGGGAACTCGGACCGCGGGAGCTGCTTTTCCGAGTTCCACAAGTCGGAGCGAATCAGCGCCTTGCCGCAATGGAAGTAGATTTCCTCGGCCGCAACCAGGATGCCGCTGCGCGGCATCTTACCGTTGACCGCCAGCGGCTCGAGCAAATCGGGATCGGTGGCGATTCGCGTCCGGCCGTTGACGCGCAGAGTCTCGTTGAGCCCCGGCACGAAAAAGATCAATCCGACGCCGGGCCGCTCCAGCAGGTTGCCGATCGTGTCCACCCGATTGTTGCCGAGTCGGTCGGGGATCAGCAACGTCTCGTCATCGAGGACCTGGACAAAACCGGGTGCATCGCCCTTTGGCGATGCATCGCAGCGCCCCGACGGATCCGAAGAGGCAATGACGAGAAACGGCGAGCGTGCGATGAACGCGCGGCAATGGTGGTCAAACCGGCTCAGTTGTTTCTTGACCGATCGGTCGCTCGGCGGTCCATAAATCTCGCGCAGCTCCTCGAGGTCTTCAATGACGTCCATGCTCGCCTCCCGTCAATACGGCGTCACTATGCATGAGCGGCAGCGAAAGCTCCAGCAATCGCCGGCGCTTTTGTTTGTTTTGGCCGCTGTTGCGGATATCACTCGGTGAGCGGCAGGGGCATGCAATGCGAGTGATGGTGAAGCGCGAGGAACGTCTCGAAGGCGGATGTCTCGCACGACTGACGATCGACAATGCGTCGAAGCTGAACAGTCTCAATCGCGCGCTGATGGCCGAGGTCATCGAAGCCGCCAAGGGGCTTGCCGCGGACCCGCAGCTGCGGCTGGTCGTCCTGACCGGCGCCGGCGAGCGCGCTTTTATCGGCGGCGCCGATATCGGCGAAATCGCAGCGCTGGATCGGGAGAGCGCGCGCGAATTCATCACCCTGGTCCATCGTTGCTGCGACGCTTTCCGCCATCTGCCCGTCCCCGTCATCGCGCGGATCGACGGTTACGCGCTCGGCGCCGGGCTCGAACTTGCCTGCGCGTGTGACTTGCGGGTCGCCAGCGAGCGCGCCCTATTCGGCATGCCGGAGGTCCGGATCGGCATCCCCTCGGTCGTCGAAGCCGCGCTGCTGCCGAAATTGGTCGGCCACGGCCGAGCTCGCCGGTTGTTGTTGACCGGCGAGACGATCGGGGCTGCCGAGGCCCTCGCCTGGGGGCTCGTCGATGTCGTGGCGCCGCATGAAACCCTCGACAAGGCGGTCGAAGCTCTCGCTCGCCCGATCCTCGCAGCCGGCCCCAACGCGATCCGCCTGCAGAAATCGTTGATCCTCGACTGGGAGGAATTACCGACCGCGGCCGCGGTGCAGCGCGGGATCGACTGCTTCGTCAGTGCCTACGACACGGACGAGCCGGCGCGCATGGCGGGCGCATTGCTTGCCGAATTGCGAGCTCGGCGTCGATCGCCTCCCCGACCGGCAGGATGAACGGCAAGCGCCGCCCCAGACAGTCGCGCCTCGCCGAGGCGTCGGACGATAACCCTCATTATTACGGGCATCGAGAGCGGCTGCGCCAACGGCTGATCGCGGCTGGAGCAGACAATCTGCCGGATTACGAGCTGCTCGAGGTCATTCTGTTCGCGAGCAACCCGCGTGCCGATGTCAAACCGCTGGCAAAGGATCTGCTCGAGCATTTCGGCGGGTTTTCGGAATTGCTCAGCGCCGAGCCCGACGCGCTCGCCGGCGCCGGCCTCGGTCTGGCCGGCATTGCCGCCCTCAAAGCGGCGCGCGAGGCGGCCTTGCGCCTGATGCGCTCGGAACTGCACGAGCGGCCGGTGGTCAACTCGTGGGACAAGCTGATCGATTACTGCACCGCGCACATTGCCCACGGCAAGGTCGAGGAATTCCATATTCTGTTTCTCGACCGCAAGAACGTGCTGATCAAGCACGAACGGCAGCAGCGCGGCACGATCGATCATACGCCGGTCTACACCCGCGAAGTCGTCAAACGCGCACTCGAGCTCCAGGCGTCCGCCTTGATCCTGGTGCACAACCATCCCTCGGGCGACCCGACCCCCTCGAAGGCGGACATTGCGGTGACCAAGGACATCGTCAAGGCCGCCGCTCCGCTCGGCGTGACCGTGCACGACCACCTGATCATCGGCCGCGGCCGCCACAGCAGCCTGCGCGACCTCGGGCTGATCTGAAGCGGGACCGAGAACGCAGCCACTCGGGTTTCGAGCTTCTCGCGCCGACGAATATGCCGGGACGGTTTCTTGACGTCCTCGAACCGTTTAAAATGTTTAATCTCCCGTCGTCGGCAAAAGGAGCCCAAAGGTGGCGCTTGGCGCGAGTTTGCAATGAGTCAGGAGTTGGGCCATCGCCGGAGCCGCCTCCCTTCCGTCAGCCGATCGCTGCAAGTGCTTGCCGTAGCAGTTTTGGTGGTGATCGTCGGCGCGACGGCGCAGCAGCTGCTCACAGTGCGCTCGGCGATCATCAGCGACACCGAGCGTCAAATGTCGCGGCTCGATATGGTATTCGCGGAGCAGACCGGTCGCGCCGTCGAAACGGTGGACTTCATCCTGCGCAACACGATCGAGACTTTGCAGACGTTGCGAGCCAGTCCGCCGGTCGACGGCCGCGCGCTTGAGGAGCTGCTGCGGCGGCGCATCCAGGGCGTGCGACAGGTGACCGAAATCGCCATTACCGATAGTACCGGCCATATTCTTTATTCATCGCGTGACGGTCCCCCGGGCGAGCTCCCGGAGGCGGCGCGCCCCCTGATCGAGGCACAGGCCGGACATCCCGAAGCGGGCCTTCAGATCAGCGAGCCGGTGCGTGGGACCGATGGTGAATGGACGGCGCTGATGATCCGCCCAATCTCCACTCGAGCCAGCGGTTTCGATGGCGCCGCAGTCGGTTATCTCAATCTGCGCTATTTCGAAGATTTCTATAAAGCCGTCGAGCTGAGTGAAAAGGGCGCTATCTTGCTTCACTTGCGAGACGGCACCGTGCTCGCCCGCTATCCGCACAACGATGCCGTTATCGGCCGAACTTATGCCGATCTGCCGCCGTTCAAAGATATCCTCTCACGCGATATGGCCGGCACGGTCGTGATGGACAGCCCGGTCGACGGCTTGCGCCGGGTGCTTGCGATTCGTGCGTTAAAGGCGTTCCCGCTGGCGGTCAACGTATCGGTGGCCGAGGACGCGGTTCTCGCATCCTGGCGGCGTCAGACCTGGACCTTCTCGTTGGTGGCTCTGGGCGCTTGTGTCGCGATTGCCGGGTTGCTTCTGGTGCTCGCCCAGCGGTCGCGGCAAGTCGAGTCGCTGGTTCGCGAATATCGACTCGCCAAGGAAGAGGCCGAGCGGGCGCATAAGCGGCTGCTCGAGCAAATGGAAGAACGCGAGCGCGCCGAGGCCGCGCTGCGTCAGGCCCAGCGCGTCGAAGCAGTGGGCCAGCTCACCGGCGGTGTTGCGCACGACTTTAACAATCTGCTGACCGTACTGATCGGCAATATCGAACTGATCCAGGGCGCCGCCACGCTCGATCCGGGCTTGAGCGAGCGGCTCCGGGCAATGCACGCCGCGGCCGAACGCGGCGCCGTGCTGACGAGCCATTTGCTCGCCTTCGCACGAAGGCAGCCCTTGTTGCCCCGGCCGGTCGATCTTAATGCGGTCGTCACCGGCATGCAGGATCTGCTGCAGAGCGCGCTCGGCCATCGCGTGCAAATGGAAACGCGCTTCGCGTCCGGACTATGGCCGGCGATGGTCGATCCGACGCAGATCGAGCTTGTCATTTTGAACCTGGCGATCAATGCCCGCGACGCCATGCCGAACGGCGGCATCGTGGCGATAGAGACGGGCAACTGCCACCGTGACACGCCGGCGCGGCCCGAAGAACCGGCAGCGGGCGATTATGTCGTCATCAAAGTTGTCGATGGCGGCACAGGCATGACGCCGGAAGTGCAGGCCAAAGCCTTCGAGCCGTTCTTCACCACCAAAGGACCGGGCGCCGGCTCGGGGCTCGGCTTGTCTCAGGTCTTCGGCACCGCCCGGCAGTCCGGCGGTGATGTGCAGATCGACAGCTCACCCGGCATGGGCACCTCAGTTTCGGTTTTCCTGCCTCGGGCCTCCGCCGGGATTGAACGCCCGAGCGCCCGACGTGCCGAGGCTGCAGAACAAAAGGCCAGCCGGGCGGTGGTGCTCGCCGTGGATGACGACGCCGCGGTTCGGCACACCACGGCGGATATTCTCAAAGGCCTGGGCTATGGCGTGCTGCAGGCCGAGAGCGGCGACGCTGCCCTCGAGCTGTTGAACCAGGATGGGATGATCGATGTCCTGCTCACGGACGTCGTGATGACCGGCATGAGCGGACCGGAACTCGCGCGCCGCGCGCGCCTGTCGCAGCCACGCCTGCCTATCGTGTTTATCTCGGGCTACGCCGACCCGGCGGGTATCGCCGACGACGGGTTGCCGCACCCGCTCGTCAGAAAGCCGTTCCGGCCCTCCGACCTGCGTCGGCAGATCGAGGCGTCGCTCGCGGAATTGCGCATCTCGGCGGCGTGAGGGGCTAAACTATCCTGGTCTTTTATTCGCCAGCTCTTAACCAGTCCCGCGGTATGCAAGAACACTCATTTAGCGGGCAGCAGAATCCTTACCTTCGCGATGTTCGAGCCGAACCTGATCGAAGCGAAGCACGGCAAAGAGCTTTGGCGTCTGACTGCTCTTACCCGAAATATATCGCGCACTTTGAGTCGGAGAGACCGGTTGCGGCAATTTTTGATTCTGGCAGGCGCGGAGAACCTGTTAGACCACGAACTTGTCGAGGTCATGCTCTTTACTAATAACCCGAGAGCCGACGCCGAATCACTAGCAGAAGAGCTTCTCGATAGATTTGGCAGCCTTGCAGAGGTGTTGAGCGCCGAACCCGAGGCGCTGGCCGCCGCCGGTTTGAGCATGTCCGCAGTTGCTGGGGTCAGATTGGTTCGCGAGGTGGCGCTTCGATTCATGCGGGCAGAATTGCATAGCCGCCCGCTGGTCGCCTCTCGCGACGCATTGATCGATTATTGCAGTGCGCAAATTGCCCACAGCAAAGTCGAGGAGTTCCACATACTGTTCCTGGATCGTAAGAATGCATTGATAAAGCACGAGCGGCAGCAGCGCGGCACGGTCGATCATACGCCGGTTTATACCCGCGAAGTCGTCAAACGCGCGCTCGAGCTCGGGGCCTCCGCCTTGATCTTGGTCCACAACCATCCCTCGGGGGACCCGACCCCCTCGAAGGCGGACATCGCGGTAACCAGGGACATCGTCAAGGCCGCCGCCCCGCTCGGCTTGACCGTGCACGACCATTTGATCATCGGCCGCGGCCGCCACAGCAGTCTGCGCGACCTCGGACTGATTTGAGGGCGGACGCCGGACGCGTCAGCCCGCGGCGGGCTCTAGCTTTAGATGCCGCTCGATGCGCGGCCCCGCTCGTCCAGTTCGCTGATCAAAAGTCCGTGGCGAGCACGCGCGTAGTTTTGAAATACGAGGCCCAGATCGCGCCCCTTGCGGAGCGCAAAAAGGGGCGGCCCTTTCGGACCGCCCCGCGCCACGACCAAGTCGCGGCTGATATCGAAATGCCAAAGTCTAGTCCGCGATCGACGCCCCCAGTTTCAATTGCAGCAGAATGCCCGTCAGGACGTTGCCGGAACTGTCGCACAACGTGACGGCATTATGATCGCCGTCTTCGAGCAGCTGGCGCGCCCTCTGAGGCGCTTCGTATTCGGTGCGGAAATATTCTGTTCGCTTCACCCGTTCGCGGCCGCGTGAGCCGGCCATTGCCGCCAAGCCGTCATCATAGGAGATTCGATACGTCATCTCGTTTCCCTACGGTGTTACACGGGACGTCCAATCCCCGCGACGCACCCCGAAATCGAAGGTCCCGGACCGGTGCCCTAAAGCTCAGCGTTCGTGAGCCGCTAAAAGCATCGTATTCCGTAAAACGCGCAAGGATCGGACAGCTAGACAGATGAACACGCTTTGCGGCGACACTGTGACGTTGGAAAGATGGGACTACATCATTAGAACGTTAAGACAATTTGATGATGGGGCCAGCTCTTTAGTCGCTTACGACCTGAGTGTTTGCATTTTGTGAGCAGATTTGTCCGGCCAGAGCAGGAATGATGGTGTGTTCGGTGAGGCGGCGGCCGGCAGCGATGGCGGCGCGGCCGGCGCGGGTGAGATAGTAGCGATAGGTGCCGAGGACGCGTTTGATGACGCCGAGATGGCGCAGACGGGCGAGTTGTCGGGATAGGGTGGCGGGAGAGGATCGGCCAAGGAGCGGCAGTAGGTCGGCGCGGCGGAGACCAGCGATATTGAAGCCGGGACGCTGGAGGGCGGCGAGCAGGGTCTGTTCGGCGCGGCTGAAAAAGTTGAGGCCCTTGAGGTTTCGGCCTTTGACCGGACGGGGTTGGGTGAGACGGTCGAGCGCCCGGATGCCAGCCGAGAAGTCGTCCAGACTGGAGAAGTATTCGAGGTAACGGCGATTGCAGCTTAGCAAGATCTCACGCAAGTCCTTGAGGCTGTAGATAGTCTTTCTGACGGGGGCGAGGGCGCGGGTTGCCGGGCCTTGCCGATGTTCCACCCCCGCCTTCGCGGGGGCAGGCTCTTGCGGTAGTGCTTGAAAGCGGAGACGTCGTTGGTGGTGGTCTCGATACGCAGGACGAGGCCGAATTTGTCGTAGATCTTGATCGAGGACTTACTGAAACGATGCTTGACGCAGGTGCCCTCGATCCGCGTCGTGAATTGGCTGCCGATCTCTTGGGCGAGTTGGGCAGTGACCTTGTGGCCGAGAAAGGTGGCGACGTGTTCGGCTTTGACGGTCAGGATGGCTTGCCGGGAAAGCTGTTGATAGAGGGGTTTGAGGATGGCTGGCGTGCGGAACACCGGATCAGTGGCGTATTCGACCTGCGTGAAACTCCAGTGGTAGGACTGGGCGAAGACGTCGAGCACCGAACAGCACTGCTGGGCCCACGGGTCCGGCCTTTGGCCGGCCCGAGGACAGGCTCCGTGATCGAGGATGCGGTGCAGGTGGTCGGGCGAGAGGGTGTCGGCGAGGGCCTGCGCACGCTCCCAGTCGTCGATGCGCAGAAAGGCGTTGTCGGCAAGGGTGAAACCGACGCCGGCGGCGGCGAGTTGGCGGGCCAGCCAGCTATGCCCATTACATAGAACTGCAGACGGAACGGGCACCAGAGCCTGCCCCGGCGAAGGCTGGGGTCGGCACGCGCAGATAGATCAGGCCCAACTCGGCGTCGATGAAGTAGAAGTAGTAGTGCAGGCATTTGCCAGTATCCGGGTGCAAAAAGGTGCGATGCGTGTGCTTGTCATGCCAGGGCTTGTAGGTGTCGCAGGCTTCCATCGCCGAGATGATATGCACCAGGCCGGGACGGTCGCCACGGACGACAAGCACCCTGGCGACGACGTCCTCCTTGCGGATGTGGTTCTCGGCAATGTGTTCGATGGTGATGCCAGCGGCACTCGCCAACTCGGCGGCGCGCTCGCGCACTCGATCGCGAAGCGGTTCGGCAAATCGCGGATAGTCGAAGATCCGGATCTGCCGGGCAGAAAGAAATCCCGTCATTCCCTTGGCGTAACAGGCTCCCGGCAGCGTGCCGGTGACGATGATCCGGTCATAGCAGGAGAGCACCCCGGCGAGGCGCTCGCGGTAACGCTCCGTCAGCGGCTGCCTCAACCTCCCCTCCTGCTCCCCGCGTCTCCTGCGTCTATTTTAGCCTGTTTGGTTCCGGCTTCGCCGGCTTAGGGTTATATTAGGGTTGAAGAACAAGGACACCCGGCATGGCCGCGCCACAAACCGTCGCTGTCTACACCGACTACAAGAGCCCCTACGCCTATTTGGCGAAGGACCTCGTCTATGAATTGGAACGGAACTTTCCAGTGCGCGTCGATTGGCTGCCCTATAGGCTCGACATTCCGAGCTTTCTCGGCTCCGCGAAGCTCGACGATACCGGTCGCGTCATCGAAGAACAACGCAACGCTCATCAATGGCGCCGGGTGCGCTACAGTTACATGGACTGCCGCCGCCACGCGCGCAAGCGCGGACTAGTGATCCGCGGCCCCCAGAAGATCTGGGATTCGACCCTCGCCCTGTGCGGCATGCCGTACGCGAAGCGCCAGGGAGACGCGATATTCCGCCGCTATCACGACACGATCTTCGAACGCTTCTGGAAGCGTGAGCTCGATATCGAAGATCCCGGCGTGATCGGTGGGGTGTTGGCGGAAGCCGGCGCCGATCCGGCGGGGTTCCCAGATTATTCGGCCGGCCCCGGGCGTGCCGAGCTCGACAGCATCTGCCGTGCCGCCGAGGCGATCGGGGTGTTCGGCGTGCCGACTTTTGTACTCGACGGCGAGCTGTTCTGGGGCCGCGAGCACCTGCCCGACATTCGCGAGATGCTCGGCGCCACAGCTCAACTGGCCCCCCCGGCTACGGCGTCCGCCCGGGACGGCACAGATAGACAATGGCGGTAGCGGTAACGAGCAATAAAAAGGCTTGAGCCCCGACCTCCGGTACCTCGAAGCTCATGATCAGGCAAAATATGCCGTATCCGCCGAGCACTGCCGAAAGTAACCGCAATGCCAGCTGCGACAGAATGAGACCCAGCATCAACAGCCGCCTTCCGGAGAGCCGGCTTGGGCAGCCGTTGCGAAGGCGACGAAGGACCGAGCGCGGATCTCCATGCAGCTGCGGATGATAAGCAGTCCCACCGCAGCATCCAGTGCGATCGACAATAGCAGCGGCGCGGTGCTCACGCCAAATACCGTGATCAACGCGTCGACCACGACGAACCACCCGAAAAGGCGCCAGAGCCGCCGCAACTGCCTCTCCTCAGCCGAATCATTAAACTCTAATTAAATTCGGCGCGCATTTCCCGGAAATTGATCGTTAAGCTGGTCGAGGATGAGCGAAAAGCTCTGGTGAGCTGCTCGCGGGACCGCGGGCCACACGCATTTCGGCGCTGCCGCCGCCCCGGTTAGCCGGTAATTTCAGCCGCCTCTCGTTCGGCGGGGATCATTTCGGGCGGCGGGCCCGAAAGGAAGCGTCTGGGGTGCGACCCGGACTTCGGTGGTGAATTTGAACGGAAAGGGGCCGCCGCCCGGGAAGGTCAACTCGACAAAATATGCGACCCAACCACGCGCGGGCTCGGGCACTCTCGCCCTAAAGATCCCATCGCTGTCGGCTTCCAAGGCGGAGTGCCGGTAGGCCGGCCCGATCGTCTCGAGCCGGAAGTCCCGCGCCTCGAGGTTTGTCGCCTGCCATAGTACTGCGGCGAGCGGCCGCGTTGCAGTCTTTACCTCGATAACCCCATTGGGCGCGAAGCTCCACGAAAACTGCGGTCGAGGTTCGCCCGCCACGACGGCGTGATAAAACGCCAGTACGCTTTCCCGCGCGTCGCTGTTCTTCAGCGAGTGATCGGTATTGGGCACGTAACGAAGGTATTTTTTGTCGATCAGCGCGTCTAAATAAAACCGCGAAGACGCTGGTAAGAAATATTGGTCACCCGCAGAATTGACGACGAATTTAGGCAGGCTGAGCCGGTCGCGATGGGCAAACGGGTCCTCTATCTCCAGGAGCGAGGCCAGCTCGGCAGTGCCTGCCCAGCGCATGATGCCGGAGGCCTGATAGGCCGCGATCGCCGGCGCCCAGAGCCGTAGGCGCGATAGTGGTGCTCGAACGAGGCCTCGATGTTAAGCAGGTCGATGACCACCGGAACGACCGCAGCGACGCGTCGGTCGACCGCTGCGGCGGTCCATGCAGTCCAGCCGCGCTTCGAGGCTCCCGCGAGGATAAATCAATCGATTTCGACTCGCCGCCTGCGCGGCTGCGGCAGAAGCCGGTGATCGCGTCCATTGCGCGCACGACGCTCTTCGTCATCGGTAGACGCAACGGCCAAGTCTCGTACCGGTCCGCAGGTACTTGTCCCAGCTATAGGCGATGATGCCGTCCTCGGCGCGTTGATCGGTCTCTCCTGCGAAGGTCAACGGCTGATTTGGCACCATGCGCAGCTCGGCAGTGACCGATCGGGTCATCATCGCCGCAATCGCCAGCAGCGGGTTCGCCTGGTCTGGCGTCGGCTTGTCGTTCGAGCCGCCGGCGACGACCAGCATTGCCGCAACGTTTGCGATCTCGTCGGTCACGACGAGCCTCAACTGGTGGCGCCAGCGCGGCCGGTCCACCTCGCTCTCATCGCGCCAGCGCTGCGACATCAGCTCGAGAAGGTGAGTGGTGTAGCCGCTGCCCGCAGTGCTGCAATAGCCGTCCACCGGTAGCTCGGATCCGGGCAGTTGCGGGCATCCGTTCAGAAGGCTTGGCCGAGGCTGATATAGACCTGGATAGGGGAATCGGCGCTGCGCTTGTGCAGCGGGGTCGCTAGGTCGAGCCGCAACGGCCCGAAAGCCGTGTAATAGCGCGCCCCTATGCCTACGCCGTAAAGCAGCGTGCGGCCGAGCTGCGGCACCGGGCTCTCGTAATAGCTGCCGGCATCAACAAAGGGAACGACACCGATCGTTTCGGTGATCTTGATGCGGGCTTCCAAGTTGAGCACCAGGCTCGACCTCCCGCCGATCGGGTCTTTATTAGGGGCGAGCGGTCCCGCCAGTTGCCAACCATAGGGACGGATCGATCCGCCGCCGCCGGCATAAATGCGCTGGTCGGCGGGCAGCTGAAATAGCGGGGCGCCGTCGAGCGAGCCGAGCGCCAGTTTGCCGGCCAGGACCGTCCGTTGCTCGTCGCCCAGCGCCCAATAGGTGCTGCCCGCAAGCAGGTTCGTCGCGAACGTAAGACGCGAGCCGGAGAAGGTGCGCGCCGGCGTAACGCTGAGCTGCGCGCGGTAACCGGTTGTCGGGTTGAGCAGATTGTCGGTCTGGTCGAGCTTGATATAGGCAGGCAGGCCGGCCAGCTCGTAACGCTGGGTGCCCATCCCTGGGACATTCGCCAACTGGGTGACATTTGCTTTTTCGGCCAAGAGGGAGAGCCCGCCGGTCAGCCAGCGGTCGAGGCGGCGCTCGATCCCGGCCGTGGCGAGCTCACGCCGGCTATTATAGGCGACCGGCGTGTCGTTGGCGATCTCGGCAGTCGCCAGGAAGTCCTGATCAACGGCCAAAAAATCGGGACGGCGGAAATTCGCCCGGAACGCGTCGATTTGCTGGCCGACCTCGGCGGAGAGCCGTAAATTTTCGGCGTTGCCGAACAGGTTGCGGTTTTCCCAGAAAGCACGGGCGCCGAAGCCCTGGCTGGTGTTGTAGGCAAGTCCGACACCGATCGAGCGGTGCAACCGCTCCGTCGCATCGACTGTCATCCGCACATCCCCCGGGTCGTCGGGGTCCGCCAGCGGCGTGATCCGGACCGTGCTGAACAACCCGCTGGCGATCAGCGCACGGCGGGTCTCTTCGACCTTGGCCTCGTCATAGACCGCACCGCGCTGCCAGCGAATCCGTCCCTCTACATAACCCGACTCGAGCCGCTCGAGCCCGGTGATCGCAAGCGGCCCAAAACGTTCCACCGGTCCCGGATCGAGCGTGTATGTCACTTCCATCGTTTGCGCGGTCTTGTCGAGCTCGACCCGGCGATCCTCCACCTTGGCGAAAGGATGGCCGCTATCGCCGAGCGCCGCGACGAGCGCCGTTTCGGTAGCGACCACGGGGGCGGTGCGCGCCGGGTCGCCGGGTTTGAGCGGCAGTTTGGGTTCGGTCGGGATTGCCAGGCGCTGACCGTCCGGACCCTGAACCCTGACCGAGGCGACATGGTAGAGCGGGCCGGGCTCGACCTTTACCGTAACCTTTGCTGGATCGGCCGCGGTGTCGACCTCGTAGGAAAATTCCGCATCCCAATAGCCAAGGCTGTGGGCGGCGTCCGTAAGCCGGCCGAGATCGCGGTCGGCGCGCCGGCGTAGCGCTTCTTCGGACGCCGGCGGCTTGTCCTCGAGTGTCTTCAGCTCGGAGACCTTGTCCAGCAGATCGGCGAGCTCACTATCTTCCGCGCCGGTAATCTCGGCCCGGTAATTTAGATCGGCGCGGACAGTCGGACCGGGCACCAGCACCGTGGTCAGCGCTACCGTCAAAAAGAACCGTCTAACCCCCATGCCGTCCCCCGACCGGGAACGGCGCACCGAAACACGTTATTCCCGAGGCCAACCGCGTTTAGCAGCAGTTCAACTTCTCTGTCTAGACGGACATTCACTCTGCCTCATTCTATTAGCTCAATTAGCTTGGCATCTAACGATTGGCTCTATTTCGGGTTTCTTCGGGCATGGGCTCATCGGGCGCCGTTGAACGCGTGGAGCACACCGGAAGGGCGATCCACGACTTCATCGCCGCCGCTAGGGCTAGGGCTAGGGATTCGAACGAAGCGGCGGCTGCGGATTCGCGGTTTTCCGAGATTTCCATAGCGCTGGCTCTCCCAAATCAAGACGCGGACGTGTTTCCGTCCTGCACTGTGGTGATCCAGCAATTCGACAGGCCCCAGTGACCCATGAGCAGACCCGTAGGAACCGCGGGACCCCGGTCCTGGAGCCGGCCTTTTGACGCAAATATTGAAAAGCATCGAGTTAATTTTGGATGATCCCAAGTAGTCTCTTTTGTAACACCCAACATAGCGAGGGAACTCAGTCTTTTTCTTGGGTGTTGCCGTAATAACACCTTGAATCCAGAAGGAAGGAGGATGGGCAATGGGACAATACAACGGGTTGACCCCGGAAGAACGGGCTCGGATAACCGAAATTCAAGACTTTCTTATAGATCGATTTGTACAACAAAAGGAGGCTCTCGACCAAGGCGACGCCGCCCGTGCGAAAGAGATTGGGCTGGAGATTAAAGAACTCCAGCGCGAGAAGGAAGAAATTAAAGAGTGGGCGGCTACGTAACCAACTGGGTTAGTTCGGAAGATCGGCGCCTGAATCGCTCGTTGCTCGTTATACGGTCCGCCCCGTCCGCGCGCATCATCCACAGCGCCGCCGAGTGTGGGGCAAGGGACGCTAGCCGCTGTTCCGCTCCGCCGCTCTTTCGACTCGGCGCTTCAGGCGACGGATCTCCGGAGACAGTTTGCGGTCCGGCGTCTCACGCAGAAACGAGTCGACGCCGCCTTTGTGCTCGATCGTGCGCAGCGCCGCTGCGGTGATGCGTAACTTGACCGAGCCCAGGGTATCCGAGAGGACGGAAATCCGCTGCAGATTCGGCAGAAACCGACGCTTTGTCTTGATGTTGGAATGGCTGACATTGTGCCCGACCTGGACGCCCTTGCCGGTGATCCCACATTTGCGCGCCATACCGCACCTCAACCCAACATCGCCAAAAAAACGCGCGCGCGACCGCTCTTTCCAGCAACCGCGCGCTAAGCCGTTTTTAGCTTCTCCGGTTGCAGATGGTCAAGCCGCCAGCGAGGGACAAGGAGGTTATGCGAAGATCTGCGCTAACCTATATTCCCCCTCCCGATCGGCTCCGAGGATGCGGTCGCGATTAACGCCGAGCCCTATCGGCTCTCGCCCATGAACGCGGCGAGCAGTTGCCGAGCGGCCGCATTGGGAGTGCGTGTGCCGGCCATGACTTCCGCTTCGAGACAAGCGAGGTGTTGCGCGACGGCGGATGCCGCCCGGAAACGATCGAGCAAACTGTCGCCAATCTCGGCCCACAGCGCCGCACGCGCCTGCTCGGTGCGCCGGCGCGACCAGGCGCCAGTTTGCTCGAGTGCGGCGTGGAACCGATCGACGTCGTCCCAGACCTCGCGAATGCCGTTCCCCTCGAGCGCGGAGACGGCGCGGACCAGGACCCGCCACTCGATATTGCGCGGCCGGATCAGCCCCATCGCGCTCGTATAATCGGCGGCTGTGCGGTGCGCTACGGCGGCGAGTTCGCCGTCGGCCTTGTTTACCAGCACCAGATCGGCGAGCTCGATAGCGCCGCGCTTGATCCCTTGCAGCTCGTCGCCTCCCGCCGGCGCCAGGATCAGGACGAACATGTCGACGATATCGGCGACCGCGGTTTCCGCCTGGCCAACGCCCACCGTTTCGACCAAGACGGCATCGAACCCTGCGGCCTCGCAGAGCAGGATGGCCTCGCGCGTGCGGCGCGCGATGCCCCCACGGCTGTCCCCGGCGGAGGACGGGCGGATGAAAGCTTCCGGCGCGCGCGCCAGCTCGGCCATACGGGTCTTGTCGCCGAGGATCGCGCCGCCACCGCGTTTTGAGGCGGGATCGACGGCGAGCACCGCGACCCGCCGTCCGAGCGCAATGCCTGCGAGGCCGAAGCGCTCGATAAAAGTCGATTTACCGGCCCCCGGCGGCCCGGAAATGCCGACGCGTACGGCTTTCCCGGTTTCGGGCAGGAGCGTCTCGATCAGCTCCTCGGCCTCGTCGCGATGGTCCGGCCGTGACAATTCGGCCAGGGTTATGGCCCGCGCGAGCGCCCGCCGGTCACCCCGCCGCAGAGCCCGGAGCAGCGCTGCGCCGGTCACCCCATCCGGGCAGGAAAGAAGGATCCGTCGCCGCGCTTGCGGCGCACGCATTTAGCGGCCGTCTCCGCCAGGACTTTGTCGACCACGTCGACGAGCTGCTGTACCCGGAAGGGCTTCAGCAGATAGTGCTGGCCGCCGACCTGGAGGCGCTCCAGATGCCGATGATCACCGGTCACCAGGATCGGGCCGCATCCCTGATCGCGCGCAATTTCGGCGAGTGCAAAGCCATCCTCGTGTCCCGGCTGGGTCACGTCGATGACGACGATGTCGTAGTCATCCTCGTGGAGCGCGTCGCGCATTTCCGCACCGGTTTTGACCATCGCGAAGCGGAAACCTTCGTCGTGGAAAATGTCGCCCAGCAGATCGCGCACGTCATCATCGTTTTCGACGATCAATACTTTGCAAATCCGCGCCATTTGTCTCCCCGTTATGGCAGCTGCTTCGTTCAATCGGCCGCGAGGGCAGCTTCGCGCCGAACGGCCTCTTGCTGGCGGGCCCACATGGCCGCATAGACGCCGCGGCGGAGCAGCAGCTCCGCGTGGTGGCCGCGCTCGACGATATGCCCGCGGTCCAGCACCAGAATCTCATCGGCATCGACGATTGTCGACAGCCGGTGAGCGATGACGAGCGTGGTGCGGCCGGTAGAGACTTCGGCGAGGCTCGCCTGGATTTCGCGTTCGGTCTTGGTGTCCAGCGCCGAGGTCGCCTCGTCGAATATCAAGATCTGTGGCGCCTTCAGAATGACGCGGGCAATCGCGACGCGCTGCTTCTCGCCGCCCGATAGCTTTAGGCCACGTTCGCCGACCATTGTTCCGTAGCCGTCCGGCAACGTCGTTATGAAATCGTGGATGCGAGCGAGCCGTGCGGCTTCCTCGATTTCCGCCCGAGTTGCTTCGGGACGGCCATAGGCGATGTTGTAATAGATCGTGTCGTTGAACAGCACCGTGTCCTGAGGCACTACGCCGATTGCGCGGCGCAGGCTGTCCTGGGTCACATTGCGGATGTCCTGGCCGTCGATCTCGATCGAGCCGGCATTGACATCGTAGAAACGGAAGAGGAGCCGCGCAATCGTCGATTTCCCGGCTCCGCTCGGGCCGACGATGGCGACCGTTGCGCCGGGCGCGACATAGAAATCGACATCGGACAGAATCGGCCGCCTGAGATCGTAGTGGAAATCGACCCTGTGAAAAGCAACCATACCCGCCCTGATCTTCAGGTCCGTCGCATCGGGTCGGTCCACGATCTCGGGCCTGACCGCCAGGAGCGCCGTCATCTGCTCGAGGTCGGTCAGTGACTGCTTGATGTTGCGATAGACCATGCCTAGGAAGTTGAGCGGCGTGTAGAGCTGGAGCAGATAGGCGTTGACCAGCACGAAGTCGCCAACCGTCATTTCCGCTGCCGCGACGCCTCGTCCTGCGAGAATCATCACCCCGACGAGCCCGATCGCGATGATAGTGCCCTGACCGAGGTTGAGCAGGGTCAGGGTGGTCTCGCTCTTGACCGCGGCGCGTTCATAAGCCTGCAGCGCCGAATCATATCGGCGCGCTTCGTGCTCCTCATTGGCGAAATACTTGACCGTCTCGTAGTTCAGCAAACTGTCGACAGCGTTGGTGTTGGATTCGGTGTTGCGCTCGTTCATCTCGCGCCGAAAGCGCACCCGCCAATCGGTCATAGAGAAGGTAAAGGTGATGTAGACGAGGATCGTCGCGAACGTGACGGCGGCAAAGGTCCAGTTGAACAGCCTCCAGAGGATCCCGCAGACCAGCAGGATCTCGAGCAAGGTCGGCACGACGTTGAACAGCATAAAGGAGAGCAGGAAATCGATCCCCGCCGTGCCGCGCTCGACGGCGCGCGACAGCCCGCCGGTGCGGCGCTCGAGATGAAAACGCAGCGACAAAGCATGGATGTGGCGAAAGGCCGACAGCGCCATCCGGCGGATCGCCCGCTGGCTGACTTTCGCGAAGACGGCGTTGCGCAGCTCGTTGAATCCTTGCGACATCACCCGGGCGAGGCCGTACGCGACGACCAATCCCACCGGCACGGCGATCGCGACGTGGGCCGGCGAAAGCGCGTCCACGGCATGCTTGTAAAGAAGGGGGACGCTGATGTTGACGAGCTTGCCGGCGAGCAGAAACACCAGCGCCAGCACGACCCGCATCCGCAGCCCGAAGGAATCGCGCGGCCACAGATAAGGCGTCAACGATTTGAGCGCGCGCAGTTCGTCCTTCAGGCGGCCCTTCTGGCGCGGCGGACCGACTGCGGCGACCGGGCGCCCACGCGGGCTCACCGAGTAGGCTCCACCGGTTCGGGGTCCGCAAGTTCCGCTGCACCGAGAGCGCGGATGAGCCTCAGCGCGACCAACAAGGCGGCGGCGACCAACACCGCTCCCCAAAAAAAAGCCGCATTGCGGCCGAACTCGCCAAAGAAGAAGCCCGCGGCGGCAGGGCCGACCACTCGCGAAAGGCTGCCTACCGATTGCGAGACGCCCAAAACTTCACCCTGTTCGTCACGTCCGGCCCGGCGCGAGATCAGGCTGTTGAGCGACGGCTGTGTCAGACCCATGCCGGTCGCCAGCGCGCTGATCGCGGGAGCGAGCACTGCAAGGCTGCGCGCAAAGGGCAAAGTAAGGAGTCCGGCACCGATCAGTGCGAGGCCGCAGAACAGCAGGCGCTCCTCGCCGAAGAGCTGAGTTAGCCGCCCAATCAGCCCGCCCTGCAGGATCGCGGAGAGAATACCGACGTAGGAGAAGACATAGCCGACCTGACGCGGGCCCCAGCCGAATTGCCCGACGGCCCACAGAGCGAAGGTGCTCTCCATCCCGGCAAAGGCCAGGATTACGAGAAAGAAGATCAGTATCAGGCGCGACAGCGCTGGGCGGCCCAGTACGCCTAGGATCGCCGCCAAGCGGCTGCGCGAAGGACCGCCGCCACGCTGGTCGGCCGGCCGGCTTTCGCGCAACAGCAGGGCGACCCCGCTAAGGGCGAGGAACGACAGCCCGGCGGCGACCCATGCCGGGGTCTCTACATCGGCGGTCGCCGGATTGTTTCCGGCGAGTAACCCGCCCAAGGCCGGACCGATGATGAAGCCGAGGCCGAAGGCCGCGCCGATGAGGCCCATCCCTCTAGCCCGGTCCTCCGGTTTTGTGATGTCGGCGATATAGGCCTGTGCCGCGGCGATGTTGCCGGCGCCGGCGCCGGCGAGGGCGCGGGCGGCAAACAGCATCCACAGTGCCGTTGCGCTGCCGATCCAAAGATAGGCGAGCACCGACGCGGCCATGCTGACCATCAGCACCGGGCGCCTGCCGACACGATCGCTGAGCCTTCCCCAGAGCGGTGCGGTGAACAATTGCATCAGCGAATAGATTGCCAGCAGCACCGTCACCTGTTGCGGCGAAGCGGCAAAACGCAGCGCATAGAACGGCAAAAGCGGGATTACGAGGCCAAACCCGACGAGATCGACAAAAACGATGAGGAAGAGGGTCGGCATCTGCGCCGCCCTGATATCGCGCACTCGTCACGGCTGGGCAAGAGCCCCGCCGCGCAAACCCGGATATTCGGCGAGGGCAAGGACCACTAACCCGGCGAGAGGCTCAGCGCGGTCCGGCCGGCAAAACCTGCAATTCTCGATATAAGCGCGCCGCGACAATAACAGCGAGTGCAATCGTGAATGCCCAGGTAAGCGGCAGAGGTACGATGCGCGCAATCGCGGTCGTGGCCCAAGCGAGGACGGAAAACACGCTCGAGGCCATAGGCAGTGCGAGCAGACCGGCGAAGCCGCGCTGGCCGATCCGGCGCGTGGTTTCCAACCAAAGGGCGGCGGTCGCCGCCAGCACCCCCAAGCCGCCCACGGCGATCAGCAGTTCGGACACGGTGCGGCCTCGCGGTACCTGGCGCTGCGTGCGACGCGCTCGAACAGAAGCTCGATGCTGCGGCGATCGACGCCGTCACTCTTCATCAAAAGGCCGACCAGGGGATCTTCAACCAGTTCGGCGAGCGAATACTCTGTGATTTTGTCGTCCATCGAGCTTCTCCGGACCCCCGACCCCATTCATCTCCAACAACCAGTAGCTAAGCCGTTAATGGACCAGCGCCACACCGGATATTCAGGGGGTCCGGCGTTGCAAAACCCGAGCCAGCATCCCTGAATGAATACAGGCGGGAATTGCCTCATGTTCCCGACGAGTTCCCGTCTGGTGCCGAAGGGCTGGACGCAGCGAGTGCGGCGATTCACACTCGCGCGGTCATCTGCAGGAGGGGCCGGCGATGGAACTAGGAAAACTCGGCGTTTGGATCTCGATGGACAGCATGACCGCAGCGGCGGCGGCATCGTTCGCGAAACGGGTCGAGGAGTGGGGGTATGTCGCGCTGTGGATCCCCGAAAGCCGTGGACGGAATGCGCTGGTGCACTCTTCCTGGCTGCTCGCGAACACACAAAAGCTGATCATCGCAACGGGAATCGCCAATATCTATGCCCGCGACGCGATGGCGATGGCGAATGGCCAGCGTGCTCTGAACGAGCAATCGGGCGGGCGTTTCCTGCTCGGGGTCGGCGTGTCGCACCAGGGGATGGTCCAACAACTGCGCGGCCATACTTACGGCAAGCCGGTCGCGACGATGCGAGCCTATCTGGCGGCGATGCGCGAAGCGCCCTATCAGGCGCCGATGCCACCCGAAAAGCCGCTGAGGGTCGTCGCGGCACTGGGGCCGCGGATGCTGAAGTTATCGGCCGAATTCGCCGACGGCGCGCATCCCTACAACACGACGGTGCAGCATACGGCGGAGGCCCGCGCGATCCTTGGCCCTGGCAAGCTGCTGTGCCCTGAAGTCTGGGTGCTGCTCGAAACCGACCGTGCCAAGGCGCATCAGGCGGCACGCGAGGCGCTCTCCCGCTATCTCCAACTGGATAACTACGTCAACAGCTGGCGGCGCCAGAACTTTGGCGACAACGACCTCGCCGGCGGCGGCTCGGATCGCTTTCTCGACGCTCTGGTGGCGTGGGGCGACGAGAGCGCGATCCGCGCCCGCATCGAGGAATATTGGGACGCCGGCGCCGACCATGTCTGCATCCAGCCGATCAGCCCCCAGGGTTCGCGGCACGTTGTCGACAGCAAAATTCTAGAATTGCTGGCACCCGCGCGCCGATCTTGACGCGTTTCGGCGCGTGGCCGACATTGTAGATCGATCTGCCTGCCGGCACGGGTCTCTGCCGTGCCGGGTCGGAATGCGAGAGGGCGATGACCATGTATTCAGAAACCACTCGATCCATCAAGGTCACGGTCAAGCCGTTCTATCTGGAGGACCAGTCCTCGCCGGTCGAAAACCATTATGTTTGGGCCTACCATGTCCGCATCGAGAATCGCGGCAAGGAAACCGTCCAGCTGCGCCACCGGCATTGGCAAATCACCGACGGCCGCGGACAGATAAAGGAGGTGCGCGGCGATGGTGTCGTCGGCGAGCAACCGATGCTCGCTCCCGGCGAGGCCTTCGAATACACCAGCGGCACCCCGCTGCCGACACCGTCAGGGATCATGATGGGGACGTATCAGATGGAAACGAGGGGCGGCGATAGCTTCTCGGTCCGCATCCCCGCCTTCTCGCTCGACAGCCCCCACCAGCCGGTCCGGCTCAATTGACCGCTGGCCGGAGCGCTCCACATTGCGCTCCCTCCGGTAACCTTTCCAACCACAAGAGAAGCCTCGATGCCGCGAGCTTTCGCCCCTTCCGTGTCCCGGTCTCAAAATTCCCTCCAACCCGTCCCGGTTCGGCAGCCGACCCGCGAGGAAGCCTTGGAGGCGGTTCGCACCCTGCTGCGCTGGGCCGGCGACGACCCCGGCCGCGAAGGGCTGCTCGGCACTCCCGACCGCGTCGTGCGCTCCTACGAGGAGTTCTTCAGCGGCTACGGCGTGGATCCGGTAGCGCTGCTGCAGCGCACCTTCGAGGAAACCGATGGTTACGACGAAATCGTCGCGCTGAAGGACATCCGTTTCGAATCGCATTGCGAGCACCACATCGCGCCGATCATCGGCAAGGTGCACGTCGCCTATCTGCCGAACAAGCGGGTGGTCGGCATTTCAAAGCTCGCACGGCTCGTCGAAGTCTATGCCAAGCGATTGCAGATTCAGGAGAAAATGACGGCGCAGATCGCCAACACGCTCGACGAGGTGTTGCAGCCCAAGGGGGTGGCCGTGGTGATCGAGGCGGCTCACCAATGCATGACCACGCGCGGCGTGCACAAGCCCGGCGTCACGATGGTGACCAGCCGGATGCTCGGCGCCTTCCGTGACGACCCGTCGAGCCGGCGCGAGGTGCTGTCAATGATCGGCACCCCGGGCGGCGCCAAGCTCGACAACGTCTGAGCCCGACGCGCGGGCTTTTTCCTCGCGCCGTGAGTTCCCTGTCATTGCGAGGAGCGCCTCGCGCGACGACGCAATCCCGATCCGGCAAGCGCTCCTTGGCCCGAGATTGCTTCGCGGAGCCTGTCCTCGGGCGGCGCTCTGCGCCGACCCGGGGGCTCGCAACGGCGGGTGCTAGCCTTTCGGCGGCGGCTCGGGAGCGGGCAGGATGCGCCGTTCGACTTCGCCGGCGAGATCGCCGAAACTGAGAAAGATGCGATAGCTGCGCCAGTCCCGGCGATATTCGATTTCGTCCGGCACCGGGATCGAGGCGGTCGAGACCATCGCCAGAAGTTGGGCATCGCCCTGCGGTGCGCCGGTCACCTCGGCAGGAACGGGTGCGACTTTGTCGATGCCGAAGATGCTGCCTTCGTAGGGAGTATCGATCTGTCTTTGGTAAAACGCGACGCTCGGCGACGGGTTGACATGGAGGTACGAAGCCGGTGTCGCCTGGCCGTCGGGCGCGACCAGCTCCGCAGTACGCAGCGGCAGGCGGTCGACCGCATCGATCTCGATGCTGTTGACGACACCGCCGGGAGGAAAGCGGGCACGGACTTGATCCGTCGGCAATGGCGACAACCCGCTCTCGGAGGCGCAGGCGGCGACGAGAGCCAGCGCCAGCAAAAAGGCGGCGGCGCGCATCCAACGTCCAGGATCGATCGTGTCAGCCGTGCTGCGCTCCCGACTCTCGGCGCACCGCCTTTTGGAGAAATTCCAGAGCGGCGGCGACCTGCGGGTCGCTGCCGGTCCCGATGATCATCGGCTTGATCGGGTGCTCTGCCTCGGCGCTACCGGTCCGAGCGGTGATTGCGGCGCTGGCGCCCGCTGGCGAACTGATCGAGCCACCGTTTTTCAAAGCGCCGTAGAGATCGCTTTCAAAGCTGATCACGGCGTTTGCCACCTGTTGGCTTTTCGGGACATTGACGACGATATCGGGCGAAATGCCCTGGCCCTGAATGGAACGGCCGGACGGCGTGTAATATAGCGCAGTCGTCAGGCGGAGCGCGCCGCGGCCCTCCAACGGTATTATCGTCTGCACCGAGCCCTTGCCAAAGCTGCGGGTTCCCATGACGGTCGCGCGGCGGTGGTCCTGCAAGGCGCCGGCGACGATTTCGGCAGCCGATGCCGAGGCGCTGTTGATCAGCACTACGATGGGTGTCCCGCGCAGCATGTCGCCGCTCACCTGAGCGCGGTAGACATGGTCGTCTGCGGTGTTGCGGCCGCGAGTCGTGACCACGTCGCCGCCATCGAGAAAATCCCCGGCGACATCGATCGAAGCATCGAGCAAACCGCCGGGGTCGTTGCGCAAATCGAGGATGAAGCCGTTCAGCCGGCCCTGCGTCCGCGTCTTCATTCTCTCGATCGCACCAGCGAGCTCTGAGGCAGTATTCTCGGTAAAGGTGGTAATGCGGGCATAGCCGATGTTGTTCGGCTTGAGGTCTGATTTGACCGAGACGACGCGGATCACGTTGCGGGTCAGCGTCACGTCGAAAGCGCCGCGGTCGTTGCGAGCAATAGACAGGGTCACCCTGCTCCCCGGAGGCCCGCGCAGCCGCTTGACCACTTCCTCGACATCCATGCCTGTGGTCGGAAGGGCGTCGATCTTGACGATGCGGTCTCCCGGCTCGATTCCCGCCTCGGCGGCCGGCGTGCCGTCGATCGGCGAGATCACCTCCGGCACCTTGCCTTCGAGCGTCAGCTCGACGCCGATGCCGCCGAATTGGCCGCGGGTCACCGCGGTCATCTGCTGATATTGCTCCTGATCCATGTAATCGGAATGCGGATCGAGACGCGTCAGCATGCCCTTCAGAGCATCCTTGGCGAGCTCGCCGCCGGTCACCGGCGCGACGTAATTTTTCTCGACCTGCTTCATCGCGTCCTGGATCAGGCCGAGATCACTCGGGTCGGCCGGGTAGCCTCCGGTGCCCGCCCCGGCGCTGTCGCAGGCGTACAGCGTCAGCGAGACCAGGACGACAGCGGCGGCCCTTACAGCCGAGTGGTGCGGGCGTGAGATGTCAATCATCGGAGTCTCGCGGAGGCTTGGGGCGGATCAGCCGCGCAGAATGTAGTCTCTAAGAGGCCCGCTTCCAGGGCGGGTCCGGCCGAGGACGGTCAATCCAGTGAGAAACCGCGCGTGCGTAAGAACGTCGGAAAGCGTTGGCCTTCGGGTTGGACGGCCTGCCGCGCCTTATCTTCCGACCAACCGTAAAAAGACGCATAGCCAAAAACATCGGGCGAGCGTTGCTGCTCACGCGGCAGCGCGTATCGCGCATCGCGGCGCCGGTCATAGGCATCGACAGTTTCGGCAAGCCGCCGGTCGTCATAATGGTCGACGTGCACGCTCGCTTCGAGCGGCAGGCGCATGCTGACGTGTCCGGCGACGGCGGGGTAGCCGACACACAGCCCCGCTACCGGGAATACCTTGTCAGGCAGACCCAAAATGTCGGCAACCGCGTCGGCATGATTGCGGAGGACGCTGATCGGACAGCACCCGAGACCCGCGGTCTCGGCAGCCAGGATGAAGGTCTGCAAGACCAGCGCTGCGTCGATGGCGGCGTTGAAAAATCCTTCGAGCTTGCCGTTCTCGTTTTTGTGGCCGCGCAGCTCGCCGATCCGCTCGAGGCGGTGGGCGTCTCCACAAAAGACCAAAAATTCCGGGGCGTTGCCGACCCACGGCATGTCGGGCACGAGCGCCGTGAGGCAGTCGCGGCTTTGGCGGTTCCTGACCCAAATGACGCTGGCTTGCTGGAAATCCGATTTCGCGGAGGCTGAAAAGGCCGTCCCCAGCAATAGGCGCAGCAAGGGCTCGGGCACCGGGCGCTCGGCATAACGCCGATGGGTACGCCGCATCAGGACTTGGCGCAGCCATGGCAAGTCGGGTATTTCCGGCGCGGGTTCGGTTGCTTCGCCGAAGCGCGCCCGCCACTCAGCCTCGTAGCTCATGCTCATCTCCTCGTCGGCGCCCTCTCCCGCAGGAGAGGGGCTGATTTTATGGGTTGTCGTCAATGGTATCCCGTAGCTAGCGTGAGTTCTGACAACCGGGAGACAGATGTGCCGACGCTGAAGGTTCCCGACGGCGAGATGAGGTGAGTGCCCCCACGCTAACCCTCCCCTGCTCGCGGACGAGGGAATGGGAAGGGGCCGCGTGCGAAGGAAGGAGGTAATGACGGATCTGCAGGCTGATTACGTCATCGTCGGGGCCGGGTCGGCGGGGTGCGTGCTCGCCGATCGGTTGAGCGAGGACGGCGCGCTGGTGGTATTGCTCGAAGCCGGCCCCAGCGACTGGCACCCGATGATCCATGTGCCGGCCGGCGCTTTGCATTTGCGGGCCAATCCGCTGGTCAACTGGAATTACTACGCCGAGGCGGAGGAAGGCACGGCCAATCGGTCATTGCATTGGCCGCGTGGCAGGGTGCTGGGCGGCACCAGCTCGATCAACGGCATGCTCTATGTCCGCGGCAACCCGGCGGATTACGACGGCTGGGCGCAGATGGGCTGCCGCGGCTGGAGCTATGCGGATGTCCTACCCTATTTCAAGAAGTCGGAACATTATGTGTCCGGGGAGTTGGAGTATCGCGGCAAGGGCGGTCCGCTCTTCGTCGAGGATTACCGGACCATTCTGCCATTGACGCATCGTTTTGTCGAAGCGGCGCAAGAGGCCGGGTTTCCGTTCACCCGCGACTACAACGGCGCGCAGCAGGATGGCGTCGGCTATTCGCAGATGACGCGGCGGGGGCGGTTGCGCGGATCGACGGCGCGAACCTTTTTGGCCGAGGCGCGGCGGCGCCAGAACCTGCGGGTCGCGACCAAGGCGGTCGCGACGCGGCTCCTGTTCGACGGAAGACGCTGCACCGGCGTCGCGTTTCGCCAGAACGGCACCGACCGGCGGGTTGCCGCGGCGCGCGAGGTCGTGGTCAGCGGCGGCACGGTCAATTCGCCGCATTTGCTGCAGATTTCGGGCATCGGCCCGGGCAGCCATCTGCAGTCGATCGGCGTGGGGATCGTGCACGAATTGCCCGGGGTCGGCGCCAATCTCTCGGACCATTTCGCGGTTCGGGTGACGCACCGCGTGAAGGACGAGGTGTCGGTCAATCAGCTGGCGCGAGGTGCACGGCTGGCGCGCGAGATCGGGCGGTTTGCCGCGACCGGCCGCGGTGCGCTGACCTTTGGCGTCACCACTGCGATGGTGTTCTGCCGCAGCCGCGAAGGGCTGGCGAGCCCGGATCTGCAATTGCTGTTCACCCCAGGCAGCTACGATCCGAACGGTATCGGGCGGCTCGAGCGGGAGCCGGGCATGACGATCGTCGTGTGCGCTGTGCGGCCGGACAGCCGCGGGACGATCATGGCGCAGGCTCCGGACCCGTTTCAGCCGCCGGCGATCCGTCCGAATTACCTGTCGGCAGCGAGCGACGAACAGGTCCTGCTCTCCGGGAGCCGCCATGCCCGGAAGATTTTTGCGGCCACCCCCTTGGCCCGCCACAGCGCCACCGAGACAATGCCCGGTTCTGATCTGAATTCGGATGACGCGCTGATCGACTTCATGCGCCGGGCCGGGATGAACCTGCATCACCCGGTGGGCACCTGCCGGATGGGAGAGGATCCAATGGCCGTCGTCGATTCGCGGCTGCGGGTTCGGGGGATCAGCGGGCTGCGCGTCGTCGACGCCTCGGTGATGCCGACCGTGACGACCGGCAATACCAACGCGCCGACGATCATGATCGGCGAGAAGGGTGCGGCAATGATCCGCGAGGACAGTGCGGCGGCGTGAGAACGATCGGGGTGAGGGGCCGGCGACGCCTTCACATGATGCGGGGCAGCACCTTTTCGGTCAGCAGCATAAAGGATTGGTGACTGAGCGGCGCGCACAACAGATAATCGAGGCCGATCTCGTCGCGCAGCCGCAGGATCTCGTCGCCGACCTTGTCCGGGGTGCCGTGCAGGATCACCTCGTCGAGGTAGCGCTGGACCGGGTCGACGCCCGCCGGCGTGAAGGATCCTTGGATTACCGGCCGATGCTGTGCGCCGAGATAGGAATTGAGGATCCATTCGGCGCCGCTGCGCGCGACCATCGCCGCCTCACCGGCGCTGTCGGAAACCGCCACCAGGCGTGCAATCGGGATGTCGCGGCCGGCCTCGGAGAAGCCGGCGGCAGCGAGTTTCTCGGCGTAGAGCCGCCGCTTGCGGCCGATCTCGATGCCCGATGAGTGCGGGTCCATCAGGATCGAAAAACCCCGGGCCGCCGCCCATTCGATCGCCCCCTCTGAGCTTGCCGCCATCCAGACCGGCGGATGCGGCTGTTGTGCCGGCTTTGGCAATATCTCGAGGTCCTCGAAGCGGAAATGCTGGCCGGTGAAGTTGAGGCGCTCGTCGGTCCAGGCCCGCAACACGATCTCGACCGTCTCGCGGAACCGCGAGGCGCTCTCCTCGGGCGGCACGCCGAAGGCGGTGAATTCGACCCGCGCGAAGCCGCGGCCGGCGCCCCAATTGACCCGGCCGCCGGACAGCACGTCGAGCAGGGCCACTTCCTCGGCGAGCCGCAAGGGATGGTAGAACGGGGCGAGCGACACCGCCGTGCCGATGCGCAGACGCTGCGTCCGCGCGGCGGCCAGTGTCCCGACCATGTGCACCGAGGGACAGACGCTGAAGCTGCTGAAGTGATGCTCGGCGAGCCACACCGCGTCATAGCCGGTGCGGTCCATGATCTCGATCCGCTCCAAGGCGCGGGCATAGACCGTGGCCAGATCGACCCGCCGCTCCGGCCAGCTGAAGAACTGCAGAACCCCGAGCTTCACCGCTGCACCTATTCGACCGTCCGCCAGAATTCGAGAGCCGTCCGCGCACAGCGCTCCGGCTGGAGCAGGTTGACGCCGTGCCCGTACCCGGCAAACAGTTCCAGCCGTCCGTGCGGCAGCCTTTCGGCGAGAATTTTCTGCTGCTCCGAGGCGATCCGGCTCTTGTCGCCGCTCAGCAGCAGCACCGGAGCGTTGATCCCTGGAACAAGCGGCCTTGCATCGACCGCTTCAAAGCATTCGTGGAGGGCGGCGGCGACATCCGGGCGCGTCCTGTCCATCTCGGCGATGACCCATTCCTGCAAATCTCGGCTCGCATGCTCGAGGTCGAGCCGGTAGCCGAGGGTTTGCCGGCACCACTCGCCGGTGCCATGGGCCCGGATCGCGGCGGCCGTACTCTCTTGGCCGAGGGCGTAGATCCCGCGGATCTCGTCGGGAATGCGCGTCGGGGTATTGCACAAGACAAGGCTGGCAAAGCGTTCGGGATATGCCGCGGCGAGTAGCAACCCGATGATCCCACCCGAGGATTCGCCCACCCAATGTACCTGCGGCAGCGAGTAGGCATCGAGCACCGCCAAGATCTGGGCGCCGATCTTTTCTGGAGTGTAGGCGTAGCCCGGAGCCGGAATGTCGGATTTGCCGCACCCCAAAAGATCGGGCCGATAAACGCTGCGGCTATCGGCGATCGCCGGGACCCAGCGGTTCCAGAAATTCGCATTGCGCGCGAAGCCGTGCATCATCAACACGGGTATTGGCGCCTCCCATGGCCACAAGTAATCGTCGACGGCGCAGTGGAGGGAAAAGCCTTCGTCGAGAGGAATTGACGGCATCGGAAGTGCTCCATCATGTTGCGCAAGCAAGGATACCAGTGCAGCCCTCACCCACCCAGTCCTGGCGCCGGATCCTCCCTCTCCCACCGTGCCGTCCGGGAGAGGGGCTTTGAATTGCGCTCCGATAACCCCTCTCGCGCACTGCGGGAGAGGGTGCCGACCGCAGTGAGGCGGGTGAGGGCCTGCGGGCGAAACTTCGGAGTCACCGCTCCATTTGGGCCGCGATAAGCGCGCGCCCGGCGCTGGCGACGGTTTTCGCCGGCCCGTTCGGGCCAAGCGATTGGCCGATCGCGTAGGCGCCGTCGATCAGCAGCTGTAACTGCTGGGCGAGGAGGTCGGGGTCGCGGGCTGCTGCAGTGGCGGCCAGCGCACGGAGGCGCTCGCGGACAGCTCGCTTATGGTCGAGGATCACGGCGCGCGCGGGGTGGTCGGGCTCGGGAAATTCGGTTCCGGTGTTGAGAAACGGGCAGCCTCGCCATTTCGGGTGCGAGGATGTTGCGGCAACCATGTCGAGGATCGCTTCGAGTTGACTCCGCGGATCGCCGGCGCGGGAGGTCTCCGCCTTTTCCCAACGCTGCCAGAAAAACGCATTGCGGTCCTCGAGCCAGGCCGCGACCAGGGCATCTTTTGACGGGAAATTACGGTAAAGGCTCATCTTCGCGACACCGGATCGCGCGATGATCGCATCGATCCCGACCGCCCGAACTCCGTCGCGATAGAACATTTCCGAGGCGGTATCGAGAATGCGCTGCCCCGCCGGCTTTTTCTCCTCCACCTCGCTCATGTCGCGTTCCTGCCCTGCGCTCGCTCGGCTTGACAGAGACAGACCTGTCTCTCACTTTTGCCTCGACCTGTTCCAGATGGAGAAGGGTAGGGGGGATGGCAAGGCAAAGAGAGCTGCATTACGCCTGGATTGTCGCCGGTGTCACCTTCCTGACCCTGCTTGTAGCGGCTGGGCTCCGCGCCACCCCCGGCGTTCTGATCGTGCCCCTCGAAACCGAGTTCGGGTGGTCACGCGCGACGATCTCCTTCGCGATCGGGCTAAATATCTTTCTTTACGGTCTGATCGGACCATTCGCCGCGGCGGTGATGGACCGGTTCGGGCTGCGCCGAACAATGCTCGCGGCGCTGGCTTGCATTGCGGCAGGAGTCGCTCTGACGCCGCTGATGACGCGGTCCTGGCAGCTGATCATCCTGTGGGGAGTGATAGTCGGCACCGGCAGCGGAGCCACCGCCTTGGTGCTGGGGGCGACCGTAGTGGCGCGCTGGTTCGCCGCCCGGCGCGGGCTGGTCATCGGCCTGTTGACTGCGAGCACAGCAACCGGCCAGCTGATCTTTCTGCCGGCATTGGCGAGCCTTGTCGAAAACTATGGCTGGCGCATGGTGTCGCTGACCGTGGCCGGGGCCGCGCTGGCGATAATTCCGGTCGTGGCTTTGCTGATGCGCGACCGGCCGCGCGACATGGGGCTCGCGCCCTACGGTGCGGTCGACAATCGTCAGCCTGTCCCGATCGCTCGCGGCAACGCGGCGGCGACCGCGCTGCTCGCGCTGCGCGACGGGTTGCGGTCACGCGATTTCCGGCTGCTCGCCGGCAGCTTTTTCATCTGCGGCGCTTCGACCAACGGCCTGATCGGCACGCACCTGATCCCCGCCTGCCTCGATCACGGCATCCCGCAGGTGACGAGCGCCAGCCTGCTCGCCGCGATGGGGGTCTTCGACCTGGTCGGGACGACATTATCCGGGTGGCTCAGCGACCGCTGGAGCAACCGCGGGCTCCTTGCCTGGTATTATGGGCTGCGCGGGCTGTCGCTGATCTACCTGCCGTTCGCCTTTGACGTTTCGTTCTATGGCCTCTCGCTGTTCGCAGTGTTCTACGGGCTCGACTGGATCGCGACGGTGCCGCCGACCGTGCGCCTCGCCGCGAGGATTTTCGGCACAGACCGCGGCCCGATCATGTTCGGCTGGATCGCAGCCGCGCACCAGCTCGGCGCGGCCCTGGCCGCCTTCGCCGCGGGTGTGTTGAGGGTGACCTTCGGTACCTATCTCGAAGCATTCATGCTTTCGGGCCTGCTCTGCCTGATCGCCTCGCTGATGGTGCTGTTCATCGGGCGCAACCGGGCCGCGGCGTCGCTCGTGCCCGTCCCGGCAGAATAGGCCTAATTGCCGAAAAGCCGGATCGGCTGGCCGTCGACCTTCACGTCGGCCTGCAGATACGCGATCAGTTCGGGCATCGAGTAGCGGCGATTGCTCTTGATCGCCTCGGTTGGAC
Organism: uncultured Alphaproteobacteria bacterium; assembly: GCA_963736715.1. Lineage (GTDB taxonomy): Bacteria > Pseudomonadota > Alphaproteobacteria > ATCC43930 > CGMCC-115725 > AP-15. The sequence continues at coordinate 288,739 of CAVTQA010000019.1, read as the reverse complement.
CCCAGCCGTCCAGGTCGGCATCGTCAGCGTAGAGGACGGAACCGCCATCGCAGTGCAATGAGCCGAGCAGGAATTCGTCGATGATGTGGCTGCCCAGCTCGCCCAAACGCTGGCTGGCTTGAGTGCTCTCCGCCTCCGCCAGGATGAACAGCCAAAGCGGGGTGCGCCGCGCCAGCAGGTTCGGGTCGAAGCCGGCGCTCTGCAGCCGGTCCGCAAGGACCGTGCGCACCTCGTTGGTGGAATCGTGAAGGCCTGGTATGCGTTGTTGCGCGTAAGCTTCCATCTCCTCGCCCGTCGCCAGACCTACCGAGCCGGTGATCAGGGCGGTCGGATCGGACGCCCGCATGAGATTGCGGCGGGGCAGATTGCGCTCGGTCGAGGTGTCTTTGCCGTTCACGTCGGGGCCTGGCGGCAGCGCGGCGATCGGCAGGCTGAATAGTTTGTCGGAGATCAAGGTATCCACCGGGCGCCCCGGCTGAGCGGTCTCGTCCGTCACGTCGAAGCCATGCACGTCGTAAAAGTGGCTCCAGTCGATGACGTCGGCGGGCTGCACCGGATTATCGCCGACGAGTTCGATCGTCTCCGGATCGTTCGCCGAAGCGAAAATCGGGCGAGACTGGCCGGTCAGAAGGTTGCCATTCGCGTCGAATACCGGATCGTGCAGAACATAACTGTCACGCACAAGGGTGTGACCCAGACGAAACGCCGCCACCGCGAACTCGTGCGGGATCCGGATCACGGCGTCCTCTCCGAGCCCGGGTTGGCAGCTGTAGAGGAAGGTCTTCACACCAACCCGAACCGGCACTTGCGAGGTCGGCGAGGTTCCGCGCGGGTAGGTGTGCAGAGCGCCCGGGGCGACTCGGTTTAGGGTCGCTTCGGCGGAGAAGCGCGGCAGAAAGTCGGTGGCGACGATCGTCTCGTAAGTCCACACCACTTTTTTATGGCACGCATCGAAGGCCCCGCCGATCTGCGCCTCGGTCGGCGCCGTGACGGCGCCGAGCGCATGATCTATGCAGTTGTTGTGGGCGAGCTCGAAGAGGTTCTGGATTTGCGAGATAATCTTGTTTTCGCTGTTGCGAGGATCGGGGACCTCGGCCGTCCCGTTCGGCATGCGCTGGTAGTCGAAGCCGTCGATCGCCGCCCCGAGCGAGGTGGGAGCCTGCACATGGCGTTGAGCGAAACGGCCGGTGTAGGCGCCATTGCGCTCCTCGAACCACGGCGCGGTGATCCCAGTCAGAGCTGCAAAGTTGGTAACTCCGTACACGCTGTCGAGGTCGAGCTTGCCGGTGTTGACGCTCAGCGCCGAGGTCGATGTTGCGGCGTTTGCAATCGCTTGCTTCAGCTGATCCGGCGTGACGCCGGCCGCCGCGAGTTTAGCCCGGATCCTGGCATCTCCCTGGACGCTCCGGTTCAGCTCGTCGAGTGCTGACAGCGCGGTCTGGGTGCGCGTCACGTCATGGTCGATGAACTGGCCTAAAAAGGTGTAGCCGGCAGGTTGCTGCGCGGGGTCCAGACTCTTGTTGTCGTCGACAAACGGGCTCGCACCGGTTCCGAGCTGCGGACCGATCATGGCGCTCAGGTTCGTGTCGAACTCTATGGGGCGGCACATCTGCATCGGCGGGGATGTCTGGCCCGGCGCCGGCATCCCGCAGCTGCCGACCGCGCGCTCGGTTGCGCATGCCTCGTAGCAGAACCCGTAGATCGAGGAGTCGTGGCTGGTCGCAGCAGCGCCATTCGAACTCTGAACCAGCGGCGCGCCGCCGCCGTGGCCGGCGCTCCCCGGCGGGACAATTCGCAACACCTGCTCGAGCTTCGACTGCGGGGTAGTTGCATCGCCCGGCGAGCCGTCCGATGGCGAGCGGAGGGCACGGATAAAGAGATCGAGACGAGCCTCCGGTGTGGGGGAGGCCGCTTGACCGAGAGCTTCCGATCCGGTCAGCACGGTCGCGAGCAAAAACAAGCCGGCAAAAGTTTTCATCCGAGCTCCCCCGGTGCTCGTCCTTCGCTTTCGTTCTGCAGGCATGCCCCCGCCGGTCCCGCCCGAAAGCCAACTGAGGTTTTTTACAATAGCGAATGATATACTTTGAATTTGTCTGCCATTAACAAGAAAATGAAGTTCGGTCAGCCTGAAACATAGAGATTAAGCTATTAAATTAGACGGACTACATCCTGGAGGCCAGGATCTCACGCACGCGTGTCGGATTGCCAGATCTGCATCCCTTTCAAGCGGATTTCGGGGTGAGATGGGCGACTTTGGGGATCACTTCCCGGGCGAGAAGCCGCATTGATTCGTGCCAGGCCACGGCGTTCCCGCTGTAGTCGAAGCAGAACAGAAGCAGCGCTCCGAACCCGCCGACCTCGTCGTACATCCGCTCGATCTTCTCGACCACGGTCGCTGGCGAGCCGATCAGCCAATTGTGCCGAGCACAGTATTCTGGTGTGACGTCGCTGTCGGCGACATCGGGATCGTGTTTCAAGAATTGGATGACGCCGACATTTTTCAGCAATGGCAGAAAGTATTCGCGCATCATCCGCCCCATCATCCCCTCGACGGACAATCGCCAAGCCTCGGCGTCGCTGTCGGCGATGAAGATCTCGCGTACGAGGCGCCAATCGGCGCGGCTCGGCCGGCGCCCGGTACGGCGGGCTCCTTCTTCGACCGACTCCCAGTGGCTCGCGACATAGCCGGGGTTGAGGTTGAGGCTCATCGGCAAAAAACCGTGTTCCCCGGCGAGCTTCAACGTGTCCGAACCCTTGCTCACCCCGGCGACGCCGATCGGCGGATACGGTTTCTGGAACGGCCGGATATGCGGGCGCAGACTCTCCAGCATCAAATCCGTCTTGGTCACCTTCCAGTACTTGCCGGCGTAATCGAAGGGCGCTTCCTCGGTCCACAGCTTCAGGATGATGTCGAGCGCTTCGCGCGTCATTTCGCGGTGCTGCCCGGCGTTGCCGTCGACGTTGAACATCGCCCAATCGCTCGGCAGACCGCTGGCGGCGACGCCGAAGTTGAGCCTGCCCTGTGCCATGTGGTCGAGCATGGCCACTCGGTTGGCGAGCTCCGCCGGGTGATGATACGGCAATAGGAACCCGCCGGGGGCGAGTCGGATATTGCGCGTCTCCATCAATGCTTGGGCGATCAACAGATCGGGCGCGGGGTGCGGTTCCCACGGCGCGGTGTGATGCTCTCCGATCCAGCCCTCGCTAAACCCGAGCTCGTCGGCCCAGCGCAGGGTCTGGAGGTCCCATCGATGACCCTCGAAGAGGCCGCACTCCGGCGGATGCGAAGGCATCGTAAACAAGCCATATTGCATCGGGACCTCCGGGCTGCTGCTCCGACCAAAATAGTTTATCGAGAGCAAGCGGCCAACGGCGCATTTGCCGCGATCGCAGATCCGCACGATCGCTGCCGTCTCGGTTAATTTGTATCAGTTTTCGTCCCTATGTATCAAAGTATGACATAAGGAGGCCCCATTTTGCCTTTTTTTTGCCGCAGGTGGGTTGGAATGTCGCACCCACTTCGATCCCAGCCACCCGTCCCCCACGGATAGCTGGTGCGACAGACAGCGCCTACAGATCGGGAGGGTCAGCGATGACCAAAGCCACCTCGTCTATACGCCGCACGAGAAAACGGCACGTACGGGAGAAGGCGACCATCGATCACTTGGTCCGCGCCGTATATTTGAAAGCCGATGAAAGGGGAACGACGCATCCCCCGGTGACGGCGTCCGGCCTTTCGGTTGAAGAGCAGGTCCGCAAGCAATGGCATCCCGGGCTGGGAGGTCTCGCGCTCTTCTAAAGGACCGCCGCAACATTCAGCGCAAACTTTCGACATCTGAGAGCCGGTGACCCCACCGGCTCTTTTTTTGTGAGACGCCGCGAGGCTTCCCCTATACTGACCGCAGCCGCCGCGGCCGGGGACGTAGGCACCACAGACGCATCTAGGAAACCGCCGCATCCCTAGCGCCTCAGCTCCCCTCTAATCTCCTCAAGCTTGACGGACGTGAACTTTTTCTTGCGTTAATTCGGTCGCCGGGGAGTTTCTATCCGACACTGATGCAAAACCGCGGGGCGCGGATGCTGAAGCGCCTAAGCCCCTAAAACGTGATGAATACTCAAGGAGCACGAGTTTGCATGCCTACAGAAACTAACGACGTGGAACGAATTTTTCCCGTCGCCCTGGTCGGAATGGCATGTCGGTTCCCGGGTGCGGCTGACCTGGAGGAATTCTGGTCGCTGCTCAAAGCGGGTAGGGACGCCGTCGGCGAGATACCCGACGACCGCTGGGACGTCGAAGCGTACTTCCATCCTGACCCGGCCAAGCCCGGCAAGATGTATACGCGCGCGGGCGGGTTCATCGCGGATATAGACAAGTTCGACGCCGGATTTTTCGGGATTTCGCCGCGCGAAGCTCGACGGATCGACCCGCAGCAACGCCTTCTCTTGGAGCTGACCTGGGAAGCGTTGGAGAGCGCCGGGATCGTTCCCGAGAGACTCGCCGGATCGCAATGCGGAGTCTTCGTCGGGATCTCGCTGTCCGATTACGCCGCGATGCAGCGCGACGAGCCGAATCAGGTCGACCCCTACGTCATGTCCGGCAGCGCGATCAGCAATGCGGCGAATCGAATCTCCTATGTCTTCGACCTGCACGGTCCGAGCTTCGCTGTCGACACCGCCTGCTCATCCTCGCTGGTCGCGGTGCACGAAGCCTGCGTCAGCTTACGGCGGGGGGAATCGAGCCTGGCGATCGCGGCCGGGGTCAATGCGCTGTTGTCGCCGTCAGCGGGCGTCGGTTTCTCAAAGGCCCGCATGCTGTCGCCAACCGGCCGATGCCGCCCCTTCGACGAGGCTGGCGACGGTTATGTTCGCTCGGAAGGCGGAGCGGTCGTCATTCTGCAGCCGCTCGCGCAGGCGCTCGCCGAGAACAATCCGGTACACGCCGTCATCGTCGGCTCGGGGGTCAATTCTGATGGCCGCACCAAGGGTTTGGCGATGCCGAACCAGGCGGCGCAAGAGGCGTTGCTGCGCCGAGTTTACCGCGAAGTCGGAATTGACCCGGGCGAGATCACGTATATCGAGGCCCACGGGACCGGCACGAGCGTCGGCGACCCGATCGAGTGTGCTGCGTTGGGAAACGTGCTCGGCGTTTCGCGTGCACCCGGCGATCGGTGCCGGATCGGTTCCGTCAAGAGCAATATCGGCCACCTCGAACCTGCCTCGGGGATTGCGGGGCTGCTCAAGGTCGTCCTGGCGCTTCGTCACCGTGCGATCCCGCGCACGCTGCATTTCACGAAACCCAATCCGCAGATCCCGTTCGAGGAACTCAATCTCTCTGTTGTTGCGGAACACACGGAACTGTCCCCGGGTCGCTTGACGATGGGTGTCAACTCGTTCGGGTTCGGGGGCACCAACGCCCATGTCATCCTTCGCGACCCGGAGCCCCTTGCTTCCACCTCGGCGCATCCGGGCGCGGCGACAGAAGACCGGGACATCCGGCCGCTGTTGGTCTCGGCGCATGATGCGGAGGCCCTCAACAGCCTGGCGTTGCGCTACGTCGAATTGCTGCGATCGCCGACGGCGCCTGCCCTACCAGCTTTGTGTCGCAGCGCCGCCACCCGGCGGACCCATCACCAGCATCGGCTCGCCGCTTTCGGCCGCACCCACGAAGAGTTCGCTGCCCGGCTCGAGGCGTATGCCGCCAGCGATTCGCCCCCACTCCTCGCAAAAGGGCATGCTCTCACGCCGCCGGCTCGATTGGCGCTGGTGTTTTCGGGGAACGGCTCGCAATGGCGAGGTATGGGGCGGGACCTGCTCGGCGATCCGTTCATCGCCGAGTTTATTGGGCGGATCGATGCCGCACTCCGCCCGATGGTCGGATGGTCGGTAACAGACGTCCTTCAATCGGCGGAACCGGCAAACCTCTTCGATCGAACAGAGATTGCGCAACCGGCGCTCTTTGCGGTGCAGGTGGCGATCCTCGAATGGCTCGAGGCACACGGGATCGAAGCCGATGCCGTGCTTGGCCACAGCGTCGGAGAAGTGTCGGCGGCGTATGGGGCAGGTATTCTGTCGCTCGCCGAAGCTTGCCGGGTCATCGCCGAGCGAAGCCGGGCGCAGGGGCGCACCGCCGGGACCGGTCGGATGGCCGCCCTCGGGCTGTCGCCCGAGGATGCCGCTTTTGCCATTGCCCCCTACGGTGAGCGGTTGACGATTGCCGCGGTCAATAGTCCCAACTCGGTGACGATTGCCGGCGATGCCGCCGCGATCGGCGTGCTCGGCGCCGAGCTCGAGCCGAACCAGATCTTCTTTCGTCCCCTCGACCTCGATTATGCCTTCCACAGCCGCTGTATGGACCCGATCCGCGAACAGCTGTTGGACCGGCTCGACGGGCTGGCGCCGCAAGACGGCCGGCGCCGCTTCGTTTCTACCGTTACCGGCACGACGATCGAGGGGCGCCGGCTCGACGCGACGTATTGGTGGGACAATATTCGCAAACCTGTTCAGTTTGCGCCCGCGATCGCGTCGCTGGAGGCCGAGGGCTTCAATGTCTTTCTCGAAATCGGCCCGCATCCCATACTCGACAGGTATCTGCGCGAATGCCTGAAGGCTGCCGGTGGCGGACATGGGATTTCGATACCGACTCTGCGGCGTCACGAGCCCGAGCGCGATGCGCTGTGGCTGGCGCTCGGGCGCTGCTATGCCGCCGGTGTCGCGATTGACTACGATGCCCTCGACTCTGACGAGGGTGGGTTCGTGCCGCTTCCTGCCTACCCGTGGCAGCGCGAGCGCTACTGGTTTTCCGAGAATGAGGGTGAAGTCGGAGCACCGCTGAGCAAGCGCAGACACCCGCTATTGGGGAAGCGCCTGGCTACCACCGACGGGACCTGGAAGAACCGTCTCGATCCGGCCCTGCTTCCCTGGCTCACCGATCACGTTGTTCAAGACAGCATGGTCTTGCCGGGAACAGCTTATATCGAGATGGCGATCTCGGCGGTTTTGTCGACCCACACCTGTAATGGGGCCGAGATCGAAGGCTTCGAGATCAGGCGCCCGGTCTTGATTGCCGACGGCGCCATGCCCTTGGTCGAGGTGGGACTGGCGATCGAGGACGGCAGCTTTCGTTTACGGAGCGGCGACACATCGGCGACCATGCTGCCTCCTGTCGCGGTCGCCCGTGCTGTGCCTCTGGCGAGCGGCCCATCGGAACGCACCGCCTCTGTCGAGGCAATCCAGGAACGAATGAGGAAGCGGGTCGATGGCGCTGAGCTCTATCGCCGCTTCGCCGCCCACGGCCTGATCTACGGGCCTGCCTTCCAAGGGGTCGCCGAGGTCTGGGCCGGTGAGAATGAGGCGCTCGGACGCATCGTCGCGCCCGCCGCGATAGCGACCGAGCTCAGCGAGTATCGCATTCACCCGGCTTTGCTCGACGCCTGCCTCCAGGTGACCCTTGCAACCATTCCCGAGCAGCTGGGTGAGCAAGCCCAGGTCGTCTTTGTGCCGAGCAAGGCGGAGCGGATCCGTTTCTACGGCGGCGGCGACCGGATCGCCTGGTGCCATATGACCCTGGTTCAGTCCGCGGCTCGCTCGATCGTCGGCGATTTTATGGTGCTGGGACCAAATGGGGAAGCGATCGCCGAGATCGACGGCCTGCGCTTGCGTCGTGTCGATCTGGGTGGTCCGAGTGAAATCCCGGCCTATCACTGGCGCTATCAACTGCGGCCTTCGGCGCTCGATGCTGATGGTGTCGAGGACTTGCCCCCGCCGCAGACGCTAGCGGCGCGCGTCACCGTAGCAAGCGGCGAGTGCGAGCGCGATGAAGAGACCCGGGCGCTCCTTGATCAGGTTGCTGCGGGCTATGCCGCAGAGGCGTTGATGAGCGCTTTCGGCCGGCGTCGGTTCACTGTTTCGCAGCTTACCGCCGAGCAGCGTATCGGGCTGCAACAAGAGCATTACCTCGGTAAGGTTCTTGCGTTCGCCGATCGGGCGGGGATGGCGGAGCGCGACGAGGCCGAGTGGCGCCTCGCCGAGATTGGTTCTACAGCGCCGGCGGAATGTCTCTGGCGCGAGGCGATTATCCGCTATCCCGCACACCTCGCCAGCTTGCAGCTGATCGCGCGATACGGTGCGGCGCTTCCCGGGATCCTGCGGTCGGAGATCGATCCGGTCGATTTGGTTTCTGCACAGCGGGGGTTCGACGCGGTCGAGCAGCTCTACGATTCCGACCCGCTGTTCCGCAGGGCGAACGATGTAGCAGCCGGGGTGGTGCAACGGCTGTACAAGATGATCCCGCACACCCGCTCGCTAAGTATTCTCGAGGTCGGGGGTGGGACCGGTGGGCTGACGGGGGCGTTGCTCGCGGCGGTGCCTGCCGATCGCGTCGAGTATGTCTTTACCGATCCGACCGAGGCGGCGGTCGGGCGGGCGGAGGCCCGTTTCGCGGCCCTGTCCTATCTTCGTTGTGCGGTGCTCGATCTCGGCAGGGACATTGCCGAACAGGGTTTCGCAGACGAGCGACACGATCTGATCGTCGCCGGGATGGCGCCCACTGCCCGGCCGGATCTTGACCGGGATCTGGCCGCCATTCGCATGTTGCTCAAACCAGGCGGGCTTCTCCTGCTGATGGTCCCGAAAGGAGGTGGTTTTCAGGATCTCGTCTTCGGGATGCCCACCGATCACGCAGGCGAGAGCGATTGGGCGAGGGCTGTCCTCGACGGCGGGTTCGAGGAGGTAGTTTCGCTCGGCGATGACGACCCGATCGCCGCCCGGGCCGTGCTGATTGGGCGCAAGCCATCGGCGGCGCCGCGCTCGCCGATACGGCGCGAGATCGATCCGGCGAACTGGCTGATACTCGCCGATGACATTGCCGTCGATCCCGTGACCACGGTGATCCGCGAGCTCGATCAGCTAGGACAGCGCGTCGTGATCGCTCGGGCCGGTCATTCCTTCGATCGTCTCGGCCTCGATCGGTTCGATGTTCCGTGTGGGGACTCGGACGCCTACGCGCGGCTTTTCCGCATCCTCGCAGCAGACGGCGTCAGCCCGCTTCATATTCTTCACCTGCGGGGAACCGCTGAAGCGGCGCCGGTAGACCCGCTGGCGGCGCAGCGGCACGGCAGTTTCGACCTGCTGGTTGCCGTGCAGGCGATGATCGCAGCGGGGCTGGCGGCGTCCGCGCGACTGACAGTCGTCACGTCGGGCGCGATGCCGATGCCGGACCGGTCGGCCGGTTGTGTACGCCCTTGGCAAGCGCCGCTTTGGGGCCTCACCCGTACGATCATCAACGAGCGGGCCGATATCTCTTGCCGCCTGATTGATATCGATCCCGAGGCGGGCGCGGCCGCGGCGGGTGAGGCGCTGGTCGAAGAGTTGCTCCACCGCGACGACGAGGATGAAGTCCTGTTGCGCGGTCGGGCGCGCTATGTGCCGCGCCTGACGCGAGGAATAGCTGAGCCCGCCGCGCATGAGGTCGGCGAGGAATTAGGGTTCAGACTAACCTTCGCGCAAGGCGAAGCGCAGGAAGGGGTAGTCCTGCAGGGGATCGCGATCCCACGGCCCGCTGCCGGGGAGGTCACCGCTTACGTCAAGGCGGCGGGTCTCAACTTCCGGGACGTCCTGCAGCGGATCGGGCTGCTCCCGGAGGAAGCGTTCGAGGGTGGGTTCGCGGGTGCGACGCTCGGGATGGAGTTCGCGGGCGAAGTCATTGCGGTTGGCGACGGCGTCGAACATCTGCGCCCCGGCGACGCGGTGTTCGGCATCGCCCGTAATGCGTTCTCGTCCCATCTCGCCGCGCCCGCCAACGGTCTGTTCAAAAAACCGGCGTCCATGAGCTTCGAGGAGGCTGCGACGCTCCCGGTCGCCGCCTTGACGGTCTATTACTCGCTGCACCACCTCGCCCGATTGCAGAAGGGCGAGCGGATCCTGATTCACGGGGCCGCCGGAGGCGTCGGCTTGGCCGCCGTCCAATATGCCCGATGGGTTGGCGCTGAAATTTTCGCCTCCGCCGGCTCGGTCGAGAAACGCGAGTTTCTCCGCCGGATTGGGGCGCACCACGTCGTCGATTCTCGCTCGCTCGCCTTCGCCGACGACATTCGCGAAATTACCCGCGGCGAGGGTATCGACGTGGTGTTGAATTCGGTAGCAGGTGACGCCATCCACAAAGGCCTTTCGATCCTCAGGCCTTACGGGCGCTTTGTGGAGCTCGGGAAGCGCGACTTCTACGCCAATAGCAAACTCGGGCTGCAGCCTTTCTGCAACAACATCCAGTTTTTCGGGGTCGATCTCGATCGGCTGTTGGTCGACCGCCCCGCTCTCTCCAAACAGCTTTTTGCCGAGCTTGCGCCGCTCCTCGATCAGCGCGTGTTTGTCCCGCTGCCGCACCGAGTTTTTCCGGTCGCCCGAGCCGTCGAGGCGTTCCGCTGCATGCAGCACTCGCGCCATATCGGCAAGATTGTTCTGTCGATGAACGGGGTGGATCATTCCGCGATCGTTTTGGGCCGACCCGAAACCGGGCTGCAAATGTCACCCGAAGCGAGTTATCTCGTCACCGGCGGTCGCGGCGGGTTCGGCCTTGCAACCGCTGAGTGGCTTGTCCGGAAGGGGGTCCGTCATCTCGCGGTCGTAGGGCGCAGCGAGACCACCCCGCCTAATGCAGCCGCGGCACTCGAGCGCTTGCGGCAAGACGGCGCCGCGGTTCACGAATTTACCGTCGATGTTACTGATGCGAACCAGATTGCCGCGCTGCTGCGTCGCATGCAACGCGAAATGCCGCCACTGCGCGGCATCATACACTGCGCGGGGGTGATCCAGGATTCGAGCCTGGTCAATACGACGGAAGCGGACTTCCACGACGTCTTGCGACCGAAGATCGCCGGGGCGTGGAACTTGCATCAGCAGGCGCTCGATCTGGAGCTGGATTTTTTCATTATGTACTCGTCCGCGACAACCCTATTCGGCAACGAGGGACAGGCAAACTACGTCGCAGCCAATTTGTATCTGGAAGCTCTGGCCGACCATCGGCGTGGACTCGGCTTGCCGGCCCTGGCGGTTGCCTGGGGGGCGATCGGGGATGTTGGCCACCTGGCGCGTAACACTGTCGTGGCGCGGATGATTGGCGAGCGCCTCGGCGTGAAGCTACTCGCACCAACGCGTGCGCTCGACCGGATGGAGCAAGCGATTCGCTCCGGAGCACCGCAGGTTGCGTTGGCCGAGATGAGCTGGTCGCGGCTCGCGGTTTTGCCCGGAGTGGCCAAAGCACCGAAATTCTCCTTGGTGCGAGAGTTCTTGAACGATCCGGCGGGTGAGGGCACCGGCGGAAATATCGAGGAGTTCCGCGCGCACCTTGCCGGGCTCCCGCACGGTGAGGCAGTTTCTGTCGCCGAGCAGCTGCTGACCAAGCACATCGCCGGTATCGTCGGGACGGCGCCGGCGAAGCTGCCGGTTGACAAGTCGCTGCTGGATCTGGGCATGGATTCGTTGATGCTGGTCGAGCTGCAGCTGGGTTTGGAAAAGCAGTTCGGGATCGTCATCCCGACGCTGGAGCTGATGGACGCGACGACTGTGGCGAAGCTCGCCCAACGCATCATCGATCACTCAGGAATTGGGCTGGCAAGCGCCCCGACCCCAACGGCGGCCCATCTCGTCACCGATCGGGACCAACCCGAACCATTGGCCGAGCCTGAGCTCATCGCTGCGCTGGGGCGGCTCTTGGAAGATGATCTCGATCGAGCAAAGGAACGCGCCCTTTGACCAAAGCTGCAACGGCACTGCTCAAGTACTCTTCCTCCGACCAAAAACGCGAGCTGGCCAATCGCATGATGCGCCAGCGTGTCGCCCGGGCGCCTCTCGCGCCCATATCAGACGCGACCGCCCTAGACGACACTGCGATTCCCGAATCGCATTACCGCCTCGATCTGCATCCGGCTTATCTGAACCTCCTGGCGCGCATGGCCGAGCTCGAGCCGCCCGAGATCGGCGGGGTTCCCTATTTCCGCTTTCACCAGGGCCTCGTGCGAGACACCACCCGGATCGGCGAGCGCGAGTACATCAGCTTCTCCAACTATAATTACCTGGGGCTGTCCGGCCATCCTGCTCTGAAGGCGGCGGTCGCCGACGCGCTGGACCGTTACGGCACGTCGGTGTCGGCGAGCCGTATCGTCGGCGGCGAACGACCCATTCATGTCGAACTCGAAGGCGCGCTCGCCGAGCTTCTCGATACCGAGGCCTGTCTCGCCTTTGTCAGCGGGCACGGGACCAACGTCACGACGATCGCGCACCTCTTCGGGCCGAAGGATCTGATCCTGCACGACAAGCTGGTGCACAACAGCATTCAAATGGGCGCCCTGCTCTCGGGCGCCCGCCGCATCGCCTTTCGGCACAATGACTGGCAGATGCTCGACGATCTGCTGCACCGTCATCGCCGTCACTACGAGCGAGTGGTGGTGATCCTCGAAGGTGTCTACAGCATGGACGGGGATTTCCCCGACCTGCCGCGCTTCGTCGAGCTGCGCGAACGCCACAAAGTCTTTCTGATGATCGACGAGGCGCACTCGCTCGGGGTATTGGGGGAAAGGGGTCGCGGCATCCGCGAGCATTTCGGGCTTTCCGGCAGCGACGTTGACATCTGGATGGGCACGCTCAGCAAGTCGCTCGCCAGTTGCGGCGGCTATATCGCCGGCTCTCGCGCGCTGATTCTAAATCTCAAATTCAACGCCCCCGGCTTTGTCTTCAGCGTCGGCCTTTCGCCGGCCAATGCCGCGGCCGCGTTCGCAGCGCTCCAGGTGATGGCGGCCGAGCCCGAACGCGTCGCGGAGCTGCGCCGGCGCGCTGGGCTGTTCTTGGAACTGGCACGCGAAAGGCAGCTGCCGACCGGCTCCAGCAAGGGTGTCTCGGTCGTGCCGCTGATCGTCGGCGATACGAAGCGGTGCGTTGCTTTGACCAACGCCCTCTTAAAGCGTGGGATCGACGTACAGCCGATCCTCTATCCGGGGGTGAGGGAGCGCGCGGTACGGTTGCGATTTTTCATCAACGGTACCCACACCGAAGACCAGATCCGTTGGACAATCGGCATCGTCGATGAAGAGTGGCGCCGGTTTGGCGGCCGTCCCGGATGAATGGCCGGCTGTCGGATCTTGGTGTTGAAGGGGGTTAGGAGATGACGATCGACGCCTTCAAGGTGCTGATGATTTTTCCGCGTTTCAATGCCGATTTGTTCTGGAATTACCGGGCGACATGCGAATTGACGGGGGCGCGTTATCCGGCGGCGCCGCTTGGCCTGATTACCGTCGCCGCCCTGCTCCCGCAATCCTGGGAGGTGCGGCTCGTCAATCGCAACACCGAGTCTCTCGCCGAGGCCGAGCTCGAATGGGCCGATTTGGTGATGACTGGAGGAATGCTCTTTCAGCAGCCCGATACCCTCCGCATCATCGAGATGTGCCGCGCGCGGGGCAAGCCCGTCGTGGTCGGCGGCCCCGATGTTACCTCGACGCCGGATATCTATAGCAGCGCGAACTTCCGAGTTCTCGGAGAGGCTGAGGAGATCATGGAGGATTTCGTCGCTGCGTGGCGGCGCGGAGCCGAGGAAGGCGTTTTTGAGGCGCCGATGGGGCAGACCGATGTCACGAGGAGCCCGACGCCGCGCTTTGATCTCTTAAAGCTGGAGCATTATCTCCACGTCGGCATCCAGTTCTCGCGCGGTTGCCCGTTCAATTGCGAGTTCTGCGACATCATCGAGCTATACGGCCGAGTGCCGCGAACCAAGACGAACCAGCAGGTTTTGGCTGAACTAGACACCTTGTACACACTCGGTTACCGCGGCCACGTCGATTTTGTCGACGACAATCTGATCGGCAACAAGAAGGCTCTCAAGAAATTTCTGCCGGATTTACAGAGTTGGCAGAACAAGAAGAGCTTCCCGTTTGAGTTTTCGACCGAAGCGTCGATAAATCTGGCCGACGATGCCGGATTGCTCAGCGCCTTGGCAGCAGCGAATTTCTTTGGAATCTTCGTTGGGATCGAGAGTCCCGATACCGACACTCTGGTCTCGATGCGAAAGAAGCAGAACACCCGGCGCAGCCTGCAGGAGAGCGTTCACAAAATCTACGATGCCGGCATTTTCGTATTCGCCGGCTTCATCGTGGGTTTTGACACCGAAAAGGGCAATACCGCCGAGGGGATGATCGAGTGCATCGAGGATACGGCGATCCCGGTGTGCACGGTCGGGTTGCTGTACGCACTGCCCACAACGCAATTGGGGCGGCGGCTGCTGCGCGAGGGGCGCCTCTTTCCGGGTTCTGACGCACCCGGCCCGCAGGATACGGGCGATCAATGCACGATCGGTCTCAACTTTGAAACAAAACGCCCGCGCCGTGACGTGCTCGCGGATTACCGGGCGGTGCTGGACGCAGTCTATGATCCGGCTGCCTATTTCGGCCGCGTGCGCCGTGTCGGCCGTATGCTCAGGTGCGGCAAGCCCAGGTTCGAGGCATCGCTGCCGCAAACGTTGCGCGACCTGCGCTTGCTGGGCCGGCTGGTCTGGCGCTTACCGGATGCGGGTCCCGGAACAGCGGGGCAATTCTGGAAGAGCGTCCTCGACACCGCAACCCACAACCCTCGGGCCTTGCGGTTTGTGGTGATGATGAGCGCCCTCTATTTGCATCACGGCCCATTCTCGCGCCAGGTGATCGCCCAAATCGATCGGCAGATCGAGGATATCGACCTTGGTCGCTGGAAGGCCCCCCAGCCGGCGCCAGCCGATGACAAAGCTCTTTCCGCCGCATAAGTCGCCATGCGGTGAGCGTCCTTACAGAGCCTTGCCGTAGATGCGATAGAGCTTGGCGAGCTGCGCGCCAATGGCGTGGCAGCCTTCGAGGGAGGGTTTGTTATCCTCCAGGATCCATGAGAACTCGACCATCTCGATATTGGCTTGGCGCGCGGCGTCCAGGATCTCCCCCAGCATCAATGTGACGAGCGCCATGCTCAACGCCGATCTGCGATACCGTTGCCGCACCCCGGTCAGCATCACCCGCGCCGTTCTTGGTTTGCGAAAGCGCAACCGCCACAACAGTTTGAGCCAGTTGATCGGAAACAGCTTGCCGTCGAGATCGGCGACGATCTCGTTGAGGTTGGGGAGGGCGACCAGCATCGCCGCAGGCTCGCCATCGGCAAGCGCGAAGACCACGCTTTGCGGCGGAAGAACCGGCGCCAGCTGGTCGATGATCTGTTTGGCTTCGCGCTCGGTCACCGGCAGGAACCCCCAATTCTGGGTCCAGGCCTCGTTATAGATATCGAGAGCCAGCCGCATTTCCTCGGCGAAGCGGGCGGGATCGAGAGGGCGCACGGCGATCCTCCCTTCCGCACGAAGCCGAGCGGTGACGCGTTCGAGCTGGTGGAGGTGCCTTGTTACGATATCGGCAAGCGTGATGCGTAGCGCGTGCAAGTCCTTGGCCTTGACGTACCCTTCCGCGACGAGGCGTTGGGCATAGTAGGGGGGTGTGTATGGCATGCCGACCATGGGCGGGGTCTCAAAACCGGAAACCAGAACGCCGATGTCGTCGTTCATCGACAAGCTGTACGGACCCAGGATCCGACGCATGCCGCGCTCCCGCAGCCAATTCTCGGCGGCGTGTTGCAATGCAGCAAAAACCGCCTGGTCGTCTATCGCCTCGAGCAGACCGAAATTGCCGGTCTCGTCGCGATGGGTTTCGAGATGGAGGTGATTTATCTGCGCGCTGATGCGCCCGACCGGGATCCCGTCGCGCCATGCCAGCCAGAAACAGGCCTCGCCATGATCGAAGAACGGGTTCCGGCGCCGATCGAGCAGCCGATGCATATCGCGACGTAGCGGCGGGACCCAGTTCGGATTATTGCGATGAAGGCGATAGGGCAGGTCGACGAAGCGGTTGCGGTCGCGCCAGCCGCGGAGCGCGGTCACCTCGATAGGGCTACCTCTCGCCGGGTTCCGCTGTGGCGCGGGGCCAGCGTAGGCGTTATCTGGCGCGCCTGGAGCGCGAGCGCTATTCATCAGCATTGGAGCGAAGATGCAGCGAGCCTCGAGATACGTCCGGCGTCACTCTATGTTATTCGGGATCGGACCGTATCGGAAAACCGAGGTGCCAAGAAGTATCCTGTGTTCCGGCCATCCTAGCCCGCGAATGAGGAGGGTTTGATTCCGCTACACCGGTCGGTGACGGGATGTGAACCTTGGGTAACTCCCGGGGTGCCCGCTGCATCTGCGGGTCAGCCGGAAGTCATCGAGGGCGAACTGCCCATCAGACAGCTACGGCGAGCGCTTGACGATTTGTTGGTTCCGAGACCCGCTTTCTACTGGATCGACTTCCTCGCCTCGATAACCTGCTTTTACGCTGGGTTTGCGGCTAGTGCAGTGCTGCCGCTGAACAACCCGCTCAAGCTCCTCGGTGCCGCGGTGGCGGTGCTCGCTCTGTATCGGGCGGTCGTGTTCATCCACGAACT
The DNA here is from genome assembly GCA_963736715.1 of uncultured Alphaproteobacteria bacterium. GTDB lineage: Bacteria > Pseudomonadota > Alphaproteobacteria > ATCC43930 > CGMCC-115725 > AP-15. The sequence continues at coordinate 272,272 of CAVTQA010000019.1, read as the reverse complement.
CGCGCACCTGTCGCCGGGTCGCGTTCCGGGGTTCCGTGTCGCGTGGAATCTGCTCTGCGGCATCCCCTTGCTGGTGCCGAGCTTTCTCTACGGCTCGCATCGCGACCATCACGTGCGACGCGCCTACGGCACCGCGAAGGACGGGGAGTACAAGCCCTGGGGGTGCCCCGGCAATCGCATCGGTATAGTGATGTTTGCCTCCTCCAGCTTTCTCGGGCTGCCGGCGGGTGCGCTGAGATTCGGGATACTCGGGCCGCTCTCCTGGTTCAAGCCAAGGATTCGAGAATGGGTCGCGGTCAACGCCTCGTCGCTGGTTGTCGACACGCGCTACCGTCGTGACCCGCCATCGCAGCAGGAGACGCGCAGCTGGCGCGTCCAGGAAGCCTGCGTCTTCATCTACCTCCTCGCAATGGCCGCTGCCCTCGTTATAGGTCTGATAGACGCGGGGCTGTTGGTGCAGCTGTATCTGATCACCGCCGCGGCCCTGTTTCTGAACAGCTTGCGCACCTTGGCGGCGCACCGCTATCGTTCGGCCGGTGATCCAATGACGGCGACCCAGCAATTGCTTGATTCATTGAACTACCCGCGGCGTTCCTGGCTTATCCCGCTGTGGGCGCCGGTCGGGTTGCGGTTTCACGCCATGCATCATCTGTTTCCCGGCATCCCGTATCATAATTTGGCTGCTGCGCATGACCGGGTGATGGGGATGTTGCCGGAGAGCTCGCCGTATCACCGAACGGCGGGATATGGGTTGGCCGCTAGCCTTGGCGCGCTCTGGCGAAGCGCTCGCTAGAGATTGTCAGCTCTGTCGGCGACTTGAGGAGCAAATGTCAGTAGGGCTGCACCCGCCCGCCACCGCAGGTCGCGCAGGGAACGATCGGCAGCGGCCTGAAGATCGTCTCTCGAAGCCCAATAAATCTCAGCACCACAATCCGATAATACTATTGTCCGCATGCCCCCGAAGCGGATCGAATTACCTGGAAAACTTGCTTTTGCTGCATCCGCGGTGCCGAAAAACTAAGGTTCCGGAGGATTTTTTCCTTGCCAACAGTGAAACACTGTTAAATTTCTGCCGATCGGTTGCCGAAAGCTGGGATGATTGGTGGCTCCAACGCCTTGGCGGGGCGTCCCAGTTAGCAATGCATATCGGCACCGCACTACTGCGCTTTGCCGACTCTGGCTCGGAAGAAGAGAAGCCGGTAGGCGACTTCCGTTTGGTGCTCCGCTCTCCCACGACCGAAGGAATCGCCACCGCGACCACCTTGTTTCCGAATGCGCGGGTGCTGGTCCTGGTGCGGGACGGGCCGGCGACGGTCGAATCGGGTCGCAGGAGCTTCCGCTGGCCGTATGAAGAGGCCATGCTGGCCTGGCGCCAATCCGTCCGCCGCATTTTGGCCTTTCTGACGAGTGCTGATGGCCCACACTGTCAGCTGATCCGGTTTGAAGATCTGACAGCTGATCCGGCTCGTGAGATTGCGCGGGTCCTCGCGTTCCTGAACCTCGACTCGGCGCTTTACCCCTTCGACCGGGTTGACGAAATCCCGGTGTTCGGTTCATCGAGCTTTGGCCGGGCGGACGGAGGGGAGGTCCATTGGCGTCCGGTGCCCAAGGATCCGTCATTCGATCCGTTGGCGAGAGCGCAGTCATGGCCGGCCCATCGGCTCGCGCGGTTCGCTTGGCTGGCGGGAGGAGAGCAGCGCAAGCTCGGCTATCTCATTCGCCCGTTGTCGCCAATGGGGCGCGTCTGGAATGTCGTGCTCGACGGAATATACGGGGCTCGTCGGATCGCGATCCAAATCGCTTTGCTCCCCCTCAGAAACCCGCGTGTGTTCAGTGACCGCCGGCGACGGTATATTTCCTGGCGCAAGATGAGCAGACCGGGCGATGCGGTGCAATGCGCCCTGCGCAATTGGAGGCGATCCCGCGACGCATGAGTTGACATTCGAACTGTGGATGAGTTGCGTATCCGGACCGATTACACGAAATACTCAAGCATAGGGACCAATATCGACGACAACACGACGCAGGATAGGGTCGACCAATGCTGCCGGAAGCGCTCGCATCAGCTGCGTGCCGAGGTAGAGGGGATAGGGAAAGGCGATCTGGCGACGTCCTCTCGCCAGGCCGCGCCGAATAATTTTCGCGGCACGCTCCGGCAGCAGCATTAGCGGCTTGGGTCCGCTAACCGTCTGGGACAAACGCGTTTCCACAAAACCCGGCAAAACGACCGAGACGTCGATCCCCTCCGGCGCCAGCCAGCTCCTCAGCGCCTCGCCGTAGATCCTCACTGCCGCCTTGCTCGCGCAATAGCCGGGCGAGAAGGGTATTCCACGCAGGGCCGCCAACGATGAGATCAGCGCAACCTGGCCGCGCCGGCGTCGACGCATTGCCGGAAGGACCGGATGGAGCGTGTTCGAAACGCCGCCGAAATTGACGTCCATCACGCGGTGCAGCTCGTCAAGAGTTTCGCCGGCCCCGCCCCTCCACAGCCCCCCCTGAACCCCGGCATTCGCAATCACCAGCTCAAGGGGCGAGGCGCGGTCGGCGTTGTCGATCCAGGCGGCGAGGGCCGCCGCCTCGGTAACATCGAGGCAAACCTCGATCACCTCGGCGCCGCGCTCGCGGCACAAGTTGGCCACCGCGGCGAGCCGGGCAGCGTCTCGGCCGCAAAGCGCTAGATGGGTTCGTGGCGCGGCGTAGGTCCGGGCCAGGGCGGCGCCGATACCGCTGCTCGCACCAGTGATGAGAATGGAGCGGGGATCCCTCACCCCGGTATATATACCGCAAAACATGCGCTTGATGGCGAACCGCGATTCAGCGGGATGAGCCCGGGCGCTGCACCAGATCTCTCTCGCCTGAGACAACTTGATCTGACAATGCTGGCCGCGCCGCCTTCGCCGGTGTGCTAGAGTCGGATTGTCGCAAGCCCAATCATCCAAACAAGCTCTCACTTAAAGCACCAGAGGAGAGGATTGGTGCCAAATCTCCAAATCGCTCTTACTAAACAGTTCGCTCTGCCAAACGCATTCAGCATTCTAACTATCCGAAACGTATTTCTATCGGCAATTATACTTTCAACGGCAACGATGCTGTATTCGGTATCGGAAATGCGAGGCATGTTCGCAGACGGCTCCAACTACACCGTGCATATCCTGGCTTCTGAAGACTTTTACCTCCTGGAACCCGCGCGAAAGCTGGTTCAACTCCTCCAGCAGTCGTTTCTTATCCTCGGCATACGATCTGGCGTCACGGACTTGCCGACCCTTGCGCGGCTGTTCACTTTGGGTGCCTTGGGTTGGCCAATTATCCTGACTTGCAGCTGCTGGTTGATTCTCCCGCGTCAAGAAAAGGGATGGATCATCGGTCCTCTGATCAATCTGGTGGCCCTAATTCCGATGACCAGCCTTGCCGCGATCGGTGAGGGCATGATCGCGTCCTGTTTACTGTGGATGATTTTTTTCATGACATTATTCAGGACCCACAGTCTCTGGGGAGCGATTCTCGCCATTTCTCTAACCGCGTTGGGAGCAGTAACTCACGAATTTGCAGCTGTATTCTTTGTCGGGATAGCCGCCATTGCCCTCATGCGCATGCGCCGTAGCTCGGCGGTCGAGCGGTTGAAGCAGTTCGCGATTTCCGCGGCCGCAATATGGTCGGCCTGCTACTTGGTTTCGGTCATCCTGCATCCCCGCGATCCAGTAAATGTTGGAGACTTCCTGATTGGCGTTTTCGCTATCGCATTTGTCGAGCTACAAGGAGTAAACCTCACCGCGGTCGCCACGATCGTCTCATGCGTCAGCCTTTTCTGGATCATGCGCGCACAAAACAAAGGCGAATTAATTCAGCCTATTGTGTTGAGCTCTGTTAGCGTTTTCGTCCTTGTAGCTGCGTTATTGCTGTTTATCCCGGAATGGACCGTTACTCCCGTCGCTCAATTTAGTGGACGCGGGTTGCCGGTGCTCGGCACAACCTTGCTTTCGTTTGGGCTGTGGTCCGCTTGGAGAAACGGAGCGAAGCCGGAATTCCTACTTTCAAAGCCTGCCCTTGTGGTCTTGTTTGGATTGCTGCTTACTCAGAGTGTTGCTCAAATCATGATGACGCGGCAGTGGGCCAATACGCTCGGTACCGTAACGCGGATCATCGAGCGACGGGAAGGGCGGGTTCCGTGGCAAACAGCGCTCGAAATCACGGCCCCGCGCAATCCTCTTCTCTGGACAGAGATGACCTGGTATTCGGAAATTCAGGCTCTGTCGCTCCTGCTCGCCCCTCAAGGCCGCGTTCATGCTCTCATCGATGCGTCTAGCTCCGAGAGGTGGAAACCGTTCCAGCTCGACGCCCCGGAGAGCCTGCCGAAATCGAGGTTTTGGGACGCGGCCCCCTACGTGACTGCGGTCGAAAGCCGAAACCTCCGTCAATAGCCAATTTCAAATAAGGAGCTAATTTCAAATAAGGCGCCGCCACACTGTGCCGATCTCGATGACGGTAATGCCGGAAAGGGCGCGGGTGCTCGACCAGCGATGCCTTCTCTTGAGGCCGAAGGCGCATCAGCAGCGCAAAGCCGAACTGGCAATTTCAAACCATGCGCCGGCGAACGCCTACCGATATGTGTTGACGAGAAACTCGGGGCGGTCAAGGCGCACAAAGAAAAGGTCAATCTGCCAGAACGCGAAATCGAGAACGCGCCAATGTGGCTCGGACATGTCTATAACGCCAAATCCGCGTTCGCGCATGTAGGCGATGATTTCATCAAAAAGCAGGCAGCTTTCGATGAGGCGGAAATTATAGGTCTCAATAACGAGGAGATTGGTATTGCGCAAGGTCTCCGTCGCCCCGCATAAAATGGGAACCTCGTAACCGTGCGTGTCGAGCTTGATCATATAGGGACCGGGCAGACTAGATGCGCCGATCTCATGGTCGATGGTGGTTTGTCGCACGACCTTGCACGCTCCTTCGCTTCGTATCTTGCTCGCGAACCCTGTGAACAAGTCACTGTCATCGAAGTAAATTTCCCCGCACGCGTCTCCTGCAGCCGCCAGGACATATTGAGCCTTTGGATGCCCGGAGACATAGGCCTTTAGTGCCTCTTCATGCGAATCTTGCGCTTCGACGAGCAGATAATGAGCATCAGGATAATGTTTCGCGCAGACGTCCGACCACCTCCCGTCGGAAGCTCCGATATCGATCACAGTGCCGATTTCGAGGTCGCGGTTCGCCAGGCGCCAGAGCGCGCGGTCGGTGGACATGGCGCGAAGCGTGACGATTTCCGGCGGCTCGACAGGCAATTTTTCCGGTGACGGATCAGTTGCTGCGGGGGAAGGGCGGAGAATCCGCTTTATGGAAAACAAGAATTGCTCCTTTCCAAGGCCACGCAACGATGCCGTCTTTTTCGGCAATCGGCGCCGCCGCCTTTTTCGAGCTGCCAGGTTTGGTGTCGTATTCCTTGATTTGTTAAATCCTTTCAATTCTGGCCGATTTGCGAACCGGGTCAACCAACGAAAACAAAGGGACGATAGCCTGATCGATTCAATTTTGAACCTTTTTGGGACGCACCGCCGCGTTTTCCGCCGTTGTCAAACGCTTCTTGATCTGGCGGATTTCCTTGTCGAACCGCGCTACGAGGCTGAGACGCCAATGTTCCGCTTTGAACGCTTTGGTGCCGAGAAACGGAAGCGCGCACATTGGCCAACGCTCACACACCCAGGGTCCGCCGTAATGGCGCAGCAAGACTCGATATTCGAACCGCGCCTTCGCATATCTCTTTGAAATTTTGACGCGTGTCTCCATCTCGTCGGGAGAAAGCGACGAATCGATTTCCGCGTGATAGCGGCTAAGATCACCGGTGAGCTGACCTCTTCGCACCCGGAAACAACCCAGAATGGTGTCGACAATGACGAGGTCGCTTTGCATCGCAAAGCGCCGCCAGAGATCAAAGTCGCCAGCAAACCGGAAATTTGCATTGAGACCACCTGTCTTTTCCCACAATCTGGGTCGCCAGAACGTGCCTTCCTGCTGAATGAAAGGCCGCGCGAAACGGCCCTCGAAAATACCAGCGGCTATGGCTGTTCGCGGGAAAGGAACGATTGGCGAAATATGCAGCATTCCGCCAGTTTCGTTGATCACGGTGGGCCGCCCCGTCACCCAGTCAATATCGGAATGCTTGTCGAAGATCTCCGCGACCGTAACGAAGGCGCCCGGTTCGTAACGGTCGTCGGCGTTGATCCAGGCCATCAAATCCGAATCGCCGCAGGCCGTAAAACCGCGATTGACCGCATCATAGAGTCCGCGATCGGGCTCGCTCGAAAAAGTAAACTCTATTCCCGCGCAATTGATCGGGAAGTCGTTTGCGAGGCGCTTTTGCCACGCGGTCAATAGCTTGATCGTTGAATCTGTCGATACGCCATCTTGAACATGGTAACGGATCGAAAACGGCCCCGTTTGGCTCACCACGCTTAAAATAGTTTCGTTGATAAATTTCTCTCCGTTGAGAACGGGCGTTACAATATTAAATCGCATGCTAATATCCTCTTACGAGCCAGCGCAAGGTTTGTTTTTCACCGTAACTTGGACCTACCGCTAACTTGGCCTGAGACGGTTTCAAATGTCCAGGCGACAAACGGCTGCGTGATGATGCCAGTTTTTCGATCGCCTCTCGGCCGCTTCGGGATAGCGTTCAGACAGTTCCAAGCAAACGTAGCGGGACTCAAAATCTAGCGCGCCGCGTGAGCCAAAAGAACGTCGACGTAGGCTTCGGCGCTGTGCTTGTGCGCGAAAGCTTTGGCCAGTTTCGCCGCCCGCGCATGGCTATCGGCCAGCCGGCTGCAGAGCCGCATGATGGCGGCGGCCAACGCTGCAGAATCTTGAGGAGAAAAAACCTCTCCCTCAGCCTTTCCGCTGGCGATGCTGGCGGCTGCGAAAGTTCCGGCGGAGGCGATGATCGGGCGTCCGGCGGCGACCGATTGGGTAAATATGCCAGATCCCCGAAGGCCGAAGAGGACCGGATCATAAGGCAGCAGCATCGCATCGATCTTGCCGGTCTCGACCGTGTAGTCCTCGTGGCTCAGCATGCCCTCCACCAGCCGAACGTCCGGGATCTGCCGCAACGCGCGTTCGGCCGCGATGGTCGCCAGCTCCCACCCGCTATGCTGGAGTTGGATGGTGAAATTCGCGTCGAGGCCGTGTGCGCGGCAAATTACTATCGCCTGGGGCAACAAATGAAATCCCTTCTCACATTTGGAATAGCCAAAAAAACCGAACGCCGGCCGGCCCGAGCAAGGCGCCGCCGGCTCGGTGTCACCAAAGGGCACGGGCAGGATGCTTGTCTCAATTCCATATTGATCGCGATAAAGGCCGGCGATCGCTTCGTTTTCGGTTGTGAAGAACAGCGTTTTGCCGATCATCGGGCGCGCCAGCGCGAAGGCTTTCCGATAGAGTCTTTTGCCGAGCTTGCCGGCGCGCCCCCAGGGCGTCCAATTTGGTGCGAACATCAATTGGCAGATGACCCGCAGGCGTTCGCCATCCCCTTTCGCGCGCAAGGTTCGGACCAGTCCAACGATCTGGTTCTGCGATACGGCGGGCGCGACGATGAGCTTTTCGGAACTCCATATATCAGGCGGCAGAGCGACGAGATCCTGCTCATAAGCCGCATTGAGGACTCTTGCGCTCGTTCGCTCCGAGGGAATAGTCGCGTCGAAGGCGCGGCCGCGCGCCGAGGCAAAGAGCCTCAGCAAGCGTTGCTCTTTCGGCGTCGGCCTTTCGCTTTCGTAGAGGGAGCGGCTGAAATGCGGGAGCGCGCCGATCTCCGTGACGATCATGGCGTCGATGGATTTCATCCCGAACGCACGATATCTCACCCCGCAAAGAGTAAGTCTCTCTCCTACCAGTTTTATTAAGCTGTAGCTATGCTCTCCTTTGCCAATCAAACCATTGTCTACAAAAATAACTTCCATCAATTACTTTTCCAGATTGACGGAACATACATTGATATGTGCCCCTTTTCGAGGTTAAAGTCCGCGATTTATTGTTCAAGAAGCATGGTCGTGAAACTAAATACTTTCTTAAATGGATCGTTGTTCTTTCTTGTTTTGTCCGAATGTACCCACCAACAGGATGCTTGCGTTGAAGATTGAAGGTTTTGTTGGACGGCGGCAAGCACGTTCAGGAAGCGTTCGGCGGATCGAGCTGCTTCGAACCTCTGTAGCTGGCGCTCGATTGTTCCGACCTAACGTGCGAGCCACCATCTTGCGACCCCGTTAGCGGGACAAAGCGCAGCGCGGGCCTCGGCGTCCAAGCGAAGGCGGATGCTATCGTCCTCCTCGGTTTCGGTCGCATCGTCATAAAGCCGGATCACCTCTGCCGCTTCGCCGCTCGCGCGGATGCCGCCGCCATCCACCCAGATGACGCGGTCACACAAGGCCATGATCTGCTGCATATCGTGCGTAACCACTATCAGTGTGCCGCGACGCCGGAACGATTCCATGAAGGCGAGGCTTTTGCGTCGGAAAGCGGCGTCACCGACGGCCAGCGCTTCGTCGACGATCAGGATATCGGCTTCGGCGTGAACGCAGATCGCGAAGGCCAGCCGCGAGCGCATGCCGGCGGAATAGAGCCGCACCGGCTGATCGATAAACGGGCCGACCGCGGCAAACTCGGCGATCGATTGTACGCGCCCGAGTATATCCGACCGGCGCAGTCCAAGGACCGCGCCACTAATCAGCACATTTTGGCGGCCCGTCATCTCCCAATCGAAAGCGGCGCCAAGCGCCAGGATCGGGGCGATCCGTCCCGCCACGCTGATTTCCCCGCAGGTGGGCTGTGTAATACCGCAGAGTAGCCGCAGCAGAGTTGTTTTGCCGGCGCCGTTCCGCCCGATAATCCCAACCGATTCGCCTCGCCGCATTTCTAAATCGATATCGCGCAGCACCCAGTATTCCAAGTAAAAGCGATGGAAGCTGCCGAACAACATTTGTTTTACTTGATCGCTCCGCCGGGCATAGAGTTGATAGGCTTTGCCCAGGCCGAGACAGCGGATCGCTGGGTCAGATGACATCGATCAAGATGCCCTTGTAGCGAGCGAATACGGCATACCCGCCGCGGCAAACCGCGACCGACACGACGAGAAATCCGCAATAAGCAAGGGGCGGTGGCGAGACCCCGTCGAGCACCGCAGCACGCATCGTCTCGATGGCCGTGCCGAGCGGGTTGGCGTAGGCGAGCGCGCGCAACGGACCGGGAAGGTCCGTCACTCGATAGAACACCGGCGTCGCAAACATCGCCAAGGGGATAAAAGTGATCATCAGGTAGGACATGTCACGGGTAAAGGCGCCGATCGCCGCCAGGAACCACACCATGCCAAGCAGAAACATGACCAGCGGCACCACGATGAACGGCAGCAGCAGGATGGAAAGTGGCGGTATGCCATTGAGGGCGAGCTCGAAGACAAGGAGGACGAGAAAACTGATGCCGGCATAGCTCAGTGCGCGTAATACCGCGGTCCAAGCGAGCGTCTCGCTCGGAAAGATCGAGTTCTTGAGAAACCATGCGTGTTCGTGCATCAACAACGGGGCGCGGCTGCAAAGTTCCGCGAACAGGCCGAATACGATGAGGCCGACAAAGGTCGAGAGTGCATAACTCGACGTGTTGCCATGCGCCGTGGCCAGCGGCAACTGCATGGCTTTGGTAAGAGTCACCGTGTAGATTCCCAGCGTAACCAACGGCCCGACGACGGCCCATACCCAGCCGAATGCGGACCCGCTGAAGCGGTCCGCGAGCTCCCGCCGCAGCACCGCCAAAATCAGTTCGCGGTGGCGCCACCCGACGCTCAGCGGTGCCAACGCGCCCCCCTTGTGCCACGCGGTTCGACGCACCGCTTTGCGCGCGCGGTCAGACATCTGATCGGGCCGGTCCGGGAGGCGCCTCGCACCCCTCGCCCCGTCCCGACGGTTGATAAAGACCGACATGACGAACAATCGGATTGCCCCCAAAGATTGCGCGATCGGCGTCTTCATAGTAAACAAAACCGAATGGGCTGTGCGCCAATCCTCCGGCTTGGCCGCGGAACACAGGGTGTCGGGGGCGACTCACCATCTGGTCGGGCCGACAACGCATTAAACCGGCGGGGCATCTCTGATCACGATTTATCGCCACATGCTTGGTCGGCTGACCCTCGCTACCGCCGCGATCATGTCGGTGATCGTAATCGAGCAGATTCTCCATAAATCGCCGCAACTCTACGATCTGGTGATGAGCGGTGCGCTCTCCCTCGATCGGCTTCTGTTGATCTGGCTTCACATCCTGCCGGTGATCTTCTACCACGCGACCCCCGAGATCGTCTCGATTGCCGTCGCCTGCCGATACTACCAGTGGATTGAGAATAATGAGGTCTTGAGCTTGCGGAGCGCCGGGCGGAGCAGTTGTCAGATCGCTTGTCCCGGGATCATCGTCGCGGTGCTTGCCGCGTCGTTTTGTGCCCTCAATTCGCTGTGCCTGCTCCCGCTGAGTTGGAGGAGCCTCGAGGACATTCGCTTCCAGGCAGCGGCAAATGTTGGCGTCGAAGTACTGCAACCGGGCTACCAGCAGGAGATCATCCCCGGCATATCGGTCGCGTTCGCCCGGCGGAGCCCCGATGGCACTACTCTTGAGGACATCGTCGCGCTTGATAGTCGCAATGAACACGGGTTCACCGAAATTTGGTCGCGGCGTGGACGCTTTCTTGAAAGCGATGGAGTCTCTTTGCTCCTGCTCGACAGCGGAGCCTACTTTGTCCGTACCTCGACCGGGATCGAGAAGGTCGACTTCGACACATTTTCGCTGCCTGTGCGGATCGCCGCGGCAAAAGGGACGGCAGAGCGTCCACGCGGCTTCTACGAAGAACCCGTCACCCGGCTTCTCAACCCGCCGATCGACGTCAGGGAAGACACACTGATGTTGGCGCAATGGCTGGTGGAGGGGCATCGCCGAATCGTCAATCCGCTCCTTTGCGTTGGCAATGTCATCCTCGTGCTCGGACTTTTGGTGCCGAGGCGACAGGGAAGACGGCAAGCGCTCCTGTTCGTGCTCGCCGTAGCTTCTGCATTTGCCACGAACACATTACCCGATCCGATAATCACCATGGCGATCCGCAATATCGAACTTTTGCCACTTCTCTACCTGCTGCCGACGGTGCCCGCGTTCGTCGGCGGGTTGCTCTTGGCCGGTCGCGGTATGCGCCGTCCGATGTTCTCCGGTGGCGACGGGGGCTCGATAACGTGACCGAACCCGATATTAACCGGAGAGACGAACCCGTTTTGGTGTCCGCACAAAGCCTGATCTGCGGCCGCGTATGCCGTTGACCACACTGCCGGCCGACAGCGCCGCAGCATAGTGGTGCATCAGAATCGTATATAGAGTGAGGCGGCACGTCGTCACGAAACCACGAGGCTGGAAATCGATCCCAGACCGCCGCAGGAAATTGCTGCTCAGCAGCGCCATTGCGAGCGCGCCCGTCAGCCCTTGCAGCAGGCCGAGTGCTGCGAGCGGGAGAACCAAGGAATAGCTCATCGTCCCGAGCAGCAAGTCGATCCAACATAAAATTCCCGTTGCCACAACCAGCAACCCGAACGCGCAACCACCGAGATGGAGTGCCGCGTCGAGCTTCCGCCCCCACGGCAGAGCGCTGCGCCAGATGGACGGCAGAAGCTTTCGGGCCGTCTCGGCATAGCCTTTGTTCCAGCGGCATTGTTGCTGCCCCCAGCTCGCCAAGCTGTTCGGCAACTCGCCCGGCACGGCTACGGAGGCGAGATACAAGGCGCGCCATCCTTTCATCTGGGCGCGGTAGCTGAGATCGAGATCCTCTGTCAGCGTATCACCATGCCATCCACCCGCAGCCTCGATCGCGGCTCGCCGCCAAATGCCGCAGGTCCCGTTGAACGGTAGAATTTGACCCGCCCAACATCGCGTCGGCTGCTCCACTGCGAAATGGCTCTCCAGAATAATCTGCTGCGCACGTGTCACGCGGTTTTCTCCGGCATTCAGAAAATCGCATCGGGCTTGCACAAAGGCGAGACGCGGATCAGCGAGCAACGGCCGAAGACACAGTCGCAGGAAATCGGCGGACGGAACATAATCCGCGTCGAACACGGCGACAAACGGCTGGCTGGAGCGAGCCAGTCCGGCCGTCAGCGCCCCGGCTTTGAAACCGGCGCGGTGCGCGCGCTGGATCAGCGTGACATCGTGGCCTCGCCGGCGGAACTCGGCAACCGTCGCCCGGGCTATTTCTGCGCTCCCATCGGTGCTGTCGTCGAGCAGCTGTGTTTGGAGCCGATCACGCGGCCAATCCAACGATACCGCCGCGTCAAGGGCGCGCCGCACAAGGTGACCTTCGTTGAAGGTGGGAATCTGAATGAGAACGGCGGGGAGCTCATCCTCGGCAGGAAGCGGTTGGGTAAGCGCAAGCCGTTCTCGCTCGAGCCCGGTGCGGCGGTAGCGGAGGTGGAGCAGCACTGTCTGGGACATGCGGAACCCCAACGCCAATTGCATCAAGAGGAACACGACCAGCGCGATGTCGGCCGTTCGGCCGACGATGCCAAGGAATGCGGGTGTCATCATCGAGCCGACCGGATATCCCTCCATCGCGCGGTAGCGGCGTCCCCCGCGGTCAAAACTCCTAAATCATAACGTGAGTTGGTGCCGCACCGCCACCGCCAGAGGCAATTAGGTCCGATCACTTGTCACAAAAGGTTGCACACCAATGCAGCTCTAGCGGTTACTCAGCGCCTGAGCCGAAGGCGCGCGGGGATGTCGGAAAGGGGGTGAATCAGCGAATCGCCTTCCATTCTCCGGGGATGATCTGTCACAGACGCTCACGAAAGACGGATTGACAAGCCGCACGCCGTCTGCAGTTGGAAATCTTACCAAACGAGCTAACATCGCCGCGGTCAAGCTCGAACAGCCACCCTCATGTCGACTTCCGATGCGAACAGCTTGTCGGGCTCGCCCGTCCTGCGGCCTGCTGAACGGGGCGAGGTCGCCCTGTCGGCGGTCATCTGCACCTACAACCGGTACGATTTGTTGCCGGAGGCAATCGAATCGCTGGTAGAACAGGACGTTCCGGCCGGCTCGCACGAGATTATCGTAGTCGACAACTTGCCGGATCAAGCTGCTGCCGCGCGCTTCGGACAGCGCTATCCAGGCTCGTCTAATCTTACCTACCTCGTCGAACCGATGCCGGGACTTTCCAACGCCCGGAACAGAGGCACGGCGGCGGCACTTGGCCGCATCGTCGCCTTCATCGATGACGACGCACGGGCTCGCCCGTCTTGGGCCAAAGAACTGCTGCACGCTTACGCCGCATTCGACGGCCGGGCGGGGATCGTGGGCGGCCGGATTGTGCCGCGCTGGACAGGTGAGAAACCGGCGTGGCTGGGCAAGCCGTTGCTCGGCTATCTCTCGCTCGTCGATTTGGGCCACGAGCTGCGTGAATTGTCCGCAGGAGAATGGCTCGCCGGGTGCAACCTTTCGTTCGACAGGGCGTGTCTGATTGCCGCAGGCGGTTTCTCATCGAGGCTCGGCCGCTTGGGCTCAAGGTCGACGCTCCTGTCGAACGACGAAATTGAGGCAAGCGAGCGCGTAAGGGCGATGGGCAAGTTGGCAATATATGCGCCCAAAGCCGTGGTCGAGCATGTGATCCCGCCGGAGCGGCTGACGCAGAGTTGGTTTCTTCGGCGCGCCGCGTGGCAGGCGGTCTCGGACCTGCTGAGCGGACCGGAGCATGCGCCGGCCCTCTCTGAGATAGCATTGCGACGACTGTCCCGCAGGAGCTACGGAAGCCAGCTATTTGGCTCGTTGCGAAGTGCCGCGGCTCTCAAGCGAGAGATGGACCTCGCCTACAGCCTGGTGATTGCCGCCCTCTGTGGCGGTGTCCATCCGGAACAGTCCTGCGCTAGCGGGGGTGTGGCGCGTACCCGCGTTGTCGACAAGCTTGGCCAGATATTGCGCCTACGCCTTGCTTCGCGCTCCGCTGACCGCATCGGGCGGTCCAGCCTTTCCCCGCTTGCACTGAGCGCGCGGGAACTCCGTGAGGTGTATTCCAAAACCCGCCATCGGCGAGAGGCCGGAGCCATCATAATAGCACCTCCTTGGCCCAATACGGGAAGTTCAAATATCTTCGCAGCACAAGCTGCTGCACACAAAAATTTCGGCCATAAGACTATGCTTGTTCTCGGACCTCTCTATGTATCTCCTGGAAAGCAAGAAATCAGTGAACTAGAAACGGAGATGCATTTCGACGGAATATCAAACGTCGCTTACGGTATCACTCGCGATAAAAGGCGATCATACCTAAGCAAATCATTTCTGGACTGGGTTTTAGCCGGGCGTGACGATTCCCTTGCCATAGATGCCAGATATGCTGCAGCCAGTGAGTGGCAAACTGGGATTTTAGATTTTATCGACAACTATCAGATCGATGTCATCCATGTGAATCACGCATTCGAGATGCTCCTTGGCATGCGAATTCGAGAGCTGGTATTTCGACGAACTGGCAGGAAACCGCGCCTAATATGCGACACGCACGATGTACAAGCGAAAACCTACGCGAAGCGAGGTACCGAAAATCCCTTCAGTGGGCGAAAGGAACGATACTCTCAGCTACTTGAATCAGAGTTGTCACTATATAGGAATGCAGATGTCTTAATTCACTGTTCAAAACATGACAAAGGGTTTTTTGAGCAGAAATTGCCACTTATCCGCCATCAATTGGTAGTGCCGTGCATCAACCCGCAACTTGAAAAATCACTGACCCAGATTAGAGGGCATTCCTACGGGACACGGTTTGATTTTTTATACGTCGGAAACAATAATTTCGCTAACTTCATCGCAGTGAAATGGTTGCTTACCGAGGTTTTCCCGCTCCTGGATGGACCACCCCCGCGGATCGCCATAATTGGCCGTATCAAGGAACTTACGCGTCAGATGGATAAAATGTTATATAAAAAGTACCGACATTATTTTGTAGGAAGCGTGCCGGACTTGGGGATTTACTACTCCATTTCAAATTCAGTGCTAGCACCTTCGCTTGTGGGAACTGGATGTTCTTTGAAATTTATTGAGGCTCTCTGTGCAGGTAAAGCAGTTATAGCGACGGCTGACTCACTTAGAGGCCTTCCTGATCACGTACAAGAAGTTTGTACTGAGTTTGTCCGGGATACTCCTCGACAATTCGCCGAGGCCATGATGATGACGCGGGAGCACCGTCTCGGCGAGCACCAAAAGGCGGGATCAATTTACGACAATTACTTCCACAGTAAGCACTACATAACCGAAATGAATGATCTGTTCACCGAAATCCTTGAGTTACGCGATAACGAAGAAAACCGCTCATCTACCAGCACGACGGATCTTTTATGATCAGGCCGTTATCGCATGCTTAAACCGTGCAAACCACCCTGAGGCCGATGCGGCCTTGCCAGCCTGAGAAGTCGGGGGCAACGCTGTCGCGGTAGGCAGAGCGGCAGATCGCAGGGTTATGCGACCACGAGCCGCCGCGCAATATCCGCTGGCTGTCGGCGGGGCCCGAGAGGTTGGCGCTGCCGTCCACGGGGACATCTGCATAATTGGCGCTCCACATGTCTAGGCAATACTCCCAAACATTGCCGTGCATGTCGTAGAGGCCAAACCGGTTCGGTGGAAATGTCCCCGGAGGCGTCGTTTTGCCTCGAAAAACCCCAGTGGGGCCCTCACCGTAGGCGCCCGATTCATACGTCTTATCGTTATAGACGTCAGAGGCGACGCTCTTGCCATCGCTTTCGCCGCAAACCGCGCCGCCGGTTCCACAATAGTTCGCCAGCTCGGGGGTGATGGTCGGTCCGAAATGAAAGGGTCCCATCGTGCCCGCGCGGCAGGCATATTCCCATTCGGCTTCGCTCGGCAGCCGATAGGCCCGCCCGGTGATCGCAGTCAGGCGCAGGCAAAATTCTTCCGCCTGGTGCCAAGTGATGCTCTCGACGGGAAGATCGATGCCCTTGAAGAACGACGAGTTCGGATCGAGGTTTCGGCGGATTTGGTCAGGGTGCGCCAATACGGCTGCAGACCACTGGGCCTGAGTGACGGGCGATGCGCTGATGAAGAACGGAGCGAGCGTGACGTGGTGCTGCGGACCTTCATTGCCCTGGCGCTCCGGCTCATCGACCGGCGAGCCCATCGTGAAACTGCCCCCCGGGATCGAGACCATGTCGAGCCCGGCAGCGGGACCGAGCGGTTCGGTGAACACCGCGGCGGTGTATTTTTCCGGCGGGTTCCGGACCCCTTTCGAATCAACCGTTGCAACGTCGAAAGCAACAGTCCGCAACGACGGTTTTGATAACAGTCTGCGGATGGAAGGTGCGGCGATGATGGCGCCGGTCCCAGCGGCAGCGAGCGCGGCAACCCCCAGTGCCTGCCGCCGCGTCACGCTGATGGGCCGACTGAGGAGCCGCCGGTCCGAGATGGCTGGGCGCGCGGCCGGCGCGATAGAGGCATTGGGCGCGGCGGCAGTGGAGGCGGATTGCTCGACGCGTCTGCCCTCTTTGGCAATGTCGAGATTTAGCCGCCTGATCATTTCCGCAAAATCCGACTCCCACCGGTTGTGGCTCAGCTCAAACCCATTGCGATAAACCAGGTCCCTGATCTCTGCGGGCAATTGCTCGGGGGCGGGCATATGCGCCCCTTGCACCAGGATCGGCGTGACAACGATGTCGCGCTTGAGCGCCGCTTCGATCTCCAGGCGCACGAAATCACCGGGGTTCTGTAAGCGTATCCGTCCCTCTTCGTCTTTAACTTCGGCCCAGTCTTTGCCGATCAGCACCAGCATGAGGTCGCAAGATTCCAGCGTCTTTTGCAGTGCGCCGCGGAAGTCACGGCCCAAAGCGATGCTATCCACGTCCATGAATACCGAGTTCTTGCCCAGCTTCTCCAAAAGTTCGTTGAACAACGCCCGGGCTTCACCGGCAGTGATCTCCCTTCTGTAGCTGATGAAGACTGTACTCATCTACGCTCAACCTGACAGTGCTGTGTGAGCCAGCGATCATCTCCCGATCGGACGGTGCAACTCAAGCACAAATTGCTAGGAATATTCCTCCGTCTGCGGGTGCGTTCCCGGCTTGTGAACAGCAATCACGGGCGCCGAAAGAGAGGCTCAATACGATGATCTTGCTTTTGTTCGTCCTCTAAAGGCCTGGCCCGAAATGAATGACGAATTCTCAGCAGGTTATCCGTCATTCCCGCGAAAGCGGGAATCCAGGAGCACTGGTCTCAGCATTTGCCCTGGACCCCCGCTTTCGCGGGGGCGACGTGTACCCCTTTGATATTACGCACGCCATTTTGAGCCAGACACTAATAACATTGCTGATTGAACCTTGCGAGGATAGGATGTTGACGGTGTCCAGACAGAAAAAGAGAGGAGCGCCGTGGCTCACTCTATGACGGATTCCTCGGTCGTCCCCATCGATGGCGCGGCTGGAGCCAGGGAGCAAGCCTCACCAAGGGAGGGCGGCGAGCCACTCCATATCGGGCCGGGAGGCGCCGGTGAGCTAACGGAACAGCCGAGCCAACTCGAAAATCTCAAGGCCGCGGACCACGCTGTAGATGACCCCACGGCAAAAGAACGGGATGCGTTGGCTGAACGATACTTCAAAGATGATTTGGCTGATCAGCGCCGGTGGTACAGCGAGAAAGCCGGCTTGTTCAAGACGCGTTCTGAATTGTTGGCTCTCCTCACCATCGTGTTGGGGTCATTGATTACGTTTATCCAGGTGTTTGGGGCTGCAGCGTGGGTGCCGATTGTGTCGGGATCGATCGGCGCCATCGTCGCGATCGCGGCGGGTTGGCAGCGCATCGCCCGTTATAGCGAGAGTTGGATATCGTATCGGACTGCTTCAGAGCGGATGAAGCGCGAGCGTCGCCTCTATACCCACGGCGCCGGTTCCTACAGAGGATTGCCCGAGCGCGAGGCTTACCTGACATTCGTGGAAGCGATCGAAGGCATCATCGCCGAAGAACAGAAGATATTTTGGCGAGAGCGCGGCAACAACCCGCCGACGCCTCCCGGCAATGCTGATGCCAAGATTATGGGAGAGCCGCGGGGATCATCGGCCACCCAGTGAGAGGCGTGGCGGGCCCACCCATCGCGGAGCCTGATTGCCAGAATGGCGGCTCACAGAGTTGCAGGATCGAGGATGAGCGGCTGTCGGCCGGTGAGCTTGCGGACGAACTCGACCATGTTTTGCGTTCCGCCCGGGCCATCGCCCGCCTCGCCATCCCACAGCGTGATGAAAGAAGCACGGTGCAGCCCTTGCGACAGCGTCGAGTAGAGGATCCAACGGTTGCAGCGGTCGTGGATACTGACACCAGCGGGCGCGGGCCCAAGCTCTTCCGGCATGACGAGGACCGTGCAGCCGGGGTTCTCTGCTACGCGCGCGAAGCTGCGCTCCCATCGCCGGTCCGGGTCGGCGAATGTTACCGACTCGGCGAGGAACTCGTTCTCGGCGCGAGCAAGACGCAGCTCGATCCGCATGCCCCGTGCGAGGCATGCTTCGGCAAACAACAGGTCGCCCCCGGAAGCGCCGCCGCAAAGACCGAGATCGCCGGCGCTGGCCCCGACCTCGTCGAGCGCAGCCCGGATACGCGCCGCCGCTGCCTCGATCTTTGAAGGTGGAAAGCGGGGCGGCTTGGTCTTGCCGTCGCCGCGATCCGCCGGGTTGTCGATCATGTGGCCACTGAACATTACGACACGGTCCGGCTCCGATCGCTCTTCCGGACGGCTGCCGAGCAGAGCGTGCAACTGCTGCTCGGCGCGATCGGTCACGGCGACGGCTTCGGCAACGATCTCGCTTTGAAATTTCAGCTCGCCGAGAAAATCGAGCTGTTGACTGGTTGAGTCGAGCGCGAACCAATCGCGATTGGCAACCGCCAGCGCCGACGCCTCGGAGTAGTCGTCGATCGCGTCGTCCTTCCGATTCTCGATCAAGGCGAGTTCCGCCCGGGTGGCGAGCGACCAATAGTCCTTATTGCGCTCGACGGCGGCGGCAGCAGTCCAGCCGACGCCGGCGGCAATCAAGGCGAGCGGCAGCCTGCTTCGCCGACCGGTGACCTGCTCCCAAAGCCTCCCCAAGGTCAACGCGTTGACGCCCGGATAATAGTCTCCGGGAGCGGCACGAAATGCCTCGATATAGGCGGAGGCGGCGCTTTGCAATGTGGCCGCCGTGTCTCGCGCAGCGGCGACGGGGTCCAGCTTGCGCTGTGGATGCGCGTTCCAGATTTGCGTCCATTCATCCTTCCAAGTGCGGGCGAGGAGACCCAAGGTCTCGCCGTCCTTGCGTTCCTCGGCGAGACGGCGAAGGGTTTCGCGAGCCTCGGCGTAGCGCCCGGCGCGGCCCAAAGCGATGCCCTCGAGCTGGCGCGCTTCGACATCGTCCGGCTCGAGCTCGCGTGCGCGTTCGAGGACATTCAGCGCGTAGCGCGGCCGGTTGAGCCGGACAAGCGCGCGCGCCGCTGTGCGCAACGCCTCGAATTCGAGCACGCTGTTTGGCGTCTCCTCGGCTAGCACGAGAACGTCGCCCGGCCGCTGCTTGCGCCGTGCCACCTCGACGCGGCTTTGCCATCTCTCGAGCGCCTGCCAGAACTCGTTGACGTCGCCGACTCTGATGGTCTTCCAGTCCGGCTCTCTGAGACTGGGGAGCTGCTGATAGACCGGGCTCGCCCGCCGCCCGCGCCAGGCGCCGAGGGTCGCCTCGATTGCTTCCGTGAGAGCATTGCGCTCCGCTTCGACGCGGTCTGGATCGAGCCGTCCGCCCTTGAGGGTAAAGCGTTGCATGCGCTGCCCCGCAATGTCAAACGGCAGCCGGTCGCGCAGCGCATAGGTGAGGACCGAGCCGCCTGCGCGCAATGCGTGGCGCACGCCGATTTCGTACCAGACGTTGGGATTGTCCAAGGTCAGGTCGGCGACGACAAACTCGGCGAGGAGCAGGTCCTGAAACATGTCGAGGTGGATCGAGCCGCCGCGGCGGTCGGCGTCCGCACGGTGCGGCATCAAGCCGGCCGCCGCGATTGCCGGCGCAAAGAGGTCACGGTAAACGGCGTCGAAGTCGATCGCAGTCCCGTCCGGCGTTTTCTTCTCGCCAAACGGCATGATGACGAAAGCACGGCGAGTGAATGTCATCGGCTCGTCTTCCTCTAGGCCCTGATGCACACTGCAGTCGGCTTTCCTCCCGTCTAGCATTATCGGGGTGTAGAGAGAAGTTTGGCCGCCATCGATGATCCTGACGGCGGGTGCGGGTGTTGGGCCTGGGCTACTCCGGCCAGGCGCCGTAGCGGTGGATGTGGTAGGGGGTGCGGGCCAGACCCGGGCAATAGCTGCCGACAACCGGTTCGAGGGCTTCGTAAAGACGGCGGTTGTCGGCGTTGGCGGCGGCGAGACGCTCGCGCGCTGCCGCGATCCGGTCGCGCAGCCGGTCGAGATCGACGGTGACGACCCGGCGGTTGTCGACGACCAGACGGCCGCCGATCATGACGCTGGCGACGGCCGTCCCGTCCTCGGTGTGGACCAGCTGGTTGACCGGGTCGTTGAACGGCAGCCAGTTCGGATGATCGAGGTCGAGCATCACGATATCGGCCTTGTAGCCCGGCGCGAGGCGGCCGATCCGGTCGCCGAACCCCAAGGCGCGGGCGCTGCCCTCGGTCGCCGCCAGCGCCGCCTCGCGTGTCGTCAGCCAGCGCCGCCAACCCGGCCCCTGCACCTTTGAGACGAAGGACGCCAGCCGCATCGCCTCGTACATGTTCTGATTGTCGGCGCAATTCGCCCCGTCGGTGCCGATCCCCACGTTGACCCGCCGCTCCAGCATCGCCCTGGCATCGGCGAGTCCGCTGCCGAGCCGCATGTTGCTGCCCGGGTTGTGCGCCACCGAGGCGCCATGGTTGCCGAGGCGAGCCATGTCGTCTTCGTCGAGCCACACGCCGTGAGCCACCGTGAAATGCGGCCCGAGCACGCCGAGGCTGTCGAGATGCGCGGTCTGCGTCCGGCCGTAGAGCCGGATTCCCGTTACCGCCTGCACCTTGGATTCGGCGACGTGGCTGTGGACGCCGAGGCCGAACTCGCGCGCCAGATCGGCGCAGCCGAGGATGAAGGCGTCGGAACAGTGATGTGGTATCGTCGGCGCGACCGCGGGACGCACCCGGTCGCGGTCGAAGGACCAGCCGCGCAATGTCTCGCGGATCGCCGCCAGCGTCGCCTCGGCTGGCGGAAGACGCAGTTCGGCGACCCGCTCCTGGAGGGGCTTCGGCAACGCCTCCATCAGACCTGGGATAGCCTCGTAAAAGCTGCGGTCGGCGACCATTGGGGCGATGACCGCGCGCATGCCGACATCGGCATAGGCCTGACCTGCCAAGGCCAGCCCTTCGGCGGTCGGCAATGGCCACTCGAAGGAAAGGTCATAGCAGGCGGTGCAGCCCTTCATGACCATCTCGACCGCGCCCAGCTGCGTGGAGAGATACTTGTCTTCGGCGGTGCGGTTTCCGGTGATCCATGGCGCCGCGCTCAGCAGCAATTCGAGGGGCCAGCGGTCGCCCATTCCCTTGGCGAGATTGCCGTGGCCGTGCGTGTGGGCGTTGACGAGACCGGGATGCAGCAACCGGCGCGCCGCCGTGATTTCGACCGCATCGGCCGGGGCCGGGCAGCCGGGCCGGCCGATTTCGCGGACCGTGTCGCCCTCGACGAGGATATCGGCGGGTTCTGCGGTTCCTGCGGCGATGTCGAGCACGCGGCCGCCGCGCAGGATCGTAAAGGCCATGGTATCGTCTCCCACAAAGCGGCCCGTATGATAGACCGGAGCGCGGAAGGAGCCGAGCGATGCCTAGTGTTATCGTGCAGCGGCGCGAGGCCGTTCTGGAGATCCTCCTGAATCGGCCGGCGGTGCTCAACGCGGCCAACCGCGAGATGATTGGCGAACTCGCCGCGGCGGCGGCCGACGCCGCCGAGGATGCCGTTTCTCGCGTCGTGCTGTTGCGCGGCGCCGGCTCGTATTTCTGCGCCGGCGGCGACATCAACATGTTTGGCGAACTGATCTCGCTCCAGCCCGCGGCCCGTGAACAGGCTCTTCGTGCGATCGTCGATACGTTGCACCCGCTGCTGACGACGTTGCGACAAATGCCGAAGCCCGTTGTCGTTGCGGCGCAGGGTGCGGCGGCGGGCTTCGGCCTCAGCCTCGTCCTCGCCGCCGATCTGGCAATCGCTGCCGAGGATTGTCTTTTCGCGTCCGGCTATATCCATCTCGGAACCAGCCCGGATGGCGGCATGACGATGACATTGCCCCGCATCGTCGGGCTAAAGCGGGCGGCGGAATTGATGTTGCTTGGCGACCGCTTTGATGCGCGGCGCGCCCTGGAGCTCGGCCTCGTCAATCGGTTGGTTCCGCCGGCGGGGCTCGAGGCCGAGGCGCTCGCGCTCGCGACACGGCTGGCGAATGGTCCGACCCATGCTTACGGGCGCACCAAAGCGCTGATCGAGGCCTCGATAGGTCAAAGGCTGAATGCGCAGTTGCAGCGCGAGACCGAAAGCTTTGCCGCCTGCGCCGCGTCTGAGGAATTTGTCGAGGGCGTCCGCGCGTTTCTCGAAAAACGCCGGCCGGATTTTTTGGGAGCGAGGCAGCCGTGACAAGAACTCGCCGACTGCGATGGATCGGGCCGTTTGCCGTGGCGAGTGCCAGCCTATTGTCCGGATGTTATTATTATCCTTACGGCTACAACCCATGGGGCTATCCGTACCCGTATCCGTACACAGCGGGCTATCCGTACGCGGCGGGTTATCCCTATCCGCCGGAACCAGGGGCGGTGGCGCCGAACCCGCAACAGCCGGCGGCGGGGGCGCCGCTGCCGCTGAACACACCGGGCTATCCGTACGCGGCGGGTTATCCCTATCCGCCGGAACCAGGGGCGGTGGCGCCGAACCCGCAACAGCCGGCGGCGGGGGCGCCGCTGCCGCTGAACACACCGGGCTATCCGTACGCGGCGGGTTATCCCTATCCGCCGGAACCGGGGGCGGTGCCGCCGAACCCGCAACAGCCGGCGGCGGGGGCGCCGCTGCCGCTGAACACACCGGTTCAACGAACGCCGCTGCCGCCCGCGCCGCAATAGGCGCACGAGCCGTGGAGGGCAGCGTGTCTCCGGCTAGAGCGCTCGCATAAACGCCACCAGATCCTGCTTCTCTTGCGGTGCCAACTTGGTGCCGAGGATCAGGTTGAAGAACTCGACCGTGTCCTCCAAGGTTAAAAGACGCGCGTCGTGCAGGTAGGGCGGGTTGTCCTTCACGCCGCGCAGCGGAAAGGTTTTGATCGGTCCGTCCCCGACGGCCATCATGTTGTTGATCATTACCGGCTTGAAGAACCGCTCGGTTTGGAGGTTGTGCATCAAATTGTCGGTGTAGAAGGGCGGCTGGTGGCAGGTCGCGCATTGGCCCTTGCCGAAAAAGACATCCTGGCCCCGCATCTCGGCCTGCGTCGCCTTGGCGGGATCGAGCTTGCCGAGAACATCGAGCTTGGGCGCCGGCGGAAAGTCCAGCATCTCCTGAAAATCGGCCATGAAGTCGACCTGGCTGCCGCGCTCGAGGGGGTTCACTCCCTTCTTTGTCGCCTCCACGATATCGCCGTCGAAATAGGCAGTGCGCTGCTCGAATTCGGTGAAATCCTCGACCGTCTTCAGGGCACGTTGCGAGCCGAAGAGCCGCTGAATGTTGAGGCCACGAAGCGATACCGTCTTGATGCGGTGGCGGAACCACTCGGGGCGAGCATCGGGGGCGAGGTGCGTCGCGCCGTTTTGGTGGCCGTTCGAATGGCAATCGAAGCAAGCCGCGCCCTGGCTGGGTATCTCTGCGCGGCGATCCTCGGTGGCATTGAACTGCTGTTGCGGGAAGGGCGTCAGCAACAGCCGCAGCCCTTCCAGCTGCCTCGGGGTCAGAATGCCATTGAACATCTGGTAGTAATTGGTCAGCGAGACCAGCTTGCCTTGCGAGACATCGCCCAGATCGGTGCGCGGGGTCAGGTAGATCGCAGGAGGAAACTCGGCCAGGAAGTGGTCCGGCAGATCGAAATCAATGTCGAACCGCTTCAGGTCCCGCCCGTCCTGCTGCTTGATCGCGTCGATCACGAAATGCGGAAAGACGAAGCCGCCCTCCTGGTGCTTGGGGTGCGGCAGGGGATAAAACCCCTTCGGATAGAGGTTCTGATCGCGGATCTGGTCCGGGCTCATCGCCGCGAGGCTCTCCCAGGTCACGCCGGCGGGCAATTTGACGCGGACGCCGTCTTGAACGGGTTTTGCCCGGTCCATCGTGACCCCTTGGGCGGGGCGGTCGCTCAGATCGTAACGCTCGCTGAGCAGAGCGTTATGTGCCTGTTCGACGCCCGGCTTTTCGCCCGATAAGCGCGCCATTAGCGAGGCGAACGACTCTGTTATGGCTACCGGCATATAGCTGGTCAGCCCGCGTGGTCCCTGGTCGAGACCCTCGGTCCCCATCAGATACGGGTTCGGGGCTGCCGTCTGAGACTGCGTTTGGGGTGTGGGCTGCTGAGCATAGAGGTACCCGGATGTCAAGGTCACGGCGGTCAACGACAGGGTGATCCAGCGCGCCATGCTCTTTGGTCGGATCATCGCGTTTCTCCCCTCTGGTCCATCGGCAACAGGACAAAGATCGGCGGCGGAATTCCGAAGTGAATGCGTCGGAAAGATCGAAGTCGGATTAAAAAAGGGCTCAGGTTCCGGCCTTCTTGAGTTTGGATCTCGTCTACTTGATTATAGCACCTGTTCCGTTCAAAGGAGCTTCACGATCAACGCTTCAGGCGTTCGCTCGATGCATCGCCACGAAAATTCGTGCGCGGTCGCCCGGCGTTCGGATTTTTGCCGGCCTTAACCCTAGATTAATGTCGGTCGCGTAGGGTAAAGCCGGAGGTGCTTGCGAGGATGCTCGAACGGCACACGCTCGAAATCATTGGCGGTGTCCTGGTGCTGATGGCGCTAGCGCTGATTCGGCCCTCATCCGGAATGCGAATGATCGTGCTCGGACTGCTGCTCGCGGCGGCGGCGCTGGTAGGGATGGGTCTGGGATTGCAAGGTCTGCTCAGCGCGCTGAGCTGACTGGAACGCCTGATCCGCTTCGTGTCCGGTCTGTGGCTGCATCGTCATTTTCGGCCCCCACAGGCGCCGCAAGGCGCCGAGCATGTCCACCCCTCTCTGAAACGCTGGGCAATCCGTGGCAAAACCGGTTGCGGGGGGCACGATTTGGAGTTAACCCGTAGCGTTTTGAATTGCCGCGGGCGGGTAGCGTATTTCGGATGGCGGGCAATCTCGTGCAGGGCGCAGTCTTCACCGTTATGGTGGTGCGCGCCGGAATGTTGCGCGATCCGGGCTTCGAAGCCGAACTCGCCGAGCAGGTGCAGCGCAGCCCACGTTTCTTCCACAACGCGCCGGTCGTGCTCGATCTGAAAGGGGCGGGGGGGTTCGCTCGCGAGGCGGAGTTCGCCGAGGCCAGGGAGATCCTGCGCCGCCACACTTTGACGCTGATCGGCATCCAGAACGCCGCACCGGCTCAAGCAGATGCGGCCGCCGCCGCGGGTCTCGCGGGTTTCGCGCCCAACGCCACACAGCCCAGCAGGCCGCGCCCCGCGGAACCCGCGCCCGGGGTCGGTCAAGCGCCGCAAAGCCACGCTGCCCCATCCGCGGCCAAATCGCGGCTGATAACGCAGCCCGTCCGCTCAGGCACCCAGATCTATGTGCGCGGCGCCGATCTCGTCGTCACCGCGCCGGTCAGCCCCGGGGCCGAAATCATGGCCGACGGCAACATCCATGTTTACGCGGCATTTCGCGGCCGGGCTCTCGCCGGAGCCGGCGGCGACGCCGAGGCGCGAATCTTTTGCAGCCGCCTCGAGGCGGAGCTTGTCAGCATCGCCGGACATTATCTCGTCAGCGATCAAATCCCGCCGGAACACCGGGGTTTACCGGTGCAGATCGCGCTCGTCGATGATCGGTTGACCATCGAGCGGAATTGACGCTCATCATTGTGGCAGCGCCTTCACGGGCGGCGGGGGCCGCCGCGAATCGCTGCATGGGTTTGCTGGGGAAAAGGGGGAGGTCTGTTTGGCCAAAATAATCGTGCTCACATCGGGCAAAGGGGGCGTCGGCAAGACCACCTCCGCAGCCGCGATCGCCGCCGGGCTGGCGCTGCGCGGCAAGCGCACCGTCGTTATCGACTTCGATGTCGGGTTGCGCAACCTCGATCTGATCATGGGGTGCGAACGCCGCGTCGTGTTCGATTTCATCAATGTCATCAACGGCGACGCCAAGCTCAACCAAGCGCTAATCAAGGATAAGCGGAACGACAACCTCTACGTCTTCCCGACGTCGCAGACGCGGGACAAGGAGGCGCTGAAGCGCGACGGGGTCGAGCGGGTGCTCGAGGAGCTGAAGGACAACTTCGACTATATCGTCTGCGACAGCCCGGCCGGGATCGAGCATGGTGCGATCACCGCTCTCTATTTTGCCGACAGCGCGATCATCGTCACCAACCCGGAGGTTTCCTCGGTGCGCGACAGCGATCGGATCATCGGGATCCTGGCGTCCAAGTCGCGCCGCGCCGAACACAATCTGGAGCCGGTCCAGGTTCATCTGCTGCTGACCCGCTACTCGCTGGAGCGCGTCAAAAAGGGCGAGATGCTTTCGGTCGAGGACGTCAAGGAGATCCTTTCGATCCCCTTGCTCGGCGTGATCCCCGAATCGGAAACGGTGCTGAAAGCCTCCAACACCGGGACCCCGGTTGTCTTTGACGAGGAAAGCCCGGCGGGGCGCGCCTATCTCGACGCGGTCGCGCGCTTTGTCGGCGAGCAGCGCGAAATGCGGTTTCTCCAGCCCGAGCGCCGGAGCATTTTCCGCAGCTTGTTCGGGAGAGCTTGATGCGTCTGTTGGATTTGCTCTTCCCGGAGCGCCGCAACAGCGCGGTGATCGCCAAGGACCGGCTGAAGATCGTGCTCGCCCATGAGCGGGCCAGCCGCGACGCCCCGGAATTTCTGCCGGCATTGCAGAAGGATCTGCTCGACGTCGTGGGCCGCTATGTCGAGATCCGCGACGACACGCTGCGCGTCAATGTCGGGAAATCGGCCGACACCTCGCTGCTCGAAATCAACGTCGAGATCGACCGCTCCTTGTTCAAGCCGGTCAACAACGGCGCCGCCGCGAGGTCCCGGCCGCTGCCGGCCGTGCGGCTCGAGCCGGAGAGTCTGGCGCCGTGGGTCAAGCCCGGCTGACCGCGCTGGCGGCCGCGGGTGTGCCGCCCGACATTGTGGGGCGAGCGGACGTGGCGAAAAGGTAGACGCAGCAGACTTAAAATCTGCTCCGGGATACCGGGTGCGGGTTCGAGTCCCGCCGTCCGCACCAAGCTCGGCCTTGAATGGTCCAGATTGCGCTGGCGCGACTTCGGGAGGACGGGATGGATTGCTGCGGTCACGGGTACGGCTCTGGCGCCTCGACACCGGATGCGGAGCGCGCCGCTGACTTCGGTTGGCACGTTGCTCGCCGGCGATATTGGACCGCGCGGTTCGACGACCGTCGCCCGGACAGCCGAAACAGCCTCTGCTGCACTCGAAGTCCTACGCAAATTCATCTCCGTCGATGTTCACACGCATGGCGGGAAAACCGGGATCACATCGAAGGCACCGCCGAGCGACGATCTCGCGAACGCCATGCGGGCGGGATCGCTTGCCGTAGCATGCCTGGCGGATGTGCCGGACGGGCCGATCCTAGGCCGTAATGCAGAGGGCGTTCTGGCGGCGGTCCGCGCACCCGAGCCGGGCCAACTCTACAGACACCATCTCGAGCGCCTTGCTTGGATGGATGAGGTGGTTGCCGACCACGGTCTACGCCGTGCGCTTTGCGCGGCCGATCTCGAAGCCGCGCATGAAGCGGGACAGCCTGCGATGATCGCGGACGTGGAAGGGCTCGATTTTCTCGAGATGAAGCTTGAACGGCTCGAGGAAGCGCATAAACGCGGCATCAGGCACGTCCAGCTTGTGCATTACACGCCGAACGACATTGGCGATTTCCAGACCGGCGCCATTGCGCACGATGGGCTCACCCCATTCGGCGCCGAGGTGATCCGGGCGTGTCACCGGCTGGGTTTTGTTTGCGACCTCGCACACGCAACCGAGGACATGGTTAAGCGGGCGGTCAAAGTCGCGACAAAGCCCTTGCTGCTGTCGCATACTGCATTATCCGGGTCGCGCGCGATGGG
This sequence comes from uncultured Alphaproteobacteria bacterium, assembly GCA_963736715.1. Taxonomy (GTDB): domain Bacteria; phylum Pseudomonadota; class Alphaproteobacteria; order ATCC43930; family CGMCC-115725; genus AP-15. Next base: position 243,999 of record CAVTQA010000019.1, on the reverse strand, counting down.
CCCAACCCCGTTGGCCGGGCGGCAGATCAGCTCTGACCATGCGCGGGCAATCGCCGAGACCGGAGGCTCGATCGGCATCTGGCACTTCTTCCCGAGCCTTGAGAAATACGTCGATGGTCTGAAGGAGATGGCCGAGATCGTCGGCGTCGATCACGTCAGCATCGGCACCGACCAGCATGTCACGCCGGGGAGCGTGCCGGACTACACGCGATGGGTGCACCTCGTCGCGGCGATGCTGCGCGGCGGCTTCACCCGCGAGGAGGCCGGGAAGATCGCCGGCGTCAACTATCTGCGCATCTTTCGCACCGCGGTCGGCTGAAGGCAGCTCATTCGAGAGTGCTGATTACTGGCGGGGTGGTGTGGCAAAATCCAGCTCCAAATCAATCGGAGGCGAGGATGAACGATGCGAGCGCGCTGCCATTGCACATGCTGGACGTCAGGGAGCTGACGGCGGAGGCGTTTGCGCCCTACGGCCAGGTCATCGCGCCGCTGCGCACCGGCGGTCAGGGCGCCGAGACCGGCTACGACCCCGAGGCCTCATTCAGCGAGGCAAAGCTCGTCCTGGGCAACGGCGAGCCGCGGCTGTGGATCATGCATCTGCCGCATGTCGGGCTCGGCTTCACCCGGATCGCACGCCATCGGCGGGTTACGCAGTGCCTGGGTTCGCTCGGCGGCAAAGAATGGCTGATCGGAGTGGCGCCACCGGGCGACCTTGGTGATGAGGCGCGCCCGCGCGTCGAGGACATCGCCGCCTTCCGGGTGCCGGGCGATCGCCTGATCAAGCTGCACGTCGCGACCTGGCACGCCGGGCCCCACTTCGTCCACGACGAATGCCTGTTCTTCAACCTGGAGAACCGCGACACCAACCGGCGTGATTTTCACGCCGTGCCGCTTTCGGTCGAGTGCCGGTACCGGCTCTGAGCCCGACGACGCCCGAGGCCGATATGTTGCCCATTGGCCGGCTAGCCGGCCTGTGGGACACTGGCGGGTCATATGCGCCAGGGCTGAGAGAGGGTGAGGAGATGGCTGAGGACGACGCTCTGTTCGAGAAAGGCATGCCGATCCGGCGCGAGGTGCTGGGCGCTGAATACGTCGACGCCTCGATGGCTCGTGCGGACGACTTTATGATGTCGTTCCAGCGGGCGACCACCGCCTGGGCATGGGGTTGGGCCTGGGGGGATCGGACACTCGACCGAAAGACCCGCAGCTTGATGAACCTTGCGATGCTGACGGCCCTGAACCGGGCGCCAGAGATCAAGCTGCATGTCAAAGGTGCGCTCAACAATGGCGTTACTGTGGAGGAGATCAAGGCCGCACTGCTGCATGCGACAGCCTATTGCGGAATTCCGGCTGGGCTCGACGCATTCCGGGCCGCGCACGAAGTGCTGGTCAGCGAGGGCGTACTGAGCAAACCTGAGAGCACGGGGAGGTAACTATCGCCGGCGGCGTTGTCGGGGAGTGACTTTGGACCCCGAGATTGGCGATGGCCGGCGCGCCGCGATGGGAAGCCCCAACCGGCTAATCTAGGCTATGATGGCCGCCGCAATCGCGAGGGACACAAGATGATCACGAAATTCGACAGCTCCTATTACGGCACCGCCGACATGGAAAACCTCGGCTATGCCGGCACGCCGATCAACGACCGCTGCTATTCGAAAGAGGAGCTGGCGAAGGCGATGCACAAGGTGGTGGCCTACGCCAAATGCATGGACGAGCGCGGCTACGACACCTTCTGGATGGCCGAGCATCATTTCCAGCCCGAAGGCACGGAATTGATCCCGAACCTCTTGATGATGGCGATGCATCTGTGCGGCGTCACGAAGAACATGAAGATCGGCTGCGGCTTCAACATCGTGCCGATGTGGCATCCGCTGCGGCTGGCCGAGGATTACGCGATGGCCGACATCCTGACCGGCGGGCGGGTCATCTTCGGCGTCGGGCGCGGCTACCACACCCGCGAAGTCGAGACCTTCGGCTCGCCGCTGATCGACCAGAACGCCAACCGCGAGATGTTCGAGGAGGGTGTCGAGGTCCTGTTCAAGGCATTCGAGGGCAAGCCGTTCTCGCACCAGGGCAAGTACTACACGATCCCGCCCGAGGTGCCGTATCGCGGCTACACCTTGAAGGAGATCACCTTGGTGCCGGCGCCGGAGCGGCTGCCGGTCGAATGCTGGCAGCCGATCCAGAGCGGCTCCGAGCGCGCCTTCGATTTCATGGCGAAATACGGCATCAGCGGCGTGATCGGCGGCGGCTCGGCCGAAGGCGGCGCGGTCGAGCGGCACATGCTCGGTTTCCAGGCGGCCTACGCCCGGCGCGGCGTCAAGCTCGAACTGGGCGAGCGGCTGGCGCTCGGCTACCAGTTCCACATCGCGCCCTCCCGCGAGCAGGCGATCCGCGAGGCCGCGCCCCATTACGAAGAGAACATGAAAATGTTCGGCGAATTGCGCCTCGTGCGGGCATTGACCGACGAGCAGATCGCGGCGATGCGCGACCCCCGGCTGGCCGGCACCGTGAAATTGCCGACGATCGAGGATGCGGTGAAGGCCGGCGGCTTCCTCGCCGGCCGGCCGGAGGACATCATCGAGGCAGCTGAAGGCGGTCGAGAAGCGCTATCCCGGCCTCGACCGCGTCATTTGCGCGACCCCGCTCGGCACCCCGCTCGACGTCCAGCTCGCAGACCTCGACCGCTTCGCGAAGGAGGTGATCCCTGCCTTCCGCGACACCCGCACCGCCGCCGCGGCGCAGTAGACCTCAGGATCAGCCGCCGGCGCCCCGCTCGGCGGCCCGTCAGCATCGCTGGATGACGCTTTGGGGATTACCGGTCGCCCTGCGTCATCAATCGGCACGATTTGACACGATGAATCCTGCTCGGACACGACCGGCGAGCTTGCAACGAGCGGGCGGCGCTATTGCTCGGGCTGGCCGCTGTCAAGTAAGCCGACACTGTGCTGATCCTGACCCGTCATGCGCGCGACAATATCGTGCGTGATGCCATCGATCCTGCTTGGATTGAGACCACGGTAAGACAGCCCAGGGCTCTTATGGTCGATCCGCACGATCCAACGCTGAGCCGGGCATGGCGTCGCATCCCAGAGCGCGGTGGCCGCGTCTTGCGGGTTGTGTTTCGGCCGGCGGGAGCGGATATCGTGGTCGTCACCGTATTTTTTGATCGAGGAGCCCGGCGATGGCTGCCCTGACTTACGATCCCGAGGCCGATGTCCTCTATGTCGAGCTGGCGCATGTCAAAGACCCGGGAAACGAAGGCGAAGAAGTGCACCCGGGTGTCGTGCTGATGTTTGACACGGTCGGCAAGCTCATCGGGATCGAAATCAGGCCGGCGAGCAAACTCGTTGCAGGCGATGCGGTGGTTGGCTTGTCGTACCCGGCCCGAAGCACGATTTCCTGAACACCTGGCCGCGGCGCGGCACCGGCCTCGAACTCGGCGAGCGGCTGGCGCTCGGCTACCAGTTCCACATCGCGTCGCGCCGCGAGCAGGCGATCCGCGAGGCCGCCCCGCATTACGAAGAGAACATGAAAATGTTCGGCGAATTGCGCCTAGTGCGGGCCTTGACCGACGAGCAGATCGCCGCGATGCGCGACCCCCGGCTGGCCGGCACCGTGAAATTGCCGACGATCGAGGATGCAGTGAAGGCCGCCGGCTTCCTCGCCGGCCGGCCGGAGGACATCATCGAGCAGCTGAAGGCGGTCGAAAAGCGCTATCCCTGCCTCGACCGCGTCATTTGCGCGACCCCGCTCGGCACCCCGCTCGACGTTCAGTTCGCAGACCTCGACCGCTTCGTGAAGGAGGTGATCCCGGCGTTCCGCGACACCCGGACCGCCGCCGCGGCGCAGTAGACCCGGGAACCAGCCGCCGGAGCCCCGTTCGGCGGCACGTCAGCATCGCCGGCGGGACGTATGACCGACCAAGTGACCCGCCGAAATCGTCCGCTGTGGGCGAACGGCGGCTAGGCGCCGTAAGCGTCTATTGTGGCAAACCGCGGCGGCAGCTGCCCGAAACAACTACACCCAAATACCCCTTCGCCGCCGAAATGCCCACCTGGGGAAGCGTTGCGTATCCGAATTTCCAAGTCACGCATTTGCGCCCGCAACCCGGCCTCGGGCTGGGTCTTGATGGTGAAGGCAGACATAGGCGTGCATCGATCCGCACAGTCGACTTCCCGCGTCCCCAGTGGACGATAGTAACTGTGACCAAGGAACGCGCGCCAACTCGCTCAGGATTTCAGGCTGCCGGTGTCTTATATGTTCGACTTGCGCCGGCAACAGGGAACGGTCGACGACGACGAGCGCGTAAAAACGCAGTAAGCAAGTGAAAACATATGCGCCATGTAGGACGCCCGAGGTCGGCCGGAGCGCACCTCTCCAAGGTGAGTACAGTAGCGTCTCGGGTTTAGGGATTACCTCTTCGATACCGGTTTGGGACAGGTTTATGTGCATCGCCTCGTGAATGATGCTCTCGGCGAGCCGAATGTCCCCAACCGGAGAGGGGGGAGGAAAGGAGACGAATATTCTTCCAGCCCAGCGTGGTTCGCTGTGACTGATGTCAACGGCATTGTCGTCGGATTCGAGGCGAAGCACGCCTGTGACAACTGATCGGACGGTATTCTGAAGAGACGGAACTCGCCCGACCAGCGTCCAGGCCCGACTCAGTGCAGCATCACACTCCGGATCACGCTGGATGATCTTGAGGCCTGATGATGAAAGTTCAGCTTCGAGAAGGGGCGTAATTAGCTCCGGGCACGCCGCTAAATCCCCCCATAAACTAGCTCGGGCGATAACAGGCTGTGAACCTAAGTTCCAGGGTTCGTTTGGAGCGAAACCATCTAACACGCCGGCGTCTCACGGAAGGTATAGACAAGAGTAAATCGATCACCCTTTCGTATCGTGGAAACCGCGTGAAACGACCTCTCACAAATTCTGAAACCGAAACCGCTTCGGTGAATCGGTTGAATGACTGCTTCGACGTCATCAGGACGATCGCTTGCAAACAACATCAGCAGTCCGCCGTTGCCGATCGACCAGCCGTCATTGAGTTGGATAAGGAAACGGTGCGTCTCTTCACCTCCTATATAATCGTTATGAATTCTGATCGTCTGATTGGCCACGAGGTGGTGCGCCGCGACATCAATAAGCTGCAGGGGGCCGAGCGCTCCTAGATGAAAAGCAAGCTCAGCCCGCACCCGATCGACAAAGTTGTCCTTTACGAATCTCCGTATTGCCTTTGGCAGGTCAATCGATAAAAGGCTGCACTCGTACTGCTCGTAGAAACTTGCGATACGGAGCCTCCACGGCGCCTCTTGGGTGAACCAGGTCAATATGGCGCCGGCCGCTTTCTCGTCCAAAAACTCGGGCGATTGGAAATAGGGAAAAGAAGGGGCCACGTCGACGACCTTCACGCGACTTTGGCTACTGGGTAGCCTCGATCCACTGCCGCATCCGGGCAATGAGCACACGCTGGTCCAAGCAGTAAACAGAGGGATTATCGAAACCGTTGTGGTCGCTCCAGCGATGCAGCGGCATACCGCCACCACATACGTCAAGCTCCGGACAATTCTTGCACATGTCGGAGCTTGGTCGCTGCGCAGCATGATATTCCTCAAACTCAGTCGCATTCACGACGTCTTCGAGCCGATGCGTGAGAACTGACCAGTCAGAAGTAAAACAATCCGAGGAATTTCCGACGCTCTTGAGGGTATCATTCTTGCGAATTGATCCGTCAGTATCAATAACGATGATCCCAAAATCGGAGATACCGACACCTTCCTTTTTTGCTGCGCCGCCCAGAAGCAGCTTCAACATGTCGTCGAGCACTCGAATACGCGGCGGTGTGGGATCGCCGAGATAGAGATCGAGGAAGTCTCGACATCCACCTGCCATATTCATCCGAGGCGAAGGACGCCTTCCCGAACGGTAGCTTGTCGTGATTGCCGTCCCGATAGAGAAAATCGATGCTGGGGGTGCCGATCAACTTGAAGAATGCATAGACCTCGGCCGGATCGCTCGTCGGATCGACCACCGCTAGCAATCCCGAAAATAGCTCTCGGGCTGCCCCATGCGATTGAAGGCGCCGAACCGCCTGCATGATCCGTGAGTGTGATCCTTTCCCGTCGTGGCCGACACGATTCCGGTCGTTAAGCTCCGGTGTTCCATCCAGGCTGATCGAAATGCCGACCTTAAATTCGGCGCACAGATCGAGGATGCAGTTGCTCAGCAGCAATCCGTTGGTTTGTAGGTGAAGCCCATATTGGGGCGGCAGCGAGCCGTGGAGTGCCGAGAACAAATCGGCGAGGCGATTCGCTCCCAACACCAGAGGTTCGCCCCCGTGGAGCACAACGCTAAACGGGCGCCGCTGCGTACGGGAGAAGGCGGCAAGCCGGTCGACGACCGCACGTTGCACTGCTTCGCTCATTCGCCTGGGTAGAGAGCGCCACCCCTCGTCGCCCATGTTGTACACGTAGCAATAGGTGCAATTCAGGTTGCAGCGGCTCGCAACCTTCAGCAATATCGTGTCGATTATGGCCACTCTGGATCGGCGCTCTAGCGATTGTGCCGGTTGTAAGTCCGGTCGTAGTTGCGGCCGACATCGAGGCCCTCGTTTCGGACCTCTTCGATCAGGCGTGCAAGGGTGGCGCTATCCAGACTCTCGTCCAGTTCCTCGGCGCCACGAGGTTGCGGAATTACCTTCTTCTCTTCCATCATCGGCTCCTGCCATGAGATTACGATGCAACGTCCTATCATGAATTGTCGGAGCCACAAAGTCGAAACTGCGACGGAATTTTTCCGAGTAACCCAGATTAATTTTGACTTCAGAACTCCTCAACAACGAAGAGTATATCCAGACAACCCTAAATTATGAAATGGTAAACACACGGTCTCTATGATCTATCATCGATATATACAGATAAATGACTGAGTTTATAATAGAAATATCTCCTTGGAGAGTAAAGGTAATAATAGGAATACCTCTCAAACGGCTGACGCTTCTGCCCAAATAAAGGATGCTTCGGCTGAGATGGATGGCTACAGGGACCCCCCTCTTAGCGTCGGACCCAACTCGCCTATGAAATCGCTCAGGTCCGTGCGTCGTGCATCGGCGACGGAATACGGTCGGCGCTTTGTGTGCTATTTGGCGCTTTGTGCGCTATTTATTGTCCGCTCACACTGCTGGTCCGGCGATGTAGTCGATGGCCATCGAGCTGTAGACGGCTTCGGGCTCGACAGCACGCCGCAATTCTTCGATCGCGCGCTCCCGCTTTTCCCGGACAGGGTCGTCGAGCCTAGTGGGATCAAGAGACGCGAGGTGCCTCCAAGCCTGCAGAAGCTTGAGATGTTTTAGCCGGTCTACTTTCAGGGCGCCGCGGTCAAGCTTCAGAATCCTGATCGTCGTCTTACCTACGTCGGTAATGCCTCTCGGCATTGGGCCGTCGAACCTGATGTGATCGCGAGGATCGGTGGCGCTCGGATCGATCAACAGCGGTCGTTCACAGTCAGGCGGGTCGTTTGGATTGGTCCATCGCTGCGCCGGACTGCTCAGTGGAAAGAAGTTCTTCTTTCCCGACCGGTTACAGATTAAACATGAATAGAATATGTTTTTCCAAGTGTAGGCGAGCCAGTAATATCCCGGATATTCGACGGGCTCGCCGTGATCTTGCTGCACGCATACCTTAGGCCTGAAGTGCTCAACGTCGCCAGGCGCATGCGCAGCAAAATAACCCTCGCAATAGCAACATTTCTCATGCTGGGCGCGTTGGAGCGCCGACTTCACGGCGCTGTTACCGTACACCTTCTTGTCAAACTTAAATCCCCGCTGCCTCGATGCTCCACTTTCCGGATCGGCGCGGCGTTGTCGTTTCAATTCGGTAGTAAGCGCAACGCCATCGCGAAGTTTTGCCGGCGCGTCCGCCGGTTTGATGATACGGATCAAGCTTTGTGTACCTTGGCACGAAGCAGACGCGCGGCTTCGCGAATGGTCTTAAACGCGTCTTCGTCATCAGGATTGTCTTGGGTTGGCAATTGCAACATTTCCGCCTCAAGCTTCTTCAGCTTCCTCTCGTCTTCAGGGGTACGGTTTGGTTTCTCGGACAGTTCACGATGACGCTCGAATAGCCGGTCGACCGATGGCGGCCAAGGTGTCTCCAATCCGAAGAGTTCGGAAGTTACGATCTGATCTACGCGCCAATTTGCGATGGCCACGGGCTCGTTCTCGATGATCGAATGGTCGGCCTCGCGAACAACTACCGCCAGGTTCGCGTCCAAGAAAGCCTGCGCGATGAGCGGACTGTGAGCCGTCGCGACGAACTGTACGTTGGGGAATTGCTGGGTAAGGAGATACCGAATGGCGCGCTGCCAGCTCGGATGCAGATGCAGATCTATCTCGTCAATCAGGACGATTGCCGCCTCATTAAGGGGCCGCGCGCTTTTGGGATAATGCGCGAATAGCCGCCATCCAATGTCAGCCGCCCAAGCCATTACGGTTTGATAACCAAAGCTCAACTGCCGCAGTGGCACCTCGCCGTCCGCTGTTTGGACACAGACCCCGGTCTTTCCTGATTCACCGATTGCCGAAGGACGGTAAATCTTAATTTTCTCCGGCGTTTCGATACCTGGGAGGACTGCCGCAATCGTCTCAAGCAGAACCTGTTTTTGCTTGACTGCTTTGGAGGCTCGCCTCCCTAATGATGCGTAATCGAGATATCGGAGCAGTTCGTCGGCGTCGAACAGTTCGATAGAGCCGCTGAAAAGGGATTCGGTAGGGCCTGGTGCGGCATCGAAATCCAGGTTTCCCACACCCATGTGTCGGCCGGCACCGTAGCCGAGGATGAGCGGGGCCTTGAAACGAGAGTGGTCCGCAGTATCGCTCTCTGGCTGCCGCTGCTTCGGTCGATCGTGTAAAGCTTCCTTCTTATCGGGCCAGCGTGAGAACTCGATGGTCTCCGCTTTCCCGTCGGCATTGAGCGTGAAAGAGACAGACATCTCCACCACGTCGTCGCTACCTTTGCGATCGAGGATCGTATCCATTGCAAAGGTGGCGCTAGCCCTGCACTCCCGTTCGGCAACGCGGCCCAAAGCCTCAGTTACGGCATTCTCTTCCTGGGTCAGCCGCGGCTCGAAGTACGGATCGCCCTCTTCTGGGTCGTCATTGAAGACCGGTTTGAGGTGTGCCAAGCACTCAAGTAGCGTGGTCTTTCCAACCGCGTTCTCCCCGAGAAGCAATGTCCATCGTGCCGGATGACCCTTGCCGTCGGTCAGATCGAGGGTCTGTTCCCCGGCAAATGACTTGATATTCGCTAGGGTCAGTTCCGTGAGGAACACGCCCCGTTTTGCCCTTGCCGCCATCGACCGCCCCAATTGGAAGGTTGCGATCCTAAGTTAGCGCAGGGCTCGTTGGGCGTCAGCCTACAGTGAGGACTTCTGCCGAACGGCAGCCTAGGAGCATTACCGTTCGCCCCGTTTCCTCAATCCGCACGGCAGCCTTGACCGATGTGGCATCCGCTGCGGCTCGCCGAGGATTACGCGATGGCCGACATCCTGACCGGCGGGCGGGTCATCTTCGGCGTCGGGCGCGGCTACCACACCCGTGAAGTCGAGACCTTCGGCGCGCCGCTGCTCGACCAGAACGCCAACCGCGAGATGTTCGAGGAGGGTGTCGAGGTCCTGTTCAAGGCCTTCGAGGGCAAGCCGTTCTCGCACAAGGGCAAGTACTACACGATCCCGCCGGAGGTGCCGTATCGCGGCTACACCTTGAAGGAGATCACCTTGGTGCCGGCGCCGGAGCGGCTGCCGGTCGAATGCTGGCAGCCGATCCAGAGCGGCTCCGAGCGCGCCTTCGACTTCATGGCGAAATACGTCGTCGAGAACCACCGACTGGCCGGTCCGCGGTCACCTCGAGACCGAGATAGGCCGGCGGATGCCCTGGCAAGTGTGCTACACTGTGCGTCGTAGTCGGCGCAGGATGAACGGCCATGGCGCATGAGCGGATCGAGATCAACCCCGAGATCATGGGCGGCAAGCCGGTGATCCGCGGTACGCGTGTCCCGGTGGAATTGGTCCTGCGCAAACTCGGAGCCGGCATCAGTACGGAGCAAATCCTCGCCGATCATCCGAGGCTTGTCCTTGATGACATTCGGGCGGCTCAGGCCTTTGCGGCGGACTATCTCGCGGATGAGGAACTCGTTTATCGCTGACCGGAGGACGCATGCGGTGGCTTGCCGACGAATGCGTCGATGCAGCGCTCGTGCGTCGCCTTCGCGGCGCCGGACACGATGTGATCTACGCGGCCGAAGTCGCGTCGGGAGCGACCGATGCGCAGATTCTGCGGCGAGCCAATGACGAAGACAGACTTCTGCTGACCGAAGACAAGGACTTTGGCGAATTCGTCTTTCGTTTGCACATGACAGTGCCCGGACTCGTGCTTTTGCGCGTTGCTCCGGAAAGATATCTCTTCAAGTGGGCGCGTCTGGACGCTGCCGTGCAGAGGTTTGGCCAGAGGTTGTTTGGGCGCTACGTTGTCATTGAGGAAGCTCGTTTCCGGTCGCGGCCGCTGCTGGGCTCGACACGGGAGCGCTAGGGTCGTTACCGCAATTTTGAGATCGAAGGCTTTCACGCGCCGCGCTGCTCGACCAGAACGCCAACCGCGAAATATTCGAGGAGGGGGTCGGTCCTGCTCAAGGCATTCGAGGGCAAGCCGTGCTCGCACAAGGGCAAGTATTACACGATCCCGCCCGAGGTGCCGTATCGCGGCTACACCCTGAAGGAGATCACCTTGGTGCCGGCGCCTCGACTCGGGGCATCGACAACACGCCATTGCCATAATCGCAGTGTAATCTCACGCGCATCGATGCCCCGTCGGCGGGTGCGCGTTTGCGATCAAAGGGAGTTGCGGATGCCTGATCTCGACCAGATAAAACAGGGAGAACAGGCCGCACCAGACCCGCTCGCGGGCGGTCCCTCAAACCGCCGACGATCGCGAATGCGGTGAAGGCCGGCGGCTTCCTGGCGGGCCGGCCGGAGGACATCATCGAGGCGCTGAAGGCGGTCGAGAGGCGCTACCCCGGCCTCGACCGCGTCATTTGCGCCGCCGCCGCGCGGCACCCCGCTCGACGTTCAGCTCGAAGACCTCGACCGCTTCGCAAAGGAGGTGATCCCGGCCTTCCGCGACACCAGGACCTTGGAACCAGAGCGCGGTAATGCCGCGAAGCCGTCGTTCGGCCAGCGGACGCACCTTGCCAAAGCTTCGGCCATCGGAGGCCTGCCCGTGCCTGCCGCTGCGATTACCTTGCCGCGTCCTGTTAGCCCCTGTTTTTGCCACCCGGAGTCGAGGAATCCCAATCGGTTACACCTGATCTCTTTTCGCCTCGCGCGCACGCGCGGGCGCTCCCCGTTCGAGCCGATGCGTGTCGCGCCGCCACAGCGGGTCTGGCGGGCCGCGAGGGCATCGGCGGAACGCTAATGCCCGATCTTGATGACAAGACCAATGGCCGATCACCCCCACCCCGCCCTCCCCCATCAAGGGGGAGGGAGCACATGGTAAGCCCTCCCCCTTGATGGGGGAGGGTTTGGGTGGGGGTGAGCCGAATAAGTCGTGATCAGAGGGATTTGGTGTGAGAGGCGATCTACAACGCTGCGCAGCGAGATCGGTCGCGGTGTGTCATAGTGGGTCCCGACAAAGCAGCCGGAGCGAGTGATGCCCGCAAAGCGCGCCTACGGCATGGACCAGGACTTCTATTCCCGGTCGCCGCCGCAATGGATCAAGCCGGCGTTGACCGGGCGCTGATCCACCCGGTGCTGTGGGACCCGGATTCCAACGAGCTGGTCATGGGCGAAGCGGTGTGCAACTGGGTGGGCTGGAGGCGTCCCGCCTGAGTGCGGGCGGGCGCAGGGGACGCGGGATGAAGCCTTATGTGATCTGCCACATGAACGCGAGCGTCGACGGCCGCATCCTGGGCAGCCGCTGGCGGCCGAGCGAAAACCGCATGGCGGGGCTGTTCGAGCGCATCCACGAAGAGCTCGGCGGCGGCTCGTGGCTGATCGGCCGCGTCACCGGCAGCGAATACGCCAAGGCGCAGGCCTACCCTAGCCACTCGGATCAGACCTATCCGCGGGAACCCTGGTTCGCGCGGCGCGACGCGAAAGCTTACGGCATCGCACTCGACGCCCAGGGCAAGATTGCCTGGGGGCGGTCCGATATCGGCGGCGACCCGGTCGTCGCGGTGCTGACCGAGCAGGTCTCGGACGCGCATCTGGCGGGGCTGCGCCAGGACGGCGTCTCCTACATTTTCGGCGGCGAGCGGGAGCTCGATCTCGGCTTGGCGCTGGAGATTTTGAACCGCGAGCTCGGGATCGAGCGCCTGCTGCTCGAAGGTGGCGGCGGCTCGAACGGGGCCTTTCTGCGGGCCGGCCTGATCGACGAGATCAGCCTGGCGATCTGCCCCGCCGTCGACGGCGCGAAGGGCGCGCCGAGCATCTTCGATTCGAGCGATAGGGATGCCGGCGTGCCGGCGCCGATCTCCTCGATGACTTTGGCGAGCACCGAGGTGCTGGAGGGCGGCGCGGTCTGGCTCCGCTATCGGCTGCAAAACGGCTGATGCGCAGCGGCGGGGGCCGATAGCGCCGGCCCCCGCCAGGGCGCGAGGGCCGCCCGGAAAGGACGGCCCTCTGTGGATTTGATGGGCGATAATTCAGGCAGCCGGCATGCGATGAACCGCGACCACTTTGTTGCCATCGGGATCGCGCAAATAAGCGAGATACATCTGACCGGCGGCCCCTTGGCGCACCCCGGGCGGGTCCTCGATCGACGTGCCGCCATTCGCGACCCCGGCTTTGTGCCAGGCGTCAACCTGTTCGCGACTGCTCATCGCGAAGCCGATCGTGCCGCCGTTGGCATGGCTGGCCGGCTTGCCGTCGATAGGCTTCGACACCATGAAACGCCCGCCATTGTGCGCGTAAGCCAGCCGGCCTCTGGCGTCCGGAGTGGCGGGGCTGCCGCCCATTGCGACAAACAGGGAATCGTAGAATTTCTTCGACCGGGCGATGTCGTTACTCCCGATCATGATATGGCTGAACATTCCGTTCTCTCCTCATCAGAGTTACTGTTGCCCGCCGCCTCCGCCCCTCGCGCGGAACACGGCTTACGGGCACGGGTCAATATGACGGGGGAATGATCGGGAAAAGAGAAAAATCTCTCACTTGCCCGATGCCGCCCCGCCTTTTGTCAGAGCGCTAAAATAAGCCGATATCGGATGCTAGGGAACCCCGCCCCGGATTTTCTCGCCGGCAGCAGCGAGATGGGCGCACTGATCCGCGCGGCGGATTGGACGCGCACGCCACTGGGTCCGCCCGAGAGTTGGCCAATCAGCCTTCGAACCGCGGTCGGCATTATGCTGAGCTCGCGCTACGCGATGTTCGTGTGGTGGGGACGGCAGCTGACCAATCTTTATTACGATGCGTATCGGCCGTTCCTCGGCGAAAAGCACCCGACGCTTTGGGCCAACCGGCGACGAAAGTCTGGGCGGAGATCTGGGACCTCATTGGCCCGCGCACCGAGGCCGCTCTGGAGCCCGCAGAGTCCACCTTCGACGAGGCGCTTCTTCTGATTATGGAGCGCTGCGGCTACCTGGAGGAAACATACTTCACGTTTTCCTACAGCCCGCTGCGCAACATGCAGGAGAGGTCGGCGGCATCTTTGCTGCCGTTACCGACGAGACGTTTGCGCATCATTCGCGAACGCCGGCTCAGGCTTTTGCCCGAGGTTGCCGCCGCCTCGTCGGAAGCGCATACGCCCGAACAGGTAGGCGCTGCGGCGGCCAAATGCATTGGTCGCGACCCGCGGGGAATGCCGTTCGCGCTGCTTTATCTGACCCAGCCCGGCGGGAAGACCGCCGCTCTCGTGTCTCCTGCCGGCATCGATGATTCGGGTTGGCCGGGCGCGCCGCCGCTCATCGACCTCGAAGCCGCGGAATCGACCTGGCCGCTGCCGCAGGCAGCCGTGAACTGCGAAGCTATTATCGTCGAGGTATTATCGTATCGTCGAGGGATTGTCGTCCCGCTTCGATGCTCTGCCGACAGGCGCGTGGGATCGGGCGTCCGATCGGGCGCCCGTTCTCCCGCTCAGGGCACAGGGGCAAACCGGTGCCGCCGGGTTCGTGGTCGGGGGACTGAATCCGTTTCGGTTGCTGCGCGACACCCACGAGCGGCTCGAAACGGTTCTGCAAACGGCGCTCGTAGGATTGTGGGAAGCCGATCTTACCACCGGTGCGCTGACGGTTTCTCCAACCTGCAAAGCAAATTTCGGGCTGCCCCGGAGGCCCCGTTCACGCACGAGACGAATGTTCGCGGCGATGCATCCCGACGATCGTCTGCTCTTTCAAGAGGCGCGACGGCGCGCAATGGCGCGCCAGGCGCCCTACGAGGTCGAGTACCGAAACTTCTGCCCCGATGGGACACAGCACTGGATCCCTACCCGCACCACGATTATTCGCGATCGCGACGGCACGCCGATCCGCATCGTCGGCCTCAGCGCCGCAACATCGAGCATTACCGCGAACTGCAGGATGTGATTTCCCTCCTCGGCATCAAGGAGCTCGGCGCCGAGGACCGCCGCATGGTCGAGCGGGCGCGGCGTCTGCAGCGCTTTCTGACGCAGCCGTTCGCCGTGACTGAAACTTTCACCGGTGCTCCCGGCCGCTCGGTCGCGGTGGCGGACACGATTGCCGGCTGCAAGGCGATCCTCGCCGGCGAATGCGACGAGTGGCAGGAAAGTTCGCTCTACATGGTCGGCACGATTGACGAGGCGCGCGACAAGGAGAAAGCCTCGCACGCGACCGCACCACAATGAGCGGCACTCTTTCGTCTCACTGTGACAACGCCGGGGCAAAACCTCGTCGACAGCGGCGATGTCGCGGCGGTGCGGGCCGAGGACGAGAGCGGCAGCTTTGGGATATTGCCGGGCCACGCGGATTTGTTGACCGCGCTCGTCCCTACTGTTGTGCGCTGGCGGACGGCCGATGGCTCCACGCATTTCTGCGCAGTGCGCGGCGGCGTGTTTACGGTCTCTGCGGGGCACAATGTTTCCATCGCATGCCGCGAAGGAGTTCTCGGCGACTCGCTTGAAGATCTCGAAGCAAAAGTGCGCGCGGTCCGTGCGCAGCAAATTGAAGCCGACCGAAAGGCGCGTGTCGAGCAGGTTCGCCTTCAGGCTCTCGCGGTGCGTCAGCCATTGAGATATCTGTGCCCCAGTCCGGCTGCGGCCGTGCCGATCAAAGAGGAGGCTGCCTCGGGAGAGGAGCAGACCTCGATCGCCTGGCTGAGGCAGCACAGAGAGCCGCCGAGCGCAAGGCCGAGGGTCGTGCCGATCCCGAACCCTCGCTCGGCGCGCGGCTCGGCCAGATCGGCATTCTCGGCTGGACGATTGTTTTCCCGACGTTGCTCTGCCTTTTCCTCGGCCGCTGGCTCGACCGGACCTTCGGAACCGGGATCTTTTTCTCTGCTCCTCTGCTGATGGCCGGGGCGCGTTCGGCTTCTGGTCGGCCTGGAGGTGGATGCATCACCCGGGGCTCAGGCAATGATTGAGATTGGCCTCGCCTGTCGGATTGTCGTCGGGCTGATTGCGGGTCTCCTGGTCGGCGCGTTCCACTTCTCTTCGCTCTGGTGGAATACGCAGTTTTTTACGACCGGCGCAGCCTGTCTTCCTTCGCCGCGACTCAGTACTTCCGGACCACCGAATCCGTAGATGCGAATTGCCTTCATTGTTCGCCGTCCTCGACTTTGAAAAGCCGTCTATTTATGCAACGCCGCCCATCGCCGATTCTCGGGCCTGCGTTGCCCGTCGTAAAGCAAAGTATCGAAACCGCATTGCCGGACATTGACGCTCGTCAAATGCCAAATCTTATGCTCCACCACCGTTGGAGGATCAGGCAACGTCGACGGCCTGGATGTTCACGAACTCTTTGACGCCGTAGTGTGACAGCTCGCGTCCGTACCCGCTCTCCTTGATTCCCCCGAAGGATAGCCGCGGATCCTCAACGGGATTAAAGAACCTTGCACCGCGATGTTGCGCTGCCAGCAGCCAGCCACCAGGCGGTAAATGCAGCCAATTCGGCGAAACCTGAGATTTGGCTGGGGGACTAGGATTCGAACCTAGACTGGCGGAGTCAGAGTCCGCTGTCCTACCGTTAGACGATCCCCCATCCGACGCTCGGCTCAGGGTCGGGGCCAATCGCTCCTTGGATTGATAGCACAACAGGGCGGCGGACGGTAGGGCTTAGCGTTACCGTGCTGCCGGGCAGTTGTGTGAGATTTGTGAAGTTTTGATTCGTCGTCCGGTTGCGCTACCATCTCAGGACGTGCTTCGATGAGGATCGGTTGCTGCCGTGGAGAAATCGCTCTGCACCAGGGCTCCGCCCGGAGGCGGCGGGGCTCCGGCTCTCTCCCCGTTGGCGCCCGGCGCAGCCGGGACCAACGGAAAGTCGATGTCCGCCGGGTTGCGGGCGGGGCGTCCGCACGCGCCGGATTTCACGCCGGTGGCCCGGCCGCAAACCACCGCGCCACGCTTCGCGCCGCAATATGCCGCGCTCGATCTCGGGACAAACAACTGCCGGCTCTTGGTGGCGCGGCCGGGAGGCTCGGGGTTTCGCGTCGTCGATGCTTTTTCCCGCATCGTCCGCCTTGGTGAAGGTCTGGCAGCGAGCGGGGTGCTTTCCGAGGATGCCATGGCGCGGGCGCTCGACGCGCTCAAAATCTGCGCCGACAAGATCGCCGGGCGCCGGGTCGCCGCGGGGCGCTACGTCGCCACCGAGGCATGCCGCCAGGCAGCGAATTGCGAGGCGTTCCTCGCCCGGGCGCGACAGGAAATCGGGATCGAGATCGAGATCATCTCGAGCACCGAGGAGGCGCGGCTCGTCGTCGCCGGCTGCGCGCCGCTGCTCAATCCGCGAATTCCCTACGCGATCGTTTTCGATATCGGCGGGGGCTCCACCGAAATCGTCTGGCTGCGGCTCTGGGGCGGTGGCAATCGGGGGCGGCCCGAGATCCTCGGCTCAATGTCCCTTCCTTTCGGCGTCGTCACCCTCACCGATCGGTTCGGCGGCACCGAAGTTTCGCCGGCGACCTACCGCGCAATGGTTGCCGAGGCGATGGCCGCATTGGCGCCGTTCGAGCGCACCAACGACATTCAGCGCCATGTCAGAACCGGCAGAGTGCAGATGCTCGGCAGCTCGGGCACGGTAACGACGCTCGCCGGCATCCATCTGGCGCTGCCGCGCTATACCCGCGCTCTGGTCGACGGGAGCGTGCTGACGTTCGAGCAGATCTCGGTCGTCTCGGCCCACCTGGCCGGTCTCGACCTCGCCGGACGCGCCGCCAATCCGTGCATCGGCCGCGAGCGCGCCGATCTGGTGCTGAGCGGCTGCGCGATCCTCGATGCGATCTGCGCGACCTGGCCGGTCGGCCGTCTGCGCGTCGCTGACCGCGGCGTGCGTGAAGGAATTCTCTTTGACCTGATGCAGGGCTGACATGGCTGAGAAGGGCGGCGGCGGCCGGCGCCGCTCCTTCCGAGCCGGGCGCGCCATGGCGGTGCGGGTTGCGGGAGCCGGGCGCAAGCCGTCCTCGGCGGAGTGGCTGTCGCGTCAGCTGAACGATCCCTATGTCGCCGAGGCGCGGCGGCTAGGCTATCGCTCGCGCGCCGCCTTCAAACTCATAGAACTCGACGACCGCTTTCGTCTGTTGCGGCCCGGGCTGCGGATCGTCGATCTCGGTTGCGCGCCGGGAGGATGGACGCAGGTCGCTGTCGAGCGGGTCGGCGCAGCTGGCGGCGTCGTCGGCGTCGACTTCGCGGAGGTGGCGCCGATCGCCGGCGCCAAGATCCTTCGCGCCGACATCTACGATCCGGCACTGACGCCGGCGTTAATCGAGGCCGAGCTCGGCGGCCCGGCCGATGTTGTGTTGAGCGACATGGCGCCGCCGACGATTGGTCATGCCGCGACCGATCACCTGCGGATCGTCGCGCTCGCCGAAGCGGCGTACTCCCTCGCCGCGGCAATCCTGAAGCCGGGCGGTGCGCTTGTCGCAAAGGTGTTCCAGGGTGGCGCCGCTGGCGCGCTGCTCACGGTGCTCAAGCGCGACTTTGCCGAACTGCGCCATGTTAAGCCGCCGGCGAGCCGCGCCCGGTCGCCGGAGACCTACGTCGTCGCGACGGGGTTTCGTAGCGGCAAACAGACAGCCGAGCGCAGACAGCTCTAGAATGGCAGGTGGATGCCGGGAAGAGCGGCACCCATATCGCGGAAAGCTCTTGTCGCACCGGGCTGGAGAGCCCGCGTGAAGTTTTCGTGCGGGCGGACCGGTGATCACCAAACCCGATCTCGGCGCGGCGATCGCAAATCAGTGGTTCGGCAATGACGGTGTCGACGCGATCGCCGACGTGGCGACTTCGAGTGTGGCCCTCGCCGTCCAGGAGGTCGCGCACAGCAGGAATAAAGTGTTGCTGATCTCTGGCGCAGCCGCCTCCGACCTCACCGGCAGGGCCTGCTCGCCGACCTCGGTCCATTGGACTTACGACACCGTGGCATTGGCGAACGGCACCGGCGGCGCTGTCGTCAGATCCGGCGGCGACACCTGGTTCTTCATCACTGCGAATTACGCCTTTGGCTATGACCTCGAGCGCGACACTGCAAAGGTGATTCGGCAAAACGGCGGCTGGATTCTGGGCTCGGTCCGGGCACCGCTGATGACCGCGGATTTCTCCCCCTTCCTGACGCAGGCGAAGGCCTCGAGGGCAAAGATCATCGGGCTTGCCAATGCCGGCGGCGACACGGACAACTCGATCAAGCAGGCGGCCAGGTTTGGTATCCGTGAGGGGGGACAGAAGCTTGCCGGGCTGCTCCTCTTCATTTCCGACATCCACAGCCTCGGTCTGCAGACCGCGCACGGGCTGCAGCTGACCTCGGCCTTCTACTGGGATCAGAACGATCAGACGCGGGCGTGGTCGAAGCGTTTTTTCGACCAGATGAAGCGCGAGCCGACGATGGTCCAGGCCGGGGTGTACGGTTCGATCATGCACTACCTTACGGCGATCAAGGCGACCGGCACCACCGACGGTCCGACCGTCGTCAAGCAGATGAAGGCGGCACCGGTCAACGACTTCATGACCAAGAACGGCAGTATCAGCGAGGATGGGACGCTCGTTCGCGACATGTATCTGTTCGAGGTCAAGAACCCGTCGGAATCCAAAGGCCCGTGGGACTACTACAAGCAGATTGCAGTAGTCCCGGGGGAACAGGCCTTCAAGCCGCTAGGCCCCAACGAATGCTACATGTCGAGATCGCTCAGTAATTGAAGCGATAGAGAACCCGCAGACTGCTCGCACGGCCACCGCCTCACCGCGCCCGAGTCGCTCGTCAGTTGCGGGCTATGCGGTAATGCGCGTCCAGTCCCGGCGGGCCATCGCTCTCGACGATGCCGCGCCCGGCGAGATCGATCAAATGCGCATGGACGGAACGTCCGGCGGCCCGGCGCAGCCCCGGCTGCAGGCCGGTATATAGCCGTTCGACAATAGCCTCGATCCGCCCGACACCGGCCCGCAGGCAGTCGAGAATGCCGGCCTCACGTTCGCGCCGATGGGCGATGAAGGTGCGGACGTAATCCTGCGGCTCGGTGATGGCCGGTCCGTGCGTCGGCCAATAGACCGCATCCGCACGGCCGAGCAGCTTTTCCAGCGAGGCCATATAGGCCGCCATGTCGCCGTCGGGCGGGGCGATTACGCTGGTCGACCACCCCATGACATGGTCGCCGCTGAACAGTATCCCGCTGTCGGGCAAAGCGAAGCACAGATGGTTCGAGGTGTGGCCCGGCGTGTGCACCGCCTCGAAAACCCAACCCTTGCCGGCGATCCGGTCGCCGTCGCCGATCGTCTTGTCGGGGACGAAATCCCAATCGCCGCCTTCCTCGACCTCCGAGTCGCCGCGCTTTCCGCCCGCGTGCGGGCCGAAACCGTAGGTCGGGGCGCCGGTCGCCGCCTGCAGTGCGCGCGCTGCCGGCGAGTGGTCGCGGTGCGTGTGCGTGATCAGGATATGCGTGACCTGCTCGCCCGCGAGGCCGGCGAGCAGCGCCTCGACATGGTCGGCGAGGTCCGGCCCCGGGTCGATCACCGCGACGTCGCCTTGGCCGACGACATAAGTCCCGGTGCCGCGGAAGGTAAAGGGGCTGGGATTGCGCGCCACGATGCGCCGGATCATCGGCGCAACCGGCTCCAGCCGGCCATATTCGAACGAAAATTCGCGGCGAAACGGGATCTCGACGGACATGGCAACGAGGTTACAGGATTTCCGGAATTATGTTAACCCAATGCCGCATAGCGGCGATTATGGGAAATTGCGTTTTTCCAAATCGATCTGGTGGGCGCGTGATGGGTGTTCAGCTCGGGAAGTTTTGCCTCTGTTCCCGCCTCGTCGCACCGATTAAGATCAAGCGGCGCCTTCGTGGTTAAGCCCACTGCGCGGCGTCCTCGTTGGGAAAAATGAACCAGCATTGGCTGTGGGGGATTGTGGTCGAGCGTCTTCTACGCAATACAGATGTGCACTAGAAGCGAGTGAGCTGCCAGACATGAAGCGAGTCTTCGGAAAGGCAGGCGGTGCTGGGCTCTAGTCTGCGGGTTAACTGGTTTGACAGATATCGTCCCATACCCATTCAGCAACCGGATCCGCAACGCTGAATTTGGATAGAGCAGTACGCCGTGCGATGCGGCTCCTGAAAGGTTTCGTAGATTTCACATCCGTGCTACCCAATGCTTTTTCATCTAGGAATCAGCATCGGCTGTAATCTGAGATGCAGGGCACCTTAGACATTGCGCCGGTTGTGCCCGGCCAAGCTGTCCATATCCGCTTTCGGAGTACTTGATCACACGTATTATTAAGAGGAAACTTATACTGCTCGTGTTTGATAGAGGCTCAAACCCAGCGATCCAAAAGGGTTCTTGATACTTAGATACAGACAGCGACGGTTATTTTACCAAATTTTGATAAGCCATGGCATCTAATAGATCGCCGGGTCTTTTAAGAGGCGGTGCCTTCAATGAGTCCGACGCTATCATGGGGAAATCTATGCTCGTGTATCACGCAAAGTGAAAAATAATATAACGAAGCCCGCCAAGGTCGTGCGCGAGCAAAGTTCTTGCAGGCCACAGTAGCTAATTGCTTCTGTAAGCTAAGATTCAGTTTCGTCATCTCGTTGACGCCCTGTATCGCCAGGCTATGATCCGGTTTGCGTTCGTCTCGATAAAGCCAGTAGGGAAACTGGTTCACGACAGATTCTGCACATGCTCTATGATGCGTCCCGTATCGCCGAAATCCAAAGCCAGGCCGAATGCTCATGTCGACAGCCGCCCTAGGACGCTACCGACGCCTATCAGCGTCAGTACCAGACCAATGATTGTAAGCGATTTCGCTGCACCTTGCATTGACGTTAGGCGACTCCGGTCTCAGGCAGAAATCGTCGCCGCACTCACGTTGTAGCTGCGTCCGATTTCGGTAAGGGATTCGTCGCCCTGTTCCCGCCGCTTGATCGCCTCACGCTTCTGATGATCAGTGAGTTTGTGCGGTCGGCCCATTTTCACGCCGCGCGCCTTCGCCCGCTCGCGGCCTTCGCCCGTCCTCGCCCGGATAAGGTCACGCTCGAACTCTGCAAGCCCGCCTAGGACGGTCAACATTCAGCCGTCCGTGTAATGTGATGGTGTCGGCCCATGTGTCGCCTAGCGAGCGGAAACCGGCTTTCCTGGCGGTGATGGTGGCGAGAACGTTCAACAGGTCGCGAGTGGATCGCGCCAGCCGGTCGAGCCGTGTCGCCATCAGCACGTCACCGGCCTCAAGCTGATCGAGCAACCGGCGAAGCTGCGCGCGGTCGGTCTTGGCTCCGCTGACATGCACGTCGCGGAAAACCTTCCTGCATCCGGCCTTGGTCAGTTGCCGCGGTTGGGCCTCAACGCCCTCGCTCTTGCCGCCCGGCGATACCCTTGCATAGTCGTATTTCATGCCTGACTTATGGCGGCAACTTATGCAAAGGAAAAGCCTTTTGTTATCAGTGACCTAATTTCTTTGCATAATTCTTGAGTTTACGGCAAATTTGCGTTAGGGCACCAGTCGTTGCTTGCGCAATAGTTCGCTAGCCTCTGAAAGCTTCGTAAACGCCGTGACGGTCCGCCGCCTGCCTACTGGCGGGTTACCCAGCCATTGACCATGCCGGCTGGGCTCGGGCATTGGCAGGCCCGATCGAGCGCGGCCTGCGTACCGATCTGACAGCCGCCGATCGGCGTCTGGCACCAGTCACCCATGCCGGCAGCCGGCTGCTCGGTGCCGCCGCAATAAGGCGTGGTCGGCACCGGCCGGGCGCCGGCGCAGATCTGCCCGATGGCTTGTGGGCTGCATCCTAGGTGGGGCAGGGCGACGTTTCGTAGCCAGTCGCTGCATTGGGCCTCGGCGCGCACCGGCAGCAGCACGGCGAGCGCGAACAGAGGCGCGCTGAAAGTTGCGGACCAACGTAGCATGGCGACCGTCCCTTCGGGGTCAATATTGGACCGGCGCGTTGCGGAATTACAATGAAAATCACCGTGAGGTTCGTTGCGCGGGCGGCCAGTGTGCCGCTATATATGCGACGAGCGATGTCATCCGGGTCGGACCGGCCGGTCAAGCGCCGTTGGAACTTCGTCGATTGGGCGACGGTCGTCAGCCTGGTGTTGCCCGCACCTGGCACGCATTCATCCCTTCAACGCCCTCGCCGCGCCTCGGTCCAACGGTTGCCGTGCCTGGCCCGGCGACCACGATGCCTTCGTCGAGCCAGCCGATCACGAACGGTACCGGCCAGCCAGCCTACCGGCCGCCTTCGGACCTGTCCGGCGAGGCCTGGGCCGGCACCATCGAGGGGCGCGAGGTGACGCTGAGGTTTGGCGGAACGAGTTATGCGGGGGATGTGAGCGTGTCCGATCCCGTGTTTGGGCAAAGGGGGCGGTGGCGCGCGAGGGGCCGGCTGTACGTTGACATCGAGCTGGCCGGCCCACAGCGGACGATAATGGGGACGATGGGCCCGGACGGCGAGACAATGGCGGTGACTGTGGCCATTCCTGGAAGCAAGGATCTGCGATACGCGACCTTGCGCCGGGTACAGTGATCCTTGGCCGTGGCGGCACGCAAGTTGTCATATGAGCAACACTAAAATTGCCACAATGTTCGGATCTCATGCACGTTGGGGAAAGCGCCGATTGGCGGTGCGGGTGGCCGGATGAGGTGGAGCGATGGCTGTTGTTTCGCTGCAAAAACAGCCAGGAGAGGCCGCGGGCGACCGTCTGCCGAGCCTCCGAGACAAAGGCGTGGATGCGCCGATCAAGTCCGCGCAAGACGAGTGGTTGGATGCCTGCGAGTTCCCAACCGGTTATCCCTGCAAGGAAATATCCCCGGACAGCCCTGCGCGAAAGCGGGAATCCATCTGCATCATCGGGGCACGGATTCCCCGGAATGAGGATTTTCCGGGACAGCTACAAAATTCCGGGAATTGCCGCTGGAGAGGTGCTTCTTGGCGCAGATTGGGTCAAGATCCGCGAAAGTAGGAGGAGGCGGCTACGATGAAGTTCAAAGTGGACATCGATTGCACTCCGGATGAGGCGCGAGCCTTTTTCGGCTTGCCGGATGTGAAGCCGCTGCAGGAGGCGCTGCTGCCGGAAGTCGAGCAGCGTTTGAGAGCCATACTCAAGGGCATGGACCCGGAGGCGATGCTGAAGGCGTGGCTGCCGGCGACCCTCAAAGGGTTCGAGCAGCTACAGCAAATGTTTTTCGCGAACATGCCGGGCGCGAGCGACAAGACGAAATAGCGGTGACAGACGCGCTGCGCACCGCGCGGCTGGTCCTTCGGCAGTGGCGCGATGACGATGCCGCGGCTTTCGCCGAGCTCTCCGCCGACCCTGCCGTCATGCAATACCTGGTGCCCTTTGCCGACCGCGCAGCCATAGCTGCCGGCGAACTGCCGTGGCGGGCCTGGTCCGAGCTCGATGCCGTGGCGTGTGAGATAATGTGCCAGACAAGCCCAATCCTGGGGGATACTGTCCGTTGCCTCACTGAATTCCCTCCGGTGCACAGACATTCTATTAACACCGCGGTCGATATCGTCAGCCGGCACGCCGCTCCTGCCATGTCGCGTGGGTCGGGCAGCGGCAGCACGATAGAATATCCCAAACGGGTCGAATGCATATGGGACATCAGCTCATCAGTTCGGTCAGGCGACGCAGACTAGCGGTCGCTGCGATATTGGTCGCTTTCTCCCTCTCGGCGTCCGCTCGAGCCGACGAGCCGGATGTCGATCGTTTCAAGGCCGAGATCGACGCGTTTATCGGGCGGCTCGGACCGAGCTCGAACGGCATGGTCCAATGGGTCGGCTCGGACTCTTACGAGATCCGGCGCGACGGCGAAGGATTGCTCGCGACCATCGAAAATGCTCGGCTGTCGTTGAACACGGCGCAACCAGGCCAGCTCACCCTCGACAGTATCGAGGTCCGGGAGACCGCCCGCAAAGACGATGGCAAGTTGATCGAGCTCGCCCTGACATTGCCAACAAACATGATACTCAGCGAGAGCGACGGCACCGAAACCAAGATCACCCTGACGGGAGCAAGAGCAAATACGGTGATCGAGGCCGAGTCGGGGCGCGGCCGGGAAACTCTCGTCGAGATCGCGAGCGCGCGCCTCGATCAGCCCAAAACCGGCACATGGGTCACTTTCGGACCGCTCTCGATGTCGTCGAAGCTCGCCGCCGAACCGAATGGCGGCTGGAGCGCACCGGTTGAATTGGAGGTCAAAGGGATAGAATACTTTCTGCCGCAGGGTCCCATCGGCGGCGCGATCGAGCGGATCGCATTCACTGGAAGCAGCGCCGGTCCAAGGCTGAACGAACTCGACAAGCTGCGCCACGCGATCGACCAAATGCAAGCTGACGACAGCAAATCACCGCAAGGCCGCGGCGGCGCCTTCCTCGCGGCCGTCTCGACAATTTCGAAACCTTTCAGCACCATGCGGGGTGAACTAGCATTGGAAGGTCTGACGGTCAGGAGCGTGACCGGTGAGACGCTCGTAGCTGTGGCGAAGGCGAATAGCACCACGGAGGTCAGCGGACTCGATACGAAAGAGGCGGCGCTGCGGTTCAGCATCAGTCACGACGGCCTCGACCTCGCGCCATCGCTTCTCGAGAACGAGAGGGTGCCCCGCCGAATGGTGCTCGATTTCGGGGTAGTTGACCTCGATACGCAAGCTCTGACGAACTTGCTCCACGCCTTCATCACCGCGACTGACCAGCGGGTATCGGGGGAGAACGAAAGTGAAGCAAACAAACAGCAGGCTCTTCAGCAGGCGCTCGGAGCCGCGGCTATGCTCAACCCAACCTTCCATATCTATGACTTCGCTATCGATACCAAGGAGGTCGGGGTGGATCTGACGGCTCAAGCCAAAGGTTCGCCGCTCGCGCCAAAAGCTTACGCGGCCTCGGGAGATCTGGCGGTCCGTGGGTTTGACGCGATCCCGAAACTGAGCATTGGGATACCGTTCGCCCAATACCTCCCGGTGCTTCGAGAGATTGGGGTCGAGGGGACGGCACCGGACGGGAAGCCGCGGCTGCAATTCCATCTCACCTCCTCTCCCACAGATTGGATCGCGGTCAACGGCAACGACGTCAGCGCCTGGTTCGGCGGGACCGAGACGGCGGCAGGTCAGCCGCGCCTGTTGAAGCCGTCCGATCCGCCCATGCGGGGAAACGATGTCAAGAACGTGCAACGCGAGCTAGCGGCCGCAAGAATTTCAGTCGAGCAGGAGGGCGAGTACAATTCGGCCACAGCCGGCGCGGTTGCGCGTTTTCAAAAGCAGAATGGTCTGAATGTGAGTGGCGTGGTGGATGCTGCGACTCGATGGCGGCTCGGCGAATCGGGAGACCCGCCGCGGCAAGGTGGCCGAAATTAACGGCGGCTGTATGATCGGTTGCCCGCTTAGCGCAGGAGTACACCATGGACAAAGTTTATCCCGACGCCCATGCCGCGCTTGCCGGCCTGCTACATGATGGCATGACCGTGATGTCGGGCGGGTTCGGCCTTTGCGGAATTCCGGAAGCGCTGATCGACGCGATCCGCAGTTCCGGAGTGACGGGCCTGACCGTCATCTCGAACAACGCCGGCATTGACGGAGCCGGGCTCGGTCTACTTCTCGAGACCCGCCAGATCCGCAAGATGGTCTCGTCTTATGTCGGTGAAAACAGGCTCTTTGCCGATCTTTATCTCAGCGGCGAGCTCGAACTCGAATTCAATCCCCAAGGTACTCTCGCCGAGCGGATACGGGCCGGGGGCGCCGGCGTTCCGGCATTTTTTACCAAGACGGGTGTCGGCACCCTGGTGGCGGAAGGCAAGGAAATTCGCGACTTCGATGGGGAGAGCTACGTTATGGAGCGTGGCCTCGTCGCCGATCTCGCAATCATCCATGCCTGGAAAGCCGATCGCGAAGGCAACCTCGTCTACCGGAAGACTGCGCGCAACTTCAACCCGGTGATGGCAACGGCAGCGAAGGTGACTGTTGCAGAGGTCGAGAATCTCGTCGAGCCCGGCGCGATCGACTCCGACCACGTCCACACGCCCGGTATTTTTGTCAAACGCATCGTGCGCTGCCCCTCTTACGAAAAGCGGATCGAGCAACGCACCGTCCGCAAGCGCGGCAATTGACGAGGAGGCAAAGCGAGATGGCTTGGTCACGCGACGACATGGCGCGCCGGGCGGCGGCGGAGCTCGAGGACGGGTTTTATGTCAATCTCGGCATCGGCATCCCGACCCTGGTCTCGAATTTCATTCCGCCCCGGATCACGGTTCAGCTGCAAAGCGAGAACGGAATGCTCGGCATGGGCCCGTTTCCGTTCGAGGGGGAAGAGGACCCGGACTTGATCAATGCCGGCAAGCAGACGATCACCGAATTGCCGTCGACGAGCTATTTCGACAGCGCGCAATCTTTCGGGATGATCCGCGGCGGGCATATCGACCTGTCGATCCTCGGGGCTATGCAGGTGGCGGAAAACGGCGATCTCGCCAATTGGATGATTCCCGGCCGCATGGTGAAAGGCATGGGCGGCGCGATGGATCTCGTCGCCGGAGTGAAGCGGGTCATTGTTCTGATGGAGCATACAGCGCGGGGCGAGCCGAAACTGCTGCATCGCTGCACTCTCCCGCTGACCGGCAAGGGAGTCGTCGATATGCTGATCACCGACCTCGGTGTTTTCACGATTGATCACTCCGGGATGCGGTTGATGGAACTGGCGCCCGGCGTGCCGCTTGAGGAAATCCGGCAGAAGACCGAGGCATCCTTCACGGTGCTCTCCGGGCTGCGCTGATCGCGCGCGCCGGTCAGGCAACTTCGGCGCCCCGTTGCGAGCACCCTCACGCGGCTGAGTTCCATGCCCGTCACACCGCCGCCGCTTGATATTGCGACGGGGAGTGCCACTCGCATCGACCGCGGTCGTCGTTTTTGCTAGACTAGCGTCACGCAGCGCGCTGCGACTAACGACAGCGTTTTCGAGCCCGCCCGTGCCCGCTTCGTCGCGCGATCTCCGTCTTGATTTCTTCCGTGGTCTTGCTCTGATATTTATATTCGTCGATCACATTCCAGAGAACATCTTCAGCTATTTCACCATACAGGCTGTCGATTTCTTTGATGCGGCCGAGGTCTTCATATTCATCTCGGGTTACACCGCTGCTCTCGTATATGGGCAAACGCTCGTTTCGCAGGGAATGTTATATGCGACGGCGCGGGTTCTCAGCCGTGCCTGGCAACTTTACGTCGCTCACATTTTTTTGTTCGTGATGTTCATCGCCGAGGTGTCTTACACCGTCACGACTTTCAATAATCCAATGTATAACGACGAAATGCGGGTTGGCGATTTTCTCGGCGAGCCCCACGTCGCGATCGTGAAGGCGCTCCTTCTTGAGTTCCAACCGACCTTTCTCGATATACTCCCGCTCTATATCCTGCTTCTGTTGATCTTCCCAGTCGTCTTGCTCGGCTTCCGCTTGCGGCCTCTGATCGTATTATTGCCATCGTTCCTGCTTTATCTAATCGTACAAGCGACCGACCTGTCGGTACCGGCCTATCCGGAGGGGCACGTCTGGTTTTTCAACCCTCTGGCTTGGCAGTTTCTGTTCATTGCCGGAGCTGCGCTCGGCTTCCCTGGCCGGCACGAGCGGCGATGGTCGAGGTGGGCTCAGCCGCTATTGCCGCTCGCTGTGATCGTTCTTGCGGCAGGGTTTGTCATCAAGCTCAGCTGGACGGTCCACGGAATTTGGGACCCGTTTCCCGGTCTCCTTCTCAAGGAGTTGTGGCCAGTGAACAAGAATAACTTATCCCCGATCCGGGTCGCGACTTTCTTTGCCGCCGTCGCTGTTGTCGCCGTCGCCGTGCCCGCCAATGCGGCCATGTTGCGCTCGCCGGCAGCAAAGCCGCTGATCCGGTGCGGCCAACAATCCCTTGAGATATTCTGCCTCGGTATCCTACTGTCGGCCCTTGGGCATTTTGTTCTTTCGGAATACGATTCGGCGATCGGCATCCAGATCCTCGTTAATCTTGCGGGCATTCTCGTGATGTGCCTAACTGCGATAATGTTGCATTGGTATAAAACCATGGGTCGAGTGGAGCTGCCGCATCCCGCCGCCACTCGAGCCGGTCGTGGCAATCGTCTCGGCCAATGAGATGGCGTGTGTCGGTTGGCAGGTTGGCGCGGCCGGCGCTCCTCGCGGCAGGTCTTGCCCTGACCGCGCTCCCGTCCTTTTCACCGGCCGCGGGCGGCTCGCTCCTCTGCGATGTTCCGGACGAGTTGGTGCAAGTCGATGACAAGCTGCCTCATCTGGCCGAGCGGTTGCGCGCCGGGCAGCCTGTCAGGATCGTCGCGATCGGCGGAGCGTCGACGACCGGGTTGGCGGCGGGCTCGTCGGATCTCGCCTACCCCCACCGTCTGCAGGAGATCCTCGACCACTCGTACCCCTCCTCTTCGATCACAGTCGTCAATCGAGGGGTTCCGCGCCAGAGCTGCTCGGCAGATGCTAGAAAGGTTCCCCACCGACGTCATACCCGAAGACCCGGTTCTGGTGATTTGGGAAACCGGCACTACCGATGCCGTGCGGGGGGTTGGAGTCGAGGATTTTGCGGCGGCTCTGCAAACCGGAATCGATGAGCTCAAGGCCCACGGTGTCGACATCATTCTGGTCGATATGCAATTCTCACACAGCACCACGACCGTCATCGATTTCGAGCAATACTTGAACACCCTACACCAGGTCGGTGACGTCAATAACGTAAATGTCTTCCCGCGCTTCGAAATGATGCGCTATTGGAGCGAGCAGAACGTGTTCAACTTCGACGGGGTCGCTAAAGAGGAACGGGCCAGCCTTGCCGCTAGAGTTTACGAGTGCATCGCGGCCAAGCTGGCGGAAACTATTCGACTCGCGCTCCGATGACAGCGATGCCCCTCATCCGGCGTGTTGCAGCGGCACTCCCCATCGTCTTGGCCGCCAGCAATCCCGCGTTTGCCGGCGACACGGCCGCACCACTCCCGTCAAATTGCGCCGCCCCGCCCACGATTGCGGCAATCGGAGCTGCGCTGGACCGTACCTCATCCCGAATCCTATCCGGGCAACCGCTCACGATCGTCGCAATGGGCTCCTCGTCCACCCTCGGGGTTGGGGCGAGCACCCCTGCTTTCAGCTACCCGAGCCGAACTCGAGCAGGAATTGAGAGACCGGTTTCCCGGCCTCGATATCCGGGTCATCAATCACGGCGTGGGCGGTCAGGATGTTCCGGAGGAATTGACCCGCCTCGGCAGGGACGTGATTGCCGAGCACCCGGATCTGGTCATCTGGCAAGTCGGCACCAATGCGGTGCTTCGGCGCGACGATCTTTCGGCGGATGAGCAACTCATTAGCCGCGGTGTGGCTGCGATGAAAGAGAGCGGGATCGACGTTGTCCTGATGGACCTGCAATACGCCCCGCGGGTGCTCGCGCGCCCCGCCTACGCCGAAATGGAGCGGCTGATCGCGGACCTTGCGAGAGGTACTAAGGTCGGCTTGTTCCGCCGCTTTGAGATCATGAAGGAATGGGACCATACGGAGCAGCTCGCGCCGGCTTCCAGCGTCGGTCCCGACGGGCTTCATATGACCGACGCTGGCTATGCCTGCCTGGCAAACCAGCTGGCCGAGGCCTTGGCATCGAATTGGCGATCCAACGACAAGCTCGCGAAATCACTTCAACGCACTCCCGACACGATCGCCGGCATCGGGCACCCGAGTGGCGTGCAGCCCGCCGCGTCCTCGCGGCCGAACTAACTGAAACCGACATCGGCAGCTTTTTAGATAACGAACGTGGTGGTTGCCGAGTTCGCATAGAATCTGCCGTACTGCGGCAGAACGCCGCGGTGACGCGGCATTTTGCGATAAGCTGCAGAGGCTCGACGCCAATCGGTGCTGCTAGTCTAGGTCTTAACCTAGATTTCTATTGGGTTTCTCCCCATTTTAATATATGCTGAGGGTGATGTCGGAGTTGCACCACAAAATGTTGTTGATCGGCGGAACTCGGGCATATGGCGATTTCAGCCGGCAACTGGGCGACGATATACATCGTGGTATCCAACACATTCGTACTCTCGCCACAAAGTGCTGGCATAATCGCCTTGGTTCCGAATGGGGTGTCGAGCAGCGAGGCAGGGCGGGGCCGGAGGATTGCCGACTGGGTGAAAAACGGGAGACCCATCTGGGGGAACTCAACGTAACAGGGTATTACGCGAATTTACAACGAATTACACGTTCCAGCGAGACGTTACCTCGGTTTCGTCGTTCTCTGGTAGTGTCACGGGAAGCTTCGGGTTGAGCGCGGGGCATCGGTTGAGGTGAGACATGAAATTCGATGACGGGATTTTTGGACTCTATTCCAGGTTGTACGAAAACCGGAGAGATGTCGAGTTCTCCCTTGAGGAGTATCTAGGCAAGTGCTCCGACGATGCGTCTTACTACGCGGGCGCCGCCGAGCGCATGCTCAGCGCCATCGGCGAACCGGTAATGGTCGACACGAGCCAAGATTCGCGGCTTGGGCGCATTTTCATGAACCGCACCATGAAGGTCTACCCCGAATTCGCGGATTTCTTCGGGATGGAGGAGACGATCGAGCGGATCGTCGGTTTCTTCCGTCATGCCGCACAGGGCCTAGAGGAACGCAAGCAAATTCTCTATTTGCTGGGTCCGGTCGGCGGCGGGAAATCCTCGCTTGCCGAACGTCTGAAGCAGCTCATGGAGAAGGAGCCAGTCTATGTACTGAAGGCCGGAAAGGAAGTCAGTCCGGTTTTTGAGAGCCCGCTCGGCTTGTTCGATCCCGTGACACTCGGCGATGAACTCGAAAAGCGTTATGGCGTCCCGCGGCGGCGTCTGACCGGCACGATCTCGCCTTGGGCAGTCAAGCGGCTCGAAGAATTTGGCGGCGACATCACCAAATTCACTGTGGTTCGCATGCAGCCTTCGCGGCTGAAGCAGATCTGCATCTCCAAAACCGAGCCCGGCGACGAGAACAACCAGGACGTGTCGAGCCTGGTCGGCAAGGTCGACATTCGCAAGCTCGAATTCTTCAGCCAGAACGACCCCGACGCCTACTCCTATTCGGGCGGCCTGAACCGGACGACCCAAGGGCTTCTCGAATTTGTCGAGATGTTCAAGGCGCCGATCAAGATGCTGCATCCGCTGCTGACCTCGACGCAGGAAGGCAATTACGTCGGTTCCGAAAATATCGGCGGCATCCCCTATCAGGGGATTGTGCTGGCGCACTCGAACGAGGCCGAATGGCAGAGCTTCAAAAACAACAAGAACAACGAGGCGTTCATCGATCGCATCTCGGTGATCAAGGTCCCGTACTGCTTGCGGTCTACTGAGGAACGCAAGATTTATGAGAAACTCTTGCAGAACAGCGAGCTTGCCGCCTCGCCTTGCGCACCATCGACCTTGGATATCCTCGCACGCTTCAGCGTGCTGTCGCGGCTGAAATCGCATGAGAACTCGAACCTCTATTCGAAGATGCGGGTCTACGACGGCGAGAGCTTGAAGGACACCGATCCGCGCGCCAAGTCTGTGCAGGAATATCGCGATGCGGCCGGGGTCGACGAGGGAATGGACGGCATTTCCACTCGTTTCGCCTTCAAGGTGCTGTCGAGCACGTTCAACTTCGACACGCAGGAGGTGGCGGCCGATCCCGTCCATTTGATGTATGTGTTGGAGCAGGCGATCTGGCGCGAACAGTTCCCGGACGACGCCGAAAAGAAATACCTGAACTTCATCAAGGCCGAGCTGGCGCCGCGTTATGCCGAGTTCATCGGCCACGAGATTCAGAAAGCCTATTTAGAATCCTACTCCGACTACGGCCAGAACCTGTTCGACCGGTATGTGGCCTATGCCGACGCTTGGATCGAGGATTCGGACTACAAGGACCCGGATACCGGCCAGCTGATGAATCGCGAGCTGTTGAACCAGGAGCTATCGAAAATCGAGAAGCCGGCGGGCATAGCGAACCCCAAGGATTTCCGCAACGAGGTCGTAAAATTCGCGTTGCGGGCGCGGGCCAACAATGCCGGGCGCAACCCGTCATGGACGTCGTATGAAAAATTGCGTGAGGTCATCGAGCGGCGCATGTTCTCACAGGTGGAGGATCTGTTGCCGGTGATCAGCTTTGGCACCAAGAAGGATACCGAGACGGAGAAGAAACACGCCGATTTCCTCGACCGCATGGTAGCCCGCGGCTACACCGAGCGGCAGGTTCGGCGGTTGGTCGAGTGGTATATGCGGGTAAATAAGGCAGGCTAGGGACGGGTCCCATCTCGGAGGTCACGCATGAACATCGTCGACCGTCGCCCGAATCCCAAGGGTAAAAGCCTCAGTAACCGTCAACGCTTCCTGGCACGCGCCCGAGCCGAGGTAAAATCGGCGGTGCAGGAAGCACTGCGCAAGCGCAAGGTGGCCGATGTCGGCCACGGCGAAAAGGTGGCAATCCCGACGCGCGGGATTGCTGAGCCGAACTTTCATCACAGCCGCCGCACCGGGCGAACCGAACATGTCGTCCCTGGCAACAAGGAGTATATCAGGGGCGACGAGATCCCCCGGCCAACCGGCGGGGAGGGGCGCGGGGGCTCGCAGGGGAGCCCCGATGGCTCAGGCGAGGACGCATTCGAGTTCACACTATCCAAGGAAGAGTTCCTCGACATGTTTTTCGAGGACCTCGAACTCCCCGATCTCGTCAAGAAGAGCCTGAAGGAGACGTTTGCAGTCGATCTGCAGCGTGCCGGGTACACGGTTACCGGCAGTCCCGCGAACCTCAGTATCCGCCGGACGATGCGCAACAGCATGGCGCGCCGCATATCGCTGAAACGGCCGAAACAATCGGACTTGGAGGCGCTGCGCGAGGCGATCGATAATGCACGCTCTCGCGGCGCCGACGACGAGGTCGAAAGGCTTCTGCGTGAGCTCGGCCGCCTCGAGCACCGCAGCAAGATCATCCCCTACATCGACCCGATCGATGTCCGCTACAACAGGTTTGAGCGCGTTCCTCGCCCGAATACCGAAGCGGTAATGTTCTGCCTGATGGACGTATCGGGATCGATGACCGAGGCGATGAAGGACCTCGCCAAAAGGTTCTTTATGCTCCTGCATGTTTTCTTGATCCGGCGCTACCGGCATGTCGATATCGTCTTCATTCGCCACACAAGCACCGCCGAAGAGGTTGACGAAGAGACGTTCTTTTACAGTCGGGAGACTGGCGGAACCGTAGTCTCGACCGCGCTCGAAAAAATGCTGGAGATTGCGCGGGCGCGATATCCCACCGACCGGTGGAACATCTACGCGGCTCAGGCGTCCGACGGCGACAATTATGGCGCGGACAGCGGACGCTGCGTTTCCTTGTTGGGTGGCGAGGTTCTTCCGCTTTGCCAGTATTTCGCCTACGTCGAAGTCGGTGACGGCATGGGCGGGAGCCTGACCGGATTGTCGCGAGACAGTGACCTGTGGAGGGCCTACAGCGAGGTGGCGCCGGTCCATCCTCATTTCGTAATGCGCCGGGTCAGCGACCCGTCGCAGATCTTCTCGGTGTTCCACGAATTGTTCGCAAAGGGGGGTATCCGTGCCTGACTCCATCGCATTGCGGCTCGTAACCGCTGCCCCGCTCTTCACAGGCCCAAATTGGGATTATTCTGGGTTACGCCGGGTCTACGACGCTGTCGAGCGGATCGCGCTCGACGAACTCGGGCTGGACGTTTATCCCGTCCAGATCGAGGTGATCACCTCCGAGCAGATGCTCGACGCTTACGCCTCGGTTGGTTTGCCGCTGATGTATCGGCATTGGAGCTTCGGCAAACGTTTCGCGTACCACGAGACTCTCTACCGAAAGGGGCTGCAAGGCCTCGCCTACGAAATCGTCATCAACTCCAACCCGTGTATCTGCTACATCATGGAAGAAAATTCCATGACAATGCAGACATTAGTCATTGCACATGCCGCGTTCGGTCATAACCACTTCTTCAAGAACAACTATCTCTTTCGACAGTGGACAGATGCCAACGGTATTCTCGATTATTTGAGCTTCGCACGAGACTACGTGCAGAAATGCGAGGAACGGCACGGGGCGGAGGCGGTGGAGCGCGTGCTCGACGCCGCCCATGCGCTGAAGGATCACGGTGTCAACCGCTACGCCCACCGTACCAAGCCAAATCTTGCGGAGGAGCGGCGCCGGGCGGAGGAGTGGCGGGCGCATTTCGAGGCGACATACAACGATCTGTGGCGAACCGTGCCTGGCGCCGGAAAAGACAAGGAGGACGGTGGCGACGAGGAGGCGCGGCTCCAGGAAATCAAGCGCCAGCTTGGCCTGCCTGAAGAGAACCTGCTTTATTTCATCGAGAAACGCGCGCCGCGGCTCGAGGATTGGCAACAGGAGTTGGTCCGCATCGTGCGCCTGGTCTCCCAATATTTTTACCCGCAGAAGCAGACGCAGATGATGAACGAAGGGTGCGCGACCTTCTGCCACTACGAAATCATGCGGAGATTGCACGACAAGGGACTGATCACTGAAGGATCGATGCTCGAATTCCTGCACTCGCATTCGAGTGTCGTGTTTCAGCCCGATTTCGACGACCCGCGGTTCAGCGGTCTCAATCCGTATGCCCTGGGCTTCGCGATGATGAGCGATATCCGCCGTATCTGTGAAGAGCCGACCGAGGAGGATCGCGAGTGGTTCCCCGACATCGCCGGCTTGGGAGACGGCTTTGGCGTGCTACGCCACGCCTGGGCGAATTACCGCGACGAAAGTTTCGTTTTGCAACATCTGAGCCCGGCGATGATCCGCCGGTTCCGTCTGTTCCATGTCTCGGATGACAGCACAAAGCCAGCGCTGCGCGTCGAGGCGATCCATGATGATGTCGGCTATCGAAAAATTCGCAGCGCTCTCTCCCGGCAATATGATCTGTCCCGGCGCGAGCCCGACATTCAGGTGGTCGACGTCGATCTGAGAGGGGATCGCTGCCTTATTCTGGCGCATTATGTGCATAACGGCGTGTTGCTCGAAGAACAGAGCTGCCGCGCCGTAATCCGGCATACTGCAACGTTGTGGGGTTATTCCGTCAAGCTGCTCGAAATCGACGCCGCCACCGACAAAACCCTCAAAACCTATGAGGTAGCACCTCCCGGCTGAACCCGGGAACTTGGGGGGAGCGAAGCCTGCGCTCCCGAGTGGTGGCATGCGCTATGGTCGTTCTCGGCATCGAAACCAGCTGCGACGAGAGCGGAGCCGCTGTGGTGGCCGTCACTGCGGGCGGCCCGAAGATCCTCTCCAATTTGATCCACTCCCAGCTCGCGGAGCACACGCCCTATGGCGGTGTCGTGCCCGAAATCGCAGCGCGCGCTCATCTCGATCACCTTGGTCCGCTGATATCCCGCGCGCTCGCCGAGGCTGGCGTCGTGCTCGGCGAGGTCGACGGGGTAGCTGCTGCGGCAGGCCCGGGCTTGATCGGCGGCCTCATTGTCGGGTCGACCATGGCAAAGGGGTTGGCCTGGGCCGCGGATAAGCCATTTCTATCTGTCAACCATCTGGAAGCCCACGCTCTGACGGTTCGCCTGACCGATGAGGTCGACTTCCCATACCTTTTGCTACTCGTTTCGGGGGGGCACTGTCAGCTCCTCGTCTGCTCCGGGGTTGGCCGCTACACCCGGCTTGGGACAACGCTCGACGATGCCGCCGGCGAAGCATTCGACAAGGCGGCAAAGCTGATCGGGCTCGGCTATCCTGGAGGACCTGCCATCGAAGCGGCCGCGCAAGGCGGCAATCCATCGCGTTTCGTCCTGCCGCGTCCGATGAAAGGCAGGCAGGGTTGCGATTTCTCATTCTCCGGACTGAAGACCGCCGTGCGTCAGATCACTTCCGCGATCGGCAACCTTGATCGCCGCGACCAGGCGGATCTCGCGGCCTCGGTTGAGCTCGCGATCTGCGATGCGGTGACCGACCGGACCGCGAATGCGGTTGCCTGGTTCCGCCGCAAATACCCGAACGGAAATTCGCTGGTGGTTGGCGGTGGAGTTGCCGCCAACAAGAGGCTGCGAAGACATCTTGTGGGCCTCGGCGATGATGCCGGGCTGCGCTTTGTTGCGCCGCCGCCAGCATTGTGCACCGATAATGGAGCAATAGTCGCCTGGACCGGCATCGAGCGGCTTCGACTCGGCCTGGTCGACGGTCTCGATGCACCGCTTAGGCCGCGATGGCCGCTCGACACTGACGCGCCGCCTCGTCCTGGAGCAGGCGTGAAGGGGTGAGCAGTTGGCCTCGAGCTTGATCCGGTGAGACGCTTAGCGATCATCGGGGGCGGTGCCTGGGGAACAGCGCTCGCCATGGTTGCTCGTCGCGCCGGTTCTATTCCGAGGTTGTGGGCCCGGGACCCGGGCGTTGTTGCGACGATCAATCAGCGTCATCAGAACCCACTTTTCCTGCCCGGTGTGATCCTCGACCCCGCCATCACGGCAACCACCGACATGGCGTTGGCGACAGAGGGTGCGGACGCGGCATTACTTGTCGTGCCGACGCAATTCCTACGCGGCGTAATTCAGGTGCTCGGGTGTCACCTCCGCCGCGGGCTCCCTTTGCTGCTCTGCGCTAAAGGCATCGAGACCAGTTCGCTGAAATTGATGTCGGAGATTGCCGCGGAAATTCTGCCTACCTCCCCCTCGGCGGTCCTCTCAGGGCCGACATTTGCTGCCGAGGTCGCGCGAGACTTGCCGACAGCGGTCACCATTGCGAGCCGTGACGCGTCGCTCGGTCAAGCCTTCATTGGAGCCCTCGGAAGCAATCGCTTCCGCCCCTATCTGTCGCAAGACCCCGTTGGGGCCGAAATTGGTGGCGCGATCAAGAACGTCCTCGCGATTGCATGCGGCATCGTCGTCGGCCGTAGCCTCGGCGACAACGCTCGAGCTTCGCTGATCACTCGCGGATTGGCGGAGATGACCCGGCTCGGGGTGGCCAAGGGCGGTCGAGCCGAGACTTTCTGCGGCCTCTCGGGAATGGGAGATCTCGTACTGACCTGCAGTTCCGCTCAATCGCGCAACTATCGGCTTGGCCTCGCGCTCGGTCACGGGCGGGACCTTAAGGCTGCGCTCCGCGGCAGTCGCTCGGTCGTCGAGGGCGTGGCCACGGCTGCGTCAGTCGCGCGAGTGGCGGAACGGCTCGGCATCGAGATGCCGATCGCCACGGGAGTTGATGCGTTACTTCACCGCGGTGAACCGGTAAACGCCGTTATCGATCTTCTGTTGCGGCGGCCCTACCGGGCCGAATAGGAAGAGGCGGTGAACACTCGGGCGCCAAGCACGTCGGAGGGCGGAAAAAACTTTTCTGGACCGGCTGAAAGCCAATATCATTGGGGAGCGAGCAATCAATCGGCTCGGACGGAAATGAGCGACAACGGAAAACGCGGCGAAGAAGGACCGGGAACGGGTGTTGTCGTCAAGACAAAGCCGAAGACGAAGAAGCCTTCCATGTACAAGGTCCTTATGTTGAATGACGACTACACTCCGATGGAGTTCGTCGTTCACATTCTCGAGCGGTTCTTCAAAAAGACCCGGCAGGAGGCGACCCGCATCATGATGCATGTGCATCGCCGCGGTGTGGGTATCTGTGGCGTTTACACTTACGAGGTCGCGGAAACCAAAGTAACCCAGGTTATGGATTTCGCCCGGCAGCACCAGCATCCGCTGCAGTGTACGCTGGAAAAGGATTAGGCCAAGGAAGGACAGGCAGGCGTGCTGTCACGCAATCTCGAAAAGTCGCTGCATCGGGCTCTCGCCCATGCTAATGAGCGCCGGCACGAGTATGCCACGCTCGAACATCTGCTGCTGGCGCTCACCGAGGATCAGGACGCGGTTGCCGTGCTGCGTGCGTGCAGCGTCGACCTCGACCGTTTGCGCCGCGAGGTATTGAATTACGTCGATAACGAGCTTGCCAACCTGGTCGCGGCCCATGGCGACGACGCGAAGCCGACTGCGAGTTTTCAGCGCGTGCTGCAACGCGCCGCAATTCATGTCCAGTCATCGGGCCGGGAGGAGGTGACCGGTGCAAACGTGCTGGTCGCCATGTTCGCTGAGCGGGAAAGCCACGCTGTTTATTTCCTGCAAGAACAGGACATGACCCGGTTCGATGCCGTTAATTATATCTCGCACGGCATCGCCAAAGCGCCCGGGCGTTCTGAGACGCGTCGCGTTCAGGGTGCCGATGAGGATGACCGCAGCGAAAAGTCGCAGAAGCGCAACCATGACGCTCTCGATGCCTATTGCGTCAATCTCAACAAAAAGGCCAAGGGCGGCAAGATCGATCCCCTGATCGGCCGTGAGGCCGAAGTCGACCGCACAATCCAAATCCTATGCCGCCGGGCCAAGAACAACCCGCTCTATGTCGGCGACCCCGGTGTTGGCAAGACGGCGATCGCCGAGGGCTTGGCGCGTCGTATAGTGCAGCGCGAAGTCCCCGAGGTCCTGCTGAACGCGACGATCTACGCACTCGACATGGGGGCGTTGCTGGCAGGCACCCGGTATCGCGGCGATTTCGAGGAGCGGCTCAAGGCGGTCTTGTCCGAACTCGAGGCGCAGCCCGGTGCCATCTTATTCATCGACGAGATCCACACCGTAATCGGGGCTGGGGCGACGAGCGGCGGGGCGATGGACGCCTCGAACCTGCTGAAACCGGCATTGGCCGGAGGCGTCATCCGCTGCATCGGCTCAACCACCTATAAGGAATATCGGAACTATTTCGAGAAAGACCGCGCACTCGTTCGCCGCTTTCAGAAGATCGACGTCAACGAGCCGACCGTCGAGGACTCGGTGAAGATTCTGCGCGGCCTGAAACCCTATTACGAGCGGCATCACAAGGTGCGGTACACGAGCGAAGCGTTGCGGGCGGCGGTCGAGCTGTCGCATCGCTATATCGGGGACCGCAAATTGCCGGATAAGGCGATCGACGTGATCGACGAGACTGGGGCCGCCCAGATGCTCGTGCCGGAAAGCCGCCGCCGTAAGACAATAACGGCGCGAGAAGTCGAAGCGGTCATCGCGACGATGGCGCGTATCCCGCCGAAAAGCGTCTCGCGCGACGACCGCGAGGTGCTGAAGAACCTTCAGCGCGACCTGAAGACCATGGTGTTTGGCCAGGATCCGGCGATAGGAGCTCTCGTCTCAGCCATCAAGCTGGCGCGCGCCGGCTTGCGGGATCCGGAAAAGCCGATTGGCTCCTATCTGTTCTCTGGTCCCACCGGGGTCGGCAAGACCGAGGTGGCCCGCCAGCTCGCGCGTACTCTCGGGATCGAGATCACCCGCTTCGATATGTCCGAATATATGGAGCGGCACACGGTGTCGCGGCTGATAGGCGCGCCGCCCGGCTATGTCGGCTTCGACCAGGGCGGGCTACTGACCGACGCGATCGACCAACACCCGCACAGCGTGCTGTTGCTGGACGAGATCGAGAAGGCCCATCCCGACCTGTTCAATATCCTGCTGCAGGTCATGGATTACGGAAAGCTGACCGACCACAACGGCAAAACGGTCGATTTCCGTAACGTGATCCTGATAATGACAACGAACGCCGGGGCCTGGGATCTTGCGAAACCCTCGATCGGCTTTGGAAGCGGCGTCCGGGAGGGCGATGATCAGGAGGCGATCAATCGCATGTTCACGCCGGAGTTCCGCAACCGGCTCGATGCGGTGATTTCCTTCGCGCCGCTATCCGCGGATACGATTGGACGGGTCGTCGACAAATTCGTGCTGCAGCTGGAAGAGCAGCTCGCCGACCGGAATGTCATGATCGAACTTGACGATTCCGCGCGGGCGTGGCTCGCCGGAAAAGGCTACGACCGCCTCTTTGGCGCGCGGCCTCTCGCCCGGGTCATCCAGGAGCACATCAAAAAGCCGCTTGCCGAGGAACTCCTGTTCGGACAATTGTCGAAGGGCGGGATCGTCCGCGTGACGCGCAAACCCGACGAGGACGAGCTCTCCTTCTCTTACGAAGAGCGGCCGGCCGAACCGACACCAAAGGAGCCCGCGCTGGTCGAGTGAATCAGCTTCCGCGCGCCTTTTCTTCCTGCTCGGAGGAAAGGCACGCGGTCTCCTCATGCCGAAACGGGGAAAATTCTCCGAGCCCCTTCATCTTTTGCTCGATCATCTGGCTCTCGCGCGCCAGGAATTGAGCAACGGCGCGCCGGAACGCCGGATCGGGGATCCAATGAGCGCTGTAGGTGGGCACCGGTAGATAGCCGCGCTGGATCTTGTGCGGGCCCTGCGCGCCAGCCTCGACGCGCTTCAATCCGCGGGTGATCGCGAACTCGATCGCCTGGTAGTAGCAGCACTCGAAATGGAGGAATTTGTAGTCGCCGTAGCTGCCCCAGTTGCGACCGTAGATCGTCTCCTTGCCGAGCAGATTGAACGCGCCGGCAACGTAGTTGGTGCCGCGCCTGGCCATGATCAGCACGATCTTTTCCGGCATTCGCTCGCCGATCATCGCGAAAAAGCGGCGATTTAGGTAGGCTGAGCCCCATTTTCGATCGGAAGTCGCGAGATAGAATTCGAAGAACGCGTCCCAATGGCGAGGCTTCAGGTCGGCCCCGGTAAGCACTTCGATCTCGAGGCCGCGGGCCAGCGCCTCGCGCCGCTCCTTTTTCACCGCCTTGCGTTTTCGCGAATTCAGTGCGGCGAGAAAGTCATCGAAATCTCGGTATCCCGCATTGGTCCAGTGGAATTGCTGGCCGAGCCGTTGCAGAAATCCCGCCCGGGTTAGCGCCTCGGCCTCGGCGGGGTCAGGGAAATTCACGTGCAACGATGAGATTCGGCGGCGCTTCGTAAACTCGACCATTCCGGCGAGGAGATGTTCGCGAGCCTCGGCCGGCGCACGTGGGTGCAGCAGCAGGCGGGGCCCGGGCACCGGTGTGAACGGCACGGCCGACAGCAGCTTCGGGTAATATCGGCCGCCGGCGCGCTCGTAAGCATCCGCCCAGCCATAGTCGAAGATGTATTCGCCATAGGAATGCGTCTTGGCGTAAAGCGGCACGACACCCACGATCTCCCCGTCCAGTCCCGCGAGAGAAAGATGCTGTGCCATCCATCCCGTGCGAGTTGTCGTTGAGCCGCTTTCCTCCATCGCATTCAGAAAAGTATGCGAAACCGTGGGATTGACGTCTCCTGCACAGGCATCCCAGGCGGCGGCCGGTATTTCGGCTATCGCCGCATGGACCCGAATTGTGACAGTTCCGCCGCTGTCGTTCATCACCTGCCCAGCGCCTGGTTTCCGAACGCGTATAATCCGCCGTTTCGGCGCAAAGATACGCGCGTGCAAAGATAGGCCTTGTGCCGCCGCTGTCCAGCGTGCCGCGAAACCGCCTCATTAGCCGCCTAACAGCGGAGCGATGATGAGAGCTGAAATTCGCGTTCTCCCTCTGGCCCTGGTCGCGTTCTCGCGCGTCGTGCTGTCGCTGATCTCAGCACCGGCATCGGCAGAGACGCTTGGCGATGCTCGCGTCGGCTTCAGCGCGGAGCGGGTGCTGGTCATCAATGGGCAGAGCTACGTGGGCAGGATGTGGCACATGCCTGGCGAACAGCGCCATGAGCAAGACCTGCCGGCATTGAGGCCGATTTTCATCCTTCGTGCCGGCAGCGCGATCGGCGACATCATCCTGCCGAAGCTGCATACCGTCGTCGAATTCGCGCTTCCAAAAGAATTGTCGATCCTGGGCGACCCCGGCCTGCTTCGCAAACCGGTGGGGCAGGAAACCGTCAACGGTATTGCGACGACGAAATATGACGTTGACGAGGAAAAGCCGCAGGGCCGCGCGATCGGCTCGCTGTGGCTCAGCCAGGAAGGCATCCCGATGAAGTGTGATGCGAGGCTCGCAACCGATAAAGGTAAGGTTTCGACGATTCGCTGGGAACTGCGCCACGTCAAGATCGGCACGCAGGACCCCGCGCTGTTCGAGATACCGCGCGACTACGCAAAGCTGCCGCCGGAGGCAGCCGCCCCTTTGCTCGGTATGCGGCTGGCGCGACCTCCTGCCCGGTAGGCGGACAGCGCGGCCGCAGGTTTCTAACTATTCGACGACGACCTGCCCGTACATCCACGGGTGCGGCGTGCAGATATAAAAATACGTGCCCGGCTCGGTGAAGGTGATTGCTTTTGATTCGCCTTTGGCCAGGGGGCCCGTGTCCCAGTTGCCGACTTTACCCTTGTCGAATGCCGTCGCCGTATGGGGAATGTCGCCGACATTGGTAAAGGTCACGGTGGTTCCCGCCTTGATCCGAGTGCGGGCCGGCCAA
Organism: uncultured Alphaproteobacteria bacterium; assembly: GCA_963736715.1. GTDB lineage: Bacteria > Pseudomonadota > Alphaproteobacteria > ATCC43930 > CGMCC-115725 > AP-15. The sequence goes on along the minus strand of CAVTQA010000019.1, from coordinate 201,092 downwards.
TAGGCATATTCGACATTATTGTCGCCGATCTTGACCTTGTCGACGCCTTCGGCGATCGCCCCACCGGGGCCGGCAACAGTCGCCGGGTGCGGCGGCGGCCACAACGGATTGATCTGCCCCTTGAGCGAGAATGCCCACACCGCATCGCCGTAGGCGCTGCCCTGGATCGAATTGCCGCCGGTGGTGAGAGCGATGTACTCGTCGCCATCGACGTCATAGACCATCGCCGGTGCGTCGGCGCCAAACCCTGTCTGGAATTTCCACAGCACCTCTCCGGTCTTGGCGTTGACAGCGACGAGGTTGCCGTCGGGCTCGCCGCGCAACAGCAGACCTCCGGCGGTCACGGTTGAGCCGCCTCCGCCGCCCATGCGATAGGGCATCTGGTGTTGCCACGCGATCTTATTGGTCGTGCTGTCGATCGCGGTGAAGGTACCGGCCAAAGGTGAGCCGATCGGCGGCGCCTGCGTGCCGTTCGTGTAGCGCTGCCCCGCGGTGTATTGGCTGGGCACGCGCGAGAACACACTCGTCCGGATTGTCCCCGGAACGTATAAAAAGCCGGTATCGGGGTCATACGGCATCGGCGACCAGTTGGTCCCCCCCTTGTCCCGACGGTTGTATCAGTACGGGCTCGTCCCAGAATGCCTCGAAGATGCAACCGGCCTTCTCATAACCCTCCATCGGCTGAGCGCATTGCGGCACCGTCGCGTCGCCGACAGGATAAGGCTGCGTCTTGGCTGTCTTTTGGCGCGGCTCCTGCGGCACCGGCCGCTCCTCGATGCCAATCAGCGGTTTGCCGTTGGTGCGGTCGAGGATGTAGACCCAGCCGGTGCGGCCGGCCTCGGCAATCCCCTTACGGGGCTGACCGTTGATGACGGTATCGAAAAGCACGACCGGGCTCGCCGCATCGTAGTCCCAGATGTCGTGATGCACCTCCTGGAAGTGCCAGACATGCTCGCCGGTCTTGGCGTTGAGGGCGACGATCGAGGCGCAGAACAGATTATCTCCTTCGCGCATCGACCCGTCATAATCGGGCCCGCAATTACCGGTCGCGAAGTAGATCAGCCCGAGCTGCGGATCGAGCGCCGGCGTGTTCCAGATTGAGGCGCCGCCCCGCATAGCATGATCGGTGCCGGCCGGCCAGGTATCGCTGCCGACCTCGCCCGGACCAGGTAGCGTATACCAGCGCCACAGGATCTTGCCGGTCTTGGCGTCGAGTGCCGTCAGCCGGCTGCGCACCCCGAACTCCCCTCCGGTGTTGCCGCTGTAAACGATGCCGTCGTAATAGAGCGGCGCGCTGGTGACGCCATAGCCGTTGCGCCAGTCCTCGATCGGCGTCTTCCAGACCTCCTTCCCGGTCTTGATATCGAGCGCGACGACATTGGCATCGAGCTGCCCCAAGAACAGCATCCCCTCGCCCATCGCCAAGCCGCGGTTGAGCCAGCCGCAGCACACGGTCGAGATCTTCTGGTCGATCCCCGACCAGCGCTCCCACAAGGTCTCGCCGGTCTTCGCATTGAGCGCGAACACATCGTCGTTTCCGGTGACCATGTACATGATCCCGTCCTTGACGAGCGGCGTCGCCTCCGCCGAGTACTTGCCGCCAAACCCGGAGCCCTTGAGGCGCGTCATCCAGGCTCCCTTGAGCTGCTTGACGTTGGTGGTGTCGATCTGCCTCAGCGTGGAGTAGCGCTGATTGGTCATGATTTCCGCCATTTGTGACCCAGTCCTTGCCGACCGGGCTCTGCAGCAGGTTATCTATTTCGGGGTCGGCAGCGCGAACCTGTCGCTGCCCCCGAAAGCACCCAACCAAAAGCCAGCATTACCGGGAACATCAGTCGCGCGTGATGCCGCATAGCATTCCCCCTGATTTTCGCAGTTATTCGACGATGATCTGCCCGTACATCCACGGGTGCGGCGTACAGATGTAATAGTAGGTGCCCGGCTTGTCGAAGGTGATCGTCTTAGACGCGCCCGAATCCAGAAGCCCGGTGTCCCAACTCCCGACCTTGCCATTGTCAAATGAGGTCGCAGTATGCGGAATGTCGCCGGCGTTGCTGAAGGTAACGGCGGTTCCAGCCTTGACCCGGGTCCGCCCCGGAAAATAGCGATACTCGACGTTATTGTCGCCGATTTTGACGGTGTTCTCGCCATCGGCGATTGGTCCAGTGGGTCCGGCGACGGTCGGCGGCGGGGGCGGGGGCCACAACGGGTTCAACTGCCCCTTTAACGAGAAGGTCCAAACGGCATCACCATTGGCGCTGCCCACCCCCTGATTGCCGCCCGCGGCGATGGCGACATACTCGTCGCCGTCGACCTCGTAGACCATAGGGGTAGCTTCTGCCCCAAAACCGGTCTGGAACTGCCAGAGCACCTCGCCGGTCTTGGCGTCGCGGGCCTGTATTGTCCCGCTGGGATCACCGTGGAAAACAAGGCCACCGGCCGTCGTGGTCGAACCGCCGCCGCTACCGACGCGATACGGCACATTCTTCTGCCACGCGATTTTGTTGGTATTCGCGCCGATTGCGGTCCAGTTGCCGCTCATCGCCGAGCCGATTGGCGCCGCCTGGGTACCCCCGTTATATTGCTTCCCTTTCTTATAGGTGTCCCCATAACGCGCAAAGGCGCTGGTGCGGATAGTGCCGGGCACGTAGAAGTTCCCGGTGTCCGGGTTGTACGACATCGGCGACCAGTTCGTGCCGCCGATCCCCGACGGCTGGATCAAGGTCGGCTCTTCCCAAAACGCCTCGAAAATACAGCCAGCTCTTTCATACCCCTCCATCGGCTGGGCGCATTGCGGGACGATCGCGTCGCCGACCGGATAGGGTTGCGTTTTCGCCGTATGTTGCAGCGGCTCCTGCGGGACCGGGCGCTCGTCGATGCCGATCAGCGGCTTGCCGTTGGTGCGGTCGAGAATGTAGACCCAGCCAGTGCGGCCGGCTTGCGCGATCCCTTTGCGCGGTTGGCCGTTGATCGTGGTGTCGAAGAGGAGGACCGGGCTCGCCGCGTCATAGTCCCAGATGTCGTGGTGCACCTCTTGGAAGTGCCACACATGTTCGCCCGTTTTGGCGTTCAGTGCGACGACCGAGGCGCAGAACAAATTGTCGCCCTCGCGGATGGACCCGTCATAATCCGGCCCGCAATTGCCGACTGCGAAGTACACAAGCCCGAGCTGCGGATCGAGCGCCGGCGTGTTCCAGATTGCTGCGCCGCCATGCGTATATTGATCGTTGCCGGCCGGCCAAGTGTCGGCGCCGACCTCTCCGGGAGCCCGGCAAGGTATAAAAGCGCCACAGGATCTTTCCGGTCTTGGCGTCGAGCGCGGTCAGCCGCCCGCGCACGCCATACTCACCGCCGGTGATCCCGCTGTAGACGATGCCGTCATAGTAGAGCGGCGCGCTGGTGATCCCGTAGCCGTTTTGCCAGACTTCGATCGGCGTCTTCCACACCTCTTTGCCTGTCTTGATGTCGAGCGCCACGACATTGGCATCGAGCTGGCCGAGGAACAGCATTCCTTCGCCCATCGCCAGTCCGCGATTGTCCCAGCCGCAGCAGACGCTCGTGAGCTTCTGGTCGATTCCCGACCAGCGCTCCCATAGGAACTCGCCTGTCTTGGCGTTCAGCGCAAATACGTCGTCGTTGCCGGTAACGATATACATGACGCCGTCCTTGACCAGCGGCGTCCCCTCGAACGAATACTTGCCGCCGAACCCGGAGCCCTTGAGACGGGTCATCCAGGCTCCTTTGAGCTGCTTGACGTTGGTGGTGTCGATCTGCTTCAGCGTGGAGTAGCGCTGGTTAGTCAGATTGCCGCCGTTCGTGACCCAGTCCTTGCCGGCCGGGCTCTGCAGCAGCTTGTCGATTTCGGGATCGGCCGCCCAAACCGCGCCCGCTCCCGCGATGAGCACGCCAACGGCTGCCGACAGGACGATTCGCAGTCCGCACCGCATAGATTCCTCCCCCTTTTGACCGGCCCGTTATCGGTCCGCGTTGTTAACCTAATCTGATCCGCGCCCGTTTGCCAACCAGCCTGATACTGCAATGGAAAAACAGGTAAAAACCGCCCCAACCGCGGCCGTCGCGCCGGTTCCGATATCCTCGGCTCGTCCCCGCGCCTCCGGTCTCGTTCTTGCGACCGATCTACAAGCACGACTTTTCCCTTCCCGATCGTCGCGCGAATCGCAAGCGCCGTTTGGGGCCGCAGAATAAGATAGGAATATGGCAATTTTACCGTCGCTATGCGAATAGCGCATCAGCGCCTTTAGTAACCACCGCCATGCCATGTCATCGGGCCGGGCAATTCGCATTGATAGGCCGAAGAGCCGGAAGACAAGCGGCAGTGCCGCTCGGACATGCATTGGTTGAACATGAGATTGGCTGGCATCCCAACCTGTGTGCCCGCATATTGCCGACAGATTTCCTGCATCAAGGCCGCGTAGTCGTGGGGTTGGCTCGGCCTCTGCGCAAGCGCGGCGGCACTTGTGCACAGAAAGATAACCGCTGCGAAACGCAGCGCGCCGCGGCCCACAACCACTATCGCACCTTGCGCAGCCAGGATGCGATTTAAATCTCTCGACAGCGCCCTAGCAAGATGTCGATACACTGGGCGGCGGCTTGTTGCGCGCGCTGCTCGATTTCCTCTTCGGTAAGGGTGCTGAGCGGGTGTTGGATCACGACTGGGGTGAGATTGCGCATGCCGAGCGCATCGCGCTGCACCTCCGCCTCGTGCAGGAACTCCGTGGTGACGACAACTGCGGTGGGGCGGCCGGATGCTTCGAGACTGATGCCGTCATGCGTACAGCACGACGTGCACGACCCTCAGTCGCCGATCGCGGTCACCACGATGTCGTTGTCCACAGCGATGGTCGCGATCAGCGCCGGGTCGGCCTCCTTGGAGAAGCTCTCCTTGCGGTAGTAGTTCACTGCAGCAAAGCAGACTTCTTCCTGGAGTTTCGCCACGGTCTTGCGTAGCAAGCGGTTGGCGTTCCATTTGGTGTTGTCGAGGACCCCCAACCGCAGTCCGCCGAGCGTGGCGGGGCGTTCCGAAAGCGCGCGCGGCTCGGTCTCGACGACACCGCGTGGATCGAAGACGATCAGATCCGGTTCATGGTTCATCTGGGTTGTCCTGCCCTTTTCCGTCATTCCCGCGAAAGCGGGAACCCAGGGCCGCAAGGGTTCTGCGGCTGAGCCCTGGACCCCCGTTTCCGCGGGGGCGACGATGATGTACATCAGTAGGGCCAAATTGATTTCCTGCGGCACTCTCAGAGATAACAAGTGCCGTCGACGCAGATCGGTGCCCTCGGCTCCGCGGCGGTCTCGATGCTGCGCAATACGGGGGACGGACATGTGGCCCCAGCCGGGGATGAAGGCGGAAAACCGCCCGGCCGCGCCGCCGATGACGAAGAGGTGGATATGGTCGGGGCCGGGCACGATCGGGATCCGCGCTTGCGGCTCGCGCTTGTACCATTTCGGCAGATTGCGATTGTAGATCTTGCCGTAGCGCTCATTGAAGGTCAGCTCTGAAAAGAGATTGTAGGCGTGCAGCGCCAGATAATTGCGCACGTCGTGCCGGGTCCAGCCTTTGCCGGCGATCGTGCGGGCATGCTCCGGCCCGATCACGACGGCGCAGTGCCCGCTCGACACCGCATTGTTGTTGGCGATCGTGCTCATCGCCGAGCAGATGCTGTCGAGAATGCCCTCCGGGTCGTTGGCGACATGGTTGGTGACGCTGTGCGGCGGCTCCGCGGCCAGCACGAACACCGCGGAGTCTTCGGGACTGAATCCCTTCTCGACATGATAGGGTGCCCACGGGCTTGCCGCTTCGTTCTCGGCAACGCAATAAGTGTATTTGCCGGGATGGCCGAGCGTGCTCTTGTCCAGGTCGCCGGGCCAGCCGCCGCCGACATTGAGCAGCACCAGGCGCAGAGCCCGCCCGATTGTCGCATTGGCGCGATTGCCGGAACCGAACGCGTTGCAATCGCCGTTCATACCGATCTCGCGGGCGATCGGCCCATTCACCACCAAGAGCGGCGCCGCCATGTGCGTCGTCGCCTGCACCCCGTTGAGGTTGAAGGCTTTCGCGGTCAGTGCCAGCATTGCGGCACGCACCACCGGCGCATATTCGGCCTTGCAGCCGGCCATCACCATGTTGATGGCCAGTACCTCGCGCGTCAAACTGCCGTGCCGCGGCGGCACTTTGCATTCGACAAGCTGCGGATCCCCGCCGAGCGCCTCGACAAAAGCATCGACCAGCTCCCGCGTCGGCGGCACGACCGGCAGACCGTCGGTCCAGCCCTGCTCGAAATACCATTCGACGAGGTCCGTGCCCGCCGGCACCGGTACCATATTCCTCTCGGCCTGCCCCGGTTCTATTGCAGGCTGCGCCATCTCCTAGTCTCCGCCAACCGCCATCGAACTCTGCCCGATCCAGAAACGGTTGAGAACTCGCGTCAACGGCGCCGGCCGGTTACGCCCGGCGAGTCGCGCGAGAGCCTCATGGTAAGGCGCGACATAACGCAAGCGGGCCGGTACCCAGGGATGGAGATTGCGGAACACGGTCAGCACCCGCTCGACGGAGCGCAGCTCCGAGGGGCCATAGGGCAACTCGAACGCATCCCGCAGCCGCGGCGGCAACAGGCTGGCGGTCAAAGCTCGATACCAGAACGGCGCGCGCAGGCGGGTTCCGGCACCGCCGAACAGCTCGGCGGCGATGCTGCGGGCCGCGCTGCTCACCGCGAGCGTGTCCGAACCGAACATACCGTCCACGGTACTGGGCAAAATCCGTCCAGCTCTGCGGCAGCGCGCTCTTTGGAATTCCAAAGAGCGCCGCGAACAGTCGCATTTCCTCGTAATAGCGCTCCCGGTCTTCGCCCGACAAAGGCGGGTTGACGAGCTGGTAGGAAAGAAGCGCGGTGTCGATCAGCGTGGCGTGAACCCAGCGCAGCGCCGCGACATCATTGGCGCAATAGGCCGAGCCGGCGGCAAAGGCGCCTACATCCTCCCTCAGTGTGCCGCTGATCGCGGTATGCCGGCGATGCAGGCGGCGGGCAGCCGCGAGCGCTTGGCCCGTAGTGCCGAACACCATTGTAAAGACGATGCTGAAGGTGCGGTGAAACCGGCCGATCGGGTCGGCCAGGCTCCGGGAATGCTGGGTGATAGCGGCGGCGACCCAGGGATGGGCGAGCTGCAATAGCAATGCGCGACCTGCTCCCAGAAAAACCGCCGCTTCGCGGTCGACGCTCCAGATGACTGAATCTGGGCCAAAGATACCTGCCGGCCCACCCGCCGTGGCGGACCGAACGAATTTCAGCTCGTGCTCGAGATCGGCTTCGCTGACGATGCCCGAAGTCGCTAGGCTCTCGGAACCCAAGTCTCGTCTCGCTTGCGATAGCGCTTTTTGACCGCCGCCCAGGCGACGCGAAACGCGGTCTCCTCCTGCTCGTGCGGTCCCCGGTCGGCGTAGGATTGCCAGGCGCTGTTGAACGCCGACAGGAAGATTTCCTGAGCGTGCGGCGGGAGCCGGCGAACCGCCGGCGGCAGATCCAAGGTCGTGACGTAAGGCACTCACCCCCTCTCGAAATCGTCGAGCGAGAGCCCCAGGGCAGAGGCTCCCTCTTCGAGATAGTCGCCGAGGAGCGGCGTGCCGACCAGATAATCCGTCACGCTCGCGATCGTGCTCTCTGCTGCCTCTCGCAGCGCCTCCGGCCAGCTGTCCGCGTCATAGTCGCCGCGGCCGAGCCACATGAGCGCGAGCAGCTCCTGACGTTCGGGGATGCCGAGCCCGTCGATTGCGTCGTGTAATTCCTGCTCGGTCGGATTGTCCGGCGTGTCGAGCAGAATTTGCCGCTCGTCATCGTCGGCCGGATCGGAGCCCGTCGCCGCATCCGGCTCGACAGGCACCTCGGCATCGAACTCCCGCGCTTTGACGACGATGAAGGCGAGTTTTTCGAGCGGAATAACCAGCATCAGGGTTCTCTTTTTATAGTCGTATGTTGAAAGCTAAACGCCCGCGGCTTCGGGCCAGCGCCACTGCTTGACCTCGGGCATATCGTCGCCGTAGCGGGTAATGTACTGCTTGTGCTCGATCAGCTTGTCACGCATTTCCTGCTTGGCGTAAGCGGCAAGGTAGCCGAGCTTCGGCACGCGGTCGATCACGTCGCTGACGAGATGGAAGCGGTCGAGATCGTTACGCACGACCATGTCGAAGGGTGTGGTCGTCGTCCCCTCCTCCTTGTAGCCGCGCACATGAATATTGTGATGGTTGGTGCGCCGGTAGGTCAACCGGTGGATCAGCCAGGGATAGCCGTGATGGGCAAAGATGACCGGCTTGTCGGTCGTGAACAACGCGTCGAAATCGTGGTCGGTAATACCGTGCGGATGCTCCTCGTGCGGCTGCAATGTCATCAGATCGACGACATTGACGACGCGGATCTTGAGGTCGGGAACATGGTGACGCAGAAGGTCGACCGCCGCCAAGGTCTCCATAGTCGGAACGTCGCCGGCGCAGGCCATTACGACATCGGGCTCGCCGCCGCGGTCGTTGCTCGCCCATTCCCAGATGCCGATCCCGGCGTCGCAATGCTTGATCGCAGCATCGATGTCGAGCCATTGCGGCGCCGGCTGCTTGCCGGCGACGATCACGTTGATGCGGTCCCAGCTGCGCAGACAGTGATCGGTCACCCATAACAGTGTGTTGGCGTCGGGCGGCAGATAGACGCGGATGACATCGGCCTTTTTATTGCAGACATAGTCGATAAATCCGGGATCCTGGTGGCTGAACCCATTGTGGTCCTGCCGCCAGACATGCGAAGTGAGCAGATAATTGAGCGACGAAATCGGCCGCCGCCACGGGATTTTCTGCGAGCTCTCCAGCCATTTGGCGTGCTGGTTGAACATCGAATTGACGATGTGGATGAACGCCTCGTAGCAGTTGAACAAGCCGTGCCGCCCGGTCAGCAGATAGCCTTCGAGCCAGCCCTCGCAAGTGTGCTCGCTAAGGATCTCCATGACACGACCGTCGGGCGAAAGGTGATCGTCCTCGGGCATGGTCTCCGCCATCCAGGCGCGGTTGGTGGTTTCGAACACCGCCGACAGCCGATTGGAGGCCGTCTCGTCCGGGCCGAACAGGCGGAAATTCGGGTTCTGCTTCATGATGTCGCGCAGGAAGGCACCCATGATCCGCGTCGCCTCGGCCTCGACGCGGCCCGGGTGCGTAACCCCGACCGCATAATCGGCAAAATCGGGCATCGACCAGGTCACGCCGCAACAAGCCGCCATTGGCGTGCGGGTTGGCGCTCATGCGCCGGTCGCCCTCGGGGGCAAGTGCGGCAATGTCGGGCCGCAGCCGGCCCTCGCCGTCGAACAGCTCCTGCGGCCGGTAGCCGCGCATCCATTCCTCGAGCAATTTGACGTGCTCGGGTTTGTCCATATCGCCGAACGGGACCTGGTGAGACCGCCAGTATCCCTCGGTCTTCAACCCGTCAACGTATTTTGGCCCGGTCCAGCCCTTCGGGCTGCGCAGGATGATCATCGGCCATCGCGGGCACGGAACGAGCCTGCCGCCCCGGGCCTCCTTCTGGATCGCGGCGATTTCGTCCAGCACCGTGTCGAGCGTCGCGGCCATCAACTGGTGCATCTTCGCGGGGTCGTCGCCCTCGACAAAATGCGGCTTGTAGCCATACCCGACAAACAGGGCTTCGAGCGCGTTTCGCGGGATTCGGGCAAGGATCGTCGGATTGGCGATCTTGTAGCCGTTCAAATGCAAGATCGGCAGCACGGCGCCGGCGGTTGCCGGATTGAGGAATTTGTTGCCGTGCCAGGAAGTTGCGAGCGGCCCCGTTTCGGCTTCGCCGTCGCCGACCACGCACGCGACGATCAGATCGGGGTTGTCGAGCGCCGCGCCATAAGCATGCGACAGCGAGTAGCCGAGCTCACCCCCTTCGTGGATCGAGCCCGGCGTCTCGGGCGCGGCATGGCTGGGGATCCCGCCCGGAAAGCTGAATTGCTTGAACAGCCGCCGCATCCCGTCCTTGTTCTGCGGGATGTTCGGGTAGATCTCGCTGTAGGAGCCTTCGAGCCAGGTATTCGCGACCATTCCGGGACCGCCATGGCCGGGCCCGCAAATATAGATCATGTCGAGGCCGCGCACCTTGATAACGCGATTGAGATGCACGTAGACGAAATTGAGGCCGGGTGTCGTCCCCCAATGGCCGAGCAGCCGCGGCTTGATGTCGGTCCGTTCCAGCGACCGCTCGAGCAACGGATTGTCGAGCAGATAGATCTGCCCAACGGATAGATAATTGGCGGCCCGCCACCAAGCGTTGATCAGATCGAGCTCTGTTGGCGACAGCGGCTGCGCGGTCTGGGTCCCGTCTTCCCGAGGCATTTCGGTACCTCCATTGGAAAGTATCGCGTTCTACCCCGGCGGCCCGGCAGCGGCTCATTGCCGTAGGTTAACGCTGCGACGCGAGCGAAGTGCCTCGCAAACTTTTTCTTACAACCTCTCGCCCGGTGGGTCTGCTCTCAGTGCATCATCAGCACCGGCACCACAGCGCCGCGCAACACGTGCTCGGTAAAGCCACCGAAAATCCATTCGCGCAACCGGCTGTGGCCGTAGGCGCCCATGACGACGAGGGCGCCTTCTTCGGCGGCAGCCGCGAGCAGGGTGTCGGCAGCGCCCAGCCGATCCGGCCGCAGGTGACGGGTCGACGCATTCAGACCATGCCAAGTGAGGCTGGTCATCAGCCGGGCACCCTCCTTGTCCGAGAGGCCCTGTTCCTCGGCCACGGTAACGATCAGGATCTGCTTCGACCTCGACAGGAGCGGCATCGCCGCGGTTACCGCCCGGGCCGCTTCCGGCGCCGCCTTCCAGGCGATGACGATGGTTTCGGGAAGCGAGACCATCGGAGTGGCGGGCACGATCAGGACGGGTCTTCCGGTGCCAACCAGCGCCGCTTCAATCGTATCGATCGAGACACCCTGATCGCCGGCCGGGTGTCCGATCACCAGAAGATCCGTCGCCCGGCCATATTCCCGAACCCAGTAGGCCTCGTCGCCAATCTCGCGAAGCCATTGTGCCGTGGGGCTCCGCTGGCCGGTGGGGGCATCCTCGATCGCCACCCGTTCACGCTCACAGAAGCGTTGGAACAGCTGCCTGGCCGCGTCCTCCCGTCGGGTGGCTTCCTCGTCTATCCGCTCGATCAGGCCGCTGACCATCGCGGCACCACTTCCGTCAGTCGCCATCGCCGCCACCATGGCGGCGGCGTTGACGCGAACGTGAAGTACGTCGAGGTGCGCGTCGAATGCGCGGGCCACAGCCAGGGCCGATGCGAAGACGGCATCGTCGGTCTGGTTTCCGGTCGCCGGTACGAGAATTGTCTTGATCATCGGGTCTCCCCTGCCGGTCGCGACGAGAACTCTATCGAATTACCGCCGATCCGGTTTGATCCAGGCCCATTTTACGGCACCAGGCGGCGCGCGACCGCCACCGCGACCGGCAATGCCGCACGCTGTGTGCGCGGACCGAGCGCCAGCGGCTTCAGCAGCATGCGTACGCTCATCTCGTGCGGAAAGTGATCCCGAACAAGGTCGCGGCATTGCCGGCGCAAGTCGCGATTCACCGCGGCATCGAAGGCGGCCTCGGGATAACGCGCACGATAAACATTTTTCAGAACAATAAAGCTGTCGTTGCCGCCGGTCATCCGCAACCGCCGCCACAGCGCCGGAGCGATCGCGGCGCGGCTCGGGCTTTCGGCTTCGCGGTATTGCCGGAAGAAACGGTAGAAATGTTTGTAGTGTCGAACCTCGTCTTCGACGATGCGGCGCGCCAGCAGCGACAGCACCGGCTCGGGGCTGGCACGTGACAGGGTCGTGTAATAGCTGGCTGTACCCATCTCGACGACGCAGCGCGACGCCATTTCGAGGCTGCGCCTGGTCTCGAGCGACGTGTCGCAGAAGGGCCTGAATTCCTCGACGAACCGCAAGTAGGCGGCTTCCCACTCGAATTCCGGCCACGCAGTTTCGACATAACGGCGCAATGCCCGGCCGTGTTGCAATTCTTCCGGCAGCCAGTAATTCTCCAGCCATGACGTGATTTCGTCGTCGCCGGCAAGAAACTCGATTAGATTTTCGGTGTATAGGTCCGTCGCGCTTTCCATCAGCGACGCCGAGGCGACCAAATAAAAGAATGCATCGCTGTTCGCCACCCTATCATGGCGGATTTCGTGCCATGGAATATCGGCGAGCGACCAGCGCTGCCGGGCAAAAGAGCGGTGAGGTGCAATGCGTTCTGCCATGGCGGTCAAAATGTGAACATTGTGCCTTCGGCCTGAAGGCACAGCAGAACCTGGCCGACTGTTGCGAAATGCGCCTGGCGGCCTTGATATTGCTGGATCACGGTGTGGACATCGCGGAAGCGGCGCTCGAACGGATTGTTCTCGAAAATCGCCGTCGCGCCCGCTGCATGATAGGCCGTGTCGACGACGTCCTTTGCCCGATGAATGGCCCAGGTCGAGGCCAGCCGAATGGTCGTATTGTGATCGAGCGTCAAACGCGCCGACTGCCCGACGTCGCGCCAGATCTGTTCTAAAGAGCCCAATAGGAAGGCGCGTGCCGCTCTGAGCTGCGCTTCGGATTGCGCGACCTGCGACTGGACGACATTGTCGTCGCGCAGCGTCCGCTTGGCGCCGCGCGGGATCTTGTCGCGGGCGAGCTCGATAAAAGCGTCCAGAGTGCTTCGCGCAATGCCGAGCGCGACGCCGGCGAAGCCGCAGGAATACATATTGCTGCTGCTGAAGGCGTAGAGCAGGCCCGGCTGACGCGGCTTCGGCTCGGCTTCGCGCAACACGGTGTGGCTTTCCGGCACAAACAGATCGGCGACGGTATAGCTGTCGCTTCCCGTGCCGCGCAAACCGATGACATGCCAGATATCGGAAAATTTGGCGCTGGCTTTCGGGAAGAGCAGAGTCCGGATTACCGGGTCACCGTCGGGCCGCAGCCGTGGTGCCCCATCCTCCCCGAGGATCGCCACATGGGCGCCGAGCCAGCCAGCATGATGACTGCCGCTGGCAAAGCTCCACGTGCCGGTCAGCCGGTAGCCGCCCGCGACCGCGCGGGCCTCGGCCGGACCCGGCGGACCCCAGGCGACGATGCCCCGCCTGCCCCCGAAGATCTCTTGCGCCACTTCCGGGTCGAGCAGGGCTGCCGTCATCGTGCAGCCGTTCGCCTGGCCGAGGCACCAGGCGGTGCTGGCGTCATGCTTCGCCACCTCCTCGATGACTTGCACATAGGCCGCCGGCGGCAATTCGGCGCCGCCCAGCGAGCGCGGCAACAGCAGGCGGAAGAGGTCGCGCTCGACCAGGGCTTCGACGATCGGTTCCGGAAGCTCGCGGCGCCGCTCGATCTCCTCCGCAGCTGCCTCCAGTTCCGGGCCCAGCTCCCGCGCGCGCTCGACATATTCGGCTATGGACGTTTCGGTCATCGAAGCCGGGACGAACCGCCTATCCATCCAGCCGCGGGCGAACCGAGCGCCAGGGCGTCGCCGCCTCGTAGGCGTGCGCGGCGCGCAGCACCGTCGCCTCGTCAAACGGCTTGCCGGCGAGCTGGAAGGCGAGCGGCAAACCCGCTTCGCTGTAGCCGCAACACACCGACATCGCCGGGGTGCCGGTGACGTTGAACGGCATCGTCAGCATCGGGCGCTCGAAGGTCGAGAACTTGCCGACGGCGTCGATAGCCGGGGCCTCGCCCGGGGCAGCGGCGGTGATGACAAGATCGAGATCGGCCATCGCCGTCGCGAATTCGGCGGCCAGCTCGCGGCGACGGCGCACTGCCTGGACGTAATCGCCGCCGCTGATCAAGGCGGCAACGGCCATACGATCGCGGAATATCTCGCCATAATCTTCGAACCGCTCGCGCAGCGTCGCCTGATGGATCGCGTACCCCTCGCTCAGCATGATCATGACGCCGCACGCCGCCCAATCGGCAAGCGGCGACAGACGCAACTCGCGCACCGAACAGCCGAGGTCTTCGAATACCTTGACGGCGGCGGCGATGCCTTGCCGTGTCGCCGCATCGGCCGGATTGTCGTTCTCGTAAAAGTGACGGATCAGCCCGATGCGCAGTCCTTTCACGCCGCCCGAGAGCGCGGCGCGGTAATCAGGCACCGGGCGGTCGGCGCTCGCCGGATCGGCGGGGTCGTGTGCGGCCATCGCCTGCAACATGATCGCGCAGTCCTCCGCGGTCCATGCCATCGGGCCGGCGTGGTCGAGCGAGAAGGCGAGCGGCAGGATGCCGGCGCGGCTGATCCTACCGTAGCTCGGCTTCAGCCCGGCGAGGCCGCACAGCGCGGCTGGGCCGCGGATCGAACCGCCGGTGTCGCTGCCGGTGCCGCCGAGCACGAGACCCGCGGCGACAGCTGCACCGGTGCCGCTGCTCGAACCGCCGGTGAAGCGGCGGGTATCCCACGGATTGCGGGCAGGCGGCCAGGGCAGATCGAAAGACGGCCCGCCAAACGCAAATTCGTGGGTGGCGAGCTTGCCGACCACGATCGCGCCGGCTTCGGTCAGACGCCGAACCGAGGCCGCATCCTGCTGCGGCACATGATCGATCAGAACCTTCGAGTGGCCGGTCGTCGGCACTCCCTTGGTTTCGTAGATGTCCTTGAGACCGATGGGGATGCCGTGCAGCGGGCCGCGGTAATTGCCGGCCATAATCTCGGCCTCGGCGGCGCGGGCTGCAGCGAGGGCGGGTTCGCGCAGCACCCGGATAAAGCTGTGGAGCTTGCCGTCGAGCCGCTCGATGCGCGAGAGGCGACTCTCGGTGAGCTCGACCGGGGAGAGCTCGCGCTTCCCGATCAGCGCGCCCGCCTTGGCGATCGTCAGGAAATCCGGGACCATTCCCTCAAACTCCCGGAGGCGGGAAGATATGCGCCGGCTCGGCGCCCATCGCGCGCTTTCCCCGCACCCGCTCTGCCATTTCCTCGATGAAATGAGCGGCAGCAGCGATTTCCGCCCTTTCGCGCTCCGGCACTTCGAGCCCGGCGCAGGCGAGCGCCGCCTCGACCTCGGCGCGGGTCATGCCTTGCGTTTTCACGATCCCGTATCCCCAATGCTCCGGCCGCCTCATTCTGGCGGAATTCGCCGCGCGGCGGAACAGAATATCTGGCAGCAGATGCGGATTGCGTAGCGAACGCTCGGGTGTGAGAGTCGCTCTCGGTCAGGATCAACGAATTGGAGGGGACCCCATGGCGGGCGAACGGCAGGCCGCGATCGTGACGGGTGCCGCGAGCGGCATCGGGCGGGCGATGAGTTTGGGCCTTCTCGAAGGCGGCATCGATGTCGCCGCGGTCGACAGGGAGGCGGCCTGGCTCGACGAGCTGAAGACGGCTGCGGGCGGCAGGAGGTCCAGCGGCGCATTGCAGACAATCCGGGCCGATTTGACGGAGCACGCCTCGTTCGACGCGATCGTGTCGGCGGTGCTCGGCGAATCCGGCCGGATCGACATCCTGGTCAACAACGCGGGGATCGGCCAGGATTCGATCCGCGCCGACCGCCGCCGCAACCCGATCCGGTTCTGGGAAATCACGCCGGAGCAATGGAGCCGCTTTGTCGCGGTCAACGCGACCGCGCCCCTGCTGATGGCCCGGGCGGTCGTGCCGCACATGCTGCGCGCCAAGCGCGGCCGCATCGTCACGGTCACCACCAGCCTCGGCACGATGCTGCGCGAAGGCTACATCCTCTACGGCGCCAGCAAGGCGGCGGCCGAAGCGGCAACCGCGATCATGTCGGCCGACCTCGCAGGGACCGGGGTCACCGCCAATGTGCTGGTGCCGGGCGGAATGACCGATACGCGGATCATCGCGGATGGTGCCATCGCCGACCGCAGCCGGCTGCTGCGGCCGGAGATCATGGCCCCGCCGCTGCTGTGGTTGGTTTCCGACGCCGCCGCTGAGGTGACCGGGCGGCGCTTTCTGGCGGTGCACTGGGATACCTCTTTGCCGCCCGCCGAAGCGGCGGAAAAATGTGGCGCGCCGATCGCCTGGAAAAGCATCGCGACAATGCCGATCGAGCCGGATTGAGGGGAATTGGACATGAGCACTGGGGACAATGCCGCCCAGCGGGAATATTGGAACACTGTTGCCGGCCCGCGCTGGGTCGGGCTCGCCGGCTTTGTCGAAAAGCGGGTGCAGAAGGTCAACGACCTGCTGCTGGCGCGATCGGCGGTCGCGCCCGGAGAAAAGGTGCTGGAGGTCGGCTGCGGCACCGGCGCCGCGACGGTGCCCTTGGCCGCGGCGGTCGGCGGCACCGGCGAGGTCGTCGGGATCGACATCTCCGAGCCGATGCTGGCCGCCGCGCGCGAGCGGATCTCGCAGAGCGGGCTGCGCAACATCACGCTGCTGCGGGCGGACGCGCAGGTGCATTCCTTCGAGCCCAACCGCTTCGACCTGATCGCGTCGCGCTTTGGCGTGATGTTCTTTGCCGATCCAGTCGCCGCTTTCCGAAACCTGCTCGGCGCGGCCCGCCCCGGCGGGCGGCTGTGCTTTGCGTGCTGGGCGGCGCTCGAGGAAAACCGGCACTGGCTGATCCCCTACGAAGTTGCGCTGCGGCATTTGGGACCACCCGCGCCAAAGCCTACCCACGCACCGGGCCCCATGGCGTTCGCCGACCCGGAATACCTGCGCTCGGTCCTCGAACAGGCGGGGTACGAGGGCATCGAGATCCGCCGCGAGACGCCCGACATTATCGGCGCGAGCCCCCGTGAGGAGGCCGAGCACGCCTGCATCATGGGTCCCTCGGCCCGGTTGATCGATGAGAAGAAGCCGCAGGACAGCGTCCGCGAGCTGATCAAGCAGGAGATGACCGAGGCCTTCGCAGCTTATGCGAAAGGCGAGGAGATGCTGCTTCCTTCCACTATCTTTCTGGTGACGGCCCGCCGCGCCGCTGCCGAAATCTCGTAAGTTTCCGACCTCATGTGGACAGAATGCCGCATGGTGGCTGTAATGGCCCGCGGTTGGCTGTCATCAGGCAATCTCGATGGATGTAGCCGAATTGCTGCGCGGGCTCGGGCTCGACCAATACGTGCCCGCGTTCCGCGCCAACGACATTGACGAGGAGGTATTACGCCAGCTCACAGGCGAGGATCTGCGCGAGTTGGGTGTCACCTCGATCGGCCATCGTCGCAGACTGCTCGACGCCATCGCCGCGCTCCGCACGGCCGAAGCATTGGCGACCCCGATTCCACCCATTGCGCCCCATGGCGGCAGCCCCCACCCCAACCCTCCCCCGCAAGCGGGGGAGGGAAGGGTGGGGGCCGAGGCGGAGCGCCGCCAGCTGACGGTGATGTTCTGCGATCTGGTCGGCTCGACACCGCTGTCGGCGCGCTTCGATCCCGAAGATCTGCGGGAGATCCTCGGCGCGTATCACCGCTGCGTCGCCGACACGGTTGGCCGATTGGCCGGCTTTGTCGCCAAGTACATGGGCGATGGCGTGCTGGTCTATTTCGGCTATCCGGAGGCGCACGAGGACGATGCCGAGCGTGCGGTGCACGCCGGGATCGCAGTCATCGAGGCGGTCGGCCACCTCGCGACGCCGGAGCCGTTGAACGTACGGCTCGGCGTCGCCAGTGGGCTGGTCGTCGTCGGCGATCTGATCGGCGCGGGCGCCGCGCAGGAGCGCGGGGTGGTCGGCGAGACGCCAAATCTTGCCGCCCGGCTGCAGTCGCTGGCCACGCCCGGCACGCTCGTCATCGCCGAGAGCACGCGGCGGCAGATTGGTGCTCTGTTCGAGTTGGAGGATCTCGGGCCGCAGCCGCTCGCCGGGTTTGCCCAGCCGCAGCGTGCTTGGCGCGTGGTCGGCGAGAGCGGTGTGTTGAGCCGCTTCGAGGCATTGCGCTCGGGGACGACGCCGCTCGTCGGGCGTGATGAGGAAGTCGAGCTGCTCATCCGCCGCTGGCAGCAGGCGAAGAGCGGCGAAGGACGCGTGGTGCTGATTTCCGGCGAGCCGGGCATCGGCAAGTCGCGGCTTACGGCAGCGCTTTCCGGGCGCATCGAGACCGAGCCGCATACCCGCCTGCGCTATTTCTGCTCGCCGCACCATCAGGACAGCGCGCTCCACCCGTTCATCGTCCAGCTCGAGCGCGCCGCCGGGTTTGCTCGCGACGACTCTCGCGAAAAAAAGCTCGGCGAGCTGAAGGAACTGCTGGCGCCCGGAACCCCTGGCGAGGACGAGATTGCTCTGGTGGCCGAGCTCCTGTCGTTGCCGAATTCCGCCGCCAACCTAAACTTCAGCCCGCAACGCAAGCGCGAGAGATTGTTCGAAGCGCTGCTGCGTCAGCTCGCAGCCCTGGCCCGCGACCGGCCTGTTTTGATGATATTCGAAGATGCGCATTGGATCGACCCGACCTCGCGCGAATTCCTCGACCTGACTTTCGACCGGGTCGCGCAGATGCCGATCCTGCTCCTCGTAACCTTCCGGCCCGAGTTTCAACACCCCTGGGAAGGCCAGCCGCATGTGTCGGTGCTGGCGCTGAACCGGCTAGGAGGAATTGAAGGCGCGGCTCTTGTTGAACGGGTCTCCGGTAATACTGGTCTCGCCCGAGAAACGGTCGATGAGATCGTAGAACGCGCAGATGGTGTGCCGCTGTTTGTCGAGGAGCTGACCAAAGCCGTACTCGAAAGCAGGGCTCGCGACGACCGGGTGGCTGCGGTGCTGGCGGCAAGCCGATCGCCGGCCCACGCCATTCCCGCGACTTTGCACGCCTCGCTTATTGCACGTCTCGACCGGCTGGGGCCCACCGCCAAGGAGATCGCGCAAATTGGCGCCGTGATCGGCCGCGAGTTCTCCTACGAGCTACTCCAGCCGGTGGCGCAGCGGGCGGAGCCGGAATTACAAATAGCCCTCGGCCGGCTGACCGATGCCGGGCTTCTGTTCTGCCGTGGCAAGCCGCCGCATTCCTCCTATCTCTTCAAGCATGCACTGGTGCAGGACGCGGCCTACGGCACGTTGCTACGGGCCAAACGGCAGGAATTGCACGCCCGCATCGCCAAGGTTCTTGGAGACCAGTTCCCGGAAATTGTCGACAACCAGCCGGAGATCTTGGCGCGCCATTTCACGCAAGCCGGGCTGGTCGATTCGGGAATCGAGTTCTGGCGACGCGCCGGTGTGCGCAGCATCGCCCAATCTGCCCATTCCGAGGCGGCCGCTCACCTTGAGAGCGCGCTCGATCTGCTTGGGAGGCGGGCCCCGTGCGAAGAGCGTGACGAGCGCGAGCTCGAACTCACTCTATCGCTCGCCGTGCCTCTGATTGCGGTCCACGGCTTTGGATCGTTACGTGTGGAGGAGTGCGCCCAGCGGGCCAAGGAGCTTTCGGACAAGCTTCGCCACTCGTCGCGCCGGTTTGCCGCCCAACGGGTCGCGTGGAATTCCTGCCTGATGCGCCAGCCGGTTCCGAAGACCGTCACATTGGCCCGAGAACTCGTCGAATTCGCGGAGGGGGATGAGGATCCGGCAAAAATTGCCGTCGCACAGCGCGCGTTGGGGTATTCGTTGTTCGTCGCCGGCGAATTTCGAGCGGCCGTCGAACGCCTCGAGAAGGGAATAACGCTGGCGGACACTCTTTCGGATCGCGAATTCGCGGTCTATGGCGAACACCCCGGCATGGTCTGCCGAGTTTATGCGGGGCAGGCGAAAATCCTGATGGGGTTTCCGGAAACCGGGGCGAGGCTCATCGACGCTGCAATAACGCATGCGCGTCAAGAACAGAATGCACACAGCCTTGCTTGGGCGCTGGCTGTGGCTGCGCACAGTCTCGTGACGCAGCATGAGGCGCAGGCCACGCTCCGCTTTGCATCGGAGGCGATCGACACCGCGCGAGAGCACCGCTTGCCCCAGTGGCTCGCTCTCGGCGAGCGATGCAAAGGCTGGGCGATCCACCGGGTCGGCGATTTTTCGGCGGGGCTCGACCTGCAGAAAAAGGGTGTGAACCGCTGGTACGAGACCGGAGCGGCGCTCCACACCACGCATTGCGAGATCATTCTCGCGGAGAGCCTCCTGCGGGAGGGCCGGACCGCATCGGCCAGCGCCCACTTGGATCGGGCACGGGCCCACCGCGCGGCTTACGGCGAAGAATATGTCGCCGCGGAAATCGACCGGCTGGAAGCCCTGCTGCTGCAATCCGAACAGGCTCCCACCGAGATCGTCGAAGAGTGTCTGGTCAACTCCTTGATCACAGCCCGCCGACAAGGAGCCCGCCTGCTTGAACTCCGCGCCGCCAGAACATTGGCACGAATTCTGGCCGAAAAAGGCAAACGCCGCAGGGCTGGCGATCTGCTCGCCCCCGTTTATGGCTGGTTCACCGAGGGCTTCGGCACCGCCGATCTGATGGAGGCGAAGGCGCTGCTCGATGAGCTGAGCTGATCGCCCCGCCATCGGCTCCAGAATCGACCTCGCGCTAGACCGCGCGGCAGATGATTTCGGTCGGTGCAATCAGGCCTTTTTCGAGGTTTGCGACCATGTTGGCGATCTTTTGCGGTGCCGTGGGACCCATCAAGATGTGAAGACCCAACGGCGGCGGTCCGCTTTGCGCCGCTTGCGCGCGCATGCGCCGGAAAAAGTCGATGGCGAAATCCCGGCGGCTGCGTTCCCTCTCCACAGTAAACCCGGCCTCCTCCAGGAGGCGCCGGTAGGTCGCGGCACTGTCGACAAAGCTGTTTTCGGCGCTTGCCGCCCAGGGCACCGGGAAGGCGAGCTCGCCATCCGCCTCGCGCATCACATCATAGACCCCGAGGACGCCCTGTGGTTTGAGCACCCGGCGCGTCTCGGCGAAGAGCACCGCCTTGTTGGCGATATTCATGCCGACATGAAGCATGTAGGCGCCGTCGAAAGTGGCGGATGCGAAGGGAAGCGAAAGCGCGCTTCCCTCGCGATACGAGACCCGCTCGCCGAGCCCCGCCCGCCGCGCTAAGTTTCCGGCGACCCTGACATATTCCTCGGTCAGATCGATCCCGCTGACCCGGCACTCGAGCGCGTGCGCAAAATAGCGTGACGCGCCGCCGAGACCACAGCCGATATCGAGAAGATGCGTGCCGCGCGAAGTGCCCAATTGCTCGGCGAAATCGATCGTCGCTTGACGTCCGCCGATATGGAATTCGTCGACCGGTGCCAGATCGGCCGGTTCGAGGCGATTGATGTCCTTGCCCGAGGAGGTCAATGCTCGCAGGATCTCGTCTTCGAGCGAGCCATGCGTGTAATGGCGCGCGACGCTCTGCTCGATGCTCTTCATGCTGTCTCTCCCCTTCGGCTATCAGCCGCCGACCAGTGGGTTTACTACCGCGATCTTTGCAAAACGCAATCAGGTCTTCGATCCCTTAGGCCGTCTGGATTTGCGACATCGACAATCATGCAATTGCCATAGTCGCATCTTATGCTGACGACACTGAACAGCAGCGACATCATCGAGTGGCGGTTGGCGACACCTGATCTCGACCTGATAAAAGAGGCGGAACAGGAGCGGGACTGGCGCAGCCGTGCGGTTGTTCAGGGGCCGTTGCCTGCATAGACTTCGCCTCCAAGGGACCTGCTCGATCAATCCGAAGGTGATGATGATGTTCCAGGTGACGCGGTGAGCGAAGCAAGACCAGGGCCGCTTGCCGGGATCAAGATCCTCGATTTGACGACGGTCGTGCTGGGGCCGCTTGCGACGCAGATCCTGGGCGATCTTGGCGCCGAGGTGATCAAGATCGAGGCGCCGGGTGGCGACATCATGCGCTATGCCGAGCCGGCCCGGCACCGCGAGATGGGGCATGTCTTCCTCAATCTCAACCGCAACAAACGATCGCTGGTTCTCGATTTGAAACATCAAGATGCGGCGCCGGTGCTGTTGGCCCTGGTCCGGCAGAGCGATGTTCTGATGCACAATATGCGACCGCAGGCGATGGCGCGTCTCGGCTTCGCCTGGGAGCGGCTGCGCGAGGTCAATCGCCGCCTCGTTTATTGCTCGGCGCAGGGTTATGGGCAGGATGGCCCGTTCGCCGACCGGCCGGCCTTTGACGACATCATCCAGGGCGGCTGCGGCCTCGTCGCGCTCGAAGCGGCAACAGGCGGCGAGGCGCGCTTCGTGCCGACCCTGATCGGCGACAAGACCGTCGGTCTGACGATGGTCTATGCGGTCATGGCGGCGCTTTTGCAGCGCGAGCGCACCGGTGAGGGTCAGGCGGTCGAAGTGCCGATGCTGGAGACGATGACCGCGTTCGTCATGGCCGAGCATATGGGCGGGTTGACCTTCGACCCGCCGAGCGGGGAGCCCGGCTATTCTCGGATGCTCGCGCCCGACCGCCGGCCGCACCAGACGGCGGACGGGTATATCTGCATTCTGCCCTACACCGATCGGCACTGGAGGGATTTCTTCCACATCGCCGGGCATCCGGAACTCGCCGACGACCCGCGGCTCGCCGACGCGCAAACCAGGAGCCGCCACGTCGCCGAGCTTTATGCGTTGATCGCCGAATGCGTGCGCGACGGGTCGACCGCGTTCTGGCTCGAAAAGCTCAAATCGGCCGACATCCCCTCCGGACCGGTCAACCTGCTCGGCGGATTGCCGGCCGACGAGCACCTTGCCGCCGTGGAGATGTTCCCGCGGACCGACCATCCCACCGAAGGCAGCATCCGGATCGTCCGGCCGCCGGTGCGGTTCGGCGAGGCGGACTGCGGGCTGCGCCGTCCGGCGCCGCGATTGGGTGAGCATTCGCGCGAGATCCTGCGCGAAGCCGGGTTCACCGATGACAAAATCGCGGATCTCCTCGACCGCAAGGTCGCGATCGAAGCGGTCGAACTGTGATAGGATCGCGAAAGCAATCCGAAGGAGAGCGCGATGGACCCCGTTCGTTCCAACAACGGCCCCCGTTACAAGCATCTCGCCGACGAGCCGGCGCCGTACGACACGATCACGGTCGACAAGCTGACGCCGATCATCGGCGGCGAGATCGGCGGGGTCGATTTGTCGAGGCCGCTCGGCAATCGCACGCTCGACGAGATCCATCGCGCGCTGGCCGAGAACCTCGTGATCTTCTTCCGCGACCAGCATTTGACGGAAGACCAGCATCTCGCCTTCGGCCGACTGTTCGGCGACCTCCACCTCCATCCGGCGGCGCCGCACGCCCCCGGCAAGCCCGAAGTTGATGATCATCCATGCCGACAAGGATTCGCCGCGCGCCAATGGCGAGGGCTGGCACAGCGACGTCTCCTGCGATCCCGAGCCGCCGATGGGCAGCATTCTCTACATCAGGAAATGTCCGCCGCGCGGCGGCGATACTCTGTTCGCCAGCATGTACGCGGCCTATGAGGCGCTGTCGGACCGCATGAAGACCTATCTCGAGGGGCTGACCGCGATCCATGACGGCGACCATTACCGCGGCCAATACGCCAATTACGGTATCGCCGACAAGCCGAGCTATCCGCGCGCCGAGCATCCGGTTGTCCGCACTCATCCGGTGACCGGCAAGAAGGCGCTCTACGTCAACAAGGGCTTTACCCGGCGTATCCTCGGCGTCTCACGCGACGAGAGCGAGGGCATCCTGAACTATCTTTACGACCACATGGCCAACCCGCTGTTCCAGTGCCGCTTCCGCTGGGCAGGAGAACTCGATCGCGTTCTGGGACAACCGCTGCGTACAGCACCACGCGATGTGGGACTACTGGCCGCACACGCGCTCCGGCCACCGTGTCACGGTCAAGGGCGACCGACCGTTCTACCAGGCGTGAGCCGCGGACGCCTTCTCCGGTTGCTCATATGAGTGATGAACGCATTGACTTGGCCTATGTCGGTCGGGCGCTCCGACGCTTGACCGACGAAGTGGCGAACCTTCGCGACGACATGCAGGTTTTGACTACGATCGTCCATCGACTCGACAACAGCCATGCCCGGTTGCTTACCGAGATCCGGGCAACACATTCGTAATCTCTATTCCTTCATCAGCTGCTGCTTTGCCTGTTCAGCGAAGTGCTCGAGTTCGAAATGGACGCGAGCCGAGGTAAAGGTCGGATCCTTAGCGCCGAGATCGTCGGCCACTTTGCTGACCACATGCTTGTCGCCGCCCGGTTCGAACTGGGCGGCGACAACCCGCTTGACGTAGTCCTCGGCGGCGTCGCCAAGCAGGCCCAGACGCTCTGCCGCCCAAAGCCCCAACAACCGGTTCCGCCTGGCGGTGACCTTGAATTTGAACTCCTGATCGTGCTTGAACCGAGCCTCGAATTCTTTCCCTCGGTCGGCCAAAGTAGGCATGGCGCTTCCATTTCAATCGATGTCCCGGAAGACAAAATAACACACCTTCCGGGCTCCGAGGCTAGAACGTAAATGTGTACCTTGGTGATCTTGCGCCGGCCGGACCATCGTTGGCCGGTGCTGATCGGCGCCAATCGCGACGAGATGATCGACCGGCCATGGGAGCCGCCCGGCCGTCATTGGCCGGACCGCCCGGAAGTGGTCGCGGGGCTCGACCGGCTCGCCGGCGGATCGTGGCTCGGGGTCAACAATTGGGGCGTCGCCGCTGCCGTCCTCAACCGGCACGGCTCGCTGGGCCCGGCGCCGGGTCAGCGTTCCCGCGGCGAGCTGGTACTCGAGGCGCTCGACCATGCCGATGCGGTCGCCGCCGCCGAGGCCCTCTCCCATCTCGACCCCGCAGCCTATCGCACCTTCAACCTGATCGTCGCCGACGAGCGCGATGCCTTTTGGCTGCGTCATGCAGGAGGCGTCCGGATCGAGTTGCATCCGCTCAAGGACGGGCTATCGATGATTGCGGCAGGCGACCTCGACGATCTCGGCACGCGGCGGCTCGAATTGGCGCTGCCGGCGTTTCGCGCATGGCCCGTGCCCGACCCCGACCGCGATGATTGGTCGGCATGGGAATCGCTGCTCGGCAGCACCCGGGCACCGCCGGGCGAGCCTGCCACCGCGGCCATGCGCTTCCGGTCGGACGGGTACGGGACGGTTTCGAGCGCAGTGATCGCGCTTCCCGCGCTCGGCGAGCCGGAGCGCCGGCCGATCTTCCGCTTCGCCGGGTGGCTGCCTGAGGTCAGCCCCTGGCAAAACATCCTTTTCTGATGAACGAGGAGCCGGAAATGAAGGCGTTGGTTCACGTGAAGCTGAAGGCGGGGGTGCTCGACCCGCAAGGCAAGGCGATCGGCAACGCGCTTGCCGGTTTGGGGTTCACCGGGGTCGGCGAGGTGCGGCAGGGCAAGCTGATCGAGCTGGAGCTCGAAGAAACCGATGCGGCCCGCGCCCGCGAGCGGGTCGAAGCGATGTGCCGCGAGCTTCTCGCCAACCCGGTGATCGAAGATTATGCGATCGAGTTCTCGCCTTAACTCGCTGCCCGGAGCAGACCTCCGGCCAGCACTTCTTCGAGTTTTTTCCCCAGGGTCGTCGGGCGGTAGGGCTTGGCGATGAACGGAAACTCGACGCGCGCCGAACGCCACTGGTTCGTCTCGCGCGTGTAACCCGAACTCAGTAGGACCTTGAGGTCAGGCCGCAGGTGGGAGGCCT
Source organism: uncultured Alphaproteobacteria bacterium (assembly GCA_963736715.1). Classification (GTDB taxonomy): domain Bacteria; phylum Pseudomonadota; class Alphaproteobacteria; order ATCC43930; family CGMCC-115725; genus AP-15. Next base: position 175,568 of record CAVTQA010000019.1, on the reverse strand, counting down.
GGCGCGCCAAGTCGGTTCCGCTCATCCCGGCCGGCATTACGATGTCGGTGAACAAAAGATCGACCGAACGGCCGTCGTTCAGGATCGCCAACGCTTCTGGACCATTGGTCGCGACCAAGGTTTGGTAGCCGAGATCCGACAGGATGCCGACGATCATCTCGCGCACATCGGGGTCGTCCTCGACGACGAGGATCGTCGCAGCGGCAGGCGGCTTCTTGTGGAGCCCTTGATGCAAGTCCGCGCCGGCCGCGGCCTGTCCGTCCGCGCGCGGAATATAGATTCGCACCGTCGTGCCCTTGCCAACCCCGCTCTCGATGCGCGCGGCGCCACCCGATTGTTTGGCAAATCCATAGACTTGGCTGAGGCCTAAACCGGTGCCTTTGCCGACCTCTTTGGTGGTGTAGAACGGCTCGAACGCCCTTTCCAACACGTCAGGGGTCATCCCGCATCCCGTGTCGGTTACTGAAAGCACGACATAATCGCCGGCGGCCTGATCGACCGCGTCGCCGGCTGTCGTCACATTTTCGGTGCGAAAGATGAGGCGGCCCGACCTGCTCATTGCATCGCGCGCGTTTGCAGCGAGGTTCAGTATGGCGGCGCCGAACTGGGCGGGGTCGATCCGACAAGGCCAAACCTCGTCCTGCAGCGCGAGCGCGATTTCGATGCCCTCGCCAGCCGTCTTCTGACACAACATCAGGTTTTCGCGCAGCAGATCGTTGACGCTGACGATCTCCGGCCGGATCTCCTGCCGGCGCGAAAAGGCGAGCAGATGCTCCGTCAGCCGCGAGCCTCGCGAAGCCGCGCGCATCGCCCCCTCGGCGTAACGCCTGCCAGGGTCGCCCGCCGGCAGCACGGTCGCCAGCATTTCCAGATTGCCGATGATCGCGGTCAGCAAATTGTTGAAATCATGCGCGACCCCGCCGGTGAGCTGGCCGATCGCCTCCATCTTTTGGGCCTGGCGAAGCTGCTCTTCGGCCGCCTTCCGCTCGGTCAGATCGCGCGTGATCTTGGCAAAGCCGATCAGCCGGCCGGTGCCGTCATGGATCGCATCGATGACCACATTCGCCCAGAACCTTGTCCCGTCCTTGCGCACCCGCCATCCCTCGGCCTCGTATTTGCCCGTGCGCCTCGCGGTCTCCAGTACCCTCTCCGGCAATCCGTCCTGCCGATCCTCTTCTGTATAAAATTGCGAAAAATGGCGCCCGATGATCTCTTCGGCGGCGTAGCCTTTGATCCGCGCCGCACCCGCATTCCAATTCGTCACAAACCCGTTCGGGTCGAGCATGAAGATCGCGTAGTCCGCCACTCCCTGAACCAGCAGGCGAAACCGCTTTTCGCTGGCGCGAAGCTCGGTAAAGGCCTGTGCCATCAGCTGCGATCGCTGCTCGACTCGTTGCTCGAGAGTTTCGTTGAGCTGTCTGATGGCCTCCTCGGCCTGCTTACGCTCGGTGATGTCGACCAGCATGTTGACGGCGCCCATCAGCGCACCCGAACTGTCGTGCAGCGGCGTCGGATAGGGCAGCAGGTGGACGCGTGTGCCGTCGGGCCGCTCGGCGATGACCTCGACGCCCCTGACCGCCCGGTCTTCCCGCAACGCGATGGCCATCGGGCACTCGTCATAGGGCAGCGGCGTACCGTCCGGACGGTACAGACGCCAGCTGACGCACCACAGATCGCGGCCCAATTCCGGCCGGTGGCCGGCGACCTCGACCGCAGCCTCGTTAAAAAAAGTGACCCGCCCGGCAGCGTCGGTCGTATAGACCGCCGCAGGCAAGGCTTCGAGAAGCTGACGCCATGTCTCGAGAGGCCGCCGCGGAGCCGTCGAGCCGGTTACCAATAGCGGGAGAGGACAATTATCGACGTCTTTCCTCGACGCGGGAGCAGCTATGATTAGCATGCGCTTCTGTTGCCGCGCCGGATGCGGCTCGTCGCAGCGGTCCAACACTATTGGCGCCGACAGAGTTCCCTCCACAATCGGAGTTATTTTCTCGTCTCGGTGTACGGGTAGACCATGTCACCGGTTTTGTATTTGCGCGGGCGCCAGGATCGTAACCGTCTTCGGCCCGCGGAACTGCTCGACATCGTGCCCTTTGATGCCGTGGTACTGCACCCAGATCGGCCGCGCCTCGGTCCATTCGCCGTCGGGACCGAAGGCGATGTCGCCCTCGATTGTGTGGAACGGGTGCGAGTGCATGTATTCGGCGAGCTTGTCGTCGTCGAGGGTCTTTGTTGCGGCGATCGCGTCGCCGAGGATCTGCAATTCGCTATAGGCGAAGGGCGGCAGGAAATAACCGAGCAAGTCGACCCCTTCGGCCGGCGCCTTCGCCTGGTATTTCTTGGTGAAATCCATGACGCCGGGGAATTGCATTGTCGGGACCGGCTCCCACAAATCGACGTTGACGATGCCGTTGGCGGCCTCGCCGAGCTGCATCTTGATCGCTGCCGCCTGCAGTCCGGCAAGGCCGCCGCCGAGCATTTTGGTGTCGAGGCCGAGTTCGCCGACCGAACGCAGGATGCCGACCGTGTCCGACGGATACGACGAGATGTAGACCAGATCTGGCTGCGCCGCCTGCACCGCGCGAATGATCGGCGTGAAGTCGACCGTGGTCGGCGGATAGGCCCGATCGTAGACGATGTCGATCCCTTTCGCCTTGGCGTGCCCGCGCGCGCTTTCCGCCGCCTTGTGCTGGAATTCGGCGTCGGTGGCGACGATCGCGACTGTCTTCGGCTTCGGGTTCTGCGCCGCCGCCAAGTCGAACCAGCCCTCGGCGAAGGTCTTAACCGGCTCGGGACCGAAGGGCAGCATCGAGAAGTATTTCGGATAGTGGAACTTGTCGTTGGCCGCCAGCGCGAACAGGCCGAAAAACAGCCGGTTGTGCGAGATCGCCACCGGCATCGCCGGCACGACCAGATTGGTGCCGTAGCTCGAAATCAACACGTCGACCTTGTCGATATCGATCAGCTTGGTGTAGATAGCCGGCACCAGCGACGGGTTGCTCTGGTCGTCGTAATAGACCAGCTTGACCGGCCGGCCGAGCAGGCCGCCCTCGGCATTGACCTCCTCTTCCCAGATCTTGAAAGCGAGCAGCCCGGTCTTGCCGACGACGGCAAACGGGCCGGTCAATTCCATGCTGAAGCCGATCTTGATCGGCTCTGCCGCCTGAGCCGCTGCTGCTCCCCCCAGGAGCATTGCACCGAACAGCATACGCCAGAGGCGTTTCATCCCTGCAGCTCCATGACTTGCGACCGCGTTAGATAGCGGGTCTCGGCGCCGCGCAGCAGCAGATAAAGTTTCGCGGTCTCCTCCAGCTCCTCGATCGCGTTGACGGCGGCATCGAGGTTCGACCCAGCGACGACCGGGCCGTGATTGGCGAGGAGCACCGCATGGTGCTGGCCGGCAAAGCCGCGCACCGCTTCGGCGAGCGCGAGATCGCCCGGGCGGAAATAGGGGACGAGCGGCAAACGGCCGACCCGCATCACATAATAAGCCGTGATCGGCGGCAGCACGTCTGCGGGATCGATCTCTGCGAGGCAGGATACCGCGACCGAATGCGTCGAATGCAAGTGCACGACCGCGCCGGTGGCGGGGCGCTCCTCGTACATGACGCGGTGCAGAAAGCTCTCTTTGGTCGGCGCATCGCCCGAGACGAGGCGCCCGTCATGGTCCAGCTTCGACAGCCGCGCCGGGTCGAGGCGGCCGAGCGAGGCGTTGGTCGGCGTCATCAGCCAGCCGTCGCTCGGTCCGCACGCTGATGTTGCCGGATGACCCGGCGGTCAGCCCGCGCGCAAAGATCGACTGGCCGATCGCGCAGATCCCCTCGCGCTCTGTCGCCTCGCTCATCTCGTCTCTTCCCCGTTATTCACAAATCGCCCTATGGCTCCTGCGCCGCTCAAAACTATTCCCTCTGAGCGCAATCCGAACCGAGTCGGAGCGCCGTCCCTCCCACACTGAATTTGGATTCAACGCCACTATCCACTCATCGATCGAAGGCCATCTTTACCCTCAGTTCTCGAGTATATCAGCCATCGCGCAACCCGCTCATCCACTGATCGCGTTCGCTCGGGTTCCGTGCCGACCCTCGTTGTCGGCCAAATCATGCCAGAGGCAGCTGCGGCGCGGCGGGCCGGACGGGATTGCCGGAGGGCTGGAAGAATGTCGTGCGTCCTTCGAGGCCCCGCTTCGCGACGCACCTCAGGATGCGGCGTTTTTCTTACTACAATCAATATCATACCCTAATGCTGAGGAGTGACGCGGCGCAGCGGCGGCGCATCTCGAAGCACGCACCGCACCCGATGCACCGCATTCGTGCCCAGCCTCGGAGCGGCTCTTCGCAAACCGTCCGCCCCGCTCCCGCGTCACCTGTTCTCCCTGTTTTATCTGGTTGAGATCAGGCTTCGCCAACCTCCCATTCCCTGCTTTCGCACCCGCTCAGAGACGCTCGATACCGCGAGGATATAATACGATTATGGCAATAGCGTGGCTGATCAGTCACTTGGGAAATCCGATTCCCGCGCCGTCGTCGGGCAATTTTTCGGAATTACGAAGCAAACTCAGATCGCAAACTCAGATCGTTGCGTGCGCCCGTTACTTCATAATCGGGACAATGAGCTGACTGATGGCCCGGCTGCTGCTGCCAAGGCGCCCTAGGCTGCCATTTTTGGGCAATTATAACCTTGGCTCAGCAAGTTTCCCTAGGTAGAATGGTTTTAACAAATCGGATCCGGGTCATGTTTAACGAACTGAACAACGCCACCTTCCAAGATGAGGCCAAGGCCCGCGAATGGCTTGAAGTTCGGCTTTGGCCGAACGGTCCAGTCTGTGGTCATTGTGGCACCCTAAATGAAGCTACAAGGCTCAGCACGCGTCCCGGCTGGTACCAGTGCAACGCATGCCGCAAGCAGTTTTCGGTGACAGTCGGAACCCTGTTCGAACGTTCGCATATCCCGCTAAACAAGTGGCTAATGGTTGCCTTCCTGATCTGCGCCAGCAAGAAAAGCATGAGCACTCATCACCTGCACCGAATGCTCGGCGTCTCGTACAAATCGACTTGGTTCATGATGCACCGTATCCGCGAGGCGATGCGCGAAGGCAAATTTCCGCCATTAGGTGGCGCAGGTAAGTTCGCTCGAGGCAGACGAGACCTTCACTGGCGGCAAAGCCAGGAACCGAGCCTATCGCGAACGGCCACCGAAAGAGGCCGTCATGGCGCTGGTGGAGCGCGGCGGCAAAGCGGCTCACCTATCGGCGGACTAGTGAGCAGTTCCACCAACAAAGAAGCTTAGGGGCAAGATTTAAATGCCAATGAAAAACTTACCGCCTCTAGAAATCGGGCAGGCTTATCGAGCAACCGACTTCGCGAACTTCGAGTATTCGTCGGCGACGCTAACCGGATCAACAGCCATTCTTCGCCTTCATCTGACAAATGGGACCACAATTGATCTCCCCGCCAGCGACGCTGAATCGCGCCGCCTGATGGAGGTGCTTTGTGATGCCTTTCCGCAGGAGGCAATCCGCTTGTTCCGTGATCGTGGATGAATTTAGACATGCTGTCTCCATTGACACTCGCTTTCGCTGCCGTCATCAGCACTGCGGTTGCCTTCGCGGCTAACGGATTCGTCATAGGACGCGACGGAAGCGTTGAAGTTGGCCCGTTTTGGTACATGACGACTTGCGGACAATACGTCCGAGATCGCCGTTTGCCGCCCAACGTCGGCGAGCATGCGTCTGACAGAAGTTACGTTGCAGGATGGCTTTCTGCCTACAACGCGCTGGTATCGGGTCGCAATATCGGTGGCGGCGACGCCCGTCTTGATGACGCGCTTCTGTGGCTAGACGGTTATTGCCTGAAATCCCCGTTCGAGACGATTCAAAACGGTCTCATTGAGTTCAGTTATCAAGTCGCTCCAACGTTACAAAGGAGTTGATAATACACAAATTCTTACAAAATTAATAGACAAAGGAATTATTACGCTAGATGACGCTACCGATCTAACTGACAGAGCGCTTATGAACGCAGAACTAATTGAATCCGACGATCCTGAATCTTGTGAAGTGCTGCGCGACACCCGGCGCATCTTCGAATCGCTTCTTGGGCTTCTCGCATCTCATGGTCCAAACCATCCGCCAAAAAGCGGATGATGGTTTCATCGGCTCTTGAGATTCCGCTTCGGCGTTCGACCGGCGCGGGGTTTTCGCTCATCTAAGCCTTCCTTCTTCGTCCGATGCTGCGGGCCTGTCTTCGCGATTCGCTTCACGAACTCGGTAAACCGTTCCCATGCGTCGGGGTGAAGCTCGATATCATCTGCGACTTTCGGTCCTTATCCGGAGGCTCGATCATGCCGCGCATCATAATGCCGGTCTTCAGCCAATTTCCAGTCGAGGGCGCGATTATCGGCCGCTTGCTCGCCGGGTATGGCGATCTTGATTTCGATCTTTGCAGCTGCATCGGTAGCGCTACCGACGATCTGGACATTGGTGTTTAAGGCAATGTTTCGAGCGCGTGGCAAAAGTCAGCGCATTCACATTGGCGACGCCATCGGCCGTAAGCCATATCGCGCTCTCAACCTCGAAACGCAATTCTCAGAGACCGTCGCAGATATGCATCAGTGTCGGAAGATCCGAAACGAGTTTGCTCACTGTAATTTTTTCGACGACAGTAGCGGATCACTGGCCTACGTCAATCTAGAAGCGAATGCCCAAAGTCACGCTCTGATAAATGTTCGAAGTTTTATTGTCCGCCACGTGACAATGACACTGCTACAGCAGCAAGAAGAATATTTCGGATATATCAGCGATTGTCTCGCGTTCCTCAACCACGAGGCTCAGCGTGTGGCGGGAAGACTGGCCAGCCATCCGTTTCTAATGCCTCCAAAAATGCCGCGGCCTCCTCTTCACACTCCGTGATCGAGACATAGCATTCTAGCGAACGAGCAAGCCCGCGGCCATCGCTTCGAGCGCGGCAGCAGTAAGCTTGATCGCACCTTTATCGCAAGTGGGGTCGTCGCGTTCGCGTGGCAATTGTATTCTCCTATCTTGCTGAGTCAAGGTTACAGTTGCCCCATTTTTGCCGCTGTCACCGATTTGGGCCGCGATCAAGTTCTCCCTGGCTACCGCGTCCGAGTAAGCTGCGCGCTGCTGCTCTTGAGCCCGCTCCTGAGCCTTCGCCGATTCAATATAATTCACAGCCAGATAATTCACAGCCAGCTCCTATCGCAATGACGCCCACGATCGCTCATACTTACGCGCGTTCGTTGAAAAGCGTGTTCGGTCCGAAGTGCCCGATCCCCGGCCTGCTCGTGCGAGCTGACCGGGGATAAATTCCAGGAATGAGCTCTTGCTGCGCTCAGAGACGAAGACTTCTCGGAGGTTCGTACCCTCTGCGATGCCGCTGGCGGCCGCGGGCAACTCCTTTGCGGGTTTCTGGTTGCTTTATCCACACCTCACAGGGCTCGTGTTCGAAGTGCCAGAAGTTATCGCTGAAACCAACAGCCTTTGGGCGCTCAAGCTGGACCTAGACAACCGCTGCCGCCGCATCGCCGGCGACGAGTTCATGAGTTGCCGGCAGCCAACGCCTATCTGCTCAAAAGAGTGCTGCACAATTGGAACGATGAAGAGGCCGTTCGAATTCTGGCGGACGGCTTTGGCGCTCGCTACGCGCGGGTGGAAATAAGGAACGAGCCGCAGCCGGCCGACCCGCATCGGTCCGCACGCTGATATTGCCGGAGGACCCGGCGGTCAGCCGGCGCGCAAAGATCGACTCCCCGATCGCGCAGATCGCCTCGTTGCCTCGCTCATCTCGTCTCTCCCCCGAAGAGCACGGAAAAGGCGCGCAAGAAAAAGTCGGGCGCGCCGAAATTGCCGGATTTGAGCGCCAACGCCAGGGGCGGCTCGCCGAGGCTAATGGTCCACGGCACACCGGGATCGATCTGCCGGCCGATGCGCAAGCCGGTGACGCCGAGCGCGTGGACGATTGCCCCGGCGGTTTCGCCGCCGGCGATGACGAACCGGCGCGCCCCTTTTTCGGCAAGCCCGGCTGCAATCGCGGCGAGAGTTTGCTCGACCAGAGCGCCGGCGCGTTCGCGGCCGATCGCCTCCTGAATCGCGGCGACCTCCTCGGGTGGCGCTGTCGCGCTGATCAGGACCGGCCGATCACCCAGCTGCGGCGTCGCCCAGGCGAGCGCTTCCTCGGCGATGTTGCGGCCGGCAGCCACCGCGATCGGGTCCACTGTGAAGAGCGGAGCGCGCTCGCGCATATAGGCGACCTGGGCACGCGTCGCTTCCGAGCACGAGCCCGACAGCACCACGGCCGCGCCTGCGACGGGCGGCAGCACATCGGCGGCGGCGCTGTCGCCGATCAGACCCTTGCGGCGGAAATTCTCGGGCAGCCCCAACGCGATTCCTGATCCGCCGGTAATCAGCGGGAAATCGGCTGCGGCCTCGCCGATCGCTTCGAGATTAGCGTCGTCGATCGCATCGACGATCGCATGCCGAAAACCGGCCTGCCGGAGCGCCGAAAAGGCGTCGCGGATGGCCGCCGCGCCTTGCGACACATCGTATTGCGGCACGAGCCCGACTTTGCCGCGGCACTGGCGCTGCAGGACGCGCACGAGACTCGGGTCGCGCATCGGTGTCAACGGGTGGTCGCGCATGCTCGATTCCGACAGCAGCACGTCGCCGACGAACAGATAGCCGAGGTAGATCGTCCGCCCGTTTTCGGGAAAAGCCGGACAGAACAGCGTGAAGTCGGTGCCGAGCGCCTCCATCAGCGCCTCGGCCACGGGTCCGATATTGCCGGCATCGGTCGAGTTGAAGGTCGAGCAGTATTTGAACAGGATCTGCCGCGCTCCCGCCTGCTCCAGCCAGGCGAGCGCCGCGAGGCTCTTCTCGATCGCCTGGGCGGCGGGGATCGTGCGGCTCTTCAGCGCGACGACCACCGCCTCGGCATCGGCGACCACCGCGCCCGGCGGCGGCACATCGATCAACTGCACCGTGCGCATTCCGCGGCGCACCAAGGTGTTGCACAGATCGGTGGCGCCGGTGAAATCGTCGGCGATCGCTCCCAGCAGTACAGTCATCGCGCCCTCCCGCGGCGTCTTGTGTTACAGTACCTTCCGCCGTGGCGCTCGCAAATAGGGACCCTGCCATGCCGAAATTCGCCGCCAATCTCAGCTTCATCTTTCAGGAAGTCGGGTTTCTCGACCGTTTCGCCGCCGCCGCCGCCTGCGGTTTCAAGGCTGTCGAGTATCTCTCGCCCTATGAGCATCCGCCGGAGGTCATCGTCGAACAGCTGAGCCGCCATGGCCTCGTGCAGGCGTTGTTCAACATGCCGCCCGGCGACTGGGCGGCGGGCGAGCGCGGCACTGCTGCCTTGGCCGGGCGCGAGCAGGAATTCCGTGACGGGATCGAACAGGCACTCGGCTACGCCAAGGCCACGAGCTGCAAGCTGTTGCATGCAATGGCCGGGGTGCTGCCGGCCGGGCACGACCGGGCGGAGGCCGAGCGCACCTACGTCGCGAATTTGCGGCATGCGGCCGAGCGGCTGGCGCGCGAAGGCATCACCGTCATCATCGAGCCGATCAACAACCGCGACATCCCGGGCTATTTCCTCAACACGACGAGCCAGGCGATGTCGGTGATCGAGCGGGTCGGCCACCCCAACCTCAAGCTGCAGCTCGACCTCTACCATGTGCAGATCATGGAAGGTGATCTCGCGCATCGCATGCGGGCCCTCGCCGGCCACTATCCGCATGTGCAGATCGCCGGAAATCCCGGCCGCCATGAGCCGGATGTCGGCGAGATCAACTACCCGTTCCTCTTCGACCTGTTCGACGAGCTCGGCTATTCGGGTTGGATCGGCTGCGAATATCGGCCCAAGGGCGAGACGCGGACGGGACTTGGCTGGGCAAAACGCTACGGCATTCAGGGCTGAACGATGCGCGTCGTCATCACGGGCGGTTGCGGATTTCTCGGCCAGCGGGTCGCGTTGCAGCTACTCGCGCGGCGTGATGTCGACGAGCTCGTTCTGTTCGACAATGCCCCCTCGACCCTGCCATTGCCGGACGACAAGAGGCTGAAGGTCGTGACCGGGGATATCGCCGACCGTGAGGCGGTGCGCCGGGTGATCTCGGCCGGCACGGCTTCGGTGTTCCACCTCGCCGCGGTCGTCAGCGGCCAAGCCGAAGCCGATACCGACCTCGGTTATCGCGTCAATCTCGACGGGACGCGCGCCGTGCTCGACGCGTGCCGGATACTCGGAACCTGCCCGCGCGTAGTGTTCGCCAGCTCGCTGGCAGTCTACGGCGGCGCGTTGCCGCCGGCGGTTGGCGACGACACGCCGCTGACACCACAGACCTCTTACGGGACGCAGAAGGCGATCGGCGAATTGCTGGTCAACGATTACAGCCGCAAGGGATTTGTCGACGGGCGCGCGGTCCGGTTGCCGACCGTCGTCGTGCGGCCGGGCCGGCCCAACCGCGCGGCCTCGACCTTTGCCTCGTCGATGGTCCGCGAGCCACTCGCCGGTCGCGAAGCCGTCTGCCCGGTGTCGCCCGAAACCGTCATGGCGCTTGCTTCGCCGCGGCGTATCGTAACCGGCCTCCTGCACGCCCACGATCTGCCCGCCGATGCCTTCGGCGCGAGCCGGTCATTGCAGCTCCCAGGCTTTTCGGTCGCGGTCGGCGAGATGGCCGCCGCGGTCCGCCGTGTCGGCGGCGAGGCGGCCTATGCGCGCATCCGCTGGCAGCCCGACCCACAGATCCAGCAGATCATCTCCGGCTGGCCGCAAGAGCTGCGGACTCCGCGTGCCGAAGCGCTCGGCTTCGCCGCCGACGCCGGTATCGACGAGGCCGTCCAAGCCTTTATCGAGGACGACCTCGAGATGCAGAAACAGCTCGTCTAGCCGATCTGAACCAGCCCGTGATCGGGGACAGGCGTTCGAGCCAGAAGCGCCACTTGTGAACCGGCGCCGGCTCGAGTTCGACGCCGACCTGGGTGATCGCGTCCCCTTGCATGTCGCGCACGATGAGTTCCACAGCGCCGAAGCGCGTCCGGTCTCCGACCGCGGGTGTCCCGCCGAACCTGTTTGCCAAAAACTCGTCGAGGGTGACAGCGCCGTCGGTGGCCGCTGCGGGATCATAGAGGTGTGCGATCGCGGCGAGCGTGGTAGTTCCGTCGAACGCGAACTCGCCGAGAAGCCCGCGATCATCCGCCCTGCTGCGCTCGGGACGTGGCCCGAACACGCGATCGAGCATCGCAAGATCCTCCGGGCGTGCGAGCGCGAGCACGTAGTCGCCGGGAGCGAGCGGCGGGGCGGCCGCGGCGCTGCGAGCAATGCCATCCCGAACTACCACCAGAACGCTCGCCGTCGGTGGGAGCGGCAGTGCCTCTACGGGTTTGGAGGCGGCTCGGCAGCGCGCCTCCACTCGATAGCCTGCCACAGTGTTCTCGTCGCCGAGGCGGCCTGGGAGATCGATGTCCAGACGGGAGGCCTGCTGGAGGGGCGGCACGTCCAGATCGAACATCCGCGCGGCCGTCGCGACCGTCCAACCCTGGAGGATCAGCGATATCAGGACTACAATGAACGCAACGCCGAAAAACATCGCTGCATCCGGGACCCCAGCGAGCACCGGAATGATCGCGAGAAAGATCGGCACGGCCCCGCGGAGACCCACCCATGCGATGAAGGCTATCTCCGGACCAGTGTATCGAAAAGGCAGCAAGCATAGCGCCACCGCCACAGGCCGCGCGACCAGCATGAGCACCCCAGCAACGACCAGCGAAGGCCCGAGTACCGGAACCAGTGCGCTCGGCTTGACGAGCAGGCCGAGCATGAGGAATAGGACGATCTGGCTGAGCCAGGCAAAGGCGTCGAATGCTTGGTTAATAACCTGAGTAGCGCGATGACGGTGACTGCCCAATATGAGACCCGCCAGATAGGCGGCTAAAAACCCGCTTGCACCAGCCGTCTGGGCGGCGCCGAAGAGGGCGGTGCCACCGGCAAGCGCCAGAATGGGGTACAACCCAGAAGTCGCCTCCAAACGATTGACTAGAGCGAGCAGCAGATAGCCGCCGCCGATGCCAAAGCAAGCCCCACCCACAATCTCTCGAGTCAATAGCGCCACAATGTCGGATACGGGCAAGGGCGTCGGGGTTGCGAGCAGATTGACCAGCAGCACAGCGAGCAGAACCGAGATCGGGTCATTGATACCGGACTCGATCTCCAGGATGGCGGCGATACGCGCCCGCAGCTCGAGACGGCGCAGATGCAGCAGCGCGGAGACTGCCGCTGCGTCGGTCGGCGCAACAATCGCACCGATCAGCAACCCACGGGTCCAGGAGGTGGAAAAAAGCAGCAACGTCGCCGCTCCGACGATCGCTGCGGTGACGATTACGCCGATAGTGGCAAGGGCGAGAGACGGCCACAGTGCCCGCCGGACATCCTTCGGATCTGTGCGCAGCCCGCCATCGAACAGAATGATGGAGAGAGCGATGCTGCCAATCAAATAGGCGGCGTCAAAGTCGCGAAAGAGGATGCCGCCCGGTCCCTCTTCCCCGGCGAGGATCCCAAGTCCGAGAAAAACCAGCAGTAAGGGAGCCCCGAAACGCGCCGAGAACACGCCGGCAAAAATGCTCAGCAGCACCAATGCGCTGCCGAGCAAGATCAAGTGATGGCTGGCTTCCACCGCTTGACCGGTGAGCCAAGTCGGGTGGCATCGCCGGTCCGCACTCCAGTCTGCTTGCCGGGGGCCATCGGCTTTCTCCTCACATCTCTAGCTGGCTTGGCTAACCTCTCCGCGTGCAGAGTTGCGATGGCGTCGCTCAGATCTCGACTTCGAGGCCCATCTCGACGACCTGTCCTGTTGGCACGCCGAAATAGGCGGCCGGCAAATTGGCGTTGAGGTGCATCGCGGCAAAGAGCCGCTCCCGCCACACGGCCATCCCGGGCACCTTGCCGCTCGGGATGACCATGACCCGTCGAGAATAAAAGGTGATCCGCTCCGGGTCGATGCCGCGCAGATCAGGGTTTCGGCAAGCAAGCTTCAAACCTTCCATCACGTTGGGGTGCTCCATAAACCCGAAATGCAGCGTGACCCGGGTGATGCCGGCGCCGACCGCCGCGAGCTTTACGCGCTGGTCCGGATCGACGCGTGGCGCATCGCTACTGACCGTCGAAACCAGCAACACACACTCGTGCAGCACGCGATTGTGTCTGAGGTGATGCGTCAAGGCGAGCGGGATGCCCGAGCTTCCCGCGGTGAAGATCGCGGCGGCTCCAGGCAGGCGGAGCGGCGGGTTCTCGAGCACCCAGTCGACGAACTCGTCCTCGCGCTGCCGCATTCCCGTGCGCTGGCGCTCGAGCATCTGATACCCCGTGCGCCAGGTCAGCATCAGGAACGCGACGACGCACGCCAACAGGAGCGGGAACCAGCCGCCCGCGAGCAGCTTTGTCGCATTGGCGGCAACGAAGATAAGTTCGACGACAAGCAGCGATCCGTTGACGGCCGCAACGGCCAACGGGTTGTAGCCCCATTGCAGGGCGACCAGGGCTGCCAGGACCGTGGTGACCGCCATCAGCATCGAGACGGCGATGCCGTAGGCGCCCCCGAGGGCGTCGGAGGAGCCGAACGTGATGACAGCCCCGAGCGTGCCGGCGGCGAGCAGCCAGTTCACCATCGGCATATAGATCTGCCCCTTCTCGTGGCTGGCCGTATGAAGCACCCGCATGCGCGGCAGAAAGCCGAGCTGGATCGCCTGCTGCGTCAACGAGTACGCGCCCGAGATGATGGCTTGCGAGGCGATGATGGTGGCCACCGTCGCGAACGCCACCATCGGATAATGGAGCCATCCCGGCGCGAGCAGATAAAACGGATTCTCGATGGCGCTGGGGTCGGCGAGAAGCAGCGCTCCCTGGCCGAAATAATTTAGGAGCAGAGCGGGCAACACGACCCCGAACCAGCCGAGGCGCACTGGCAAGCGGCCGAAATGGCCCATATCCGCATACATCGCCTCAGCGCCGGTGACCGTGAGAAAGGCGGCGCCGAGCACGGCGAAGCCGATGACCGGGCCGGCATGGAGCAGGTAGGTCAGCGCATGATGCGGGCTGAGCGCGCCCAGGATCTCCGGGGCGGCAATGATCCCGCGCAGGCCGAGCACACCGATAGCGAGAAACCAGATCAGCATTACCGGCCCGAAGATATTGCCGATGAACGCCGTTCCCTTGCGTTGAACCAAGAACAGACCAACCAGGATTGCGATGCTGATCGGCACGATGACCGGAGCGAGCTGGGGTGCGTCGAGCTTTAGGCCTTCAACGGCACTCAGCACCGAAATTGCCGGCGTGATGACGCCGTCGCCATAGAGCAACGCGGCTCCGATCAGCCCGACGATCAGCAGCGAGGCGCGCCAGCTCCCGGCCGGCGCACGCCGCACATCGAGAAGCGCCAATAGCGCGATGATGCCGCCCTCGCCGCGGTTGTCGGCGCGCATGATCAGGATGGCGTATTTGAACGAGACGATCACGATCAGCGACCACAGGATCACCGACACGATGCCCATGATGGTTTCGGGCGAGATCGCTCCGGCGGCGTCTGCGGCCTGCTTGAACCCATAGAGTGGGCTGGTGCCGATGTCGCCGTAGACGATGCCGAGCGCCGCGAGAGTAGCGGCGGCGGGCACTTGCCGGGCTTCAATCCGGGGCAGCGCCGCCGCTTGAAGGGTTTTGGCCATTCCTGCGTCCTCCCCAACCTCCGCAAATTTGAGCCGAAATTCCCATAAAGGAAACAAGTGCTTGTCGCGCCTCGGGATGTTCCCGTGGTCGCCTTGCACCCGTTCTCGTGCAATGGTCAGCGGTCCTGCGGAGCAGCGCCGTCAAAGGCTGGAGAGGCAGGGAGCCCGGCGCGAATTCCCGAACCGATAGCTTTGTCAATTTACAGCGATGCGCCGCGCGTGGCAATTTGGCGAGATGGCGGGACGGCTCGCAGGCAAACGCGCCCTGGTGACGGCGGCCGGCCAAGGGATCGGCCGGGCGGCGGCGCTGGCTTTTGCCGCCGAGGGCGCGAGCGTGTTGGCCACCGACATCGCCGAGGACAAGCTGGCGCCGCTCGCCGAGGCGCTGATCGCGACCCGCCATCTCGATGTGACCGATGAAGGGGCGATCGCGGCGCTGGCGGACGAGCTCGGCGCAATCGACGTGCTGTTCAACTGCGCCGGCTTTGTTCATCACGGAACGATCCTCGACGCGGCTCCGGTCGAATGGGACGCGTCCTTCGTCCTCAATGTGCGCTCGATGTACCTGACGATCCGCGCGTTTCTGCCCAAGATGGTCGAGCGCGGAACAGGCGCTTCGATCATCAACATGTCGTCCACCGTGTCGTCGATCAAAGGTGTGCCGAACCGCTGCGTCTACGCCGCGACCAAAGCGGCGGTGATCGGGCTCACCAAGTCAGTAGCCGCCGATTTCATCGTGTCGGGCATACGCTGCAATGCGATCTGCCCCGGCACCATCGCGACACCCTCGCTCGAAGACCGCATCGCGGCCCAGGGCGGGCGGATGGTCGGCGGCAGTGACGTCGCGCGGCGCGCCTTTGTAGAGCGCCAACCCTTGGGTCGGCTCGGTACGGCCGAGGAAATCGCGGCGCTCGCCGTCTACCTCGCCTCGGATGAATCGGCGTTCACCACCGGCGCGATCCACGTGATCGACGGCGGCTTCACCCTCTGACGCAGAGAGGAGATTTTCGATGAAGCTTCTTCGCTATGGACCCGCGGGTCAGGAAAAGCCCGGTTTGCTCGACCGCGACGGCAAGATCCGCGATCTCTCCGGGGCGGTTCGCGACATTGACGGCGAGACGCTGGCTCCGGCGTCGCTCGAGCGGCTGCGACGGCTCGATCCGAGCACCTTGCCGCTGGTGCCTGGGACGCCGAGGCTGGGCCCGTGCGTCGCGCGGGTGTCAAAGCTCGTCGCGATTGGCCTCAACTACCGCGCGCATGCCGCGGAGACCGGGGCGGCGATCCCCAAGGAGCCGATCTTCTTTATGAAGGCGACGACCTCGATCTGTGGGCCCAATGACGACGTGATCATCCCGAAAGGCTCGCAAAAGACCGACTGGGAAGTCGAGCTCGGCATCGTGATCGGCACCCTGGCTCGGTATGTCCCCGCTCACGACGCGCGCAAGTATATCGCCGGCTACTGCGTCGTGAACGATGTTTCCGAGCGCGAGTTTCAGATCGAGCGCGGCGGGCAATGGACCAAGGGCAAGAGCGCCGACACTTTCGCCCCGATCGGTCCCTGGGTCGTCACGGCCGACGAGGTGCCCGACCCGGGCAAGCTCGGGCTATGGACCGAGGTCAACGGCAAGCGGGTGCAGAACAGCAACACCTCCGACCTGATTTTCGGGATCGACGAGATCGTCAGCTATGTCAGCCATTTCATGACCCTGTTGCCGGGCGACATCATCCCGACCGGCACGCCCTCGGGTGTCGGTCTCGGCATGAAGCCGCCGCAATTCCTCAAACCCGGCGACCGCATGCGGCTGTCGGTCGAGGGTTTGGGCGAGCAAAACCAGCGCTTGGTGGCCTTTACCGGATAGGTCGCCGGCAGCCCCATCCAAGGGGCAGCACGATCGAATTGAATGGGTGGCGCTAGCGGAATGTGAGTGCTAGCGCAATGCGGCGCATTTACGCTATGATTTAGTGTTCCACGCGCTCGCCCCATTCAATTCCACGTTTAGAGGACCCATGTACGACCGCCGCCCCGGCTTTTTCCGCGAAGACCTTCCCCCCGGTCGCCGCGTCGAAGCCAAAGTCAAGTGGTTCAACGCCAGCAAGGGTTTCGGGTTCGTCACCCCGTCCGACGGATCCCAGGATGCGTTCCTGCCGATGGCGATCCTGCGTCGCGCCGGCTATGAGGACCTCCATGAAGGCGCTTCGATCGTCTGCGAGGTCAGCGCCGGGGCGAAAGGCCCGCTGGTAACGACCGTCTTGAACGTCGACAACAGCACCGCGGTGACGCCGCAGAGCGGGGGCGGCGGCATCGACCGCCGTGGCCCCCGGCCTTCCCAAACCATGGAAGGTGCGGTGAAATGGTTCGAGCCCGAAAAGGGCTACGGCTTCATTTCTCCGGACGGCGGCGGCAAGGATGTGTTCATCCACATCACCGCGCTGCGCCGCAGCGGCGTCAACGCCCTCGATCCCGGCCAGCGGGTCAGGGTCGAGGTTGTCGACGGCAAGAAAGGCCTCGAAGCCGAGAGCATCACCCTCATCTGAGGGTGCCGGCTCCTTCGAGGCCCGCCAAGTCAGGCTGCGGTTGCCCACGTCTCGGAGCCGCGCCGCGCCGCGTTGCTCCAGGATGGTCGTGCCGGCTCAGAACTGAAAGAGACTTCTGAGGCCCCCGATTGCCGGCCGATTAGCCGGGACGTAAGGATCGGCACCGTCTTCGATCGGGTTTGGAAGCTGGTCGCGGCTGCGTGCCGACAAGGGCGGGAGCGCCCAATTCTCCTCGATGAATTTCAGGATAGAGACGTGGTCGGTGTAGGTGTGGTCGACCACGCCCTTTCGGGCAAAGGGCGAGACGGCGATCAGCGGGATCCGGGTGCCGTCGCCAAAAGCATCGAGGATCTGGATGTAGCCGCTGTCCCAGTACCCGCCGCCTTCGTCGACCGTGACGAGGATCGCTGTCTTCGCCCACAGCTCCGGGTTCGACTGGATTTTGTCAATCAGCTCGCGAAGGAACGCTTCGTAGCGCGATACGGTCGAGGATGCCGGGTGGCCGGATTCGGTATTGGGCGGGATCACAAACGCCACGGCGGGCATCGCATAGATGTCGTCGAGATCGCGGAACAGCGCCGCATGATCCTGCAAATTGGCTTTGAGCGGACCCGTCATGATCGCGCTCGAATAGATCAGCGGATCACAGACGCCGCAATATTCCCGCGTCACGCCGCCGGCCGCGCGTCCCCCGGAATACCATTTCCAGCTGATCCCCTTGGCTGAAAGTGCCTCGGCGATCGTCGGCTGGGACTGCGGCGGCACACGAAAAATCTCGGATCCCAGCGGCGCCGGCTCGCCGTTGGCCAAGAACCCGGCGCCAAAATTGTTCACCAGATAATAGGCGCCGGGTTCGCAATTGCCGTCATTCAAAAGGCGGTAAGGCAAGGCCGCAAGATAAGCCCGGATCGATCTTGAGCCAGGCGCATTCGCGTCGGAGCAGTTGGTATAGGAGCCGCTCGAATAGCCCGACTGCGTGTACCAGTTGTTCGTTCCCGGCCGCGGGTTCGGATTTTCGATCTGGTTAGACGGCGGGTGTGCCAGAAAACCGTCCCTCCAGTATGCGATCGCGTGCCCGGTCGCGAGCGCTTGAAAATTCGCGCCGGTGCCGCCCATCACCGGCTGGTGGTGATTGTCGCTGAGCGCATAACTGTCGGCGAGCTGGCGGAAATAGGGGGCGTCGCCAGCGGCCATGTTGTAGAAGCCCATCGCGACGGCGCCCTGGTTCGTGCCGGAATCCGGATCCGCGCGGTTCTGCGAGCCTTCACCCGAGGTCTCGTCCACCCAGACGAAGAGATCGCGCCTGCCGCCGTCGACCTGCTGCCACATCTGGAAGAAACGGTGCACCGGGTCGCCGACCGCTGCAGTGTAATCGACGTATTTCGTGATCTGGAAGGACCCGTTCGGCAGCAATGCCGGAAACCGCGCGTCCGGCGCAAAGCGCGGCAGCCCGGGTGCGTAAGTCGCGCCAGGCCGTGGCAGCTCGCCATAGGTGCCGACAATGTGCGGCGTTACCTGGTAGGCTTCCCGCACCTCGGCGCGGCGCTGAGCCGCCTTGGTGAATTCCGGTCCCGGGTTGCCATCGCGGTTGACGATGCCCTGCGACAGCAGGTTGCGAATTTTGGCATTTGACGGGGGCCGGTAAGTGCCAAAGAGATTGTCAAAACTGAGATTCTCTCCAACGACCACGATCAGATGCTCGATCGGGGTCGCCGTTTGCGCATGAGTGGGAGCAGCCAGCTGCAGCAATGCCAATAACGCGAGGGCCGAACCCCGTATTGGAACGGCCATTCAGCCGTCGAGCTGCTGCAGGTATTGCGCTACGAAATCGCAGCTGACCAGCTCTTTGTAGGCGTCTGTCAATCGCTGAGTGATTGGCCCCGGAAACTGCCCGGCGGCAAAGACGCGGCCGTTGAGGCTTCGTACGCCGCAGATGCACAGGCTGGTCGAGGTCAGAAAGCACTCGTCGGCGGTATAGGCGTCGTAGAGATCGATGTCCTGTTTCCTCAAACGGGATTTCGAGGCTGCGGGCGAGGTCGATCACCGCCTGACGACTGACGCCGGGCAGAACATAGCGCTCCCTCGGCGTCAGCAGGCGGCCGTCGCGCACCAGGAAGATATTGCTCCCCATGACCCTCGGAGAGATTGCCGTTGACGTCGAGCAATACCGCCCAGGCGTCTGCGTTCTGCGCCTTCACCTCGCGGTCGGCGAGCACCAGGTTCAGATACTGGTGCATCTTGGCGCGCGGCGACAGTGAGTTTGGCGGTGTGCGCCGCAGCGAAGGCGTGACGATATTCGATGCCGTCGCGGAAATGCCTGGCGCGCTCGCGCAATGGCAGCGGAACGCATTCGACGATCACATTCGGCCCGTAATGGTCCCAGTTGTCGCCAGGCACGCGATTGATGCCCCGGCTGATCCGCTGGGCGAGCCAGTAATCCTCACCGGGGCCGAGCAGGTGGCGGTTCCGCGCCAGCACATCCTCGCTGATGGCCGCCATCTCGGTTGGCGACAGACCCGGGTCGATGTCGAGATATCTGAGGGACCGGTAAAGCCGCCCGATATGCTCCGCGAGCCGGAACGCCTTGCCGTTGAAGCTGCGCGTCATGTCGAACGCCGCGTCGCCCCGCAGAAAGCCCTGATCGCGGAACGGGATCAACACTTCGCTCTCGCGGACGATCTTGCCGTTGAACCAGGCGATGCGCTCGTTTCCGAGAGCCATCGGCGAACCCTCCTGTGCGGTGGTGATCGAGCATTATAGTACTCGTTCGTCAGGCAAAAGGAGCGGAGTGTGGATCTCGACCTCAAGGGCAAGAATGCGATCGTCACCGGCGGCACGCGCGGCATCGGCCGCGCCATCGCCGAGCTATTGGCGGACGAAGGCTGCAACGTGGCGCTCTGCGCGCGGCACAAGGCGGCGGTGGACGAAACAGTGATGGCGCTGGCGGCCAAAGGGGTGAAGAGCTGGGGCGGTGTCGCCGATGTCGCCGATACCAAGGCGCTGCGCGCCTGGGTCGCCGATGCCGCAGCGGCGCTCGGCGGCCTCGATATTTTCGTCGCCAATGTCAGCGCGCTGGCGCAGAGCATGGACGACGATTCCTGGCGGCGCAGTCTGGAGATCGACATCATGGGCACCGTCGCCGGGGTCGAGGCGGCCATCCCACTCCTCGAGCAGTCGACGGCCGGCGCGCTCGTCGTCGTCGGCACGACCGGCGCCGTCGAAATCGCCGGTCCGCCGCGCCCCTACGCCTCGGCAAAGGCGGCGCTGGTGCCCTATGTCAAAGCGCTCGCCCGCAACCTCGCCGCCAAAAATATCCGTGCAAACATGGTCTCGCCGGGCAACGTCTATTTCAAGGGCGGGGTCTGGAACGTCGTCGAAGAGAACAATCCCGAGCTCTTTCGCACTATGGTCGGACGCAACCCGATGGGCCGCATGGGCACGCCGGCCGAGGTCGCCGATGCGGTGGTCTTCCTCGCCAGCCCACGCGCGAGCTTCATCACCGGCACCAACCTGATCGTCGACGGCGCGCTGACCCAGCGCGTTCAGTTCTGACCGGCGGTGTGAAAATCGGGAGCGGGGGGTTCGGATGCGCAAAATAACCGTCGTCCCGGCGAAAAGCCGGGACCCAGACCCCAACGCATCGAACCTCTCCAGGTAATCGCATGCCCTATCAACGATGACAGGTTCATGCGGCGGAACGATGGACCCCGGCTTTTCCGCAGGGGCGACGATTCGATGTGATAACCCTCGAGGCTGGTTTCACCCGATCAGCTTTTTCAGCCTCTCGGAGATCTGCTCGGGGGTGTTCTCGTGGGTGAAGCTGGCGGTGAAGCGTCCGTCCGGATCCATCACGTAGATGACCGAGCTGTGGTCCATCGAATAGTCGCCGCCGGCCTCCGGATGCTTCGCGTAATAGACCCGATACCCCTTTGCCGCCTGGGCGACCTGGTCGGCGGTCCCGGTCAGCGCCAGGATCGGGGCATCGAAGCTCGTGACATAGGCCTTGAGGGATTCGGGGGTGTCCCGCTCGGGGTCGATCGTGATGAAAACCGGACGAACCGCGTCGCGCTTCGGCCCGAGCTGGGACAGCGCGATCGAAATGTCGTTGAGCGCCGTCGGACACGCATCGGGGCAATGCGTGTAGCCGAAATAGATCAGCGACCACTTTCCCTTGAGGTCGGCATCGGTAACCGTCTTGCCGTTCTGGTTCACCAGCTGAAACGGCCCCCCGATTGCGCCCGCGAGCGCCGTTCCGGCCACCCCTCGCGGGGTGTCACGCAAGGCCAAGGCGAGGAAGGCGCCGGTCCCGAGGATGACGAGTCCGGCGAGAACGCCGGCGATCAGCAAGAAGCGGCGTGAGCCGGCTGCGGGCGAGGTGCGGACCTGGGTGGTCGGGGAGGTGCGGGCCATAATGCGGTCCTCCTCGGCTCAGTGTTGCGCCGCGGCCGGAGCGGGACCCTTTGCGCCTGCCTTCTCGACAGTCACGGTCACCGTGCGAGGACCGGCCTTCTCGAAATCTAGGGTCAGCGGGAAGGATTGCCCTTCGCGCAATGGTTGGTTGAGGCCCATCAGCATTATGTGCTCACCGCCCGGCTTCAATGCTGACGGGCTGGCCGGCGGGGATATCGACGCCGAGATCGGCCTCATTTTCATGACCATGCCCTGCATCGACATCGTATGCAGTTCGGCTTGCTTTGCCACCGGGGTCGAGGCCGAGACCAGCCGGTCGGCGGTGGGCGACGTTATTGTTACGTAGGCGACGCCGTTTTCGGCCTTGCCTGGGGTCGCTCCGGCCCAGGCGTCGTTGACTTCGAGCTGAGCCGGCTGCGCCAGCGCCGCGCTCGCAACGGCGAGCCCCGCCACGAAAGCGAGAATCTTGATCGACATCGGAATTCCTTTGGGTATCGCGGAGCCCCAAAAAGGGCAGGTCGCGGATCGTTACAGTTAGGATGGGGAGGGGGCTTAGACCGCCAACGGCGGGGCCCGCGCTTGCATCAAACCATGCCGGATCGAGGCGATCGATAAAGTCGTCAAAGGCTGCGGCTGGCTCTCGTCGGCAACTTCGCCAGGAGCTGCGAAGCCTGCCGGCCGCGGCAGAGGCGCAGCCGGCAGGGTGCACAACAGACAATGCCGCACGAGCAGACCGGGCTTGGTCTTGCCCGGCGCGTCGCCTGGCCATTGGCCGCAAATGCCCACCCGGAGCATCTCGCGACCCGGCTCCTTCAGGAGGGTGATCGAGAGCGCAGCCGGAAACAGGACGTTGCCCAATAATGCGACAAAAGCGAGCCACGTCGCAGCCGCTCGGGCGCGCCCATCGAAAGGCGCAATGCGGTGCGGATTGTCTAGATCTAGAGGCGGCCGGGTCATCCGGACAAACCAACCACGCATTCTGCCCCTGACCTCTTTACCGCGCCGCGGCCGGGACATGCACGGCCTGACCACTTGGTGCCGCGACCAGCGCGGCACAAGCGCGCGGCAAATCCGCCAGCCGCAGGGGTCTGGGGGGTGGGGATGGTGCCGGATGCAGCGCTTCGTCGGTAAACCACCAATCGAGTTCTTTGCCGCAGCCATCGCCCGGCGGAGGCGGTGCCTGGTTATGGCAATCCGGCTCGCCGTTCGGGCAGGAAAGCCGAACATGAAAATGGTAATTGTGGCCCCACCACGGCCGAATCTTCATCAACCAGGCCCGGTCCGAACCTGCCTCACGGCACAGCGCCCGCTTGATCGCCGGATTGACAAAGATCCGTTCCACCGCCGGCTCACGCGCGACGCTCTCCAGCAGGCGTTTATGCCGCGGCGTCCAGGCCGCATCGACCGCCATTCTGTCGGCGGTGACCACATCGGTCGCGGACATTTCGTCGCGCTCGCTCGGGCTGAGCCGCCGGTCGGGCATCGGGGTCAGCCAGAGATCGGCGTCGAGGCCGATCTGGTGCGATCCATGCCCGGTCAGCATCGGTCCGCCTCGCGGCTGCGCGATGTCGCCGACCAGAAGCCCGGGCCAGCCCGCCTCGGCGGGAAGCTTCGCTGCCAGTCGTTCCAAAAGCGAAATCAGCACCGGGTGGCCCCAGGCACGATTGCGCGACGGGCGCATGACCTGCCAATTCGGCCCCTCGGCTGGCAAGGCGACCGCGCCGCTCAGACATCCGCGCTCGTAGGTGCCTATCGCCTGAGCCGCCCCCGGCGTCGGCGCGACCTCGCGCCCGAACAAGACCTTCGCGGCGTCGCGCGGCAACTGTGCGAGCACCGTTGCCCGATGCGCCGCCTCCTGCGCCGCAGTGTCCTGCGCCGAGGCGCTGCAACAGCCGAACCATGCGGCGAGAACAACGGCCCAGAAATAGGCGTGGCGGATCCTATGCTGTCGGTCTGTTAGAGAGGTCGAGGGGCAACTCGCCATCCGCATTCAAAAATCGAGGTCGGCGTAGTGTTTCGGCGGGGGGACACCCGGGATGTGATCGGCCAGAATTTGGCGAAAGCTCGGGCGCGACTTTATCCGCGCGTACCATTCCTTGGCCGGTTCGTGTGCATCCCAGGGAACGTCGCCCAAATAATCGAGGCTCGACAGCTGTGCGGCGGCGGTGATGTCGGCGATCGAGAAATGATCGCCGGCGAGCCAGCGCCGCCGCTCGACGAGATATCCGAGATAGTCGAGGTGGTAAGGGAGATTTGCGTGCCCGGCGCGAATCGCCAGCGAGTTCGGCTGGCCGAGCCCGGTCAGCCGCTTCATCATTTTTTCGCCGAGCAGATTTTCGGTCACCTCGATGTTCATCTTGATGTCGAACCAGGCGGTGAGGCGCCGCACCTCCGCACGGTCGACTGGGTTGATGCCGATCAGGATCTTCTCGCGGTAAACCTCGTCGAGATATTCGACTATTGCCGTCGTGTCGGCGAGGACGGTCCCGTCCGGTTCGATCAAAACCGGCACCTCGCCGGCCGGGCTGAGGGCGAGGAATTCCGGCCGCCTCTCCCACACCTTCTCGGTCTTCAGCGTAAAATCGAGGTTCTTCTCCCTGAGCACAACGCGCACTTTGCGCGAGAAGGGAGAAAGCCACAGGTGATAGAGTACGCGCATGGAGGGGATTGTAACCGCGACGAAGGCAACTGGACACGCATCAATTGGCAGCGCCGATCAAACCTTCACCTAGTGATCCTGGCGATCGCGTCCCAGCACTTCGAGTTGGCGAGTGAGAGTTTCGATCTGCGCTTCCAGCCGCTTCAGGCGCGGATCTTCGCCCTCCTTCTGCTTTGTCTCGGGATTCTCCGGCTTTTCGGGCTCGGCCGAGACCGGTTTCGCGTCATGGCCATAGGGCGAGAGCATCTTCAGGGCGCGCTCAAACAAGGCCATATTCTGTTTGCCCATCTCCTCGAACTGGCCGAACGGGAAGATCCCGAATGTGGCCTGCAGGTTCTTGCGCATCTGCTCCTGGTTGCGCGCAAAGGCGATCATCGCCTGTTCGAGGTAGCCTGGCACCAGGAACTGCATGCTGTCCCCGTAGAAGCTGATCAACTGGCGCAGAAAGCTGGTGGGCAAGAGATTCTGGCCGCCCTTCTGCTCCTGCTCGACGATGATCTGGGTCAGCACCGAGCGGGTGATGTCCTCACCGGTCTTGGCGTCGTGTGCGACAAAATCACCGCCTTCCTTGATCAATTTGGCGAGGTCGTCGAGCGTGACATAGCTGCTCGTCGCGGTGTTGTAGAGACGCCGGTTGGCGTATTTCTTGACGACGACCGGTTTGGCTCCAGTGGAGTTGTCGCGGCTCGGGGTGTTCATGTGCGCGATGTCTCGCCTCGGCAGAGTGTCCCTCGGCAGCAACAATACAGGCTTTTGGCTGAATTGCCTTATCAAACACGCGCCACCGGCTGCCGAATCGCTTCTCGACCTTGCAGCACGGGGTATATTGATCGCGATGAGCGATGCCGCAGACCTCGCCCGCCGCTTTTTGGCGGTGTGGGAGGATTACCTGACTGCGCTCCTCTCGAGTGCCTCCGCCGCGATGAGCCGCGCTCCCGGTCCACGTGACGGCGCGGCGGATGAGCGATCAGGGCCGTTTGGACCGCCGGCTGGTGCCGCGCCCGTTGGCGGCCCACCTGGCGAGCGCAATGATGCTGTGGTCGAGTTCGCGGACCGTCTTGCCACTCTTGAAAGACGCGTCGCTGCCGTCGAGCGCGGTTGTCGAGCGCCTTCGCGGCCTCGCGGTCGAGATCGACGCGGTCGGACCGAATAGCGTCGCCGCGGCGCTCGATCTCGAGATCACGCGCCGCGCCGAATCCTATCTCGCCGGGCTGGAAGCCTATCGTCGGCACCCTTACCGCCGCAGTGACGACGCACGGCCGGTGGTATGGCGCGAAGGCACGACGCGCCTGCTCGATTACGGCGGCGATTCGGCCGGGCCGGTAATTCTGGTCGTGCCCTCGCTGATCAACCGCTTCTACGTTCTCGACCTCCTGCCCGAACGCAGCTTTCTGCGCTATCTGGCTGGACGGGGTCTGCGGCCGCTGGTGGTGGATTGGGGGGCGCCCGGCAGGGAGGAGCGCAAATTCGACTTGACCGACTATATCGCCGGACGACTCGAAAGCGCTTGCGATGCCGCATTACAGCTGGCCGGCGCCCCAATCGGGGTCGCCGGCTACTGCATGGGTGGGCTGTTCGCTCTCGCCCTCGCGCTGCGCCGCCCCGACCAGACCGCTTGCCTGGCAGTCTTCGCAACACCATGGGATTTTCATGCCGAGCGCGCGCAGCCGGCGCGATTCTTCGGTTTGATCGCCGATT
The DNA here is from genome assembly GCA_963736715.1 of uncultured Alphaproteobacteria bacterium. Lineage (GTDB taxonomy): Bacteria > Pseudomonadota > Alphaproteobacteria > ATCC43930 > CGMCC-115725 > AP-15. The sequence goes on along the minus strand of CAVTQA010000019.1, from coordinate 149,541 downwards.
GTCTGCCGCTGCTGTGCAATGACCAGGGCGCTCTCCCGGTCGAGGTGATTCAGAGCCTGTTTTTCATGCTCGATCCGTTCAGCGCCGCGCGCAAATTCACCCGTTTCGCAACGCTCGATCCCGATGGCGACAAAGCACGCGCGTTTGTCGCCCTCGAAGATTGGGTCAATGACGGGGTACCGCTCGCGGCAGCGGTGGCGCGCGATTGCGCGCGCTCCTGGTACGGCGAAAACGAGCCGGCTCGCGGCGTTTGGCAAATCGGCGGTGAGAGGGTCGATCCCAAGCGGCTGCGCTTGCCCACCCTCGTCGTGCTGCCGAACCGTGATCGGATCGTCCCGCCGAGTTCGGCGGAGCCGCTCGGGGCAGCGCTCGGCGGCGCGACCATATTGCGGCCACCGTTCGGGCATGTCGGCATGATGTCGGCGGCGTGCGCTCCGACGGCGTTGTGGACCACGATCGCTGATTGGCTGCAGGCACGGCTAGACGCGCAATGACCTAGTTTCAGCGTGATCCCGGCTGGTTCAGCTGCTGCTGGATTTCGCGGCTGCGTTCGCTTCCCGGGCTGACGCCGCTGCGCTCGAGCTGCCACTCCTGGCCGAGCAAATTGTTGCGATAGGACTGCATGTTCTGCTGGCCGATCGGGCCGGGAAGTTGCAGAGACGGATAGGTCGGCATCGCCCGTTCGGGGGTCGGGTATACCGGCCCGGGTTCCGTCAGCAGCGGCGACAGCCCGGCCGGCGGCGCGACGGCAGGACCGGGGTTGATCGGCGGCGCCATCGGCACCGGGGTCGGAGCGGAATAAACGGTCGGCGAGGGCAGCGGCGCCGGTAATCCCTTCGTTTCAGCGGCAGCGGTGGCGATCCCGGCAAGTGTCGCCAGACACATCAGTGCCAATTTCGTCGTCATGCCGTCCCGCTCCCCAATTCGCCGGATAGCGCGGCTTGCGCCGCAGCGAGCCGGGCGATCGGTACGCGATACGGCGAGCACGAGACGTAATCGAGCTCGACTTCGTGGCAAAAAGCAATCGAAGCCGGATCGCCGCCATGTTCGCCGCAAATACCGAGTTTTAGTCCCGGCCGGGTGGCGCGGCCCCGTTCGGCTCCGATGCGCACAAGCTCGCCGACCCCAGCCACATCCAGGGTGACAAACGGGTCGTGTTCGAAGATTCCGAGCCGCTGGTAAGTCCCGACAAAGCTCGCGGCGTCGTCGCGCGACAGACCAAAGACCGTCTGGGTGAGATCGTTCGTCCCAAAGCTGAAGAACTCCGCCGTCTCGGCAATTTCGCCCGCGAGCAGCGCGGCTCGCGGCAACTCGATCATCGTGCCGACAAGGTAAGGCACGATCGTGCCCTCTCGTTCCATGACTTCTTTGCCGACGCGGTCGATCATCGATTTCAGGATGTCGAATTCCTTTTTGGTAGCAATCAGCGGCACCATGATTTCGGGCTCGACCGCCTCGCGCGTCTCCTTACCTACGGCAACCGCGGCCTCGAAGATTGCCGCCGCCTGCATCTCATAGATCTCGGGATAGGTGATGCCGAGCCGGCAGCCGCGGTGACCGAGCATCGGGTTGGTCTCGTGCAATGCCAGGGCGCGGCTACGGATCGCGGCGACCTCCCGGCCGGTAAGCCGCGCCATTTCACCGAATTCCGCTTCGGTCTTCGGCAGGAATTCGTGGAGCGGCGGATCGAGGAGGCGGATCGTGACCGGCAAACCCTTCATGATGCGGAATATTTCGGCGAAGTCTTCGCGCTGGATCGGGAGCAATTCGGCGAGTGCGGCGCGGCGTCCGGCCTCGTCCTCGGCCATGATCAGCTGCCGCATCGCGCCGATGCGGCCAGCCTCGAAGAACATATGTTCGGTGCGGCTGAGCCCAATGCCTTCGGCGCCAAATCGGCACGCCGCACGGGCATCGATCGCGGTTTCGGCGTTGGCGCGCACCTTGAGACGGCGGATCGCGTCCGCCCAGGCCATCAACGTCGCGAAATCGCCCGACAGTTCCGGCTGGATCGTCGGAACCTCGCCGACCATCACCTCGCCGCTCGATCCGTCGATCGTAATGATCTCGCCCGCCCTCACCAGGGTGGCGCGCGCCGTAATTGTGCGGGCCTCGTAGTCGATCCGCAGATCGCCGGCGCCGGCAACGCAAGGCCGCCCCATGCCGCGGGCCACCACAGCGGCGTGGCTCGTCATCCCGCCGCGCGTCGTCAGCACCCCTCTGGCGGCGTGCATGCCGTGGATGTCCTCCGGGCTCGTCTCGATCCGGACGAGGATCACCGCTTCGCCGCGCGCGGCGAACGATTCGGCCTCGTCGGCGGAAAATACGACCTTGCCCGACGCGGCTCCCGGCGACGCGGGGAGGCCGCGGGCGAGAACCGTTGTCTTCGCCGTGGGATCGAGCATCGGATGCAGCAGCTGGTCGAGCGACCCGGGTTCGATCCGGCGGATCGCCTCTTCCCGGTCTATCACCCCTTCTTCGACCAGCGACACCGCAATCTTCAGCGCAGCCTGGGCGGTGCGCTTACCGGTGCGCGTCTGCAGCATCCACAATTTGCCGCGCTGCACGGTGAATTCGATGTCCTGCATGTCGCGGTAGTGGTCTTCGAGTGTCCGCCGCACCTTGTGCAGTTCCGTCAGCACCTCGGGCATGACCTCTTCCATCGCCGGCAAAGCCGAATTGTTCGCCTCCTTGCCAGCGATCGTCAGATGCTGCGGCGTGCGGATCCCGGCGACTACATCCTCGCCTTGCGCATTTACCAGGAATTCGCCGTAAAATGCGTTGGCGCCGGTCGAAGGGTCACGGGTAAAGGCGACGCCCGTCGCGCAATCGGGCCCCATATTGCCGAACACCATCGCCTGCACGTTGACCGCCGTCCCCCAATCCGCAGGGATGTCGTGCAGCCGGCGATAGGTGACCGCGCGCGGGTTCATCCAGGAGCCGAACACCGCGCCGATCGCGCCCCATAGCTGCTCGTTGGGATCCTGCGGGAAAGGTTGACCGTGTTCCTGGCAAACGACGTCCTTGAAACCTGACACGACGATCCGCCAATCTTCTGCGGAAAGGTCGGTGTCGAGGCTGGCGCCAGTTTCGAGCTTATGGTTTTCGATCAGCTCCTCGAAATGATGGTGGTCGATACCGAGCACGACCTGACCGTACATCTGGATGAAACGCCGATAGCTGTCATAGGCAAAACGCTCATCGCCGCTCTTGCGCGCCAGCCCAATGACGGCTTGGTCATTGAGACCGAGGTTCAGCACGGTATCCATCATCCCGGGCATCGAAACCCGCGCCCCAGACCGCACGGAAACCAGCAACGGATTGTTCGCGTCGCCAAAACGCGCGCCGAGCGACCCTTCCAGCGCGGCGAGCCCGTCGGCTACCTGGTCCCGCAAGTCGGTGGGATAGGATTTTTCATGTGCGTAGAAGTAGGTGCAGACCTCGGTCGTAATCGTGAACCCGGGCGGCACCGGCAGGCCGAGATTGCTCATCTCGGCGAGACCCGCGCCCTTGCCACCCAGCAGGTTTTTCATATCGGTGCGGCCCTCGGCAGCGCCGTCGCCAAACCGGTAGACCCACTTCGTCATCCGCCGCTCATCCTTCGATTTGCGAAAAATCGGCTACCTGGTTCAAGGTTGCCCGAATGCTCGACAATAAGCGCAGGCGATTTTCCCTAAGCCCAGCGTCATCGCAATTGACGGTGACCTTGTCGAAGAAATCGTCAACCGGGCGCCGCAGCCGCGCCAATTCCGACATCGCTGCCTCGAACTGTTCGCGTCGCAGGAAGGTTGCCGCAGCTTCGCCCACTTCGGCGAGCCGCTCGGCTAGTACCCGCTCCTCGGGCTGGCGCAGCAGCATCGGATCGATTTCGCCGTCGTATGTGCGGTCGTCTCTGCGCTCCTCTATTCCGACAATGTTCGAGGCGCGACGAAAGGCGATCAGCAAATTTGCCCCATCCTCCGAGGCGAGGAACGCACGTAATGCCGCGACGCGCGCGAGGAGCCGGACGAGATCGTCCTCGGCTTCGCCGGCCCGGTTGAATACCGCCGAGATCAGATCGTGGCCGATCCCTTGCTCGCGCAGATGAACGCGCAGGCGTTCGGCAATAAAATCGAGCAACTCGCCGGTCGCATCCGGAACATTCGATCCCAATGTCGAGTGTGCGTGTTGGAAGGCGGCGGCAAGTGGGAGGCGCAAACCGTTTTCGACGACCAGCCGAATGATGCCGAGCGCCGCCCGGCGCAACGCGAACGGATCTCGCGACCCGGTCGGCTTTTCGCCGATCGAGAAGAAGGCGACGACAGAATCGATCTTGTCGGCCAGGGCCGCAACTATGTTAACGGGCGCGGTTGGGCAGGCGTCATTCGGCCCCGCCGGTCTGTAGTGCTCGGCGATTGCATCCGCAACCGCCCGAGCCTCGCCGTCATGCATTGCGTAATAGCGCCCCATGATCCCCTGCAGCTCGGGAAATTCGCCGACCATTCCGGTTGAAAGGTCGGCCTTGGCGAGCTGCACTGCGCGCCGCGACCGTTCGCCATCGGCGCCTTGGACGTAATCCGCCAGAAACTCGGCAAGCCGCTCCATTCGGGCGACCTTGTCCAAGAGGCTGCCCAGCCTGGCATGAAAGACCCGCTCCGACAGAACCTCGACGCGGCTGGCGAGCGGCACGCGCCGGTCCTGATCCCAGAAAAAGCGCGCATCGGCGAGTCGCGCTCGCAACACCCGTTCATTCCCCGAGATGACCGTCTCGCCATGGTCCAGAGTTTCGTTGTTGGCAACGAACAGAAATCTCGGCGCCGGCGTGCCGTCGGAGTGCAGGCAGGAGAAATATTTTTGGTGCGCGCGCATCGCAGTCGCGAGGACTTCGGGCGGAAGCGCCATGTACTCGGCGTCGATTGTGCCGGCGAGCACAACCGGCAACTCCACGAGTCCAGTGACCTCGTCGAGCAGCCCGGGATCTGGTTTGAGTACAAATCCCTCGTCCGCAGCTGCTGTCTCGAGATCCTTCCGGATGATTTCCTTGCGGCGTTCCTGATCCAGTACGACGCGAGACGCGCCGAGACGTTCCAGGTATTCAGCCGCGTTGGCGACGCAGATCTCGCCCGACGACAGAAAACGGTGACCTCGAGTGATCCGTCCGACCGGAACCCGGTCGAGCGGCAATGGGAGGGCCTTGCCGTCGAACAGAAAGACGACCGACGTCAGCGGCCGAACCCAGCGTAGCGACGAGGCCGGATAACGCATCGATTTGGGCCATGGCAACTCGAAGATCGCCAACCTTACGAGCTCCGGCAAGACCTCGGCGGCCGGCCCGCCCGGTCGATTGATCGTCGCGAAATAGAACTCGCCCCGGCCGGTGTCGCGGATCTCACATTCCTCGATCGAGGCGATACCGGCCGAGCGCAGAAAGCCCTCGATTGCCGACGCCGGCGCCCCGGCACGAGGCCCACGCCGCTCCTCGGAGCGATCCGGCTGTCTTGCGGGAATCCCATTCGCAATGACCGTGAGGCGGCGCGGTGTTACAAATCCGCGCACCTCGGCCGCCGGGATCTCGGCGGCAGCGAGCTTGTCGCGCAACATCCCGGTGAGTTCAGCGATTGCATGGCGCTGCATTCCCGCCGGGATCTCCTCCGACAACAGCTCGAGCAACAGCTCGCCTCCGCGCGGCTGAATGGGTGCGTAAACAACTTCGTCGACCGAGCTCATCCGTCGTTGAGAATTCTGCGATAAGTCCCGTCGGCACCGTTGGCGATTGCGAAAACCCGTACACTAAGTTCGTCACCCCCGCGAAAGCGGGGGTCCAGGGGCCACATACTTCGTGCGGTGATCCAGGAACAATGCAGCCGTGTGTCCACCTCCTCGCGAACCGGAGAAACGGTACGCTCTACGTCGGTGTAACCAGCGACCTGGGGCGCCGCGTGTCGGTGCACAAGGCCGACATCATTGAAGGATTTACCAAGGGGTGTGGCGTCCATATGCTCGTTCATGCGGAATTCCACGCGACGATGGATGAGGCGATTTCGCGGGAAAAGCGCATCAAGACGTGGCGACGAGCCTGGAAAATCGCGCTGATCGAGAAATTCAATCCAGCCTGGCGTGATCTGTCCGACGAAATCGGTTGATAACCGACGGTCGCTTCTGGACCCCCGCTTCCGCGGGGGTGACGAGGCGGCAGGCAGTTGTGTGAACAACCACGAATGACAGGAGCTAGTCACGGCATTTCACAAGTTGGAACTCCGACGAGCCAGGTCTCGCAGCATGCCTTGGCGAGCGCCCGGACCCGCAATATGTAGGCGGCGCGTTCGGTCACGCTGACTGCGCCGCGGGCGTCGAGCAGATTGAACAGGTGGCTCGCCTTTAGGCATTGGTCGTAGGCGGGCAGCGGCAAGCGGTGGTCGACGAGGCGGCGGCACTCCTCCTCGGCATCGGCGAAATGCGTAATGAGGCGGCCAGTGTCGGCGAGCTCGAAATTGTAGGCGGAGAACTCGCGCTCGGCGCGTCTGAAGACCTGGCCGTAGGTGGTGCGGTCGGGCCCCGATGCGCCGTTGTAGTCGAGGTCGAAGACGCTCTCGACGCCCTGGACACACATCGCCAGCCGTTCGAGCCCGTAGGTCAGCTCGGTCGAGACCGGGTCGCATTCGATCCCGCCGACCTGTTGGAAATAGGTGAACTGGCTGACCTCCATGCCGTCGAGCCAGACCTCCCAGCCGAGCCCCCAGGCGCCCAAAGTCGGGCTCTCCCAGTCATCCTCGACAAAGCGGATGTCGTGCAGGCGGAAATCGATGCCGATCGCCGCCAGGCTCGCGAGATAGAGGTCCTGGCTGTCCGCCGGCGCCGGCTTCAAGATCACCTGAAATTGATAGAAGTGCTGCAGCCGGTTGGGGTTTTCGCCATAGCGGCCGTCGGTCGGCCGGCGCGAGGGCTGGACATAGGCGGCGCGCCAGGGTTCGGGGCCGAGGGCGCGCAGCGCGGTTGCGGGATGGAAAGTGCCGGCCCCAACTTCGACATCGTAAGGCTGCAGGATGACGCACCCTTGCTTCGCCCAGAAGTTCTGCAAGTCGAGTATCAATGATTGGAAACTCAAGACCAACCCTCGACAAGGTCTCGGATCACCGCGGCCGCGGGCAATCGGGTCTGCCGCAGCCGGGCGCCGCGGCGGCAACATAGGCGCCGCAAACCCCACAAGGCGCGAGATCTTCGGCGTGGAGGGTCGGACGCGGGGGTGCCGGCCGGCGTCGCGGCAACTCGCGCGCCGGCCCGTTCAGCCAGCGATAGCCGATCCACACTGCGGCAATCACCAGAATGAGCACAACGAGCTTCGGAAATGCAAACATGACCGAGGTTTATCGACAGCTCGGAAGGGAGGTGAGGGTGGTCACAATCCGAACCTGGCCCAGAGAAGCCGAGTCTCCAACCAGTCGACGAGCTCGGCTACCAGCGAGACGGGTTCGCGGCCGACGAATGGCAGACGGCTCAGGAACGGCAAGCGGCGCCTGTCCGCGGAAATAGGTCGCAGCCTCACCTTGTCGCCGTACCGGGTGCGCATGACGGTGCGCAGTTCGCCGATGCCGTCGACCAGGCCACGGTCCATCGCCATGCGCCCCGTCAGAACGTCGCCGGTGAACAGGGTCTCATCGGCCTCGTCGATCTTGCCGGCGCGTCGGCGCCGCACGTGCTCCTTGAAGGATTGATGGATATCCCGCTGCAATTCCGTCAGCCGGGCGACGTCCGAGGGGTCTTCCGGCAGAAACGGGTCGAGCAATGATTTCCGCTCCCCCGCAGTGTGGAGGCGCCGTTCGATCCCGAGCCGTCCGAGCAGCTGATAAAACCCGAACCCGGCGCTGATCACGCCGATCGAGCCGATCAGCGACGTCTCCTCGGTGAAGATCTCATCGCCGGCGAGCGCCAGCCAATAACCTCCCGATGCCGCTACATCCTCGGCGAAGGCAATGACCGGGACGCGTTTTTCTTCCGCGAGCTGCCGGATTCGGCGGTAGAGCAGAGCCGATTGAACCGGCGAGCCGCCCGGCGAGTTGACGACGATGGCGACCGCAACGAGTCCGGACGCGCGGAACGCCTTTTCGATCGCTCCGGCATGGCTCGCCAGCGATAAGCCGCCGCGCCGCTGCCGCGGCATGATGACCCCCTCGAAACGCAGAACCGAGACGACCGGGCGGCGGCGCCACAGACGCTCCAGGTTGATTTGGTCGCGAAGCTCATGCGATCCCAAATGGGGTTTCCTAGGGGCCGCAACCACTGGGATCAGAGATCGAGCGCGCGACCCTCCCGCAGCACGCCCTCCGCGTCGGCCGAGAGTTGACCGTCGGCATCGTGCAATACGAGGCCGGGGGCGAGCCGCGCCGGAGCGGCGACCTGCTTGCGCGCGCGAACCAGAATGCGGCTCGCCGCTCTGCCCTGGCCCGGCCATAACGGGAAAACCACGACTTCTCCCGCCCGCCCGGTGATTTGGCCGAGCAGCGCGTCGATACGGTCGGCACGGTGAATAAAGGTCACCGTGCCTTTCGCGCGGACCATTGCGAGCGAAAAACGCACCCAATCTGCAAGATCGGCGTCTCCTTCGATCGTCGCCGCCGTTTTTCCGGATGCTGCGGCGGGCTCGGCATCGCCGCGCCGATGGAACGGCGGGTTCGCCATGACGTGGTCGAACGCCCCCGGAGAGAGGCGCGGCGGCGGATGCAGCAGATCCCCGATCATCACCGAGGCGCGGGCCTCGAGCCCGTTGAGGATTACGTTGTCGCCAGCCAGGCGGACCAGATCGCGCTGCATTTCGAGGCCGACGAGGCGCGAATGCGGCACACGGGCGGCGAGACACAACATCGCGGCACCCGCCCCGCACCCGACGTCGAGCACCAGCTGATGCGGTTCCGCCGGGACCGCGGCGGCGAGGAACACAGGATCGATCGCGACACGGTATCCCGCCGCAGGCTGCTTCAGACGAATGCGGCCGCCGAGGACACGGTCCTCGGTGAAAGTAGGTTCCTCTGCCGGTCGCTCGCTCATTGCGCGGCTTCGCCGGCCGCCGCGAGGACGGAGCAGGCGCGGCGGTAATCCTGTTGCGCGACCATCAGACGCCGCGGGATCGCGCCGATGCTCCCCTCGACCACGCTCGTATAGTGGTCGAGGACAAGGCTTTCGATACCGGAATCCTTCAGCAACGACTGCAGGAACGACAGGCGAACAGCATCGTTGGTTCGCAGCAGTTCCTTCATGGTCCTCAGCTTCGCTACGCTGTGTGATCGGCATGGCGAGGGCGCGGCGCTTGACCGGCCTTCCGGTCAATCTATGCTCGCTGGCATTCAGACGCGTCAAGGCGATCGACAGGCATTCGACTGGAACAGTAGGAGAATTGGGTGGCGCTCGAGGCGGGTGTCAATGAGGAGGAGGCGGTCCAAAAGCCGTCTCTCGACCCGCTGTCCGGGCTTGTGGGAAGCGACCTCGAGCATGTCAACCGGCTGATCGTCGATCGCATGCAAAGCCCGGTGGCGCTGATTCCGCAGCTCGCCGGGCATATCGTCGCGAGCGGTGGGAAGCGCCTGCGTCCGATGCTCACACTCGGTTGCGCCCGGCTCTGCGGATACCGCGGGACACGGCACGTCGCGCTCGCCGCGGCCGTCGAGTTCATTCATACCGCGACCTTGCTGCACGATGATGTCGTCGATGCGAGCGATTTGCGCCGGGGCCGCGAGACCGCAAACGCCGTATGGGGCAACCAGCCGGCGATTCTCGTCGGCGATTTTCTCTTCAGCCGCTCCTTCGAGTTGATGGTGGCGGACGGATCCCTGCGTGTCCTAGAGATCCTGTCGCGCGCCTCCTCGGTCATCGCCGAAGGAGAGGTGCTGCAACTGATGACGCAAAACAACCTGCAGACGACAGAAGCGGCCTACCTCGAGGTGATCTGGGCAAAGACCGCGGAGCTGTTCGCTGCGGCGAGCCGCATCGGCGCGGTCGTTGCGGAACGGCCGCCTATCGAGGAGATGGCGCTGGATCGGTTTGGCCGCGATCTCGGCATCGCTTTCCAGCTGGTCGACGACATGCTCGATTTTTCGGCCCGACAGGCGGAGCTCGGCAAGAGCATCGGCGACGATTTCCGCGACGGCAAGGTCACCCTGCCGATCCTTCTCGCTTTTGCCCGCGGTGACGGGGAGGAGCGGGCCTTCTGGCGCCGTACGCTCGAAGATATGGATCAGTGCCCCGAAGACCTTGAACACGCGACCGCGCTGGTCGAGCGACACGGCGCCCTCGCCGAGACCCTGTCCCGGGCGCGCGGCTACGCAGCGAACGCCATCGACGCTCTCTCGGTATTTCCCGACGGACCCGAGCGGCGGGCGCTGATCGAAGCCGCCTCGTTCGCGACTGAACGCAGCGCCTGATGACTTTGCAATAGGCCGGGAGCCTCTATGAATTGAGCGAGGGCAGCCTGTAGCGGTCGTCCGGGTCGTCCCAGCCTTTGAACCGGGGCTGCCGCTTTTCGGCAAAGGCGGCCCGCGATTCGATCAAATCGCTCTTGGCGCCGTGGTCGTGCAACGCAGCGGCGAGACGCTGTTGTTCGGCCGTCGGAACCGGGCGCATCTGACGCATCATGTGGACGGTGTTGACGCGCGAGGCGGGCGGCAGGGTCAGGAGGTGCTCGGCCATCGCGAGCGCGCTCGGGATCAATTGCTCGGCATCTACGAGGCGGTTGAGAAAGCCGATCTCGTAAAATCGCTCGGCCGTGAAGCGAAAGCCGAGCGCCATTTCCATGGCGATTGGATAAGGCAGGTTTGCGATGTGGCCGTGATTGTACCCGCCCAGCAGCCAGCGCTTTGCCTCCGACACCTCGAAGACCGCACCCCGCGCAGCGACCCGCAGATCGGTGCGCTCGACCAGCATGAAGCCGCCGCCCATCGCATAACCGTTTACCGCGGCGATCACGGGCTTCTCCAAATCTCCGGACATGAACGGATCTTCCATCGCCGGCCGCCGCCCGCCGGGTGAGCCGTGCTGCAGCGATTCCTTCATGTCCTCGCCGGCGCAGAATGCCCGGCCGGTCCCCGTGAAGATCGCCACTTCGAGCCCGCTGTCGTGGCGGAACTCGGTCCAGGTCTCGGCGAGCCGCGTGCGCATTTCATGGCTGAGCGCATTGAGGCGCTCGGGCCGGTTCATCCGTACGACGAGGATTTGCCCGTGACGCTCGGTTTCGACGACTGCCATCTTCGCCTCTCTTCGAGACTCTTGAACCAAGAGTGTATCAGCTGCGGGCATGCTGCGCGTAGAGATTGTCGGCGTTGGCCCAGCGGATCGCCTTCATGAACGCCTCGACATAGTCGCCCGCCTTGGCGCCGTAGTCCATCTGATAGGCGTGCTCGTACATGTCGAGCGCGAGGATCGGCTGGCCACCAGCCAGGGTCGTCGTGTGGTCGGCCGCCCAGGCGTTGACCAGCCGCTTGTCGCGCGGGTCCCAAGTCAGCATCACCCAGCCCGAGCCGCCGCCTTCGGCCTTACCCATCGCGACGAATTGCGCGCGCCACCACTCGAAGGACCCGAAATCGCGGGCGAGGGCCTCGGCGAGCGCCGGGCCCGGGCGGCTCTCCTCGGGACCGAGCCCGGCGAAATAGACTTCGTGCAAAATCATCGAATTGGTGGCGATCAATTCCTCGCGCTTCAGCCCGTTGATCAGGAATCCGGACGCCTTGGCGTAATCGAGCCCGGCGAGCTGCTCGGTGATCTGATTGAGCCGTTTGACCGCGCCGGTGTAGTTGTTGGCGTAATGGCTGGTGAGAATCTTCTCCGATAAGCCTTTGATCTTGGTGGGATCGAACGGCATTGGTTTGACGTCGAAGGTTGCCGGCTTTGGCCCGGCCGCAGCCGGGCTCGCGGTTTGTGCCGCGGCTGGTGAAACTGAGGCAGCCGCAGCGGCTCCGGCGGCAAGCGCGACGCCCGCCTGAACAAAGGCCCGTCTTTCAAGTTTGATCGTCATCGGATCTCTCCAGTTTCACTGCGCGGATGGGACGGCGGCCTCCTCAGGAAGGCGCACCTTCTGAAACTTGATCAGCAGCAGAATGTCGTAGGCGCCCTTGATGACGCCGCCGATCACGAGTGGCCAGCCGAAGCTCGAAAGCGTCAGCAGGTAGCCGGAAATCAGCGAGCCCGCGGCCCAAGCGAAGGTCTTCGGGACCGCGGTGATGCTGGCCGCCGCCGGCCGCTCGGGCGGGGTTACCACGGCCATCACGTAAGAGGCCCGCGTCGGCACATCCATTTGCGACAGCGCGCTGCGGGCGAGCAATAGGCCGATCGCAGTCGCAAGGTTGGGGGCGAACGGGATCAGGATCAAAAGAACGTTGGACGGCAGATGCGTGAACACCATCGTGTTGATGAGCCCGATCCGCACGGCGATCGGCACCGCAATGAGATAGGAGACGGCGGAGCAAAGGCTGCTCCAGAATAGGATCGCCGCGGCGGTCGTAACCGAAATCTGGAACGCCTGGTAAAGCCACAGCGCGAGGAGCGACTGCACCAAAAATCCGGTGCCGAATGAATCCATGCCGAAGAGCGCAGCCATGCCATAGACCAGCATCTTTGATTGCTGCAGCGGCGCCTTCGGCGCCTCGTCGGCAATCTCGACCTGCGGCGAGAGCGGCCGATAGATCGAGAGGGCGACCAATCCCAATGCCGCATAAAGCCCGAACATCAATTGTATGGCGGCCGTCCGGGTGCAGCCGGTCCACATCGTCATGAAGTCGGGAAGCGCCGCCGCCAGCACGCCGAGCGCAGTCGCGGCGGAGCCGATGACGCTGTAGCGCGCAAACAGCGCAGTTCTGCGGCGCGGCTCGATCGTCTGGGTGAGTACCGTCTGTTCGAGGGGCACGAAAATGCTGGCGTCGCCGGAAGTCGGGTTCATTGTGCCGACAAAGGCGATGACAAGGAGCGGCCAGAAATTCGTGATGATTGCAAAGCCGGCCCCGGTCGCCGCCATTAGCACCGCCGCGGCGAGGAGAAGCAAGCGTCGGGAATGCCGGTTTGCGATCCACCCGACCCAGAGTGTCAGCAGCGCGGTGCCGATCAGCGTGCTGGTCACAATGGCGCCGATCGCGAGCGCGCTGAATCCAAGCTCGACAAGGTAGATGGGCAGCAGCAACGCGACAAAGCCATCGCCAAACGCCCGCACGCCGCGCGCCATCAATACTCGCAATGCGTCGGCCGAGGCCCCCGGGGGCATCGGCCGCCACCATTCGTCGCCGGTCGACCATCGTCCGCGCACTAGCGGATTCCGTGCAGCGCCGTGGCGATCGGGCCTGACAAAATATCGGGGCCCTTTGTGACGCCAAACGCGAACGTTACCCCGGCGCGGATCTCACCCGCGGTGTGGTCATTGACACGCGCTCCTCGCAGTCCGAGGTCGACTGCAATATTGTTTTGCACCTGCCAGATCGCCCCGATCAGCGCGGAACGGGTCCGAAACAGACCGACATCACGTTCGTAAAAGATTTCAGTGACGGGCCGCATCACCCAGTCGTGCGGACCCTCGATGATGGTATCGAGAAAGTAATCGGCGTGCTGCTCGCGGGTAAGCTCAATTTGAGCATTGAGGTGCACCGTTGCCCAGTCCCAGCGCTGCGAGACGATCCCGGTAAGGATTGCCCCAGTCCCATGTTCGTCATTAACCCCTGGCAATAGGAGGCCGAATTCGGTTGCGATGCTGGGCCCGGGCTTCTCCTGCAGGCTGCCCTCGCGCAGCACGCTTTTGAGAAGAGCCTCGCTTTCAACGAGGCTTGTCCCTGGAACGCCGGCGGTCAGACCATGAGCGACTTCGCCTTCCAGCGAGGCTTCCCAGCCCGGGGTGAAGCCGTAATTGACCTTGAGGTCAGGGGCGAGCAGCGTGACGTCGGATCCGTTACGAAGGTACTCGACCGGACCAAGCTCGATCTCCACCTCGCCTGTTTCCGTCACGGCCGCATCCGTGCCGTCGAAAGGACGATAGGCCCGCGCAGCGTCGCCCGAGCAGACAACCAAAGTCGCGGCAATGAGCGCTGCAACGCTTCTGACCGAGTTCACGGGGCCGGCCGGAACACCCAAATCGCCGCCGGCTCATTCGATTTTGCCCGGACTGCGACAAACAGGCGGTCGAGCTCGGGAACGAAGAGCGAGGTGCGCGCTCCTGATACCGTCGGCACGCGCGCCAGCCGCCGATACTCGGCGTCGCGCTGTTCGAGGACATCGATGACCCCTTCGCCGCAACTCACATAAACGCGGCGACGTCGGGGATCGACGAACACGTCGTCGGCGTCGCTGCAGGTCTCGATTTTGGCGACAATCCGTCCGTCCTGGCTGGAAAGCGCCATCAGGGTCGGCGGGCTGCGAAAGACGACGAGCACTCGGCGCGCGTCACCGTCGATCGCCATCGGGAAATTCGATCCTGCGCCGTGCATCGGCAAAGATCGGTTGGCCTCGGACGCAAGATCCGCGATCTCGATGTCGCGCGCGTCCGGCACATTGACAAAAACCTTGGTCCCGGTTTCGTCGATCTGAAAACTTTCCGGATGTCCCTTGAGCCGGATATCGCCCGCTTTGGTCCGGGTTGCCGGATCGATCACCGCGATCGCGCCCTTGCCATAACCCACGAGCACCCGATTGCGTTGAGTGTCCACCCGCACATTGTCGGCATCCTCGCCGAGCTCGATCCGTCCGATCGGCGCAAGATCATCGCCGCGCAGTACGTGCACCGAGCCGTCGCCGGCATTCGCCACAAAGACGCTGTCGGCGATTCGGGACATAGGCGACGCCCTGCGGCTCGCTCAAGCCGGCGATCGTGCGCAGCACCTTCCCGGCTGCCAGATCGACCACGCCCAGGCTGTTGTTGCCGAGCTCGGCAACAAACAGCCGCTGACGCTTCACATCGATGCCCAGGTGATCGATCCGGCCGTCAACCTGGCCCAGCGGGATCTTCGTCTCGAGCACAAGAGGCGCGCCGACAATTTGCGCCGCCGCCGTGGCAGACCAAATGAGGCCTGCGCGCGAGAAATACCGCCGAGCACGGAGGGGAGCCCTTGGGCAAAAATCAAAAACGGCCTCCATCCATGATGCGCGCTCCTCGCAAGGCGAAGGGCGCAGAACTTGGACGGTTGGCCGTCTGACGGGGTGTCTGCACAACCCCGTCGGCTTGTGTAAGCTGTCGCCGCCCCGGAAGCAACTCAAACTTCCGTAGGCCGCTCCTGCGCTGGATGAAAGGAGTATCGTTAATGGGTCTGCAGATCGAAGCCCTGGCGCAGTTTGTCGCGCAGACGCAATGGGAAGATATTCCGGAGCCCGTGCAGCGTCATACAAAGCTGGTGCTGCTCGACACACTGGGGGTCATCCTGGCGGGCGCGGAACGTCCCGAGGTGCGCGAGCTGCGGGACGCTCTCGCCGGCACTGCCGGAACCGGGGCCACGGTATTTGCGCGGGGCTGGCCGACGCATGATCCGCGCACCGCCGCGCTGTTGAACGGCATCGCCGGGCGATCGATCGAGCTGTGCGAGGGGCTGCGCTTTGTTTCGGGTCAAGCGGCGATGCAGGTACTGCCCGGAGTATTGGCCGTCGGCGAGCACCTCGGAAGCTCAGGCCGCGACATGCTTGCCGCCTTCGTTCTCGGTTACGATGTCGCCGCGCGGCTGGCGGGCGGCTTCACGCCTCGGCCATTGGCGCACCAGAACGGCCAGGTGTCGCTGCTGGCCGCGGCCGCCGCAGGAGCGCGGCTGCACGGGCTCGATGCGGCCGGCGTCAGCCGGTCCATGCGCATTGCGACGACATTGCTGCTGACGCCGAGCTATACCAACGCAGTGGCAGGCGCGACGGCGCTCAATGTCGCCGGCGGAATGAGTGGCTTTGCCGCAGCGCTCGCACCAGAATTGGCCCGTGCCGGTTTCGCAGCGCAGGACGACGCCATCGAGCAGGCGCTGGGCGATCTGGTCGGAAGCGGCTTCACGCCCGAACGCCTGCTCGAAGACCTCGGCACGGTTTGGCACATTACCCGCAATTATTTCCGGCTCTATGCGTGCTGCAACCCGATCCACCCGGCGCTCGATTGTCTTCAGGAGGCGCTGGCCGCGTTGCACCCTCAGCCCGACGAGATCGAGCGGATCGACGTTGCGACCTACCGGTTTGCTTCGGTCATGCGTAATCCCGACCCGCCGAATTACTTCGCCTCCAAATACTCCCTCCCTCATGCCGCCGCGGCGATGGTCGTGCGGGGCAGCGCCGGCTATGCGGCGCTCGACGATTCCGCTCTGCAGGACCCGGCGATAGCGGCGCTGCGCCACCGCGTGCATGTGATCACGGAGGACCCGGCGATGACCGCGGTGGCGCCGCGGCTGCGGCCCGCCCGCGTCACCGTGACCCTGACCGACGGCCGCTCCAGCACCCATTCGCGCGAAAGCCACAGGGGCGATTTTCAGCAGCCCTTTGCAGAATCCGAGATCCGCGGACAAATTCCGCGAGCTCGCCGGCGTGGTCCTGCGCCCGGAGGGGGTGAGCAGCGTCGAGAATGCGGTCGATCGCTGCGAGGAATGGCAGAGCATCGCCGAGCTGACGGAGCTGCTGCGCCGCTACGGCCGCGACTGAGTCATGGCGGGGGTGCCGGTCGGCGAGCTGGTCTGGCTTGCCGTCGCCGTGATGGCCGCCGGGGTCGTCACCGGCCTGCTCGCCGGGTTGTTCGGAGTCGGCGGCGGTGCGGTCATTGTTCCGGTGCTGTTCGAGGTGTTCCGTCTTCTCGGCGTGCCCGAAGAGATCCGCATGCAGCTGTGCGTCGGAACTTCTCTCGCGATCATCGTACCGACCACGGTGCGTTCGTACCGGGCCCATCGAGCAAAGGGTCTGGTCCTCCCTGCAGTGATGCGGTCCTGGGCGTTGCCGGCAGTGATTGGCGTTGCGGCAGGGTCGGTGACCGCGGCGTTTGCACCCGCTCAGGTGTTCGAACTGGCCTTTGTCGTGATCGCCGGCGTCATCGCGGCCAAAGCTCCTCGTCGGCCGCGAAGGCTGGGTCCTCGGCAGAAGCCTGCCGGGACCCGCCGCGATGACCGGGTGCGGTTTTCTCGTCGGACTTGCGTCGTCGCTGATGGGGATCAGTGGCGGCTCGCTCGCGACGATGATGATGACGCTCTACGGCGTGCCGATCCACAACGCCGTCGCGACCTCGGCCGGCCTCGGCGTGCCGATCACGATCGCCGGCACGCTCGGCTACCTGATTGCCGGCCTACCTCATCAAGCCTCGTTGCCGCCCCTGTCGGTCGGCTTCGTCTCGGTGATCGGCGTCGTCATGATTGCGCCGATCTCGAGCTGGATCGCCCCGCTCGGCGCCCGCCTCGCGCATGCGTTGCCACGGCGCCGGCTGGAAATCGGCTTTGGGCTGTTTCTGATTGCCGCATCCCTGCGTTTCGTCGTGAGCCTTATTTGGGCTTAGGCTACTGCAGGCGGGGCATGACCTTTTCGCAGAGCAACTGCAATGAGCGGGTCATCGGCTCCGGCGGGATCAGCGCGCCGAAGTTCAGCTCCGCCAGAATGCCGTCCAATCCCAGTTCGTCATGCAGTTGCTGCAGGCGGTCGGCAACGCTTTCCGGGCTCGCCGATGATGACCTTGTCGCGCATGACTTCTTCGTAGGAGATCGTGCGCACCGTCTGCCGCCTCCGCCGCACGGCGGCGATTGGGCGAATTTTCCAGCCGCGTGCTCAAAGTCCGGTAGCCGGACATGATGCTCTCCTCGGCCTCGTCCTGCGCCTGCCGGTCGGTGTCGGCGATATGGAGGGTCAGCCGCAGATAAACCTCGCCCTGGCCGGGGTGGCCAGCTTCGCGGTAAGCCTTGCGATAAGCGGCGAGGTCCGGCGCCAACCCCGCCAGCGATCCGCTGCGTACTGCGACAAAGATCGGATACCCCGCCTCGCCGAGGGACGGAAAGGTCTCCTCGCTCGCGGCGGCGACGCGGATCGGTGGGCACGGTTGCTGATAAGGTCTCGGCACGGCTGACGCATTGTTGAAGTTGTAGTACTTGCCCTCATACGAGAAGGTCGGTTGCGTCCACGCCTGCTTGACGATTTCGAGCGTTTCGAGAAAACGCTCGCGGCTTTCCGAATAAGGCACGCCATAGGCGACATAGGATCGCGGGTTGCCGCTGCGCCCGACGCCGAACAGCAATCGGCCTTTGCTGATCTGGTCGATCGTCGCGGTCTCTTCGGCAAGGCGCAACGGATGGCAGAGCGGCAGAACCTGCACGCCGGTGCCGATCTTGATGCGGCGCGTCCGCGCCGCGATCGCTGCGGCGACGGTGAGCGGCGCGGTCAACACCGAGCGGCGCGGCTTGCTGGTGAATTTCGGCGAGCCAGATCGCGTCGAGCCCCCAGCGGTCGGCCGCCTCGATTTGTCCCAGCGCCTCCTCGAACGCCGCCGCCGCGGTCTGGTCCGGCCGGCAGTGAAATTCATGATAAACGCCGATTTCCATTCTTTTTCTCCTGCGGGCGAATTCGCAGCGACGGTAGTTTCCATCGGCTTAGCTAGCAATTGCCGATTTCTGCTTCCCGGCCTATCTCTCACCGACGTTCGATTAAGTCGTGATATCGAGTGGCGTAGCGCCTGCGACCCCCCGCGCCGGATCCCATCAGGAAATTGAGGAATGGAAGATAGTAACCAGCTGGTTGAAACGGCTAATCAATTGATCGAGGTTGCAACCTCTGAAATCGAAGCAGCGGGCTCACCTCAAGCGCTCGACGAGGTGCGCATCAGGTATCTCGGCCGGCGCGGATCATTGACGCTCCTGATGCGCCAGCTCAGCCAGCTAACCTCAGAAGCGCGGCCCGCGGCAGGTGCCGCCGTCAATGTCGTAAAAGACTGGCTGACCGATGCAATAGAGAGCCGAAACTCGGAACTTAGCCGGGCCGCGCTCGAACAGCGTCTCGCCGCCGAGCGCGCCGACGTGACCCTCCCGGTGCCCTTCGCCACCGCCGGGCGGCTCCATCCGATCAGCCAGACGGTCGACGAGATCGTCGCGATCTTCGGCGAGATGGGCTTCGAGGTCGCCGAGGGCCCGCATATCGAAGAGGATTTCTACAATTTCACCGCGCTCAACATCCCGCCCGAACACCCGGCTCGGCAAGAGCACGACACGTTCTACCTGCCGGAGCGGCCGGACGGTTCGCGCCTCGTATTGCGCACCCACACCTCGCCGGTGCAGATCCGCACGATGCTGGCGCAACAACCGCCGATCCGCATCATCGTCCCCGGCCGCACGTTTCCGCTGCGACCACGATGCGACGCATTCGCCGATGTTTCATCAGGTCGAGGGGCTGGTGATCGACCGGACCACCCATATGGGCCATCTGAAGGGCTGCCTGATCGAGTTCCTGCGCGCCTATTTCGGTCTCGACGATTTGCCGGTTCGCTTTCGGCCGAGCTATTTCCCGTTCACCGAGCCCTCGGCCGAGGTCGACATCGGCTGCTCGCGCCAAGGCCGGCCAACTCAAGATCGGCGCCGGCGGCGATTGGCTCGAAATCCTCGGCAGCGGCATGGTTCACCCGCAGGTATTGAAAAACTGCGGCATCGACCCGGCCGAATTTCAGGGCTTTGCTTTCGGGATGGGGATCGAGCGAGTGGCAATGCTGAAATACGGCATTCCGGATGTGCGGGCGTTTTACGATTCGGACCTGCGCTGGCTCCGGCATTACGGCTTCCTGCCGCTCGACATTCCCTCGCTCGTGCGCGGCCCGCTCCCTGGAGCGCCGGCATGAAAACGACGCTCGCTTGGCTCAAGGAGCATCTCGAGACCGAGGAGCCGGTCGCCGCTATCGCCGAGCGGCTCACGATGCTCGGCCACGAAGTGGAAAGCATCGAGAACCGCGCCGCCGGTCTCGAAGCCTTCACGGTCGCGTCCGTAGTCTCGGCGGAACGCCATCCCAATGCCGACCGGCTCAAAGTCTGTGTCGTCGACACCGGCAAGGGACAGGTCCAGGTGGTCTGCGGGGCCCCGAACGCGCATACCGGGATGAAAGGGGTTTTCGCCCCAGCCGGCACCGTCATCCCGCGCACCGGCGCCTTGCTGAAGGAAACCGTGATCCGTGGCGTCGCGTCGCGCGGCATGTTGTGTTCGGCCTACGAGCTCGGTCTCGGCGACGATCACGAAGGAATCATCGAGTTGCCGCAGGAAGCGCGGGTCGGCGCCCCCTATGCGGAGCTCGTGGGCCTTGGCGACACCGTCCTCGACATCAAGGTGACCCCCAACCGTGCCGACTGCCTCGGCGTGCGCGGCATTGCCCGCGATCTCGCCGCTGCCGGGCTCGGGCGGCTGAAGCCGCTTGATACGACCCCGGTCCCTGGGCGCTTCCGTTCGCCGATCGGCATCGAGATCGAGGACCGCATCGCTTGCCCGCTATTTCTCGGACGGTACATTCGAGGCCTCCGCAACGGGCCGAGCCCGGCATGGCTAAAGAATAAGCTCGAGGCGATAGGCCTGCGGCCGATCTCGGCGCTTGTCGACATCACGAACTTTCTGACCTTCGACCTCAACCGGCCGCTTCATGTGTTTGATGCAGGCCGGCTCGCCGGCGATCTCACGGTGCGTTTGGCCAAGCCGGGCGAAACACTGCTCGCTCTCAACGGACAGGAATACGAGCTCGATCCGGAAATTACGGTCATTGCCGACCCGGCCGGCGCGCAGAGCCTCGGCGGCGTGATCGGCGGCGAGGCGACCGCATGCACCGAAGCGACCACCGAGGTCTTCATCGAGGCCGCGCTCTTCGATCCGGTGCGCACCGCGGCGACCGGACGCAAGCTCAACATCGCGAGCGACGCCCGCTACCGCTTCGAGCGCGGCCTCGATCCGGAATTTGTCCGGGATGGGCTGGAGATCGCGACGCGGCTGGTGCTGGAGCTGTGCGGCGGCGAGGCGTCCGAGGTCATCACGGCCGGCGCCGTCCCCGATTGGCGGCGCCGATATGTGCTGCGCGCCGAGCGGCCGGCGAACCTCGGCGGACTCCACGTACCGCACCAGGAGAGCACCGAAATCCTGACGGCGCTCGGCTGCGGGGTCGAGACCCTTGCGGGCGGCGATCTCTCGGTGGAGCCGCCGCCATGGCGCAGCGACATCGTCGGCGAAGCCGATCTCGTCGAAGAGGTGCTGCGCATCAAGGGGTATGACGAGATCCCAGCGGTGCCGCTCGAACGAGCCACACCTCTGTCACGGCCGGCGTTGACGCCGCCACAGCGCCGGGCCGAGCTGGTCCGCCGCACCCTCTCCGAACGCGGCCTGATCGAAAGCGTGACGTTCTCGTTTGTCGCGGCGCGCGAGGCGGAGCTGTTCGGCGGCGCCGAGCCGGAATTGCGTCTCGTCAATCCGATCAGCGCCGATCTCGATGCGATGCGGCCATCCTTGTTGCCGGGACTCGTCGCCGCGGCACACCGCAACGCAGATCGCGGCTTCCCCGATACGGCATTGTTCGAAATCGGACCCATCTATCGCGACGATACTCCGGAGGGCCAGGTGTCCGCCGCCGGCGGCGTGCGCAGTGGACGCACCGGCCCGAAGCACTGGCGTATCCCAGCTCGGGAGCCCGATCTTTATGACGTCAAGACCGACGCGCTCGCTGCCCTTGCCGCGATGGGCGCCCCGGCGGAGAACATCCAGGTCACCCCCGATCCGCCCGCTTGGTACCACCCGGGCCGGGCCGGCACATTGCGGATCGGGCCGACGGTGCTCGGCGCCTTTGGCGAATTGCATCCGGCAGTGCTCGAGGCGCTCGATGTGCGGCCACCGATGGCCGCCTTCGAGGTATTTCTCGACGCCGTGCCTGAGCCGCGAGCGGCGCGGGCCAAGCCGCCGCTGAGAATGTCGGTATTCCAACCGATCGAACGCGATTTTGCCTTTGTCGTCGACCGCGACCTGCCGGCCGAGACCTTGCTGCGCGCCGCCCGCAGTGTCGACCGCAAGCTCGTGTCGGAGATCCGCCTCTTCGACGTCTATGAAGGATCCGGTCTGCCGGAAGGCAAAAAGTCGCTGGCGATCACGGTCGTATTGCAGCCGCAGGAGCGGACCCTGACCGATGCCGAGATCGAAGGCTTCTCGAAACGCCTGATCGCGCAAGTCGCAAAGGCGACTGGAGGTAAGTTGCGCGCGTGACGAAACCGTCGTGGCCGATGGTCGCCCAGACACTCGGGTTTATCCTGCTGGTCGCCGTCGTCTTGTTCGGAGCTGCCGGCCGGATCGACATTCCACTGTTCTGCGCTTACCTCGGGGTCCTCGCGGTGGTATCCGTAGCCGGCCTCTTTCTGATCGACGAGGATCTCGCCCGGGAACGCATGCGGCCGGGTGGCCACCCGCCGGGGCTGAGGCTCTACTTCATCTTCCTGCTTTGTGTTGCGCATTGGACCATTGCCGGCCTCGATCGCCGGTTCCACTGGTCCGATACGGTTCCGCTGTCGTTGCGGATCGCAGCGCTCGCGGTCTTCGCCGTCGGGTTGGCGCTCTTCATTTGGGCGATGCACGTGAACCGGTTCTTCTCCTCGGTCGTCCGGATACAACAGGAGCGCGGGCACGAGGTCGTCACCGCCGGCCCTTACCGCTGGGTGCGCCATCCCGGGTATGCCGGCGCGATCCCCGCAATCGTGGCGAGCGGCATGGCCCTTTGCTCATGGTTGGTGACGGCGCTCGGTGCCCTCGGAGTGCCGCTCCTCCTGTGGCGAACAATTCTCGAGGACCGTACATTGCGTGCCGAATTGCCCGGCTACGCCGAATATGCCCAACAGGTGCGCTGGCGATTGCTGCCCGGCGTTTGGTGAATGCCGCCGGAAATCTGCCTCACCCGGCCACCGCTGCGCTCCGCGGCCGGGCTGGTTGACGAGAATCGGTCGAGCTGCTCCGGTCCCTTGTTTCCGGCTACACGACGAAACTGCCGCGAATGCTCTCCCGGCGGGCAGACGGCGAGCATGGGGTCAAACCGCAAGGCGACCGCGAGAGCGAAGCGGAGTCACGCCTAGCTTAGCTAGCCAGGCGCGAACACCGAGCATGTCGAGCGGGACTAGAGGGAGACGGTTGGCCGACGCTGCGCTTGCGGGTCCCCGCTCGTTACGCGATTCTCCAACCACTCGCCAAAGCGTTCCCGGCTCGCTGTCTCGAGGTGTGCGCGAGCGGCGGCCAACTCTTTCGGGTTGCGCTCGCGGGTCCAGGCCGACACGGCATTCGCGAAGCAAGCAATGGCGCGCTCCCGGTTCTCCGACCGGTTGCCGGCAAAGCGCTCCCGGTAAGCAATGCCGAGCTTCATGTGAGCGGCGGCCCATTCTTCCGGATTGGCCGCGCGGGTCCAGACCGACAGGGCGTCCTCGAAGGCGCCGATGGCCCGCTCCAGGTTCTCCGCCGGGTCCCCGGTGGGACGCTCCAAATAAGCCGCGCCGAGCTTCATGCGAGCGGCAGCCCACGCTTGCGGATCGGCCGCGCGGGTCCAGACCGAGAGAGCATCCTCGAAAGCCCCGACGGCCCGCTCCCGGTTCTCCGCCTGATTGCCGACAGGACGCTCCCAATAGGCGACGCCGAGGTTCATACGAACGGCAGCCCACCCGTCGGGGTTGTTCTCGCGGGTCCACACCGACAGCGCGTCCTCAAACGCCCCAATCGCCCGTTCCCGGTTCTCCGACCGGTAGCCGGCAATACGCTGCCAGCAAGTAATGCCGATATTCATGCGAGCAGCAGCCCATTGTTCCGGATTGCGTTCGCGTGACCAGACCGAGAGAGCGCCTTCAAAGGCCTCGAGCGCCCGCTCCTGGTTTTTCCACCTGTGGCCGGCATGGCGCTCCCGGTAGGCGACGCCGACGTTGATTTTAATGGTGGCCCAGTGCTCCGGGTCGCGACCGGATGTCCACACCGAGAGGCAGTCCTCGAAGGCGCCGATGGCACGTTCTTGGTTCTCCTGCCGGTCCCCGGCATGCCGCTCCCAATAGGCGATGCCGATGTTCATGCGAGCGGCAGCCCATTGTTCCGGGTTGCGCTCGCGGGCCCACACCGAGAGGCAGTCCTGGAAGGCGGAGATCGCCTGCTCCAGATTGTCCGAGCGGTCCCCGGCAAGCCGGTCCCGGCAGGCAACGCCGAGGTTCATGCGAGCGGTGGCCCACTGTTCCGGATCACGTTCGCGCGTCAGCACCGATAGAGCATCCTCGAAGGCGCCGATGGCCATCTCCCAGTTCAGGGACCGGTCGCCGTCGTGCCGCTGCGCGGAGGCAAGCCCGAGCTTCATGCGAGCGGTGGCCCAGTCGGGGTCTTTTTCGGGCGCCTCTTCACGGTGGGGCGTGCTCTGGCGATTTCTCAGTGTCTCAAGTAGGCCTGTTAGCTCTTGGAGGGAATCGCGCAGTCGCGCGAACCCTTGCTTTCTATCGTTGTCTCTGACGTCGCTCGATTTTGGCAGAACGACTACGTCATTGCGCTCGCCCGCCAACACCGAGGGGGCGTCTTCGAGGGCGGCAATGGCCATCTCCCAATTCTGGGAAGGGTCGCCGTCGTGCCGCTGCGCGGAGGCAAGGCCGAGCTTCGTGCGAGTGGCGGCACCTTCGGCGTTTCCGTCGGGCGCTTCGTCCCGATCAGGCAGGCCTTCGCGACTCCTCTGCGGCCCAAGGAGATCCGCCAGCTCTTGGAGGGGGTCGGCCGGTCGCGCAAACCCGGGGTGTTTATCCTCGTGTCTGACCTCGATCGATGTCGGCAGAATGCCGTCGCGGGTCGTGGCGCCCCCGGGAGTGCGCATGGGCGGCTCGTCGCATTTGGGGAGTTTACCAAACCATGTTATCAGCCCGCGAGGGGCTCTGCAGTACACGTTTCGGTTTTTTTTGGGTCGCGCTGATCGCTGTCCGCTAGCACAGCTGCGCCCGGCTACGAGGGACCGAGCGTTGCGGTCCTTTGTGGGGTGTGTGTCGCGATGGGTCAGGTCATCACGGCGGACACAGCTGAGGTCAGAGTTTCGAAAACCGAGTAGCATTGTCACGAAATAGGCGAACAGTTTCCTTGTTTGGCAGGGAAACCCGGAAAAGGCTGCATCGTTTTTTGCGACGTATTAAGCTGCGACGGGCTCGCTTTTTGGGCAGGCCAAATAATGGGTGAACGGAAGGTGGAGCGGCGCTTGGCGGCGATCCTGGCGGCCGATGTCGTGGGCTACTCGCGGCTCGTGGGTGAGGACGAGGAGGGCACGCTCGAAAGGCTGAGGGTGCTGCGCCGCACACTTGCCGATCCGAAGATCAAGGAGCACCATGGCCGCGTCGTCAGAACCATGGGCGACGGCCTCTTGGTCGAGTTCGCGAGCGTTGTCGACGCGGTGCGCTGCGCGGTCGAGGTCCAACGGGAGATGGCCCTTCGCAACGCCGATCTACAGGCGGATCGGCGGATCGAGTTCCGCATCGGCATCAATCTCGGCGACATCATCAAAGACGGGAGGGAAATCTACGGCGATGGCGTCAATGTTGCCGCCCGCCTCGAAGCCTTGGCGAGCCCGGGAGGAATCTGCGTCAGCCGCGTAGTGCGCGACCAAGTGTGCGACAAGCTCGGTTTTGCTTTCGACGACAGGGGTGAGCAGCAAGTCAAGAACATCGCGCGCCCGGTCCGCGTTTTCGATGTGAATATGACCGGAGAAACAATGCCTCTAACCCCGGATGCGGCTGCCAGAGCGCCGCTGTCGCTGCCTGACAGGCCGTCAATCGCGGTCCTGCCGTTCCAGAACATGAGCGGCGATCCGGAACAGGAATATTTCGCCGACGGCATGGTCGAGGAGATCATCACCGCGCTCTCCCGCATCCGTTGGCTGTTCGTCATCGCGCGCAATTCCAGCTTCACCTACAAGGGAAGATCAGTCGGCGTGAAGCAGGTTGGACGCGAGCTCGGGGTCCGCTACGTTCTCGAAGGTTCGGTGCGCAAGGGCGGAAATCGGGTGCGTATCACCGCGCAGCTGATCGAGGCCGAGACTGGCACCCATCTCTGGGCTGATCGTTTCGACGGCTCCTTGGAAGATGTTTTCGACCTGCAGGACAGGGTGGCGATCAACGTCGCCGGCGTCATCGAGCCCGCATTGCAAGCCGCCGAAGTCCACCGCTCGGCCGCCCGTCCGACGAGTGACGCGACTGCCTACGATCTCTATCTTCGCGCCCTCGCGACCTATTATCCAATAACAAAAGAGCGGCTGCTCAGGGCTCTGGATTTGCTCCACCAGGCGATAGCGACCGATCGCCACTGGGGTCCCGCCCTGTCGTTGGCAGCGATGTGCCACATGCGACGCTTCAGAGAGGGCTGGGCCGAAGAATCGGAGACCGCCAGCGAAGCGGTAGATCTTGCGCGGCAGGCGCTCCAGGTGGCGGGGGACGACCCCGGCATCCTCGCGAACGCCGCCTTTGTCCTTGCCAATTTCGGCGAGGATATCGGCGCCATGATCGCGCTGGTCGACCGTGCCCTCACGCTCACCCCGAGCTTCTCCCGCGGCTGGTTCCTGAGTGGTGTTCTCAGGCTGTGGGCCGGTCAGCACGATCTCGCGATCGAGCATGCCGAGACGGCGCTGCGCCTCAGCCCGCGCGAGCGGACCGGTACGCCACTGAGCTTGATCGGCGAAGCTCATTTCTTCAAACGCGAGTTTGACGAAGCGGCGTCGAAACTGCTTCTGTCTGTTCAGGAAAATCCCGGCTATCCGCACTCATACTGCGTTCTCGCCGCGTGCTATTTCCATATGGGACGGCTCGATGAAGCGCACGCGATCATTGCAAGGCTGCGCAGCATTACGCCTCGCCTGGTGCCCAGTGCGGCACAGCTCCGGAGTCCCGCGGACCGCGAGCTGTTTCTGTCGGGTCTTCGCGTGGCGGTGGGCGAAGCGGCATGAGCTCGACCAGTCGCCTCGTCGCCGGACGCGCAGTTGAGGCGAATTGCTGAGCACAACCCTATATGAGGCTCGTCGCCGGTGCTACGATGAGGCGGTATTGATTCCGAAGAGCTGCCAGGCAGGATCACCGTGAACCTAGCAGCGCTGTTGTTTGATGTCGCTCGGCGGCAGCCCGAGGCGCCGGCGATCAGCGACAGCGTTCACGCCTGGAGCTATCGCGAATTCGCCCGCCGCATATCTTGCCTCGCAGGCGGTCTCGCCGCACGCGGTCTCAAACCCGGCGACCGCGTCATGCTGTGCATGGAGAACTGCGCCGAGATTTTGAAGCTTCTGTTCGCTTGCTGGACCGCGGGTCTTTGCGCAGTTCCGGTGAATGCCCGGCTCCATGTCCGGGAAGTCGAGCATATTGCACGCGATTGCCGTGCCCGGCTGCTCGTCGCCACACCGAACCTCGCGGAGCGCCTCGCTCCGCTCGACCGATCGGTCGAGCCATTGTCGCCGATCATCTCGACCCGCAACAGTGACTACACTGCCCTGCTAGAGCGGGGCCCGCCGTGCGTCCGGTCGATACTGCCGCGACAGACCGAGCATGGCTGTTTTACACGAACGGGACAACCGGCAGGCCGAAAGGGGCGGTGCTTAGCCACCGCAACCTGCTTTTTATGAGCCATTGCTATTACGCCGACATCGATTGGCTCGACGAGCGCGACACCAATCTCCACGCCGGTCCGCTGTCGCACGGCGCCGGCCTCTACGCATTGCCGCATCTATTGCGCGGTGGGCACCAGGTCGCTGTCGCATTTCGAGGTCGAGACGATTCTCGGGGCGCTCCAGGGGCACTCGCGGGTCTCGATGTTCACGGCGCCGACCATGCTGACCCGGCTGGTCCATGCGCCGGCGATCGCCGCTGCCGATCTGCGCAACCTGCGGACGATCTTCTATGGCGGCGGTCCGATGTGTGTGGCCGACCTCGATCGCGCTTTGCAGTTTTTTGGACGCGGCTCTACCACCTCTACGGCAGGGCGAGTCACCGATGACGATTACCGGGCTCAGCAAGCGCCTGCGACGAAGAAGGATTTTTGACCCTGCGCGATCGCTCCAAAGACGTGATCATCAGCGGCGGCACCAACATATATCCGCGCGAGGTCGAGGAAGTGCTGCTGCGTCATCCGGACCTCGTCGAGGTCTCGGTCGTCGGCCGCCCGCACCCCGAATGGGGCGAGGAGGTCGCCGCCTTTGTCGTGGGCCGCCCCGCCGCGAAAGTCGCGCCTGAAGAACTCGACCGGTTGTGCCTCGACCATATCGCGCGCTTCAAGCGCCCGCGGCATTACCGGTTTGTCGATGCGCTGCCCAAGAATAATTACGGCAAGGTCCTAAAAACCGAGCTGCGTCGCATATTGGCCCAGTGAGGCAAAAATGGCTCTGAAGGATATCCTGGTCGGCGTCGATCCCAGCACTGCCGGGGAAGGCCGGCTCAAGCTCGCCCTCA
The DNA here is from genome assembly GCA_963736715.1 of uncultured Alphaproteobacteria bacterium. GTDB lineage: Bacteria > Pseudomonadota > Alphaproteobacteria > ATCC43930 > CGMCC-115725 > AP-15. The sequence goes on along the minus strand of CAVTQA010000019.1, from coordinate 121,204 downwards.
ACTTGGTACGGGCGCACCGGGCGCATATCACCGCCTGCTATGTAATGCGAGAGGAGCATGGTGCACCCAGTCCAATTTTGCCGGGAGTGCCGGTCAATCCGGGCCCCGGGGTTCTAGTCGCGCGCGAAGCGGGGCCTACCCTCGGCGACACCCTTCCTACCCCGATTTCACCGGCATCACGTGAAGCCGAGCGCGCCGAGCAGGCCGAAGAGCTCTTCAGGACCGAGCTGCGTGCCCACGGGCTCGGAGGCGAATGGCACCTCCTCTCGCCGGGCGAGACCGCGGTCTTTATCGATCTTGCGAAGTCTTTCGATCTGACGATCCTCGGCCAATTGTCGCCGGAGATCCGGTCGACCGGGTTTCGCCCGGACGAGATCATCATTGCGACGGGCCGGCCGGTTCTGATGGTTCCGTATGCAGGCACATTCGATACGGTCGGCAGGCGCGCGCTCGTCGCTTGGGACGGAACGCGGGAGGCGGCGCGGGCAGCAAACGACGCGTTGCCGCTGCTCCAAAATGCCGAGGCAGTCACCGTGATGTTTGTCGGCGCGCGCGAGACGGCGCTGGCAGAGCAACGTCCCTCGATCGAACGGATGGTCCATCACCTTCAGCGGCACGGTATTCCTGCCCGAACCGAGGAAACCTTGCAGGGTGACCTGCGCATCTCGGACGTGCTGCTCTCCCGTGCCGCGGATCTCGCCGCCGATCTGCTCATCGCCGGCGCGTACCACCATTCGCAGCTGCGCGAAGCGCTGGTCGGCGGCGTCAGCCGCGAGCTCCTCGATCACATGACGGTTCCGGTGCTGATGTCTCACTAGCTCGGCCTCCCGAGTGAGCGTATCGTGATTTGCGCGATACGAAAGGAGCCGACATGCCGCTGCCGCAAGACATCAGACCCGCCTTCCAGAATATTCAGGATACGCTAGTGCGCTCCGAGGCGCCGTGGATCCAGCAGACGCCGCTGTCCTCCGTCAAGGTGCTGTGGGTAGGTCATGAGACCGGGACCTGGGCCTCACTGCATCATTGGAAAAAGGGCTATGTCGCACCGCCCCACAAACATCTCGCGGGCGCTCACGCCTTTATTATCTCGGGCAAGCTTCAGGTCAGAAACGGCGTGTTGAACGCGGGCGACTATGTGTATGAGCCCTCGGGCATTCTGCACGACGCAACGACTGCTCTCGAAGACACGACCTATCTCTTCATCTGCAATGGCGCCGTGCTGTTCTTCGACGAGAACGGCTTTACGCGCTACACGAACTGGGAGGTGATGGAAAAGCTGCGTTCCCAGCCGGAGGCGAATATTCGAGCCGAGGCCGCCGAGTAATCCGGGCTGCACGCGATGAAGGCTATCGTTTGCGAGGCGTTTGGCGGACCGGAAGTATTGGCATTGCGTGAGGTGCCCGACCCGCCGCCGCCCGGCCCCGGAGAGCTGCAGGTTCGCATCCAGGCACGCGGCGTTCAATATGTCGACGTGCTGATGCTTGCCGGAAAATACCAGTTCCGGCCAGAACCGCCCTTCATCCCGGGCAGCGAGGGCGCGGGCGAGGTCGTCGCGGTCGGGCCCGGCGTGACCGGCTTCGAGCCCGGCGATCGAGTGATGAGCCGACACCGCCTCGGCGGCTTCGCGCAATTGGGGAATTCGAAGGCCGAGGATTGCGACCTGGTCCCATCCGAAATGAGCCTTGAGGAGGCGGCAGTCTTCCGTAACGTTTACCACACGGCCTATCACGCACTGCTGCAGCGCGGCCGGCTCAAAGCGGGCGACTGGGTCCTGATCCATGGCGCCGCCGGCGGCATTGGCCTTCCCGCCATTCAGCTCGCCAAGCTCTATGGCGCCATTGTCATAGCGACCGCCAGCACCGAGGAGAAACGCGCGGTTTGCCTGGAAGAGGGCGCGGACCACGCGATCGATTATCAGCCCGGCTTCCGAGACAAGGTGATGGAGCTGACCGGCGGCTGCGGCGTCGACATTATTTACGACCCGGTCAACGGCCCGACCTTTGAAGAGTCGTTGCGCTGTCTCGCCTGGAGCGGGCGTATCTTGATCCTCGGGTTTCTCGGCGGCGCGCCGGCGCTCGCCCGCACCAATTACCTGTTGATCAAGGGCATCGAGGCGATCGGGGTGCGGATCGGTGGGCTCAACGAAGCCCACCCGGAGATCGCCGCCGCCAACGTCAAGACGCTGGTCGAACTCGCCGGACAAGGCAAGCTCAAACCACACATCTGGCGCCGCTTTCCGCTAGAAGGGGCGGCGGAGGCGATACAAGCTCTGATCGACCGCAAGGTCGTCGGCAAGGCTGTGCTGGTCGGCTGAAGGGACGCAGGAGCGCTCCAATGAAAATTACCGATGTCACCCTGACCCTGTTCTTGTGGGAAAGCATCCCCTCGACAATTTACGGTCACCACACGGCCCGGCCGACCGGCAAGAGCGATCTCGGCTTGCTCGCCGTCACGACGGATCAAGGCGTCATCGGGCACGCGTTTCTCGGCACCTCCTCCAACCCGGCGAGCCTGGACGGGCCGGGCCTGATTCGCTTTCTGAAGCCGATCCTGATGGGGCAGGACCCGCTCGACCGCGAGCGCCTCAACCGCCTCCTATGGGCACGCGCGCGCACCGCGACGGTGCGGGCGATCGGGGCTTGCGATATTGCGCTGTGGGATATCGCCGGCAAGGCGGTCGGGCTACCGATCCACCGGCTGATCGGCACGACGCGTAATCATATCGCCGCGTATGCGAGCTCGGAAATTCACGGCTCCGCCGAAGCCTATGTCGAGCAGGCCCAGCATCACCAATCGACCGGCTGGCGCGCCTACAAGATCCATCCGCCGCAATCCTGGCGCGACGACATCAAGGTCTGCGAGGCGGTGCGCAAGGCGGTCGGCGATGATTACACCGTGATGCTCAATTCGACCTGGAGCTACCGCTACGAGGAGGCCCTGCGGGTCGGCCGGGCGATCGAGGAGATGGGGTTTTACTGGTACGAGGACCCGCTCGCCGACCAGGACCTCTACAATTACGTCAAGCTGAAGCAAAAGCTCGACATCCCGATCCTCGCGACCGAATACCCGATCGGCGGCCTCGATTCCTATGTTCCTTGGATCCTCGAACGCGCTACAGACTTTCTGCGCGGCGACGTCGCGGTTAAAGGCGGCATCACGACATTGATCAAGACCGCCCACCTCGCCGAGGCCTTCCGCATGAATTTCGAGGTGCACCACGGCGGCAATTCATTGAACAACGTCGCCAACCTGCACGTCATCATGGCGATCCGGAACACCGAATTCTTCGAGGTGTTGCTGCCGGACGCGATGCAGAAATACGGCCTCGCCGAAGAGATCACCGTCGACCGCAACGGCCTCGTCCACGCCCCGACCGAACCCGGCCTCGGCGCGCAGATCGACTTCGACCTGATCGAGCGCAATAACGCGGGGGTGCTCAGCTAACTGGCACGAGATTGCTTCGCCGCGCTCGCAATGACGGCATTTGTCATTGCGAGGAGCGCGGCGACGAAGCAATCTCGTGCCATTAGACGCGGCCGTGGCAGTGCTTGAATTTCTTGCCGGAGCCGCAGGGGCAGGGGGCGTTGCGGGGGGTGCCGGCCCAGGGGGCGCGGGGGCCGGCGGGGCGCGGGCCGCCGCGGTCGGCGCCGTTGCCGGAGCCGGCGCGGCCTCGGCTACGCGGCGCCGGGATCGGCCGGCCGGTCGTGCCTGTGGCGCGCTCCTCTGCCATCGCCTCCTCGGGCTCGCCGCCCGCCATCGCGTAGACCGGCTCCGGCTGCACCCGCAACTCGACATGCGACAGCACGGAGGTAATGTGCTGGCGCAGATTGGCCAGCATCGCCTCGAACAATTCGAAGGCCTCGCGCTTGTATTCGTTCAAAGGATCGCGCTGCGCATAGGCGCGCAGGTTGATCCCTTGCCGCAGGTGGTCGAGCGACAGGAGATGGTCTTTCCAGGTCTGGTCTAAGAGCTGCAGTAACAGGCTCTTCTCGGCCATACGCATCAGGTCGGGGCCGTAATTCGCCGATTTCTCGGCCATCTTGCGGTCCGCCGCGGCGGTGATGCGCTCCCGCACCTCATCGCCAGCGATTCCTTCCTCCTTGGCCCATTCGGCGAGCGCCAGGTCGAGCGCGAGAAGGCGCAAGCACTCGGCGTGCAGCGCGGCGGTGTCCCACTGCTCGGCGAGCGAATTCTCCGGGATTGCCAGCGCGACCATCTCGTCAATCGTCTCGTTGCGCATGTCGGCGACCGTCGCGGCGACCTCGCGCGCATTCATGATCTCGCGGCGCTGCTCGTATACGACCTTGCGCTGGTCGTTCATCACATCGTCGTATTTGAGCAGCTGCTTTCTGATGTCGTAATTACGCGCCTCGACCTTCTGCTGCGCCTTGGCGAGCGCCTTGTTGACCCAGGGATGGATAATCGCCTCGCCTTCCTTGAGCCCCAACCGTTGAAGCATCGAATCCATGCGCTCGGACCCGAAGATCCGCATCAGATCGTCCTCGAGCGAAACAAAGAATTTCGAGGCGCCGGGGTCGCCCTGACGGCCGGAGCGGCCGCGCAGCTGGTTGTCGATGCGCCGGCTCTCGTGCCGCTCGCTGCCGACGACGAAGAGTCCGCCGGCGCCGACCACTTCCTCGTGCGCCGTCTGGATCTCGCTGCGGATCGCGGCAGCCCGCCTCTCGCGCTCCGCCGGGTCGGTGATCAGGGCCAGATCGGTCTTCAGGCGCATTTCGAGATTGCCGCCGAGCTGAATGTCGGTGCCGCGCCCGGCCATGTTGGTGGCGATGGTCACGGTGCCGGGCCGGCCGGCCTGCGCGATGATGTAGGCCTCCTGCTCGTGATAGCGGGCATTCAGCACGTTGTGCGGGATCTTGTTCTTCTTGAAGACTGCCGACAGCGCCTCGGATTTCTCGATGCTGACGGTGCCGATCAGCATCGGCTGCTGGCGCTTCTGGCACTCCACCACATGCTCGACGATCGCGTCGTACTTCTCGCGGGTGGTGCGGTAAACCTCGTCATCCGTATCGTCGCGGATACACGGCTCGTTGGTCGGGATCTCGATCACTTCGAGCTTGTAGATGTCGCTGAATTCCTGCGCCTCGGTCATCGCCGTGCCGGTCATGCCGGCGAGCTTCGGATAGAGTCGGAAATAGTTTTGGAAGGTGATCGAGGCGAGGGTCTGGTTCTCGTTCTGGACGGTGACGCCCTCCTTGGCCTCCAGCGCCTGGTGCAGACCCTCCGAGTAGCGCCGGCCCTCCATCATGCGGCCGGTGAACTCGTCGATGATGATGATCTTGTCGTCCTTGCTGATGTAATCGGTGTCGCGTGCAAAGAGCTTGTGGGCGCGCAACGCTTGGTTGACGTGGTGGACGAGCCCGACATTGTCGATGTCGTAGAGCGAGCCCGTGGTCATCAGGCCGTATTGGCGCAGCAACCCCTCGATCTTCTCGACCCCCGATTCGGTCAGGGCTACCGTGCGTTGCTTTTCATCCTTTTCGTAATCGCCGCCTTCGAGCGCCGGGATCAGCTTGTCGACCCGGATGTAGAGCTCGGAATTGTCTTCGGTCGGTCCCGAGATGATCAACGGGGTGCGCGCCTCGTCGATCAGGATCGAATTGACCTCGTCGACGATCGCATAATGGAACGGCCGATGGACCATGTCCTCCAGCCGGAATTTCATGTTGTCGCGCAGGTAGTCGAAGCCGAGTTCGTTATTGGTGCCGTAGGTTACGTCGCAAAGATAGGCCTCCTTGCGCTGCATGTCGTCGAGGTCGTGGACGATGACGCCGACCGTCAGACCGAGAAAACGATAGATCTGACCCATCCACTCGGCGTCGCGGCGGGCGAGATAGTCGTTGACGGTGACGACGTGCACCCCCTTGCCGGTCAACGCATTGAGATAGACGGGGAGGGTCGCGACTAATGTCTTGCCTTCGCCGGTCTTCATCTCGGCGATCATGCCGCGATGCAGCACGATCCCGCCCATCAGCTGCACATCGAAATGGCGCTGCTCGAGGGTGCGCTTCGCCGCCTCACGCACCGTCGCGAAAGCCTCGATCAGGATGTCGTCTAGCTCCGCGCCGTCGGCGAGCTGTTGCTTGAATTGCTGGGTCCGCGCCCGCAGCTCGTCATCGCACATCGCTTCGAGCTGCGGCTCCAATTCGTTGATGGCGGAAACGATCGGCCCCAGGCTCTTGACGTAACGATCATTGGCGGAGCCGAACAGGCGCCGGGCTAAGGCACCAAGCATGGGACCCTCGAAAAATGGGAAAAAGAAGCCGGATAACTTCGCACGGCGACGAAACGAGAGATAGGCTGGCGGCTGAGGCGTGTCAATTCGGGCTGTCCCCGCGGTTGTGCAGGGGGTCCCGTTCGTCTTCGCCCTTTCGCTGCCTTGTTTGCGTGATAGCGATGTGCATTCATCCATCCTCGCCGCTGGAGTGCAGCGGCTGTTCGTCATTATAGGTACTATGATGCATCCTCGTCTCTCGATAACTCCGCTCGGCTTGATCTGTGCCGCCGGGCTCGCCGCCGCGGTCACCGGCGGCGGCGTCTTGCTGGCAGCCGACCGGCCGGCGCCTCAGCCGAACCCCGCCGCCACGACGCTGACCCCGATGCCGCCGGGCACCATGGTGGTGGCGCGCGTCGACGGGACCGAGCTGCACCTTTCGGATGTCGAGGCGGCGCAACAGAGCCTACCGCCGCAAGTCCAAAAAATGCCGCTCGCTCAGATCTATCCGATGCTGCTCGACCGGCTCGTCGACGGCATGCTGATTACCGAGGCCGGCCGCAAGGATCACCTCGACCAGGATCCCGAGGTGCAGCTCCGGCTGAAGCGCTACGAGGATCGCCTGATCCAGGAAGCCTACCTCAATAAGGCGATCAAGGCCGCCGAGACCGAGGACCAGCTCAAGGCGCGCTACCAGACCTTCGCCAAGGAGAAGGGGGGGATCGAGGAGGTGCATGCCCGGCACATCCTGGTCAAGACCGAGGCCGAGGCGAATTCGATCATCGCCGAGCTCGACAAAGGAGCGGATTTCGCCGAACTCGCCAAGAAGCATTCGACCGATCCCGGCGGAAGCTCAGGCGGCGATCTCGGCTATTTCGGCCATGACGACATGGTCAAGGAATTCGCCGACGCCGCCTTTGCTTTGCCCCCGGGCCAATACACCAAAACCCCGGTGAAGACCGAGTTCGGCTGGCATGTCATCAAGGTGGAAGACCATCGCGTCAGCACGCCGCCCAGCTTTGACGAAGCGCGACAGGAGATCAGTCAGCTCGTGGCGCACGACGTCGTCGACGCGAAGCTGAAAGAGCTGCGCGCCACCGCCAAGGTCGAGACTTACGGGCTCGACGGCAAGCCGCTCCCATCCAGCGCGAAGTAATCCCGTGAACTGCTCTCTGGGCTCAAACGCTCATTTTACCCCAGGCCTCCGGCGTGGGCCCCTCCCTGTCCCTCCTGAAAGGCGGAGAGGGGCTTTGGCTGCCGCGGGGGATAGCCGATTCTGCTCTGAGTTTGAATGACTGGTGTTTCCCCTCTCGCCCCGGGGCGCTTTCCCGAGCTGGCGCCGATCGCCGGCGTACGCCTCGCAACCTTCGCCTGCGGGATCCGCTACACCGGGCGAGACGACCTGATGCTGGCGGAGCTGGTGCCGGACAGCACGATCGCGGGGGTCTTTACACGCTCGCTGACGGCGGGGGCGCCGGTGGTGTGGTGCCGCGACTCCCTGCCCGGCGGCAAGGTGCGCGGTATTGTTGTCAATTCGGGCAATTCGAACGTCTTTACCGGCCGCGCCGGCAAACAGGTCGTAGAGACAACGGCGGCCACGACGGCGCGGCTTTTGGGTTGCGATCCGAAAGAGGTGTTCATATGCTCCACCGGGGTGATCGGCGAGCCGCCGCCAGCGGAGAGAATCATCGCGGCGTTGCCGCAGGTCGCGCCATTGCTCTCGGCCGATAAATGGGAGCCGGCGGCGCGCGCGATCACAACCACCGACACCTTCCCGAAAGGGGCCACCGCAACCGCCAGTATCGACGGTGTCGCGGTCCGCCTCAACGGCTTCGCCAAAGGCTCTGGCATGATCGCGCCCGATATGGCGACGATGCTCGCCTATGTGTTCACCGACGCGGCATTGCCTCCCGCGGTATTGCAGCCGCTACTCGCCGCTTCGGCGGACCTCTCGTTCAACTCGATAACGGTGGATGGCGACACTTCGACCAGTGACACCGTGCTGCTGTGCGCGACCCAACAGGCGCCGCATGGTCCGGTGGCGAGCCCGGCCGATCGGCGGCTCGGGGATTTCCGCCGCGCGCTCGACACGGTCATGATCGATCTCGCCCAGCAGATTGTGCGCGACGGGGAGGGCGCGCAAAAATTCGTGACCATCGAGGTGACTGGAGCCGCGACGGCGCGGGCGGCGCGCCGCATCGGCCTCACCATCGGCAACTCACCGCTGGTCAAGACCGCGCTATCGGCAGGCGACCCCAATTGGGGCCGCATCGTCATGGCGGTCGGCAAGGCCGGGGAAAAGGCCGACCGCGACCGTTTGTCGATTTCGATCGGCGGGTTCAGGATCGCTACAGAAGGCGGTCCGGTGCCGGATTATGACGAGGCGCCGGTCGCCGAATATATGAAGTCCCGCGAGATCACGATCGGCGTCGATCTCGGCATCGGCCGCGGCAAGGCGACGGTGTGGACCTGCGACCTGACCCACGGCTATATCGATATCAATGCCAGCTACCGCAGCTGAAAGCCCCCTCCCTGACCCTCCCGCGCATGCGGAGGAGGGGATGGGTCGGAGCCTACCCGTCGTGCTCGTTTCGGCGGTGGCGCTCGTCGATGCCGACGGGCGGGTATTGCTCGCCCAACGTCCGGCGGGTAAGCCGCTGGCAGGATTGTGGGAATTCCCGGGCGGCAAGGTCAATCCGGGCGAGACACCCGAGACAGCATTAGCCCGCGAGCTTGCTGAGGAACTCGGTATCGATGTCGCCGCGAACTGCCTCGCACCCTTCACCTTCGCGTCCTACTCCTACCCCGATTTCCACCTGTTGATGCCGCTTTACATCTGCCGCAGATGGTCCGGCACTCCGACGGCGCGCGAGGGCCAGCGGCTCGCTTGGGTGCGGCCGGCCCGGCTCGGCGATTACCCGATGCCGCCAGCCGACCCGCCGCTCGTCGCAATGCTCCGCGACCTGCTGTGAGGGTGTTTATCCCTCCCGCAGATGATCCTGGCCACGGCTCGGCGCGCCAAGGTGGCGGCGACATTCGGGTTACGCTGACGGTAAGCGCGGACGGCCGTCTCGAATGCGTCCCGTGGGCCCGCGGACCGATAGGTTTCGAGCACCAATCGCGCGGTCCGTTCGGGGTCCGAGATAAATAAGGGCGCCGTTTCCTGTATCTCTGGCATCGGTTTCCTCCGATTTGTCGCGTTCGCAGGAAACCCTCGAATTAACAACGCATCTGTCCGCGAGCGTACAAATCTGCATTTTTAATTGAATGTTGAACGCGCTCGTCAAAAAAACCGATCGAGCTGATCGTGATCGATCCAATAGCATTCGCACGCGCTGGCTTCGAGCCCATCGTGATCCGTGATCGTGAGTTGGCCGTGATGATATCAAATCGTGGAGCGTCTGCCTAAGCGTCAAAGGCACCGGATACCATCGAGACTATTTTTGCGCAGGCGGCGACAGAGAGAGGCATGTCCTCCCGCTCTAGTAGACGGGAGCGCGCAGATGCCTCCAGCAAAGGTGAAGCGGCGCTAGAGCATTGGGCGGCCGCCGGTGACCGGGACCATCGCTCCGGAGATGTAACTGCCGTCGTCGGAGGCGAGCAGCACATAGGCGGGGGCCAGCTCGGCCGGCTGGCCCGGGCGTTTGAGCGGCGTATTCTCGCCGAAATGCTCGACCTTGTCGGGGGCCATCGTCGAGGGGATCAACGGAGTCCAGATCGGTCCGGGGGCGACGCAGTTGACGCGAATTCCCTTCTCGGCGAGCAGTTGCGCGAGGCCGGCCGTGAAATTGGCGACGGCGCCTTTTGTCGTCGCATAGGCCAGCAGCTGCGGGGAGGGCGATTTGCTGTTAATGGAGGCCGTGTTCACGATGGCGCTGCCCGGTTTCATGTGCGCGACGGCAGCCTTCGACAGGTAGAACATGCTGTAAATATTAGTGCGGAAGGTATGGTCCCACTCTTCCTCGCTGATCTCCTCGAGACTGGCATGGGTCATCTGATAGGCGGCGTTGTTGACCAGAATGTCCAGCTTACCGAATTCCCTGATGGCACGGTCGACCAGCTGGCGGCAATGTGCCGGGTCTTTGACGTCGCCGGCGAGCAACACCGCTCGGCGCCCGGCCTCCTCGACCCAGCGCCCCGTCTCCTGCGCGTCCTGATGCTCGCGGAGATAGGAAAGGAGAACGTCCGCGCCCTCTCGCGCGAAGGCTATTGCGACCGCCCGTCCAATTCCCGAGTTGGCGCCGGTGATCAGCGCGACGCGGTTTTTCAGCTTGCCGCAGCCGCGATAGGAGTGCTCGCCATGATCCGGCTTCGGGTCGAGCTGTTCGGTAAAGCCGGGCGGGTCCTGCTGTTGGCGGGGTAGCGGAGGGGTCGGGCCGGCGGTCTTCGGATCGATTGTCATCGTCTGATTCCGTGACGAAAGAGGTTGCGTCCCAAACGGACGGCGTTCTTCCGGGTTCCCCTCGGGACAGCGACAGAGCCCCGCCGCTGGCGGGGCTCTGTCGCTTGCCGATTATCGCGTTTACGCTTGCATTTCAGCCATCAGCTCTTCCTTACGCTCGGCGAGTTCCTTGCCGACGGCATCAAGATCCATCTTTGTCGATTGGAGCTCCGGAAAAAGCTCTTCTTCCTCTTCTTTGATGTGCTGCTTGACCATTTCGCCAAGGACTTGAATTTTGGCGTCGTAGAGTTCCTCACCGACCTCCATGCCCTCGATTTCGCCGATCAGGTTTTTCACGGTCGCGTGCTCGACGACCGCTTCGTCGATCAGATCGTTGTCCTGACTGGCCTCTCGGGCCTGGGGGTAGAAAATCTCTTCTTCGATCTGGGCATGAACCTTCAAGGCGAGACAGATCTTTTCCGACAGCTCCGCCTTGCGATCTTCATCACTTTCCTTCAGTTCGTCGTATTCGTTGAACCATTCCTCGACTTCCCGGTGATCTTGTTCCAAGACGTCGAACGCATTACGGGACGCCTGCTGGCGTTCCTTACTGCTGCTCGCGCTTTGCGAGCGGCTCGATTTGCGTTCGGCACCGCGGCTTGCCTTCGTCTTCGCTTTTGTCGCCATCGCCAAATCCTTCAATGATCGTGAATATCGCAAGATTAACCGCGTGGAGAGCGCAGCGGTTCCTGACGGGCGAATACGGTACGACTATGCGGCTTCGCCCGCCTCGCTTCACAGCTCGCTGAGCGCCTTTCCTGGGCCGCCGTAAATCGGGTAGACGATTTGCGACAAGCAATAGGAGGGACAAACGATGATTGAACTCGAGCGGCCGGCGGACCTTGCGCAATATGCCGGCAAGGAAATCGGCGTCAGCGATTGGTTTACCGTCGATCAGGCGCTGATCGATAAATTCGCCGACGCAACTGGCGACCACCAATGGATCCATGTCGATGTCGAGCGCGCCAAGCGCGAGATGCCGGGCGGCAAGACGATCGCCCACGGCTATCTGACTTTGTCACTGGTGCCACGTCTCGGCCAGACGCTCTATCGCGTCAAGCACCGCTCGCGCGGACTTAATTACGGCTCCAACCGGGTCCGCTTTACTGGGCAGGTACCGGCCGGTTCGCGCATTCGGCTGCGGCAGAAAATCAAATCGGTCGAGCCGGTCGATGGCGGTGTGCGCGTCACCTCGGAGAACACGATCGAGGTCGAGGGCGCGTCCCGCCCCGCGCTCGTCGCCGAAACCATCAGCATGCAATTCGATTGACGAGCGGATTTCGGATTTTGAGCTGGAGGAAACGGAGAGGTCAGCGGTTTTGGAGCGGCAGAGAATCGAGGTAAGACCAACCGGCGCGGCGCTCGGCGATGACATCGAAGGGCTCGACCTAGCGCAGGCACTCTCTTCAGACGCAGTGGAAGCCATCAAGCAGGCGTGGGCCGATCACCTGGTTTTGCGGTTTCGCAGCCAGCAGCTCGACAACGATCAGTTGATGCGGTTTAGCTCAAAGGCGACCGGCCGTATTGACGGCCGCAAGCCCCCATTCCGGTGAGCGTGTTACTCATTTTTGACAGCAGCGCAGAGCCGGCTTTAACCTCAATCAACTCAAGGAGCTTATTTCGGCGCGTCGGCCGAGGGATGAAACAGCTGCTCGCCATTGACCTTATAGCCGCCGATCGCGGCTTGGCCTTCGGGCGAAGCGAACCACTTGGCAAAGCGGTGGGCGAGCTCTTGCTTGGCGTCGGGGTGCTTGACCGGATCGAGCAAAATCACATCGTAGCGGTTCAGCAATCTCGGATCGCCTTCGACCAGCACTGTGAGGTCGCCTTTGTTGCCGAAGCTGAGCCAGGTGCCCCGATCGGAAAGCGTATAGGCGCCCATTGCCGCAGCGGTGTTGAGCGCGGCCCCCATACCGCCGCCGATATCTCGGTACCACGAGCCGCCGCCGGCCTGGGCCGGGTCGATCGCAGCCGCACGCCAGAGGCGTTTTTCGAGGGCGTCGGTCCCGCTCTTGTCACCGCGCGAAACGAACGCTGCGCTGGTGGCGGCGATCGCCGTAAACGCCGCAACCGCGCCATGCCCGCCGGCAATATGCGCCGGATCGGCGCGCGGGCCGACCACGATGAAATCGTTCCAGGCGATCTGCCGGCGGTCGACGCCGTGCCCCTGTGCGATGAACTTCTGCTCCGCCTCCGGATCGTGCACCAGCACCAGATCGGCATCGCCATGCGCCGCCGTCGCCAACGCCTGGCCGGTGCCCTGCGCGAGGACCCGGACCGTGATGCCGGTCATCTTGGTGAATTCCGGCAGGATGTTTGCGAGGAGCCCCGAATTCTCGACCGAGGTCGTCGAGGCGAGCACGATCGCCTCGTCGGCGCGGCTCGGTCCGCCCGCGAATACCGCGGAACTGATCAGGAACGCCGCCGCTAGCTTTGGGTTCACCACCACCGCCCCCCTTTGATGCCGAGCGCGAAGATCGTCGCGCCGACCGCGATGCTGATCCCGATCAGGACAAAGCCGAGGCCGAGGGCGAGCGACAGATTGCCCTCGCTGGTCTCGAGGACGATCGCCGTCGTTATAGTCCGCGTGTACCCGGCGATATTGCCGCCGACGATGAGGATGGCCCCCACCTCCGAGATCGTCCGGCCGAACCCGGCGAGAACAGCCATAACCAGCCGGGTCCGCGCGATCGCGAGCAGGTGCGGGATGGACTGCAATCGCGTCGCGCCGTCAACTTGCAGTGCTGCGCCATACTCTGCCCAGGAATTGGCGGTCGCGTCGTGGACGAGCGTCGTCACGATTGGGAGTGCAAGCAGGGCTTGTGCGATGACCATCGCGCCCGGCGTGAACAGCAGGTCGAGTACCCCGAGCGGACCCGACCGGGAGAGGAGCAGGTAGAGCGCCAGACCGACGACCACCGGCGGCAGCCCGAGCAGAGCGTTGGCCGTCATCACCAGAATTCGTCGCCCTGGAACGGCATAGATGGCAAGCCCCGTGCCAAGCGCTGTGCCGAACAAAGTTGCCAGTGCCGTGGCGGAAAGGCTGACAGTGAGCGAGAGCGCGATGAGTGCGCCCCAGCCCCTCGGTCTGGAGAACCGCCCATAGATCCGAGACGGACACCGATCAGCAAAGTCCCGCGATGCAATCGCCGACGCTGCCGAGCCTGTCGATTACCCCCGGGATTGTCCAGGTCCGACCCACCGGTCGATCGTGCATCGAGAGGTCATGAGCCAGATCCCTTGCTCAGAGTCTCTACTGTGCAACCGTGGAGAGAAACCGCTCAACCCGGCAGGGTTCGCATACTTCCTGAGGCACGTGGCCAGAGCCACCGACGATCCGGCGAATGATGATTTGCCTGAGTTGATCGGTTCTCTTCATGCGATTACGGTGTCGTTGCCGGCGGCTCCGGTATGATCTGCACCTTGTCGCCGTCGGCGAGATTGACGGGCGGTTGCAATACCACTTGCTCGCCGTTCTGGAGGCCCTCGTTGACCTCGACCTCAGTGCCGTAATCGGTCGTGATCGCGATCTTGCGCAGATGGGCGACGCCGTTTTCGACGACTGCGACCTGCATGCCGTTCTGATTAAAGATGATCGCCGAGCCGGGCACGATCAGCGCCGGCGATGGGCGTGGGATCTTCAGTTCGACAGTGCAATAGACCCCCGGCTGCAGCGCGCCATCCGGGTTGGGAACGTCGACCTCGGTCAGGAGGGTCCGCGTTCCCGGTTGGAGGGCATCGGCGATCCGCGTGACGTTGCCACGGAATGTGAGATTAGGCATCGCGGGCACGTGAATAACGGCCTCGATGCCGGGCTTAACGCCAAAGGCGGCGTCCTGCGGCACATAAACCCAGACGCGGATCACGTCGCTGTGGGTCATCGAAAACATCGAGGTGCCGCCCGCTGCGTCAGCCGTGATCAGGCTGCCGACATCGATGTTGCGTTGTGTGATCACGCCGTCGAACGGAGCGACTACCTGCTGATAGATCTTCTGCTGACTGTAATAGCTCAGCTGCGCCTGCATTGCCGCGGCACTGTAATGAGCCGCCGTCGTCGCGTGCTGCTGGGCCTGTAAGGTGTACCGATCGACGTCGCCCTGCTGCTTCGTCACCCAGCCCTGATTGACAAGGACCGAGTTGCGTCCCCAGGTGACTTGGTCCAGCGACTGTTGCGCTTGATTCTGGTTCCGCGTCGAGTGAGCCTGCTGCAGACTATTCTGATATTGCGCGATCTGGTCCTCGACCTCGGGCGCGGTGATCTCGGCAAGGAGCTGCCCGGCCTTGACGTGATCGCCGATATCGACATAGCGCTTCAACACATAACCGCTGGCGCGGGCATAAATATTTGCTGCCTCGAAGCCGAGCGTTGTCGCCGGCAATGTCACGTGGAGCCTGCCGTAACGCTGCGCCACCGCCTCGACGCGCACGCTCGGGACGAAATTCGCCTGCTGCTCGGCGGTGTCCATGACCTGACGGTGCTGCTCGTAATGGTGCCACACGCCCAGCGCGACAGCGACTGTAAACAGCAAGAGCACGCCAAGGCCAAGCAACCGGCGCCCGGGCCCGCCCCGCCTCGTAGGCCCGCTTGGCGGCGGTTCGGGGGTATCGCGATCGGGCGCCGGAAGCAGCGGCTGCGGTGGCGGCCCTTTCAGCAGTGGTGGTTGTTCGAGGTCGCTCATTCGGGAACCTCCTCGAAAACGCCGTGGGCCGGTTTGCCGTCATTGCCCTTGCGCAGCATCGCAAACAGGTACGGCACGACGAGCAGGGTGGTCGGGGTCGCAAACAGTAGGCCGCCAATGACGGCGCGCGCCAGCGCTGCATTCTGCTCCTCGCCCGGGCCGCCGATCGCCATCGGGACCATGCCGACGATCATTGCGGTCGCGGTCATCAGTACCGGCCGGATTCGGGTGTGCCCGGCCGAGATCGCAGCATCGAAGGCCTTGCTGCCCGCGAGCTGCTGCTCGCGTGCGAAAGTGACGAGCAGGATCGAGTTTGCCGAGGCGACGCCGACCGCCATGATCGCGCCCATCAGTGAGGGAACGCTGAGCGTCGTATTGGTGATGTAAAGCATCGTGACGATGCCGCAAAAGGTCGCGGGCAATGCCAGGATGACGACGAACGGGTCACCAAAGTTCTGGTAGTTGACGACCATCAGCATGTAAACGAAGACCGCCGCGAACAAGAGGCCGATCGTCAGATCGCGGAAGGCCTGGTTCATGCTGTCGATCTGGCCGGTCACCTGGAGCGTGTTGCCGGGCGCGAGCTGTTTCTTGAGGTCGGTCGTGATTTTGTCGATGTCGGTCGCAACGCTGCCGAGATCGCGGCCTTGGGTGCTGGCATAGACTTCGTACACCGGCTGGATGTTGGCCTGGTTTGCGCTGCCCGGCACCGAGTCGCGTGTGAAGGTCGCCGCATTGCTGAGCTCTCCCGGAACCGGTAGCGTTGCTCCCGGCGCGGTCGTCGTGCTTACTGACGCGGAAGTCGCCACATTGCCGAGCTGTCCGGGAACCGGTTGCGTTGCCGGCGTGGAGGTTCCGGTACTGACCGGCGTATTGCCGAGATCGCCCATCGAGCTGACCAGGTATTGCGGCGTTTGCACCGCGATGTAGTACGGAATGCCGTTGGTCGGATCGGTCCAGAAGTTCGGCTGGACCTGCTCGGAGGAACTAAGGCTCGTACTGATGTTGTTGCCGATGTCGCTCACCGTGATACCGAACTGCAGAGCCCGCGCGCGATCGATCTGGATGTAGAAGTCAGGCGCATAGACCTCCTGTTGTATATGAGCGTCGACAACGCCCGGAACGGCGGCGATACGTTGCCGCAGCTCCTCGGCAATCCGCAGGTTCTTGACCCGGTCATAGCCGACCGTGCGGACGTCGATCTGTGCGGTGATCCCGAAGTTCAGGATTTGCGTCGCCATATCCGCGGGCTGGAAATAAAACAAATCTTCCGGGAACGCCGCCGGCAGGACCTCGCGTAACTTGCGCACGTAATCGGCGGTCGGCGCGTGACCGTCTTTGAGGGACACCATGATCACGCCGTCATTAACCGCGATCGTGGTGCCGTCGGAGAACGCCCAGTTATAGGAACGCGCCGGCACGCCGAAATTGTCGACGATCAAATCGAGGTCTTGTTTCGGAATGACCTCGCGGATCTTGTCCTCGACCTTTTGGAAGATCTGCTCCGTCACCTCAATGCGGGTGCCCGGAGGGGCGCGGACATGGAGTTGGATCATGCCGCCGTCGATCGCGGGATAGAAATCGCGGCCGACAAAGACAAACATCGCGGCGCCGAGCGCAAGGACGAGTGCAGCGACGAGCGGGACGATTGCCCGGCGGGTCAGAAGCATAGTGAGCAGCCGGACATAGCCTTCGCGCAGATGCTCGAAGCCGCGCTCGAACGACGCATGGAAGCGGGAAAAGAAGCCGCTCACCCTTGCCTCACTGGGAGGGGTAGGGAGAAGGTCCGTTGACCCGCCGTTATGCTGCCCTTTCAGTAGCTCTCCGATCGTGATCGGCGTCAGTGTGCGCGATAGGCCGTAGGAGGCGAGCATCGCAAAGACGACGGCGAGGCCGAGCGGGGTGAACAAATATTTCGCCGGCCCTTCGAGAAAGACCACCGAGGTAAACACGCAGCTGATCGCGAGTGTGGAGACCAGCGTCGGCACTGCGATTTCGGCGGCGCCATGGAGGGTTGCCCGCGGCAGCGGCATTTTTTCTTCGTCGAGCAGGCGGTAGGTATTCTCGATCGTCACCGTCGAATCGTCGACGAGAATGCCGACCGCCAGCGCCAGCCCGCCCAAGGTCATCGTGTTGATCGTCTCGCCGAGGAAGTACAGCGCGACGAGCGAGGTCAGCATCGCCAGCGGGATCGAGATCATGACGACGATCGTCGGCCGCCACGAGCCGAGGAAGAGGAGGATCATCAGCGCCGTGAGCCCGGCCGCGATGGCCCCTTCGCGCAGCACGGCAAACAACGAAGAGGTCACGAACACCGACTGGTCGAACAACGATTTGATGACCATGCCGGCGGGCGCCGCCTTGCGAGCGACGTCCAGCGTGTGTTTGACCGCATTGACAACAGTCAATGTCGAAGCATTGCCGTTTTTGATGATGCTGAGCAGAACAGATTTTTTGCCATCCGCGCGCACAATATTCTGCTGTACCAGATTGCCGTCGCGCACATGACCGATGTCCCTGAGGAACACGGTAGCGCCGTTCGAATAGCTGACCGGGATGTCGTTGAGCGCCTCGACCGTCGGCGGCATCGAATTGGTGCGGAAGGTGTAATCGGTCTTGCCGATCTTCGCATCGCCGCCGGGCAGGGTCAGGTTCTGCGCGTTGACCGCATTCACAACCTGCAGCGGCGTCAGGCCTTTGGAGAGCAGCTTGGTCTGGTCGATATCGACCATGATCTGCCGATATTTTCCGCCGGCGGGTGTCGGCAATGTGACGCCATGGATCGGCGCAATCATCTGCCGCAACCGATAGATACCGTAATCATAGAGTTGCGACTCGCTGAGCCTGTCGGAACTCAGGCTGATCTGCAGGACCGGAACGGCCGACGCGCTGTATTGCACGACAATCGGCGGCTGGGTCCCGGTCGGCAGCAAGGCGCGGATCGCATTCGTAGCGGCGACAACCTGCGAGATCGCCAGGTCGAGGTTCGCATCGGGCTGGAAATAGATCTTCTGCACCGAAATGCCGTTGACGGTTTCGGCTTCGATGTCCTTGATGCCGTTGACGTTTGAGCTGATCGCGTATTGGCTGTAGGTGGTGAAGCGCTGCTCCATCTCGGTCGTGTTGAGGCCGGTATACTGCCAGATCACCGAGACAACCGGGATATTGATCTCAGGGAAAATGTCGGTCGGCATCTCGACCGCCGCGGTGATCCCGAGGAACAAGATCAGAGCCGCCACCACATAGAAGGTGTGCGGATATTTCAGTGCAAAGCGAACGATCCCCAAGCAACACCCCCCGTTCACTCCTGCGCCAACGTCAAATCCGCAGATTTAGGTGTGCGGTGACCCAATCCGAGTAAAATCCGGTAAAAATCCGTAAAGTGCAGCAATCTTTATTTACCAAAATTTACTCAAGAGCGATTGGCGCAGCTGGCATCAGCAACACATATCCGCTCATGAAGCCGGCTGGGTCGTCATTGTACCCTTGCGCGGTTGGGTTATGATAAGGAGGCATCGATGCGCGAATTAGGCAATAGCGGAGCCCGGCCCGGGAAAACGTGGTCCGTGGTGAGCATTGCAGCGGCGCTCCTGGGCGCGGCGGTCCTCTGCCAGCCAGAACTCGCCCAAGCAGCGCCGCACGGGGGCGGCGGGGGTTTCCACGGTGGATTTGGCGCGTTTCACGGCGGTTTCCACGGCGGTGGATTTCACGCCGGCGCGTCCACGGGGGCGGGTTCCATGGTACTTTCGCGGGCCTGCACAACGGCTTTGCCGGCGAGCACCAAAGGTACTGGCATCATGGCTGGCACAACGGACGGTACGGCTGGTGGTTCGTCGGCCCCGGACTGGCGTGGACGTACTACGACTATCCGTGGTGGGGCTCTTATCCGGATTATGACTATTACGACTACAGCCAGCCTTACGCCAGCCAAACCTGGTACTATTGCTCCGATCCGGCAGGCTATTACCCGTATGTAACGCAGTGCAACACCGGCTGGCAGGCAGTCCCAGCCAGCTGACCCGTCGCGCGATCTCCGGCTGTCTTCGTGGCAGCCGGAGAGACTATTCGCGGCTAATGCGGCGTATAGCCGTTGAGCTCCCGACCGATCGCCTGCTCCTGGCGGCCGAGGCCCGACGGGTTCTGCTGGAGGAGCTCGCGCTGCGACCCCATAAGCTGAGTGGCGTAGTCCTGTCGCATCTGCTCCTGAAGCGGGGCGTTCATCGGCGCCGACAGCGACATGCTGGGGTTTACGGCATGCAGCTGGGGCATCGGGCCAACTTCGCGCTCCTGAGCCCCAACGGAGGTCGCTACCAGGCAAGCCGAGATGACCGAAGCGGCAACAAGCGAGATTTTCATTTGAGCGGCTCGCTGCGATCTCGCCGCAGGCGGCAGATTTGCCGCCCTGCGCGGACGTCGTGAATGCCGGCTGGGGAAGGAACCCGTCATTGCCCGCAAGGCTTCGCGCCCGCGCGAGACGCGAGAGCGCACTGTGCCGACCGGCTGATTTACAACTGATGCGGCTTCGTTATAGCCCAGCCCATCCCGTCCGACGAGTAAGATCACCGATCGTTGCTCCTCGGGCAGTTTAGCCATGGCGCGTTGCAGATCGCGAAGCTCGAGCCGCATCATCTGGTCGGGCAAGAACGTCAAACTCTTATGAGATTGCCACAATTCCCTGCTGGCGCGCTGGCGCGCATCCCGGCGAGTGGAACTGATGTGTTGATGGTGCAAGATAGTGAAAAGCCAGGCTCGAAGATCGGTCCCTTGTTCCCATAGGTGAATTTTTCCGAGAGCCCGGGCGATACAATCCTGAACGAGATCGTCTGCCGCTGCGATGTCGCGCGTCAGAACGCGCGCGTAGCGCGTCAGGCGCGGCACCAAGGCTAAAATTTCCTTGTGAGCAGAATGCTCGACTAAACCCGGCTTTGGCGGATCGCTTTTCGCGGAACCATTAGGGTAATCGCGCTTCGCATTTGCTTCTAGAGCATCCAAATCAGTGAGCTGTGCCACCGGTTATACTCCGCGGTTTCGGAATGAAGGCTGGTTACAGTGCGTGACGCCGAGCGCCTGGCCTAATTTAGTAGGCACCGCCTTCCAAGCACCGTTAATTCCGGTAAATCGCAGTAAATTCTGGTGACGCAACACAGCCGGATCTGGCGCCGACTGTTGCGGGCTTCCCGCCCCGCTTCGCCGTGTGGGTGATGATTGCGGCGGTGTGCATGCTGCGGAATGAAGGGCCAAGTGGAATTGCCTTCGTCGGATCGCCCCTCGTGGGATCGCCCCTCGTGAGAACATGAAAGGATTTGCCTTAAAGTGGCGGCAATAACGGCTTGCTCCTCTCGGCCTTCTGGGATGCAGCCTTACACGGGCCCAGTCAGCTTCGCCGATGACGCAACCGTGCTCGCCGGTCCCGAATTGAGCGCCGCCGCGCGAACCGCGCTCGGCATCGAGCGGACCCCGCGACTGTCCAATCTGCAGACGCCCACCGCACCAACCTCGCCGCCCACCGCGCCCGACACGGCTTTGCGGGGATGTCGATGGATTCTGCAGTGTAATGACGATACCGGAGTGCGTTCTTGTTGGCCTACGGGGGCGCCGCGTCCAGCCGCGCCACCGTGCATTCTACACCAGCGTTTTCCCCCTACCGCCTGGCGAGGCCGGAACCTCGGCCTTTAAAGTGACCGGCGGTGGAGCCCGAAAGCGCGTGAATTCGAGATACTCACTCGAGCGAAGGTCGATCAGCTCCCTTGGCACTTCGTCGCGGAGAGCCAGCAGCGCGTGAACTTCAGCGCGGGACAAATGCGTGACCATGCGCCCATGGGCATCTTCAGCCCTATAAGCACGCGGAGATCCGGACGCAGTCGGTGCGCAGCCTCAGGAAGCTGTCCATCTCCAATCTCGATTTTTTTCGGACGTGACCCAAGGTGTGTGAGGTAGCTCACGTTCGGCTCGTGCCATCGCGCTGTATAGTCAGCACCGTTCGACAAGGAGATCAGAGATGGTCCAGTCCTCTAATGCTACCCGATTGATGCGGATCCAGGCTCGTCCAGGCTCACTGGTCGAGGCCCGCCACTATCGCTATCCCCAAGGCGGCTGGGCGCAGCCGGACGCGATCGCCGGCGGCATCCCACCGGACGCGCCCGCCGACCTCGTCTTCCACGGTGGCAAAACCGTGCCACAGATGGAGTTCCAGAACATCTTTCTCGGCGGTCAGGCATCGTGGCTCGTGTCCGACATCGACTCGATCAATACCGCGATCACGCTCGCGATGCAGGATCGGAAGCTGAACAATGTCGTCGAGCAGTACTTTGACCGCGGCGTCAATCTGACCTGCGATCCGCGGCCGCTGCTCGTGCTAGAGGAAGCCAAGCCAGTTCAGCTCGACGAGCCTGACGTGCAGCAATTGGTCGCCCGGCTGCTGCAGCAAGGTAAGGTCTCCGACAGCGATCTCGGCACGACGATCTTCAACCTCGTGCTGCCTCCTGGAACCGTACTGAAGCTCGACCAAGACAATTCGCTAGGCGGGCTTGGCGGTTATCACGGCTCGGTGCACTTCCAGCACAATGGCCGGTCGCAGACCGCCTACTATTCGGCAAACGTCTTTTCGCAGACGCTGGCGGACGGGCAGGTGAATGGAATTCCCGCGTTCGACGCATCCTGGAAAGATGTGGTCGGCACGCTTTATCACGAGATCAACGAGTTCCGCACCGACGCCGACGTCAGGGACGCGATCGCGACCGGGAAAGATGACGGCGTCCTTGGCTGGATGGGAGCCCAGGGCGAGATCGGGGATCAGCCGATTGCCATGGCCGGCCAACTAGGGCACTTGCAGCGGGTGTTCCAAGAGGTTCTCAGCAGCACGGGGGGCAGGCGCGTGCCGGTGCAGTTCTTGTACTCGAACGCGGTCCATGGCGCGGAGGGGCCGATCAACGAACCCGACCCCCCGGCAAAAAAGTGATGCCTGACGTGAACAGCGTCCTCAGCAACGGCAGGTAGCTCGGCCGAGCGCCCGGTGTTCGGTGGTCAGTCGCAAGGGCCGCTTCCCCGTGCGGCATCGCCGCGCAAAACGGCCCGGGTCTGCGTCCGAAGCGAAGCCGGTCGCCGCTCGCGGGGCGACAAATTCCGCGAGCGGCAACCAGCAGGATCAGCCGCCCCATTGCGGTCGCTGTAAAAGCTGCCGCATTGGCGGCCGGTTTTCCCAGGCGGCGGATTTGCGGTTGACCGCACGGCGCGCGTCGACGAGCAGGTAGTTAGGGCGTAGCTTCGGCGCCTACGCAAAAAGGGGGCATTGATGGGAGTGCTGCTTCAAGGCTTTTACAAGCTCCGGCCAAATCGCGCGGTCCCTTCGCCGGCGGACGGAGATCCTGCGACACCTTGGTGGTGGGACCATCTGGCGGCGCAGGCCAACGACTTTCGCAAGGCCGGTTTCACAGCAATCTGGTTGCCGCCAGTGCTGAAGACTTCTGCCGGCGCTCATTCCGGCTCCGACGGATATGGGCCGTTCGACGATTACGACATCGGGTCGAAGGATCAGGAGGGGACCGTTCCGACCCGGTTCGGCTCTCGTGAGCAGCTGCAGCGTTGCGTCGCAATGCTGCGCGCCAATGGGCTCGACGTGTACCTCGATATGGTCGAGCACCACCGCATCGGGCGATCCGGGCAACTTTGTGTTTCGCTACAAGGGCGCCGAGGGCAAACCGGGCATCGGCCGATTTCCCAAGGATCCGCTCAACTTCGTCCCGAATGTGCCGCGAGATCCCAATCTCGGCGGACCGGCTCGCGATGATTTTCCGTTCGGGCGCGAATTGGCGCCAATAAACGCCAAGCCCAAAGACTATGTCTTCAACGGCCTGATCGATGCCGCCGACTGGCTTACTCGGGCGCTCGATATCCAGGGCTATCGGCTTGATGACGTAAAGGGGCTCTCCACCGACTTCCTCTTTCCGTTTCTGACCAGCAAGTCGATGGCAGGCAAGTTCGCGTTTGGGGAATTCTTCGACGGCAACCGAACACTGGTAAATGGTTGGGTGTTCAACCCGCACGGCATGCGGGGGCGCGCCAGCGCATTCGATTTCCCGCTGCGCTTCATTCTGGCGGCGATGTGCAACAATCCCGGCCGTTTCAACATGGCCGATCTCGATCACGCCGGACTCGCCGGAATTTCCCCGCTCAACGCAGTCACCTTCGTCGAAAACCACGACACCGATCTGAATGAGCCCGTCGCGATCAACAAGTTATTGGGCTACGCTTACATACTGACGTCGGAAGGCTATCCCTCCGTCTATTACCGCGACTACAGCACCGACAAGAATTGCTTCGGATTGAAGCAGGCAATCGACAATTTGATCTGGATTCACGAAAAGTTGGCGGTGGGATCAACCCAGGAGCGCTGGAAGGATTTCGATGTCTTCGCGTATGAGCGGCTCGGGCACCCCGGTCTGCTCGTGGCGTTGAACAACGACCCGGCGGCTCCGCACACGATCGAAGTGGCAACTGCCTTTGGCGCCAATACTGCACTGCATGACTATACTGGCCATGGCGCGGACCTCATTACGACGAACCAAGGGACAGCCAGAATTACGGTGCCGCGGAACGCTGATGATCGCGGCTATGTCTGCTACAGTCGAATTGGCATCGATGGCGGCTTCGCGATTGGGACGAGAGCGGTAACTCAAGAATTCGAGGGGGCGGCGGATCTCGACCTCCCGCCCGCCGAAAACGGCAAGACGGTCCAGCCGGGGCGTGTCTGGTGCGATCGGGAGACGCCGATTAGGGCGTTTCTCGATTTGCCGGGTCTTGCGGGTGCGGCCGAGGCCACCCTGGAGATCGCCGGACCCGATGGCCCAGTTCTCGCCAGCAGATCCTTCAACGGCGCGGCGGCCGCACACACCGCATTGGAGGCAAGAACCACGTCGATCGGGTTCCACGCGCTGCGCCTGAAGCTGGACAACGCCTCCGAGGGAACGCGGCCCGCCTATAAGCTGGCCGTCAGCTATACGGCATCGAAAGAGCTGCCGGCGCAGGTCAGTGCCGACGCCGTGAGCGTGCCGAACCCGATGCCTGCGGCCGACAAAACAGCCGATCCGAAGAACGTCGGACAGTGGGATCCAAAGTTCTCGCTGCCGAACGTCGCCATTCACACGCACCTGTTGCCGAATGGTAAGGTGCTGTTCTGGGGACGCCGCGACCACCCCACCGATGGCTTGGACGAGCATTTCTGCACGCCGCAGATCTGGGATCCCGCAACGCGCACGACGACACCGACGCCCAAGCCGACGGTCGCGGACGGCAGAACGACGGTCAATCTGTTCTGCTCCGGGCATACCTTCTTGCCGGATGGCCGACTGCTGGTGGCCGGCGGGCACTTCGCCGACAGCAAAGGGATCGACCAAGCCTCGATTTATGATTACCGGACAAATACCTGGACGGCGCTCCCGGTCATGAACAACGGGCGTTGGTATCCCACGGTCGCCACCCTTCATGATGGTACCGCGCTGGTGATGTCGGGGAGTTTCGCTGCTCCCGACGGCAGAATTCAAACAAATGAAATCCAGGAAGTTTGGGATGGGCGGCAGTGGAGGCAGCTTGTCAATTTCCACAACATGCCGCTCTTTCCGCGCGTGCACGCGGCTCCGAATGGTCGAGTCTTCATGTCCGGACCGCTCGCCCAGACCTACATGCTGGATACGAATGGTCCGGGCAATTGGATACCCCTTCCGGGGCCGGGCGGGTTCCGGGACAGCGTCCAGAGGGATTACGCCCCCTCGGTCATGTATGATGTCGGAAAGATCATCTTCGTCGGCGGAGGTAACGAGCAGACAACCCATGTCCCGACTGCCGCCGCCGAAATCATCGATCTGACGGCGGCAAATCCTGCCTGGCGCCCGACCGCACCGATGCACCACCCGCGACGCCAGCATAATGCGACGATATTGCCGGACGGCACTGTGCTCGTCACCGGCGGCACGAAAGGAGGGGGCGGCAAGAACCCGGGGTTCAACGACCTGACAAAAGGCGAGCCGGTCCACGTAGCCGAGCTGTGGGATCCTATGACTGGCCAGTGGACACTGCTCGCCGCCGAGGAGGTCGATCGCTGCTATCACGCGACCGCTATTCTATTGCCGGATGCTACGGTGCTGAGCGCCGGCGGCGGCGAATACCGGCCGGATGGCAGTCCTGCCGAGAACCCGCCTCAGGACAGCCACCGCGACGGCCAAATCTTCCACCCGCCCTACCTGTTCCGTGGGCCGCGGCCGGACCTGACCACCGCCCCGCAAGAGGTTGCCTACGGCCAGAGCTTTACGGTCGGGACGTCGCGCCCGGAGGAGATCGGGCTGGTCAGCTGGATCCGGCTATCCTCGGTCACGCATTCCTTCAATATGGATCAGCGGATCAATTTTCTGGCGTTCCGCCCGGCGACCGGGGTCCTGACGATCACCGCTCCCGAGGGCCCGGATGTCTGCCCGCCGGGGCATTACATGCTGTTTCTGCTGAGCAAGGCCAAAGTTCCGTCGATTGCGAAGATCCTGCGCATTGCAGCGCCGGCCGGATCGCACAGGCTCGCGATGTTCCAGCCCGCCGACGCGCGGGCGCAAGTAGTCCCGGCCGAAGTGCAAATGAGCACGGCGGAACTAGACGCCAAAATCATCCGCGAAGCGCCGGGCACGCGAGCCGCCGTCGGTCTCACCTCGAGATGTCCCTACGGGCTCGGCGCGTGTTGGGGCGGCGCCTACGAAGCCTTGCAAAAGCTTGACGGCGTGCAGGCCGTGCGGCCGATCGCCAATGCCGAGGACTCTACGGCCGATGTCTATCTGCATGGCAATACTCTTCCCAATGTTGATCGCTGGGCCGAGCAAATCACGAGGATCGCCAACGGCAGCTACGATTTCCGCGGGGTCGAAGTCTCGGTCAAAGCAACCGTGCAGGCGCAGAATGGCGGCCTCGGGCTGACTGGCGCCTCGATCGACAAACCGGTCGCCTTGGCCCCACTGGAGCAGGGCCAGAAAATCCAGTTCGACCGCCCGTGCGGCACCGCAAAACCCGCCACCGCCGAGGAGCTCAACGCCTATCAGAGGCTTCTCGCGCGGTATGGAGATGTCGGAGAAATAGACTTGCCGGCGCAAGTGACCGGTCCGCTCAGGAGGAGAGATGCCGGATGGGTTCTTCACGTCCGCGACTTTGAGGCCTAACCTGTATGCGGTCTGGAGATAGGAGGTTAACCAGATGCCGACGACATCCCTGAACCTGGATCAAATCCAAGGCAACAGCATCAGCGGCTCCAACAAGGATTTCCAGACGAACTTGTTCTTAAAATTTACGAACGCTGCCGCCGGTCGCGCTTGGATCAAAGAGATCAGCGACGAGGTTAGCTTCCTCAAGCAGTGCCGAAGTGCTTAAATTCAATAACCAGTTTCGGCGCTCAAGAGCGCAAAACGTTAGCAGACCCGAACAGCTGATTTCGACGGTTTGGGCCAATCTAGACCTCTCGTTCCAAGGTTTGACGGCCCTCGCCCGCCTCCGCGAGGCCTTCCGGCGGCGGCGTTGCTTCGTGCCGCTCTACAGCTGTTATGAATGGAAAAAACAGCGGCGGGCAAGCAGCCCTTACCCGATCCCGTTTAAGGGCGACGGCTGATGGGCGGGCCGCGTTGTGGCAAACTTGGCGTTTGCCGGCGGGCGATCGGCGAAGCGCCTTCAGCGTCCGTCCGATCGGCGGCTCGGCTGGACCCAGATCAACAATGGATTCCCAGTCCCAGACCCCAACTGCACGCCTGGGAGCGATCAATCCCACGCTGACGATTGAGGTGCTCAGAGACCGGAGCCTCACCACCAGGTGCAAGCGCGATGCCGCCACGCAGAAAGTGGAAAAAGCGACGACTTACGAATGGTACAACCTGCCGCACCCCTCAAATAACTCCGGGGAAGGTCAAATCTGCGAATTGGACCATCTGATCTCACTGGAGCTCGGTGGGGCCGACACTTTGGACAACATATGGCCTCAATGCGGGCCTTCCGGAGTCGCGCTTCCCCAACGCTTCTTCAATGAAAAAGATACGGTCGAGAATTTTCTGGCGATGCAGGTGAGGGGTATCCATCCGGCCAGGGCCGTGGGCCGAGGGATCATGGGCTGATCAGCCGGTACTTGCTGGTGGTTTCTTGCTGGCGAGCCGAACCTGGCAGCGTTGCGCTGGTTCGCGATACGGCTGAGGGCATATTTGATTGGCAGAAGGGGTCCCGTTTCAGTGCCGAATCACAGCGTACTCGATTAAAATCTCAACGGGTGTAGAATCTCAACGGGTGCTCGAGAAAAAACCGGAGCATCTCCCGGGTGGCATCCGGTCCGTGCGGATCGGTGAAGGAGCCGGCGGTACTGCCACCTGACCAGGCATGACCGGCTTCGTGAATGATCCATTGCTCGAAGATCACCTGCCCATTCGCAGCAACGTGAAGGATGCGCCTGTAAGCTCGGCCACCAGGCACCTGGCCGCGCTGAACCGTCACGCGCAATTCTGTTTTGGTATCTTCCCGAAGCTGCGCGACGACCTGGTCGCCGTTGCACGGATGCACGGTTTTATCGTGATCCCCATGGAATACAATCGCCGGCACGGTGCGTGAAACTACGCCTGGCGGGGAGGACAGGCTGGGCCGTCGACTTGCCGCAGGCCGGCTCTGGCGCATTGCTGCAAATGCCGAGGGAATGTCATTGGCCGCGCCGCAGGCGAGCCCGGAATGCACGCCGATTGCCGCGTAAAGGTCGGGGTAGGTTGCCGCCAAAATGACCGCGGCCGCCGCACCGGCTGAGAGCCCGGCGGCATAGACCCGTTCCGCGTCAATAGCGTACTCACTCATGACCTGGCGGGTGATCCCCGCGATCAGCGAGGGCTCACCTCGGCCCCTCTCCTGGTCGCCCGGGCGAAACCAGTTCCAACATTTGGAGGGGTTGGCCGAGGTCGGCTGGGCCGGGTAGGCGACAAAGCAATCGTGGTCTTCAGCGTTCGGGTTCATCCGAGTGCCGGCGGCGAAATCGTCGGGCGACTGGGTGCAGCCGTGCAGCATGATGATCAAGGGAAGCGGCTGGCCGCGATAGCGGCTTGGGACGTAGAGTTTGTAGACGCGGCTCCCGGCTTCGCTGCTGTAGGATTTCGCAAGAAATTTTCCGCCTTCCGAAGCACCGGGGGTGTCCTCCGAAGACGGTTCTAAGAGCCCGTCCAGGCCGCCCTCAAAACCGGTAGGGGTGATTCGGTCGAAGAAAGGGCGCAGCCCCTTAGGCAGATATGCGCGGGCTTGCGTTTCCGCTCCGCCTCGATCGCGGGCCCCGAACTGCTGGCCGGTGCGTAATGACGGCTCGGGACCACTCACCTCGACCGTATCGGGGACCAAGTCGATCGTTAGCGCAACGCCTGCATTATCGGAGGCGGAATACGGAGCTTTCCCGCTGTGGAGCACCCGTTGCAGGAGTGCAACCGCTTCAGTGAGTTGGCCGGCGCGAGTAAGGCGGCTTGCTTCGCGCATGCCGGACGGCAGTGCATCGTTCATCGAAATTTTCCTGTTCTCGGAGCCGCCCAGGCCTAAAGCTTCGATCCGTTACGGTGAAGTGTTGTGCCGGGGCCCCAGTTAAGGTCTACGTCAAGTATTCAAAAGGCGTACGATCAGCGAATGCGGTCTGCCAGAGCGGTTTTGAGTGCCGAACTGGCGTGTAGTGCGCCCAGCACCTCGATCGATGCAATTGTCGCACAGGCAAGCTCGGCAGTGACATCGTTTGCAATGCTCGCCAGTCCCAATACACGAATATGGAGCAGCTCACCGGTCGCACGTACTGCTTCCAGATCTTCACGGCTAAAATGCCGTAGTCCAAGCTCCACGTGTTTCCGTGCTAGGGTCTGCTTGACCGCGTCGTTGTGGCGCTCGAGCTGGTTTCGAATGGCAGTGCGGATGAAGTCGGTGCGATTCGAGTAGAACCCCTCCTGAAGCAACAGGTCAATTTGGCCGAGATCGATATGACCGAGGTTGATGGTGATCTTCTCGTTGTCCGCGCCCTTCGGTCGAAGCTCATAAATCCGCGCTCTCATCTCACCATCCACCTCCCATCCGTGTGGATGGTAAGGTGGGCATGGTCAGAACCGGTTCAAGAGCGCCGGCCGCCAGCCGGCTACTTCCGTACCGCCGCTGCCAGTGCTCCCTAAGAGATTGCACGGGATCGGTTAGGGAGACCCGCCCTGCGCTAAGGTTGGCACGCCAGCGCTCGCGTCGACGTTCGAGGCCGACGGACTGATGCCGGTGCGGTGACCGATGCCGAGTTCCCTGCCTTCGTCTCCGCCACCGGCTACCTTTTGGTTGCCGAACGCTCGCTCGACCTAACTTCTATTTGGACGCAGAGCAGGAGCTCACGGTCCCCCGGCTCGGGTCCATGATCCGAGCGCTACTTTTGTCAGATCGTCGATGTGCGTCGACGCGACGAAGTGATTTGTCGCGGGCGCCAAAATGGCAGTATACAATACCAATATAAGCCGCCGACGATCCGACTATACCCGTGGCATTCGAGATAGAGGATTACGGGAGCTAAAAAAAAGAGCCGAAAACACCCGTTGATTTTTGAGTTGAATCTTATGCGCACCAGTACCACGTACGGTGTATGTGTGTCCGATTTTTTGCGCCCAGGAGCCATAAGTCGCCGACAACTGTCACTTTGTTTTCGAAGCCGTCCGGTGCTAGGAGCGCAAAATCGGGTTGACGTAAGCCGGGAAAGGGCAGGCGATTATGGCTGACGAGCCAGTCGAACTTGACGGACACCGGGGCATGGCGGCACAGAAGTCGACGGAGGCTCGCCGCCGTCTCCACGATTTTCAGGCCGATCAGGCAGAGCTTCGACGCCGCCAAGTGGAATTCGAGGACCATGCTGCAGCCGCTCCGTCGGAAACCTGGCCCGAGGCCGCAGAAAAGGCGCGATATCTGATCCAACTTTTCGCTGCGACAGTCGACGCGCGGGACCCGCGCCGGCAAGAGCTGATAGCGAAAGTGCTCGACGACTTTGCACGATTGTCCCGATCGCCCGAGTAAGTCGGATCGCGAGGGCGGTGGCGCGTCCTCTCGCGTTGCCCCGATGACGGTCGCATGCTGTTCGTTCGGCTCAGCATCGCACAAAGGAACAGACAAATGGCGGAGGATGAGAAGCAAGAGGCTGCGTCACGCGCCCGCCCACACGCGCTTCTTGGACTAAATGAACAGGCTCGCATGGCGCGTGGTAACAACACGTTAGTTCGTGTTTGCATGATCGCATTTGGAATAGCGATCGTCGCGATCGCGCCAGTTGTGTGGATTTGGAAAATCGCGTTGTTCCTGCTGATAATGTTTCTAGTCGGGGTCTTAATGCCGGCAATTCGGCGCGCTCGCCCAAATCCGAGTTGAGCTACTGCAGCATCATCGGGCGAGGGCGCTCGTGAGCGTCACGCCTTCACAATTGCATGTTCTTTGAAAGGGCTATACATGGAAGCACCCGAGGTCAGGCGCTCCGTCGAAGAGCTGGCGCAGACGCTCTATGAAGCAAGCGATCCGAACGGCATACCCTGGAACAAACGGGGGCAGGCAGTTCGTGACCCATGGCTTCAGGTCGCCCGAAGGCAGATTGGGCAACCCGAAACTGAAGCTCGCGGCACTGCGAGGGTCGGATCATGATTGTCCGACTGACGATCCAACAGGATGGTGCCGGGTTTCGTGCAACGATCTCGAAACGCGAAGATCAGGAAAACATCCCTGTTGGGGTACCCGAGACGTTCCTGGTGGCCGACAAGGAAGAGGCCAAAAAAAGAGCGAAAGACATGGCGCGTGGCTTGGGACTGAGGACTTATCGCGTGTTGGATAAAACTCTTAAAGGCTAGCAAAAGCGTCGACCGGCGATACGGTGACCGCCGCTGCATCCGCAAAAGCTCGAAGCAGCAATCGTCGATGTCTTGGCGACATGAACCAATCGAAACCCCTAGTGATTCGTTTTGAATCGATTATCGAAAAGGGCGGCTGGGCGACGATGCCTGGAAGCGATGCTCCCAAACTCAACAGTTGCGACCGCTTGCGCGGAACGGCTTGGCAATGCTCTCTAGGTGTCGTCCCGGTCGGTGATGCGGGGTAGGCGGGCCGATAATTGTTGGCGGGAGCAATAATGACGCTGCCCGCTCGATTTTCTCTGCTCCATTCGGAGCTGAATGATTTTCTGTTCGCCTCGGTTGGCGACGAACAAAATGGAATGCCGCTCAACGTCGTTTCGGCCTTGACCCGGCTGGGTGTCGACCCATGGACGGAGGTCCGCCCGGCTCGCGGCTTTACCGCCAGCCCGCGCGGCAGAGGCGCTCGCGCCTCGGATCGCTCGGTTGCCTATCGGTCGACCGCAGCCATCGGACGATTTAGCGATCAGCCAGCGGCTGGTAGGGCTCTTGCCCATACACGGGCATGCAGCCGCGCCGCCGGCCAATGCTAAGAACAAGAACTATATCCCTGCTGTCATGGTGTTCGCCTGCCTTGCCCTTGCGGCGGCACTACTCTTCGGCGTGTTGTGATCTGACACGATCACGAGGGGATCGCGCAAAAAGCGAGGGCTACTGGAGAAGTGAGTCCCATGAAATACCTTGTCCCGCCAATCGTGATCCCGATCCTCTTGGTTATCGTCATCGTCGCATATGGGATGCTCAGGCCGCCTATCGTCGTCGGCCTCCCTCCCCCTCCCGCGGCAAACTGGCAAACTCGATAGCGCGCCGCCAGACGCCCTTGGCTATTTTTCGCGCACGAAAGACCTAAATCAGCGCTTTTCTCGGGGCGCCCCCATTCGACCGTGTTGTCGATTGGAAACTGCGGAGCGTTGGCGATGGCCGCCAGCGCCTCTGGCGCTTCTGCCTTTGATTCCAGGTGAGGATACCCTTTCGACTGGATCCCCCGACAAATCGATCCGATCGCCATGCATCGGTCCCGGATGGAACGGGCGCGTCCGGACGGGGCGCCGGGTCAGCTTCTCGATATCGTGCAGGTAAGGCCGCTCCTCGTCGCTGCAAAACGAGATTGCCGCACCAGCCGCACCGGCGCGCGCCGTTCTGCCAATGCGGTGGACATAGTCTTCCGGAACGTTCGGCAATTCGAAGTTGATGACGTGCGACACGCCTTCGACATCAATCCCGCGTGCGGCGATGTCAGTGGCCACGAGCACCCGGGTATGGCCCTCCCGGAAACCGGCAAGCGCTCTCTCACGCTGCGGCTGCGATTTGTTGCCGTGAATGGCGATGGCTTCGATATTGGCGTCCGTGAGATGGCGGACGACCCGATCCGCACCGTGCTTTGTTCGGGTGAAGACGAGCACTCGCGTGAGGGAGGGGTCCCGCAGCACTGTCGCGAGCAGCTTCCGCTTGTCGGCATTCGCGACAAACACGACGCTCTGATCCACCAACTCTACCGTTGTCGCGGCAGGCGTGACGGCGACATTTAGGGGATCGCTGAGGTACTCCTCGGCGAGGGAGGCGATCGATCTTGGCATGGTAGCCGAGAACAACAGCGTTTGCCGCTGTCGCGGCAACAATTTGACGATCCGCTTCAGTGCGTGAATGAAGCCGAGGTCGAGCATCCGGTCGGCTTCATCGAGGACCAGGATCTGGACATTCGACAGAGTAAGGGCCTGACGGTCGATCAGATCGAGCAGGCGCCCGGGGGTGGCGACGAGAATGTCCACACCCCGCGCCAGCTGCCGCTGCTGCGCGCCAAGCGGCACGCCACCAAAAGCAACCGCCGTGGAGAGCGGCATCCCACGACCATACGTACGGAAACTCTCCGCGATTTGGCTCGCCAGCTCTCGAGTGGGGGCGAGCACAAGCGTGCGGCAGGTGCCGGGCTTGGTCGCTTTGAGGACGCGCGAGAGACGCTGGAGAATGGGCAGCGCGAAGGCGGCTGTCTTGCCGGTCCCGGTCTGGGCGATGCCGCAGAGATCGCGGCCGCTGAGGACCGTCGGGATGGCCTGGGTTTGGATCGGGGTCGGTGTCGCATAACCCTCCACGGCAACAGCGCGGAGGATCGGGGCGGCGAGCCCGAAATCGGAAAAGCTGGACAATATTGGTGCCTCACAGGGTCGTTGGGCTCGGAGAAGGTGCACATGACCCATCGAATGCACCTACCGGGTCGGGAGACGACCCGCGCGATAAGGGCTGTCAAATTAGGGCAGGGGATAAAGAACGAACCCATCTCCCACCTTCTTGGCGGGATCATTCACGCGGGCTCGATCACGTGGCTCCAAGCCGGAGCACGAACGCTGCTACCCCTATATGCTTGCTGTGCAACCCGTGGTCAAGACGATCGCGTTACGCGCTTTCTCCGGATTCCATGAAAACGGGAAATTTCTAATCTCTACCATCACATGTCAGCATCGTATTTCGGCACGGGTGTGACCTCAAGCCGCACTAGCGGGGCGCTGAAAAATGCCGAATTTAGCGCACTCTGGCTTCCGGAATAATGGGCAATAAGGCGGGCGGCGGGTTTGGCGGTAGGGCGAATTGGCCGCGGGCGCGCAATGGCACGCGGGCTGATGTCGTTTGTGCCTCACGAGACAGCGAATTGGGTGCCGAAGCTGATGCGCAAGGACTTCAAGGTCGGGCTGAACGTATTGGGGACTGCAGTCGACGATCCGGACGTATACTTCCCGCAGAATTATGTCTGCAGCTCGGCGCGCAACTATATCAGTTATTGCGACAAGGAATTCGACAACATGGTCGATCGGCAATCGATCGAGGCCGATCAGGAGAAGCGCAAGCGGCTGGCCTGGGATATCGATTACAAATTGCAGCAGGATATGGCGCGCCCGATCATCTACCACCTGCGCGCTGCGACCTGCTGGCAGCCCGCGGTCAAGGGGCTGACGATGATGAACAACAGCCAGTACAATGGCTGGCGCTTCGAAGATGTGTGGCTCGACAAATAAGCCCGGAGGAAACGAGATGGCACAGGAGAGTACCGCGAGCCTGGTCGAATACGCCTGCAGGGACCAGGTCGCGACCCTGACCCTCAACCGGCCCGACCGGCTTAATGCCTTCAATGACGAACTGGTGCGGCATCTGGCGGATGCGCTGCGCCGCTTCGATCTCGACGCCGCAGGCGCAGGTCGCGGTCATCTGCGGCAACGGCCGCGCCTTTTCCAGCGGCGCCGATGTGCACCAGCGGCAATTGCGCAAGCGGGAGGAATTCCTGGAGCATGGCGGGCCGCAGGGCTGGGGCGCGAATTCCGGCGACCTCTTGACCCGGTCGGTCAACTGGAAGCCGGTCATCGCCGCGCCGCACGGCTATGCTATGGGATTGGCGCTCGGCATCGTGCTCGAATGCGACCTGATTGTCGCCGCGGCGGGCACCAAATTTCAAGTGACCGAAACCTCGCGTGGCCTCGGCGGCGCCAAGTACTGGGCCTTGTTGAATTTCCGCGGCGCCGCCGCCTTCGCGACCGAGGTGACCCTGACCGGCCGCTTCTTCACCGCCGAGGAGGCGCTCGCCGCTGGCATCATCAACCGCGTCGCGCCCGAAGGCCGCCACCTCGAAACCGCCTGCGAGCTTGCCGCCGAAGTCGCAAAGAACCCGCCGCTCTCGGTTCGCGCGACGGTGCGCACCCGCCGCTGGTACATGGACCAGCTCGAGCGCGAAGTGGCGATGCAGACCGCGCCGCTGAAGCTGTACCTGTCGGAAGACTTCCAGGAAGCCGCCCGCGCCTTCGCGGAAAAACGCAAGCCCGGCCCGTTCAAAGGCCGCTGAGCGGCGATCAGCCGAGGTATCGAAAGGCTGGCCGCTATCTGTATTCGTCACCGCAATCGCCGATTATCTGCGTCAGGTCGCGCGATTTAGCGAGGACCGCCTCGATCATGGCAAGATCACCGGGGTCAAGGGTGAAGCCAAAGACACGAGTATTCTCGGCGATATGCTGCGCTACGCCGAGCCGCGCGCCAACGATGACGCCGGCCACTGCCGGACGGTCCAGAATATAGCGGACAGCGACATTGGCGATACTCACGCGATGTTTGTCGGCGGTCTGTTTCAGCACCGCGAGCAGCTCCTGGAACAGGGTCCATCCGCCCCATGCGTCGATCATGTTCTTGTACTTTTGTAATGAGGCGGTATTGAGCTCGGGCCGCCGCGGCTCGGGGCGGCCCAAGTATTTCTCCGAGAGGAGCCCGCCCAGCAAGGTGCCGTAGGCGAAAAGCGTAATTGCGTGTTCGCGGCAGAACGCAGCCATCCGGACCTCGGGTCGGCGATCGATGAGCGAGTACTGAACCTGGTTCGAGACGATGCGAACATGATCGGCTATCACGCCCAGTCGCTCGGTATCGAAATTGGTCAGCCCGAGGTGACGGATTTTGCCTTCGTGCTGCAGGTCTGCGAGATGTTTGAGCGCGTCGAGGTAGTGCTCGTCGTGGTAATCCCACCAATGAAATTGAAGCAGGTCGAGACATTCGACCCCCATTCGCGAGAGCGAGGTGCCGATCGCTTCGTCGACGATGCGCCGGGTCATCCGGCCCGGAGCTGGAACCCACTTGGTGAACGCCTGGATCTCGGAAAGCCGCTCGACCCCGTTACGGGCGGCGAACTGGCGCCGGAAGCTTCCGATGAAGTCCTCAGCCGGGCCGTAATGATCGGCGAGGTCCCAAGTGGTCAGCCCGGCGTCGTGATACACGAACATCTCTGCGATGGCGCCGGCGGGCTCGATATACCCGTGCGCGCCAGAGACCTGCCACATCCCGTTCAGAAGGCGGCAGATCGTGAGATCGGGGGTGAGCTGGAAACGGATCGAGCGGGCTTAGTGTCACTTTTCGCTCCAGGAGACCGCTGATTTGATCGGCGTCGGGCTTGTCTCTCTTCTAGCACGGAAATCTCGTTCCTCCCGTTGGGGCGCCACTGACAGACTGTCCGGGCCTCACCGCCGTTCAAGCCGGACATAGGCGAAGTAGCTGATGGTAGCCGTGTGGGCATCGTCGGGACAAGCTGCGCCGGTTCGCCCGGACGTGAGAGTTTGGAGAACGGCCTGGCTGATCTGGCTGATAATCCCCAAAGAAACAGCCAGGGAGGCTGTAGAACGCCGCAGAAAACCTGGGGTTTCGTGGGTGGCCACACCAAAATAACAGCGAAAATCCTGGCTGATATTCGCTGTTATTCGCGAACTGACGGCGAACTGCGGTAACAGAAAGCTCAACAATACGATCATAAAAAAAACTCCCGGCGCCGAAACGAGGTGTTATTAGCATGCCAATGCGGCAATTTTCGGGTAGCCCTGACGATCGAAGCGGCAGCCCGACTCTGCCAATATCCGGCGGGCTGCCACCGCATAATCCAAGCCATCAGGGTTTTATGATACTTTAGCCGTAAAATTGCGTTGAAGAATGAGATGGATTTCTGGCCCCAGCTGCAGCTCGTGATCGAGAACTTGCCTGAGGGGTTCGACGCCTTGCGGGCGGAAGCCCGTGACGAGGGCTATAGGTTCGTGGAACGGCTCGCGGCTGATTGGGAAGCGTGCAGGATGCGCTTTGACCGTGAGGGCGAGGCGCTGCTCGCTGCGCATGTAACTGGAGTGCTCGCCGGTATTGGCGGTCTCACAATCGAACCTGTCCTCCCCGGTGCTCTGCGTATGCGGAGATTTTACGTGAGGCCGCTGTTCCGGCGAGCCGGGGTTGGCCGCACCTTGGCGAAGGCGTTACTCGAACGGGCGCGGATTACGGGCCTATTGGTGACCGTCAATGCCGCACCGGGAAGCGTTTCATTTTGGGAATCGCTGGGTTTTGCCCCAGACATGCGTGACGGACACACGCACCTTTACCGCGGGTTTTGTTAGTCGAGCAGCGCCGCCGAGGACGGCGCTGCTGTATTGGCCCCAAACGCAGTCCGTCCCGATAAATCGCCGCTAATGTGAAGCGGCTCACACGTCTTCAGAAATTGGCGAGTTATTGTTCGTGTTGCCGCGCATTGAGCGCGCAGGCCGACGCTGGCAATTCCCTTTTACGGAGAGGAACCATGGGCATTATTTCGCCAACCACCGCACCCAGTCATCGCGTACCGAGATCCTTCGCATTGCGCACCCAGGCCGCCGGGCACGATGCGTTCGTTCCCCCGCCCGCGCAAATCGATAACGGCGACGAAGCTCTCTATCCCGACAAGTCGGGGACCTACACAAAGGGCATTCTGCAGACCGGCATCGGCCTGGTCGATCTTGCAGCCTACCAGACCTTCATCACAGCGCTGAAGAGCGGCGACCCGGCGGATTTCGAAAAGATTGTGCTGGGTGGGCCGCGCACGCTCAATGGCCCGCAGGGCGGTTTGGCATTCGATCTGGAATGTCTCGATTGCAGCCAGTTCGGCGTGCCGCCGGCGCCGGCCTTGGCGAGCGAGGACTACGCTGCGGAACTGGTGGAACTGTACTGGGCGTCGCTGTTGCGCGATGTCCCCTTTACTCAGTACTCCTCGGATCCGACGGCCGTGGCGGCGGCAACGGAATTGTCGTCGATGGCCAGCTACAAAGGACCCAGAGACGCGGGCAACAAGGTCACTCCGAACCTGCTGTTCCGCGGCGGCTTTGCGGGTGACACGATCGGCCCCTATATGTCCCAGTTTCTGCTTCAGGACACGATGATGGGGGCGTTGCCGATCACGCAGAAATACATGACGTTCAAAAAAGCCGTCGATTACATGCTCGACAAGAACACGTTCATGCAGGTGCAGAACGGGATCTCCACCGGATTGAAGCTGCAGCCGGACGTGCCGCTATTTCTGCACGATGGGCGAGGCCTGGCCGCATACACTCATTCCGATGTGCTGTACCAGGCGTATTTTACCGCGTACCTGGTATTGAACACGATCAATGGCGGCAACCCGGTGCCGTTGAACCCGGGGAACCCGTACAACACGTCCAAAACGCAAAACGGGTTTGGCACGATGGGTCAGCCCGACATCGCAGCGACATTGACCACAGTGGCGCGCGAGGCGCTCAACGCGGTGTGGTACCAGAAATGGTATGTGCATCTGCGCCATCGTCCGGAATCCGGCGGCGCGATCGTTTATTTGCTGCAAATTGGCGAAGGCAACATGATCCAGGGCCATGTCAGCGGCACGGTGCTTGGCTCCAAGGCGGTGCAGAGCGCGTTCGCGACCAACAACAGTTACTTCCTGTCACAGGCCTTTCCCGAGGGTTCGCCAACGCATCCCTCGTATCCGACCGGACACGGCGCGGTGGCGGGGGCCTGCATTACCGCGTTGAAGTTCTTTTTCGACGGCGATTTTGTCCTGCCGAACCCGAAGGTGCCGTCAAATGACGGAACGACGCTGAACAATTACACGGGCGATGACGCCGGCCAGCTGACGGTCAACGGCGAATTGCACAAGCTGGCGCACAATATCAGCTATGGTCACGGCATTCATGCCGGTATTCACTGGCGCAGTGATACCGAAACGTCAATTCAGCTGGGGGAGGCAGTCGCGCTGAGCCTGCTGCAGGACCGCGCCCACACCTACAACGAGAAATTCACGGTCAAGCTGACGAAGCTCGACGGCACCGTCGCGACGATCTCCAATCAGTAAACCCTCAGCACCCCGTTTACTGGACGCCGGCTCCGACAGCACCCTCTTCGATGCTGTCGGAGCCGGCTGTCCGCTGCTGCCGTGCCGGGATTATTCGGCGGCGGCGAGGGTGGGGTGGTTGCGCCGCGGCAAGGATTGCGGCGGCTTCTTTGGCGACGCGGGTGCCCGCGAAGAAGAGCGGGTTTTAGGTGCCCCACAGCCGCACTGCATTCACGAAGGTGAAGGCGCGAAAATCGGCGGCGGCGGAAGGAAGCGGAAGCGACTCTGGGAAAACGAGCGGGCGGCTAGGATGCTCGGATGGCCTCGAACAGCGGGTAGACCTGGGCGCGATAGACCGGGGAAGCCGAGCGCGACAGCCAGAGCTGCTCGAAGGCATCGATTGGGGACGCGGCATATTGCTGGCGGAATGACTCTGCCATCCACGCCGCTTTCTTTTGCCGTCCGGTCAGGGACAAGGCGGCGATCAGCAGAAGCTGCGCGCTGCCTTCGGTGGGATTGAGTTCCAGCGATTTCTGAAGGAGGACGACCGCTTCATGCGTCCGGCCGAGCAGCAGTTCGGCAAATCCGCCGTAGCAGAAGAAGATACTGTGCCGCCGATCTGTCCGATCGAGGTGCATAGCTCGTTCGACCGCAGGCAGTGTGTCCCGGGCACTCCCGAGAAGTGCGGCATTATATCCTGCGAACCCATGCGCAGGTCCCAGATCCTGGTCCATCGCCAGTGCCTGACGGAGGGCCCAGGCCCCCTCTTCCAGCTGTCCTGCCGCAGAGTACAGCATTCCTTGGATAGTTTTTACGCGGGCATTCCCCGGTTCGAATTCGAGAGCGATCGTGACCGCCTCGCGGCCGAGGTCGGATGCGGCTGCAGCGGCGCGCGGATCCCCCCACCAGGGCTTGCTGACGAGATGCTGGCAAGTGAGCGCCAGACCGAAGAGTGCCTCGACATTGCGCGGGTCGCGAGCGTGCGCGGCAAGGAACCATTGCTGAGCTTCGACGCTGAGTTCGGCGCACAGCTCTCTCTTGAGTGCCGCCTCGCCGCGGGCGAGACACTCGTTAACCCCAAGCTCGGCACCCGAGATGGCATAGGCGCGGTGGCTCGCCTCGTGTAAAAGCAAGGTATGAAGCGCTCGGGAGATTTGCGGCGTTATCTCGGTCCGAATTTGTGCGAGGTGTTCAGGCCGGAATTCCTGTCGGGCCGCCCAGAGGTAATTAGCCGTCGCGGCTTCCGAGATCCGTATGTTGACCCGCAGCATCCCCTGGGAACTGCCCCGCTGGACACTCCCGGAGATCACGTATTTGAGTTCGGATGGGTTTGGCGCCGCACGGTTGGCGGCCCAGCGCGGTTCGCCCGCCAGCCAAGCGAATGAGAAAACGCGACAGTGCCGAAATAGGCCGGTGACAAGTTGGTCGGTGAAACCTTCGACCAGACATTGCTGTTCGGCATCGCCGGTCAAATTGCGCAACGGTGCGACGGCCACGACAATGCTCGGTAGTAGGCAGGGCCATCGTGGTAGCGACTTCCCCGGGCTCGGCTGTCCCGATAGCCGGGGGCCTCGCCAGGGTGACAATGGATGATCCGGCACGTCCGGTGTCTCCACTAGTATGGGTTGTCTATATGAGTGAGAGTGTCAAAATCACGTCCAATACGACTGTCCTTTCTAGTCTAGTAAGGGTGGCGAACCTTGTCGCGCGCCATTTCTGGGCTATGCCTGATTTCGTTCCAACGTAAAGAAAACAGCGCCGTCTTGCGGCGGCGCTGTTTGCGGGTGAGCCGGGCCGGGTTATTCGGCGGCGGCGAGGGTTGGGGTTTGCGCGGCGGCGAGGATCGCGGCGGCTTCTTTGGCGACGCGCGTGCCTTCGAAGAAGTGCGGGTTTTGCGTGCCCCACAGTTTGACCGCGTTGGTGAAGGTGAAGGCGCGGAAATTGTCGGGGGTGATGTGGCCGTCCTCGACCAGCTCGTAGGCTTCGGGCAACGGGTGGCGCATGTCGATCACGTCGAAATGCCCGATGTCCGAGCTGAAGATCGCGTTGAGCTTTGAACCGAACGGATTGTTGTGGCCGAAGGCGGTGGCGTTCATGCGATCGTCGGCCTCGCAGCCGAAATAGTAGGGCTTGGCGTAGAGGTCGACCCAGTCTTCCTTGCGGGTGATCTGGCAGGCCGAGAAATCGTCGATGTTCTCGAGATTGCCGGTGAGATAGGCCTGTTCGGGGTCGGGCAGGCCGCCGCGCTCGCGCAATGCCGCGGCGATGTCGCTGTAGCCGTATTTCTCGACGAGGCTCATCAATTTGGCGCGGTCGAGCTTGTCCGGGTGCATGCGCTCCAAGGCCTTGGCGCTGCGCCGCTCCCAATGCTCGATCAGATCGCCGAACAGCTGGCTGGCCCAGCCGACGCCGCCTTCGAGAAACGCAAAGCGCAGTTCAGGGAAGCGCCGAGTGACGCCGCCGAGGAAAATCGCCTTTGCGGTCGCATGGCCGGCGGCGGCGAAATGGCCGATGTGGTTGTAGGTGAAATTGGTCGGCGACAGGCGCAGGCCCTGACTGCTCGAGGCGCTGTGGAAGGTCGGCGCGATGCCGAGCTCGACGCATTTCGCCCAGACCGGGTCGTAGTCGTACTCGCTGTCGAGACCGAGCACGTCGTACCACACCGCAAAGCGCGCGGTGTCGGGGTCGTTGGCCGCGGCCGCCGGCACTTTTCGCGCCATGTTGCTGCCGAACATGCCGACCTTCGAGCCCAATTGCTTGGTCACGAATTCGAGCTCGGCGATCGCCTCGTCGGGGGTGTGCATCGGGATGATTGCCGCCGGGGTCAGCCGGTCGCCGAGGCCGCTGAAGTAATCGGCCGAGACGATGTTGTAGGCGCGGATGACGGCGCGCCGCGCCGCGTCGTCCTGGATGCGCGGCAAACGCAGCCCGGCAGTCGGGTAGACGACGACAAAGTCGAGGCCGAGTTCGTCGAGGCGATCGTACAGCAGCTTCGGCATCATCGCAGTGGCGCGGTCGAGCGTGTTTTCCGCCTGGCGCGCCCAGAAGGCCTGCTGACCCAGGCGCTTGTGGCGGCGCTCGGCGACCGGCATCGAGAGCAGCTCGCGTGTCGTCCCCATCGCCTTCAGAAACCCGTCTGCAGCGAGATCGCCGCCGACATTGCGCATCTTGTCGCTGAACACCGGATCGTATTCGACCCAATGCCCGTCGCCATCGACGATCGGATGGTCGATTTTCGACCGGACTTGTTCAGGGGTCATATGGGCGCTCATGGGTGTTTCTCCAGAGAAGTCGGGGCATAACACTATCCATTGTGGGGGTATTCCGAGCGCTTCGCCACAAGCGATCGGCGCTGAGCCTTGCACGCAGCGCAAGGCCCCCCGTCATCTCTGCCGGGTTCGTCCTGTCACCGACGCTCCAGGCATGCCAGATTCCTGGAACCTACGCGCACGGCAGTGCAGGCCGAAAAATCGGGATTAACCTTAAATATTTTTTAACAATTCAACTTGACCAGTCTCACCCCTAAGGGTAGTGTTAACCTTAATGTTTTTGCGCGTCGCGTTTAGCCGAGAAGTAGAGAAAGCGCCGCACATTCAAACATAAAATTGACGAGAACAGAGGCAGCCGCAGTGAAAGTGCTAGCCCGAGGAGGAAACGATGAAAACCAGACGATATGCCTATTTCGGCGGCGCGGTGCTTGCCGCAATGGTTATTACGATCGGCGGATGGCATCCGCTCGCGAACGCGGATAACAGCAGTCGGCCGGTCTTCGCGGTCGATGGTTCTTGGCCCAACCCGTTGCCGGCCCCCGTAGGGAGCGATGGTGTGGCGCATGCCTGGGTGCAGGGCGAGGTCGCCGGCAGCTGCATCGACATGCGCGATAACGTCTATACCTTCAACCGCGCGTGGGAGGTCGGCGTAACAATAAATGGTGTCCTTCAAGGGAATGAATCAGGCGCCATAAACGGGAACGACGCCACCTCAGGAGGGGCGATCCCGTCTCCGCCGGTCGTCGCCTTCGATTCCGACGGCAACGTCGTCGCCGGGTGGGGCAATCCCAGCCTCATACAAACTGGAGCTGACTACGGATATGCCGCCTATATGCCGCACGGCGCGCACGGCTGCTATGTGGATTACCAGGGCTACATTTGGGTCGGCGGGAACGGCGACGGCATCATTCAGAAATACAACCCGATGGCCGCCAACGCCGAGGGCGACAATGCGACCTTTGTGACGCAAATCGGCACCAAGGGAATGTGCGACGGCACGGCGACGACGACCAATCCGTTCAGC
This sequence comes from uncultured Alphaproteobacteria bacterium, assembly GCA_963736715.1. Lineage (GTDB taxonomy): Bacteria > Pseudomonadota > Alphaproteobacteria > ATCC43930 > CGMCC-115725 > AP-15. Next base: position 78,015 of record CAVTQA010000019.1, on the reverse strand, counting down.
TCGTGCGGCGAGACCAACGACCTCAACAGCAGTCACACCCTGCTGAACGAACCTCCGGACATTGCCGTGGATCCGTTGCCGGATCCAGTCACCGGCACGCCGGGAAGCGTCTATATTGCCGACGGCTACGGCAACCACCGCATCGTCGTCTACACGACTGCTGACGGAGGTCAGACCTACCAATACAACCGCCAATGGGGCCAGACGTGTATGATCAACGGCGTGGCAAGCAACAGCCAGGCGTGTCCTGCTGGGACTTTCGGGGCGTCCGGCGGCGGCCACCCGCATTGTGTCGTCCTCGGCAATGACGGGAATGTCTATGCCTGCGATCGCCCCAATAGCCGAATTCAGGTGTTCGCCAGAAATTGCGGCGCCCCATCGACGGCCCTCGTACCGCAACCGCTGTGCACCCCGTTGCGGATCATCAACATCGGGGGCAATGCCGGCCAGACCCCCCCTGCCGGCTTTACCGACGGCATCAACGCGTTCGCAAGCTACGCCCCAGAAGACACCGCCGCCATTCTGGGTTCGACCACGACGCGAGCGTGCGACATCGATTTCTGGCCCAATGTCGACTATCTCGCGACCAAGAGCCCGACCAGCCAGAATGCCATCATCGATGTCGATCTGAACAACGACAACGTCTGGCTGTTGGACAAGGCAACCGCGACCGTGTTCGGCGCTCTCGGCGTGTGCGGGATTATTCCGTGTCCCGGGCATAACGAGGGCCACTTCGCCTACAGCCACACTGTCGCAAGTGATTCGAAAGGCAACATCTATGTTGCCGAAACGATCACCGGACGCCGCATCCAGAAGTTCGTGCCGGTAAAGTAGGGGCTATTAGAAGCACCTAAGCCCTGCTCCCAGCGGCCAAGAAGCGGCGCTTCTTGGCCGCTGGGACACCCGGCGAAAGAGTCCCGCCAATGTTGAAGCGTTGGTTTTACTGCTCGGCCATCTGGCTGTTCTGCACGATCGTGGGTTCGATCCCGGCAGGTGCCCATGATCTGCCGGTCAACCGGATGATGAACAGCTTTGTCAAGATCGAACCGCACCAGGCCGACTTCGTGGTCCGCGTGCCTCTGGACCTTTTGCTCGGGGTGCCGTTTCCGCTCGTGGGGGACCACTACAACATTGCGGCGTCCAGGCCCGCCGTCGAAACCGCGCTCAAGGCTCTGGCCACCGCTTTCGAGCTTTGGGAAGGCAACGTTCGTCTCGTGCCTTCGAGCGCCGCCGGCCAGCTGGCTCCGCTCTCGGATCGCTCGTTCGAAGACTATGATCAGGCGGTTGCGCAGGTGGCCGAGCCACTGGCGCCGGACACCGTCATCGCCTTCCAGCTGGGCTATTTGGACGCCCGTTTCGTCTATCCGATCTCCTCGCCCAAATCCGTTTTTTCGATAGAGACCCGCCTTGCCGCCGACCTCGGGGATTACACGAAGCTGACTATTCGCTATATCCCGCTCGGCGAAGACGCTCGGGCCATGATAATCACCGGCGGATCGGGCCGCGTGGCCCTTGATCCGGCGTGGTACCAAGCGGCCGGCGGGTTCGTCAAACTCGGTATCGAGCATATTTTGAGCGGCATCGACCATCTGCTGTTTCTGCTGTGCCTGGTCATCCCCTTTCGTCGCGTCAAACCACTGATACCCGTGATCACGGCATTCACTGTGGGGCACTCGATAACGCTGATCGGCACCGCGTACAACATCGCTCCGGTCGGCGCGTGGTTTCCTCCCTTCATAGAAATGGCCATCGCCGTATCGATCGTCTACATGGCGCTCGAGAACATCGTCGGCGCCAACCTGAACCGGCGCTGGATCATTGCCGGGCTCTTCGGCCTCGTTCACGGCTTCGGCTTCGCCGACATTCTCAAGGAGCAACTGCAGTTCGCCGGATCGAACCTGCTGGTGTCACTGTTCTCGTTCAATGTGGGGATCGAGATCGGCCAGCTCGCGGTTTTGTGCGTCTTCGTTCCCGCGCTGGCCTTGCTCTTCCGGGGCGCGATGTCGGGGCGGATGGGGATCATCGTGGTGTCCGCGATCGTCGCCCATACGGCCTGGCATTGGATGCTCGACCGCGCCGACGTGTTCTGGCGGACGCCGTGGCCCCAGCCAACGGTCCCGGGGCTGATGACCCTGGCGCGATGGATCGTCGCCATAGGCCTTGCGGTGGCCCTCGCGAAACTGCTCGCGAAATGGATTGACCGCAAATGGCCGGGTCATGTCCTGCCGGCAGAAAGTCGGATTGAGGGTTGAGCTTCAACCCAGTTGGTTTCGGGCTGCCATCGCTAAGAGGAGAAGGCGCAGCATATTCAGACAATAAAACGAAAGGGACATAGGCAGCCCCAGCAAAGGTGCCACCCTGAGGAGGAATGCCATGAAGCCGAAAAAGTATGCTTACTATGCCTACATAGGTGGTGGCCTGCTTGCCGCGGCTATTCTTGCGATCGCGGGATGGGGGCCGCTCGCCATCGCGGATAATAGTCAAAATCCGGTCTTCGCGGTCGACCCCTTCTGGCCGAAACCGCTTCCAGCCCCTGTCGGGGCCGACGGATTTTCGCACCCCTGGATACAGGGTGAGGTCGCCGGAAACTGCATCGACAAGAACGACAACGTCTATACCTTCAACCGTGGGTGGGAGGTCGGCATAACGATCAACGGCGTCCTGCAAGGAAACCAGTCGGGGGCTATCGATAGCCAGGACGCCACCGACTCGGCGATCCCGGCTCCGCCGGTCGTCGCATTCGATTCCAACGGCAACGTCATCGCCGGGTGGGGCAATCCCAGCCTCATACAAACTGGGGCTGATTACGGATATGCTGCTTATATGGCGCATGGCGCGCATGGCTGCTTTGTCGATTACCAGGGTTACGTCTGGGTCGGCGGAAACGGCGACGGGATCGTTCAGAAATACAACCCGATGGCCGCCAACGCCGAGGGCGCCAATGCGACGTATGTGACGCAGATCGGCACCAAGGGGATGTGTGACACCCTGACGCCGCCGGCGGCAGGGGCAAACCCGTTTACTTCGTGTGGAACCAACGGGACTTCCGACGCCAACACCAGTCACACCCTGCTGAACGAACCCGCGGACATCGCCGTGGATCCGTTACCGGATCCGGTCACCGGCACGCCGGGAAGCGTCTACATTGCCGACGGCTACGGCAACCACCGCGTCGTCGTCTACACGACTGCCGACGGAGGTCAAACCTACCAATACAATCGCCAATGGGGCACCGTGTGCATGATCAACGGCGTGGCGAGCGTCAGTCAGAGCTGTCCTCCCGGCACATTCGGTGCCACCGGCGGCGGCCATCCGCATTGCGTCGTGTTCGACAATGTCGGGAACATCTACGTCTGCGATCGCCCGAATAGCCGAATTCAGGTGTTCTCCCGGAATTGCGGCGCCCCATCGACGACCGCCAACCCGCAACCGGTGTGCATGCCGAATAAAATAATCAACATCGGCCTCAATGCCGGCCAGACGCCTCCTACCAGCGTCCCAGTCGTCGGCAACAATGCGTTCCAAAGCGCCGCCCCGGAAGATGCCGGCGCCATACTGGCTTCCCTGATGTTACGCGCCTGCGACATGGATTTCTGGCCCAATGTCGACTATCTCGCAAGCAAGAGTCCGACCAGCCAGAAGATCATCGTCGATGCCGATGCCAACAACGACAACGTCTGGCTGATCGACAAGGCAAGCGGCAACGTGTTCGGCGCACTCGGCCTCTGCGGGATCATCCCGTGCCCGGGGCACAATGTGGGTCAATTCGAAACCAGTCACACGCTCGCCGTTGATTCGAAGGGCAACGTCTACGTCGCCGAAACGATCACCGGCCGCCGCGTCCAGAAGTTCGTCCCGGTGAAATAATAACCTCGCCTCCAGCGGCCAAGAAGGGCGCTTCTTGGCCGCTGGCAACGTTCGTCTCGTGCTTCGTGTCTGATTCAGCGCTGTAGGCCGAGCGCGCTCAGAGCCATCGCCCGACCGTGTGCCAGGCTGGCGAAGAAACCTTGGCTTTCCTGTCGTTCGTTCTGCGGCGGCACCTCGGCAGCTGCCCGGTCGAATGCCTGCAGCGCCTTCTGCGGATGACGCGCGGCCAGCTCTGCATAGCCGAGCGCCAGCAACTCCGGAGCCGGATAAGGCAGGAGCGCGCTTGCGTGTTCCCAGGCCTCGATCTCTTCCATCAATCGGCCTTGACGGTGATAAATCGCCGCTAATGATGACCAAATAGTTCCATTCGACTCCAGCGAAGCGCTCAGCAGGTATTGCTGTTCCGCCTTACGTAATGACCCCGCTTCGACAAACAAATTTCCGCGCAGCGAATGAACAAAGGCACTGCCCGGGAAAATTGCCAGCGCCTTGCTTGTTGCTTCGAAAGCTGCATCGTTTCGCCCCAGCGCGTGCAAAACAGCAGCGGCGTTGGCCCAGTGGTTAAACGCTTCGGTTGTATTCTCTTCCGGTACGACGGCAGGTAACGGCGCGGTAGCGCACTGGATCCGCAACCGCGCGATCAGATCCTCGTTCTCCGGCCTGCGTCGTACAAAGACCGCGGAGACTTCATCCAGGTACACCGGCGGCCAATCTTCGCTGCCACAAAACTGCCGCAGCATCGGGAAGAGATGCAATCCATTGTATCGCCCGAGCGGGACTAGGATCGCATTGATGTTGTAATGCTCGGCCTCTCTTTGCCATTGCGGTGATTCGGGCGAAGTCGCCAGCAACTTGCTGTTCCGCTCCACCAATTCCGGGCCAAACGGGATGGCGCGGCCATCAACATAATCAAGGTATTTGGAGCCCAGGCGCCAGGTAAAATATCCACCTTCGTTGTAAGTATTAAAGATTTGGGCGGGTATATTTTCGCGCTCGAGGAAGCTCGCTCCCCGTTCGGGAAACCACCACGACAATCCCACCCCGAAAGCGCCAAGGTCGGTGCTCGCGAGATAGCTCCGGTCGCTTACCAGATCAGCCGATCGGAGGCAGGCAAGCGCCACCGCGAGGGATGCCGCGCCGACCGTGAGCGCAGCGCCGCACCGAGCAGTCTCGAACCGGGCGTTCCTGATCTTTTTCTGTAACGCGTTCAGAGCCGAGGACAATACATCGGCTCCAACAATCACTGTGACGATGCCGAACAGGGCTTCAAAGCGAATGTATCTGACGGCGAGCAGTGAAGCGCCACTCAAGAATGCTGCAGCGGCCAGCTGTTTCCTCAATACTGCGATCGGTACCGCCGCGGCGGTAATCAATAGCATCAGAAAGAACGCGCCGCCGGGGTCGCGCAGCGATAGGCCGGTCGACATTATTGTCCAGCTCAGCGGCACCGAACCCCATTCCGGGATCCACTGCAGTTGATCGGCCATGGCGCGTTCCTGGCGGAGCAAGGCAGCGTATATCTCCCAACCCCACGGATTCACCAGCGTTGCGCCGAGCACTGCAATCAGCCATGGCCAGCACTGTCGCAATCGTTCCAGCGCCGGCTTACGGCGTCCCGGCCAGACCATTTCCGTGGTTTCAGTCAAGACGTATCCGGCGATCAGGGCCAAGCCGACGACAAATCCGAGGTGGAGGTTCACCCACGCGACCATCAATAACGGCAGGAGCCATAGCGGACTTCGGCCAGTTCGATGGTAGCGCCAGAGCAGGGCGAGAAAGGCCGCGAACAGCAGCACTGTGAACATGTCGGCACGTGGCCGGGTGCGGACCGCGATCAAGGGAACCGCCAGGATGGCGAGCAGCCCCGAAATTACCGATCCTCGCCGCAGCAGCAAAGCTGTGGTCGCTGCGCAGGCCGCCGCTCCGAGCCATGTGATCAGCGCATAACCCCCGACCAACCAAGCAGCGTAGAAAATGAGGCTTGAACCGATCGGGTAGATCCAAGGCTGCCCTTGCGCGGTATAGGAGAATACGTCAGTAGACGGAATTTGCCGATGGTGAGCGATCCAGCGCCCGGTGGCCAGCAGCCATCCCAAATCGAATTCGGTCAGAGTGCGAATGCCGGCCAAAAATGCGTAACCGATGACAAATAGGCTGAGTACGACGAACCACAGCCAGTGTCGGGATAACCGGGCGGTTTGGGTCTCGCTGTATGATGTACGCATATGAGGATCATACACAAGGCAGGGCTGCTTCCGCTCCTGTGTCTCGGGGTTGCGCCCGCTGCAATAGCCCAGGATGCCGGGGAATCGGTCACGCTTCCCGAGGTTAGCGTATCCGCTCCGGCGGATACGGAATTTTTCGCGCCGGATACCGCGTCGCAAGGAGCTGTCACCGGCAAAGAAATCGAAGAGCAACCGAGGTCTCGGGTCGGCGAAGTGCTCGAGGTCGTGCCGGGATTGATCGTCACCCAGCACAGCGGCGAGGGCAAGGCCAACCAGTATTTTTTGCGCGGCTTCAACCTCGATCACGGCACCGATATCGACATAACGCTCGACGACATGCCGGTCAACATGCGCACCCACGGGCACGGCCAGGGCTATGCCGATCTCAATTTCATGATCCCGGAGCTGATCAGCACCCTGCATTACAGCAAGGGCCCTTATTTCCCCGATCTCGGCGATTTCGACACGGCCGGGGCGGTGCAGATCAATTACGTGGACACGCTGCCTCACGACCTCGCCGTGATGACCGCCGGCACGCTCGGCTATTACCGCGGGCTCGGCGCGATGTCGCGTCCCGTGGGCGCCGGCAACCTATTGGCCGCGGCGGAATATGTGCACGACAATGGACCGTGGACGATCCCGGACAATTACAACAAGGGCAACCTGGTGCTGAACTACAGCCAGGGCAATACTTAGACAACGGTTTCTCGTTCACCGGCATGTACATGAACGATGCCTTCCATGCGACCAATCAGATCCCGCAGCGCGCCGTCGCCGAGGGGCTGATCTGCCTCTATTGCCCGTTCGACCCGACTGACGGCGGCAGCTCGGAGCGCTACAGCTTCTCGACCAAATACGCCGCGACGACCGAGACCGGGCAGGTCAACGCCAATGCTTATTTCATCGGGTATCAGCTGCAGCTGTTCAATAATTTCGACGGCTTCGTGACATTTCCGCCGCCGATCGGCGACCAGTTCGTGCAGCAAGACCGGCGCAAAATCTATGGCGGGAATATCAGCTATATGATGCCCGGCAATATCTTCGGCTACGACGCGAAAAACACGATCGGTTTCCAGACCCGCACCGACGACATTCACATCGATCTGGCGGAAACCACCGGCCGGGTGGTGCGCTTCACAGTGCGCGACGACCATGTGATCGAGTCGAGCGCCGGCATCTACATCGAAAATCGGGTGCAGTGGGCGGACAAATTCCGCACGATGACGGGTCTGCGCGAGGATCTCTATCGCGGCTCGGACGAAAGCACGCTTGCAAGCCAATTCCGGCAATATTTTCCAGGCCATCACCAGCCCGAAGGGCAATCTGATTTTTGGTCCCTGGCAGGACACCGAATATTACCTCAGCGTCGGTCAGGGCTTTCACAGCAATGACCTACGCGGAGCGTTAACCAACGTCGACGCGCTGGCGACCGAAATCAATTTCATGCAGGGCAACCCGACCGTCGTCGCGCAAGGCAGGACGCCGCTATTGACCAAGGCGACAGGCTATGAGGCCGGCATGCGGTCGGAACCTTTGCCCAACCTCAAGCTCGAAGGCGCGCTCTTTGTGCTCAATCTCGCCAGCGAGGCAACCTTCGACGGCGACGAGGCGGTCACCACTCCCGGGCGCCCCAGCCAGCGCAAGGGCATCGAGCTGACCGCCTCCTACAAGCCGCTTCCCTGGCTGCGCCTCGACAGCGATTTCGCCGCCACCCATGCGCGCTATGCGAATGGCGACAACGGCGCCGCCGATACCGAGCCCGGCCATCCCGGCAGCTACATTCCCGGCGCGGCCAACATGATCGCCTCCGCGAGCGCGACCGTGGAGGATGTCGGTCCCTGGTTCGGGGCATTGCGTTTCCGCTATTTCGGCCGGCGGCCGCTGATCGAGGACGATAGCGTGACCTCGAAACCCACCACGCTCTTCGATCTGCGGGTCGGCTATAAGTTTTCGGATCAGGCGCGGCTCTGGCTCGATATTCTCAACCTGTTCGACAATACCGGCGCCCATCAGATCGACTATTTCTACCCCTCGCAATTGGCGAACGAGACCGCCCCCGTCTACGACGTTCACTTCAAGCCCGTCGAGCCGCTCTCGGTGCGGTTTACTCTGAGTATGACCTTTTAATGGGAAGGCGCGGCCGCCCGCCCCGATGAGACGCCTATACCCCGGCGATGGCGTTGTGTTCGCGTAATCAGGCCGCCTGGGCGAATTTGGTCTGCACCTCCTGTTCATAGGCCAGCAATTTTCGCACGCTCGGCCGCTGCTGCATCCGCTCGAAATGCGCCATGCAATTCTTGAATTGCGAAACATCGAGATTGAATTGGGTGCCGCGTCGAAAGCACCAGAAGAAGTGGGCATCGACGGCGGTGAAATGGTCGAAGAACCATTCGCGATCGGCGAGCTTGTCGTCTGCGATCTGGTAATTCTCAAACAGCTGCTGTTGCGCGAGCCGTCGGACGGACGCCTCCGCGCCGGGGAGGTCGCAGACGCGTGGCGGCGAGTTGATGCGCGACAGGAAGGGGTGGATGCCGGACGCGCACCAGGCCATAAGCGAGATCGCATGCAATTCCTGCATCGGGTCCGCGGGAAGGAGCTTCGCCTCCGGAAAATGCCGAGCGATCCAGATTTGGATCGCAACATTCTCGGTGAGCGGCGCCCCGTCGATCACCAGCGCCGGCACTTTGTGCTTGGGATTGAGCCGCAGATATTCAGGAGTCATGTGCTGCGACTTGCGGAAATTGAGGGGGTGCACCTCGAATGGGGCGCCTGCCTCGGTCAAAGTCACGTAAGGCACGAGCGAACACGCGTTGGGCGCGTAGTAGAGGATTAATTGCATAACGAATCTCATCTTTCGTGTTCAGGCGCGCGACGCCCCAGGCGATGGCGTTGCGCAGCAATGTAGTGAACGCGTCGGTTTCCCACGAGCCGTGAAAGGTTGGCGGCGTCTTGTCCGCCGGGTCGGGGGCCCGGGCGGCGCGGATGGCGGGGTTGTGGCAATGGCCGAGAGTGAAGTAGGTGACGCCGCCATTGCCGACCGGACGCGTATAGCCGAGGACGCGGGTCCTGCCGTCGGGTTGCAGCGAGGTGTCCGACGGGTAGAGCGTGCCGATGGCGGGTGATACCGCGCTCGGGCCGTAATCCGCGGTCAGCAGGATCTGTGTCGAGCCCGGATCTTGCAGCTCGACGAAATACGGCTCGTCCTCGACGACGAAGGATTTGCCGAGCCCTCGCGTGAGGGGGGAATTGACGGCGCTCACCTCGACGCGAAACTCGCAGATCGGGGGATGGGTCAGGAAATAGCTCCCGAGCAGCGCGTGGTGTTCGGTCTTGACGGTGCGGCGCTGGCGGGCGCCCTCCACCCGCTCGGCGCGGCCGCCGCTCGTGCCATGCAAGGCCAGCCAATGGCCGCCCGCCTCCAGCCAGCGCTGGATCGCGCGGGTCTGCGCGGCATCGGGGTAGGGGCCGGCGACATAGGTGATCAGCACGCGGCTGACCGGCAGCCATTTCTCGACGTCCGCGAAATCGTTGGCGACCGAGGTTGGAACATCCCGTTCGGCCAGCAGCCCCAGCAGCCGCAGCCGGGCATAGTCATGGTCGTGCCCGGCCATCGAACCGGGCGGAAAACCGCCGGCAATCAGATGCGCGCGGCCGGGTTTCGTCTCTGTCATCGCATCACCTCGTTCGCTGTTCAGCGCCTGCAAAAACTCACTCGATCGCGCATAATACCAGCTTCGTCTGATGAGAACTCATCTGCTAACGAGGCTCCGCCTCAGACCGACGAGGCATGTCGAGGTGGCTCCGGTCGCCGGTTCATGACGAGCTCTGGTAGAACACCAGTCTCAAGTGGACCGATCATCGTTCGATACGCCCTGGAAGGGGCAAAACCAGACGACCGGAGCCGGGCGGATGATAGCACAAAGTGTGGCCGGTGTTCTCGCCGATCATCTCCGGCTGACGGTCGAGGGGATCGACCGCATGTACCTCAACGTCTACATCGAGACGGCTGAGGGCGTGTTCCAGGTGCGCCAGGATGAGCTGGCACCCAGGGTTGGGGCGGGACTGAATCGGACGCCGTGAGCGCAAGTTGAGTGTTATTCCGCGCGCGTCATGCCCGAGGTTGGATGAGTGAACGGGGCCCAGGCGTTGCCGATGTTGAGAATGGCAGTTGGAGTGGTGGTCATTGGCAGAGCAATCCGCGGCCTATCACCGGGCAGCGGCGGCGCGAGCCCGAAGGCTCCGAGCGGAAGCCACGACGCGCGGTTGAAGGAGCGCTCGAAGAGGCGATCGCCCGGCACGAGCGAATGTAGCGGAAGAAATCGAGAGGGCATCTGAGGCGGACGCGGAGCACCCAAAAGGGAGCACCGCCGCCGTCTAGAGCGATACCCCCGCCCGTTAACGGGGGTTCGCCTGATCCCTCTCTGGGGACGACCGGGCACTCCGGTCTAGGAGCGGACGACTGCTCCAGCCCAGCACCTATGCTGCTAAACGGGGCCATCACAGTTAGCGCCGGTCGGCTCGGCAAGGATCGGGTCTAGGCCTCGTCACTCGACGGGGATTGCGACTTCGCTCGGGCCGCTACCGGGGCTCGTAACTGCTAAATGAGCTGAGACAATTGGCGCGCAGCTCAGGGTCTCTGATCGGCCCGCATTCCTTTCGCATCCGATTGGCCCGGAAGCTGCTGTTGGTCTCGACAAGATAATCGTACTGCTGGCTCTTGCGAACGTTCTGCGCCGGTGTTTCGTGCCACTTCGCGTTCTGGTGCGGTTTAGAGGGGAGCGGCGCTGCCTGTACTGACGCGGTCGCCAATGCTACTAAGCCCACCAGCGTTGGAATGATCACTCGCATTTTAGCCTCTGTGTTGGGGGGGGACAACGACGCCAATCTGCGGGTGAGTTTGTTTACAAAAGCTGAAACAGCTCGGTCGTCGATTGAAATCTGAGCCGCCGGTTCCCGGGCCGGGCAGCCGGTCGCAATTTTCCTTCGATGTTGGCGGAACAGCACCGATGCCAGTGCCGTTTGCTGGATAGGACGATCGACCGGGTGTCCCCCCACCCGATCGTCAATCGTCTGCATACGAAACCCCGGTTTCTCCCATCGGAGTTTCTGTCGTTTTGCGGACCACATAATTTAACCGCGCCGACGCCTTCTAGTTGTCGCTCGCCGCGGTGAGGAGGGCTGTTGGGCCGGCCCCGGCCTCAGCTTGGCGAGAAGGGCGTCAGCTTCGTGACGCGAGGTACAGCGGGAAGCGGTCATCGTTGATAGACCTGCACCGCGTGTAGGCGACGGCGCGGGAGCTTCGATTTTTGTGGGGGTAATCGATGCCTATCACTTTAGGCACATTGGAGTACATCAATCCACGCGAGCTTTGGACGAGTGGGGCAGCGAATTTTATACCTTGGCTGGCCGATCACATCCAACTATTGGGCGAAGCGCTGGGGTTCGATCTTGAACTGGTCCAGGCCGAGCAATCATTCGGGGATTTCGCGTGTGATATCGAGGCTCGCGAAACCGGCACCAACCGACAGGTAACCATCGAGAACCAACTTGAAGCTACCGACCATCGCCATCTAGGCCAGCTGATCGCCTATGCTGGGGGATTAGACGCTGCTATTGTCGTTTGGATCGGCCCTAAGATCCGCGATGAGCACCGCCAGGCGCTGGATTCGCTGAACCGCCATACCAAATCGATTTCTTTGGTGTGGCTTTAGAGACCACCGGATCGACGGATCCAATCCCGCAGTTCAGTTTAGGCCGGTGGCACTTCCCGACAAACTGCGCCGGGCTGGTATTGGGAAGCAATTTTCAAACCGTCAGCAAGCCTACAAGGATTTCTTTCGACTCTTGCTCGACGAACTGAAGGAAAAACATAAATATACAGAAAAACATAAATATACAGATGCCAAAATTGCTTAACCTCAAGGTTGGTCAGCGGTCGTGCCGCGCGAGTTCTCGATCGCCGTGAATGTGCACGAGAGGCTCGACGTCCTCGCGCATCAAGCGAGCGCTCCACCGCGACATGGCCGAACTTTGGGACATTTCGATAGAAGTGGGTTCGGGCGGTCATCGGCTGTTCTCCGATTGTCCAGCGGGTCGCGGCCGCTTGTACCGCTACGATGAGGCCGGCCCGTCATCAGAGTATGCCCATGGAAGGCGCAAGAAATAGGCCACAACAGCAGGCAGCCGCGTTCGACGCCGGTTGTGGCTTCACGCGCTCACGATCGCTTCGCTCGTGCCGCTTGATTTGTGAGGAAGGTCGTTTAGCGTGAACGGCGGGAATATTGCTCGGGCCCGCTTGCCGCTGATGAAACCCGTCTCGTTTAAATATTTTGCGCCCCGCACAGTTGACGATGCGCTCGATCTTCTCGCCACGCATGGTCCGGAAGGAAGCATCCTTGCTGGCGGACAGAGTCTCGTGCCGGCGATGAATTTTCGGCTCGCCCGTCCCACCAGCCTCATCGACATAAATCGCATCGATGCGCTCGATTATGTGTGCGAGGAGGAGGGTGAGCTGCGCATTGGCGCGCGTGCCCGGCACGCTCGTTTCGAGGCACCCGTTGCCCGGGGGCCGCTCTCCGCTTTTCTGCCGCGGGTTGCGCGGCACATCGGGCATCTTCCGATCCGCGCTCGCGGCACTTTCTGTGGAAGCATTGCCCATGCGGACCCGGCTTCCGAATGGTGCTTATTGGCCGCGACGCTCGACGCCGAGCTCGTCATCGTCAGCCGCCGCGGGCAGCGCAGCGTCCGGCCGAACGAGTATTTCGTCACCGCGCTCACGACGACCTTGGAGCCGGACGAGCTGCTGACCGAAATCCGCCTGCCGATGCTTAATAACGACTGGCGAACGGGTTTTGCCGAGTTCAGCCGGCGAGCGGGCGATTTCGCGCTCGCAATGTGCGCCGCCTTTCTGCGGTTCAAAGACGGCCGCATCGTCGAAGCGCGGCTTGGCGTTGGCGGCGCCACCGACCGGCCGTCACGCATTGCCGCAGTCGAGGCGGCACTGACTGGCACCGACGGCGGGCCGGAGATTTTACGCAAGGCCGGTAACATCGCGGCCGAGACGATCGACCCGTTGGAGGATATTCACGCGAGCGCCGAATATCGCCGCGACCTGGTGCGGGCGATGGTCGGGCGGGCTTTGGATCAGGCGTTTACACGGTGAGGTGGGTCGGCCGCCCGCTGCCGCGCTACGAAGACCCGGTTCTGTTGCGAGGGCGCGGCCGCTACACCGCCGATCTGGCCAAGGGCGCCCGCATCTTGCGCTTTGTGCGCAGCCCGATAGCGCGCGGCCGCATCCTCGCCGTGACCGCGCCGCCCGGAGTGCCACTCATAACCGCGGCTGTCCTCGGCGATGTCAAACCGATCTGTCCGCGCCTCGATCGCCCCGATTATGTCGCGGTCGCGCAGCCGATCCTTGCGCATGAGCGGGTTACCTATGTCGGCGAGCCGATCGCCGCAGTCATCGCCGACACCGCCGCTGAGGCTGAGGATCTCGCCGAACAGGTCACCGTCGATATCGCCGCCGAAACGCCGATCGTGACGCTCGACCAGGCGCTCGCGCCCGGCGCGCCGCTGGTTCATGACATGGCAGCGCAGAACACGCTGATCGACGCGCGTTTCGAAACTCCTGACGTCGCTGCTGCCTTCGCAGCGCCGCATGAAGTGGTCGAATTTACGCTCACCTCCGGCCGGCAGGCGGCGGTGCCGTTGGAGGCGCGGGGCGCCGTCGCCGCTTTCGACGCGGCGACCGGCCGCGTCACGCTCTCGGCGTCGACGCAAATGCCGCACCTGTTGCGCACCGGCATTGCCGACGCTCTGGGGACTCCCGAATCCGAACTCCGCGTCATCGCGCCGGAGGTCGGCGGCGGCTTCGGCCAGAAGATGGCGCTGATCCCGGAATACATTGTCGGGGTCTGGGCGGCGCGGCGTTTCGCCTGCACCGTCGCCTGGATCGAAGACCGGCTCGAAAACCTGACCGCTGCGTTTCACGCGCGCGACCAGCGCCTCCATCTGCGCGGCGCGTTCGATGCGGACGGTCGATTGCTGGCGATCGACGCCGATATTCTTTGCAATGTCGGTGCCTATTCGAATTTCCCGGCCACCTGTGGGGTCGAGCCGTTGATGGCGCTGGCAGACCTGCCCGGGCCGTACCGAGTGCGCGAGTACCGCGCACGTGCTCGCGGCGTCGCCAGCAACACCTGCCCGATGGCGCCCTATCGCGGCGTGTCGCGGCCGGTCATCACCGCGGCGATCGAGCGGCTGATGGATTGCGCGGCCGCCGGGCTCGGGCTCGATGCGCTTGAGATCCGGCGCCGCAACCTGATCACCGAGTTCCCCCATACCTCTGTGACCGGCGTCGTGCACGATCCCGGCAGCTATCGCGAGGCGATGGAGGCGGCGGCTCGGGTTGTCGACTTCGCCCAGTTCCGCGTGCGACAGCAAACCGCGCGTGCCGATGGGCGCTGGCTCGGCCTCGGGATGTCGGTATTCGCAGAGCGCACCGGCCCCGGCACTCCCGCCTTTGCGGTGCGGCGCATGGTGATCAACCCGGGCTTCGAGCGGGTCGAACTGGCGATGGACCCCTCGGGCTTTCTCGAAGCCCGCATCGGCAGCTCGCCGCACGGTCAGGGGCTGAAGACGACCTTGGCGCAATTGATCGCCGACGAGATCGGCGTCGCGCCTGAAGAGATCCGGGTCGTCGCCGGCGACACCGACCGCTGCCCCTACGGCTGGGGCACATTCGCCAGCCGCTCGCTGGTGATCGCCGGCGGCGCCTGCAAGCTCGCCGCCGCGACGTTGCGCGAGCGCCTGCAAGCGGTCGCCGGTCAGATATTGGAGGCGGCCGCCTCTGACATCGAGATTGGCGATGGCCGCGCTTTCGTGCGCGGCACAGATCTCGGCGTCGAGGTGCCGAAGCTGGCGCGCGCCGCCTATCACCAGAGCCACCGCTTTCCGGCGATCGCCGAAACCGGGCTGTCGGCGGTGGCGACCTACGATCCGTACGGCACCTTCTCGAACGCCTGCCATCTGGCGATCGTCGAGGTCGACATCGCGACCGGCCAAGTCACGATCGAGCGGTTCGTGGTCGTCGAGGACGCCGGCCGTCTGATCAACCCGATGATCGTCGAGGGGCAGATCCATGGCGGCGTCGCCCAGGGCATTGCCAACGCGCTCTACGAAAAGGTGGTTTACGACAACGACGGCAACATATTGACCGGCTCGCTTGCCGACTATCTCGTGCCGACGATGGCGGAAATCCCGAGGATCGAAATCCATCATCTGGAAACCCTGACCGAGGCGAGCGTCACCGGCGCCAAGGGCGTCGGCGAAGGCGGCACGATCGGCGCGCCAGCGGCGGTGCTCAACGCCGTTTCTGACGCGCTGGCGCTGTTTGGCGTCGGCATCTTCGAAATGCCGATCACACCGCAGCGGATCTTGCAGTTGCTGCGCGAGGCGGGGTGCAAAGCACAATGAGCGACAAACACGATGTCACGTTCACGGTAAACGGTGAAGAGCGCACGATCCGTGTCGAGCCGCGCCGCAGCTTGGCCGACGCGCTGCGCGAGGATTGCGGTCTCACCGGCACGCATCTCGGCTGCGAGCACGGCGTCTGCGGCGCCTGCACCGTGTTGGTCGACGACAAACCGGTGCGCTCCTGCCTGATGTTCGCGGTGCAAGCCGAGGGCGCCAGGGTGCGCACTGTCGAGGGGCTGGCCAGCGGCGACAAATTGCACCCGCTGCAACAGGCGTTCTGGGACCATCACGGCTTGCAATGCGGCTTCTGCACGCCCGGCTTCTTGATGCTCGCCGTCGGCATCCTGGAGCGCGACCCCGACATCGCCGAACCCGAGCTGCGCGAAGCGTTGTCGTCAAATTTGTGCCGCTGCACCGGCTATCAGAACATCCTGAAATCGGTGCTTGCCGCCGCCGCTGAAATGCGCAAATGAGCCTGATCGGCCGATCGGTCAGGCGCATCGAAGACCGCCCGCTGTTGACCGGCAACGGCCGGTTCGCGGCCGATATCACCTTCCCGGACATGCTTTACATGCGCGTTGTGCGCTCGTCTGTCGCGTTCGGCCGCCTCACCGGCCTGCGGATCGCGGAGGCGCTGGCGCACCCCGCCACCATTGCCGTCTGGACTGCCGAAGACGTCGCCGATATTCCCCCGATCGGCTTTCGCATGACGTCGGTGGAGGGGTTGGAACCCTATCGCCAGCCGGTCTTGGCGAATGGACATGTGCGCTATGTCGGCGAGCCGATCGCGGCAGTATTCGCCGCCGACCCCTACGCGGCCGAAGACATCGCCGACCTCGTCGCACCGGAGATCGAGCCGTTGACGCCGTGCCTCGATCCGGCCGCATCACCGGGCGAATTCGCGCCAGGACGCAGTACCGAAGCCGCTGTGGTCACCAAAGCCTATGGCGATCTCGACGCCGCCTTTGCCGAGGCGCATGCGGTGGTGGCGCTGGAGTTGACGATCGGCCGGCACAGCGGCGTGCCGCTTGAAACCCGCGGCGCGTATCGCCGTGCCGGAAGCGGCCAGCGGGATCCTCCGGCTGTACGGCGCTGCCAAGGTGCCGCATTACAACCGCCAGGCGCTCGCCGCGATGCTCGGGCTGCCGCTCGACCGGATTCACCTGCACGAAGGGCATGTCGGGGGCGGCTTCGGGATTCGCGGCGAACTTTATCCCGAGGACGTCTTGACCTGCGCAGCGGCGCTGCGGCTAGGACGGCCGATCAAGTGGATCGAGGACCGCTACGAGCATTTGGTGGCGGCGAACCAGTCGCGCGGCTCGGTCCATCGGGTTCGCGCGGCGATCGACGAGCACGGCTTCGTTCTGGGCCTCGACGACGAGTTCTGGTTCGACCAGGGAGGCTACCTTCGGACGCACGGCGTTGTCGTCACCGACCTCACCTGCGCAATGCTGCCTGGCCCTTACGTGATTCCCGCCTACCGTTCGGTCGGTCATGTGCGCCTAACCAACAAGACGCCGTGCGGCACCTATCGCGCGCCCGGACGTTTCGAGGCGAGCTTTGTTCGCGAGCGGCTCGTCGATGTGATCGCCGACCGGCTGGGGCTCGATCCGGTCGCAGTTCGGCGTCGAAACTTTATTGCGAAGACGGCGATGCCGTTCCGCCGCGAATTCTCTGCCCTCGGCACCGACATCGTCTATGACACCGGCGACTATGCGGGCCTTCTCGACAAGTTCCTGAAGCGGGTGGAATGGGAGAGGCTGCGCGCCGATGTCGCCCGCCGTCGGCAAGCGGGCGAGATGGTCGGCCTGGGGCTCGGGTTTTTTGTCGAGAAAAGCGGGCTCGGCCCGTTCGACGATGTGCGCATCACGCTCGGCGGTGATGGGATGATCGAGGTGATCACCGGCGCCGCCTCGATCGGTCAGGGAGTCGAGACGGTGCTGGGGCAAATCTGCGCCGACGGGCTCGGCACCGGTCTCGACCGCATCCGGGTCATCCATGGTCAGACCGATCGCATTGCGCGGGGCATGGGCGCCTTCGCCTCGCGCGTCACGGTGATGACCGGCGCGGCGGTGACGATCGCCGCTGCAAAGCTGCGTAGCGAGTTGTTGACGGTGGCCGGACGACTGTTGCAGACCGCGCCCGAGCGTCTTGCCGTCACCGATGACCGGGTCGTGGTGCGCGACGCGCCCGGCGGACCCTCGCTCGACCTGGCCGCAATCGCGCGCGGCGCCGGCGGCGAGCTCACGGCCGACGCCACCTTCACCACCGAACGCATGACCTACCCCTACGGCGTGCATCTCGCGCAGGTGCGCATCGAGCGCGGCAGTTGTGCGATCACGGTCGAGCGGTTCTTCGTCGGCTACGACATCGGCCGCGCGGTCAACCCGATGTTGGTCGAGGGCCAGATCGCCGGCGGCGCGGCGCAGGGCATAGGGGCCTCTCTCCTCGAAGAGTTCGTGTATGACGCCTCCGGGCAGCCCCAGTCGGTTACTCTGGCCGATTACCTGATGCCGAGTATTGCCGAGATCCCGACGATCGAGGTGGTCCTCTTCGAGGACGCACCGACACCACTCAATCCGCTCGGCGTCAAAGGCGCCGGCGAAGCCGGCATCAGCGGGGCGGGTGCCGCGATCGCCGCCGCGGTCGACGATGCGCTCGGCCGACCTGGTGCGGTCCAGCAATTGCCGATCACCCCAAACCGCCTCCACGCGCTGCTGGCCGAGCTTGGGGCAGCAGATCGCTGACAGCCTGGAATTATCGGTCGCGGAAGCGATCCATCAGCGGCTTCTGCTGGCCGCCGTCGATCTCGATCATCGTGCCGTTGACGAAATGCGCCAAGTCGGAAGCGAGGTAGGTGACAAGGCTCGCGACCTCCTCGCATTCGGCAATGCGCCCCAGCGGAATGCTGCGCGGGGCGAGCGTATCGGCCTCCCCGCGCGGGATCTTCATGTCGCGGGCCATCGCATCGACGAGGCCGGCCCAGCGCTCGGTACGGACCGGCCCGGGATTGACCGCGACAAAGCTGATATTGTCCTTGCCGTACTGCGCAGCGAGCGCAAGCGTCAAGTTCTGCCCCGCAGCATTGGCGGCACCTGGTGCGATCTCCCAGTAGGAAGGTTTGACCCCGTCATTGCCGATCAAGTTGACAACGCGGCCGCGCCCCTGCTTCTGCATGATCGGCAAGACGTGCTTCAGGCAACGCACATAACCCATGAATTTGAGTTGCAACGACTGCGCCCAATGCTCTTCGGTCAGGAACTCGAGAACTCCACCGGGCGACGATCCGGCGTTGTTGACCAGAATATCGACGCGCCCAAGCGCGGTGTGGGCCTCCCTGACAAAAGCCGCCGCATCCGCAGGCGTGGTCAGATCAGCCGGTATGGCGACGATTTTGCGGTTCGTCTCGCGCGCAATTTGGGACGCCGCTGCTTCCAGCGGCTCCTTGCGACGCGCGCAGATTGCGACATCGACACCCTCGCGAGCCAAGGCAAAGGCTATCGCCTTGCCGATGCCGGCGCTCGCTCCGGTGACGAGTGCCGTCTTCCCGTTCATCTGGAGATCCATGATGACTCCCGCAGGCTAAACACAGCAATTAGGGCCGCTCAGGGTCTGCTGGCAAGCACACCCATGTCAATTGACAGCCGCCGATTGTCGGACTTCAGTCTCCTGACCGCCACCGGCCAGAGGTCGGCTTAGGACAATCGCGTCGGTTTACTCCGATTGTAGAAGGGTCCGCTTGAGACCAATGAGTTGACTGTCCCTATCCCGACCAACTCGTCGGAGCAGTGCCAAAAGCTGACATACGGATCAAGAGCACCCCGCCCTACCCGCGAGACCGCGATCTGTGTCGCTCTTCAGCCGAGCGGCTGCATCTGGGTAGTCCGCGGGAGGCGGTGCTGGCGGCCTGGATGATCCTGGCGGACGGCAAAAAGGGCGCTGTTGCACTTGGCGCCCGGGATCAAGAAGGATGGCTCAGTAATGACCAGGCTGATCGGGCCACCACCAGACGTCAGCGCGTCACCGGCAAGGCTCTTGTGCTGATGTTGCTACATCGGCAGGTTCGCCAGCAGACGTTTCGTTTGAGCTTCGAGAGAATGCAGGCGAGGGGCTTGCCGTCAATTGTTTGAACTGGCCAATATGGTGCGTGAGAAGCATCGGCTTGCCAGACGTCGATCGCGCACCTTTGGGAGAGAGACTTGCGAATTTGGGATCTGCGGCGTGGCGACAGCGAGGACGACCGCACGAGCCCTCACGGTCGTGGCCTGCGCAGCCTGATCTTGTCGGCCGTTCTGGAGTTTAACTATTTAAAGGCGCCGATTGGTTTCTTAGCTCTTTTCGTCGCTCCGGCCCTATTAATAGGAATCGCTCCATCGGTGGTCGCTGCCTACGGACGCCTGATGCTCCGCGCGCCTGCCTTGGCCGGGGATAGCCCAATCATCACGTCGGTGGTTTTTTTGATGTTGGCGGCGGTCGCTTTATGGATCGGCCGCCCGCTCTTTGCAATCGCTCGGGAAAATTTCTGGCATCTCCACTATAGCCTGGTACTGCCGATATTTGTCGTATTGCGCGAGCTTTTGCGTGCAGTTGTCGAAAAATTTCGCGGTCGAGCGATGACCGCCGAACAACTCGATCGCGGGCGCCGGGTGTGCGCCGTGATCGCAGCACTGATCTTCGCCGGTGGCGGTCTGTCCGTCGCCGTGACCGTGGAAGTTTCATTTGGCCTGGGACTTGTCGACATCGTTCATGCCCGATGGCGACCGCTGGCGACTGCGGCGCTCAGCAATGCTGCAGTGATCCTGGGCGTCTCCAGCGCACTCGAAAGCCTTTATTGGATCTGGCGCGAGCTTTCGCTCAAAGGCGCGGTCCTCGACTGGGTTACAGCCCCGGTGGACCCCGGAGCGTCGATCGTTAGGGTTGCGCATCTATCCGATTTGCACATCGTCGGCGAGCGCTATGGCTGCCGCATGGAGGCCGGGACAGACGGACCGCGGGGTAATCGTGTAATTCGCAGCGCGCTGCGCAAACTCGATGCAATTCATGCCGTAACACCGGTGGACCGCGTGTTGATGACAGGGGACATTACCGATGCCGGGACCCGGGCCGAATGGGCCGAGTTTATCGACCTCCTCCGCGGCTGTCCCGAGATCCGCCGACGGCTGTTCCTGGTCCCGGGCAATCATGATGTCAACATCATCGACCGGGCCAATCCCGGGCGCCTCGATCTGCCATTGAGCATCGGCCAGTCGCTCCGCAAGCTCCGCGTCGTACTCGCTCTCGATGCTCTCTCAGGCGATCGCTTGCATGTGGTGGAAAGGGGAACCGGTCGGCTAGGGCCCTCGCTCAAAGATTTTCTGCGACTCGGCCGGCGCGCCGACGCGCTGCGCGGGCTCGCCCATCGCGGCACGCTGCGCGGTAGGCGCGAGATGACGAGGGTGTGGGAGGCGATGTTTCCGTTGGTGGAACCGCCGACACCGGGTACTCGCTACGGAGTTATACTGCTCAATTCGAATGCGCGGAGCCATTTTGCGCTGACCAATGCAATCGGCGTCGTGGGTCCGTCGCAATTAAAAGCGCTGCGCCGACTGCTACGGAATAGCGCCAATCCGTGGCTCGTCCTGCTTCATCACCAGGTCGCGGAGTATCCTGTAACGTCGATCGGCCTGCGCGAGCGGATCGGTCTCGCATTGGTCAACGCGCCAGATCTGTTGGCAGTTATCGCCCCGCACTCACGACGTGTTATTGTATTGCACGGTCACCGCCATAAAGACTGGATCGGCGTCTGCGGGAACGTCGTCTTGTGCTCCGCGCCATCCACCTCGCTGGGGGGCGGCAGCGCGGATAATTACCGCGGCAGCTTCCATCTCCACCAGCTAGCTGTTGAGACCGGCGGCGGGATCACCTTGAAAGCAACCGAGCGTGTACAGGTGTAGCGGGCGGGCGAGCCGGATCGGGCATATGAATCGATGCTACAGACCGCGAAAAGCGGCCGTGGGCAATGACGCGCGCCCGCTAACGCCGGCCTGCCACTTTCTCGATTGATGGCCCAGGGCCGAGGAACGCTGCGATGGTCCCGGCGTCGCGGCCGATCATCGTCTGGCCGGCGGCCACCAATTCATCGACCTGGTCGCGCGGCAAGGTGAGGCCGGTGCGGGTCGCGACGAGCCGCGCCCGCGTCTCCGGGTCGGGATAATCGGAGAGGCTGACCTGCAATACCTTCCCGGCAACATCGCCGCACGCATAACCGCGAATAACGGCGCCTTGGCGGCAGCGCAGCGCGCGCAAATGGGCGACGAGATCGTCGACAGCGGC
Source organism: uncultured Alphaproteobacteria bacterium (assembly GCA_963736715.1). Lineage (GTDB taxonomy): Bacteria > Pseudomonadota > Alphaproteobacteria > ATCC43930 > CGMCC-115725 > AP-15. The sequence goes on along the minus strand of CAVTQA010000019.1, from coordinate 56,137 downwards.
TTCGACGGCGATCAGGGTCTCGATGTTGTAGGCCCCCACTTGTGTGCTCGTAACCGCCGAAATGATCTGCCCCAGCCCGCTGACGATGCGTTGGCGCGGCCAGTTGGGGTTCGGCGCTGACTGGCCGTCGACGGTGATCACCAGAATGCGCCGCACCGGCAGCAGACCGGCCGCAACCCGATCCGTTCCGGTGTCCAACAGCAGCATGTCGTTGAGCAGCACCCGCAGCGCCAAATTATCTGAAATGCCGCCGTCCATCAGATGAATCCACGGCGTTCGCTGGTCGCTGGAATAGCGATGCAGGTTTTCGATCAGTGCGCGCGCACGCAAATCATTTTCGGCGCGTTCCCATGCCTGCGGCGGCACCGGTGACGGCAATGGACAATCCGGACCGCGATAGTTGCGCAGGGTCACTGGGCCGAACAGCACCGGAAAGCCGTTAGAAGCGGCGACCGCGCGGGCGATCGGAAGGGTCGCAAGATCGGAGCAGATCACGTCGAAAGTCTGCGGCAGAAAGCCGAACGGGCTGCCGAAGCTGATGTCGGTGGCATTGATGCTAACCTGAGGACGGCCGCGCCGATAAAGGTCTTCGAAAGTCGCGCCGTGGAACATCAGCCGGTCGTAGACCGATGTCATGCGGTCGTTGGTGCCGACGAGCGGATTGAATACCCAGTCCCAGTTCCACGGCAGCAGGAAAGTGCCCCAGATATACGCCTCGATGTCGGGGTAAAGGAATTCGTCGGGAAAGGTTTCGAACAACTTCTTGCCGTAGAGGCCAAAATATGCCGCCGGAAAGGATCCCCCCGAGACCCCGGCCAAAAAGTCGATTTCGTCGAGCAAGGTACTGTTCGTCGCGTCGGGGCGCACGAGGATGTCCCTCATTCCGCGCAGGACGCCGAAAGCAAAAGCGGCCGAGCGCTTGCCGCCGCCCGAGAGGGCGACCAGCACCAAAGCGCTTTCGGCGCCGCCGCCGCGGTTCACGTCGAGCAGACGATACTCGGTATTCCCCGCGGCCGAGCGCAGCGGCTCGTTCATCGGTACCCGCAGCGGGCTGCAGCCGTCGAGCAGCAGCACCACGGCGAGCCCGAGCACGCGCCATTTGCTCATGCGCCGAACCGCAACGCGCAACAGACCCATGGAATGCAGTCCTACCGGACGGCTCGATTGAGTAGCGGACGATCCGGCGAAAGCACGATCGCGATTGCGCGGGTCGCCGGGTTTCTGGCGCACAGGGTCGCCAGCGCAATCAAGATCGGCACGCCGATAAAGGCGCCGGCGATGCCCCACAGCATCGCCCAGAAAAATACCGCGAACAGAACCATGAACGGAGAGATCGAGATCGCCGCTCCCGCTACGCGCGGCTCGATATAGCTGCCGACGACAAACTGGACGACGTTGAGGCCGACGAACATCACGATCGCGGGCGAGAACGACTCGTATTGAGCGGCGGCAAAAAGTGTCGGCAGGATCGTCGCTATGAATGATCCGATGAACGGGATAAAGTTCAAGACAAAGGCGATGACGCCCCATTCACGGCTGAGATCGAGACCATAGGCGGCGGTAAAGGCCCAAAAGCCGAGCCCGGTCAGAAGGCTCATGCCGAAGCGCACAAGCATGTACGTCTGCAGTCTCCCCGCAATTTCCGTTGCGGCATCGATTGCGGAGGCGCCAAAAGTGCCGCTTCCGACTTCACCGAGGCGGCGCCCGAGCGGCTCCAACTCGAGCAAACCAAGGATCACGAACATAAAAGTCACGAGCGCGAAGGTAACGATGCCCTGCAGACTACCGCCAATGCCGCGCAAAACGCCGACGATCCACGACATATTGAACTGTTCGGCAATCAGTTCGGCGGCGTAGAGGCCGCGCTGCTCAAGTAGGTCGGCGGCGTGCATGTACAGGCTTTGCAACCGTGCGGAATTCGCGATTACCCACTGTGCGATCCTGCCGAAACCCCATACGATCAGCCAGCAACCAATTCCGATCGCGAGCAGGGCGACGGCGGCAGTCATCAAAACGGCGACAAGCTGCGGCAGCTTCCTCTTCAGCCGCCGCTGCAATGGCCACACCAGCGCGATGACGAACAAGGCAAAGGCTACCGGAATCATCACACTGTGCGCCAGCGACAAGGCTGCGAGCGTGAGGATGACGGCGCAGATCAGCGCCGCAAGCCGTAGCGTGCGGTCCCCGACCGATTTTGGCGGGTTATCGAAGTGCACAACCGCTTCCCCCCGACCTGCCTCAGGCGTGGCCTTAGTTACGGCCCATGTGGAAACACCAACGTCACTCGGAACTGAAAGCCCCAGTTCGGTCCGCCGCGCGGTGTCTCGGCAAAGTAGCGCATCAAGCCGCCAACCTGCAATAATTGGCCCCCGATGAAGACGAGTTGGTTGACGCCGACGCTGATCGGCACAATCGATTGCCGCGAACTCCAGTCGTAGATGGTCTCTGTACTCAGGAAGGGTGTCGTCTGCGTAGGGAACGTATAAGTGAGAAACGGCTGGATCAAAGTGGCGTTCACCCTCTCACGCCGACGGTTCCCAGGGGTGGTTTCCACGAAGCCGGGGTCTGCAATCCCGCTATTCGGGACCTCGAGGAGCGGGAGGGTGCCACTCGGGAGGTGCGGCACGCCGCCTACCGTCCAGAGATGGTTGGCCAGCATGCCGTAGAGCCAGGGGCCGGACTGCTTGAGCACAACGCCGGTGGGCCCCGCGCCCCATTGCCCGGAGCCTATGAAATCATTGCTCGCGCTGGGGTAGAGAAAAATCGGACCAGCACCCCAGGTGATGCCGTTCACAGGTCGTGCCGGTGAGAGAAAGAAACTCTGCACGATATCGCCGATGCCTGTTTCCGGCTGCGGAAAGACGCGCTCGACATGGGCGAACGGGACGATCGTGCGGGTAATCAAATTCCAATCGTCATTCAGCGAAAAGGGGATCACCGGCTGGACGTTGAGCGTGTAGCGGAAAGCGTTGCCGCGTCCGCCGCCGAAATCGAAATTGTTCTGGAACGGCACGCTGGTCAGATTGGCGATCGGGTTGGCAAGTTCCTGCGCGAGAGCAGTTTCGCTCAGCCCAGTCTCAAGATCTAAAGAGCGCTGTTCCTGCCCGTGCGCGATGCCAAGCAGGTACCATGAGGTCAGGCTCAGCGCGAGTGCGAAGCGCATCTTCGCCTCCTATCCCTCCGCTGTTGTCAGGCCGCAGTTTGAGATCGTCGGCCACAGATGCAGATCTAACGGAGCTTTTTCATTCGCCGGGTCACGCTCCCTCGGCGCTAGGTTAGCGGACCATGTGCCGGATTGGGCTAGCAGATAAGCGACCAAAACGGAGCTTCGGCCGATCGCCATTATCGCGTCATGTTCCATAGCTCGTCAGCCTCGGGGCCTGGCGGATTTTTACTTTAGATGGCTCAAATGGACTCTATTAAAAGAAAACTCTAAACTTAACGTGCGGGACCGCGACAAAGTCACTTCTTGGATTGAGAGCCGGATTGAATATAAACTGAACACCGGGGGTGAGGCTGCTGTTCGGCGTTACCCCGATAGTCCAGTATGTTTCCACGCCGTATTGGTTCCTGGCGCCAACCCCAGGTATGAGATCCGCAAAGGATCGGGCCCACATCGTCGAAACCGCGACCTCGCCCTGAACATTGAACGGGCGCAGATACGCCACGCCGGCGACCGCCGTGTGCCGGGAGACGGTTGTCGAGATCCCGCCACCCTCCGCCGTGTTGTAGACATAGTTGGCAAAGGCTACAATGCGTTCGATCTGCTTCTCGCCGGCCAGCTTGAACCCCCCGCCCGCCACGTTCGGCGACGTCTCGGGATTGCGTGTGCTCCGTCGATCGGCGTAGAACAGGTCAAGATGGAGGTGGTCGAACTCGCCGTTGTCGCGCCGCCAGTCCTTGCCGAGTTCGACACCGTAGAAATACTGACGCTTCCCGAAGGTGCTCCAGTCCAGCCCGTTTGCGGCCGGATCGCCGTTCATGTCGTTCAAGGTGCCAACGAGATAGACCCCCGGGTCGGTCACAACCGGCCGCAGCCGGAACGACGCGCCTAGTCCGAACGTCGGGTATGGGATTGTCTCATTGAAAGCGACCGGGCTGGCAGTGAACCCGGTCCGCGCGTCCTTGAAGCGAAAAAAGTTGAAGACAGCCTGTGGGCCCTGGTTGCCGACGCGGAAGCTGAATTGGCTGCCAAGCTGCTGCTCCCAGAACAAATCTTCAATGCGGAAGCCTTGGTTCCACGACGTCCATTCGTAGTTGGACCAAAGCGAGCCAATGTCCCGAAGGCCAAAAACGGCCGGAACTGCGTTGTTGCCAAGGCTGCCGCGAAACGCCCCGCGAGCCACCAGCGTGCCTTCGTACGGGCCGCCCCGGTCCAGCGCCGTCCACGTAGTGCTGACCGCAGCCCAGCCGCCCAGCGCGGTATCGAAATCGGCTGTCCGCGCCGTCGCCGATGTCCATTGAAACAGCTGCTGGTAACTGGCGCCGAACGTGAGTCCGTATTGCTCGTAGATGCTACGCCGAACCTCGGCCAGATCATCACGCCCTGGAAACTGCACACTGGGGAACACGGTTCCCGTCGGGGGCGGGGCTTGCGGGCGCGCCTGCGGCTGCCCCTGATCGGCATCCTCGTTCGGATCATCGCTGAGCGGGGAAGAAGGCGGCGGTAGCACGTCCGGCGCCTCCATCTCCTGCGCGCACGACGAACGCGCAGGAAGCGTTACGCCCACCAATACCAACATCACGACCGCCACCAACCGGCGAGTGCGGACGGAGAATTCGGGCACGGATACTGGTCGAGCCGTGCTCAGCTCCTGGCCCACTCTGTCCGGCCGACCGCGCCGCTCGAGACGAGCTGTTCCGCCTCCTCCTGCCCGTATCCGAGTTCGGCCAGGATGGCGGGCCCGTCCGCGCCGATCCGCGAGGCCGCCTTAGGGCGGGGCTGCGATCGACCGTCGAAAGCGAACCAGGTTGGCGCGAAGCATTCCGTCGTCCAGCCGTCGCTCTCGCGCTTCTCGAACTTCACCGTGGTGGTCGGATGTTCGCGGTGGCGGTCGGCGAGTTCCTTGCAGGTCTGCACCGGCACCGCCGGGATGTTTTGCTGCGCGCACCAGGCGAGCGCATCCGCGCGATTGCGGCTGCCGAGCTCGGCCGTGATGTCGCGCGGCGCCTGAGCGAAGATCCAACCATCGCCGAGCTGATACACGCGCTCGCCCGCCGTCATGCCGGTAGCAAGCTGGCCGCGCGCGCTGGCCGGAAGTTCGCCGCCCGACCGCTGGAACAGCAGCTGGAGCAGTGTCGCCGCGTTGCAGAGCGAGGTCTCTGCCCAGTCGCCGCGACCATCGCCACCCCGCTCCCGCGCATAGAGCGCGAGCACGCCCGATAGCGTGCCGAGATACCCGCAAAGATAGTCCACGGCCGAGGCGAAGCCGTGGAAGGTCGGAGTCTCCGACCCGCCGAAGCGCATCATCAACCCCGTGGTACCCTGGATGGAGGGGTCGTAGCCCTTATCGTGGTGCCGCGGCCCGTGCCGCTCGCCACGGGTGGCGGTAATCTGCAGGCCGATGGCGCGCGGATTGCGCTGCCCCAGCGACGCCGCATCGACGCCGAGGCGCCCCATCTGGTCGTCCATCATATTGCAGCAGACGATGTCGGCGCGCTCGGTGAGCTGGTGGATGATTGCCAGCCCTTCCGGCTTTCGCCGGTCCAAGATCATGCTGCGCTTGCCAACCGAGTTCTCGCCCGACCAAAGCACGTGAATGGTCGGAGGCTGCTGCGGATCCATCACGTCGACGCGCGTCACGGCAGCGCCGAGCTCGACAAACATACGCGTACAGCAGGGCCCGGCCAGCACGTTGGTCATGTCCACCACCGTGTAGCCTTCCAGCGGCAGGCGCGCATTGGCCCGGCCCGTCGCGGCCGGCAGCGGCGCCGCGCGATCGGGCAGCGCGGAGGCGACGCGGCGGGCGACAAGCGGCGCGTAGGGCTGCGCGCTCTGCATCCAGTTCGTCCGCCCGATCTGCACGCCCTCGGTCCCAGGGATCTCGGCGAAGACGCCGGCCGTGCGCGCATCGGCGTCGCGTTGCCATTCCTCCCAGGTCATGATGATGCTGGCCGCCGAGCCGTACGCGGCGAGAAAGCGCTCCCACTCCGCCGCGGTGCGGGTGACAAAGGCGGATTCCAGCAGGTCGGCGAGGCGCGAAGTATAGGTGAAGCCGAGCGAGAGGCTATCGGCCAGGTTGCGGCGGGCATCCGCGATGTTGGCGGGATCATACGGGTTGACGAAGACCGCGCCGGTGGCGAGGGCCTGGTCCCACAACCCCATGGCTTCCAGCAGACGGCGCGACAGCCGGGCGTTCGGGCCCGCCATCGGCAGAATCCATCGGCCGTCTCGCGCGCGGTAGGGCGTCGAGAAGGGCGCGAAGCGCCGTTCCAGCCACATCTGCCGTTCGGGATCCCGCATCGCGTTGGCGACGGCGGCGTGGAACTGTTCCGGCGTCATTCCCGGCGGCAGGCCGCCGATGATGATTGGCTCGAGAAAGTCGGGCAGCCCCTTGGAGGTCATGCTGAGCACGCCGATCGCCGACAACCCGCCGGCCAGGCGGCTCGCGACGATCTCCCGCCCCAGGCCGGTGCGCAGCCGGTCCACCAGCGCAGAGACAGCCGCCACCGCGCCATTGACGCCGCAATAGACCGAAGGCAGCGGGAGCGGCGTGTAGATTACCGGCCGGTTCAGGATCGGGCCGGATACGCTCAGGTTGGTGTAGAAACCGACTAGTGCTTTGATCAGGTCCTCCGAACAGTCGTGCGGCAAGTGACCATAGGCCTCGTCGCCCGGCAGCGCCGCCACGATGCGCAGCAGGATCTGATGCGGCGCGCGCGCGACCTGTGCGGCGCCGTCCACGATGATGATGTCGGCCGAGCCGGTAATTCCTCGGTGGCGCCGGGCGGCACTGCGATCTTGCCCCGGTCGAAAAAGTTGTCGTCCAGGCCGCCCGGCGTGGCGCTGGTGCCGCGTTCCACGAACACCTCCGCACCTTGGTCGGCCAGCAGCAGCCCGGCCAAGCGGCCCGACAGCAGGTTGCTCCGCTCGATCACACGGACGCCGGCGAGCGGCGGTGTGCCGGGCCGGACCTCCCGATGCCCTTGCGCCATCTGCGCCATCGCGGGCGGGCCGCCGAGGCCGGCGGCAAGCGCGCCCGCGCCGAGGCCGAGGAGCGCATCACGCCGCGTCGTGGACAGGGTGGTGTGCTCGAGCGGCGCCTGCGTCACGTCGGCGCTGCCGTCTTCGCTGTCGAACATCGTCGTGCTTCCCGTTGTGCTGCCGTGTGAGGTCTCGAGGTCGCTTCAGCTCTCGAACACCGGTCTGTCGCCGCCTCGCACCGCCACGAGCGGCTCGCGCCAACGGATCGGCGTGCGCGAAAGCGTGACGAGCGGTGCCAATCGCTCGAGATCGCCATAGGGCGTCGGCCCGCGAATCACCTCCGGCGCGACGAGCCGGTTCTCGGGCCCGCGGCGCTCGAAATCCGCGTCGGTGAACTGGCCGAGGCTCCTGAACCATGTCGCGCAGCGTGCGAGGTGCACACGGACGTGATAGCTGCCGCCCTCGCGCGCCCGCCGGCGGAGCGCGGCGATCACGCCCGCGGCCCCCATGTACCCGGCAATGTAGTCGTTCATCACAAAGGTGGGCGGGAAGCGTGGGCGCTGGCCGCCACCCTCGATCAGGGTGAAGCCGGTGACCGTCAGCCCCTCCATGTCGAAGCCCGCGTACATCTTCCACGGGCCTTCCCAGCCATAGGGGCGCACCGAGAGGTAGACGATGCCGGGCTTCATGCGTGCGACCTCCTCGACGCCGAAGCCGAGCTCCTCCATCTTGCGGCCGCGGAAGCCCTCCACCAACACGTCGGCGCCGGGAACGAGCCGCTGCTGCACCCGGTTCTGCTCGGGGTTCTTCAGGTCGAGCATCGTCGAACGCATGCCGACATTCACGTCCACCACCAACGCGTCGTGCTCGAAGCCCTGATCGCGCGCGACGTGGAGCACCTCGGCCCCGTAGCCCGCAAGCGTGCGCGAGGCGGTGGTGCTGGCGATCACGTGGGTGTTGGAGAGGACGCGGATGCCCGACAGCGGCGCCGTAGGGCTGTTGGCCCAGGGGATGGGGTCGCTGTCCGCGATCCTGATGATCTCGACGACAGGGATGTTGGCGATGGCCTGGCCCTGCGGATGCGCGTCCCACTCCGCGGCGGTGCGGTGGATGCCCATGATCATCCCCGCCTCGCCGACCATTTGCTCGAGTTCGCCCGAGTCGAAGGTGCGGATGCGCTGGGCGATCTGCTGCGGGTCGGGGCCCGCGCCGATCAGCGCAAGGAAGCCGATCAAATGATGCGGGTAGATGCCGGTCGGCGTGACCAGCCGGCCGTCCTTGGTCTCGAACACCTGGAAGCCGAGCGGGTTGCCCAACATGAAGGGCGCCTGGAGAGGCCGGCTGTTCAGCGTCGGGATCCAGGCCCATTCTGGGGGCAGCCAGTCCGGCGGCAGCGTGCCCGCGGCGATGTTGTAGTCGGTGAGGAAACGCGCCCACGGCGCAATGCCGTACAAGGCCTGGCGCAGGTCGATGCTGAGTTCCTGCGCCTGGCCGGTGCGCTCGCGCCAGACAGCCGCGGCCTCCACGCCGCCGGCGATGGCGGGAATCGCCATGCAGGCGCCAAGCCGGAAGCGGCTTCGCAGGATCGGATCGCGCCCGGTGAACAGCACGCGCCCCCCGGCATCCTCGGCACTCCCGCCGAGGCCCCGCATGAAGTCGGCGAAGACGTTCTCGATCGAGAAATCATCGCCCGTTGCCGCCTGAGCGGCTCCAAGTCTATCCGCCGCCAATGCAGCCCCGATAACGGCACTTCCTGTCGCCTGTAGCAGCTCACGGCGGTTCAGCGGCATTGTGATCCTCCCTCTAGCGCCACCTGTCTTTACTCTTCACCAATCTCGAGTGGCGTATGCATCGCTTGCTCCTCCCGGCAAATATAGCTGTTGAAGAAGGCAGCAACTTCAGCGGGACCCGGCGGATGTCGCCAAACCTAATGAGATCGGACCCGGTTGTCTTGGGTTCGGAGTCCCAAGACTATGCTGAACATCCCAATCAACAATGCCCGTGGGTTACAGTAAGGGACGGCGGTGCCGGTGGCCTTGAGCCAGGGCCCTCCTAACGCCAGATCCAGCCCCGCCCAGGGACCCAAACCCAGCCGGGACCCCAGCCCCAGCCACCGCCCCGGAAACCCCAGCCGCCACCCCGGAAACCAAAGCCGCCGCCGGAAACCAAAGCCGCCGCCCCGGAAACCAAAGCCGCCATGGAAGCCGCCACCATGGAAGCCTTTGCTGCGACCTTGAGCGTAGCCGAGATTGGGCGAGGCGGCAAAAATGGCTAGAACGATGGCGAGAATCATCGAGAGTTTTCGCCGTAGGACGTCCCTTCCCCGCCCCGATGCGAGCAAGACTCGGCGCACTTTGGCAATCGCTTTCATGCGGATCACCAAGGTTCTCGCCCTACCTTTAGATCTGGGTTCCCCTTAGACTTTCCTAGCCGCGAACCGGAAGGGAAAACCCAGCCTAGTTGCGCCAGAACGGCGCCGCATCGTTCAGGCGCCGCCGATGGCGGCGCAGCTTTCGTTCGCCGTTGGCGAGCATTTGGTCGTGCGTTTCGAGCAAGGCAACCCAGGCGTGAGCAGCGGGGCTTCGCGGCTCGATCTGCGCAAAGAGTTCGGTCACAAACTCATGCGCGACGCGAACGTCATTCGCGTAGCCGAGATCGCTTTGGAGGCGTTTCAGCCTGCTGACAAACCTCTCTAAGCCGTCCTTATCGAAAAGGCTGCCGAAAAGCTCAACGGTGTAGCGAAGCTTCTTGACCCCGATTCTCAGCTTGTGCCGCTCTCGCGGTGCCAGGCTGCCGAACCCCCTGCCGCGTTGCCTTACTTTGCGACGGCGCCGATCGAGCACATCGGGCGCTATTCCACCGATCGGAGAGGTCATCGGATCCGGCTCATCCGATGCCGAATGCCGACGCCAGCCGGACGCCTCGAACCACCGCAGTAGGCGCAACATGCTGGCGGTATAGCGCTGCGATAGAATGGCTTCCCTGATCTGGTCGTATGCGGTAGCCCGGAGCCGGCCGAGTGTGGCGGCGAGGTCGTCCCAACCGGGCTCGTCCGGAAGTCCGGTGCGGGCTGCCGGCGCCAATTCGGCTGCGAATACATCCAGATTGCGGGCCGGCCCCAGCGTACCGCCGATCCAACGAAGCTCCTCGGTGACCCACTGGACGTCCTCTTGCGGAAGGATCTTCTTCAGGGAGGAAATTGCCGAGCGCAGGCGCCGCACGGCCACCCGCATCTGGTGAACGCCCTCCGACTGGGCCGAGAGCACGGCGGGCTCGTTGCGCAACAGCTGCACGAGGCAACTGCGGCCGATCTTTTGCAGCGCGGCCTCGAGCGTCATATCGGGATCGAGAATGACGGGCTCTGCGTGAACCGCCGGCGGAGCGGCATCGCCGCACGCCACCAAGCGGTAACCCCGTTCCGATTTGGTGCGGGTCTCGATACGAAGCGGGGCCACCTCCAGCAACTGCGCGGCTACGTCGTAAAGGGCGGTGGCGTCACCGCCCTCGAGTTCGAGTTCGACCTCGCCGATCGGCTCGGTTCTGTCGTTGGCAACGGCACGGATCTCACCTTCGTCGACTGCCGCCTCTATCTTCGTTCCCGGTGCCGGCTCGATCGCGAACATCGTGCGGGTCACTTCGGTCACAAAAAACGGCCGCAGATCGGCGGCCGCACCCTCCGGCAAACGCGGGCCGCTCTGCGTCGCATCGGGGTCGGGTCGACTCTCGGCGACCGCATCTTCCCACTCGCCGCGCGACAGGAGATCCCCCGAACCAAGGTCTCCCTCCTTGACGGTTTGCAAGAAATGCCCGCTTTGATCGCGGACCCGCAGGGTCAGCCCCCGCTGCTTGAGTGCCGAGTTCGGCGTGTCGTAATAGGTGCTGATCAGCCTTTCTTGTGTGCTGACCCGCGCCATCGTCATGAGCGCGCGCTTCAGTGCGGGCAGATCCTCTGACCGAGCAGCGAGCTTGAGTTCGACTTCCGTCGAAATAGCAGCCTCCTGTCCTGACCAGCGGTTAACCTTGCGAACGGCGGAGTATAATCCCTGGATCCCCTGAGCTGGTGCGGCTCATCGCCACCCGAACACCGATCTGCCGCGGTGGTTGCCCCTACTCGGCCGCCGCCCGCGCCGGTTCTTTGAGCCCGTTCATGTAGTCGACGCTCACGGGCTGGTTCGTCTCAAACGGGCTCTTGAGGTCGAGTTCCTTCGCCATCTCGCGCACCGCCGGGAACACCTCTTGCCCCAATAGGCGGATGCAGGTTTTCGCGTCCTCATGCGTGACGTTGCCGTCATTCCCCCAGACGCCGAGAATGCCGGGCCGCGTCTCTTCGAGCAGGATGCGCAATTTGGCGGTCACCTGCTTTGGCGTGCCGGCGATGATCATCAAGTCTTCGAGCTGTTTTTCCAGTTCCGGGCGATAGCGAGGGTTTTTCGAGCGGCCGGAGGCAAACTCGACAAAGGCACGGCGGTTTTCCGGACTCCCGTAACCCGATGGCGTGCTCCACACCGGATGGGCGAGACCGGTGAATTCGCCCTGCATCCATCTGAATTGGGCGGCGTTCGCGAGCGCCTTCTCCTCGGTCTCGGCTATATGAATCTGCTTCAACATCCCGTGATATTCCGGCCCGCCGATAAAGCCGGCCTCAGCCGCCACGTTGTCGTAGATCTCCCAGATCTGCTTCGTCCGATCGATCGGCGTGTTGAGCGCGATATAGGGATAACCGCGCTGTGCGGCCCAGACGACCGTTTCGGGGCTGATGACCCCCGGGATCCACACCCGCGGATGCGGCTTCTGCAACGGCACGGCCCACGGATTGACGACGCGGTGCTGGTAATGGGTGCCTTCCCAGCGAAAGGGCCCCTCGCGCGTCCACGCGGCAACGATCAAATCGTGCGCCTCCTGAAAGCGCTCCCGGTTGAAGGCCGGGTTGACGCCGGCGGCGAGCTGCTCCTGCCCACCGCCGCGGACAAAACCCGAAACCAGGCGGCCCTTTGAGATCATGTCGATCATCGACAATTCCTCGGCAAGCCGTACCGGATTGTCGGCCAAGGGCAGCGGGTTGCCGAGGAGGATAATCTTCGCCTCTTTCGTCACCGCGGCGAGGATCGCGGCAAAGATGTTGCACTTCGCCTGCATGCAGAACGGCGCGTTGTGGTGCTCGTTCAGCATGAAGCCTTCGATGCCCATCTCCTCGGCGTAGATGTAATGCTCGAGATATTCGTTATAGAGCCGGCTCCCGGCCACCGGGTCGAAGTATTTGTTGGAAAACATAAGCGCCGTCGCGCCGAACTTCAGACCCTCCTCGGCCGGATAGGCCGACATCGGCTGCTCGGTAAAGTACATCAATTGCATGAGTTTCTCCGTCTCCGGCGTAGTTTTGCGGTTGCCCGCGACCAGGGAAAGCTTCCACCGCGCCGACAATACCTCAGACCCTCAAAACGGCGAAGCGGGCGTTCCCGGTCACTCCCGCCAACCGGTGCTGCGATGGATGAAGGCGATCACGTCCTGCGTGGCAGCATAGCCGATCCCGAGCACCCGTGGATCCTTCGCGGTGAACATATCGCGGCTGCGCCGACGACGATATCAGCTGCCGCCGCAGAACGTGCTGTTCGCTCTGACGCTATTCTCTCGTCATTGACAATCACGTAATTGCCTTATTCTCATCGTAATCTCCAGCGCATCGGCGCCCGTGAGCGGGTACGAGAATTGCGATTAGGGAGTTGCCGATGCCTGATCTCGACCAGATAAAACAGGGGGAACAGGGGGGTGCGGGACCGGCGCGGGCGGTTCGCCAGGGGCCGGTCGGGCGATCCCGCCAGCCGCGCGGCTGTCGCGATCACGTCAACCTCCAGCTTGGCACATCCGATGCCGGTCAGGGGCCGTCTCAGCATCGCGACCCGCGCTTGGCCCTCGGGGAGCCAATCTCCGGGCAATGACAGCGCCAATTTGGCCGGAACGACGCCGCTGCCGCCCGTGTTTTCGCCGTTGTCGGCGGGAGCGGGGAATGTTGACTATTGCCGAGGCGCAGCGGCGGACCGAGCTCTTTCTGACCGGCCATATGCTGGAGGCATTGCGCGCGGTCGAATACGAATTGCCGAGCTTCGATACTGAGCCCGTCGATGTCGAGCTGGCGGATGTCGCGCGCTCGCGGGTCGAGATCCGGCACGTGCGCGGCGCTTCCGACGCCACTTACCTGGTCAATGCGTTCGGCGACGAGTTGCTGATGCAATTGCAGCTCAATGTGCACCGGCTCGTCGTCGTCTACCGGGTGCCGGCGCTCGACGCGCTCGATGCCAGCACATTGGCGGTGCGACTGGAGCGCTGGCGCATCGGCGCCGAGCATGCCGGCTGGAAATTCGGCTGGCGCGACGCGCCGATCGCCGGCGATCCCGGCCGGCGCTATGTGGAAACCTATTGCTACGCCTTTGCCGACAGCGATTTTCTCGAAAACGAGCCGCAGCAGCTCTATTGGCGCACCGACATCGTGCAGATGACCCGCTACTACATGATCGAGGCGGCCCGCAGCGGCATCCGCCTGTCGCCGCGCCGGGCCGGCTTACCGGTTTAGATGTTATTTCCCGAGCTGCGCGCGAAACCCGGCCACGGTTTCGAGCTGGCCGTCCGGATCGCCGACCAGCCGGACGATCACGTGAGTGGCGCCGGCGGCGACGAAGCCCCGCAAGAATTCGGCCGCACCATCGCGGGGCCCGGCAAAGCACGCCTGTCTCCGACGCATTGCCGCGGCCGGCTGGCCGTAATAATTCTCCAGAAACGCATCGATCCGCTGGTTCGCGCGGCTCGCATCCTCATCGATGGCCAAGGTCGTATAGATCGCCGCTACAAACTGGCCGACGTCGCGCCCCGCTTCGCGAAGGATCTGCTGCACCTCGACCCATTGCTGCTTCCAACGGTCGAGGTCGGCCTCGTTGGCGAACCAGCCGTCGAAATGCCGGGCCGCCCGCTCGAGGGCGGGGCGGACCGAGCCTGCCATCCAAATCGGCGGGCCCCCTGCGCGGTATGGGGTCGGCCCCAACACGCCGCTTTGCACCGGCCAGCGGCCTTGCCAGTCGACCGGCTTGCCGGTCCACAATGCGCGGCAGAGGCGCAGGCCTTCCATCATCCGGCCGACGCGCCCTTCGAAGGGCACTCCCGCCGCAGTGAATTCCGCCCGGATATTGGGCAGGTCGCTGGCGATCCCGGCCCCGACGACGAGCCGCCCCTCGCTGATCTGGTCCAACGTCGCGAGCTGATGCGCCAGTACCACCGGATTGCGGAGTGCCGGCAAAAAGACGGCAGTGCCGAGCGCCACCTTTCGCGTACGCGCCGCCACCGCGGCCAACAGAGTGAGCGGATCATGCCGCGGCCGGGCCAGCAGCGAGTCCCCGACCCACACCGAATCGAAGCCAAATCCCTCGGCGCGCAACGCGAGCTCCAGCAAAGGCGCGGTCTCCGGCCGGCCTTCCATGACCCGCTCCCGGGTCGGCAGCAGATACCCGATCTGTGGCGGCATTGTCCGCGGCTAATGCAGGCGCAACGATGTGCTGACGTGGCGGAACCGGCCGCGGCCGGCAGACGGCGCTTGCCCGACCTTCACCGAATGGAGCTTGCCTTCGATGTTGCGGCTCCAGAATTCCAGAAAGCGGCGGAGCTCGGGAAAGTCCGGAGCGAGGTCGAGCTTCTGCCAGATAAAGCTCTGCAACAAATCGGGGTGGTCCGGCATCCGGTAGATGATCTCGGCGGTGGTGAGCCGATACTCACCAAGTCGGGGAATGGCGGTCATTCGGGTCTCCTCTCGGGCTCGTTCCCGCTAACCGGGAGGATGCTCCGCCAGTTTCGCCGCAGCAACAAAAAACTAGCCGAAACAGCATGTTAGCAGCTTATCAGGGAGAGTGCTGCCAAGCGTATGGCCGAGGTCCCTTGAAGCAATGGCGCAAGAGGTTAGATTAAATCGCTACCGGAAACATTCATGCTGGCGGTTTGTTTACCGGAAACGGGTGTCTGCCAGGCTTAAGGTCTCCCACAGCCATGAAGCGGGTTTTGTCAGCGCTCGTTGTCTCAGGCGGAATCGCCGTGACGACGGGCATCGTTTCCCCTGTGCTCGCCGGAGCGCCGATACCCTTGGCCGACGGCGCGCCGGTGCAAACCCTGGCGCCGGTGGTCAGCCGGATCACCCCCGGTGTCGTCGGCATCTCTGTGCGTGGCCGGGTGCGGGAAGACAACCCGCTGCTGCAGGACCCGATGGTCCGCCGCTTCTTCAACCTGCAACAGCAGCCGGTCGAGCGCGAGACGGAGGCGACCGGCTCCGGCGTCATTGTCGACGCTGCGCAGGGCTATGTGATGACCAATGCGCATGTCGTCGAGAACGCAAGCAACATTGAAGTCACGACCAAGGATAACCGGCGACTGACCGCGAAGCTGATCGGTCGCGACCCCGAAACCGACATTGCCGTGCTGCAGATCCCTGCCGGGGGGCTAACGGCGGTTCCGATCGGCGATTCCGACCGTCTGCAAGTCGGAGATTTCGTGCTGGCGATCGGCAATCCCTTCGGACTTGGCCAGACCGTCACGTCCGGCATCATCAGCGCGCTAGGGCGCAGCGGGCTCGGCATCGAAGGGTACGAGGATTTCATCCAGACCGACGCTTCGATCAACCCGGGCAACTCCGGCGGGCCCCTGGTCGATCTGCAGGGCCGGGTCGTCGGCATCAACACGGCGATCCTCGCTCCGAGCGGAGCCAATATCGGCATCGGTTTTGCCGTGCCGATCAACATGGCGCGCCAGGTGATGGACCAGCTGATCAGCTATGGCGAGATCCGGCGCGGCCGCATCGGGATTGCGATGCAGGACCTGTCGCCCGAGCTCGCCCAAGCACTCGGCACGAGGCACACCCAGGGCGCAGTGATCGCCCGCGTGGAGCCCGGCTCGCCGGCAGAGCGCGCCGGGCTGCGGACCAACGATCTCGTTGTTGCGGTCAACGGCGCTCCGATGCGCAGCGGCACGGAGCTGCGCAACAGAGTGGGGCTGTCTCGGATCGGCGATGATGTCGAGCTGACTGTGGAACGCGGCGGCACGGAGCGCAATGTGACGGTTCGCATCGAGCGAGCGACGACGACCGCGCAGCGCACGCGCACGCGGCAGCGCTGATCGCGGATGGCGCAAACACCCTATGAGGTGCTCGGCGTCAAGCCGGACGCCAGCGCGGACGAGATCCGCAAGGTCTACCGCAAGCTCGCCAAGCAGTTTCATCCCGACATCAATCCGGGCAAACCCGAAGCGGAAGCGCGGTTCAAAGAAATCTCCGCGGCCTACGACCTGCTTTCCGACTCCGACAAGCGGGCGCGATACGACAGAGGTGAAATCGACGAAACCGGCGCCGAGCGCCCCCCGCGCGGCTACTATAGAAGCCAAGCGGAAGGCGCCCAGGGGTGGCGATACCAGCCCGAAGGCGAGATGGATTTGAGCGACCTCGAGGATCTGTTCGCGGCCTTCGGCTCGGCGGGCCGCAGGCAACGTGGCGGGACCGGGGCGGGGTTCAGCGCGCGTGGCGTCGACCGGCATTTCACCTTGACCATAGATTTCGTCACGGCGGCGACCGGCGGCAAGCAGCGGCTGTCGCTCGCGCCCGAGGAATGGCTGGACGTAACGATACCAGCCGGGGTGGAAGACGGTCAGGTGCTGCGTCTCAGAGCGCAAGGGCGGCTCCGGCCTCGGCGGCGGCGCGGCGGGCGACGCGCTGATCGAAATCCACATCGCACCCCATCCGCTGTTCCGCCGGGACGGCGACAATGTACTGCTCGAATTGCCGGTGAGCCTTGCCGAGGCGGTGCTCGGGGCCAGGGTGGCGGTGCCGACCGTAACGGGCCCCGTAACTATGACGATACCGAAGGGATCGGACACCGGCAGGCAATTGCGGCTGCGCGGCAAAGGCATCCAGAAGAAGAGCCCGGGCGACGAAATCGTCACTCTCAAGCTGTTCATCGGATCCAGCTCGGATCCCGAGCTCGCGGCCTTTCTCGAAAAATGGGCGCCGCAGCACCCGTTCGATCCGCGGCAGGGGATGCCCCGCGCATGATCGCGCTCGACGACTTGCTGCTCCAAATGAAGGGGCTCGACCGCCGCGATCTCGTTCGGTGGGTGGAAAATCGCTGGGTGCTGCCGGAGCGGCGGGACCAGACCTGGCTCTTTCACGAGGTCGACGTCGCCCGGGTCGAGCTGATCCTCGAAATTCGCCAGGAGTTTGCGATCGACGAGGAGGCGCTACCGGTGGTTCTGGGCCTTCTCGACCAGGTCTACGAGCTGCGCCGGCAGTTGCGCCGGATGTGCGATGCGCTGGCGGCCCAGCCGCCGGATGTGCAGGCGGCCGTCAAGCGCGCGCTGCCGCCACCGACTGGACCGGAAATACCGCACGACTGAGCGACGATAAAGCCGCGATTGTGAAGCGGCGGCGAAGCAGGCAGAATCAGCCTTGTGCCTAGCACAGGGAGGTTGAGGTGCAGCTGAGCCGCGAGGAATTGCTCAAAGCCTATCGTGACATGGCCACGATCCGCCGGTTCGAGGAACGCGTGCAGGAAGAGTTTTCGAAAGGCGGCATACCCGGCTTTGTCCATCTCTACGCCGGCCAGGAGGCCGCCGCCGTCGGCGTCTGCATGCATCTGGGGTCGCAGGATTACATCGCCAGCACCCATCGCGGGCACGGCCACAGCATCGCCAAGGGCTGCGACGTGACCCTGATGATGCAGGAGCTATTCGCCAAGAAGACGGGCATTTGCGGCGGCAAAGGCGGCTCGATGCATATCGCCGATCTCGATCACGGCATGCTCGGCGCCAACGGCATCGTCGGCGGCGGCCCGCCCTTGGTGGTTGGCGCGGCGCTGACCGCCAAGACCCTCGGCCGCAAAACCGTCGCGGTCTCGTTCACTGGGGACGGCGGCTCCAACCAGGGCACCACCTTCGAGGCGATGAACATGGCGGTGGTGCTGAAACTGCCGGCGATTTTTGTATTCGAGAACAACCAGTACGGCGAAGGCACTTCGTTCGAGTATGCGGTGGGCAGCCGCGACATCGCGGGCCGCGCCGCCGGTTTCGGATTGCCCGCCGTCAAGGTCAACGGCGACGATTTCTTCGAAGTGCACGAGGCGGCTCGTGAGGCGGTCGAGCGCGCGCGGGGCGGCGGCGGGCCGAGTGCGATCGAGGTCGATACCTGCCGGTTCTACGGCCACCACTCGGGTGACGCACAGCTCTACCGCGGCAAGGACGAGGTAAGGCGGCTTCGTGAGCAGCGCGATTGCCTCCAACATTTCCGCCGCCGGGTCGGCGAGGCCGGATTGCTCGACGGGGCGGAGCTCGCCCGCGTCGAGAGCGAAGTGGCCGCGCTGATCGATCATGCGGTCGAGGTCGCGAGGGCGGCGCCGCCCCCTGATACGGACGCGCTGTTGCGCGACGTCTACGTCTCGTACTGAGGGAGCGCGCGATGCCGCTGAAATCGATCCGCCAGGCGCTCAACGAAGCGCTCGCCCAAGAAATGCGCCGCGACCCGCGTGTCGTCGTGATCGGCGAGGACGTCGCGGGGGGCGCCGGCTCGCAGGGGCAGCGCGATGCCTATGGCGGGGTGCTCGGCGTGACGAAGGGGCTGTTCGGGGAGTTCGGCGAGAGCCGGGTCATCGACACTCCGATCACCGAGTCGGCGATTATGGGCGCCGCCGCCGGCGCCGCGGTCACCGGGTTGCGCCCGGTCGCCGAGCTGATGTTCTGCGATTTTCTCGGCGTCTGTTTCGATCAGATCCTCAATCAGGCGGCCAAGTTCCGCTACATGTTCGGCGGCAAGGCGAAAACGCCTCTCGTGATCCGCACGATGATCGGCGCCGGCCGCAGCGCCGCCGCCCAGCACTCGCAAAGCCTCTACCACATCTTCACTTCGGTGCCGGGGCTCAAATGCGTCGTACCGTCCAATGCCTATGACGCCAAGGGTCTGTTGATCCAGGCGATCCGCGACGACGACCCAGTGATCTTCTGCGAACACAAGCTGATGTACGATTTGCGCACCGAGGTTCCCGACGAGCCGTATACGATCCCGTTTGGCGAAGCGAACATCGTCCGCGACGGCGACGATGTCACGGTCGTCGCGCTCGCCCGCATGGTGCATTATGCCGGCGAGGCGATCGACACGCTCGCGAAGGAGGGGATCGAGTGCGAGCTGATCGATCCCCGCACAACCTCGCCGCTCGACGAGGACACGATCATCGAGAGTGTCGAGCGGACGGGGCGGCTCGTGGTCGTCGACGAGGCGTCCCCCCGCTGCAGCATGGCGGCCGACATTGCGGCGCTGGTCGCTGACAAGGCGTTCGCGTCGCTGAAGGCCCCCGTGAAGCGCGTGACCGCACCGCACACTCCGGTCCCTTTCGCACCGTCCCTGGAAAAGCTCTATATCCCGAGCCCGGAGCGGATCGCCGACGCGGTACGCGAAGTTCACGGGTACAGCCGGTGACAGGCTGGCTGGCTGCCCCTCACCCTCCCGCTGACGCGGGCCCCTCCCTCTCCCCGCCAAAGCGGGGCGAGGTGCTTTCACCATCTTCTCCCTCGCCCCGCTTGCGGGGAGAGGGTCGGGGTGAGGGGCTTCTCGCCGCAACGAGGATTGCTGCGCAATGAGTTCTGAAATTACGGCGATCACGATGCCGAAATGGGGCCTGACGATGACCGAAGGTAAGGTTGTCGGCTGGCTCAAGCAGCAGGGGCAGAGCTTTGCCGAGGGCGAGGAACTTCTCGAGATCGAGACGACCAAGATCACCAATGTCTTGGAAGCGCCGGCGGGGGGCACCTTGCGGCGGATCGTGGCGCCGGCAGGTGCGACCCTGCCGGTCGGCGCCTTGCTCGCGGTGGTCGCTGCCGAGAAGGTGGGGGACGGCGAGATCGACACCTTTGTCGCCGGGTTTGCGATCCCCGAGCCCTCGGCCGATGTGGCGGCGGACGCCGAGACTGCCAGTCCGCGCGAATTGGAGGCAGCCGGCCTGCGACTGCGCTACCTCGCGCTCGGAGAGGGCGACAGCGTCCCGGTCCTGTTGCTGCACGGCTTCGGCGCCGATCTCAACACCTGGATGTTCACTCAGCCCGCTCTGGCCGAAGGAAGGCGGGTCATCGCCCTGGATTTGCCCGGCCACGGCGGATCCACAAAACAGCTTGCCCGCTCCGATGCCGAGAGCTTGGCCGGCGTCGTTGCCGATGCACTGAACGCGCTCGGCATCGAACGGCTGCACCTCGTCGGACATTCGATGGGCGGCGGCATCGCCATTTCGGCCGCCTTGCGGCAGCCCGAGCGCGTCGCCACTCTGACCTTGCTGGCGTCGGCCTCGCTCGGGCCCGAGATCAACGCGGCTTTCATCGATGGCTTTGTGCGCGCCGCACGCCGCCGCGAGGCGATCGCGGCACTCAACCTCCTGGTCCACGATCCAGCGCTCGTCAGCCGCACGATGATCGAGGATGTGTTGCGCTACAAGAGGCTGGACGGGGTGCCGGAGGCGTTGGCGGCTTTTGCCGAGGAATGGTTTCCCGGGGGCCGCCAACGCGTCGTCCTCGGCGACGCCGTCGCGGCATTAAAACTGCCGGTGCAAATCATCTGGGGACGCGAAGACCGCATCATCCCGGCCGCCCACGCCGAAGCGCTCGCGTCACGCTTTCCGGTTCACATCCTCGAGCAAACCGGACACCTGCCGCACATGGAAAAAGCCGGCGAGGTCAACCGGCTGATAAAAAGAATAATCGAGAACCAGGCCTAATGGCGCCGATGCTACCGTCCGATCAGGTGCGGCCGGAGGCGGCCAGGCGGCGGCGCAGAAGAGTACGCATGAACCTGTTTCGGCTGCGGCCGATCGGGGCCGCAGGAGGTTTTGTTGCCGGAGGGACGGGCCGGGACCGGCCGGCTGCTGCCGACACGCCTTCGGAGGAATAGCGGCGGTCGAAATCCTCGTCGCTGAAGGTCAAACCAAGGTCTTCTTCTTCGATCATTGAGCGCTTCCTCATTGCATGCTTTTGCTACTGCCGCTCGTATTTGACCACGCGGCGCACCCGGCCCCATTCGCCCGGTTGGACGACATAGAGGTCGCCGCGTGAATCGACCCATATGCCGTGGCACGACCGGTTGATCGGGCCGTCCCCCCAGCGCGCCAGACGCTCGCCGTCGAGCGTCAGGATGCTGATCATGCCGCCGTTGTGCTCCGGGATGTAGACGATATCGTCGTCATCGACATAGAAGAACGCGGGTCCGATCAGCTCGGTGGGCCAGATCGTCAGCAGTTTGCTGTCCTGGTCGAACACCTGCACCCGATCATTTTCGCGATCGGCGACCAGCACGCGCCCGCGACGGTCGATCCAAACGCCGTGCGGCAGGTTGAATTGCCCCGGCCCATCGCCCGGCTCACCCCAGGAGAAAAGGTATTTCCCGTCGGCCGAGAATTTGTGCACACGGGCATTGCCGTAACCGTCCGTCATGAACATCTCGCCGCTCGGCGCAAACGCGATATCGGTCGGCAGATTGAACGGCCCGCCGCCATGCGTGACTTTCTTCCACGCCGACGAACTGAAATCGTCTGCCGGCACTCCGGTATCGGAGCGCTGGCCCTTTGTGCCGATGGTCTGCAGCAGCCGCCCATCGGTCGTGAACTTCATGAACTGGCCGTGATGCTCGTCGCACAGCCAGACGAAGTCGTTTTCGTCTATGCGGATCGCGTGGGGAAAGGTGAACATCCCCGCACCCCAGGACGACAGAAAATTGCCGTCCCGGTCGAAAATGACAACCGGGTGGTCGGCGTTTCGGTTGAAGCAGTATACCCGGTCCTGGGAATTGACGGAAACAGCGCACGCCCTCACTTCGATACTTTCGGGAGGGCGAGCCCAATCCTCGTGCACTTTATAGGTGTACTTGCCGCTGCCGACGATCGGATCCATCGTTTCCCCTTTCCTTTTTATCCGCGCCGTGGCCGCCTCTATAGTCATCTTAACCCGGCTGAGACGCAAAGTTCGTGCTATTCTGCCGCGCAAGGCTGGTGCAATTCAGCCTTGCTGCCTCGGCATAACGGCACGCTTGGTCCGCCCGCGGCCGGTAGCGGCGCGAGTTCGGGCGGCTAGAGCATCCCGAGTTCGAGCCGCGCCTCCTCGCTCATCTTCTCGGGCCCCCAGGGCGGGGTCCAGACGAGTTTGACGCGCACGTCGTCGACCCCGGGGACGGATCGGATCGCTGTTTCGACCTCACCCGGCATGCTGGCGGCGACCGGACAGGCCGGTGTCGTCAGGGTCATCTCGACATAGACGACGCCGCCTTTCTTGACGATCAGCTCGTAAATCAGACCGAGTTCTAC
Source organism: uncultured Alphaproteobacteria bacterium (assembly GCA_963736715.1). GTDB lineage: Bacteria > Pseudomonadota > Alphaproteobacteria > ATCC43930 > CGMCC-115725 > AP-15. The sequence continues at coordinate 33,646 of CAVTQA010000019.1, read as the reverse complement.
GAGGTCCATCGGGATCTCCGGATCCCGAACGGTCTTCAGCGCCTCCAGTACCGGGCCCATCAGCGCCGGGTCGTCCTCGCCGCCTTCCGGGCGCTCGACATCGTCGCTCGCAGGGGGTGGGTTGGCATCGAAGTCGAATGGATCGCGGTCCATCTTTATCTACTCCGTCTTCACCTTCGCACCCGGGCTTTTCAGCGCCGCTTCGAGCGCGTGCCACGACAACGTCGCGCATTTGACGCGGGCCGGGTAAGCTTTGACCCCGGTCAGCGGCTCGAGCCGGTCCATCTCCTCGGCCAACGGCTCGGGCAGGTCGGGTCCCGGCTCGCCGCCGGTCGCGCGCGCGTGGAATTGCGCGAATAAAGCACGCGCCTCGGCGACGGTCTTGCCCTTCAGCACTTCGGTCATCAGCGAGGCCGCCGCGGTCGAGATTGCACAGCCCCGCCCTTGGAAACTGACATCGGCGATGCGGTCGCCGTCGAGCGCCAGATAGACCGTCACCCGGTCGCCGCACAACGGGTTGTGGCCTTGCGCAAAATGCGTCGGATGCTCGATCGCACGGAAATTCCGCGGGTGGCGACCGTGGTCGAGGATGATGTCCTGATAGAGCTCGCGCAGATCCATCATCGTGCGAACATCTCCCGCGCCGCTTCAAGGGCGGCGGCCAATCTGTCGATGTCGCTCTCGTCGTTGTAGACCCCGAGCGAAGCGCGCGTGGTCGCCGCTAGCCCCAGCTTCTCGACGAGCGGCTGGGCGCAGTGATGACCGGCGCGCACCGCCACCTGGTGCTGATCGAGTACCTGGGCCAGGTCGTGCGGATGCACGCCTTCGAGGTCGAAAGAGAGAATGCCGAGCCGCCGCTGCCCGGCCTCGACCAAGCGGAGATCCGGAATGCGCGACAGCTGGTCGACGCCATAGCCGGTCAGCGCCTCTTCATGTTCGAGGATGTTGTCGCGCCCGAGCTCCTCGATGAAGTCGATCGCGGTGCCGAGCCCGATCGCACCCGAAATGTCGGGCGTGCCCGCCTCGAACCGGTGCGGCGGATCCTGAAACTCGCTCTTCTCGAAGGTGACGTTGAGGATCATCTCGCCACCGCCTTGCCAGGGCGGCATCGCGGAGAGCAACTCATAGCGGCCGTAAAGCACGCCGATGCCGGTCGGCCCATAGGTCTTGTGTCCGGAAAACACATAGAAATCGCAGTCCAGGGCCTGCACATCGACCTCGAGCCGTGGCGCTGCCTGGCAGCCGTCGATGAGCACCTTCGCGCCGTGCCGGTGGGCGAGACGCGTCACCGTCTCGATCGGAACGAGCGCACCGGTGGCATTGGCAAGGTGGGTCATCGCGACGAGGCGAGTGCGCGGCGACAACAGCGCCTCGAAGGCGGCCAGATCCAAACCTCCGGTCGCATCGATCGGCGCCACGACGAGCCGGATGCCGATGCGGTCGCGCAGCAATTGCCAGGGCACGATATTCGAATGATGCTCGAGCTCGCTGATCAATACCTCGTCGCCGGCTTTGAGGAAGGTTGCGCCCCAGCTCTGAGCGACGAGGTTGATGCCCTCGGTCGCCCCGCGCACGAAGACGATCTCGCGCGGATCGGCGGCGTTCAGGAACGCCCGCATCTTCTCACGAGCCTCCTCGAACAACTCGGTCGAGCGAGCGCTCAGTCGGTAAACCCCGCGATGCACATTGGCATAATCGGTGCTGTAGTAATTCGAGATCCGGTCGATCACCGAGCGGGGTTTCTGAGCGCTGGCGCCGGAATCGAGAAACACGAGACCGGGATTGCTCGCGAAGATCGGAAACTCGCGCTTTATCTCCTGCGGGTCAAACCCCCACCCTAACCCTCCCCCGCTTGCGGGGGAGGGAAGGGTGGGGGTTCCGGGATAAACCGTTCTCAAACTCGCCGGCCTCATGCCTACTCCTCCAATGTCGCCAGGCGCCGGACGAGACGCGCGTGCAGGTGCTCGCGGAGCGCGGTCTGCTCGACCAGCTCGACCGCCTCCCGGGCGAAAGCTTCGATCAGCATTCGGCGCGCCTCGTCACTTGGGATGCCGCGGGCGCGCAGATAAAAAAGGGCCGCCTCGTCGAGATCGCCGACGGCGGCACCATGGCTGCATTTGACGTCGTCGGCATAGATTTCGAGCTCGGGCTTGGTGTCGATTGCCGCGCGCGGGCCGAGCACCAGATTGCGGCTCAGCTGATGGGCGTCGACCTTCTGGGCGCCAGGGCGCACGGTGATGCGGCCCTGAAAGGCGCCGTGGGCCCGCCCAGCGGCTACCCCTTTGAAGACTTCGCGCGTCTCGCCGCCCGGCGCCATATGATCCACCGTCGTCAGAATGTTGGCCTCTTGCCGGCCCGACAGCAGAAAGGCGCCGTTGAGATCGCAGCGGCTCTTTTCGCCCTCGCTGCGCACCGTGATTTCGTGCCGCACCGTCCGGCCGCCCAGCAATAGGACAAAGCTGGAAAGCCGCGAGGCTGCATCGAGCGTCGCGAGCGTTTCGCCGAAATGCAGCGCTTCCGCAGCTTCTTCCACCAGCGTAACCCGGACGAGCTCGGACGCGGCGCCGAGCCGCAGCTCGACCACATCGTTGCGCCAGTAATCGCCGACGCCGGCATAGATCTCGACGAGTGTGGCGCGGCTGTCTCGACCGGCGACGACGAGGCTGCGCGTGTGCAGCGAGCAGCCGGTGTTGTCATCGGACAGATGGACGATCTCGACCGGCCGTTCGAGGACGACACCGGCTGCGGACATCGAGCACAAAGCCGTCGGCGAAAAACGCTGCATTGAGCGATACGAACGGCCGGTCCAGCGATTGCGCATCGAGCCCGGCCCGTACCAGATCCGGCCGATCGGCGATGGCCGCTGCCATCGGCCCGAGCCACACGCCCGAAGGAAGTCGATCGAGCCGAGACAGCTCCGGCGCAAATCTGCCATTGACGAGCACGAGCCTATATGCCGGTTCGGCCAACCCGATATCCGTGAGCTGCGCGCACACGGCGGATGTGACGGCGGCGGGCCCACTCCCGACCGGCAGCATCGGCCGTTGCTCGAGCCGGTGCAAATCGAGATAACGCCAAGCCTCGCTGCGCCGAGACGGGAACCCCAGCTCGGCGAAGCGGGCAAGGCTGCGGTTGCGATAGCCCGCGAGCCAGTCCGGATCACCCTTGTGGCGGGCGCGCCCGAACGTCTCGAGATAAGGCCGCGTCTCGGGCTTGACCGGGAAATCAACGACGGCGCTCACCGGGGTTGCTCCCGTTTCCTCACGCCGCGTCTTCGACGACGCCATAGCCGCGCCGCTCCAGCTCCAGGGCGAGGCTCTTGTCGCCCGACTGGACGATGCGGCCGCCTTGCAGCACGTGCACCCGATCCGGCTCGACATAGTCGAGCAAGCGCTGGTAGTGGGTGATCATCACGATCGCACGGTCGGGCGCGCGCTGCTGATTGACCCCGCGCGCCACCATTTTCAGTGCGTCGATATCGAGACCGCTGTCGGTCTCGTCGAGAATGGCCAGACGCGGTTCGAGCATCGCCATTTGAAAGACTTCGTTGCGCTTCTTCTCGCCGCCCGAAAAACCGACATTGACGGCGCGCTGCAGTAGATCCTCGCCGATGTCCAGCAGCTTGAGCTTGGCGCGCACGATCCTGAGAAACTGACCGGCATCGATCTCGGGCTCGCCGCGGTGGCGGTGCTGCGCGTTGATCGCGGTGCGCAGGAAATACATGTTGTTCACGCCCGGGATCTCGACCGGGTATTGGAAGGCGAGAAACAAGCCTTCGCGCGCCCGCTCATCGGCCTCCATCGCGAGGAGGTCGCGGCCGAGATAGGTCACCGTGCCTTCGGCTGACCTCGTACCCCTCGCGACCGGCGAGCACCGCAGCGAGCGTGCTCTTGCCGGAGCCGTTCGGGCCCATGATCGCGTGCACCTCGCCGGCATTCACCGAGAGATCGATTCCGCGCAGGATCTCGCGGCCATCAGCCAGCCGCGCATGGAGATTATTAATTTCCAGCATCATTTCCACTATTCGGGTCCTACCATCGGGCAAGCGGCCGGACCTGTTTCACCTGTTTTATCAGGAGCAGATCAGGCTGCCTCAACCGACGCTGCCCTCGAGGCTGACGGCGAGCAACTTTTGCGCTTCGACCGCAAATTCCATCGGCAGCTCTTTCAGGACTTCCTTGCAGAAGCCGTTGACGATCAGCGACACCGCATCCTCGGCGCTCAAGCCCCGTTGCCGGCAATAGAACAGCTGGTCCTCGCTGATCTTTGACGTCGTTGCCTCGTGCTCGACCCGGGCCGAGGGGTTGCGCACCTCGATATAGGGCACCGTATGCGCGCCGCAGCGGTCGCCGATCAGCAGCGAGTCGCATTGCGTGTGATTGCGCGCGCCTTGCGCCCTGGGTTGCACCCGAACGAGACCGCGATAGGTATTTTGTCCGCGGCCGGCCGAAATGCCTTTCGAGACGATCGTCGAGCGCGTGTCCTTGCCGATATGGATCATCTTGGTCCCGGTATCGGCCTGCTGGCGGTTGTTGGTGATCGCCACCGAGTAGAACTCGCCGACCGAGTGGTCGCCTTCGAGCACGCAGCTCGGATATTTCCAGGTGATCGCCGAGCCGGTCTCGACCTGGGTCCACGAGATCTTCGAGCGCGCGCCTCGGCAGGCGCCGCGCTTGGTCACGAAATTATAGATGCCGCCCCTGCCCTCGGCGTCGCCGGGGTACCAGTTCTGCACCGTCGAATATTTGATCTGCGCGTCTTCATGCGCGATCAGCTCGACGACCGCGGCATGGAGCTGGTTCTCGTCGCGTTGCGGCGCGGTGCAGCCTTCGAGATAGCTGACATAGGCGCCGGCATCGGCGATCAGCAAGGTGCGCTCGAACTGCCCGGTCTTGGCGGCATTGATGCGGAAATAGGTGCTGAGCTCCATCGGGCAGCGCACGCCGGGCGGGATGTAGGCGAAGGAACCGTCGCTGAACACCGCCGAGTTCAGCGCCGCAAAGAAGTTGTCGTTCTGCGGCACCACGGTGCCGAGATATTTGCGGACGAGATCGGGGTGCTCGCGCACCGCCTCGCCCATCGAGCAGAAGATGATGCCGAGCTTCGAGAGCTCTCCCTTGAACGTCGTCGCCACCGAGATGCTGTCGAACACCGCATCGACGGCGACCCCGGCGAGCGCCTCGCGCTCACGCAGCGGGATGCCGAGCTTCTCGTAGGTCCGCAGCAGCTCGGGATCGACCTCGTCGAGCGATTTCGGCCCGGTATTCTGCTTCGGCGCGGAATAATAGGTGGCGGCCTGATAGTCGATCGGCGCGAGATGAAGCTTGGCCCAATCCGGCTGGGTCATCTTCTGCCATGCGCGGAACGCCGCCAGCCGCCATTCGAGCAGCCATTCCGGCTCTTCCTTCTTGGCGGAAATGAAGCGGACGGTGTCTTCGGTGAGACCCGGCGGCGCCGTCTCGGCCTCGATATCGGTGACAAAACCGTATTTGTAGCCCTCTTGCGAGAGCGAGCGGACGGTGTGCAGAGTTTCGCTTGAGGCTGTCATGCGGAATATCTGGGCTCGTCGGGTTGTGACGGACTGGCCGAAGGAGAAATTCGAGGCGCGAAAGCCGCCGGGGTCAGCATCGCATCGAGGGAAACCGCCGACAGCGCCTCCCCCACCGCCCGATTGATCGCCGCCCAATGCGGCCGGGTCGGGCAGTAGGTCGTGCGCGCGCATTCGTCGACATGGACCGAGCATTGGGTCAGCCCGATATCGCCGTCGATCGCGGCCACCACCTCGGCTACCGAAATCGATGTCGCGATGCGCGCCAGGCGGTATCCGCCGCCGGCGCCCCGCGCCGCCGTGACGAGGCCGGCATGCGCCAGCGCCTTCAGGACCTTCGCGACGGTGGCCTGCGGCAGCCGGGTCTCGGTCGCCACCGTCCCGGCGGTGAGCTGCCGGTCGGGGTAAGCGGCGAGGTGAGTGGCGACGATGACGCCGTAATCGGCGAGCTTGCTGAGGATGATCATCGCTCCCGTGGCCTGATTTTCGAATTCGGACCGATTTGGTCCGTTAATACATCGTCGCTCGATGCGCCCCGGTCAAGGCAAAAACGGCAAGGCATCTGGTGCATGGCCGCTACAAGTCGGGTAATCCGCTGATCGCTTGCTCTGCCCGGCTGCCAATCCCACCTGATCCTCATCCCAGAGAGATCGCACCTTGCTCGATGAAAATTCTTGTCGTCGAAGATGATCGTGAGACTGCGACCTACTTGACCAAAGGTCTGAGCGAAAGCGGCTATACCGTCGATTGCGCCGCTGACGGACGCGAAGGTTTGTTCCTCGCGACTTCCGGCGATTACAGCGCCATGATTCTCGACCGCATGCTGCCGAGCATGGACGGCCTTTCGGTGCTGGGCGCGCTGCGGGCAGCCGAGATCCGCACGCCGGCGCTGATCCTCAGCGCGCTGGGCAGCGTCGATGACCGCGTCAAGGGATTGCGCGCCGGCGGCGACGACTATTTGGTCAAGCCATTCGCCTTCAGTGAGCTGCTCGCCCGCCTCGAGGCGCTGCTGCGGCGCGGCACCGGGCCGACAACCACGACCAGGCTGCGGGTCGCGGACCTCGAACTCGATCTCCTGACCCGCAGCGTCAGGCGCGCCGGCAAGGCGATCGAGGTGCTGCCGCGCGAGTTCCGATTGCTGGAATACCTGATGCGCAACGCCGGCCATGTGGTTACCCGCACGATGCTGCTCGAGCATGTCTGGGACTATCACTTCGATCCGCAGACCAACGTCATCGATGTCCATATCAGCCGACTACGCCAGAAGATCGACAAGAGCTTCGATCATCCGCTGCTGCACACGGTCCGCGGCGCCGGTTATTGTCTGCGCGCCCCGGAGTAACCCGCGAGGCGGCGCCGATGGTCGTCGAAGAGTCTCGCCTCGCATCTGAGGGATCCTTATCGGCAGCGCGAATTCTCCGCAATGCCCGGCGGCTGGTCGGTACTCATGCTTTCCGGCTGGCAGCGCTTTACTTCCTGGTATTTGCGGCCTCGGTGCTGGGCGTTCTGCTGTTCGTCTATTTGACCAGCGCAGACTTCGTCGAGCGGCAGACCGAGGCGACGCTCGACGCCGAGATCACCGGGCTTGCCGAGCAATACGCGCAGAGGGGTTTGAGCGGCCTGATCCAGATCGTGGCGGCGCGTAGCGCCGGCGATCGCGGGGACGCCATGATCTACCTGGTGACCGACCCCGACGGAAAGCCGCTCGCCGGCAATATCGCGGCGTGGCCCGCCGGCGTGCCGACCCATTCCGCCTGGCTGTCCTTCGCTCTCGAGCGAACAAGCGACGGCCGCAGCGAGCTTCATCCGGCCCGGGGCAGGCTGTTCGTCATCCCCGGCGGTTATCGATTGCTGGTCGGGCGTGACATCAGTGACGCGGCGGCCTTCCGGAGCGAGGTCAGAACCACCCTCTTGTGGGCCGGGTCGATCGCGCTCGGCATCGGCCTGATCGGCGGCACAGTGATGAGCCGCAACCTGTTGCGGCGTGTCGAGCAGGTGAACCGGACGAGCGAACGCGTCATGGCCGGAAACCTTTCCGATCGCGTCCCGCTGCACGGCACGAGGGACGAGTTCGACCAGCTCGCCGCCAACCTCAACCGGATGCTCGACCAGATCGAACGGCTGATGACGGCAATGCGCGAGGTCACGGATGACGTCGCCCACGATCTGAGGACGCCGCTCTCGCGGCTGCGCGCTCGGCTCGAACGCGCGTTGGTTGGTCCATCCGGGGCCGATGCACCCGCCGAGTCCAGGCAAAGCGAGGCAATTCGCGCCGCGATCGAGGAGGCCGATCGCCTGCTCGCGACGTTCAACGCCCTCCTCAGCATTGCCGAATTGGAATCGGGCGCGCGCCTCGATCAGACCGCGCCGGTAGACCTGTCGGAAGTCGCCCGGTCAGCGGCTGATCTCTATGAGCCGGTCGCCGAGGAAAAGGGGTTTACTCTGTCTGTGATGGCCGAGCCCGGCGTTAGGATACGCGGCGACCGGCACCTCTTGTCGCAAGCGCTCGCCAATCTCCTCGACAATGCTCTCAAATATGCCGGGAACGGCAAGATCGAGCTGCGGGTCTTCCCCAAAAACGGGCAGGCGATCCTCGAAGTAGCGGATCAGGGACTGGGCATTCCCGAGGCGGATCGGCAGAGCGTGCTGGACCGCTTTGTCCGCCTCGAACCGAGCCGTACGACCCCGGGCAACGGCCTTGGCCTGAGCCTCGTCCGTGCTATTGCGCGGCGGCACGACGGCTCGGTTACGCTAGAGGACAACAGGCCCGGGCTGCGGGTCCGGCTGCAATTCGCGAGACTGCCGACGTAAGCTTCGAGTGCGAGCTCCTTACCCCTTGTCCCTCCGCCGCGCCCGATCCTCGATCCGGCGCGCGGTTTCCACCATCATCTCGCGAAACTCCTGCGCCTCGAGACCGGCACTGCGCAGCACGGGCGTCATCACTTCGTCCGCGAGCAGATCTTCGAGGCTCGGCTCATAGCGGCAGCACTCAAAGCGCTCGTCCATGACTTCCCTCCTTACCTGTCCCATTGTACGCAGGATGACCGCGAAGCATGTCCGCTTTGTGTTCTCGGATCGGAATTTTCGCGGCAATTTGTATAGACGCCGGTCGTTATTATTCCGTCGGTAGCGTCAATGGGGCGTCAACGCCCGCATGGGTACTTGGTGCCGGCCCCGGTCGCGAAATCGCTGTAGCCGCCCAGGCTGATGCCGAGCTCGGCAACTAGGCTTTTTGCGGAGGGGCTCAACAAGGCCGCGAGCTCTTCCTCGTGCCGGTAGCCCGGCATTGTTGCACGCAGCGCGCCGCTGCGCACGGTTGCCGGGTGAAAATAGATCTCACTAACCCCTTGAGGTAACTGCGGCAGGAGGCGGAGCAGCCTTACCTCTACCATTCCGCCGGTCCAAGCGAGGCCGAAAAGGTTGTCGTTGACGAACAGACCGGCGCTCTGCAACCGGCGGCGTAACCACTCGATCCAGGGGCGGTAAAGCGGCGCCGAATGGTGCTCGTCGGGGAAAGCGGCGTGCAATGGCTCGACTGGTTCGAAGGGCAACCGCACGGCCGTCATGCCATAATCGCGGCCGATTTCGATGATCACCCGCGCAACCGTCGGATGAACATGCATGTGCTTGTGGGCGTTTACATGGTCGAGCCGCAGTCCGGTCGTATGAAACGCCTCGAATTGCGCGCGAATTTCCATCGCGAGCTGACGGCGAACTTGCGGCAGAGCGAAAAACCTTACGCCGGCGCGGCCCATATTCGGATCGAAACGGCCGTCCCGGCGCACCAAACCGCGGATTTCGGCGCAAGGAAGCGTCGGATGGCCATCGACGACCACCAGATGCAGGCCAACCCGCAAGTCCGGCAGGCGACGGGCGCGCGAGACGGCATCAGCTGCGGCGGGCGCGCCGACCATAAGGCTCGCGGACGACAGAATGCCGCGCCGGTGCGCTTCCTCGACAGCTTCGTTGACGGCGGGGTCGAGCCCGAAATCGTCGGCGCAGACGATAAGGCTTCTCAGCTCGCCATCTCGCGGTTGCGCAGAAACTGGAAAAATTCGACACCCTCGCGCAGCCGGCGCCGCATCATCTCGGGGCTCTTGAGCATCTCGGCGACCAGCGAGGCAATCTTGCCGCGCCGGAAATAGAAGCGCTTATAGAAGGTCTCGAGCGACTCGAAGATCTCGGTATGTGACAGGTGCGGATAATGCAGCGGCGCGATCTGCACGCCGCGGTCATCGATCAATTCGGCATGGCTGACGTCGAGCCAGCCGTTCTCGACCGCTTGCCGGTGCAGGTAGGTGCCCGGATAAGGCGCGGCGAGCGACACCTGGATCGTGTGGGGGTTGATCTCCGCGGCGAAGCGGATGGTTTCCTCGATCGTCTCCTTGCTTTCGCCGGGCAATCCCAGAATGAAGGTGCCGTGGATCGTGATCCCGAGCTCGTGGCAGTCCTTGGTGAACCGCCGCGCGATGTCGATACGCATCCCCTTCTTGATGTTGTTGAGGATCTGCTGGTTGCCGGTCTCGTAGCCCACGAGCAGCAGCCGCAGGCCATTGTCGCGCAGCACCTCCAGGGTCGCACGCGGCACATTGGCCTTGGCGTTGCACGACCAGGTGACGCCGAGCTTGCCAAGCTCGCGGGCGATAGCCTCCGCGCGCGGCCGGTCGTCAGTAAAGGTGTCGTCGTCGAAAAAGAACTCCTTCACCTGCGGGAAATAGCTCTTGGCCAAGCGAATTTCGTCGATCACGTGACCGACGCTGCGCACCCGGTAGCGATGACCGCCGACGGTCTGCGGCCACAGGCAGAACGTGCATTTCGACCGGCAGCCGCGCCCGGTGTAGAGCGAAACATAGGGGTGTTTCAGATACCCGATAAAATAGTCCTCGACCCGAAGGTCGCGCTTATAGACCTCGGTGACGAAGGGTAGCCGGTCCATGTCTTCGAGGACCGCCCGGTCGCGGTTGTGGGCGATCGCGCCGTCAGGGCTGCGGTAACTCAGACCGTCGATCTCATCGTACGCCCGACCTTCGGCGACCTCTTTGATCGTGAAATCGAACTCCTCGCGGGCGACGAAATCGACGGCCGCAGAGGCGTTGAGGCTGTCCTCGGGCTCCACCGCGACCTTCGCCCCGACAAATCCGATCTTGAGCTTCGGGTTCGTATCTTTCAGCGCCGCGGCGACACGAACGTCCGAGGCGAAGGACGGCGTCGACGTGTGAAGCACCGCCAGTTCGTATTCCCGGGCGACCGGCAGGACTTGCTCGAGCTTGAGCCGCGCCGGAGGAGCGTCGATCAGCTTGCTGTCGGGCAGGAGGGCTGCCGGCTGAGCGAGCCAGGTCGGGTACCAGAACGAGCGGATCTCGCGCTTGGCCTGATAGCGCGAACCAGCGCCGCCATCGAAGCCGTCGAAGGACGGCGGGTGGAGGAACAGGGTCTTCATCATAGGACCTCATCTCCGTCGGCTGTCATGCGGCCGTTCGCCTCGACGTGATAAACCTGATCCCGCCAGAAGACCGTGCGCCCGAAAAAGCTGGCGACGAACACGGCGAAGGACAAGGCATCGCGCAGCGGCAGCAGCAAGGGCTTGGCTGGGGGAAGCCCGAGCGCACCCGCAATGACCCGCGCCGTGGCCCATCTAAGGATGCCGGAAATCACAAGAAGGATACAGGGGGTCAAGGCAAATCCCGTCGTGGCCGCGCCAAGCGCGGCAAGGGCGACGGGATGGGCCAGCACCGACCCGGCAAAGCCGGCCGGCGCCACTGCTCGCACCGTGCGCGCCCAGCGCAGCTCGTGCCGCCACAGATCGGCCAGGCTGTTCTCGGTCACCCGAGCTTCGACAATGTAGGGCGACAGCACTACGCTCAGTCCGAGGGCGCGAACCTCGTTGCCGATTCGGTGGTCGTCGGCGAGTTCGTCGCGCAGACGCGCAAACTCGCCGATGCGTTCGAGGGTCTCGCGGCGCAGCGCGATCGTCGCGCCGAAACACCCTCTCCCTAGACCCAGCGATTCGGCGACGAGAGCACCCGGAAGGAAACCAAAATTGATGTACATGGCCCCGAACTCGGACCATGTCCCGCCAGTCGACACACCCTTGTAGAGGCACGTCACAACCCCCGTCTGCGGGTCGTGCAGCGCCGCCGTTACCGCGCCGAGATAATGCCGATCAACCCGCATATCGCTGTCGGCGACGACTAACAGGTCGTGGCGCGCCGCCTCGAACATGTTTTCGAGATTGGCGACCTTTTTGTTCGACCCGCTGGCGCGCGCGCTGACGACGAAGGAGATGTCGCAGGCCGGGAGATCGCGAATCAGAGCACGAGCAGCCGGCAGCGCGCTATCCTGCAAGTCATTGGCGCCGAGCACGATTTGCAGCGCCGGATAATCCTGCTCGGCAAAGGAACGGAGATTTTCATAAAGGCCCGGCTCGTCGCCATGCAGCGGCTTCAGCACCGAAACCGCCGGCCGATCCGAGGCGGCGGGCGGCGCGCGACGGGCAAACCGCAGGACAGCCACAGCCGCCCTCACCAGATACGCCCAGGTGGGGAGCAGCACGATGGCGATGACAAGATTTGAGTCCACCTGGTGGAAAACCTTCCTCGCTCGGGTTCAATCGCTTGCTGGGCGTGTTCGTCCGTCTGCTGATTGCGCGTGCATTGCGCTACGGATTGTGTCAGGGACGTTGCGCGTTCATATAGTGGCTTATGCGGGTACGCGCTGAGTTCGGGTGCCGCCCGCTCGCGGCGCGGCAACGAGGCGATGTCATGCGGGTAGTGCTAGCCCAGCCACGAGGCTTCTGCGCGGGGGTCGAACGCGCCATCGAGATCGTCGAGCGCGCGCTCGAAAAATACGGCCCACCGATCTATGTCCGTCACGAGATCGTGCACAATCGCCACGTTGTCGAACGCTTGCGCGCCAAAGGTGCACATTTTGTCGACGAGATCGACGAAATCCCAAAGGGCGCCGTCACGATTTTCAGCGCCCACGGGGTCGCCAGCGCAATCGAGGAGCGTGCGGCCGACCGCGGGCTTCCGGTCATCGACGCGACCTGCCCGCTGGTCTCCAAAGTGCACATCGAGGGCCAGCGTTATGCCAACCAGGGGCGCGAGATCATCTTGATCGGACATGCCGGACACCCGGAAATCGTCGGCACGATGGGGCGAATCGACGGCCGCGTGCATCTGATCTCGACGCCGGAAGAGGTCGTGCGGCTCGAGGTCGCTGACCCGGACAAGCTCGCCTTCATTACGCAGACCACTCTCAGCGTTGACGACACGCGCGCCGTTATCGAGGCGCTGAAGGCCCGCTTTCCGACAATTGTCGGCCCCGACACGAAGGACATCTGCTACGCGACGCAAAATCGCCAAAGAGCCGCGCGGGAACTAGCAAAAATTGTCGATGTTGTCCTGGTAGTCGGTGCGCCGAACAGCTCGAATTCGAATCGGCTGCGCGAGATCGCGGCGGAAAGCGGGGTCCCCAGCTATCTGATCGAGGACGCTCGCGCCCTCGACCCGAGCTGGATCGAGAGCGCCACGGCCGTCGGCATTACCGCCGGGGCGTCGGCTCCGGCCGAACTCGTCGAGGAGGTGATCACGCGGTTGCGCGAACTCGCGGATTTCGAGTTGTCGGTGCTGCCTGGCGTCACCGAGAATGTCCGCTTCCGGATGCCCACTCAACTCGCCGACGTCGCCGGCTGAAGCCGGCTCCCCAGTCAAACTCAGGCAACGAGGTTTCGCCGTGCCAATTCCGCTGCGCCAAACCATCCGGGTGGGCGCGTACGTCGTCGCTCAGCATCTTAAAGGTGTGGAGCGTTATCCGCTGGTGCTGATGCTGGAGCCGCTGTTCCGCTGCAATCTCGCCTGCGCCGGCTGCGGCAAGATCGATTATCCTGATCCGATCCTCAATCAGCGCCTCAGCGTCGACGAGTGTATCGCGGCGGCCGAAGAATGCGGCGCGCCTATGGTCGTCATCGCAGGCGGCGAACCCTTGCTGCACCGTGAGATCGACGAGATCGCCCGGCGCATTATTGCAAAGAAGAAGTTCGTCTATCTCTGCACGAACGCTCTACTGCTCGAAAAGAAGATCGACCTGTTCGAGCCGAGCCCTTACTTTGCCTGGACGATCCATCTCGACGGTGACCGCGAGGATCACGACCGCTCGGTGTGCCAGAGCGGGGTTTATGATCGCGCTGTCGCGGCGATCAAGCTGGCAAAGGCTCGCAAATTTCGGGTGAACATCAACTCGACCCTGTTCGATACCGCCGACCCCGGGCGCATCGCCCGCTTCTTCGACGAAGTCATGGAGGTCGGGATCGACGGCATAACGGTATCGCCCGGCTATGCCTACGAACGGGCGCCGGATCAGGAGCACTTCCTTAATCGGCGCCGCACGAAGGAACTGTTCCGTGAAATCTTCAAGCGCGATCCGCGGCGCCGATGGTCATTCAATCAATCGAGCCTGTTTCTCGATTTCCTGGCCGGCAACCAATCCTACCATTGCACTCCATGGGGCAATCCGACGCGAAATTATTTCGGCTGGCAGCGGCCCTGCTACTTGCTGGGCGAAGGCTACGCGAGGACATTCAGGGAGCTGATGGAGGAGACCGACTGGGACGCCTACGGCACCGGCAATTACGAGAAATGCGCCGATTGCATGGTGCATAGCGGGTACGAGGCGACTGCTGTCATGGATTCGGTGAGGCACCCGCTCAAGGCGGCGGGGGTGGCGCTCCGCGGGTTCCGCACCGAGGGCGAGATGGCACCGGAAATCCCGCTCAACCGGCAACGGCCGGCGAGATACGTCTTTTCGCGGCACGTCGAAGACGCGATGGCGCGTCTAAAAGACCCCCGCCAGCCCGCGGAGAGCGTGAGCGGGAGCGGCTAGCGCTGACAAAGCCATCCGGGTCTCCCGAGCGAGCGCGATCAGAGCCGCAATCTGCCGCGGACGGCGCAGCACGGAGCCGAGTACGCGAGCTAGGTTCGGCGTCCCGGCCTCAGAGAGCGGGATCAGGGCGGCCGGCGGAAGCTCCCGATAGACAGTGTCGGCAACCGTGCGCGCGACGAAAAAGGGAATGCCGGCCTGCGAGGCGATACGGGCGACGATGTCGCTTTCGAGATCGACGGCGAGGGCACCTGTGTCGCGCCAAGCGCGGCTTTTTTCTTCCTCGGTTGCGAGGATCGCGCTCGCTCCGAATACCGCGCCTTCGAAAGCACCGATTTCCTGAGCGAGAGCGGCCACGCGGATTTGGAAAGGCCCCGCCGCTGTCCAGCGATGGTCGGCCGACACGACTTCGGCCGAGATGACCACGTCACCCGGCCGCAAATGCGGGGCCAGAGCGCCCGCAATACCGAAGCTCATCAGACAATTCGCGTGTTGGACTGCGTTCTCGACGAGAGCAGCCGTGCGCTCCCGGTCTCCCGCGCCGATCACGACGGGAAATCCCGCGGCGCGCGCGATCTTGGCTTCGGCGGCGAGCCCGGAGGTGCAGAGCACGGTGGACAATCGGCGCATCCGCACCTTCCCATACAGCGACAGCTTGAACGCCGATCGTTCGGGCCGCTCTGGACCGGGCTGATAGTCCGATCCTCGCCTAATAGTTGACAATATCAACTCTCGGGGCGA
This sequence comes from uncultured Alphaproteobacteria bacterium, assembly GCA_963736715.1. Taxonomy (GTDB): domain Bacteria; phylum Pseudomonadota; class Alphaproteobacteria; order ATCC43930; family CGMCC-115725; genus AP-15. The sequence goes on along the minus strand of CAVTQA010000019.1, from coordinate 18,480 downwards.
GCATCACGTTTCGTAGGCTGAGCCGCCGCCGCATTTGCCCGCAACCCCTAGCTGGCCATCAGGCTTTTGGCTACGGACAAAAGGACGCGGCCCTCTCACGTCCACCCAACGTCAAATGCCGAACGGAACCTGACGCGAATTGCCCCGCGACAGACGGCGATATCGCGCAAGCGCCCAAAGCGGGAAGAAAGCGCGGTAGCCGTGATAGCGCAAGTAAAAGACGCGCGGAAATCCGACGGCGGTGTACCAGGGCTCGTCCCAGTTGCCGTCCTGGTCCTGGCTGTCGACCAAATATGCGATCCCGCGAGCGACCGCCGGATTGCCAACCTCTCCGGCGGCCATCAAAGCGAGCAGCGCCCAGGCAGTCTGCGACGAGGTGCTATAGGGCGCTTCGCCGTGGGGCGCTCCTGTCCAGTAGGATTTGCCGCCTTCCCCCCACCCCCCATCTTTGTGCTGGCGAGCGACGAGCCAGTCCACGGCGCGCCGCACTTCGGGCGAATCCGCCGGCAGGCCGGCGCTGTTCAACGCGGTGAGCACCGACCAGGTCCCGTAGATATAGTTGGTACCCCATCGGCCGAACCAGCTGCCGTCGGGTTCCTGCTCGGCTCGCAGATAGTCTATTGCCGCAGCTACCGCCGGGTGGTCGGGCCCGTGGCCGATTTGGGTCAGGAAGCTCAGGCAGCGTCCGCTGACATCCGCTGTCGGCGGGTCCAGCAGCGCGCCGTGGTCAGCGAACGGGATGTGGTTCAGATAAAAATGCGTGTTGTCGGCGTCAAAGGATCCCCATCCGCCGCCCCGGCTTTGCATGCCGATCACCCATTCGGCCGCGCGGTCGATCGCCACCCGATAGCGCGCCGAGCCGAAGCGGTCGAGGGCGAGAGCGACCGCCGCCGTGTCATCGAGATCAGGGTAATAGGGGTTCTCGAACTGGAATGCCCACCCGCCGGGCCGCAGACCGGGGCGGGCTGACGCCCAATCGCCGACGACTTCGAGCACCTGCTTTGTCTCGAGCCAGTCGAGCGCCCGCCTTATTGTCGCTTCCAGTCGGATGTCTTCGACCTCCATTAGCGCATGGCAGGCAAGGGCCGTATCCCAAACGGGAGACAAGCAGGGTTGGCAGTAGCTGCGCTCGCCGTCCAGCACCAGCAGCTTGCGAAGGGAAGCTAGAGCCGACGCGTAGCCGGGGTGATCGGGGTCATAGCCCAAACAGTCGAACATCATCGCGGCGTTGGCCATCGCCGGAAAGATGCCCCCAAGGCCATCGTCGCCATTGAGGCGCTCTGTGACAAAGGCGACAGCTTTGTCGATCGCTCGCCGGCGCGCATCCGCCGGAAAGAATGGCTCGGCGACCCGCAACAGCCGGTCGAGCATGCCAAAAGCCACCGAGAGTGGGGAGGAGGTCGGACCGCCGATCCAATCCCGCACCGTCTCAGGCGGCTCTAGAAAAAGCTCGGTGACGGTAATATCGAGCGGGTTGCGGGCCCGCGGCCGCAGCGCCATCAGGACAAGCAGCGGCACGAGGACCGTGCGCGACCAGTAGGACACCTTGGCGATGTGAAAGGGAGACCAGCTCGGAAGCAGCATGATTTCGACCGGCATGATCGGGACCGCCCGCCACGGAACCTCGCCGAACAATGCAAGCAGGATGCGTGTGAATACGCTGCAGCGCCGGGCGCCGCCACCGGTCAGGATCGCCGCCCGAGCCCGTTCCATATGCGGCGCATCGACCGGATCGCCGGCCGCCTTCAAGGCGAAATAGGCCTTGACCGAAGCGCTGAGATCGAGAACGCCCCCGTGGAACAGAGGCCAGCCGCCGTCCGCGCCTTGGATGGCACGAATATACCTGGCGATCCGCGCTTGGAGTTCCGGCTCGATGCGGCCGAAATAGTGTTGGAGCAGGATGAACTCCGACGGGATCGTCACGTCGGCCTCCAACTCGAAGACCCAATGTCCGTCGGGGTGCTGCAAGGCGACCAGCGATTTGCTGGCGCGCGTAATCGCCTCGTCGAGGCGCGCTGCGTCAACGCGACGACGCAAGATCGCTACTTCTTTCGTGCCTATTTCATTCATGGAAGGGCGCGGTGTCGTTCTTGCTGAATTTCCGTGGTTAACGCGAGCGGGTTTCGGGCACTCGCGGGAGGTTGGGATAACGCCTCAAGCCGGCAATCGGTTGCTAGGCCGGCCGCAGCAAAGCCGGAGCGAATAGCGCCTTCGATCGTCGCAGGCAAGCCCATATCGACATAATCGCCGGCAAGTAGAAGATTCCTCCACGCTGTGATCTGTTGCGGACGGCGCTGCAGCTGCTCGGGGCTTGCCAGAAACGTCGCCCTGCGCTCCTTTACGATTCGAGCCTGCGGAACTGGACACGACGGAAGCTCATAGGCGACAGCGACATCGCGCCAGAAGAGCTCACGCAGCTCCGATGCGCCGCGCTCGACGAATCGGTCAGCAGCGCTGACCGTCACCGATAACACTTCGCGCTTGCGAAAGATCCATTCCGCGGCGCCGCCGATTACGCCCACAAAAAACGGCGACCCGGCTGGAGGAGTACAGCGGAAATGTGCGTTGACGATCGGCGAGTGCCGATCGGGCACGATGAGCCCCGGAACAAGGCGGGCGGCGATCGCCGCGGGTACGGCAAGGATCACGCTGTCCGCGCGGTCGAGCGCGATCGAAGCAGCTTCGAAGACGAGATCCGAAACCGAGTCGGGCCCGAAGGCCAGCGCCCTCAGACGAGCGCCAAAGCGGATTTCCGCGCCTTTGGCGCGTAAGCGGGCGAGCGCCGGCTCGACGAAGCTTTCAGACAGGCCGACGCGAGGAAGCAGAGGACGGCACGCGGCGCCTCCCCGCCCGAGCGTTTCGGCGAGCATGCGCCAAAAGAGAGTGGCTGAACCCTGCTCGGCGCCGGTATTCAAGGCGGCGACGGCGAGCGGCTCCCACAGCCGGCGAAACAATTCCTGCCGCGGATCGAGGACGGCGGCGATCGTTGCCGACGGATCTGCCCGTCGCAGCGCCAAGGCGGCGAGGTAGTCACGCGCTCGCGTGTGCGGAACCCGCCTTCTGGCGGACAGGACCCACCAGGGCAGAGCGCCGCTATTCGACCGCACCGTCCAACGCTCCCCGGTTGCGGCGTCGACGAACGGGAAGACAGCTTCAAGGGGGCCTTCAAGAGAACCGCAAGCGCCGATCCGGCCGAGATAATCGAGCGCCGCCTGATTGCCGGCCAAAAGGAGATGGTTGCCGTTGTCGATGCGGCATCCGAGTTCGGCATCAAAATAGGAGCGGCAGCGTCCGCCGGCGTGGGGAGCAGCTTCATAAATAATGACGCACCGCCCGGTATCGGCGAGCGCGACCGCCGCCGCGAGCCCGGCAAGGCCTGCACCAACAACATGCACGCAACCCGTACTCGCCGCTCTCGTCATAGCAAGCCGTGGCGCAACACCAGCCAGAGCTTCAATGAGGTCGACACACTGACGCGCTGCCTGGGATTGCGCCATCCCGAGCGCTGCAGAGCCGAGAGCGTCGCGCCGTAGAGTGCCGCCATCACCGCGGCTGGACGCATGGCGCGGCGCGAGCAGTGCTCCATTGCCCGCGCTGCCGTGCGGAAGTGGCCCTCGGCGATAGCGGCGACATCGCGGCATGCTGCAGGCAATGCCGGATGCCGCAGGACGGCCGCAGGTTCGGCAGCTCGAATCCCGTGCCGATCGAGGATTTCGCGAGGCAGATATAAGCGCTGCCGAGCGGCGTCCTCCGCGAGGTCTCGGAGGATGTTGGTCAGCTGCAGTGCCCGGCCGAGCGATTCTGCGACGGCATGAGCGGCGGCGCTGGAATCACCGAATATATGGACTGAAAGATGGCCGACAGCGCTCGCGACGCGCGCGCAATAGAGGTCCAGGGTCGCCAAATCCGGGGCCCTGATGTCTCCCCGAGCGTCCATCTCCATGCCGGCGAGGATCGCAAGAAAGTCCTCTTTGCGAAGCTGATAACTCCGCACCGGCCCCGACAATGCTCGAGCCACGAGGTGGCGCGGACGCCCGTCGTAGAGCGCATCGATCTCCTCGCGCCACCCGGCCAGAGCAGCGAGCTTGTGTTCGACCGGCCTCTCGCCATCGGCAATGTCGTCGACCTCACGGCAGAACGCATAGATCGCGTACATGCCGTTGCGGCGATCCCGCGGCAGCAGCCGCATCGCCCAGTAAAACGAGGTCCCGGCAGCCTCGACCCGGTGCCGGATAGTCTCGCGCAGCGCGTCTTCGCCCAGCTGATCGGCAGCGGCATGGAGCGCGGCGTCGCTCAACCCCGAAACCCTCCCGAGACGCCGATTGCAAAGGCGGCGAGGAAATCGGATTTGCTCAACGCGACGCGGGTCGCAACGGGATCGCCATGGCGGAGCCGGCGCAACAGCCGCCCAGCCAGGCCGACGATGACCGCGGACTCCCACCGCAATCCGCGGGAAGCGACGAGCGGCGGCAAGCCGCGAGCCTGTTCGATCAATTCCGCGGTGCGGTCCAGCAGCCGGTCGAGCACGCGCCGCAGTCCCGGGCTCGACATACCGGCCGCCAGCGCCTCGATCCCGGTTCCTTCCGCGGCAAGATCTTCAAGCGGCAGGTAGACGCGATCGAGCCGCCGATGGTCGTCCGCGCAATCCTGCAGGTGATTGAGCACCTGCAGCGCCGGGCAAAGGGCATCGGAAGCCGGCCAAGTGGCGCGGCTTTCGCCGTGCAGGTCAAGCAGCTGGCGGCCGACCGGCGAAGCCGAGTAGCGGCAATATCCCATCAGATCGTCCCAGTCGCGATAACGAAGCTTGACCGCGTCGATCCGGAACGCGTGCAGTACGTCATGGCAGTGCTGAGCAGTCATGCCGGTTTCGAGGAGGCTTTCACGCATCGCGGCGGCGGCGGGAGAATCCTCGCCCGAGGCTCCGTCGAGGATGGCGCCCATGCGGTCGAGCCGCCCTATCTTTTCATCGGCAGTCAAGGCAGGATTATCGGCAATGTCGTCGGCGTTTCGGGCGAATCGGTAGAACGCGTGCACATGCGCCCGCAAGTCGCGCCGAATCAGAAACGATCCCACCGGGAAATTTTCGCTGCCGCGCCACTTGCCCGAGGGAGTTTCGAGGCTCTCGGCGCGGTGCGATGGCAGCTCGTCCCGCAAAGCCGTCATTTCAGATATCCATTAGCCCCGAACCAGCTGACAGCGTCGGCAATGGCCTCGCGCACCGGCCGCGGCGTGTAGCCGAGCTCGCGCGACGCCTTTTCCGAGGTAAAATACATCTTTTTCCGCGACATCCGAACTCCGTCCAGCGTGACGAACGGGTCGCGCCCGGAAACGCGGGCCGCCAGCTCCGCTCCGATAGCGACAGGAAACAGCACACTGTGCGGGACCCGGAGCCAGGGCGGACGACGGCCGACCGCCTGCGCGACCCCGGCGAGGATCTCAGCGAGCGTCAGGTTCTCGCCCCCAAGGATATATCGCTCGCCGATCCGTCCCTTTTCGGCCGCGGCGAGATGGCCTTCGGCGACGTCATCGACATGGACGATATTCAGACCGGTGTCTACAAAGGCGGGCATGTGGCCGCGCGCGGCCTCGACGATCAGGCGGCCGGTCGGCGTCGGCTTGATGTCGCCGGGCCCGACCGGGGTGGAGGGGTTGACGATCACTACCGGCAGCCCGCGCTCCCGAGCAAGCCCTCGTGCCACCTCTTCGGCCGCGAATTTCGACCGTTTGTAGGGCCCGATCATGTCGTCGAGTCTGCTCGGCGTCTCCTCATCGGCCGACCCGCCCGCCACCAGCCCCAGGGTCGCGACGCTGCTCGTATAGACGACCCGTTCGGCGCCGGCTTCGAGGGCCGCGGTCAGCAGATCCCGAGTGCCATCGACGTTGGCACGAAACATTGGCGCGGGATCGGGTACCCAGATCCGGTAATCGGCCGCTACATGGTACACGTATCGGCACCCGGCGACCGCGCGCGTCAACGAGCGGGGATCCTCCATAGCCCCCTCGGCGATTTCCACCGCGAGACCCGCAAGATTGCGCCGATCACTGTTTGGCCGGGCGAGCACGCGCACCCGGTGGCCCCGCGCCAGCAGGGCGCGCACCACAGCCGATCCGACGAACCCGGTCGCTCCAGTCACGAGGCTCAAATCCGGCGGGGGTGGCATTGTTCTTCGAGGTTAACGGCTGGTAGCGCCGAAGTTCAACCGCTCCGATCGTGGCTCGCGCAATCCGGCAGATTTACTCGCACTTGTAATGATGAAGGCAACAGACAGGGTCGAGGCTACTTCCCAGCCTCAGGAACTTGTGCGGCGCGGGTGCGCGCTGCTTTGGCCTTCTCAGTTTCGCCCAGCACATCGTAGGCGTGGGCGAGGCGGTTCCACCCGTCCTTGTCGTTCGGGTTCTGCTCGAGCCGAGCGGCGAGGCGGTCGACCATGGAGCGAATCATTGCCTGCCGCTCCTCCGGCGACATCGATTGAGCCGCGGCCACGTCCCGAGCCGTCGGCCCGGATGCCTCCCCAGCGGGCGGCTGCTCACCCGGGGCAATCTCCCCTGGGGCAATCTCGGCGAGGCGGTCCTGCACGACTTTGCGCCATGGCGCCTCGGCCGGCGCCGTGGCCAGCAGGGCGCGCAGCGTAGCCTTGGCTGCCTCGCGATCACCGCGCTGCAGCGCAGCTTCTGCGCCATAGAAGCGGGCGCGGGGATCATCTCCGGCCTTGGCAAATTCGGCCTCGGCCTCGGCACTGACGTCGCCGCCCGCCGCCAGCACGAGCAATTCCCCCAGCTCGGCGTGCAGCCGCGGCTCGTTTGGCGCCAAGGCAATCGCCTGGCCGTACGCCGCGCGCGCTTCCGGGTAGCGCTCGAGAGAGGCGAAGGTACGAGCCAGCAGGACCCAGCCTTCGACATGCCCGGGCTCCTGCTGAAGCCGCGCCTTGAGCTGTTCGGCTGCGGCGGCGAGTTTTGCCCGGTCGTCGGCCGCAGGGGCTGCTGCGGAACTTGCGCCCCGTTCGATCGCCGCCGGCGCGCCGACCGCCGAGTAGATGACGAACGCCGCCGCCGGCAGAAGGGCCGCTATACCGACCGCAGCGCCGATGCGCCACGAGGCCGCGGCCGAACCCAAGACGGCCGGCCGCGAGTTTTTCGCTTCCTGGTCGGCCGCCGAGAGCATGCGCCGGGTGATTTCGGCGCGCACCGCCGCGGCCTCGTCCGGAGCGAGCCTGCCCTGCGCAATCTCGCCATCGATGTTCGTGAGTTGCCGGCGAAACACCGCGGTGACGGGTTCACCCTGATCCGCGTTCTCCGGGGCTGCCCACAGCAAGGGCTTGAGCAGCGCAATCAGCGCCGCCAGGACCAGCACTCCCGCGATGATCCAGAACCAGATCATCCACGTTCGCCAAGCAATAGCTCAGCACGGGCGCGCTCTTCCTCGGTCAAGGCCGGGAGTCCGGGGTCGGGACGGCGGCGCCGCGCCCGGAGAACCAAAAAGATCCCGGCCCCCACCACCAGCACAGGCGGTGTCAGCCACAAAAGGTATGTCGCCGGCGCAAAGGGCGGATCGAGCAGCACGAAGACCCCATAGCGGGCGACGACATAATCGAGCACTTGCTGATCCGTATCGCCGGCAACCAGGCGTTGCCGCAGCAATACGCGCAGATCGTGGGCGAGATCGGCGTTCGACTCGTCGATCGACTGGTTCTGGCAGACGAGACACCGCAGCTCCTGGCTCAGCGCCCGGGCCCGCGCCTCGAGCGCAGGTTCGGCGAGCCGCTCGGCGGGCTCGACAGCATGGGCCGCAGGTCCGACGAGGCCCGCCGCCACCGCGACCGCCAAAGCGAGCCGACGGATCATCAGCTGTCGGCCGAGCCCGCCGACGTGACCGCAAGCGAGGTCCTCGCCGCCGGCAGGCGCAGGCGGAGCCGGCGGTCGCTCAGCGAGACGAGCCCGCCCAGGGCGGCGAGGATTGCGCCAAACCAGATCCACGGAACGAGCGGATTGTAATAGGCCCGCAACACCCAGCCCCCTTGGCCATCCGGATCGCCGAGCGCCAGATAGAGATCGCCCACCCCGTTTGTGGCGATCGCCGTGTTGGTGGTCTGGCTGCGCGCCACCGGATACCAGCGACGCTCGGGGTAGAGGGTCATCGGTGCGCTGCCGGGGCGCTCGACGACGATTTGCGCGCGCTGGGCGTGGTAATTGGCGACATCCCCTTCCGTCACCCCGACCAAGCGCAGGCTGCGGCCGGCGATCTCGAGGGTGTCCCCGGGATGCAGGGTCTCGATCCGCTCGCTTCGCCATGCCGTCGAGACGATCGATCCCGGCGATCAGCACGCCGACCCCGAAATGGGCGATTGCGTAGCCCCAAGTTCCGCGCGGCAAATGGCGCAGCCGTCGCCAGGATGTGCCTAGGGGCTGTTTCGCCACCCCGCTTCGATCGGCGAGATCGGTGAGCACTCCGAGCATCGCCCAGACCGCGAGCGTTATACCCGCCAATGCCGCAGGCGGTGCGGCACGGTCGATGGCGAAGACGATGGCCGGCGCGAGCAGCGCGCCGATGACGGCCGGAGCGAGGCGGCGCAGGGCGGCACGCAGATTGCCGCGGCGCCAGGCCAATACCGGGCCGATCACCATCGCGACGATGGCTGGCGCCAGGATCGGCACGAAGGTCGCGTCGAAGAATTGCGGCCCAACCGAAAGCTTGACGCCGCTCCACACCTCGGCGAAGAGCGGGTAGAAGGTCCCGAGAAATACCGTCGCCATGCCGGCGCAGAGCAGCAGGTTGTTGAGGACGAGGGCGCCTTCGCGACTTACCGGTGCGAACGGGTTGCCGGTTTCGAGGCCGGGGGCGCGCAGCGCGTAAAGGACGAGGCCGCCGCCGATCACCAGCGCGATCAGCACCAGGATGAAGACGCCGCGCGTCGGATCGACGGCGAAGGAGTGGACCGAGGTCAGGACACCCGATCGCACGAGGAAGGTCCCAATCAGGCTCATGCCAAATGTCAGGATGGCCAAGAGGACGGTCCAGCGCTGCAGGGTTTCGCGCTTTTCGACGACGGCTGCGGAGTGCAGGAGTGCGGTTCCGAGCAGCCAAGGCATGAAGGAGGCGTTCTCGACCGGGTCCCAGTACCACCAGCCGCCCCATCCGAGCACGTAATAGGCCCACCAGCTGCCCATCGCGATGCCGATCGTCAGCCCGCACCAGGCCGTCAATGCCCAGGGCCGCACCCAGCGCGCCCAAGCTGCGCCGACCCGCCCCTCGATCAGCGCGGCGATCGCGAAGGAATAGGTGATCGAGAACCCGACATAGCCGAAATAGAGAAACGGCGGATGGAAGGCGAGGCCCGGGTCCTGCAATAGCGGGTTGAGGTCGCGCCCGTCGACTGGGACAGGGAATAGCCGATCGAACGGGTTGGACGTCCCGATGATGAAGGCCAAGGTTCCAAAACCGAGCAAGCCCCTGGATCGCCAAAGTCCGCGCCCGCAGGGTGGCCGGCAATGACCGCCCCAAAGCCGCGACGAGCCCGCCGAACAAGGTCAGCATCAAGACCCAGAGCATCATCGAGCCTTCGTGGCTGCCCCAGACGCCGGTCACCTTGTAGAGCATCGGTTTGGCGGTATTCGAGTTCTCGAACACGTTCCGCACCGAGAAATCCGAGACGATGTGGGCGTGCATGAAGATAGCGAAGGCGAGCGCGACGAGCCCGAATTCCAGCAATGCCGCCGATCGCCCCAGATCCATCAGCGCCCGGCTGCGCGCCGACGCGCCCGACCAGCGGCACGGTGCCCTGCACCAGCGCGACGAGCAGCGCGAGCACGAGAGCGAAATGGCCAATCTCTACGAGCATGCCGCGGCGCTCCTACGACTTTTCCCTGCCGGGCAGGGAAACTCCGGGAAAAATCCGGGATTCGGAAACCTCGACAGCGACCTATCCTTCGATCTTGTTCCCAAGATGGCGCCGCGCACAAGATACAGGCACGGTCGCGACAACTTTTGCCGCCGCTCACCGGAGTGCATCTGGCACGATCGCGGCTTCCATCCCAGCGCTGAGCTGGTGAATATCTGGTAATACGGTAGGCGTGACGCCAAGGACGAACAAAAGGGTGCGGCGCTGCGAACTGATCCGCACCCGGCCGATGGATGGCCGGATCGCCAGCAGCTACATCGTTTGCCCGAGCTCAAGAAGCGGAAGCTGGGAGCGGCAAGGGAGCGAAGTCAAAATCGCCCCCGGCAGTCTGTGAATCAGAACACGAGTTCCGATTGCCGCAAAAGCGCGATCCCTCGCGCGTCCAGCTGGTCCCGAATAATGTCAACCGGCTGGCGGCGGTCAATCCAAGGTGAGATCGCGCTGCGAAAACACGATTTTATTTCGCCCCTTCGCCAGCCATACCGAAGCAACGGCGCACACGGGGTCTCCCTGCTTGTAACTCCGTATTCACGGAAATATTCGGCAAAATTGGCCGCATTCTCATCGACGTTCAACAGAGTTTCGCAGGGAGCTCCTTCTGCGTAGATCACGTCGTGGCGTTTGAGCTTGATGTGGAAGAACTCCAATTCATCGAGTTCGCGCGCGTCATAACGGGTAATCGTGGTACCGTTGATCAAGTTGCCCGCCGCCACCAGCACGCCGTCGATCAGGAATGCGTGCGTCTTGGTGACATACAAATCAGCACACGGGACATCGGGACCCAGGGCTGACCGAGCAACCCGAATCGGCAGGACGTCTTTGACCCATGCCTTGGTCGGGCTGCTCCTCTTAAACCGGTACCGCCCGATCCACTGAATGGGACAAATCCCGCCGAAAACAGTCGGCAGCGAATCCCCCAGAGCTAGGTCTTCGATCTTCCGGTCGCCATCTGCGGTCCGGATCGTCGTGCCCTTCAGAAAACAATTAGGATCATCCCGGTCTCGCTTCCGCTTCTGCTCCCGCTCCCACTCTTCATGCGAAAAGTAGTCCGCCGCAGCTGGCGTTGTTTTAGCAATTATCGCCGACGCCACCATGGCACCGATCCTTGCCAGATTACGCCGCGAGGTCTGAAGACCGGTGAGCTGATTTTCCAGGGGCGTCATACGTGTCTCCTCTGTTAATTTGCTTGCTTACCCTCTCGATGATCAAGGACTTGAGGTTCCCTTGCAGGGCAAATGCCGCGGCGCGCAAAATTTGAGCGCAATCAGCCGCGATGACGGTCCCACCCGCCAGGCTGGTGACCCGGATCGCTATGCGGCGACGTTCGCCGGCCGGGTGGGGATCATCCTGTGTATCGGGCGAGATCCGGCAGCGAAGGAAAGATTGACGGCGCCATTGGCGAGGGGGGATTCACCGCCATCCGGTCGCTGCGAGGTGCGCCCGAGGAGCCGCATCACCCATGCTGGCTCGCCGGCGAGGGGTGGTGGCTATCGACCGCCCCCGCCAGTTCCGGTTGAAATGGCTCTTCGCAGGGCGCTGAGTGCTCGCGTCAGGCCGCGGCGGTCGGCAGCAGTTCGGTGCGATAGGTCGGCCGCAGAATTTCGAGCCGCATCGGCACCGGCGTGCCGAGCCACATCGCATTCTTGCTGTGGTCGTCGTAGGAGCTTTCGGTCAGCGGATGGACGAGAACGTCGAGGCCCTCGCGGTTCAACATCAGCCAGGGCACGATTTTCTGGAACTCTCTGGGATTCGGGCTCGGCATTTGCCGAGCCCGAATCTCCGCACCGGTTTCAGGGCGTTGCGATTTTCGCGCCCCAAGACCGGCTAAGCGTGCGGCCCGGGTGCAGCATTTCGACATTGTCAGTCGTCACGGCACCGCCATATTGCCGATCGTGCCGGTACAGCCGGGCGGCGGCGGGTAGGTTTGCGTGATCCCGGCTGCTGCCCTATTGGGGTATTGTACGTCCCCGACCTCGGTGATCTGGGTTGTGTTCGGATACCCGGTGCCAGTAGCCGCGTTTGGCGCTGCATAGCTGTAGTAGGGGTACACCCCGTAAGGGTCGGGGGCGCCATTGCTGCCGACGAACCAGTTGTTGGTCCAGGTTTGCGGCTCCGGGTGCATAATATCTGTCCCGGAGGTCGGGCCGATATAGAAAAACCAGTGCTGGGCGGTCCCATCCCAAATAAAAATGTTGCTATTGACTGATACAGTATAGTTGTTCCCCGGATAGTAGCTCTCTAAATCCATTGCGAAGCCAGCTTGATTTTGCTGGTTGCCGCCCGCTCCCTTTACGAGGGTATTATTGTTCAGGTAAGCAGTGATGCCAACGGTAGAAGGAGGCGACACGCCATCGGCGAAATCAACCTCCTCGCTGTTCACGTAGTACGGATCTTCCGTGCCGTGGAGCAGATTACAGGTGACATGGCACGTCAGCGCGCGGCACTTGACCTCATGCCCGGTCAGCGCCTGCTGCGAAATGGAATGGTCAATCGAGAATGAGGCCGCCTCGCCTATGTATATATTGTGGCTGGGACCGGCGGGACCACCGCCGCGTGCAAATCGCGAGTTCGTAATGGAATGGCTGACGACGCTCTGATCGCTGGTGATAATGCCCATATTGCCGTCGTGGATATAGACGTTGCGCAAGGTCACATTGCCGAGCCCCACATAAACTGCACCAGACGGGGCTGCGTTTACCCAATCCGAGATCTCTAAATTGTCAATCGTCAAAATATCGGTAGCATTGCCCCAGAAAACGATCGTGCCCTTGCCGTTGCAGAGAAAGGCCGGGTTGTCCATTGTCGCGATATGCGCGAAGGCCCCGCCCACGCCCTTGATCCACAGGTGCGGCGGCAGGTGCCAGATCCGGTTGTTGGTCGGCGCGGTGAACGGGCTCGAATTGCCGAACTGTATGCAATCCTCGTATGCCGCCGCCTGCATCGTAATCAACACGTTGTCGGCGGTGTTGCTGGTGTTGCTGTTCGACAGACCGATGATGGCCTGGCTCAGTTCGGTGTATTGACAGGCAGGCGTCACCCCGGCTGGGCACACGGTAATGGTCTGTGTGGGTGTGAACGGGGGAACCAAGGTGTTCGTGGCGGTCGGCATCACGAATGGGATGCTCGGTTGGATTATCAGATCGGCGGTTCTCGCGGTCGCCTGGCTTCCCACTCCGTTATTGGGCACGAAAAGAACGTTGAGGAACTGATAGCTGTCGGTCGGCGGGTTGGGCACGGTCAGGGCAAGGACGGCATTGTGAGTCCCGACCGAGCCGACATATTGCTGATTGACCCCGACTGTGCCGGTGTTCGAATAGCCGAGGCCGTTATAGTTGCGCTGAATCCAGACATAATCCCCACCCGATGTATTGGGCGCGTTGCGTACCGTCACATTGACGGTGCCGCCCGGTGCCGGGTTGTAATTGTCCAGTTGCATGAACAGGGTCGAGGTGTCATTGATGTCCACGCCTTGGAGTACCCACGGCGAGCAAGCCGGCGACCCGATGACCCCAGCCTGCGTCGCGCAGATCGTGATATTGTAAGTCCCGGCGGCAAGTGCCGAAGCCCCTACCCTGACGGCCCCGGTCGAAGAATTGATTGTGAACTTGCTCGCGTCCGCTCCGCCCAGCGAGTATGTGCCGGCGAAAACGGGCGACGCTGGGTAGATCGCGGCCGGCGGCGGATTTCCCACAAAATTGTTCGCCGAACCGGTGCCGGCGAGGAACTGCAACGGGTTGACCCCGCCGGTGCCCGCCTGCTGTGTCATCGGCAACAGGGTTTGCGCGGGCCCTGATGCGGCGTGGGTGACGATGATCGGCACGTCGAGCGTCGTCGACGTCTGCGCGCCGGCTTGCGCGGCGAACAGCACGGCAGTAAGAAAAATGAAAAATCTCATCATGGTTGCAGCGCTTTCAGTGTAATGCAGTCAGGAAACCTATTATTGTCCCGATTGGTACGTTGTAGTGGCGACAAAATTGCTAATTTTGATTCATGAATTTCGTCTCTAGATACAGCGGGGATCAGATACAGCGGGATCGCACTTTGTGACAAACTGCCGGCTGCGTCAGGTCAATCACCCTATAAGCGTGATAACAGGGCTCAACCAATTTGTCTCTCGACCTTGACCCCGCGGACTGGGATAATCCCATCGAGCCACTGTGGCCGGCGCCGCTTGGCTTGTCAGATCTTTTTTCCTTTGTTCCCAGATTCAAATTAACAATACCATTTCTGTCGATTTTTGTCAATATGATAATTCACATCGCGACATTCGATGTGACCGAGGGGCGGAGTGGAACAATCGTCACACCTCAAGACTTCCTCGGCTAGTCCCTGTCGCGCAAGGTGCTCGTCTTTCTCGAACTCTTTACGACTGCGTCCGAAATCGGATAATCGCACTTAGCAATGCCGAGATCGGGAAGCTGTCGGTTGATGCGAGGCAAACGACATCGTGGAGTCACATCCGGTACACTCGCCCGCCCCGGCTGGGCACTCCTCATATGGTGTGATCCGTTGCGGTGCACCGGCGGTGTATGTCAGGTAGTCCTCAACCTCGCCAACGAGCTAAACGTGCACGGGTTGTATCGCCCCGTCGTGATTGTGAACGAATGGACAGCGGCTCGTCCCCGCATGGAGATGCGCGACGGAGTGCAGTACGTGTTCGTTCGCATGCGCGAGCCGCCCGACTTCGTTCGCATGCCCCAGTCGCCCGACGACCGCGTTCGACTTTCTAAGCGGATTCTGAGCTCGATTCTCGCGTGGGGTGAAAGTCGGCGAGTTCTGCGACTCATCCGTACACTCAATATACAGGTTGTTAATCCCCATTACCCCACGCTGGCGCAAGGGATGTTTATTGCCCGACCTCGTGTCGTCACCGGGAGGCCGGTGAAAGTGATTTTTTCGCTTCACGGCATGGACATCGTGGGGGCAGCCAGTTGGCCCGAGTATTTACCACGATATGTCCACATGCTGGCGCGTGGAAGCGCCGTTGTAGCCGTCTCGCACGCCTTCGCGGATCAAGTGACGAAGCGCATCGCGCCCGAACTTGCTGGCAAGGTCTCCGTCATCCATAATGGTGTTTCAGCTCAAACTATCCAAGACTATGAGCCGATAAATGCCGCGCTGCCGCGGCGCTACATTCTGAACGTTGCCACCTTCGAGCCAAAAAAAGGGCAATGTTATTTTTTAAATGCATTCTCCCAAATCGCCGACGGCTATCCCGATCTGCATCTCGTGCTGGCGGGCAGAGACGCGGGCGCTCTGAATGATCTTCGTCAGCAGGTTTCACTGCTCGGTTTGGATAAGCGCGTACTTTTTCTGCTCGATGTCCCGCACGCAAAGATCGGCGCTTTGTTTGCGGCGGCAACCCTGTTCTGCCTCAGTTCGCTCGCGGAGCCGTTCGGGATCGTACTGTTGGAAGCCGGCGTGTTCAGTTTGCCCGTGATCGCCACTCGCGTCGGCGGTGTGCCGGAGATCATCCGCGACAAGGAAAACGGCATTCTGGTTGACGGCGGCGACGCGACGCAGCTCGCTGAGGGCATTAGGGCCCTGCTGGATGCGCCGGAACGAGCCGCCTCGCTCGGAGCCAGCTTGCACGATCGCGTCCTCCGGGAATTCAGCTGGCGGCAAGCGGTCGAGCGTTACGTTAGCCTAGCCGCCTCACTCTAATATGTTGCTGTAGAAGCTGCGGGCTGCTAGTAATCGGTAAGAGATCTCAAGTAATGAGCTGATTGCAACGCCGGAGCGCAGATAGTTTAGGGGATGCTCTACTACCCGCACGCTGCCTCATCTATCGGTGATAAAGCATTTCAAAGATATAGATAGATTTTCTCCTCAATTTGCTTGAGACAAGCAGCCGAGCGCAACCGCCTTTTTGGTGAAAGAATTTCTTGATTTGTGGAATACTTGAAGAAGCTGCACAAAAGATCAGGTACCGTGGACACGGCGTTCGCAACTGGGCGCCGATAATATTGCCGAGCACGATCTCCATCACCTCATAGGTGAATGGATTATGGAAGAAAAAAATAGTAGGCTCATTCGGTATCGGGTAGTCGACGGCATCGGAACAACTGACCTGCACCGCAAAGCATCGTTGCCGAACGAACCGGGCATTCGCGAGGTTGTTCTTCGCAATCCGGCAAAGTACGGGCGAAAATTCGACACCGACAATGCGTTTGAAGGACAGTGCGAGAGCAGACAGCAGCACCTTGCCTTTCCCGCAACCAACATCAACGAAGGTAAATCCATTGGCTCGAAGAGACCCAAGTTTCAGCGATCGGCGAAGCGTCCGCCAAGGCGCGGGATCATAGGGAACGGCTTTGTCACGGTTCGGACTGACTATGTCGCCGGACTGAGCCGGCCAACCACTCCCAGTGTCGACATTATGAAATAAATCAAAAGTTATTCCCGAACCCCGCTTAACCCACCACGCGAACCGCTCCGCGATCGTATTTTGCATGCCGTCGCTCTCCGTATACCGCTCCCGAATATTTTTTGGAGCCCATTGCTGCTACGAAGCAAGCCATTCGCGATTTTCAATCTTGCCGGCGAACAAGTCACCGGCGTGTTAACGGGGATCCATCAAGATCATCACGTCCAACCGGGTCTGTCTGTCCGCCTGTAAATTGCATTCTCCCCGCACCCCGACCGTTCTCGCGCGATGGCAAATTTGGCCGCCCGCCTTGTGGAGGAGGCATCAGCGACGTTGGTGGATCTGTTCGTGTGGTCTGATATCGAGGCCCTGACGGACCCGCGCTTCCGGCAAAGACGGTGCGAGGGCGTCGTGATGCTTGATCCGATCTCTTACGTGGCCCGGATGCGCTCCTTCGAAAATTCTCCACTAACAAGCGGACAAACCTTACCAATCCGCGGTGGCCTTGGCACAGATAACGGCGAAATAGCGAGGAGAGCCGCCATGTAGCTGTAAGAATCCAGTGCATACCGAAGATGACGATCTCAAGAGGTCTGGGTCGAAACCAGAACACGCGCGCGCAGCGAATTGCACGTGTCGCAAAGAATTCTTTGTACTCGTAATATTCTGTTCCATCGAAGTCAAGAAGTCGGAATTCTCTATCATCGAAGAGTCTTTGTAGTATAAGATATAATAGAGTGGTGCCCGGCGATTTGTCGGCAGATCGTTCGTCATATCCTATATGTTTATAGACGATTACATCATGATCTATGCGACAGAACACGTAGGCGGCTGGCTGGTCATCGGACATCAGCACGTAACCGCGAACACGGCCGGCGGCGGCATCAATTTCGAGCTGCCGCGCAAAATCTTCGCCTTCTTGGAAACCCCAGCCCAGCTTCCTCTTGTAGGATGCATGGGAAATCGCCACCGCAATATCACGAAATGCACTGATTTCTGACGGGCTTCTAAACTCGTGGAGCGGTTCGCGTCCGTCGCTCCACTGCGTAAACTTTTTCGCAGCTCGCTGTAAGTTCCCTCGCGACTTTTTTGAAAATTTCTTTATGTATTCGGCAAATGAACCTTGCAGGTCGACTACATATCGATCGCCATAACGTGCTGCATACCGCAATGCGCCCTGGTCGAAGCACATTGTCGCAAAACGCCTGTCGACCGGCATTGCCGTGCCAACCACGGCCCGGCAACCCTTCGCTAGCGCGTCAGAAAGGGGGATTTCCAGCTTGCGACCGAGGACGAATGGATTCGACGTAAGCGTCAGCGCCCGAACGGGCACTTCAAATAATCGTACCGGCCCTAATTGAAAATAAAGAATCTCCGAGCGAATCTCCCAAGTCGGATCGAAGCTCGGCTGCATCACCGCTCTCCTAATTTTGTCCGGCAGTCTGGGACATAGCCCCGCCGACGACGAAGGCATCTAGAGGTTCTGACCCCGGCAAGTTATCAACAGCATAGCCGTGAGGTGACCTGCTAATTAAGTCTTCCGGATCTAGTCAGCGCTCGAGCCCACACGCGCGGAAGGCGCCGCACGCTCGGCCATTCACTGCTGCTCCGCCAAGCAGATATGCGCAATGCTGCAGCAACCCGCCATGCTGCTGCAACGGCCCAATGGCAGGCAACCGCTGCGGCGTTCCGCATGGTTGGACGAAACCAGACGACCCGTGCACAACGAATTGCCCGAGTTGAGAAAAATTCCGTGTATGGAAAGTGATCCATGCCGTCAAAGTCGAGGAGCCTGAATTCCCCTTCACGAAACAGAGTCTTAAGCATCAAGTAGAGCAGCACCTTACCGGGAGACCGGCGTGCGAATTGCTCGTCATATCCGGTGTGCTTATAGATAATTACATCATGTTCAATGCGACAAAAGCCATAAGCGGCCGGTTCATAGTCGAGCATCAGCACAAAGCCACGGACATTGCCAAGGCGGGCGTCCGATTCGAGTCGGTGCGCGAAACTTTCGGACTCTTCAAAACCCCAACCGATTTTCTCCTTGTACGAGCACCGAGAGATTCGAATGGCAATTTCCCGGAACGCGCTCATTTCCGGCGGCGTCCTATACACCACAATATCAGCCATTTCGGGACGCCCCTCGCCAAACCTCCTGACCGTCCGTCGCAACTCATGGCGAGACTTTCGCGAGAATTTATTTAAGTATTCTGC